>CAVSUT010000018.1:0-247789 GCA_963731235.1 uncultured Actinomycetota bacterium | reverse complement strand
GGGCGCATGGCCGGGTTGCGGATGCACTCGGCCTTGAACAACGAGTTGAGCGCCTCGGCCATCGCGTTGTCGTATGAATCGCCCTTGGACCCGACCGATGCGACAGCGTCGGCTTCGGCGAGCCGCTCGGTGTAGCGAATCGCTCGATATTGAACTCCTCGATCCGAATGATGGACAAGTCCGGTCACGTCCTGGCCGGACCGCTGCCGCGCCCACAAGCCCATGTCGAGGGCGTCCAGGGCCAGATCGGTGCGCAACGAGGTTGACACCTGCCAGCCCACGATCATCCGGCTGAAGACGTCCAGGACGAACGCGACGTAGGTCCAGCCGGCATGCGTGCGGACGTAGGTCAGGTCGGCCACCCACAGCTGGTTCGGGCCGGTCGCGACGAACTTGCGCTCGACCAGGTCCTCGGGACGCGCCGTCTCGGCGCCGTCACCGATGGTGGTCTTGCGGGTCTTGTCCCGCGCGATGCCGCGCAGGCCCTGCGCCCGCATGAGCCGTTCCACGGTGCAGCGGGCGACCTTCACGCCTTCGCGGTTGAGCTCGGCGTGGACCTTCCGGGCGCCGTAGACACCGATGTTCGCCTTGTGGGCGGTCTTGATGTCGACGACCAGTTCCGCGTCCCGGACGGCTCGCGCCGATCGTGGGCGGGTCTTGGCGGCGTAGTAGCCGCTCGGGGCGATCTGCACGCCGGCCTGGTTCAGCACGGCGCAGATCGGCTCGACCCCGACCTCGCGCTCATCGACCACGTCGTGGCGATGGGCGTCGACGTAGGCAACTACTTGGTGATGGGGCGGTCGAGCTCCGCCGCGAAGAAAGGCTTGATATGTAGGTGATCGGCGCGTCGGTTCCAGGCTTGCAGCGGGGGCGGGTGGAGGCTGTCCTTGAGGCATCCCTTGAGGAGGTTCGCACGTCTGGGATCGGGTCGTTCATGCCGTTACTGGTGCGCTCGGCGGGAAGCGTGCCGAGCTTGGGTGACCCGCTGGTGGATGAGTATCTGCGTTTCACCGCGGCCCGGGTCCGGGCGAACACGCTGGCGGCGCAGGCGTTCGATCTGAAGGTGTTCTTCACGGTGGTGGCCAAGCCGCCGCGGCAGGTCACGGTCACCGACGTGCTGTCCTTCATTGAGGCTCAACGCGCGCCGCGTCGTGGCGGCAACGTGGTCCGCCTCGAGGACGGCGAGGCGGGCCTGGCCGCATCGACGATCAAACGGCGGCTGGCCACGATCTCCTCACTGTTCGAGTACCTGTTCCTGCGGGGGATGTGTGACCGCAACCCGGTCCCGCGCAGCCTTGGCGCTCGTCATGCCCGACCGGATGGGCGTGGCCAGGGCGGGCGGCGAGGGGCGCCGCTGGTGCGGGCACCGCGGAAGCTGCCTCGGGTGCTGTCCCCCTCGGAGGTGACCGCCCTGAACGCGGCGTTGCGCACCAACCGCGACCGCGCCATGGTCGCCTTGATGGTTCACGGCGGGCTGCGCCGATGCGAGGTCCTTGGGCTGCGGTTCCAGGACGTGCAGGTCGGGGACCGGCGCGTGTTCGTCGCCAACGGCAAGGGCGGACACCAGCGCCTGGTCCCGGTCGCCGACGTCTTCTTCACCACGCTCGCGTCCTATCTGAGCAGTGAGCGGCCGAGTGAGGCCGTCGACGATCACGTCTTCGTCGTGCTCAAGGGCCCGACTCGGGGACGGCCGCTGACCGCGGCCGGGGTCGATGAGGTACTGGCCGGCGCGAGGGCCCGGGCCGGGCTGGCGCACGCGTCCTGTCACGAGCTGCGGCACACCTGCTTCACCCGGCTGCGGGAGGCCGGGATGGCGCTCGAGGCGATCCAGGCCCAGGCCGGGCATGCCTCGATCGAAACGACCCGGATCTATCTGCATCTGTCGAACGACTGGCTCGCCGGGGAGTACCAGCGGGCGATGGCCATCCTCGATGGCCTGCACGAGGAGGAGCCATGAGCATCGCGTCGGCGACCGTCCACACTCCCGTCGGGGAGCCGCCAGCCGAACCCGTCCCCTCCTCGCTGACGCAGGCGGCGGATGCTTACCTGGACTCGGCGCTGACACCGGCGAGCCTGCGGAACCGCCGGGCCGGGGTGGTCGGATTCGCGGGCCGATTCGGCGACCTGCACGGTTGGGCGGTCACACCGGTAGCTGAGCGACGCCGTGTACGCACCGAAGTCGCCTCGTTCGCTGGCCACGCGGTGATCGCCTGCGGCCTGGCCGTGGACGTCGAGTTCGTCGTCGCCTCCGGCTGCCGGTGGGGCAAGTACGTGCGTGATGCCTACCCAGTCCAGGCCCAGTCGTTCGAGGCTCAAGCCGCATCACTTGGCTTCTGTAGCAAGGAGATCGGTCGCATGTGGTCGTGGCTGGCGAAGATCTGCGTCGTCGTCGGGAAGAGCCCGCAGGCACTGACCGCCACGGCGTACCAACAAGCCAGGGCCGCGGTGCATGACACCGTCATCACCCAGCGCGGGTACCGGCCCAAGACGCTGTCCACGCCCCTGTTCGGGCTCGACGCGGTGATGTACCACCGCGGACAGGCGCCCGCCCCGGACATCCGACGCCGTTGGACCGGCCGACCCGTCAACGAGGTCGACTGGGACGACCTCGCCGCCGCGGCTCCCGCCCTCGTCGCAACGATGCGCCGCTACCTGCACCAGTGCTCGCTGTCCCTGCGGCCCTCGTCGGTAGTCCTGTTCGACACGACCCTGCGCCAGTTCGCTGCGTCCCTGCTCACCGCGACCCCGCCCGTCACGCGCGTGAGGGACATCAACCGGGAGCACATCGAGGCCTACAAGCAGCAGCTGACCGACCGGCCTGGCTACCGCGGCAAACCGTTGACGAAGACCACGCTCGGTATGCGGATGGGCCACCTGAGCACCTTCTTCACCCGAATCATCGAGTGGGACTACGACGACGCCCCCACCCGGGTCCCGGTGTACCGCAGCGACCGGCCCCGTCTGGACCAGCCGCTGCCCAAGTTCCTCGACGACCCCCAAGCCGCCGCTTTCATGACCGCGGCCCGTGCCCTGCCCGACCCGCTCGACCGGCTCATCGTCACCACCCTGGCCCGCACCGGGATGCGCCGCGGCGAGCTGCTCGGCCTGACCGTCGACGCGATCGTTCAGATCGGCACCGGCTACTGGCTGCGCACCCCGGTCGGCAAGCTGCACACCGACCGGTACATCCCGCTGCACCCACAGCTCAAGGAGCTGCTCGACGCCTGGATCGCCGCCCGCCCCGACTGGCAGGCCTCCTCGCTGCTACTGACCGAACGCGGCCGCCCGATCCCACCGACCCGGGTCGAGAAGGCCGTCCAAAAGGCCGCCACCGCGGCCGGACTCGGGCACGTCCACCCCCACCAGCTGCGCCACACCCTGGCCACCCAGGCGATCAACCGCGGCATGAGCCTGGAGGCCATCGCCGCCCTGCTCGGTCACCACGACCTGTCCATGACCATGGTGTACGCCCGGATCGCCGACCGCACCGTCGCCGACGAGTACTTCGCCGTCACCAAGAAGGTCGAAACCCTTTACGCCACCGCCCAACCCCCCGTCCTTCCCGCTGACGCCGCCGGCCCGGCCATGCGCGCCCTACGTGCCGAGGCCAGCAAACGGCTGCTCGGCAACGGCTACTGCGCCCGCCCGATCGAGCTCGACTGCCGCTACGAAACCATCTGCGAGTCCTGCACCATGTTCTTCACCACCATCGAGCACCGGCCCACCATCCAGGCCCAACGCGACGACGCCGACACCAAGGGCCAAACCGGCCGACGAGACGTCTACGACACCCTCCTCCAACGCCTCGACGACAGCCCCGCTTGACACCGATCACCTGCATAAGCCGAAGCCGTCCGCAAGATCGTCGTTGGCCCGCCGCAGCTCGCGGTTCTCCCGCTCCAGCTGGGCCAGCCGCTCCGCGTCGCTGGTCGTGGTGCCCGCCCGGGCGCCGCCGTCGATCTCGGCCTGCCGGACCCAGTTGCGCAAGGTCTCGGGATGCATCCCGAGCTGGCCGGCCACCCGAGCGATCGCCCCCGACCTCGTCGCCGGGTCCTGCCTCAGCTCAACGGCCATCCGGGTCGCGCGCTCACGCAGCTCGTCGCCGTACTTCTTCGGTGCTGCCATGACTCTCATCCTCCATGGATTGAGAGCCTCCACCGAACCCGGGGCGGTTCAACATGCTGGTCATGCAGGTCGTGGACTCCGTGGGTCCGCCCTGGCGACGATCACTCCGCCACGGGGGTTGGTTACCGGAGCTTCACTTCGCGTTCCGGCCAACCCCTGAGGAACCGATCGGTGACTACGCATTTGACTCCGTGTATGCCGCCGAGGATCAGACCGCCGAAAACATCTACGCGGAAGTGGTCCTCACTCAAACTGTCACATGGGAGGGCGAGCGATACGACCTGATCTGGGTGGAGGGGGAGGTGGAGACACAGGCGATTATCGACCGGCACTTCTGGGAGTACGACGTCGACCTCAGCAAGCCAAACTGACTTCCGCTCATGCCGCGCGTCGCGCGCTTCGGCGACCTGCGGACGTCGACTCAGACACGTCGCCGACGAGGCTGCAAGACTGGAGCGGTGCCCCACCGTCCGACGTTCCATTCCACTCGGAACCCCCGACTGGATCCGTATCGGCACCGGGCAGCCAGCTTTGGTGACGACTCCGGGCGACATGGACGTTTCTACGTTCAGCCAGATGTGATCGCTACCCAGATCGGCGGTCATCTGTGGTGGACGCGATGGTCCCCGTCACAGGAGTTCGCCATCCTGTGGATAGAGACGCCTGAGGGTAAGGACACCGATACTTGGATCTTGCCCGACGACTTGGAGGACGAACTGTCCGATTGGGACCGAGGAGAGTTCCGATTCCTTGGCGAGACCTATCGGCTCACCTGGCTTGACGACACCGCGACACAGGCGATGCGTCGCGCCCTCTAGATCGAAGGCGAGTAGGAACGCACTCATCTGCCGCGATCCGGTGTCATCCGTCCGAGCGAACGTGTCCACAGGGCATCATGGCCATATGCCCGGTCAAGAGACCCAGAGCGCACAGTTGATCGACGTCGTGGAGCAGATTGCCGAGCTCTTGGAGACCTACGACCGGCACAGGGAACGCGCGGCTTGGTTGCGGTCTCAGCTTGCCATCTTGGGGGCTCTTGACCTGACCTCCGACGCCAATGAACACGTCCAGGATCAGTTACGCAGGTCCGTGCATGGAATGGGTGGGCTACTCGACCTCTCGCTCGGGTTTGGTCGAACGGCGATGCGTAAACGACGTGAGTTAGACGCATTGATCGAGGAAATGTACGCGCTCGTGCGGAGATGAGAGCCGATAGACAGTCTGCTGTCTCAAGGCCGACGTCCGCCCATGCCGCTGGTCGAGCGATAGTGCCGATGAGCGGTCTCTAAGGTATGGCTGTGAGTGAACGCTTCGCGGAGCCGCCTGAGGACGCATGGACCGAGTTGAACCGAGCCGAGTACGACGACTGCTGGGCAATGTTCGACTCCCGATCCGGCTTCCGTGCCGGAGTGTCACCAGATGCCCGGCCAGCGATCACGGAGCCGGTCCCCTCCGTGACCTTCGACCTGAGCGTGATCCCGGACGGACCACAGCGCGGCGCGGCGTACGACGCGATCAACGCCGAGGCCCTCCGGGCGTTCGTATGGGCCTTGCCCGGCGCTGAACTGGTCGTTCTCGATTGGCAGCATCCTGCGTATAGCTTCCGGCCCGCCCATCAGGCGTTGACTTGGCGGGCGGACTGGCGAGTGCCGGTGTACCCCGACGGGGACTACTACGCGTTCCTCACGCCAGACTTCACAGAAGGCACGGTCGGGCACCCCTGGGAGAAGACGCTCTGCGTGATCGGAGAGCGTCTGGGAGCATCCTTGGGCCGCTCGTTGGAGACCTGGCTACCGATCAAGCGAAGGGACGGCGCGACCGTCTAACGGCGCGACGAGGTGGACGCTCATGCCGCGGAGGGTTAGGTGCCGAACCGCTGCTGCGCCGCCTGCCGGGTGGTGTCGAGAGCGGCCCCGATGACGGTCCAGGAGTCACCGGCCTCCCGCGCCGCTTCCACGGCGGAGTGCAGTTCCTGCTCGGCGACGGCCAGGTTCTGCCGGGCAGCGATGATGCGCCGGAAGCTCGCCGCGTCACGGGCCGGGTGCGTGGCCGGGTCGAGCTGATCCAGCCCGGTGCGGTCGTGGTCTGCCTTGAGCTTCGTCATGGTCATCACCTCATCTCAGGTAGTCGTAGAAAACCGGACGGAGCCGGTCCGCGTGGATGATCGCGTCGGCTCAGCGGCCGGCACGGCTACTAGCTCGAGCATCCGGCCATGGCGGTCGGGCCCGATTGCCAGTCCTCGCCCTCGTAGTCGTACTCAACGAGGCGCATCGCGTCGGCCCAAGCGTGTTCGATGTCGGCGTCATCGATGCCGTGTTTGCGTGCCGAGGCCCGAACCTCCACACGTCAAGCATGTCTTGACACAAGATGGATGTCAAGACGAAATTGACGGTCGCTCATGTCGCTGACTGATCGTGTCGATGAGCGGTCGCCGTCAGATTGGGTCCTCACCCCAACCAAGGTTCGGTCACGACGACTCGGTACCTGGCCCCCAACGCGACTCGGACCTCGTGGAGGAGCCGACGGCCCTCACGCAGCCACGCCGCGTCACCATTGCCATCGATTGGCACCTTGTTCTCCTCGTAGCCCGCATTCCCTGCGGTGAGCTGCTCCGCGAGGCCTCGGTCGATGCCAAGCGACGCGAGGTCGGAAGGTTTGCTGTCATCGGTCCACAGCGGGCCGAGGCCGTAGTCGGGCCAGAACTCCAGCACAGTCACCCGGGCAGTCGGGTCTGCTGCACGGATAGGTGACACCTGATCTGCGTCGATGTGTGTAGGCGCTGGGAAAGCGTGAGCCGTGCACCGGACCGGGCAGGAACCGACCTGAAGCCACCGTTGATCAGGTCGCTCGAGTTGAGGACCGCACCGTGGCCCTGAGCAGACAACCGCTGCACCAACAGGCATTGTTGCGACGCCCCGAACCAGAACGGGACCCGGCGGGGCCCGTGCCCTAGCGTGGAACTCGCCCACGGATCAGCGCCGTCGACCAGGAGATCATCATGACCATCAAGGACATCGGACCTCAGCCCCAGAGCTTCGATCTGGAGAAGGCAACCCTCGACAACGACAACTACCGAGCAGTCGCCTGGTCGGGCAAGTACCTCCAGCTGACGCTCATGTCGATACCGCCCGGCGAAGACATCGGCCTCGAGGCGCATCCAGAGACCGACCAGTTCCTCCGCCTCGACGGCGGTCGTGGCCGCGTACAGATGGGTCCCACCGAGGACCAGCTCGACTTCGACCAGGAGGTCGAGGACGGCTGGGCCGTGATGGTCCCCGCCGGCACCTGGCACAACGTCACCAACATCGGCGAGGAGCCGATGCGCCTGTATGCCGTGTACGCGCCGGTGCACCACTCTGCCGGTGCGTTGCAGGCAACAGCCGACGACGCCGCGCGCGACGAGGAGTCCGGTGCCGACGAGCCGCCGGAGTGGTCCGTCCAGCCGGGCCAGCACCCGTCGGACGAACACGTCTGAGCTGGATCGCTATTCAGCCGAGGCCGGGCTCCGCAGTCCTGCACGTTGTCCGAGGGGTGACAGTGGCACCGAAAGGGGCCTAGGGTTGTGGGCTTGGTCACAGTTCCGGGGTCATTGGGGTGATGACGTGCCAGAGGTACTTGTCGGTGTCGACCGGAGCGAGCAGAGCAGGAGAGCCGTCGAGTTCGCGGCCGACCGGGCCCATCAGCTGGACCTGAAGGTCCTGGTGGTGCACGTGATTCCCTGGTCGCCGTTCTCGTTCAACACTCCTGAGGAGAACGCGCACCGCTCCGCGCGCCGGGCCGAGGAGATCGCCGCCGCGACAGCCCAGATCGTCGAACCCATGGCTGCGCTGCTGCGCAACAAGGGGGTCGCGGTGGAGACCATCGTTCGGCACGGAGACCCGGTGGACACCCTGATCGAGATCGCCAAGCAGCGCGACAGCGGGCACATCGTGCTCGGGCGCACCGGGGACAGCCGCGTCAAACGGGCCCTGTTCGGCAGCACCCCCTCCCAAGTCGTGCAACACACGACCGTGCCTGTGACGGTGGTCCCGTGAACACCGTCGTCGCCGCCGTCCCGATGGGCGTGGACGACACTGTCAGCAAGTACTTCGGGCCGGTCTCGGACTTCATCGTCAGCGTCGTCTTCTACTCTGTGACGGTTTTCGGCGCCGAGATCTCACTGATCGTGGTGTGGTTGATCACCGCTGCCATCTTCTTCACCGTCTGGTTCGGCTTCCCGCAGGTGCGCGGGCTGCCGCACTCGATCAACCTGGTCCGTGGCCGGTTCTCCAAACCGGAGGACGCCGGCGAGGTCTCCCACTTCCAGGCGCTTGCCACAGCGGTCTCCGGGACGGTCGGCCTCGGCAACATCGCGGGCGTCGCCGTGGCCATCTCGCTCGGTGGCCCCGGCGCCACCTTCTGGATGATCGTCGCCGGATTCTTCGGCATGGCCTCCAAGATGGCGGAGTGCACTTTGGGGGTGATGTACCGCCAGGAGCATGCGGACGGTTCGGTGTCCGGCGGACCGATGTACTACCTGCGCGACGGTGTCGCCAAGGTCACCGGCAACGCCCGGCTGGGCAAGTTCCTGGCCGCCTTCTTCGCCGTCTGCTGCATCGGGGGCTCGCTGGGCGGCGGCAACATGTTCCAGGCCAACCAGGCCACCGCCCAGATCGTCGGTGTCACCGGGGGCGAGGACAGCCCCTTCGCCGACATCAACTGGGTCATCGGCCTCGTGTTCGCGGTGGCTGTCGGCGCAGTGATCATCGGTGGGATCAAGAGCATCGCGCGGGTGACGGAGAAGATCGTCCCGTTCATGGCCGGCACCTACGTCGGCGCATGCCTCATCGTCAT
The DNA here is from genome assembly GCA_963731235.1 of uncultured Actinomycetota bacterium. Lineage (GTDB taxonomy): Bacteria > Actinomycetota > Actinomycetes > Actinomycetales > Dermatophilaceae > Pedococcus. The sequence continues at coordinate 238,831 of CAVSUT010000018.1, read as the reverse complement.
CATCGGCAGCATCGACCAGGTCCCCGGCGCGTTCGGCGAGATCGTGACCGGCGCCTTCAACCCGCAGAGCATGGCCGGCGGGTTCCTCGGCGTGCTGATGGTCGGTTTCCAGCGAGCCGCGTTCTCCAACGAGGCCGGGATCGGCTCCGCGTCGATCGCCCACTCCGCGGTCAAGACCAGGGAGCCGGCGACCGAGGGCTTCGTGGCGCTGCTCGAGCCCCTCATCGACACCATCGTGATCTGCACGATGACGGCGCTGACGATCGTGATCACCGGCGCCTGGGCCGATCCGGCGGCCACCGAGCTCGGCGGGGTCGGGCTCACCTCGCGCGCGTTCGAGTCGGTGATCCCCTGGTTCCCCAACGTCCTGGCGGTGGCGGTCGTCATGTTCGCGTTCTCGACGATGATCTCGTGGTCGTACTACGGGATGAAGGCGACCGGCTACCTGTTCGGTGACAGCAGCACCGCCGAGGTCGTGTTCAAGGTCGTCTTCTGCCTGTTCATCGTGGTGGGCGCCGCGTTGTCGCTCGAGCCCGTGATCGGCTTCTCGGACTCGATGATCTTCTCGATGTCGATCGCCAACGTGATCGGGCTCTACATCCTGGCCCGGACGGTCCGCAACGAGGTCCGACGCCACCTGGACAAGGTGGAGCGAGGGGAGTTCGCCCGGGTGAAGTGACCAACTGGCGCCGCGGAGACTGAGGGGCCAGGCCACGACTGCTGCCCTCGAGCGAACGCTCAAGAGCGGGGAGGCCCGATCCGGTTGGGGTTGTCGTGACCGATGACGAGGTGACATCGGTGGGCCCGCGGGGTGTCGCCGAGGTCGAGGGGCGCTCTCGTGCGTCGGCATGGGCTGATCGTGATGGCCTATCCGGAGGGCGTACCCAGCCGTCCGCGCAGGGACCTTCCCAGGGCGGAGCCCACCAGCAGGCCGAGAGAGATCGCGATGACTACACCGAGCACGCCGAGGGCGACGTCGGTGGCCGACTGACGGCCCGCTGCGAGCTCGGTCACGCCGACCAGTCCCAGGCTCCCTGGCACGAGCAGCCAGAACGCGGGGAGGAAGAGCACGAGCCGAGCCAGCTGCGGTCGGCGGAGCTCCACCATGCTCGCCCCGAGGCTGGCCGCGATCGCGCCGAGAAAGCCGCCGAGGCCGATCGAGCCGAGCTGTTGCCCGGCGACCTGGGCCACGAAGGCCAGGCTCAGCACGAGCAATACCCAACCCTGCATCCGTAGCGGGACTCCTTCCATCAAGCAGATGCTGAACCCGATGAGCACCAGACCGACAGGAGCCCCGACCCAGCCGATCTCGTCGACTCGAAGGTTGGCCAGCATCGATGGCGGCACCCGCAGCAGGGAGGTCGCCATGAGCAGTCCCAGCGCGAACAACGCCAGCTGCACCAGACCGTAGGTCAGCCTGGCCGACCCCGCCTGCATGTGCCCGGCTGCGAGCTCCGACATGCCGTTGACGACCAGCGCTCCTGGGAGCAGGACCGCCAGTGGCGGCAGGACCGTGCGCAACGGACCTTCGAGCAGTCCTGCGTTGGCCGCGCCGAACACGGCCAGGGACACCAGGAACGCCGCGAGGGTCGGCAGCAGCGCTCGCACCACCTGGTGCCGCTCCGCCAGCCGAACGAGCGCGAACACGATGACCGCCCCGATGGCGGCCGCGGCGATGTTGGCCCACCCGGGTTGCAGGATCAGCGCGATACCGATGGCGAGCACGGGCCAAGCCAGGGCGACCAACCACAACGGATGCCGCACCGGTCGACGCGCCACCGCCGCGAGCTGTTCGCGGGCGGCGCCAGCCGTGAGCTCGCCCCGGACCAGTTGGTAGCGGATGCGACGGACGCTCGCGGACTGGTGGAGGCGCAAACCGGCGGGTGCCGACCGTTGCGTTGCGGGACCCCCCTCGGTCAGGGTGACGATCAGACCCGTTGGGCCGACTGCTGTCTGGATGTCGGGATAGCCCAGGCTGATGCCCACCTCCGCAAGCTCCTCCTCGATCTCCTGCACGGGCTGCCCAGTCGCGATCATGGCGGTTCCGAGGTGAGCCAGCAGGGCGCGGGTCTGGCTCTCGTCCGCTGCCGCATCTGCCCTCATGCTCGTCATCATGCCAAGGCAGACGACCAGCGGGCTTCAGACGTCTGCGCCGCGTGCTGCCGGCAACTTGCCCGCCACAGACCATCGACAGGTGTCCGTCATCGCCCCTATGGTCGGCTTGACCTCCTTCTCCCGAGTTCGGGCCGCGAGGGGTCCGGGGTGCACTCCCGTACAGGGGTTCGGTGGTCTGGGCTCTCCAAACCACTGCAGAGCAGGAGGAAGACGTCATGAAGCTCAGTCGACGCGCGGTGGTTGTCGCCGCACTGGTGGCACTGCCCGCCTTGGCCGGAGGGGCCTCTGCCGCGGAAGCCCCCGCGGCCCTCGCGGCCCCCGCGGCCCTCGCGGCCCCCGCGGCCTTGGCGGCTGCGGCACCGACGCCCGCAGCTCCCTGCGGCGTCGCCGCGCCTCCACCCAGGTGGGACCGCATCGCCCTTCTCGTCTTCGAGAACCGCTCGTACGACCAGATCGTCGGCGACACCAAGAATGCGCCCTACCTCAACTCCTTGTTGAAGGCGTGCGGTTCGTCGGCCGGGATGACCCAGGTGTCCGACGTCAGCCTGCCGAACTACATCGCCCTGACCTCCGGCTACACCGGCTGCGACGCCGCCGACGCGGCTGGCAGGTGCACCCACGAGAAGCCCATCACCAGCAACCGGAACCCGAAGGTCTGGCCGCAGGCATCGGCCAGCATCTTCGAGCTGTTGGGCACCCAGGCCCAGGAGCTCGAGGAGGCCGTGCCCTCCAACTGCTACCTCAAGGGGTCCGGTGACTTCATCATCAACCACGCGCCCTTCCAGTTCTTCACCCGGGCGCGGTCCCTCTGCGAGCAGCTCGCGGTCCCCTTCAAGGCCGCCACCGCCTCGCCCAACCCGCTGGCCAAGACGTTCAACCTGTTGACCCCCGCGCGCCAGGGCATCATGCACGGCGGCTACCCGTCGACCAAGAGCTCCAGGACGAAGGCCGGCGACGACTGGGCCAAGCAGGTGGTCCCCCAGCTGATCAGCTCCCCGGAGTACCAGGCCGGGAGGACCGCCATCATCATCACCTGGGACGAGGGGAACTCCACCTCGCCGCGGATCCCCTTCATCGTGATCTCTCCGTCGACGCCGGTGGGGGTCGAGTCCACCGTGACCTACGACCACTACTCGACACTCAAGGGCATGCAACAGATGTTGGGCGTGACGCCGTTGCTCGGCCACGCAGGCGACGCCGGTGTCAGCTCGATCCGCGACGATCCGGCGTTCGGCCTCCGCTGAGCTGGGCGGTCCGGCGCAGCGCCAGCTCGGCGAGCAGCGCGGCACCGTCGGGCACCACCGAGTCGTCGAAGTCGGCGCGGGGTGAGTGGTTGTCGGGCGCGGTGTCGTGGTCGTCGGCCGGGCAGGCGCTGAGGTTGACGTAGGCGCTGGGCACGAGCTGGCCGACGAACGCGAAGTCCTCCGAACCCATCTCGGGGTCCCGCTGGTGGGTGTAGCGGTCGGCCCCGAACAGGTCGACGATGGTGTCCTTGGCGAAGGCGTACTCGGTCTCGTCGTTGACCGTGACCGGGTAGCCGCGCAGGTGCTCGACCTGCGCGGACAGGCCGTGGGCGGCGGCGACCTGCGTCGCGAGCAGCTCGATCTTGGCACTGACCTCGGCTCGCGCCTCCTCGGAGAGGCTGCGCACCGTGGCCTCGAACACCGCGTCGTCCGGGATGATGTTGTCCTTGGTGCCGCCGACGAACTTGCCCACCGTGATGACGACCGGGTCGAAGACGTTGAACTGGCGGGTGACCAGCGTCTGCAGGGCCATGACGATCTCGCAGGCGACGGGGATGGGGTCCTTGGCGCGGAACGGCTGCGACCCGTGGCCGCCCTCCCCCACGATCCGCACCGTGACCTCGTCGGCTGCCGCCATGAGCGGCCCCGGCCGGCCGAACCACATGCCCTTGGGGTGCTCGGAGGAGTACACGTGCAAGGCGTAGGCCGCGTCGACCCGGCGGCCGGCCGCCTCGAGCAGTCCTTCCTCGATCATCGGCTCGGCGCCGCCCGGACCCTCCTCGCCGGGCTGGAACATGAAGACCACGTCGCCCTCGAGCTCGTCCCGCAGCTCGTGCAGGATCCGGGCCGCGCCCACCAGGCCCGCGACGTGCAGGTCGTGGCCGCAGGCGTGCATCTTCCCCTCGTGCTGCGAGACGTACTCGAGGTCGAGGTCCTCGGTGACCGGCAGCGCATCCATGTCGCCGCGCAGCAGGACCACGGGTCGGTCGGTGCCGGTGCGGTCACCACCGCGACCGCGCAGGACGGCGACCACCGACGACAGCCCGAGGCCGAGGGTGATCTCGAGGTCGAGTCCCTCCAACGCGTCGAGGACGGCCCGCTGGGTCAGCGGCAGGTCCATGCCGATCTCGGGCACCCGGTGCAGCTCGCGGCGAAGCGTCACGAGGTCGGGTCCGATGGTCGAGGCGAGGTCGAGGGTGCGCACGCCGTGCACGCTAGTACGTGCCGAGGAACTCCCGGCGCCGGGCGCCCAGCGAGTCGAGCAGCGCCCGCTCGGTCTGCAGGGCGTGCGCGTCTGCGGCGCTGTGGTGCATCCGGGCGCGGAGCAGGGCGAGCTCGCTCGCGGTGTCCTGGAAGCTGCGCATCGAGGCCAGCGACGGACGCCCGGTCGAACGTGCCCAGACGCGTGCCTGCCGTCGCCCGGCCATGGTCGAGAGCATCTGCACCTCGCTCGGTGAGAGCCACCCGGCGTCGGCATACGTGCTGAGGTAGCGGCCGATCAGCCGTCCCTCACGACGACGCGCCCAGACCACCAGGGCGACGAACGCGACGAAGATGGGCACCTCGACGAACAGGTACACGGTGACCAGCCCGGCCCCGCCGGTGACGGCGGCGAGGTTCCAGATGGCGTGCAGCAGCACTGCGAGCAGGTATCCGGCGACGGGCGCCGCGACCCTGAGCACCCGGCTGCGGGTGGTCGCCGCGATACCGATGCCGATGCCGGTGAGCACCGTGAACATCGGGTGGGCGAAGGGCGTGAACAGGCCACGCGCGATGAACGTCCCGGTCAGGGCGGCGTCGCCACCGTCGGCGTAGGCCATCCCGAGGTACTGGATGTTCTCGGTGAACGCGAACCCGGCAGCCACGATCCCGGCATAGACCATCCCGTCGATGATGCCGTCGAACTCGTGGCTGCGCAGCCGCCAGACGAGCAGCACGAGCAGGCCCTTGACCGCCTCCTCCACCAGCGGCGCGGAGAACACGGCGGTGGCCAGGCTCGCCGCCTCGGTGCCACCCGTAGCGGCCTGGAAGGCGATGTTCGCGCCGGTGTTGAAGATGCCGGCGAGCAGGGCGGCGACCAGCGCGCCCCAGCCGAACGCCACCAGCAGGTAGCGCGTCGGCTCCGCCTCGAACCGGTCGAGCCACAAGAAGGTCGGGATGACGATGCCGAGCGGGATGGCCGCGAGGAGGACCGCCAGCAGGCTGGTGACCACGCCGAGCGTGGCGCCGTAGTAGGCGGCCAGCACGACCGCGGCCAGCGCGAACCCGATGACGATGACGCCCGTGAGCACCCAGCGACGCAGCGTGCTGCGGCTGCTGCGCCGCACGGGGCCGGTCGGTGCCGCCCCGGGCGAGCCCGCGGCATACCCCGCCTGTTGTCCCGACGTCATGACGGGCAGGTTAGTGCAGCACCGGTCGCGACGCGGAGCGCGTGTCGTGAGGGGGCCATAAGGTGTGCGGGTGACGCAGAACCCCACAGATCGCTCTGTCAACGACCGCATCGTCTGGATCGACTGCGAGATGACCGGTCTCTCCCTCGAGAACGACGCCCTCATCGAGGTTGCGGCGCTCGTGACCGACTTCGAGCTCAACCAGCTCGGTGACGGTGTCGACGTCGTGATCGCCCCACCCGCCGAGGCGCTGGAGCAGATGGACGACTTCGTGCGTGACATGCACACGACGTCCGGGCTGCTCGAGGAGCTGGCCGGCGGCACGACGATGGAGGCCGCGGAGAAGCAGGTGCTCGACTACATCCGCGAGTGGGTGCCCGAGCCCCGCAAGGCACCGCTGGGCGGCAACACGGTGGGCACCGACCGCAACTTCCTCCTGCGCGACATGGCCGAGCTCGAGGCGCACCTGCACTACCGCATCATCGACGTCTCCTCGATCAAGGAGCTGTCGCGTCGCTGGTACCCGCGTGCCTACTTCGGCTCCCCCAAGAAGTCCGGCGGCCACCGCGCCCTGGCCGACATCCGCGAGTCCATCGCCGAGCTGCGCTACTACCGCGAGGCGGTCTTCGTGGCCCCGCCCGGCCCGGACAGCGCGACCGCCAAGTCCATCGCCGCCCGTCACGTCGTCGACCACGATGGCAACCACGCCTGATCGCGAGCGCGTATGCCGCGGAGCGCGGTCAGCGGGCAGGCGCCAGTTCGGGGGTGGTCACGACCACTGCCCGGCAACAGGTACGATGGTCCACGCTTCCGCGACCGGCTTCATTGTCCGGTCGTGACGCATGGTGGGCGTAGCTCAGCAGGTAGAGCACCGCGTTGTGGTCGCGGGGGTCGCGGGTTCAAGCCCCGTCGCTCACCCCATACCGAGAACGGCCCCCGGCCAGCAGAGATGCTGACCGGGGGCCGTTCTCTGTTCTCCCGTCCGTCGTCATCCACCGTTGTCCATGTGCTTGCCGTAGGCCCTCGCGAGGCACAAGGATGTGCAGCGGCCGGGGGGACCGCATGGGGTGGTCGTACGGCGCGACGAAGGGGGAAGTCATGTCGGTTCGACGTCTGTTGGGGGGCGCGCTCGCGTTCCTGGTGGCAGGAGCGGTGGTGGTGCCGACCACGACCACCGCCGCGTCAGGTGCCACACCGGCACCCGACCGCACCAGCGCGGTGGAGGCCCGGCGCGTGGACTCGGTGCCCACGCCCAAGATCGCGTGGTTCGACTGCAGCGTGGTGACCCCCCGCGCTGCCTGCGGCACGGTCCGCCTGCCGCTGGACTACGACCAGCCCAAGGGCGCCACGACAGAGGTCGCCCTGCTGCGCATCCGCGTCGCCGACCCCAAGAAGCGCATCGGCACGCTCTTCGTGAACCCCGGCGGCCCCGGGGGCTCCGGCGTCCAGCTGGCTGCGTTCGCGCCGTACTTCCTCGGGCCGGACCTGCTGGCCAGGTTCGACATCGTCGGTGTGGATCCCCGCGGCGTCAGCTTCAGCGACAACGTCCGCTGCTTCAAGGACTTCGGCGCCCAGGCCAAGGCGCTGTCCGGCATGAACGTGCCCTTCCCGACGACCGCCGCCGAGCGCACGAAGTACATCGGGTCCGCCGTCGCCTTCGGCCGGGCCTGTTCGTCCTCCGGTCAGGCTCTCGGCGCCGCCATGTCCACCGCCGAGGTCGCCCGCGACATGGACGTCCTGCGCCGCACGTTCGGCGACACCAAGCTGTCCTACCTCGGGTTCTCCTACGGGACCTACCTCGGTCAGGTCTACGCCAACCTGTTCCCGGACCGCGTACGCGCCGTGGCCATCGACGGTGTGCTCGACCCGGTCGCCTGGGCCGGCACCGAGGGTGCCACGCTGCAGCCGCAGACCCAGCGCCTGAAGTCCGGTGAGGCCGCCCACAAGGCCCTCATGAAGATCCTCGACCTCTGCAAGGGATCGGGGCCCGACTACTGCATGCTGGCCGGCCTCGGTGATCCGCGACAGGTCTACGCCCAGGCGATGGCCGACCTCAAGAAGAACCCGATCGTCATCAAGGACCCCGAGACCGGTCAGGTCTTCTTCACCCTGACGTATGCCATCGTCACCGGGCTGCTGCTGAACGACCTCTACAGCCCCGAAGGCGCGATGTACGTCGACATGGACCTCAGCGGCATCGTGCAGCTGCTGGCGGACCCGATGGCCCGCTCGGCCTCGACCCGTCGCACCGCCGCAGACCTGCAGGCTCGCCTCACCGCCCAGCAGAGCAGTGACCGCGCCACCAAGGCCGCACTGGCGAAGGCGGGGGCTGCGGCAGGGTGGGCCTTCCCCTACGACAACGCTCCTGAGGCGTTCCAGTCCGTGCTCTGCACGGACAGCAAGAACCCGAGCACGGCGCGCCTCTGGCCGTACTTCAGCGCGAGCGCCGACCGCAGTGCTCCGGGCTTCGGCCCGCTCTGGACCTGGCAGTCGGCCCCGTGCGCGTCCTCGACGTGGAAGGTCTCCGACGAGGACGCCTACCGTGGCCCGTTCACCAAGCGCACCACGAACCCCGTGCTCGTCGTCGGCAACTACTGGGACCCGGCCACCAACTACGCCGGCGCGGTGAAGGCCGCCTCCCTGCTGCCGAACAGCCGGCTGGTGAGCAGCAACAGCTGGGGGCACACGGCATACGGGACGTCCGCCTGCGTGAACACCGCCGTGGAGACCTACCTGCTCACCACGGCCGTGCCGCCCGTCGGCACCAAGTGCGTCGGCGACGTCCAGCCGTTCACGACGCCGCTCGACCAGCAGTGGCTCGCTCGGGGCCAGCTGAGCAAGGGCGTCGCCGCTCGGCCGCTGCCGCCGGTCGTGGCCCCGTTCCCGGGGGCGGTCCCCCGCCGCTGACCGCTCCAGCAGCGTTGCACCGCACCACACATCGCCACCGCTCCACCGGACAGGGCGCCTCGAAAGGGGCGCCCTGTCGGCGTCTTCCCGCTGGTCGCAGAGATCCCGAACTTTTTCCCAAGGTCGCTTTTCTAGCCTCGTGGGAACAAAGGCAAGTAAGGGGAGCCAGCATGTCCACCTCCAGTTCTGTCCCACTGTCGCGCCGCGACCTGCTGAAGGCCGGGGTCCTGGGCAGCGCCGCCCTCGCGCTCCCGCTGGAACGAGCCGTGACCGCCGGCTCCGTCCTGCCGCCACGGATGCCCGCGAGCAAGCTGCCCCTGCCGTTCACGGTGCCCTTCGCGATCCCTCCCGTGTTGGCGCCGTACAAGAGCTACGGGCTGACCGACTACTACCGGGTGGAGATGAAGCCCTTCATGGGGGACATCCTGCCCGGGTTCAAGACCCCCTTGTGGGGCTACAACGGGATGTTCCCCGGACCGACCGTCTCGGTCGAGCAGGGACGCAAGGCCGTGATGCGCCACATCAACAGCCTCCCGACCCGGCACCCGGTCCTGAAGTACGCGCCGTGGACCTCGGTCCACCTGCACGGATCCGCCTCCAAGCCGCAGTTCGACGGCTATGCCAGCGACGTGACGAACCCGGGCCAGTACAAGGACTACGAGTACCCGAACACCCAGACCGCGCGCACCCTCTGGTACCACGACCACGGCGTCCACCACACGGCCGAGAACGTCCTGATGGGGCTTGCGGCGCAGTACCACCTGCACGACCCGTTGGAGCGCTCGCTGCCCATCCCGCACGGAGAGTTCGACGTCCCCCTGATCGTCACCGATGCGATGTTCCAGCCCGACGGCTCACTGCTGTGGGACAACCACGACGAGTCGGGCATGTTCGGCGACGTCATCCTCGTCAACGGACGCCCGTGGCCCCTGATGCAGGTCAAGCGGCGCAAGTACCGCTTCCGCCTGCTCAACGCCTCCGTCGCGCGCTCCTACTCCTGGTCCCTGGACTCCGGCGAGCCGTTCACCATCATCGGCACCGATGCCGGACTGATGCCGGCTCCCAAGGTCGTGAAGTCGTTCCGGCAGGGCATGGCCGAGCGGTACGAGGTCGTCATCGACTTCAGCAAGTACCCCGTCGGTCGGCGCGTGGTCCTCAAGAACGCCAGCCCGAAGAACAACATCAACTACACCAACACCAACAAGGTGATGGCCTTCGCCGTGGTCGGCGACGACTTCGACCCGACCGACAACACCGTGCCGGACGTGCTCAACCCGGCGAACGCCGTGATGGCGCGGAAGACGACCGACTCCGTGGCCACGCGAAGGTTGGACCTGTACCGCTCGAACGGCAAGTTCACGATCAACGGCCACACCTGGGACGACGTCGTCGCCAGCGGCCACTCGCTCGTCGAAGCGAGCCCGGTCGACGGCGACGTCGAGATCTGGGAGATCCGCAACCTGTCCGGTGGCTGGTTCCACCCGGTGCACATCCACCTCATCGACTTCCGCGTCCTGGACCGCAACGGCAAGCCACCCCTGCCGCACGAGCTCGGCCCCAAGGACGTGGTCTACGTCGGCGAGAACGAGACCGTCAGGGTGCTGGCCCGCTTCGAGGGCCGCGGCAAGTACATGATCCACTGCCACAACCTCGTCCACGAGGACCACGACATGATGACGCAGTTCGAGGTGGTCGGCCCCGAGGCCGGTGACGACCCGCTCGGCGACCCGTGCCACACCCTGCCCGAGCCCCCCGACGACGACCAGGGGCCGGGCTGATGTCGGCCGACACCTACGTCGGCGACGTCGCCGCAGCGGAGACCGTCGTGCGGCTCCCGAGGGGCGGCACCGCAGTGGCAGTGGCCGCTGCCGCGTCGCTGGTGGCCGCGACGGTCCACGCGGTCGTCGTCCCCGAGCACCTCGCGCACGGATGGCTGCACGGCGCCTTCCTCGCCGCGGTCGCGGTCGCCCAGGTCGTCCTGGCCTGGGTGGTGCTGCGACGACCGACGGTGGCCGCGGTCGTCCTCGGCCTGTGCGGGACCATCGGCGTCGTCCTGCTGTATGTCGCGAGCCGCACCGTCGGCCTGCCCGTCGCCTTCGGGAGTGCTCCCGAGAGCCACTCCTCCCACGGCGGTTCCGCCCTGGTGCACCAGCCCATCGCGGGCACCATCGGTCCTGGGGTGCCGGTGATGCCCGGCCTCGAGGGCAACCCGGGGGTCGAGGCCGTAGGAGCTCTCGACCTGGTCGCGCTGGCCGCCGAGCTGGGGGTCGTGGTCGCGCTCCTGGCGCTGCTGCCGCACCGGCAGCGGACCGCGGTCGCGAATGTGCTGGCGGTCCTGGGTGGCACGCTCTGGGTCGGGGCCCTGCTGCTCGGAAACCTCTGATGGCCCAGCCCGGCCCGACCCTGCCCATCACCGCCACGCCTGACGCTGGTGGGTCCCCGCGCAGGTCCCCGACCGGGCGAGTCGACGCGCAGGACTCGCCGCGCTGGTCGGCGTCCTCGTGCTCGTCCTCTGTCCTGGCACTGGTCGCCCACCCCGTCCGGGTGCAGGCCCACAGCATGGAGCCCACCTACCGCCCCGGTGACCACCTCCTGGTCCGCAGCTGGGGCGCCGGCCGGGACCTGCCCCGCCGTGGCGACGTCGTGGTCGTGCAGGTGCCGGACGGCGGCGATCTCGTGAAGCGGGTGGCGGCAGTCGCAGGTGACGAGGTGGGCATCGCCGACGGCCTGCTCGTCGTCGACGGGGTGGAGGTCAAGGAGCCCTACCTCGACCAGGCCTCGGTCGACGGCACCTGGTTCGGCCCGGTGGTGGTCCCGCCGGGCCACGTCTTCGTCCTCGGCGACCACCGAGGTGACTCGGTGGACTCGCGTCGCTTCGGCCCCATACCGGTCTCAGCGGTGCGGGGAACGGTGGTGGCACGGCTGTGGCCGTTGCGGCCCAGGAGCTGAGCAGGGTTGTCGCAGGTGCGTGCGGTCGCCGTCCGTCCGGACGTATCAGGCAGGATGGGCGGGTGTTCATGGAATCAGACCGCCAGCGCAGACTCATCAGGATCACCGTGTGGGTGGCCGTGCTGGGGCTGCTACTCGGGGTGTTGTCCTCGATCATCAGCGCCGTCGCCGCTGACGCGCACGTTGCGCTGAGGTCGGTCACCCCGGGCGACGGCGAGACCGTCGCCACCGCACCGGGCAGGGTCACGCTGGAGTTCAACGAACCGATCGGGGCGAGCTTTGCCACCGTCACCGTCACCGGCCCGTCCGGCGACGTCGGCCGGGGGCGTCCCGACGTCGACGGGACCACCGTGATCCAGGCGCTGACCGGCGACCTCCCCGGCGGCGACTACACGGTTGCCTTCCGGGTCCTCAGTGAGGATGGTCACCCGGTCTCCGACACCACGACCTTCACCGTGACCGACGCGTCGACCACGACCGCGACCAGCCCGTCCTCCGAGCCGACCACGACGCCCGGAACGGCCACCACGACGGCTTCCCCCTCCCCAGCCGGAACGACCCAAAGCCCCTCCACCGCAACGGCTTCCGGTGACCAGGGTGGCCAGGCCACGCGCCTCGGCCTCGCGGTCGGGGTGGGCGCGCTGGCCGTAGCCGCAGGCGCGGTTCTGGTTGCCTCGACGCGTCGAAACCGCCCGTCCTGAACGCTGCAGGAGCCGATTTCACCTCCTCGGCATCGTCCTGCTAATGTCTCTCCTCGCGCGCCATTAGCTCAATTGGCAGAGCAGCTGACTCTTAATCAGCGGGTTCGGGGTTCGAGTCCCTGATGGCGCACCAACGTTGCGGGCCCAACGGCTCCCGCACCCAGGACCCCCCGGACCGCACTGGTCCGGGGGTTCCGCACTTCCACTGGGTCAATTTGACGGTGGACCGACGTACGGGGCCGTTTGGGTGCCCCGGCGGTCGGCCCGGCGGTCGAGCGGGCACCAGCCGCCGCCAAGGCGTGCGATGGTTGAGGTCCACCGAGGAGACGAACACGTGCCGGACCTACCCATACCCACGCTCTGCGAGACCTGCAACGAGCCCATCGGCGCCGAACGGCTGGAGGCCCTGCCCCACGCCACCACCTGCTTCGCCTGCGCCAACCTCCGGCGGCCCCCGTCGCGAGGCCGCTCGCACTGACCGAGGCACCCTTGCGTCCCGGCCCGCGAGACATTTTCCAAGTCCGTGGACGCGCTCGTCCCACCCGTGCTCCACTGGTGGCATGTCTTCGACCACCGCAGTGACGCGTATGCACATGGCTTCCATGTGCTGCGGCGTCATGCGGTGTTGCTGCTGCGCCTGACCTCAGCCCCGCACCAGCCCGACGCCCTCCCCGCGGCGTCACCCCGAGACCCACCGGAGACATTCCATGGCCACCAGCCACACGGCATACCGCCGAATCCACCTTGACCTCTGCCTGGTGCAGGGCTCTGTGTGTCCGCGAATGCGTTGCCACCACACGCATGCCGCCGCGACACCCCCACAGACCCACACCCAGGAGAAGGACCATGACCGTCATCACGACCGCCGGAACCCCCGGCATCGACCGCTTCACCCGTAGCCAGCTGCTGCGCACCGCAGCACTGTTCGCCACCGACCCGGAGCTGGAGAGCCTGGTCGACCTCGACGCCCCGGAGCGCACGTGGCGACGCCTCGATGCCACGCCCCACCTCGAGATCTGGCTGGTCGGCTGGCCCGTCGGCACCACCACCGGCTGGCACGACCACCTGGAGTCCCAGGGCGCGTTCCTCACCGTGAGGGGGACGCTGGTCGAGCGGTCATGGGCGCGCAACACCGTCCAGGAGCGGTTGCTGAGCGAGGGCGAGGGCCGCTCGTTCGGGGGTCACCACGTCCACGACGTGGCCAACCTCGGCACCATCCCCGCCCTGTCGGTGCACGTCTACTCCCCCGCCCTGCGCGGGATGACCCGCTACGCCCTGCAGGACGGCAGCCTGCGCGCCACCGGGATCGAGAAGGCCGGTGAGCAGTGGTGACGATCACGACCGAAGACCCCAGGACCGGCTCGGGGATCGACGAACAGCTGGCCGACGCCCGCAGCCGGCTGCGCCGCATCAGCGTCCGCTGCGCCTACCAGGAGGTCCTCTACGGGCGAGCGCTGCTCGTCGACATCCGTCCCGCTGCCCAGCGCGCCGCCGAGGGTGAGGTCGCTGCGCACCTCTCGCCGCTGGTCGTCGAGCGCAACGTGCTCGAGTGGCGGTTCGACCCACGCCACGAGGCCCGGCTCGCGCAGGCCGGCTGGGAGACGCGGGTGCTCGTGCTCTGCCAGGAAGGGTTCACCTCGTCGCTGGCCGCGGACGCCCTGCTGCGCCTCGGCGTGACCCGGTCCACCGACGTGGTGGGCGGGTTCAGGGCGTGGCGCGAGGCCGGCCTGCCCGTGCAGCCCCGCGCACAGCGAGGCTGAGGACAGCCAGCAGTCCCGCTGCACCCTGAAGGCCCGCTCGCCGTCGGGTGGCCCTCAGAGGTAGAGCCCGGTCTGGTCGTCCGCACTGACGCGGGCGGCGGCGACCGCGTGCAGGTCCTTCTCCCGCAGCAGCACGTAGTCCTTGGAGTGCAGCTCGACCTCGGCCCGCTCCTCGGGGTCGAACAGCACCCGGTCGCCGACCTCGACCTGGCGGACGTTCTGGCCGGTGGCGACCACGTTCGCCCAGGCCAGGCGCCGACCCACCGAGGCCGTGGCGGGGATGACGATGCCCCCGCCCGACCGTCGTTCGCCACCCTCCCCCTCGAGCGACACCAGCACCCGGTCGTGCAGCATGCGGATGGGCAGCCGGTCAGCGGCTGCCCGCGACCGGGACGACCCCTCCGCCGACAGGTCGGGACGGTCCTCAGCCACGACGGCGACGCGCGACCCCGAGACCGATGAGTCCCACCGCTGCTGCCGCGAGCGCCGCGACCCGCTCGGTACGCAGCTCGCCCGTGGGCGTGCGGGTCGCCTCGGTGAACTTCTCCTTCGCCGTCGCCACCTGGCGGCGTGCGATCTCCTGCGGGGCGGTGCGGGTGTGCAGCTCGTCGACGGTGCCGGCAAGCCGGTCCCGGGCCGCGGCGATCTCGGCCTCGATCTGGTCCACGGACTTGGGAGAGTTGGTGTCGCTCATGGCAGGGGCTCCTTGGCTGGTGATCGGGTCAGGGCGCGCGGTGCGCGGCAATCAGGTGCGCGGCAGGTGGGCGGCAGGTGGGCGGATCGGGGCTCAGTCGAGTCCGAGGTCGCGGCGCAGCTTGGCGACGTGTCCGGCGGCCTTGACGTTGTAGAAGGCGTGCGACACGACGCCTTCCTCGTCGACGACGACCGTGCTGCGGATGACTCCCTCGACGGTCTTGCCGTAGAGCTGCTTCTCCCCGAACGCGCCATACGCGTTCATCACGGCGCGGTCCGCGTCAGAGAGCAGGCGGATGGACAAGCCGTCCTGCTCGCGGAACTTCGCGAGCTTGGCCGGGCTGTCGGGAGAGATGCCGAGCACCTCGTAGCCCTCGCCGTGGAGGGCGCTGATGTTGTCGCTGAAGTCGCAGGCCTGCTTGGTGCAGCCGGGCGTCATCGCGGCCGGGTAGAAGTACACGATGACGTTGCGCCCGCGCAGGCCGGACAACGAGACCTTGCCGCCCTGGTCGTCGGGCAGCGTGAAGTCGGGGGCGGTGTCGCCGGGGCTGAGTCGGTCGGTCACGGTCGAGGTGCTCCTCACGAAGTGGCGGGTGGGGCGGACTGGTCGTGGCTGAGGGCCGGACGACCACTCCTGTAATTGCGAACTGTTTGCAATAGAGTCAGAATGGGTCTGCAGCAAACCTATCCCAGCGGCAGCCGCAGCACCCGAGCAGGCAGGAGCACCCGTGCACGTCCCCGATGGCTTCCTCGACGCCCCCACGTCGGCGGGGACGGCAGTCGTCGCCGCCGCGGCGGTGGGCCTGGCTCTGCGGGGTGCGCGCCGCGAGCTCGACGACCGCACCGCTCCCCTGGCCGGCCTGGTGGCGCTGTTCGTGTTCGCGACCCAGATGCTCAACTTCCCCATCGCCGCAGGCACCTCGGGGCACCTCCTCGGCGGCGCCCTCGCGGCGGTGCTCGTGGGGCCCTTCACCGCGACCCTCGCGATCACGGTGGTGCTCATCGTCCAGGCCATCCTCATGGCCGACGGCGGCATCACCGCCCTGGGCACGAACATCACCCTCATGGGCATCGTCGGCGTCTGGGTCGGCTGGGGCGTCTTCAAGCTCGTCCAGGCCGTGCTGCCCAAGCGCATCTCGATGGTCGTCCCGGCCGCGGCGGTCGGCGCCCTGGTGTCCGTGCCGGTCGCCGCCTTCGGCTTCGCGGCGCTCTTCGCCCTCGGTGGCAACGCCGACGTGCCCTTCGCGACCGTCGCCACGGCCATGGTCGGGGTCCATGTCGTCATCGGCCTCGGCGAGGCGGCCATCACCGCCATGGCCGTGGCCAGCATCGTCCTCACCCGGCCCGACCTCGTCTACGGCGCCAAGTCTGTTCTGGCGCAACGTGAGCTGACGATCCGCACGGCGGTGGGCGCATGACCCGACGCCGTCTCTCCACGCGCACGCTGCTGGTCGTAGGAGTCCTCATCTCGCTCCTCCTGGCCGGTGTGGTCTCCTACTACGCCTCCAGCCACCCCGACGGCCTCGTCTCCGTGGCCGGTCAGCAGGGGTTCCTCGACCGTGCGAAGGACCCCGCGAGCAGCGGGTCACCGTTCGCCAGGTACGCCACCCGCGGCGTCGACGACGCGCGCCTGTCCGGTGGCATCGCCGGGGTCGTGGGCGTCGCCGCGGTGGGAGCGCTCGCCGGAGGCCTGTTCATGGCCCTGCGGCGACGCAACCGCGACGAGCAGGACGACTGAGGTGGGCGCAGGACATGGCCACCACCTGCACTTCCACGGGCACTCGCTGGTCCACCGGCTGCCTTCGCACGTCAAGCTCGTCACCCTCCTCACCTACGTCGTGGCCGTGGTGCTCACGCCGCGCACGGCCTACTGGGCGTATGGCGTGCACCTCCTGCTCGTCCTCACCGCCCAGCGAGCGAGTCGGGTGCCGTTCGGCTACTTCGCCAAGCGGATGCTCGTCGAGACCCCGTTCGTGGTGTTCGCCCTGCTCGTGCCGTTCGTGGCCACGGGCCCGAAGGTGTCGGTCGGACCGCTGGAACTTTCGGAGCAGGGCCTGGTGTCCGGCTGGGCGCTGCTCGCCAAGGGCACCCTCGGGGTGATGGCCTCGCTCGTCGTCGCCACGACCACCGAGCCGAGGCACGTCGTCGCCGGGCTCGAGAAGCTGCGCCTGCCCACCCTGCTCGTGCAGATCATGGGGTTCATGGTGCGCTACCTCGAGGTCGTCACCGGTGAGCTGGCCCGGATGCGGATCGCGCGCGAGTCACGAGGGTTCCAGGCCCGGTCGGTGCGGGCCTGGCCTGCGCTGGCGTCGACCGCAGGCGCGCTGTTCATCCGGTCCTACGAGAGAGGCGAACGCGTGCACCTGGCCATGTTGTCCCGCGGCTACCAGGGGCAGCTCCCGGTGACCCACCCGCTGACGGCGACCTCCGCCCAGTGGCGCGTCGCCGGCGCCATACCCGTCCTCGCCGTCCTCACCCTCCTCGCGGCGGTGGTCCTGTGAGCACCCCGGTCCTGGACGTGAGCGGGCTCGCCTTCGCCTACCCCGACGGCCACCAGGCGTTGTATGGCGTGGACCTGCACGTGCACCGCGGCGAGCGCGTCGCGCTCCTCGGCCCCAACGGCGCCGGCAAGACCACCCTGGTCCTGCACCTCAACGGGATCCTCACCGCAGGCGCCGGCTCGGTGTCGGTGTCGGGCCTGCCGGTCACGCGTGACAACCTCATGGAGATCCGGCGGCGGGTCGGGGTGGTGTTCCAGGACCCCGACGACCAGCTGTTCATGCCGACGGTGCGCGCGGACGTCGAGTTCGGGCCGGCGAACCTCGGCCTGCGCGGAGCCGAGCTCGAGCGCCGGGTCGTCGACGCCCTCGACCGCGTCGGGATGGTGGACTACATCGACCGCCCGCCGCACCACCTGTCGTTCGGCCAGCGCCGGCGCGTCGCCGTCGCCACGGTGCTGGCGATGGAGCCCGAGGTGCTGGTCCTGGACGAGCCCTCCTCGAACCTCGACCCGGCCTCACGGCGTGAGCTGGCCGACATCATCCGGTCCCTGGACGTGACGGTGCTGATGGTCACCCACGACCTGCCCTACGCCTACGAGCTGTGCCCGCGCTCGGTCGTGCTCTCCGACGGGGTGGTGGTGGCCGACGACGCCACGCGGCAGGTCCTCACCGACGACGCCCTCATGGCGGCCCACCGGCTCGAGCTGCCCTTCGGGTTCGACCCGCGCACCATCCCGGCTCCCCAGCTCGACCCGTCCTGACCCGGACCACCTAGGGCGACGGCGGGAGCCAGTCGGCGCTGTCGGTGCCCCACCGGTGTGCGGGGTGCGCGAACTCGGTCGGTCCATCGGCGATCCGGAACGCCGGGCGCGACTGCACGACCCTGCCGTAGGGGGTCCGCGTGGTGGCCGTCCACGGCGAGGCATCGGTGATGCCCACCGCGGGGCCGTCCAGCGCATCGGCCTGCAGCAGCCAGTGGGCGGTGCGCGCGAGGTGCGCAGACACCCGCCACGTGCCGCCGTCGGTTGCCCGCTTCCGCAGCGCCGAGAGGACCCCCGCGGCCAGCAGGTAGCCCGTCGCGTGGTCGAGCGCCTGCGCCGGCAGGGCCCCTGGCGTGTGGCCGTCCGACGACTCCAGCAGGGCGATGCCGGTCGCGGCCTGGACGATGCTGTCGAACCCGCGCCGCCCACCCCACGGTCCGTCGGGCGTCCACGCCGAGAGGGTCGCGCAGACCAGCTGGGGGTGGGTGCGCGCGAGCTCGTCGGGGTGCAGACCGAACACCTCCAGCGCCCCCGGTCGGTAGCCGGTGACCAGGACGTCGGCCGAGTCCAGCAGCTCGTGGAACCGTTGGCGCGCATGGGTTTCGTGCAGATCGACCAGGGTCGAGCGCTTGCCCGCCCCGGTGTCGAGGTGTTGGACCTCCAGCTCGGGCAGGTGCGGGCTGTCGACGCGCAGGACGTCGCACCCGGCGAACGCCAGGGTGCGGGTGGCGACCGGTCCGGCGATGACGCGCGTCAGGTCCAGGACCCGCGGTCGCTCCGGCACCGGCATGCCTCCCGTGTCACCGACGGACCGCACGGCAAGGACGTCATGGGTCGCCACAGCGCGGGCCTGGTCCTCGGCCATCCACTCCCCCAGGCGTCGCACGCGCACCGCGATCCCGTGGTCGGCGGTGACAGCGTCCTCGACGTCCTGCGCCGAGCGCTCGGCGATCGCCGCTGCGGTCTCGTCCCGCCCTGCGGTCCCGGGGAGGTCGAGGGCTCGCAGCAGCCGCTCTCGGTGGTGCGGGTAGTTGGCGTGCGTGCGCACCCAGCCGTCGCGGGTGGGGAAGAAACCCGACCACGGCGCGAACCCGTTCTCCCTCACCCCGTCGACCGTCAGGACCTGGTCGCTCCGGAAGGCCACGGACACCTGGCGCGGGTCGACGTGCACGCGGTCGTCGTCACCGGGACCTCCCTGACCGCGACCGCCGTGCAGCGCCAGACCGGCCAGGCCGGCTGCTGCCACCGACCCACAGGCCAGCGTGTTGACCGGGAGGACGGAGGGCAGGGCACTGCCGGGTGGGAGGTCGAGGTGCGCTGCGGCATACCCCTCGTCGAGGCCGAGGGCGGGCAGGACCTGTCGCAGCAACGGGTTCACCCTGTCGAGCCTATGCCCGGTGGTCGGCCAGGGGGCAGTGCCTAGTACCCCTCGGGGAGCAGCTCTCCGACCGCGGCGCGGGCCTGGAGCCGGTTCGTCGCCGGCGCCAACGGGCAGACCCAACGGTGGTCGTAGACGCAGGAGGGGTTGTAGGCGAAGTTGAGGTCGACCACCCACCTGCCGGCCTCGTCGCGCCCGAGGTCGGTGCCCTTGACCGTGTCCAGGAGGTACCGGCCCGCGCCGTACGTCTCCTTGCCGGCCGACGCGTCGCGGACGGGCAGGAACAGCCCGCCGCCGTAGGAGTCGAGCCACCAGAGGTCGAGGGTGCCCAGGTCCCCCAGCGTGAGCCGACCGACGCCGCCGAACGGCACCACCCCGTCGGTGGCCGACCGGAACTGCCACGGCTCCTGCTCCGCGGGCTCCACCGGTGCGAGGAACCGGAACGCCGGATCGTATGGCGCGTGGCGCAGCCGCTGCCCGTCGCGGCGTGGCGAGGCGGGGTGCTCCAGGAACAGCCGGGAGCGGGTGTCGACCCAGAGCGCGTGCGCCGTCGCAGGGTCGTCCTCCGCTCGGATCGCTGCGTAGAGGGCATGCACCTCGCGGCGCCAGGACGCCGTGTCGAGCGCACTCTTGCTCGGCAGGTCCTGTGCCTCCTCGAGGCCGTCCATGGGTTCAGTCACGTGCGCAAGGCGGGACTTGAACCCGCACACCCGAAGGCACCAGGACCTAAACCTGGCGCGTCTGCCAATTCCGCCACTTGCGCGTGGACGCCAACTGTACGGCGTCCCGGGTCCCTCAGCCGAGCAGGTCGCGCAGGTGCGGGACCATGGCTCGGAAGGCCTTCCCGCGGTGGGAGATCGCGTTCTTCTCCTGCGGTGAGAGCTCTGCCGCGTGGCGGGTCCCGCCCTCGACCAGCAGCACGGGGTCGTAGCCGAAGCCGTTGTCCCCCTTGGGCTCTCGCGCCAGCGAACCCGCCATCCGACCCTCGGTGGCGCGGGTCGTCCCGTCCGGCAGCGCCAGCACGGCGGCGCAGACGAACGCCGCCGCGCGGTGCTCGTCCTTGACGTCGGCGACCTGGGCCAGCAAGAGCTCGAGGTTGGCCCGGTCG
This sequence comes from uncultured Actinomycetota bacterium, assembly GCA_963731235.1. GTDB lineage: Bacteria > Actinomycetota > Actinomycetes > Actinomycetales > Dermatophilaceae > Pedococcus. Next base: position 218,324 of record CAVSUT010000018.1, on the reverse strand, counting down.
TCACCGTGGCGGCCGGCCCAGCGGGCCGAGAAGATGCCCGGGGCGCCACCGAGGACCTCGACCGCGAGGCCGGAGTCGTCGGCCAGTGACGGCAGTCCGGTGAAGTCCGCGAGCGCCTGGGCCTTCAGCCGGGCGTTCCCCTCGAAGGTGACCTCGTCCTCGACGACGTCCGGGGCGCCGGGGAAGTCACCGGCACCGACGATCTCCAGGCCGAGCTCGTCGACGACATCGGCGAGGATCGCACGCAGCTCGACGACCTTGTGGTCGTTGCGGGTGGCGAGGACGACGCGGGTCACTGGTCGCGCTCCCGGGCGGGGGCGGCGAGCGCCTCCATCTGCTTGGCTGTGAGGTCCGCACAGCCCTGGGTCGCCTTGTCCAGCAGGGCGTTCAACATCTCGCGGTCGAACGGCTCGGCCTCGGCGGTGCCCTGGACCTCGATGAACCGTCCGTCGCCGGTCATGACGACGTTCATGTCCGTCTCGGCGGTGGAGTCCTCGGGGTAGTCGAGGTCGATGACGGCCTGACCCTTGACGATGCCGACGGAGACGGCGGCGAGCGAACCGGTCAGCGGCTGCGCGTTCTTGGCGATCCACCCCTTGGCCCGGGCGTCCTCGATGGCGTCGACCAGCGCGACGTACGCACCGGTGATGGCCGCGGTGCGGGTGCCACCGTCGGCCTGCAGGACGTCGCAGTCCAGGACGATCGTGTTCTCGCCGAGCGCCTTGGTGTCGATGACCGCGCGCAGGCTGCGGCCGATGAGGCGGCTGATCTCATGGGTGCGGCCGCCGACCTTGCCCTTGCGCGACTCGCGGTCGGACCGCGTGTTCGTCGAGCGCGGCAGCATCTCGTACTCCGCGGTGACCCACCCGGCGCCCTTGCCCTTGAGCCAGCGCGGCACCCCCTGGGTGAACGACGCGGCGCACAGCACCCTGGTGCGGCCGAACTCGACGAGCACGCTGCCCTCGGCGTGATCCAGCCAGTTGCGGGTGATCCGCACCTCGCGGGTCTGGTCGGGGGTGCGGCCGTCGTGGCGGGCCTGCGGGGTCGGTGCGGTGGAGTCGGTCACGCCGGCAAGGCTAACCGGGTCGGCCGCCCGGTTGCCCAGCCCCCCGTCGGTGGACCGTCCTAGGCTGGACCCATGGCTGCAACCTTCCCGATCGGTGCCCACGTCGACTCGGCCGACCCGGTCACCGCTGCCCAGGAGCGCGGCGCCGGCCTGTCGCAGTTCTTCCTCGGCAACCCGCAGAGCTACAAGGGCCCCGAGTTCGAGCACGCCGGCGGAGCCGAGGGGCTCAGGGCCGACGCGCAGGCGGCCGGCGTCGACCTCTACGTCCACGCGCCATACCTGATCAACGTCGCCACCACGAACAACCGGATCCGCATCCCGAGCCGCAAGCTGCTCCAGAAGTTCATCGACGCCGGGGCCTCCATCGGAGCCAAGGGCCTGGTCGTCCATGGCGGCCACGTCGACACGGCGGACGAGGTCGACAAGGGGTTCGACAACTGGCGCAAGGCGATCGAGGCGACCGACCTCAAGATCCCGTTGCTGCTCGAGAACACCGCGGGCGGTGACAACGCCATGGCCCGCACCCTGGAGCGGATCGCGCGCACGTGGGACGCGATCGGCAGTGCAGAAGGCTCCGACAACGTGGGCTTCTGCCTCGACACCTGCCACGCGCATGCCGGTGGCATCCCGGTCGCCACCGCCGTCGACCAGATCCGCTCGATCACCGGACGCATCGACCTGGTCCACTGCAACGACAGCCGCGACGAGTTCGACTCCGGTGCCGACCGCCACACCAACCTCGGTGAGGGCCTCATCGACTCCGACGAGCTCGCGGCCGCCGTGCGTGCCGCCGGGGCGCCGGTCGTCATCGAGACCCGCGGTGGCCTCGAGGGCCAGCGCGCCGACCTCGACTGGTTGCGCGAGCGGCTCTAGTCGACCGTCGGGTGGGAGGCGAGGAAGCGGCGGATCTGCTCGCGTGGGTTGTCGGCCAGGTGCGGTCCGTGGGTGAACGCCGCAGTCGTGTACTCCAGCTCGCCCAGCCGGTGGGCGGTGCGGGTCGTCATGGCGAAGTTCGTGCAGAACGCCTTGATGGGCCAGCGCAGCCCACGGACGTTGAAGATGGCGTCACCGGTGATGAGCACCCCGGAGTCACGGTGCAGGTATGACGCGTGGCCGGGTGAGTGCCCGGGCGTGTGGACCACCTCGATGCCGCCGGCGAACGGCACGACCTGGCCGTCGGTGAAGGTCTCCCCCACGGTCAGCGGGGCGAACCCGGCCCCGCCGATCCGGTCCATCAGCCGTCCCAGCCGCAGCGAGCGGTCGCGCGGCGGGGACTTCCCGGCCGTGACGAACGGGGCGTCGGCCTCGTGGACGCCGAAGTCCTTGCCGGTCTGCTCGCTGACGTGAGCGGCGCCGCCGGCGTGGTCGGGGTGGGCGTGGGTCAGCATCAGGCGGGTGACGTCGCGAGGTCCTGAGCCGATCCACGACAGCGCAGCCATCACCTTGGGACCGGACTGCTTGACCCCCATGTCGACCAGGGTCACCTGCCCGTCGTCGTCGCGCAGGATGAACCCGTTGACGAAGTCGCCGAGCAGGGGGATGCGCCACACGTTCGGCGCCAGGGCAACCGCCGGGTCCTTGGCCATGCCGGGAGCGTACGCCGCTCAGTCGGCCAGCGCGGGCGGCCAGACGATGCTGAACCGCTCGAACACGACCTCGACCTCGTCGGTGAACTCGATCCCGATCCGCTCGCAGTCGCGCGCGAAGAAGCGGCGATGCCCTTCGAGCCACGACTCCAGCGTCCGGTCGTACTCGCCCTCGTCCCAGGCGAACCGGGCATCGACCGAGCTCAGTGGTCCGATGCGGAGCTCGTGGCTGCGCAGCACCACGCGGGGCTGCCCGTCACCGCCGCAGGCGACCCAGTGCCCCCCGATCCGCGGGAGCGGGTCGCCGTCCGCGGCATACGCGGCGACCAGGCCTGCCGTCGCGCGCTTGGGCCCCTCGGTGACGAAGGCGATCAGCTCGTCCGCGAGCGCCGGGCTGTCGCCGAAGCACTCCACCGGCGGCTCACCCTCGTCCGGCAGGTCCGGCCGGGCCGCGCGGTAGTCCGCCCACATGGCCAGGCCGGCGGCCAGGTCGACGGGGACCTCCCCGGGCATCGACGCCGTCATCGAGCGCTCCTGTCGACGTTCCACGTGGCTCCCTGGGCAGCGACCTCGAGCCCACCGGACCACACCTCAGCAGCCTGGGAGCGGCACACCGCGGGGTCGTTCCACGGCGGGATGTGGGTGAGCACGAGCAGGTCCACGTCGCCCGCGGCGACGGCTGCCTCGGCGGCACGGCGTCCCGACAGGTGCACGCCCACGGCGGAGTCGCGGCCGTCGACGAAGGCGCTGTCCATGAGCGCCAGGTCGGCCCCGGCCAGCAAGGGTGTCAGCGCGTCCGTCGCATCGGTGTCACCGGTGTAGGCCAGCACCGCCCCGTCGGCCTCGACGCGGAACCCGTACGCCTCGACGGGGTGGTTGACCCGGTGGGAGGTGACGGCGAACGGCCCGACCGTCGTGACGAGCTGGTCGGAGAGCTCGTGCACCGCGAACTCGGCGCTCATCCCGGCGTGCTCGAGCCCGTGGTACATCAGCTCGAACCGGCGGCCCGCACCGGTCGGCGCGTGCACGTCCAGCTGGCCGGGCAGGGCACCGCCGGGCCGGTACTTGCGGGTCACGTAGAGCCCGCAGATGTCGACGCAGTGGTCGGGGTGCAGGTGGCTGATGAAGACGGCATCGAGGTCGGCAAGGTCGAGGTGTCGCTGCAGGGGGCCGAGGGCACCGTTGCCGAGGTCGAGCACGATGCTCCAGGTGCGGCCCTCGTACTGCGCCTGCACGAGGTAGGAGGAGGCCGGCGAGTCGGGCCCGGCGAACGATCCCGAGCACCCGATGACGGTGAGCTTCACCGGGCACCGCCGCTGGTGGCGCGCGGGTCGACCACGCGCACGACCGCGTCCCCGAAGACACCGTCGCTGTCGGCGCCCAGCTCCGGCCCGAGGAACCGACGGGCCAGGCGGGTGAACTCGGCGGCGTCACCGGTGGTCGTGAACCCGTGGCTGGGGGCCGGCAGCTCCGGCGCACGCAGGGAGTCGGTGTCGGCGAGGACGCGGTAGACGTCCTTGGCGGTCTCGTCGGCCGACGACACGAGGGTGACCGACTCCCCCATGACGTAGGAGATCGCGCCGGTGAGCAGCGGGTAGTGGGTGCAGCCGAGCACGAGCGTGTCGACCCCGCCCTCGACGAGGGGCGCGAGGTAGTCCCGTGCGGTGGCGATGACGTCGGGACCGGTGGTCACCCCCGACTCGACGAACTCGACGAACCGCGGGCACGGGACGCTGGCCACCTCGAGGTGCGGCGCTGCGGCGAACGCGTCGACGTAGGCGCCGGACTGGTGCGTGCCCCTGGTGGAGATGACGCCGACACGGTGGTTGCGGGTCGCCGCGGCTGCCCGGCGGACCGCCGGCCGGATCACCTCGACGACCGGCACGTCGTACCGCTCGCGGGCGTCGTGCAGGACGGCCGCGCTGGCGGTGTTGCAGGCGATGACCAGGACCTTGACCCCGTGGTCCACGAGGCGGTCGAGGCACTCGAGGGCGTACTCGCGGGTCTGGGCGATGGGACGCGGACCGTAGGGCGCGCGGGCGGTGTCACCGAAGTAGGCGATCGACTCGTGCGGCAGCTGGTCGAGCACCGCGCGGGCGACGGTCAGCCCGCCGTATCCCGAGTCGAAGATCCCGATGGGTGCGTCTGCCACGCGCCCAAGGTTAGACGTGGAGGGTCGGCGCACGGCCATCGACGGGCCGTCTGCTCGGTCACACCACCCGTCGCGTCAGGGCAGCAGCGCGTGCGCGAGCGACTCCTGCAACCAGGTGAGGAAGTCGTAGACCGCGAGGGCGTACACCGCCGGGTCGTCCTCCTCCAGGCTCGACACCTGCTCCTCGATCAGCTCGAGGTCCTCGTCCTGCCGCAGACCGAGCCGCTCCCCCAGCACGAGCCGGACGTCGGTGAGCGCGACGACCAGGGCCACGGCCTGCGCCTGGTCGAGCGTCACCTTCTGGTCCTCGAGGTGGGCCAGGGCAGCGATGGCGGTGTCGAGGTTGGCCGTCTTGCGGGCCCGCAGACCCTGCTCGGTCAGCTGGCGGAACTCCGCAGCGATCTGGTCGTCCTCGCGGTTGGCCGTGGGGAAGATCCGGTCGAGGGCCGGGTCGCGTGGTGGCGGCCCTCCCCCGCCGAGCTCGTGGACCTGGTCGTCGGCCGCGAGCGAGATCCCCATCCCGATGCCGCCGAGCCCCGCGACGATGCGGTCGAACTCGTCACCGCCGCCCTCGGGCGGGTCGGTCACCGGAGCCGGCTCGACGAGCTCGCGGACCTGCTCCATCAACCCCACGACGAGGCCACGTTCGACGGCGTCGAGCTTGGCGACATACGCGCCGTGGCGCTTCTTGAACCCGCGTGCCACTCAGCTGTCCTTCTGGAAGGTCGCCCACAGCCCGTACCCCTGCAGCGCCTCGGTGTCGGTCTCCATGCGCTCGCGCGAACCGGTCGACACCACGGCCCGTCCCTTGACGTGGACGTCCATCATCAGCCGCTCGGCCTTGGTCTTGGGGTAGCCGAAGTAGGTCTGGAAGACGAAGGTCACGTACGACATCAGGTTGACGGGGTCGTTCCACACGAGGGTGATCCAGGGGTGCTCGACCTCGGTGGCCTCGTCGGCGGAGACACTCTTCTGCTCCACGGGAGCGATGGACACGGCAACTGGCACGGCTCCACCTTAGGCTGCCGGAGTGGACTCCACCGCACTGCTCACCGACCACTACGAGCTCACCATGGTCGAGGCCGCGCTGCGCAGCGGCGCCGCCTCCCGCAGGTGCGTGTTCGAGGTGTTCGCCCGGCGCCTGCCCGAGGGCCGCCGGTATGGCGTCGTCGCCGGCACCGGGCGGCTGCTCGACGCCCTGGAGGCGTTCCGCTTCGGCGAGCCGGAGCTGACGCGGCTGCGCGAGAGCAACGTCGTCGACGAGCCGACGCTCGACTTCCTCGCCTCCTTCCGCTTCACCGGCGACATCTGGGGGTATGCCGAGGGTGAGTGCTACTTCCCCGGCTCACCGGTGCTCGTGGTCGAGTCGGACTTCGCCCACGGGGTGCTCCTGGAGACCTTGGTGCTGAGCATCCTCAACCACGACAGCGCCGTCGCCTCCGCTGCCTCCCGGATGACCTCGGCGGCAGGGTCGCGCCCGTGCATCGAGATGGGTTCGCGCCGCACGCACGAGGAGGCCGCGGTCGCTGCCGCCCGCGCGGCATACCTCGCGGGGTTCGCCACCACCTCCAACCTCGAGGCCGGGCGTCGGTACGGCGTGCCCACGGCGGGCACCGCCGCACACGCCTTCACGCTGCTGCACGACGACGAGCGGGAGGCGTTCGCCGCGCAGATCGCGTCGCTGGGCAAGGACACCACGCTCCTGGTCGACACCTACGACGTCCCCACCGCGGTCGCGACGGCGGTCGAGCTGGCCGGGCCCGAGCTGGGCGCCGTGCGACTCGACTCCGGCGACCTGCTCGTGCTGGCTCGTGAGGTGCGCGAGCAGCTCGACCGGCTCGGCAACACCGGCACCCGCATCGTCGTGACCTCCGACCTCGACGAGTACGCCATCGCCGGCCTCGCTGCGGGGCCGGTCGACCTCTACGGGGTCGGCACCTCGCTGGTGACCGGGTCAGGTGCGCCGACGGCAGGCATGGTCTACAAGCTCGTGTCGCGCGAGGACGCCAGCGGCACCATGGTCGGGGTCGCCAAGAAGAGCAAGGACAAGCAGTCCGTCGCGGGCCGCAAGTTCGCGCTGCGTCGACGCTCCAGCAAGGGAATCGCCGAGGCCGAGGTGGTGGGCATCGGTGAGGCACCTACCGACGACGGGGACGACCGCAACCTGTTGGTACCGCTGGTGCGCGACGGCGAACGGGTCGACGCCGGCTTGCACACCCTGGAAGCAGCGCGGGCGCGCCACACCGCGTCGCTGGCCGAGCTCCCGGCGGCGGCTCGCCGGCTCCAGCGCGGCGAGCCGGCCATCGCGACCGAGTACGTCGACGCACCCCTCAAGACGTAGATGCGGCAGGATGCGGTCATGGCTGACCACGACTACCGCGCCGAGGCGGCTGACCTCGACGCCGCCGACCCGCTGAGCGCCCTCCGGGACCGTTACCTCACGCCGGAGGGCACCGACCTGGTGGCCTACTTCGACGGCAACTCGCTCGGGCGACCCGTGGCCGCAGCAGTCGACCTGCTCGCCTCGTTCGTGGCGGGCCCGTGGGGCGACCGCCTGATCCGTTCGTGGGACGAGCAGTGGCTCGAGTGGCCGCAGCGCGTCGGCGACCGCATCGGTGAGCTCGTGCTGGGCGCAGGACCCGGCCAGACGTTCGTCGGCGACTCCACGACCGTCCTGCTCTACAAGCTGTCCCGTGCCGCCGTGGACGCCCAGCTGGCGCAGGGGCGGGACGAGGTCGTCCTCGACACCGACAACTTCCCGACGGACCGCTACGTCCTGGAGGGCATCGCCGCCGAGCGCGGCCTCACCCTGCGGTGGATCGAGGCCGACGAACGCTCCGGCGTGAGCGTCGAGCAGGTGCAGGCCGTCGTGGGTCCGAAGACGGCGCTCGCGGTGTTCAGCCACGTCGCCTACCGCTCGGGCTTCATCGCCGACGGTGCCGGCATCACCGCGGCCGTGCACGACGCCGGCGGACTCGTCCTCTGGGACCTCAGCCACACCGGCGGTTCGGTGCCCGTGCAGCTCGACGAGTGGGGTGTCGACCTCGCGGTCGGCTGCACCTACAAGTACCTGAACGGAGGTCCCGGCTCCCCCGCCTGGGGGTATGTCGCGACACGTCACCACGGCGCGCTGCGCCAACCGATCTGGGGCTGGATCGGTCGCCGGGACGCGTTCCAGATGGGCCCGGGCTACGACCCGGCAGACGGGCTGCGGTCGTTCATCTCCGGCACGCCGCCCATCCTCGCGATGGTGCCGTTGCAGGCCTCGCTCGACGTCATCGCCGAGGCCGGTATCGACAGGATCCGCGACAAGTCCGTCGCCCTGACCGAGTTCGTCATCCGGCTGGCAGACGACCTCCTCGCGCCCTTGGGCGTCGAGATCGCCAGCCCCCGTGACCCGGCGCTCCGTGGCGGCCATGTCACGTTGCGGCGCAACGGCTTTCGTGAGATCACCGCCACCCTGTGGACGCAGGGCATCATCCCCGACTACCGCGATCCTGACGGCATCCGCATCGGTGTGGCACCGCTCAGCACGAGCTTCGACGAGGTCGTCGTCGGCATGCTCGCACTGCGGGACGCGATCGTGGAGTTCGACGCGCGCGGTTAGCCCGTCATCGGCGAATTCAGTTCTGCTGTAATCGAATTCGTTGTGGACAACCCTTCCCGACTCGTTCGAACACCTGTACGATGTAGGTATGTCGACCAACCCACTCGTCCTGGCCCGGGAGTCCCGGCAGCTGGCGTTGTGGGAGCGCACCGCCGCGGTCGCGGGCCGGTTGAACCGCGCCCAGGCCGAGCTGGTGCAGATCGCTGCCGAGCTGATCACCGACCGGCACTGGGGCGACGGCGGGTTCAAGACCCCCGAGCACTACCTCGTGGTCCGGGCCGGGCTGTCCCCCGGGCACGCTTCGGACATCGTGCAGGTCGCGAAACGACGCACCGAACTGGTTGAGGCGTCTGCCGCGTTGGATGCCGGTGAGCTGTCGCTGGACCAGGTCGCCGTCATCGCCCGCAACGTCCCACCCGGCTACACGACCTCGGTGACCCACCTGGCCCGCAACGCCACCGTCACCCAGCTACGCCGAGCCACCTCCCGCCACGCCTTCCCCGCAACCACACCCCCACCAGACCCCGCCACAGATAGCTCTGCGGTGCAGGTCGTGGATGAGCAGGGCGCCTACGAAGCGGCACGAGACGCGGCCGCCGAGCAGCGGGCGTGCGCCCGGGCAGACCTGTCGATGTCCTACGACAGCGACGGCCGGTTCCAGCTGCGGTACTCCGCCCCCGCCACCATCGGCGCCCTGGTCGAACAAGCCGTCAAGGAAGCCAAGGACGCCCTGTTCCTACGCCGACGCGACACCAACACCGCCAGCACTAGCGACAGCGCCACCGTAACCGGCAGCGAGCCGGTGCCAGCCACCAGCAGGGACGCGCAGGACCCTCGGGCCGGCCTGCCGACCTACGCCGACGCGCTGGAGGAGATGGCCACCCGCTCCCTCGCCACCGTCACCTCGACCAGCAGGTCGTCGCGGTACCGGGTCTACCTGCACCTGTCCACCGACGGCGCCTGGATCAACGGCGGCCACGCCATCCCCCTACGCCTGCTGTCCCGGTTCATCACCGACGGGAAGGTCCAACCCGTCTGGGAAACCGAAGGCCGACCCATCTCCGTCGGACGGTCCATGCGGATCCTGCCCGACCGCACCCGACGCCTGATCCACGACCGCGACCGCGGCTGCCGGTTCCCCGGCTGCCCCACCACCCGCTTCGTCGAGATCCACCACCTCAACCCCTGGGCCGACGGCGGACCCACCGACGAACACAACCAGGCCAGCCTCTGCACCATCCACCACGACGCCATCGACCGCGGCGACTACACCATCACCGGCGACCCCACCCACCCCGACGGCCTCACCGTCACCAACCGGTACGGCCTACCCATCCGACCACCCCAACCAGCACGAAACCGCCCCACCACCCGAAGGTGACCCACCCATCCCCAACGACACCTACCACCCACCCAGCGGCGGACCCATCCGCTGGACCGACCTCGAACTCCCACCCGACACCGACCTCCCAACCCACACCGCCACAACAGGGCCCACAGCACCGCCCCCGCCGCAACTACTGACCGCGCCGCCCATCACCTGACCTGTCAGACTCGGTCCCATGAGCCGCGCGCTGATCCTCGTCGACGTCCAGAACGACTTCTGCGAAGGTGGGTCGCTGGCTGTCGTCGGCGGAGCTGAGGTTGCGCGACGCATCAGCGCGCACGTTGTCGCCCACCACGAGGACTACTCGGCGATCGTCGCGACGGCCGACTGGCACGACGACCCGGGCGCGCACTTCAGCACGGACCCCGACTTCGTCGACACCTGGCCCGCGCACTGTCGCATCGGCAGCGACGGCGCCTTGTTCCACCCCGCGGCGGAGCCCGCGTTCGAGCACGTGGAGGCAATCTTCCGCAAGGGCCACCACAGCGCTGCGTACAGCGGGTTCGAGGGCTTCACCGTCGAGGCCGACCACCGGGCCTCGCTCGCCGACTGGCTGCGCGACCGGGCCATCGAGCAGGTCGACGTCGTCGGCATCGCCACCGACCACTGCGTGCGCGCAACCGCCCTCGACGCGGCCGAAGAGGGCTTCGAGACCACGGTGCTGCTCGACCTCACCGCGGGCGTCGCCCGTGCGACGACTGACCAGGCCCTCGCCGAGCTGGCCGCCGCCGAGGTCGGGCTGAGCGGCGCCCCAGTCCTCGCCTCCGCGTGACCAGGCTCAGCGTGACCTGGCGCCGCGTGACCTGGCGCCGCGTGACCGGGCTCCGCGTGACCAGGCTCCGCGCCATACCCAGCTGACCTCGCCGCCTGACTTCTCACAGCGGCGGTCCGGCCCGTGTGCGACAAGTGTTACGAGCGGTTAACGAGCATCGGTCGGTCGTGAAACACAGTGTTGCGACCCTTCCCGGGAGAGAGCAGTCCATCAGGACCCGCTCTGACCTCGAGAAGGAGCACTGTCCATGTCCGCTCCCGCCCGCGAGCCGGCTCCGGCCCCGAGCACCGCTGCACCCACCTCGACCCTCGCCACCACCAGTCTCCCCACCAGCACCGCCCCTGTCCCGGCCACCCCCATCCGTCGCTCGGGCCGCTGGATCGACCACTGGGACCCTGAGGACGCCACGTTCTGGCGCGGTGGGGCCAAGGCCATCGCCCGCCGCAACCTCGCCTTTTCGGTCTACGCCGAGTTCCTGGGGTTCTGCGTCTGGGCCCTGTGGAGCGTCGTCGTCCCCCTGTTGCCCGCCGCCGGCTTCAGCCTCACCCTCGACCAGCAGTTCTGGCTGATCGCCCTCCCCAGCCTGGTCGGTGCAACGGTTCGCATCCCCTACACGTTCGCCGTGCCACTGTTCGGTGGTCGGAACTGGACGATCATCTCGGCGCTGCTGCTGATCATCCCGGCCTCGGCCCTGGCCTGGGTCGTCACCGAACCCTCGTCGTCGTTCGGCCTGCTGCTGACCTGCGCAGCACTGGCTGGCTTCGGTGGTGGGAACTTCGCCTCGTCGATGACCAACATCTCCTTCTTCTTCCCCGAGGCAGAGAAGGGAAAGGCGCTGGGGCTCAACGCTGCCGGCGGCAACCTCGGCACCGGCATCGTCCAGCTCGTCGTCCCCGCGGTCATCGTCATCGGCGCCGGCACCCACCTCGAGCGCGCCGGACTGATGTTCATCCCGCTGGCCCTGCTCGCCGCCGCCTTCGCGTGGCGCGGCATGGACAACCTGTCGGGGGCGCGCTCCGACTACGGCAGCTTCGCCGCGGCCACCCGCAACCGTCACACCTGGATCATCTCGTTCCTCTACATCGGCACCTTCGGCTCGTTCATCGGCTACTCGGGTGCGTTCCCCACGCTGCTCACGACGCAGTTCCCGGAGACGCCGACCACCATCGCGTTCCTCGGTGCCCTCATCGGGGCGCTGTCCCGGCCCCTGGGCGGGATCGTGGCCGACCGGTTCGGCGGAGCCCGCGTCACCATCGGCTCGTTCGCCCTCCTGACGGCCGGCGCAGTGGGAGCCATCGAAGGCCTGAAGTCGCACAGCTTCGTCGTCTTCTTCTGCTCGTTCCTCGTGCTGTTCCTCGGCGCAGGCATCGGCAACGGCGCGACCTACCGCATGATTCCCGCCGTCTTCCGGGCAGGCATCAGCGCCGAACGCCTCCCGACGGCCCGCAAGACGGCAGCAGGCTGCATCGGCATCGCCGGAGCCGTCGGCGCCTACGGCGGCTTCTTCATCCCCCGAGGGTTCGCGATGGCCAAGGCGACCTACGGTTCCCTGGTCCCGGCCCTGTGGGTCTTCGTCGCCGCCTACCTGCTCATGGCCGCGACCACGTATGTCGTGTATGCCCGCCGTGGTTCGGCTCTGGCCGCCGAGACGATCTGAGGTCGGGTCCCCGTGAGCCAATCCCTCGGCGCCACCAGCACTTCCACCCACTGTCCGTACTGCGCGCTGCAGTGCGCCCAGACCCTCACCCCGGCAGTCAGCTCTGGCGGTCCCACCACGGTCACCGTCGAAGGACGGTCCTTTCCCACCAACCGGGGTGGCCTGTGCCAGAAGGGCTGGACGAGCGCGGCGGTGCTGCAGGCTCCCGATCGGATCACCACACCGATGGTCCGCGACGCGCAGGGGACCCTGGTACCCACGACCTGGGAGGAGGCCCTGGACCTGATTGCCAGGCAGCTGCTGCGGATCCGCGCCGAGGACGGCCCCGACGCCGTGGCGGTCTTCGGCGGAGGCGGGCTGACGAACGAGAAGGCATACCAGCTGGGCAAGTTCGCACGAGTCGCCCTGGGCACGGCCAACATCGACTACAACGGCCGGTTCTGCATGAGCAGTGCTGCTGCCGCGGCCAACCGGTCCTTCGGCCTGGACCGCGGGCTCCCCTTCCCGCTCACCGATCTCGCCCTGGCCGATGCCGTCCTCCTGCTCGGCAGCAACCTCGCCGAGACGATGCCACCGTCCGTGGCCCACCTGCGCGACGTGCGGGGTCGTGGCGGGCTCGTCGTGGTGGACCCACGGCGCAGCGCCACCGCGGACCTCGCCGCCGACGGGCAGGGACTGCACCTGCAACCGGTGCCGGGCACCGACCTCGTCGTCCTCCTGGCTCTCGTCCACGTCCTGCTCGCCGAGCACCTGGAAGACACGGCATACCTGGACCAGCGCACCGAGGGCCTCGAGGACGTCCGCCGGCGCAGCGCCTTGTGGTGGCCCGAGCGCGCCGAGCAGGTCTGTGGCGTCCCCGCCGACCAGCTGCGCGCCGCCGCCCGCCTGCTCGCGGCCGCGAGCCCCAGCCGGGGCGGGCGTGGGGCGTTCGTCCTCACCGGCCGTGGTGTCGAGCAGTCCCGCCAGGGCACCGCCGCCGTGTCCGCGGCCATCAACCTCGGTCTCGTCCTCGGCCTGCCCGGTCGGGTGGGCAGCGGCTACGGCGCAGTCACCGGGCAGGGGAACGGCCAGGGGGGACGCGAGCACGGCCAGAAGTCCGACCAGCTGCCCGGCTACCGCATGATCGACGACCCGGCGGCTCGCGAACACGTCGCCCGGGTATGGGGTGTCGATCCACACTCATTACCCGGCAAGGGCAAGCCCGCGGTCGAGCTCCTGGCCTCGCTCGGAACCGACGGTGGCCCCAGGGCCCTGCTCGTCCATGGCTCGAACCTGCGCGTCAGCGCACCCAATGGTCATCGCGTCGCCGAACGCCTCGACGCCCTCGACCTGCTCGTGGTCTGCGACTTCGTCCCCTCGGAGACGGCCCTGCTCGCCGACGTGGTCCTACCGGTCACGCAGTGGGCCGAGGAGGAGGGCACGATGACCTCACTCGAGGGACGGATCCTGCGTCGTCGCAAGGCGATCGACCCCCCGGCTGGTGTCCGCAGCGAGCTGTGGGTCTGGTCCGAGCTCGCCGAGCGCCTGGGATCCGCCGGCACGTGGGACACCGACCCGGCGCAGGTCTTCGACGAGCTGGCCCTGGCCAGCCAGGGCGGTCGCGCCGACTACAGCGGGGTGAGTCACGCCCGCCTCGACCGCGGGGACGACAGCGCCGCCGTGTGGTGGCCATGCCCGGCCACCGGCGCCGACCAGCCGGAGCACCCGGGCACGCCGCGGCTGTTCCTCGACGACTTCCCCACTGCCACCGGCCGCGCACGCCTGGTCGCGGTGGACCATCACGGGCCAGCGGACGACCTGCGCCCCGACGCGCCCCTCTACCTGGTCACCGGGCGGGTCCTGCAGCACTACCAGTCGGGCGCTCAGACCCGGCGCGTCGAGTCGCTCACCACCGCCGCACCCGGACCGTATGCCGAGCTGCACCCGCTCCTTGCGGCCCGCCTCGGCGTCGGCGACGGGCAGCAGGTCAGGCTCGCCACCGCGCGAGGAGCCGTCGCCGTCCCCGCCCGCATCACCGACGCCATCCGACCGGACACCGTCTTCCTGCCGTTTCACTGGGGTGGCGCGGGTAGCGCCAACCGGCTGACGAGCGACGCCACCGACCCGGTGTCCGGCATGCCGGAGTTCAAGGTCTGCGCCGTCGACGTCACTGCGGCCAGCCCGGGCTCACTGGCCAGCCGAAGCTCACCGGCCAGGCCGGACGGCACCCGAGCAGGTGGCGCACCCAACGCACCGAATCTGTTGGAGGTCAAGGCATGACACGGTTGGTCGTGGTCGGCAACGGCATGGTGGGCTCACGCTTCGTCGAGGACGTCCTCGCCGCCGATGCAGCAGGTCGCTTCGACATCACGGTGGTCGGAGCGGAGGCCTGCGAGCCCTACAACAGGGTGCTGCTCAGCGAGGTCGTGGCCGGGAAGCACGACCTGTCGGCGCTCACGCTGCCCACGCCGGACAGCCCCCGACTGACCGTGCGGCGGGGCGCTTCCGCGGCGCGTCTCGACCGTGTCGACCGGGTGGTCGAGACCCATGACGGTGAACGCGTGCGCTACGACCGCCTCGTCCTCGCGACGGGTTCGGATGCCCGCGTACCCGGGCTCCCGGGCCTTGCCCAGCGGGACGGGTTGACCGCCGGTGTCCACGCCCTGCGCACGATCGACGACGCCCGCGAGATCGTCGCTGCCACCCTCAACGCCCGCCACGCCGTGGTCCTCGGGGCCGGCGTCCTGGGAATGGAGGCGGCGTGCGGCCTGGCCCGGCGTGGGGTCGCCGTCACCGTGGTCCACCCCGCCGCTGCCCTCATGGAGCGTCAGCTCGACGAGGAGGCCAGCCGGGTGGTCGAGTCGGCCATGGCCGGCCTCGGCATCGACCAGCGCGTCGGGCGCGGCGCCGTGGAGGCACTGGTCGAACGCGGCCGCCTCACCGGACTGCTCCTCGACGACGGGCAGGTCATTCCTGCCGACCTGCTGGTCCTCGCGACCGGCACCGTGCCCAGCACCGGCCTGGCCGCGGCCGCCGGCTTGCCCGTCGACCGCGGCATCGTCGTCGACGCAGGGCTGGCCTCGCCGGCCGACCATCGTGTGGCGGCGATCGGCGACTGCGCCCAGCCACCCGAAGGCGGCAGTGGGCTCGTCGCGCAGGGGTGGGAGCAGTCCCGACACCTGGCCGCCCGCCTCTGCAGCACCACCGCCGTCCCGGGGTCCAGGACCCCTGCCGCGACCTCATCGGCCCCCGGCAGCTCCGCCACGCGTGAGGCACCCCACCGCGCGGTGGGCGATGTCGTGCGGCTCAAGGCGCACGGCCTCGATGTCGTGACCATGGGGGTCTGCGGTTCCCAGCGCGTCGACGACCCGGCCCAACGGACCCTGCGCCTCAGCGACCCGGACCTCGGCCGACACGTCGAGGTCGTCGTGTCCGGGGGCCTGCTCGTCGGGGCGACCTGCGTCGGCGCAGGGACCGTCGCCGCTGAGCTCGTCACGACCTACACCCGGCGCGTGCCGGTGCCGGCCGACCCGGCCCACCTCCTGCTCTCCGCCCTCACGCCCCACCCCCGAGGGGCGGTCGCCTCCCCCGCCGACCTGCCCCCCGAGGCGACCGTCTGCCGGTGCAACGGCGTGAGCAAGGCCGCCATCGCCGCCTGCGCGCAGGACGGTGCGACCACGGTCGACCAGGTCGCCACCGCCACCCGAGCGACCACCGGCTGCGGCGGGTGCCTCGACGACGTCTGCGCCCTGCTGGCCGCCCTGACCACGCCCACAGACACCGCACCCGGCTCTCCCGCCTCCGCCCGGACCCGTGAGCAGGACGTAACGAAGGGGAAACACATGATCCACAGCGCCGAAACGGCAGCCTCCTAACGTGGGCGCCATGACCCAGCACCCCACCGCGCGTCAGCTCGTCATCGTGGGCGGTGGCATGGTCGCGCGCCGGCTGGTCGACGCACTGCGGGCTCGCGACACCGAGGGCCAGTGGACGGTGACCCTGCTGTGCGAGGAGCCCCGCGCACCGTACGACCGCGTCGCGCTCACCTCCTACTTCACGGGCCGCGACCCCGAGGACCTCGCCCTCGGCGGCCAGGAGCTGTGGGACGACCCGCTCGTCACCCTCCGGCGCGGGGTTGCTGCGACGGCGGTCGACCGTACCGGGAAGACCGTCTCCACCTCGGACGGTCGCACCCTCCCCTACGACTCCCTCGTCCTCGCGACCGGTTCGTATGCTGCCGTGCCCCCGGTCCCGGGGAAGGACCTACGCGGCGCGTTCGTCTACCGCACCATCGACGACGTCGCGGACCTGCGCGCCTACGTCGAAACACTCCGCTCCGAGCTCGGCCGTCCCCTGCGCGGGGCTGTCGTCGGTGGCGGCCTGCTCGGGCTGGAGGCAGCCGGCGCCCTCACCGCGCTCGAGGTCGGCACCACCGTCGTCGAGTTCGCCCCACGGCTCATGCCACTACAGGTCGACGACGGTGGTGGCGAGGCGCTTCGGCGCCTCATCGAGGACCTCGGGGTGTCGGTGCGGACCAACACGGCGACCTCCAGGATCACCGGCCGACTCGGTCGGGTGTCCACGATGGAGTTCGTCGACGGGGAGCGGCTGGACGTCGACGTGGTGATCTTCGCCGTCGGGGTCCGGCCCCGCGACGAGCTCGCCCGCGAAGCCGGCCTGGCGGTCGGCGAGCGTGGGGGTGTCGTCGTCGACGACTCCTGCGCCACAGCCGATCCGTCGGTGTGGGCCGTCGGCGAGGTCGCCAGCATCGGTGGCCGCTGCCTGGGTCTGGTCGCCCCCGGATACACGATGGCCGAGATCGTCGCAGACCGTCTGCTCGGTGGTGTCGGCACCTTCCCGGGAGCCGACCTGTCCACCAAGCTCAAGCTCCTCGGTGTCGACGTCGCCTCCTTCGGCGACGCGTTCGCGAACGAGCCCGGCGGACTCGAGGTGGTCATCTCCGACCCGGTCGCGGGTGTCTACAAGAAGCTCGTCATGTCCGACGACGCGCGGACCCTGCGGGGCGGGATCCTGGTCGGTGACGCCAGCGCGTATGCCGCGCTGCGCCCGATGGTGGGCCACGAGCTCGGTGGGGACCCCGCGGCATACCTGCTGCCCGAGGGAGCCGTTCCCGCTCCTGCCGGGGACCTGCCCGAGGATGCCACGGTGTGCTCGTGCAACAACGTCTCGGCCGGCGCGATCCGCTGTTCGGTCACCGAGGGTGGCTGCACCGACCTCGCGGGCGTCAAGGCCTGCACCATGGCGGGGACCAGCTGCGGCTCCTGCCTGCCGCTGGTCAAGCGCCTGGTCGCCACCGAGCTCGAGAAGTCCGGGATCGAGGTGAGCAACGCTCTGTGCGAGCACTTCGAGCTCTCGAGGGCGCAGCTCTTCGACGTGGTGCGGGTGCAGGGGCTGACGACGTTCAGCCAGATCATCGACCGGCACGGCCGCGGTCGCGGTTGCGACATCTGCAAGCCCGTCATCGGCTCGATCCTCGCCTCGCTGGGCACCGGCCACATTCTCGAGGGCGAGCGAGCGACGTTGCAGGACACCAATGACCACGTCATGGCCAATCTGCAGAAGGACGGCTCGTACTCCGTCGTGCCGCGCATCCCCGGCGGCGAGATCACCCCCGAGGGCCTCATCGTCATCGGCGAGGTGGCCAAGGACTTCGGGCTCTACACGAAGATCACCGGAGGGCAGCGCATCGACCTGTTCGGAGCCCGCATCGAACAGCTGCCGAAGATCTGGCAGCGGCTGGTCGACGCCGGTTTCGAGTCGGGCCACGCGTACGGCAAGTCGCTGCGGACGGTGAAGTCCTGCGTCGGTTCGACCTGGTGTCGCTACGGCGTGCAGGACTCGGTCGGGCTGGCCATCGCGCTGGAGCTGCGCTACCGAGGACTGCGCTCTCCGCACAAGATCAAGCTGGGCGTGTCGGGGTGCGCCCGCGAGTGCGCCGAGGCCCGCGGCAAGGACGTCGGGGTGATCGCCACCGACCGTGGCTGGAACGTCTACGTGGGCGGCAACGGCGGTTTCACTCCACGACACGCCCAGCTGCTGGCCGAGGACCTCGATACCGAGACCCTCGTGCGCACCATCGACCGCTTCCTCATGTACTACGTCCGCACTGCCGACCGGCTCCAGCGAACCGCTGTCTGGGTCGAGGACCACGAGGGCGGCCTGGACGCGATCCGGGCAGTGGTGCTCGAGGACTCCCTCGGGATCGGTGCCGATCTCGACGAGGCCATGGCCGGCCACGTGGAGGGGTACGAGGACGAGTGGGCGGCCGCCCTTGACGACCCCGAGAAGCTGCGCCGGTTCGGGTCGTTCGTCAACGCCCCCGAGGAGCCGGACGGCGCGCTGGCCTACGTCAGCGAGCGTGGGCAGCCCCGCCCCGCAACAGAATCCGAGCGCTCCGGCGCAGGCGTCCTCATCGCCGGGACCACCTTGGAGGTGCGCAGATGAGCATCGAGACCACCGCTCCAGCTGACGTGGGCGTGGCCTGGCACGAGATCTGCAGCCTCAAGTCGCTCTCGCGCGAGCGCGGTGCCGCCGCGCTCGTGGCCGGTCGGCAGGTCGCCCTGTTCAGGACGTTCGACGACCGGGTCTACGCCGTTCAGCAGCTGGACCCGTTCAGCGGTGCGAACGTCATGTCGCGTGGCATCGTCGGCACCCGTGGTGACATCCCGACGGTCGCCTCACCGATGTACAAGCAGGTCTTCGACCTGCGCACCGGCTCCTGCCTCGACCCCGTCGGTAAGGAACCCCAATCGCTCCAGGCGTTTCCCGTGCACGTGGTCGACGACGTCGTCAGCGTGGGCCTCCCCGGAGGACAGGATGGGCGATGACGACGCTGCTGGGTCTGGAGGTCACCGGGAAGCCGGTCCTGGTCGCCGGGGGCGGGCCGGTCGCTGCCCGGCGTGCGACGTCGCTGGCCGCCGACGGTGCGCTCGTCACGGTCGTGGCGCCCCAGCTCTGCGAGGACCTCGTCGACGCCGTCGTGGACGGTGCACTCACCTGGGTCGAGCGCGAAGTCGTTGAGTCCGACCTCGACGGCGTCTGGCTCGTCCAGGCCGCCACCGACGACGCTAGGACCAACAGCCTGCTCTGCGCGTGGGCGACCGAAGCTCGGATCTGGAGTGTCTGCGCCAGCGCTGCGCAGGACGGTACGGCACGGACGCCGGCTGTCGCACGGCACGCCGGGCTCGTCGTCGGCGTCACCTCCACGGGCAGTGCGGACCCCCATCGGGCCAGGACCGTCCGCGACCAGCTGGCGCTCACCCTCGAAACCGGTGACCTCGACCTGCGGCACCGCCGACACCCGGACACCGGAACCGGTGCTCGGCGGAACGGCCCCCGGGACCACGCTGCTCGGGCAGGCCGGGTCGGGCGGGTCGTCCTCGTCGGCGGTGGCCCAGGAGCCCCGGACCTGTTGACCATCCGGGGGCGACGGGCGCTGTCCGAAGCCGATGTCATCGTCACCGACCGGCTCGGCCCGACGAGCCTGCTGTCCTCGTTGCCCGCAGACGTCGAGGTCATCGATGTCGGCAAGGTCCCTGGCGCCCACGCGGTCAGCCAGGACCAGATCAACGCCGTGCTCGTCGAGCGGGCCCAGCGTGGTTGCGTCGTGGTTCGTCTCAAGGGCGGTGACCCGTTCCTCTTCGGCCGTGGCGGAGAGGAGCAGAGCACGCTGGCTGCGCACGGCATACCGGTCGAGGTGGTACCCGGCGTCAGCTCGGCCCTTGCCGCACCTGCCGCTGCCGGCATACCGGTCACGCACCGCGGCACCGTCGCGGCGGTCCACATCACCCACGGGCACGGCACCCTGGAGGAGGCGGCCGTCCGGGCCGTCGTCGACGCGAGTGCGACCCTGGTGGTTCTCATGGGGGTGGCCATGCTCAGCCAGCACGTGGAGCGGTTGCTGGCCGCCGGGGCCCCGGCCGACCTGCCCGTCGCCGTGGTCGAGGACGCCACCCTGGCCACCCAGCGGGTCACCCGCGCGAGCCTCTCCGAGATCGTCGGTGTCGCCGCCGCCACCGGAGTCCGCGCACCGGCGGTCATCGTGGTGGGCGCCGTCGCCGAGGAAGCCCTGCTGGGGCTGCCCGCATGACGCGAACCGCGGCTCCCCCCGCACTGCAGCAGGTGATGGCCGGCTGTGTGGTGCTCGTGACGGCCGACCGGCGCAGCGGTGAGCTCGGGTCTGCGCTGGTCCGTCGTGGGGCCACGGTGCGCCATGCCCCCTCGCTGAGCATCGTGCCGCACGAGCACGACGACCAGCTGCTGCTCGACACCAAGGCGCTGCTGCTCGACCCACCCGACACCGTCGTGGTCACCACGGGCATCGGGTTCCGCGGTTGGGTCGAGGCGGCGGATGCGGCGGGGATCGCCGACGAGCTCACGGTGGTGTTCGAGCGCGCTCGCCTCATCGCGCGCGGGCCCAAGGCCCGGGGCGCCATCCAGGCGGCAGGGTTGCAGGCGGACTGGGTGGCCGAGTCCGAGACCTCGGCAGAGATCCTCGACCTGCTGCTCGCCGAAGGGGTCGCCGGCCACCGGATCGCCGTCCAGCACCACGGGGCGGGCGCGGACGGGCTCGACACCGAGCTCGCTGCCGCAGGCGCCGAGGTGCACAGCCTCGTGGTCTACCGCTGGGGTCCGCCGCCGGACCCCGCAGCCCTGACCGCTTCGGTCGTGGCCGCCGCCGCCGGCGAGATCGACGCCGCCGTCTTCACGTCGGCACCAGGCGCCGCCGCCTGGTTGGCCGCCGTCGATGCGCAGGGGGTCGCCGACCAGGTCGTGGCGCGCCTGCGGTCAGGGGCCATGATCGCTGCCGCGGTCGGGCCGGTGACCGCCCGCCCACTGCAGGACCGGGGTATCGAGCCGATCGTCCCCGACCGTGGACGGCTCGGTGCGCTGGTGCGCACCCTGGTCAGCCACTACGAGGAGGCGCAGACCTCTGCCGTCACCACCAGCGCGGGCCGGCTCCAGGTCCGGCGCACCGTGGCGTTGCTCGAAGACCACGTGCTGCCCATCTCCCCCAGCGGGCTCGAGGTACTGCGGCTGCTCGCCGAAGCCGGGGGTGAGGTGGTCACCCGGTCCCAGGTGCTGGAAGTCCTGCCCGGAAACTCGAACGACCCGCACACGGCCGAGGTGGCGGTGGCGCGGCTGCGTGAGGCGTGTGCCCCCAGACGCTTGATTCAGACGGTCGTCAAGCGCGGCTACCGGCTCGGCATCGACCCGGACTGACCCCCTGCGACTCCGCTCAGCTGCCTTCGACGACCACGGGGTCGCCGTTCGCGACGAGCTTCCAGTCGAAGGTCGTGAACGAGGCGGGATCGATGACCCCTTGCTTGGTGGTCCAGTCGATCAGCAGCTGCCGGATCTCGACCTGAGCGTTGTACAGCACCGGAGCGGTCGTCACCCCGGGGAAGTTGCCACCCCCGGACTGCCGGTAGTTGTTGATGGCGATGACGAACTCCTTGGCCGGGTCGATCGGCTGGCCGTCGTACGTCAGGTTCGTGATCCGCTGCCCCAGCGGCTGCGCGAGGTCGACCTGGTAGGCCAGCGAGGCCTCCAGGCCGCTCATGATGTCGTAGTTGTAGTCGGGGGTCGCGAGCCCGGTGCTCGGGTTGACCGCATTCGTCAGCTCGTCCGGGGCGAAGGGCCCGGTCGTGCTCTTGGCCTGGAAGTAGGTGGCCGAGTACTCGAGGTAGGCCTTGACCTGGGCGCCGGTGAACCGGATGCCGAGCAGGGTGTTGTCGTAGATGTAGAGCCCGGCCACGTCACGCACTGTGACGTTCCCCGCCGGGATGGCGGCCTCCCGGTTGAACGGTGCAGCGATGGACAGCACCGGGAGCGACTCGTCCGGGGTGCCGGCAAGAGCTGCCTTCACGGCGTCGCCCTGGACGTGGTTGATGAAGTCGATGGCGGCGGTGTCCTCGTACCGCGCCGTCGCTGCGGACATCGCGGTCGTGCAGGTGCCGATCACCGAGTTGACGTAGGTGCGGACGACGGCATGGTCCTCGCGCACGAGCTCGGCCACATCAGGGTCCTCTGGAACGGTGTTGGCGTCCAGGAGATGGGCATGCGCCGACGCGAGGGACCAGTGCCTGCCGTCGTGGACGACGTCGAGGTCCATCACCGACAGACGCATGCCCCACTTCAGCGGCTCGGTGATGAGCACCTTCTTGCCCGCGGTGACCGTGCTGGCCACGAGCTCCTCGGTGATCTCCACGTGGGCGTGGCCCACGAGCACCGCATCCACGCCGGCGACCTGCTCGGCGAGCTGCCGGGAGGCGTTCTCCGGGTAGGGCAGGGCGTCGCCGTAGGACGAGCCCGGCTTGGCACCGGAGTGGCACGAGACGATGACGAGGTCGCACCCCGCCTTCTTCAGCTTCGGCACCCAGATCTTGGCCTGCTCCACGATGCCGGGGAACTTCAGCACGCCCTCGACGTTCGCCTTGTCCCAGATCGCCACCCCGGGCGTGACCAGGCCGAGCACCCCGACCTTGAGCGGCTTGGCGACACCGGGGACCTTGTAGGACTTGATCAGGTGCGGTGAGAACGCGGGGGCGCCCGTTGCCCAGTCCACCGTGTTGGCAGAGAGCAGGGGGAAGTCGCACTGCGACTCGAAGGTGCGCAGGGTCTCGACGCCGTAGTTGAACTCGTGGTTGCCCAGGGCGGCAGCGTCGTACCCGATGGCATTCATCGCCTTCGCCATCGGATGCACCGAGCCACTGGTGATGGGGTCGACCTTGGCGTAGTAGTAGGCCAGCGGCGTCCCCTGCAGGGTGTCACCGGCGTCGAGCATCAAGGTGGTGCCGGCGCCGCGCTCCTCGCGCACCAGCTTGACCAAGGTGGCGATCTTGGCCAGGCCGATGTCGTTGTGTGCGGCGTCGTCGTAGACCGCGTCCTTGAAGTAGTCCCAGTTGAGCACGTTGCCGTGGGTGTCGGTCGTCCCGAGCACGGTGAGCCGGAAGGCGGTGCCACCGGGTGCGCCGGGCTTGCCCTTCTCCGGCACTGCCTGCGCAGCACCAGGGGCAGCGAAGAATGCCGCACCTGCTCCGGCGCCGCCGAGCACCGCCATGCCCAGGACCTGGCGGCGCGACCGTCGGGCCGGCTCGGCTGGGGCTGGCTCGGCGTGCGTCATTGCACGAGTAGATGAAGACGACATGGTGGCCTCCAGGGGGGTGGCCGGCGGTGGCCGGTGGGGACGGGGTCCCGGCAGCCGCTGCGTTGAGACCACCGGGCCTTCCAGAGTAAGCCCCAGTGGGCGTCGCACCCAAGGCGGGAACGCCAAAAGGGCCTTCCCGTGATGGGAAGGCCCTTTTGAAAGTATGTCCGGCTGCGTCCTACTCTCCCACACCGTAACCAGTGCAGTACCATCGGCGCTGAAGGGCTTAGCTTCCGGGTTCGGAATGGAGCCGGGCGTTTCCCCTTCGCTATGACAGCCGAAACTCTATGGAGATGTTGATCGTTTGCTCGCCCCCGCACGCGCGGCGGGTGGTGAGCGGGTTCCCGACCGTATCTCGGGAACTACACAGTGGACGCGTAACATCTTTGTTGTATCAAGTTATCGGCTTATTAGTACCAGTCAGCTACACACATTACTGTGCTTCCACGTCTGGCCTATCAACCCAGTAGTCTAGCTGGGAGCCTCTCGGACCTAAGTCCATGGAAACCTCATCTTGAAGCGTGCTTCCCGCTTAGATGCTTTCAGCGGTTATCACTTCCGAACGTAGCTAATCAGCCGTGCTCTTGGCAGAACAACTGACACACCAGAGGTTCGTCCATCCCGGTCCTCTCGTACTAGGGACAGCTCTTCTCAAGTTTCCTACGCGCACAGCGGATAGGGACCGAACTGTCTCACGACGTTCTAAACCCAGCTCGCGTACCGCTTTAATGGGCGAACAGCCCAACCCTTGGGACCTACTCCAGCCCCAGGATGCGACGAGCCGACATCGAGGTGCCAAACCATGCCGTCGATATGGACTCTTGGGCAAGATCAGCCTGTTATCCCCGGGGTACCTTTTATCCGTTGAGCGACGGCGCTTCCACAAGCCACCGCCGGATCACTAGTCCCGACTTTCGTCCCTGCTCGACATGCCTGTCTCACAGTCAAGCTCCCTTGTGCACTTACACTCAAAACCTGATTGCCAACCAGGCTGAGGGAACCTTTGGGCGCCTCCGTTACTCTTTAGGAGGCAACCGCCCCAGTTAAACTACCCACCAGGCACTGTCCCTGATCCGGATCACGGACCGAGGTTAGATATCCAGAACGACCAGAGTGGTATTTCAACGTTGACTCCACACACACTGGCGTGCATGCTTCACAGTCTCCCACCTATCCTACACAAGCCGTACCGAACACCAATACCAAGCTGTAGTAAAGGTCCCGGGGTCTTTCCGTCCTGCTGCGCGTAACGAGCATCTTTACTCGTAGTGCAATTTCGCCGAGTTCGTGGTTGAGACAGTGGAGAAGTCGTTACGCCATTCGTGCAGGTCGGAACTTACCCGACAAGGAATTTCGCTACCTTAGGATGGTTATAGTTACCACCGCCGTTTACTGGGGCTTAAATTCTCAGCTTCGCTCCGAAGAACTAACCGGTCCTCTTAACCTTCCAGCACCGGGCAGGCGTCAGTCCGTATACATCGTCTTGCGACTTCGCACGGACCTGTGTTTTTAGTAAACAGTCGCTTCTCCCTGGTCTCTGCGGCCGTTCAGGCTAGACAGCAAGTGCCTTCACCCTCTGGGCCCCCCTTCTCCCGAAGTTACGGGGGTATTTTGCCGAGTTCCTTAACCACGATTCACTCGATCGCCTTGGTATTCTCTACCTAACCACCTGAGTCGGTTTGGGGTACGGGCGGCTCGAACCTCGCTAGAAGATTTTCTTGGCAGCATAGGATCACCCTGCTTCCCGCATACGCGGTCACTATCAGGTCTCAGGCTATGTGAGCTGCGGATTTGCCTACAGCTCGCCCTACACCCTTGGACGTGGACTACCATCGCCACGCGGAGGCTACCTTCCTGCGTCTCTCCATCGCTTGACTACTACCAGATCGGGTCACACGCTCGGCTACGCACCTAGCCCGAAGGCATCAGTACACAGCTTCAGGTGCTTAGCATCAAAAGGTTCGTCATGGGCGGTTCTTCGCCGGTTCCGGAATATCAACCGGATGTCCATCGACTACGCCTGTCGGCCTCGCCTTAGGTCCCGACTTACCCAGGGCAGATTAGCTTGACCCTGGAACCCTTGGTTATTCGGCGGACGGGTTTCTCGCCCGTCATTCGCTACTCATGCCTGCATTCTCACTCGTGTGGCCTCCACGGCTGGATCACTCCGCCGCTTCCCTGGCCACACGACGCTCCCCTACCCATCAACACGCTTGGACCGTGAACCCGCAGGTGTCACAGCCGGGCAAAGTGTCAATGCCACAGCTTCGGTGGTGTGCTTGAGCCCCGCTACATTGTCGGCGCGGAATCACTTGACCAGTGAGCTATTACGCACTCTTTAAAGGGTGGCTGCTTCTAAGCCAACCTCCTGGTTGTCAATGCAACTCCACATCCTTTCCCACTTAGCACACGCTTAGGGACCTTAGATGGTGGTCTGGGCTGTTTCCCTCTCGACTACGGAGCTTATCCCCCGCAGTCTCACTGCCACGCTCTCACTTACCGGCATTCGGAGTTTGGCTAACGTCAGTAACCTGGTGAGGCCCATTAGCTATCCAGTAGCTCTACCTCCGGTAAGAAACACGTGACGCTGCACCTAAATGCATTTCGGGGAGAACCAGCTATCACGGAGTTTGATTGGCCTTTCACCCCTACCCACAGCTCATCCCCTCAGTTTTCAACCTAAGTGGGTTCGGTCCTCCACGACGTCTTACCGTCGCTTCAACCTGGCCATGGGTAGATCACTCCGCTTCGGGTCTAGACCCAGCGACTAAAACGCCCTATTCGGACTCGCTTTCGCTACGGCTTCCCCACACGGGTTAACCTCGCCACTGAGCACTAACTCGCAGGCTCATTCTTCAAAAGGCACGCCGTCACCCCACAAGGAGGCTCCGACGGATTGTAGGCACACGGTTTCAGGATCTATTTCACTCCCCTCCCGGGGTACTTTTCACCTTTCCCTCACGGTACTTGTCCGCTATCGGTCACCAGGGAATATTTAGGCTTAGCGGGTGGTCCCGCCAGATTCACACGGGATTTCTCGGGCCCCGTGCTACTTGGGATACTTCTCTGGAGTGCACATCATTTCGTCTACGGGGGTCGCACCCTCTGTGCCGGGCCATTCAATGCCCTTCGACTATAACGCGCATTTTTGACTCCATGCCAGCGTGTCAGCACTGACCGAAAAGTCCCACGACCCCTCAACTGCAACCCCTGACAGGTATCACACAGCTAAGGTTTAGCCTCTTCCGCTTTCGCTCGCCACTACTCACGGAATCGCGGTTGCTTTCTCTTCCTGTGGGTACTGAGATGTTTCACTTCCCCACGTTCCCTCTACTCACCCTATGTGTTCAGATGAGAGTGACTGGACTTGCCTCCAGCCGGGTTTCCCCATTCGGAAATCCTCGGATCACAGTCTGGTTATCGACTCCCCGAGGCTTATCGCAGATTCCTACGTCCTTCTTCGGTTCCTGGTGCCAAGGCATCCACCGTGTGCCCTTAAAAACTTGAGCCACAAAGATGCTCGCGTCCACTGTGTAGTTCTCAAAATACGGGCGGCCCCACCTTCAACTCCAGCCACCTACCCAACACCAGAGCGTCAGGGGGTTTGACCAAAAAGGCGGGTCCAAGGCCGTAAACCGGCCCAAGGAATCGAAGCTTTCGCCCGAGCCCTCAGGACCCAACAACGTGTCAAGCGCCAACCCCCACCAGTGCGCGTTCCACAGCCGGCCCACCCCCCAAAAGGAGGCGAACCCAACCAGTACTTACGACAACCAGTGCACGATCAGCGCCAAATAATCGATGTTCCACCCTTGAGCACCTGCTGCCCCACACTCGGGGACAGACCAGGCCCTGGACCAGACAAGCTGGCCAGTGCTCCTTAGAAAGGAGGTGATCCAGCCGCACCTTCCGGTACGGCTACCTTGTTACGACTTAGTCCCAATCGCCAGTCCCACCTTCGACAGCTCCCTCCACAAGGGTTGGGCCACCGGCTTCGGGTGTTACCGACTTTCGTGACTTGACGGGCGGTGTGTACAAGGCCCGGGAACGTATTCACCGCAGCGTTGCTGATCTGCGATTACTAGCGACTCCGACTTCATGGGGTCGAGTTGCAGACCCCAATCCGAACTGAGACCGGTTTTTTGGGATTCGCTCCACCTTACGGTATCGCAGCCCTTTGTACCGGCCATTGTAGCATGCGTGAAGCCCAAGACATAAGGGGCATGATGATTTGACGTCATCCCCACCTTCCTCCGAGTTGACCCCGGCAGTCTCCTATGAGTCCCCACCATCACGTGCTGGCAACATAGAACGAGGGTTGCGCTCGTTGCGGGACTTAACCCAACATCTCACGACACGAGCTGACGACAACCATGCACCACCTGTATACGAGTGTCCAAAGAGAACGACATCTCTGCCGCGTTCTCGCATATGTCAAGCCTTGGTAAGGTTCTTCGCGTTGCATCGAATTAATCCGCATGCTCCGCCGCTTGTGCGGGCCCCCGTCAATTCCTTTGAGTTTTAGCCTTGCGGCCGTACTCCCCAGGCGGGGAACTTAATGCGTTAGCTGCGGCACGGATCTCGTGGAATGAGACCCACACCTAGTTCCCAACGTTTACGGCATGGACTACCAGGGTATCTAATCCTGTTCGCTCCCCATGCTTTCGCTTCTCAGCGTCAGTAGTGGCCCAGAGACCTGCCTTCGCCATCGGTGTTCCTCCTGATATCTGCGCATTTCACCGCTACACCAGGAATTCCAGTCTCCCCTACCACACTCTAGTCTGCCCGTACCCACCGCAAGTTCGAGGTTGAGCCTCGAATTTTCACGGCAGACGCGACAAACCGCCTACAAGCTCTTTACGCCCAATAATTCCGGACAACGCTCGCACCCTACGTATTACCGCGGCTGCTGGCACGTAGTTAGCCGGTGCTTCTTCTGCAGGTACCGTCACTTTCGCTTCTTCCCTGCTGAAAGAGGTTTACAACCCGAAGGCCGTCATCCCTCACGCGGCGTCGCTGCATCAGGCTTTCGCCCATTGTGCAATATTCCCCACTGCTGCCTCCCGTAGGAGTCTGGGCCGTGTCTCAGTCCCAGTGTGGCCGATCGCCCTCTCAGGCCGGCTACCCGTCGTCGCCTTGGTGAGCCATTACCTCACCAACAAGCTGATAGGCCGCGAGTCCATCCCAAACCGAAAAACTTTCCAAACGGTAGCCATGCAGCTCCGTCTCGTATCCAGTATTAGCTCCGGTTTCCCGAAGTTATTCCAGAGTCTGGGGCAGGTTACTCACGTGTTACTCACCCGTTCGCCACTGATCACCCAGGAGCAAGCTCCCAAGATCACCGTTCGACTTGCATGTGTTAAGCACGCCGCCAGCGTTCGTCCTGAGCCAGGATCAAACTCTCCATTGATGTTAAGTACGCAGCCCCGAAAGACCACGAAACAAAAACCCCTAGAAGGGTCGTCAAACTGACTGAGCAAGAACAACTAGCAAAATCACTAGCATATCTTAGTTCAACCAAAGGATATTCGCTCCAGAACAACAACAGCCAGACCACAAAAGCCCAACCATCGCCACCCCAGAAACGAGGTAATTGGCATCGATTTTTGACACGCTGTTGAGTTCTCAAGGATCGGACGCACACCATTCACTCGCCGTTTCCGGCCGGAGTCATTGGGGCAACCGTTCTAGGTTACTCGCCTCGCAACTTGGGCGTCAAATCCGTTCTCCCTGTGCAGGAAGCCTTGGATCGAAGCGCGCTTGGCGTTCGGCGATGACGTAACTGTAGCACCGGGCCGGCGGGAGTCCCAAATCGAGGTGCGCCGGCCGCCCGGGACGCGCTCGAGAGCGCACGGGTCGGTGCTCTGTGCGGTCGATTCTGTTGCGGTGCAGCGGAATTCGCCGATCGGCACTCGGTGATCCTGCTGGTCGACGTCGACGGTCAGGGTCTCTGACGGCTCCAGGACCACGCGTAGACACCGTCGTCCACCGCACGACCGCCCTCCCCCAGCTCGAGGGGGCGGAAGGTGTCGACCATGACGGCCAGCTCGTCGAAGTACTCCGTGCCGATGGAGGCCTCGCTCGCCCCCGGCTGCGGACCGTGCGGGTGACCTCCCGGGTGCACCGAGATGGAGCCCTTGCCGATGCCCGAGCCCTTGCGCGCCTCGTAGTCACCATCGACGTAGAACATGATCTCGTCGCTGTCGACGTTGGAGTGGTAGTAGGGCACCGGGATCGACAGCGGGTGGTAGTCGACCTTGCGCGGCACGAAGTTGCAGATGACGAAGTTCCAGCCCTCGAAGACCTGGTGCACGGGCGGCGGCTGGTGCACCCGCCCGGTGATCGGCTCGAAGTCGCGCACGTTGAACACGTACGGGTAGAGGCACCCGTCCCACCCGACGACGTCGAGCGGGTGGAACGGCAGGGTGTGCACCGTCCCCACGATGCCGCCGGGACCGTTCCCCCGGTGCTTGATGAACACCTCGGACTCCTCGTCCGCCCTGGCGCCGACGTGCTCGGCGAGCAGCGGGCCGGCAGGGCCGCGCAGGTCCCGCTCGCAGTAGGGCGCGTGCTCGAGCAGCTGGCCGTACTTCGACAGGTAGCGCTTCGGCGGCGCGATGTGGGAGTTGGCCTCGATGCAGTAGGCCCGCAACGGGTCCTTGGTGGAGCGCTTCGGGATCCACCGGTGCGTCGTGGCCCGCGGGATGATGACGTAGTCGCCCTCGGCGACGTCGAAGGCGCCGAACACGGTCTCGACCCGCGCCCGCCCCCGTTCGACGTACACGCACTCGTCCCCCACCCCGTTGCGGTACCAGGGACTGGGGGCGCCGGCGACGGCATACGAGATGCGCACGTCCCCGTTGCCGAGCACCAGGCGACGGCCGGTGACGACGTCGGTGGTCTTCACGTCCTTGGGCTCGAAGAGGTCGTGCAGCCGCAGGTGCCGCGGGACGAGGGGGTGGTTGGGCGTCGTGGAGAGGTCCCCGATGGACCACTCCCGCGCACCGACCACGGTCGAGGGGATGTTGCGGTGGTAGAGCAGGGAGGAGTCCGAGGAGAACCCCTCCTCCCCCATCAGCTCCTCGTAGTAGAGCTCCCCGGGTCGGCCGCCGCGGGCCGGTCGCCGGTGCTGCGTGTGCCGCTTGGGCGGGATGCTGCCCATGGCCTGGTAGTGCGCCACTGTCCACCTCGTCGTGGTCTCGTCGCTGGTCCGGAGCGGACCTCGGGCCGGGTCCTCGGCCCCCTGCCACCCTAGTAGCCTCGCCACCATGACACCGCTGTCGGACGCCGTCGCGCGGGGCGTGGCGCAGGAAGCGTTGTTCACGGCCCTGGTCGACGACGCCGCCGTGTTCCCGCCGGGGAACGCCCCGCTGGAGGTGGCCGTCCGCGAGCACCGGGTGCACCGCTGCAGCGCGTATGCCGCGATGGTCGGCCCGCTGCTCGTCCCCACCTCGACGGCCGCCCGTCTCGACGAGCTCGTCGGACCCGCCGAGGGCCTGCGCGTCGCCCTGGTGGCCCGCCCCGGCACCCCGGTCGCCGAGGTCGGCGACGCGGTCGCGGCGGTCGGCCGCATCCCCGGGGTGGAGCCGGTGGGCCTGGAGGTCGGGTGGAGCCCGGACTGGCGCGACACCTGCCCCGCCGCCCTGCCCCTGACGTTGGAGGTCCCCCGGGGCGAGGCGCAGCCGGACGCCCTGGCCGACCTCGCCCACGCCTCCACGCCGCAGCGCAGGGTCCAGGCGAAGTTCCGCACCGGACCCACCCCGACCTGGCCGTGGCCGGACGAGGCCGAGCTGGCCACCTTCCTGCGCTCGGCCGTCGACCACGCGGTCCCGTTCAAGCTCACCGGAGGGCTGCACCACGCGGTCCGCGGCACCCATGGCGGCCAGGAGCAGCACGGCCTGCTCAACGTGCTGGTCGCCGTGCACCGCGCCCTGACCGGCGCCGAGGTCCTCGACCTCGCCGACACCCTCAGCCAGCGCGATGTCGGCACCCTCGTCACCGCCGTCGTGGCGCTGGGGGCCGCCGAGGCAGCGGCTGTCCGTTCCTCCTTCACCGCCTACGGCTGCTGCGGGGTCACCGACCCCCTCGGCGAACTGTCCACCCTGCACCTGCTCCAAGGAGTCCACCTGTGACCGCCCTGCCGTCCCCGCCCACCCCCGCGACCACCCAGCAGCCCCGGGCGTCCTGGCTCGAGCTGCCCGCCGACCACCCGTTCGGGCTGCAGACCCTGCCCTACGGCGTCTTCTCGACCGAGGGCACCGCCCCGCGGGTGGGCGTGCGGATCGGCGACCAGGTCCTCGACGCGGGGGCGTGCGCCGAGCAGGCCGGTATGGAGTCGGGCCGGGTGTGGCTGGCCCCCTCGCTCAACCCCTTCCTGGCCCAGGGGCGCCCCGCGTGGGACTCGGCGCGGGCCTGGCTGACGGAGGTGCTCACCAACGCGAGCCTGCGCGACTGCGTCGAGCCGCACCTGGTCCCGGTCGAGGACGTCCGGCTGCACCTGCCGATCGAGGTGGCGGACTACGTCGACTTCTACGCCAGCGAGCACCACGCGACCAACGTCGGGCGGATCTTCCGGCCGGACTCCGAGCCGCTGACCCCGAACTGGAAGCAGCTGCCCATCGGGTACCACGGTCGCGCCGGGACCGTGGTCGTCTCAGGGAGCGACATCGTCCGCCCGACGGGTCAGCGCAAGGCGCCGTCCGAGCCGACCCCGACCTTCGGACCCAGCATCCGGCTCGACATCGAGGCCGAGCTCGGGTTCGTCGTGGGTGGCTCGACCGCGATCGGCGAGCGCGTGTCGGTCGACGACGCGGACGACCACCTGTTCGGGGTGGTGCTGCTCAACGACTGGAGCGCGCGGGACATCCAGGCGTGGGAGTACGTGCCGCTCGGTCCGTTCCTCGGCAAGTCGTTCGCCACCAGCATCTCCGGGTGGGTGGTCCCCCTGGCCGCGCTCGACGCGGCCCGGCTGCCGATCCCGACCCAGGACCCGCAGCCGTTGCCGTACCTGCTCGGCGCCGGTGACGCCCTACGGGCTGGACGTGCACTACGAGGTGGAGCTCAACGGCGAGGTCGTGGCGCGACCGGAGTACCAGGACATGTACTGGTCCCCGGCGCAGATGCTCGCCCACCTGACGGTCAACGGCGCCTCGGTCCGTCCGGGCGACCTGTTCGGGTCGGGGACCATCTCGGGCACAGGGCGCGACAGCCGCGGCAGCCTCCTCGAGCTGTCGTGGAACGGTACCGAGCCGATCGAGCTGGCCGGCGGCGGCACCCGCTCGTTCCTCGAGGACGGCGACACGGTCGTCATCCGCGGCTGGGCGCCGGGTCCGGACGGGACCCGCGTCGGTCTCGGTGAGGTCGTCGGCACCATCGTCCCGGCCCGCTGAGGCCTCCGGCCGCTGGGCCGGGACGGGTGCGTCAGGGACGCTCCTGCTTGCCCTTGACGACGTTCGTGGCCGCGACGCGGTCGTGCAGGGCCTGCTTCTTGTCGTCCCACGCGGGCCACAGCAGGTCCAGGATCGCCCCGAGCCCGGCGATGTTGCCGAGCAGGGGGATGTTGGACAGCAGGCTCAGGACCGCCTGCACCGAGGACCGCCGGGCGGCCACCGCGACACTGGGCACGCCCGGCCGCTCCCGCAGCCGGACGCTCAGTCCCAGGGCCCGCTTGCCGGGGGTGGCACCGGTGCGCGACAGGAAGTACACGGCATACCCGAACTGGATCGCCGCCGAGACCACGGCGAACGCGACGAGCGAGCCGTAGTCGAGGTTGGTGGTGTTGATGGAGTCGAACGCCGCCGGGTCGTTGCTCTCGATCGCCCGACGGAAGTCGTCCAGGACCGGTCCCAGCGCCCGGAAGAGCAGCCAGCCCGCCAGCACGAGGATGAGGACGAACTGGATGACGCCGTCGATGAGGTAGGCACCGACCCGCTGCCAGTACGTCGCCAGCGGCTGGCCGTCCGGGGTCGTGGGGCCGGGAGCGAAGGCGCCGTAGCCGGGGATGTTCCACGGCGCCGGCTGGCCGGGTGGCTGCTGCCCGGGCAGGTGCTGCTGACCCTGCGGCGCACCGTACTGGGCCTGCGGCGGTGGGGCGTTCCACTGGCCGGGCTGGGGCGCACCGGGGAACTGCGGGTTCGGGGCCTGCCACCCGGTCGGCGGCTGACCGGGCTGACCGGGCTGGCCGGGCTGACCGGGCTGGCTGCTGCCGCCGACCGGCGGCTGCTCGCCGCCGGTCGGGGCCTGGCCGGGGCCGCTCTGGCTCTGGCCGGGGTACTGGGGCGGGTGCCCCTGGCCGGGGTACTGCTGCTGGCCGGGCTGCGCCGGGGCCGCCGAGGCCCGGCGGGTCGAGCGCGGCGTGGTGTGCTTGGTCCAGACGACGCCGTCGAAGTACCTCAGCTGCTGGTCGTCCTCGGGGTCGTCGAACCAGCCGGCGCGTGTGGGGGTCGTCATGGGGTCAGCCTCTCACGCACCCCACGCACGGCCGACGCGCGGATGCTCAGAGGTTGCCGCGGGCGTCCTGCTCGCGCTCGATGGCCTCGAACAGCGCCTTGAAGTTGCCCTTGCCGAAGCCGAGCGAGCCGTGCCGCTCGATGATCTCGAAGAACACCGTGGGGCGGTCGCCGAGGGGCCGGGTGAAGATCTGCAGCAGGTAGCCGTCCTCGTCACGGTCCACGAGGATCTTGCGGCTCTGCAGCTCCTCGATCGGCACGCGGACGTTGCCGATGCGGGCGCGCAGCTCCTCGTCCTCGTAGTAGGAGTCGGGGGTGTCGAGGAACTCGACGCCTTCCTTGCGCAGCTCGTCGACGGTGCGCAGGATGTCGTTCGTCGCCAGCGCGAGGTGCTGGGCGCCGGGGCCGTTGTAGAACTCGAGGTACTCGTCGATCTGGCTCTTCTTCTTCGCGATGGCCGGCTCGTTGAGCGGGAACTTCACGCGGTGGTTGCCGTTGGCGACGACCTTGGACATCAGCGCGGAGTAGTCGGTGGCGATGTCGTCACCGATGAACTCGGCCATGTTCACGAAGCCCATGACCTTGTTGTAGAAGGTCACCCACTCCTCCATCTTGCCGAGCTCGACGTTGCCGACGATGTGGTCGAGGGCCTGGAAGAGCCGCTTCGGCGCCCCCTCGCGCTTCTGGAACGTCGAGGTCCTGGCGACATAGCCCGGCAGGTAGGGGCCGGTGTAGCGCGAACGGTCGACGAGGCTGTGGACGGTCTCGCCGTAGGTGGCGATCGAGGCGATGCGCACCGTGCCGTGCTCGTCGCTGAGGTCCTGCGCCTCACGGACCACGCGGGCGCCGGCCGACTTGGCCTGGGCGACGCACTTGTCGACGTCCGGGACCTCGAGGGCGATGTCGACGACACCGTCGCCGTGCTTGGCGTGGTGGGCGATCAACGGGCTGTCGGGGGTGACCGCACCGTTGATGACGAAGCGGATCGAGCCGGACTTCAGCACGAACGACTTGTGGTCGCGCTGGCCGTTCTCCGGGCCCGAGTACGCCACGAGCTCCATGCCCCACGCGGACATGTAGTAGTGCGCGGTCTGGGTCGCGTTGCCGACCACGAAGACGATGGAGTC
The DNA here is from genome assembly GCA_963731235.1 of uncultured Actinomycetota bacterium. GTDB lineage: Bacteria > Actinomycetota > Actinomycetes > Actinomycetales > Dermatophilaceae > Pedococcus. The sequence continues at coordinate 183,376 of CAVSUT010000018.1, read as the reverse complement.
CCACCCGGTGACCGGGAACGGGTCCTTGGTCTCGTCGTACTCGACGAGGCCGACCAGCTGCTTGAGCTGCTCGATGTCGAGGTTCGCCTCGCGCTCCTGCGGGGTCAGGTCCAGGGTGGTGTCAGTCATGACTGCAGCGTGGCGGTTGGCTTGCGTGTGTGCAACCGTATGCCGCGGCGTTGCACAGTGTGCGCAGAATGCCTGCCTGATGGCCGGGTTGGGTGGACAATGTGACCATGATCCTCGACGACCTCGACCGGCGCGTGCTCGCCCTGTTCACCGACCAGCCCCAGATGGGCGTGCTCGGGGCCTCCCGCGAGCTCGGCGTCGCACGGGGCACCGTGCAGGCGCGCCTGGACCGGCTGGTGTCCCAGGGCGTGATCCGGTCGTGGGCGCCGCAGCTCGACCCCGCGGCGATGGGCTACCCCGTGTCGGCCTTCTGCACCCTGGAGATCCGGCAGGGCCGGGGCCACTCCCCCGTCGTGGAGCACCTCGAGGGGATCCCCGAGGTGCTCGAGGCGCACACCATCACCGGCTCCGGCGATGTGTTCATCCACATCGTCGCCCGCGACAACGCCGACCTGCAGCGCGTCATCGACGCGGTCGTCGACGACCGGCACGTGGTGCGGGCCAACACGACCATCTCGCTGGCCACCCGGATCCCGCTGCGCACGCTCCCGCTCGTCCAGGCCGGCGGCTGAGCCGACCCGCGGGTCAGCGCCGGCCGACGAACCAGGCGCGGATCTTCTCGATGCGCGCGGTGACCTGTTCCGAGGTGGCCTCGTCCAGCGAGGGGCCGCCGCAGGCGCGCCGCAGGTCGTTGTGGACCACCCCGTGCGGTGCGTCGTTCTTGCGGGCGTAGGCCGCCACGAGCTTGTTGAGCTCCTTGCGCTGCGCCGCCAGGGCGCGGTGGGCGGAGACCGCCACCTGCGCCTGCGCTGCCTTGGGTCGACGGCCGTGCTGGGCCGTCTGCCGCTCGTGCAGCAGCAACGACATCTGGTCGGGCTCGAGCAGCCCGGGTAGGCCGAGGTACTCCTGCTCCTCCTCGGAGCCGACGACGGCGTTGAGGCCGAACTGCTTGGCGTCGAAGAGGACGTGGTCGAACTCTGCGTCGGACTCCAGCGCCTCGAAGGTCATCTGGTCCATGTCGGGCGTGCGCGCGGTCCGGTTGGCCGCGTCGAGGAGCGCGTCCTCCTCGGCCCACATCGCGGCGGCACTGTCGTCCGGCGTGCTGGGGCGGTCCAGGGCGTGGTCGCGCTCGTCCTCGAGGCGGGCGGCGTGCTCGAGGATCACCGGCACCGACGGCAGGAACACCGAGGCCGTCTCCCCGCGGCGGCGGGCCCGCACGAAGCGGCCCACGGCCTGGGCGAAGAACAACGGGGTGGAGGTGGACGTGGCGTAGACGCCGACGCACAGCCGGGGCACGTCCACACCCTCGGACACCATGCGCACCGCGACCATCCAGCGCGAGTCGCCCGCGGCATACGCCTCGATGCGCTCGGAGGACCCGGCGTCGTCGGACAGGACGACCGTGACCTTCTCGCCGGTGATGGCCTCGAGGATCTTGGCGTAGGCCCGGGCGGAGGTCTGGTTGGAGGCGATGACGAGGCCACCGGCATCGGGGACACCGCGGCGGACCTCGGTGAGCCGCTTGTCGGCGGCGGCGAGGACGGACGGGATCCACTCGCCCTTGGGGTCCAGGGCCGTGCGCCAGGCCTGCGCCATGGAGTCCTTGGTGAGCATCTCGCCCAGCCGGGCGGCGATCTCGTCGCCGGCCTTGGTGCGCCAGCGCATCGCCCCGCCGTAGGCGAGGAACAGGACCGGGCGGACGACGCCGTCACGCAGCGCCTCGGCATACCCGTAGGTGTAGTCCGCCGACGAGCGGCGGATGCCGTCACGGTCCTCGGCATAGGTGACGAACGGGATGGGCGAGGTGTCGGAGCGGAACGGCGTCCCCGTGAGGGCCAGCCGTCGCGTCGCCGGCTCGAACGCCTCGCGGATCGCCTCGCCCCACGAGAGGTTGTCACCGCCGTGGTGGATCTCGTCGAGGATCACGAGGGTGGGCGCCGACTCGGTGCGGGTGCGGTGCAGTGCGGGACGGCTGGCGACCTGTGCGTAGGTCAGCGCGACGCCGTCGTACTCGCTGGAGTGCCGCGCCGAGGAGTTGGAGAACTTCGGGTCGAGGTGGATCCCGACCCGGGCGGCGGCCTCGGCCCACTGCGTCTTGAGGTGCTCCGTCGGCGCCACCACCGTCACGGCGGAGATGGTGCCCCGACCGAGCAGCTCGGTGGCCAGGCGAAGGGCGTACGTCGTCTTGCCGGCTCCGGGGGTGGCCACGGCGAGGAAGTCGCGGGGGTCGGCCTCGAGGTAGGAGGCGATCGCGGCCTGCTGCCAGGCGCGGAGCTTGGAGGCCGTGCCCCACGCCGCCCGCTCCGGGAATGCTGGTGAGAGGTGCGATGCGGCGGCGGTACTCATAGGGCGGCCACGTTAGCCGGTGTCGGGAAACGACATGCCGAGGCCCCGGCGTCGCCGCCGGGGCCTCGGGGTGTGCTAGACGTCGGCACCCGCAGGAGGTCGGGTGCGGGCGTCCGTCAGTGGCCCTGGCGGTAGGTCACCCAGGAGTTCTGCATCCGGGTCGACTGGCCGGGGGTGAAGGTGTTCATGCAGGCGTCGTCGGTGTAGTCCATGAAGTTCTTGATGGGGTCCAGGCCGGACGACGAGGTGCAGCTGTCACGGCCTGTGGGGCAGCCGTAGGCCGGCGACGCCTCGGCCGGGGTGTCGGAGACGTAGTCGCCCTGGCCCGTGCAGCCGCCCTGGAACGTGTGGTAGAGCCCGGCCCAGTGACCGACCTCGTGCGTGCCGGTGTCACCGAGGTTGTACGGCGCCGCCGAGCCACCCGGGAGGCTCCGGTCGAGGACGACGACACCGTCCATGACGTCGTAGCTGGACTTGGGGAAGGTCGCCCAGCCGAGCAGGCCGCCGGAGAGGTTGGCCGTGTAGATGTTGAGGTCGTCCATGCTGCCCTTGCGCAGCGCGGTCTTCATCGACCGCTCGGCGCTGCTGCCCTGCGAGAGGTTGTACCAGCTGCTGTTGTTCGTGGTGTCGGTGCCGGCGAGGGTGAACGAGAAGCCGGAGGACGCGTACGCGTTGTTCAGCACCGAGAGCTGCTGGCTGATCTGCGAGGAGGAGACCGCGCCGGAGGATCCACTGGTGATCACGTGGAAGTACACGCTCACACTGGTCGCCGCGAAGGCGGCGCCGCCGCCACCGGGCTTGCGCGCCGAGCCGTTGGCGGCCTTGCTGTAGCCCTTGGCCTCCATGGCCTTGACGAGGCTGGCCTCCATGGCCTTGACCTGCGCCGGCGACAGCTCGTTGCCGTCCTTGCGGTTGCCACCCTGGGCGGTGCGGGCCGAGTTCACCGAGTCACTGTGCGTGCTGCACTCGGCGGCCACGGCGCTCTCGCCGGCCATCGGCTGCGCGGTGGCGCTGCCTTGGCCGAGGCCGAGGGCGACGGCCCCCAGCATCAGGGACGAGAGGGCGATTCGAGATCGAAGCTTCATGAGCGTCCTTTCACGGGGCGCCCGGCCCATGGTGACCGGTGCCGACCCGATGACGCTAGGGCTCGCTGCGGCAAGGCCGCCTCAGCAACAGGTAGCCGGAGGGTAAAGACTCGTGCCCGAATGGGCAGGTCAGGGAACCCGAGTGACGGCAGTGGCCTGCGTGGCTCCGGGGGTGTCCGCAGCGGGTGGGAGCCGCCGTGCAGTCACTCGCCGCCGTCCTGCGGCGCGCGCAGCCCTTCGTAGATCTCCTTGCACGTCGGGCAGACCGGGAACTTCTTCGGGTCGCGGCCCGGCACCCAGACCTTGCCGCACAGGGCCACGACGGGGTCGCCGGACAGCGCGCTCTCGAGGATCTTCTCCTTGCGCACGTAGTGCGAGAAGCGCTCGTGGTCGCCGGGCTCCTGCACCTGCTCCTCGACCTGCTCGCGCTCCAGCACGGCGGTCGAGGTGGAGGGCTGCGCCGCGGGGGCCAGCGGGTCGTCCAGGGGGATCTGGGGCTCGCTCATGCGCCCGAGTGTAGGACCTGGGCCGGACGCGGTCAGTTCATCCCCGGGTCGACGGGGAAGGTCGCCACGAAGGCGAGGTGGTCGCGCTGACGGCGCAGCACCCGGGTCCACAGCTGCCCGGGATCGGCGTCGAAGGCGTCCCGACCCTCGGACTCCACGACGTACCAGCTGCCCGAGCGCACCTCCTCCTCGAGCTGTCCCGGCGACCACCCGGCATACCCGGCGAAGATCCTCAGCCCCGCGACCTCCGGCACGACGATCGCGGGCGGGGTGTCGAGGTCGACGAGGCCGAGCCCGCCGAAGAGTCGCCGCACACCCATCGGATCCTGGTCGCCGGGCACGGTGACCAGCCCGAGCGCGCTGTCCAGGCCCACGGGGCCACCCTGGAAGAGCACCGACGGAGCAGTGGCATGGGCCTGCCAGTCCGGCAGGACGGCGTCGATCCGCGCCTCCATCGGGCGGTTGAGCACCACGCCCTGCGCGCCCTCCGCGTCGTGGTGCAGCAGCAGGACGACACTGCGGCAGAACACCCCGTCCTCGATCTGGGGTGTCGCCACGAGCAGGCTGCCCGACAGGTCCGCGTCCACCGCCCCATCATGCCCACCCACGCCGGAGCCCCGGTCACGGGGACCGGGGCTCTGGCTGTTCGGGTGATGCTGGCTGTTCGGGTGGTGCGCGGTCTTCGAGTGGGGTGCGCCGGGTCCGGCGCACCTCGTCAGGCGGGGTCCGGCTCAGCCGCGGGAGTAGCTGCTGCGCTCGCCGCGCTGGCCGCCGGAGCGGTCGCTGCCGTAGGAGCGGTTGCCGCCGCCCTGGCGCGGGCCACGGGGGCCACCACCACGGGGGCCACCGCCACGCGGGCCACCGTGTCCACCGGGACGACGGCCACCGCGCTTCTCACCCTCGAGGATCCGACGGACCTGGTCCTCGGGGACCGGGATGCCGCTGGGGGTGATGGCGCCGGTCGCCGCGAGGCGCTCGTCACCGGGGACGGCCTTGGTCGGGACCGCGTCGATCCCGGCCTCGCGAGCCATGCGCTCCATGGTGCGACGCTGGTGCGGGAGCGCCAGGGTCACGACGGTGCCCTTGTCACCGGCGCGGGCGGTGCGGCCCGAGCGGTGCAGGTAGTCCTTGTGGTCTGCCGGCGGGTCGACCTGCAGCACCACGGAGACGTCGTCGACGTGGATGCCGCGGGCGGCGACGTCGGTGGCCACGAGCACCGGGAGGCTGCCGTCACGGAAGGCACCGAGGACGCGGTTGCGCGCGCCCTGGTTGAGGCCACCGTGCAGGGCTGCCGCGAAGACACCCTGCTCGCGCAGCTGCAGGGCCACGCGGTCCGCGCCGAGCTTGGTGCGCACGAAGACGACCGTGCGACCCGAGCGGTTGGCGACCTCGGCGGTGATGGTCTTCTTGTGCATCGGGTCGATGAGCAGCACGTGGTGCTCCATCGTCGTGACCGAGGCCTTGGCGTCGTCGGTGGAGTGCGTCACCGGGTCGGTCAGGTAGCCGTCGACCAGCTTGTCGACACCCTTGTCCAGGGTCGCGGAGAACAGCATGCGCTGTCCGCCCTTGGGCATCTGGTCGAGGATCGCGGTGACCTCGGGCATGAAGCCCATGTCGGCCATGTGGTCGGCCTCGTCCAGGACGCAGATCTCGATGGAGTCGAGGATGACGGCCTCACGCTCGACGAGGTCCTTCAGGCGGCCCGGAGTGGCGATGAGCAGGTCGACGCCGCGGTTCAGGGCGTTGATCTGGGTCGTGTAGGACAGGCCACCGGCGACGAGCTTGTGGCGCAGGCCGAGGACGTGCACGAGGGGCTCGAGCGCGTCGGACACCTGCATGGCCAGCTCACGGGTGGGGACCAGGACCAGGGCGCGGGGACGACGCGGGGAGGCCTTCTGGCCGTTGTCGAGACGCGACAGGGCAGGCAGGCCGAAGGCCAGCGTCTTGCCGGAGCCGGTCTGGCCGCGGCCGAGGACGTCCTTGCCCGCCATCGCGTCCGGGATGGTCGCGGTCTGGATCGGGAACGGCGTGGTGATGCCGTCACGGGCCAGGCGCTCGACGAGGCGCTGCGACAGGCCGAGGGCGGCGAAGCCGTTGTCCTCGGCGACGTCCACGGGGCCGTCGACGCTCTTGCGGGTCGCCTTCACCCAGGTGTCGGCTTCCATGCGCTCTGCCTCGGGGTCGACCTGGTCCTCGCGCGGTGCGCGGTCGAAGCGGTCGCCCCGGTTGAACGACCGCTGCGGGCGGTCGTCGCGGTTGAACTCGCGGCGCGGGCCACGGTTGTCGTCGCGGTCGAACGTGCGGGCCGGGCGGTCGTCACGGTTGAACGTGCGAGCGGGACGGTCGTCGCGGCTGGTCTCGCGACGCGGGCCACGGTTGTCGTCGCGGTCGAACGAACGCGCCGGGCGGTCGTCACGGTTGAACGTGCGGGCGGGACGGTCGTCGCGGCTGGTCTCGCGACGCGGGCCACGGTTGTCGTCGCGGTCGAACGAACGCGCCGGGCGGTCGTCACGGTTGAACGTGCGGGCCGGACGGTCGTCGCGGCTGGTCTCGCGGCGCGGGCCACGGTTGTCATCATTGGAAAAGCGGTTCACGGGGCGGTCCTCACGGGAGTAGGTGCTGCGCTGGGGGCGCTCATCGCGGGAGAACTCGCGGCGCGGGCCACGGTTGTCGTCACGGTCGAAGCGACGGACCGGGCGGTCGTCACGGTTGAACTCACGGCGCTGGGGCCGGTCATCACGGTTGAACGTACGCGCGGGGCGCTCGTCACGGTTGAACGAACGCGCGGGGCGCTCGTCACGGCCGGACTCACGGCGCTGGGGCCGGTCGTCGCGGTTGAACGAACGCGCGGGGCGGTCGTCACGGGTGAACTCGCGGCGCGGGCCGCGGTCGGTGGTGGGGCGGCGGTCGCCGCGGCTGTCGTCACGGCTGTACTCGCGACGCGCGGGGCGGTCGGCGTCACGGGCCGGACGGGAGGCGGCAGAGCCGCCTGCAGCAGACTGTCCGCGGTGGGCCTTCTTGGGGCCCTTCTTCGCGTCAGCCTTCTGGTCAGGGGTCCAACGGGCCTTTTTGGGCGCGCCGGATCGCTGTTGCTTGGGCACAGATGTTCAACTCACTTCAGATGCTCGAGGTAGACACGTCTCGAGCCACCTGGCGAGGGCAACGGTGAAGACGAGCCTCAGGCGCGTCAGCGCCCGCTGGACCGGATCAACAGTTGTCATCCGGTGGGACTCAGTCGGAGTCGGGAAAACGTGGTGAGGCCACTGTGCCTCCGGTGGCGCTGCCAGGCGCCTGCCGAACTGAGCACCGTAATGCTACCAGCGCCAGCGACGCCTTCCGACCACGGCGAGCGTGACGCCGAGCACCACTCCCCCGAGGTCGGCGACGGCGTCCCACCCGTCACCGGACCGGTGGGGCAGCCAGGCGTGCTGCACCAGCTCGCTCAGCGGCGCGTGCAGCGCCAGGAGCCCGACAACCCACCAGGGTCGACGCCAGGCGCGCAGCACCAGCAGGGTCGGCACCCCGAACAGCAGGACGTGGACCACCTTGTCGGTCCAGGTCACCGGTCCTTGGACGTCGACCCGCGGCCAGTAGAGGGCCGCGAGGTGCACGACCAGCGCCGCCACGGCCAGCACCCGGGCCTGCACCCGGACCCACGACCCACCCGATCCATGGGACCCGCCGGGACCGGTCCGGCTCGACCCGAACGTCTGGTCGGTCGGCTGGCTCACCCGGTCAGCGTATGCGGCGTGGTCGGCCGCGGTGGAATCGGTCACTGCCCGATGGTGTTGGCCCCGTCGTGACTGCGACGACCGACCTGCCGACGACCGACCCGACCGCACGACCGTTGTCCCTGCTCGACTTCGTCGACGTCCCTGCCGGCCAGAGCGCGCAGGACGCCATCGCCCGCAGCACGCGGGTGGCCAAGGTGGCCGACCGGCTGGGCTACGCGCGGTACTGGATCAGCGAGCACCACAGCTTCGCGGGCCTCGCGAGCAGCTCCCCCGAGATCCTCATCGCCCACCTCGCCGGCCAGACCTCCGGGATCAGGGTCGGCGCCGCGGGGATCATGCTGCCCAACCACTCGCCGCTCAAGGTGGCCGAGTGGTTCAAGACCCTCGAGATGCTGCACCCGGGACGCATCGACCTCGGCCTCGGGCGGGCGCCGGGCACCGACCAGCTCACGGCGTTCGCACTGCGGCGTTCACGCGAGGCGCTGTCGGCCGACGACTTCCCGCAGCAGGCGGGTGAGCTGCTCGCGTTCCTGTCCGACACCTGGCCCGACGACCACCCGTTCAAGGCCGTCCTCGCGACGCCGGTGGTCGACACCTCGCCGGAGCTGTTGATGCTCGGCTCGAGCGGGTGGGGGTCCTCCTTCGCCGCCGCCAACGGCATGACCACGGTCTTCGCCCACCACATGGCTCCCGAGCTGGCGGTGGACGCGCTGCAGGCCTACCGACGCAACTTCCGGCCCGGCCTGGTGGGCGACACCCCTCGCGTCATCATCTCCGTGCTGGCGCTCGCGACCGACGACGAGGACGTCGCGGCCGACTTCCGCGCGGGGTGGGCCCTGCAGATGCGTCGGATCCGCAGCGGCGACACGACCCGGCCGAGCGCTGCGGACATCCGCGAGTTCCGGCTCTCGGACGACTTCGCACGACTGGCGCCGAGCCTCGAGGGCCGGGTCTTCGCCGGGCCGGCGGCGGACGTCGCCCGGGGCCTGGGTGCACTGGCGGACGAGGCCGGTGCCGACGAGATCACCCTCGTGGCCCCGACGCCCGACCTCGACGCCAAGCTGCGCAGCCTGGAGCTGCTAGCCGATGAGTTCGGCCTCGTCGCCCGAGGGTGAGGTTGCCGCGGCGACCGCAGCCCGCTCGGCAGCCTCCGGGCTCTGCCCGAGCACCGCAGCCTTGACCGCGGCGGCGACCACCTTCGACACGTCGGGGTGGAACACGCTGGGGATGATGTAGGCGGCGTTGAGCTCGTCGGGGTGCACGACCTCCGACAGCGCGATCGCGGCGGCGAGCATCACGTCGAGGTCGATCGAGGTCGATGCCGCGTCGAGCAGGCCACGGAAGACACCGGGGAAGACCAGGACGTTGTTGATCTGGTTGGCGAAGTCCGAACGACCGGTCGCCACGACCGCGGCGTGCTGGGCCGCCGCGGCAGGGTCGACCTCGGGGTCCGGGTTGGCCATCGCGAAGACGATCGCGGCGTCGTTCATCGTGGCGATGTCGTCACCGGTGAGGATGCCCGGTGCGGAGACGCCGATGAAGACGTCGGACCCGGCCAGGGCCTCCTTGAGGGTCCCGGTCAGGCCACGGGTGTTGGTGTGCTCGGCGACCCAGCGCAGGTTGTGCTGGCCCTCGGCGGCGAGGTCCTCGCGTGCACTGTGCACCACGCCGTACTGGTCGGCGACGACCACGTCCTGGGCGCCGGCCTTGAGGAGCAGCTTGAGGATCGCGGTGCCGGCGGCGCCGGCGCCGCTGAGGACGACCCTGGACTCGCTGAGCTCCTTGCCGACCACCCGCAGGGCGTTGCGCAGCGCAGCCAGCGTGACGATCGCCGTGCCGTGCTGGTCGTCGTGGAAGACCGGGATGTCGAGCTCCTCACGCAGCCGCGCCTCGATCTCGAAGCAGCGCGGCGCCGAGATGTCCTCGAGGTTGATGCCGGCGAACACGGGGCTGATCGCCTTGACCGCGGTGATGATCTCCTCGGTGTCCTGGGTGTCGAGGCAGATGGGGAAGGCGTCGATGTCGGCGAACCGCTTGAACAGGGCGGCCTTGCCCTCCATGACCGGGAGGGCACCGAGCGGCCCGATGTTGCCCAGACCCAGGACGGCGGACCCGTCGGTGACCACGGCGACGGTGTTGCGCTTGATGGTCAGGCGCCGGGCGTCGGCAGGGTTCTCCGCGATGGCCATGCAGACCCGCGCGACACCCGGGGTGTAGATCAGGGAGAGGTCGTCGCGGTTGCGGATCGGGACCTTCGACTCGATCCTGAGCTTGCCACCGAGGTGCACGAGGAAGGTGCGGTCGGAGACCTTGCCGATCTCGACCCCGTGCACGGCGCGCATCTGCTCGACGATCTCGTCGGCGTGCGTGGTGTCACGCGCCGCCGCCGTGACGTCCACCCGGATGCGGTCGGAGCCCGACGCCGTGACGTCGAGCCCGGTGACCAGCCCCCCACTCTTCTCGATGACCCCGGTGAGCTCGGAGACCGCGGTGGCGCGGGCCGGGAGCGTCAGTCGGACGGTGATGGAGTTGGACACAGACGGTAGGGCGGTCATGCCGTGCATTGTCCCGACTACCGGGGGGTACGCCGAACCGAGGTCCCCTCGGTCTCGCCGACCGGTCGCCGGGGATGGTCACCCGGCCACAGGGGGCCGACCGGATGGTCGACCCCCTGCCGAGCGCTGCGGTGCTACTTCGTCCGGCCCGCCTTGACGGTGAGGTCGATGCTCCGCGAGGAGCCGGCCACTGTGGCGTCACCGGAGTAGGTGGCCACCACCGTCTTCTGACCCGGTGCCTTGAAGGCCGCCAGGGTGATCACGGCCACGCCGTTCTTCAGCGTGCGGGTGTAGGTCACACCTTCGGCGGTCACCTTCACCACCCCCGTGGGGGTCGTGTTCTGGGCGCTCACCCGGATGGTCAGCTTGACCTTGGTCCGTCCGGCGACGATGTCCCCGCTAGGAACACTGATCGACACCTGTGAGGGCGCCTTGACGACCTCCACCGAGGTGGTCGCCCGCGACCCGGCCACTCGGTCGCTGCCGGCGTACTCCACCCGGATGGACCGGGAGCCGACCGTCGTGAACGGTCCGACCCGGATGGTGGCCGTGCCACCGTCCAGGACCGTGTCGCCGACGGAGGTCCCGTCCACGTAGGCGTCACCGCGCCGGCGGGACGACGCCCGGGGCCGAGGTGACGGTGACGTCGACCGAGGCGATGCCCTCGTGGACCACGACGCTGCCGGCGATGATGGTCGCCGCGACCGTGAGGCGGCCTTGGCCACCTCGACCCGGACAGTACCCACGCTGTCAGCGAACCCGGCGTCCCGGTGAACCGGACCACGAGGTCGTGGGTGCCCGGGTCCAGGGCGGTGCCGCCGATGGCGACGGTCGCCGAGCCACCGGTCAACCGCGCCGAGCCCAGCTCGGTGACGCCGTCCAGCACGGTGACGGTGCCCGCAGGGGTGCCGTCAGCCGTGACCGTGATGTCGACCGAGCCGTCGGTGCCGTAGGACATCGGGGTCGCCGTCGCCGAGATGCTCGTGGCCAGCGGCTGCGCCACCACCACGCGAACCGGGAACGTCGTCCCCGTGGTCAGGCCGGTGACCGTCAGGGCGGCGGCTCCTGCCGGGGTGCCGGCCGGGATCCGGACCGAGACCGCGGACGTGCCGTACTCGTCGTTCGGGGTCGACCCGATCGTGTTGTCGACCGCGAACGTCCCGAGCGGGACCCCGTCCAGGGAGACCCTGACCTCGGTGTCCTTGAGGTCGGTGCCGTTGGCGAAGGCCAAGGACGACAGGTTGAAACGGACGTCGTCGCGGGCAGGCACGTACGACGCAGGGGCGCCGCTGGGGAACGAGACCCCTACTGCCTGCTGGGTGTACCCGATCGGCAGGGGCGTCGTGCTGGCCTTGGCCGCCAGGTAGTCGACCATGGCCTGCAGGTCGATCTTGCCGTGTCGCGCTTCTGGGTGCCGGAGGTGAATGCCCGGAAGTTGTCGCCACGGTGGTGAGGAACGAATTCACCGTGACCGAGTAGCTGACCGCCGGGTCTATCGACACGCCGTCCAGCCACATGCCCGTGATCCGTGAGCCCTCGGGCTTGGCGGAGTCATAGGTGTAGGTGAAGCCACGCGAGGCACCCAGCCGCAGGAACGGTCGCGACGGGATGTTGCCCGCGCCGTCTCGCTGCCACTGCTGCTCGAGCACCGTCTTGAGGTTGGCGCCGGTCAGCTTCATGTTGATCAGCGTGTTGGCGAACGGTTGGACCACTGCTGCCTGCTTGTAGGTCAGCACGGCGGGGTAGCCGCCAGCCGTACCCGTCATGTCCGCGCGGAGCCCGCCCGGGTTCATGAAGGCGATCTGCGCGGAGCCAGCCGAAGGCGTCTCGGTGGCCCAGCGCTGGACCTCGGCGACCAGGTTGCCCAAGGTGGATCGCCACCACGGTTCTCCGTCGTTCCGTCGGCGAGCTTGGCTCGGTTGAAGGCGCCGGAGATCCTGCCGAGCTCACGAGCCCCGAGCGTCTCCGCAGCCGTCACGGCCTTGTCGACGATGCTCTTCGTGGCGGCGTCCACGGGGTAGAGCGCGGTCTGCCCGCTCTTGAGGTTCAGCAGGCCCTGGGAGAGACCGACCACCTCACCGGAGGAGGAGTTGACCGTGAACTTGAGCTGGTTGAGCAAGGTGCCGTACTGACCGGCGGAGACCACCGGACGCTGGGTGACGGCGCGCCCCTCGGCAGCCCACTGGGGAACCTCGATCGCGTGGTTGTAGGCGAGGTGGGTGTGCCCCGACACGATCGCGTCGATCTTGGCGTTGACGCCGGTGACGATCCGGCCGAAGGCCGAGGCGTCGGTCGCAGCGCTCAGTGCCGTGGAGGCCGCACCCTCGTGGACGAGGAGCACGATCACGTCGGCGCCCTCAGCCTCGAGGTCGGCCGCTGCGGCATTGGACTCGGTGACGATGTCGGTCACCGCGAGGTCCACGATGCCCGCCGGGCTCACCAGGGATGGAAGGTCCTCGGTGACCGCACCGATGAAGCCGACCTGGACGTCACCGAAGTCCCTGATCCACGAGGCGGGGACGGCGTGGTTGCCGGTCGCCTTGAGCCGGACGTTGGCACCGATGTACTTCCACGTGGCCCCACCCTCGGGGTTGGTGTCCTTGTCGTACTTCGCCATGACCCGTTGATCAGGTCGTCGTACCAGAAGTCGAACTCGTAGTTGCCCACAGCCGAGACGTCGAGACCGGCCTCGTTGAGGGCATCGATGGTCGGCTTGTCGCGCTGGATGAACGACTCGAACGTCGAGGCGCCGATCAGGTCACCAGCAGCGGCGAAGACCGTCTGCGGGTTCTGCGCCCGCAGCTGCTTGACCGCACCGGCCAGGACGGCCGCGCCGGCCTCACCGTTGCCGGTGTTGTTGAGCAGGCGACCGTGGAAGTCGTTGGTCGCAAGGATCTGGACCTCCTCGGTGGCGCTGGTGCCTCCGAGGTTGATGCCCACGATCTCCGGGCTGTGGTCGGAGGAGCGGAACGGGTTCACCGCGAACAGGTTGGTGACGTTGTAGTTGTGGCGGCTGTACTCGTAGTAGACCGACTCGGCGCCGTTGATCGTCCAGACGTCGACGCCGGCCACGGTCGGTAGGGCCGCCTCGTTGGCGAAGACGTGGTCGAGGGAGCCCACCTGACCGTCGAAGTTGTAGGTCTCCTCCTCCGGGTTGCTGGTGGACTCGAGGCTGGTGTAGCCCGCGGCCTGCAGCTCCTGGATCGGGTCCTCCATGCTGTAGGCGTTGAAGTCGCCGGTGAGGAAGACCTTCTCGAGCTTGCGCTCGGCCTTGAAGTCGTCCGCGAACCTGACGAGTGCCTTGGCCTGCTGGATCCGGCTGTCGGTGGCGTTGCCCTGCCCGAACGGGTCGGGAGTTCCTGAACCCTTGGACTTGAAGTGGTTGGCGATGACGGCGAACGACTTGGCGTTGCCGGTCCCTCGGGGCTTGAACACCTGGGCCACGGGCTCACGTGCGTTGTTGAAGGCGGCCTCGCCCACGAGCACCTTGGAGGCGCCGACGAGGTCGATGGTGGCCGGCTTGTAGATGAACGCCATCCGGATGACGTCCTGCTCAGCGAGATCCGGCAGGTCAGCGGCAGCCGGTGACGGGGCGAAGGCCCAGTACCGGCTCCTGCGGCCGCGTTCAGCGCGTCGACGAGGACACCGACGGCGAAGTCGCGGTCCTTGCCGAACTGCACGGAGTTCTCGATCTCCTCCAGGGAGACCACATCGGCGTCGAGCTTGTTGATCGCGTCGATGATCTTGTCCTGCTGCCGCGTCAGGTTGGTGGTGTTCGCTGCCCCGCGGGGGCCGTTCGGGTTGCACGAGTTGGTCGTGATCCGGTTGGCGGCACGGTCGGTGTAATAGGTGCACGTGCGCCCGCCGCCCATGCCGACGAACTCTTCGCCCGTCGTGGGGAAGTAGTTGAGGACGTTGAACGTCGCCAGCGTCACGTCGCCACCAACATCCTCCGGGAGGGCGGGACGGTCCTGGGCGAAGGTGATCTTGCCGGTGGGCGCACCCACGACCTGGCTCTGCGGCTGCAGCTTCCAGCCGAACCGGTAGTCGAGGACGACCGGGGCAGGGAAGCTGACGTCGGCACCCACTCGAACGACGTGGTCAGCGGTGAAGTAGGGGAAGGCGAGCCCGGTGTTGGCGGCGGAGGCGTAGTTGGTGCTCGATCCGTCGTCGAGGATCACGCGGTGCGCATTGTTGTAGGACCTGCGGTCCGCGATCTGGGTGGTCGCCTGGGCGTCGATGACCTCGGTCGGTGCCACCAACGGCTGGTGGCTGTTGGCCGCCAGGCCGATCTCGCCGTACATCTGGGTGTTGTTGGCGCCGCCGTCGTAGGCCGAGCCGTCGTAGGCGTCGGTGACGGTGTAGCGGTCCGTGGGCTGGATGAGCTCGCCCTCGTGCTTCTCACGAGCGGCATCGAGTGCCGCCCCGGTGAGGCAGGAGGTGCCGGGCAGCGCGCACTCGGTGCCGGGCACCGAGGTGAGCGGCACCGGGGGCGCCAGCGCTGGGATGGACGTGATGACGCTGGCCGAGGCGGTGATCTGGGTGAGGTTGCCGAACTCGCTGACGGTGCCGAAGACCTCGAGGGAGGCCCCGATCGTCGGGAACTGCTCGGCAGCGAGGCCGGGGCCGTAGACGAAGATCCCGTCGGAGGCGTCCGGGGTGGCCGGGGTGCCCCCTGTCTGGAGGTAGAAGCCCTTGAACCCCCCGGTCGGGAAGGAAGCCGTGACGACGCCCGTGGGCGTGACGGTCTGCCCGGCGAACGGGCCGACGTCGGTGCTGTCGCCCTGGATCTCGGCGATCGTCCTGGCTCCGGCGGGCGTGGGCGGCGGAGGCGGCGGCGCAGCGGTCCACGACGTGTTCTGGGGGGCCGGCGCAGCGGCCGTGAAGTCGAGGTTGTTCTTGTCGCTGTCGGCGCCGGAGGCGCTGCGGGTGATGGCGTTGGTGTTGCTGGGAGCCGGCGCGAAGGCCGTCTCGTAGGAGGTGGCCGTGCTGGAGGCCCCGACGAAGTCGATGATCCCGGCGACGTTGGCCACGTTCTGGGCCGGCGGCGTCAGCGCCGCGGTGCCGTTGGACAACCAGACCTGGAAGCCGGTGCCGCTCATGGAGATGGTGCCGGTGGCGTCCGGTGTCGGAAGTGCGGTCGTGCCACCGGATCCCATCGCCTCCTGCACCAGGTAGTAGCCCTTCGCAGGCACCGAACCGCTCAGGTTCGTCACCGCGCCAGTGGCCGTGCCACCCGCGCTGCGGTACTGGACGGACCAGCCGTTGACGCTGATGGCCGAGGTGGTGGGGTTGTAGAGCTCGATGAAGTCGTGGGTGTACGTCGAGCCGGTGTTGCCACCTCCGCCGTAGGCCTCGCTGATGACGAGGCCCGTGCCAGCCGCATCGGCAGCTACGGGTGCGGCGCCAAGACCGCTGGTCGCGATACCGAGGCCGAGGACCAGGGCGATGCGCTTCCGGGATGAGGACATGGAGATCTCCGGGGTGAGGGGTGGCAGGTGCGGAAGTCGTGCGGGCAGGGCGCAGCTGGATCCGAGGTGAGGATCCTGGCGCGGGAGGGGAGACCCAAGGCCTGCTGGCAGGGTCGGCGGGAAAGGGGTGACCCTTCGACGACGCATCCCACCGGCGTGAACCGGGGGTTTTCGAGAGCGCCGTCTATCGGCTGGCGTCACTGTAGCGGCGTGGGAGTCGCCTCAGCGCAGCAGCTTTGCCAAACGCCGATACCGGTTCTTGGCAGTAGTTGAACTGGCCAGATGATCGGTCGCTGCGCATCACCGCACCACGGTGCAGGTCAGCCACCTCGACAGCCCGAACGCCTTACCACCCTGCGGATCGGGGTGGTCCCGGTCTTCGCTGGCGGTCGGGTCGAGGAGGACTCTGGCGGTTCAGGCCCCAGGGTGCAAACCGGGACTTTTGCGACGACGGCGCAACCTGCGGACCACCAGCTGGTGGCCGGTCACCGACAGCCACAGGCAGACGCCCGCCAGGGGGAGCTCGACGAGCACCGCCATGGCGATCGCCACCCAGCGGTCGTCGGCGGCAGGGCTGGTCACGACGTCGAACCACGCATCCACGACGAGCAGCGTCCCGGTGACCGCGGCCAGCGGCGGCAGCGCGCTGTGCACGCGCAGCGCCGCCCAGGCGGTGGCAGCCAGGGCGAGGAACATCGCCACGTCGAACCCGGCCCAGGCGAGGTCGTAGTGCGCTGCGGACTGCGAGCTGGGCAGGTGCAGGGCGAGGTATGCCGTCCACGGCACCATGAGCGCCGCGAGGACGACGAAGGCCCAGCCGACGAACTGCACGGCCCGGCTCGCGGCGGCCGGGGGGCCCGGCCGGCTCGCGGTGGCCGGGACCCCCGGCGTCTGGTCAGCCATGGTGCCGGGTCACGACGGGTCCGCCAGCCGGACGGTCAGGAGATAGCGCTCGTGCTCGATCTCCTTGCCCCAGTAGATCGCGTCGCGGAGCTGGACGACAGCGGGTTCACCGACGAGGTCCCGCACGACGGCCGCCAGCTCCTGCTGACGGGACGCCCGCACGCCACGTCGACGAGGGCTCGTCGGCGCCCTCCATCCCCCAGCGACCCTCCACGAGGACCAACCGTCCGCCGGGGCGCAGCAGCCCGACCCACGACCGCAGGGCGGCCAGCGGGTCCGGCAGCGTCCAGAGGATGTGGCGGGCCAGCACCACGTCGAAGGCCCCGGCCGCGAGCGGAGGGGAGCCTGCGTCGCCCTGCACCACCTCGACGGCGCTGCCGAAGGGCGCCGTCTTGGCGCGAGCGAGGGCGACCATCTCACCGGAGAGGTCGACACCGCTGACCTCGTGACCGAGCTCGGCGGCCAGGGCCGCCAAGGAGCCGGTGCCGCAGGCGAGGTCGGCCACTCGGGCCGGTCGGGTCGGCAGCCAGGTGCGCAGGAGGTTTTTCCAGGCGGCGCGGATGTCGCAGTCGAGCAACCCGTGGTCGGGGTCCTGGTCGTACTCCGCGGCGAAGTCGTCCCAGTAGCGGCGGACCTGCTCGAGGTCGAGGTCGGCCGCGAGCGCGCGACGGGGTCGATCTGGTCCCGGGCCTCCCGAAGTGGTGGAGGCGGGTGTGGTGCCGGTGCCCTGCGTCATGGAGTGGGTCCCTGTCCTTCCTGAGGGTGCACCGACCACCCAACCACGGGTTCCTGACATCGGCGCGGGGTACCGCGCCGGGCCCGGAGGTATCGTCGGGGTGGTGAGCACCTCGTGACCACGACCGTCGTGGTCCGCTGGAACCAGGAGCAGACACATGGCCAGCACGACCCTGACCGCGCAGAACTTCGAGAAGACGATCCTCGAGGAGGGCACCGTCCTCGTCGACTTCTGGGCCGAGTGGTGCGGCCCGTGCAAGCGCTTCGGGCCGGTGTACGAGGCCGCCTCCGAGCAGCACCCCGACATCGTCTTCGGCAAGGTCGACACCGAGGCCGAGCAGGCCCTCGCCGCCGCCGCCAACATCACCTCGATCCCCATGCTCATGGCCTTCCGCGACGGGATCCTCGTCTTCGCCCAGGCCGGTGCGCTGCCCGCTCAGGGGCTCCAGGAGGTCATCACCAAGGTGAAGGGTCTGGACATGGAGGCCGTCAAGGCGGATGTCGAGGCGCAGAAGACGGGCGCACAGCCGTCACACTGACCCCATGACTTCGTGGTCCGTCCAGGCTCTCGGGTGGGCCGGTTCGGCGCTGCTCGTCTTCTCACTCCTCCAGGCGCGGGTGCTGCGCTTCCGGCTGCTCAACCTGGTCGCGAGCGGCACCCTCACCGTCTTCAACGCCCTGCTCATGGTCTGGCCCATGGTGGCGATGAACATCGTCATCGCCGGGATCAACGTCTGGTTCATCGTCCGGCTGCTGCGCGAGCGCGGCGACGAGACGGTCTACGAGGTCGTCCCCGTGGGCGCCGACGAGGCCTACCTGCAGCACTTCCTCAAGGTGCAGGGCGAGGACATCGCGCGGCACTTCCCGCACTTCGACGCCACCCCGTCGACGGGTGGGCTCGGCCACGAGCGCAGTGCCTACCTCGTGGAGCGCGGCAACGAGACCGTCGGCGTGGTCGTCGTCCGTGACACCGGCGACGGCGTCGCCCGGGTCGAGCTCGACTACGTCACGCCGCGGTTTCGTGACTTCTCCCCCGGCGAGTTCGTCTACCGCAGCAGCGGGCTGTTCCGGGGCAAGGGAATTCGGCAGATCCTCACCCCGCCGGGGATGGTCAACCCGTACTACGCCCGGCTCGGGTTCCGCGAGGAGGGCGACCACTGGGTGGCCGACGTCGCCTAGGCCTGAGCATGACCCGGCGCCGGCGTCGGAGCCGGTGGCGCCCTCGGGCGTGCTGCGCCGGACCGTGAGGTAGAGCCGGTGGGCCGTGACGACCACCGCGGCCCAGGCCAGGCCCAGGGCCCAGCCTGCGACCACGTCGGTGAGCCAGTGATGGCCGAGGAACACCCTGGTCAGGCCCATCGACATGGCGAACAGCACACCGGCCAGCACGGTCGCGGTGCGCGCCCGGGTGGAGTCGAGACGGCGCAGCAGCAGGTAGACCACGATCGCGGTGAGGACGGTCGCGTTGAGCGTGTGGCCGCTCGGGAACGACGGTGAGCTCTCGTAGGGCGGGACGGCCAGGGTCTGCGGCGGTCGGGCGCGGCCGATGAGCTGCTTGCCGGTGACGGTCATCGCCAACGAGCCTGCCGCGGCGATGAGCATGAGCAGCAGGGGCGTCCGCGAGCGCCAGCGCCACACCATCAGCCCGGTGGCCACGAGGGCCAGCACGGGCATGCCGATCGGCCCACCCACCTCCGTGAAGACCGTGACGGCCTGGTCCAGCCCGGGGCTGCGCCACCCGACGGCGGCGTCGAGCACGGGGTGGTCCAGTCCGGCCAGCCCGTCAGCGGCGACCACGGACTCGTAGACCTCGGCCGTGGCCGCGGTGAGTCCGACCGCCACGAGGCCGCCGACCAGCGCGGTGAGCAGCAGCACCAGGTGGGCCGCGCTCCACATCCCCAGCCGGACGGCCCGGCGACCGAGAGCCATCCCGAGCCGGGCGACGGCGCGCCCCACCGGCGTCGGCCAGGACGCGAGGTCGCGAGCGCCGATCCGCTCCTCGTGGACGGTGTCGTCACGCAGCATCCGACCATCCTTACAGGCCAGCACCGATCGCACCGGTCGAGCCCCCCGGGGTGGGACGACGAAGGGCCCGGCGCCTGAGCCGGGCCCTTCTGACAGCTGGTGCGTGTGTGCGAGCACAGGTGGTGGAGGTGGCGGGAATTGAACCCGCGTCCATTGACGGGAAACCAGGGCTTCTCCGGGTGCAGTGCGCTGTGGACCGCTCGCGCGAGCGAACAGTCCGGCTTTTCTCGGCCCCAGCGCTCGCGCGCACACGTCCGCTGACAGGCCCAGTCGAGTAAGAGTCCCGCGCAGTCCCCCGACATGACTACGCAGCAAGTTCTCTAGCTGGCGCCAGACACTGAGACGAGAACTAGCTCAGGCTGACGGACTTCGAGGCTCGCTCAGGCGGCGAGGGCGAAGTCGGTGCGCTTGGAATTGGCACCTATTGGTTTGCCGGGAGCGTTAACGAGATAACCAGGCATCCTCGACCCGCTTCCCCTGATATGCCGACCAATGTCGAAACCGATCACCCCCATGCTCCGGTGCCGCGGCTCGCAGGCTGCTGCTCGACGCACGGGGTGCTCACACACACGCTGTTCAGTTGTCGTGGTCAATCCTACCGTCCAACACCGGGACCACCTGCATCCATTTCTCGTGTGGCCCATCCCACGCCTGCCCTCGACGGGGAACACCGCCGTACCGGGCCCGGTTGCGCCCAAGGGCCCGGAGTTCTCGGCCCTCCCCATCGTGAAAGGCACCTCATGACGACCAGCACCCAGTGGCACCTCGTGCGCCGCCCCCACGGCGAGCCCGTCGACGCCGACTTCTCCCTCGTCGAGGCCGAGCTCGGCCGACCCGGTGAGGGCCGGCTGCTCGTGCGCAACACGTTCCTGTCGGTGGACCCGTACATGCGCGGGCGGATGAACGACGCCAGGTCCTACGTGCCGCCGTTCGAGCTCGGCCAGCCGATGACCGGCGACGCGGTCGGCGTCGTCGAGGCGGTGGGGGGCACCGTGACCGACGCGACCGGCCTGACCGTCGAGGTCGGTGACACGGTGCTGCACCCCTACGGCTGGCGCAGCCACGCCCTCCTCGAGGGCCGGCACGCGCGCAGGGTGGACACCGACCTCGCCTCACCGTCCGCGTACCTGGGCGTCATGGGCATGCCCGGCCGCACCGCATACGCCGGCCTGGTCCGCACCGCCGAGCTGCGCGAAGGTGACCGGGTCTTCGTCTCGGCGGCGGCCGGGGCCGTCGGCTCCCTCGTGGGCCAGATCGCCCGGCTCAAGGGCGCCTCGCTCGTCATCGGCTCGGCCGGTGGGCCCGAGAAGGTGCAGTGGGCCGTCGACGAGGCCGGCTTCGACCGGGTCGTCGACTACAAGGCGCAGCCCATCGCGGCCGGCCTCGAGGAGGCGGCCCCAGACGGCATCGACGTCTACTTCGACAACGTCGGCGGCGACCACCTCGAAGCAGCCATCTCGGCGCTGCGCCTGCAGGGACGGGTCGCGATGTGTGGCGCCATCTCCGCCTACAACGCCACCACGCCGGTGCCGGGGCCGAGCAACCTGTTCCAGGCGATCGGCAAGCGGCTCACCCTGCGCGGCTTCCTGGTCAGCGACCACGAGGACCTGCGCCCGCAGTTCGAGCAGGAGATGTCGGCCTGGCTGGCCGATGGCCGGATCGCCTGGCGCGAGACCGCGGTCGAGGGCATCGAGAGTGCCGTCGCGGGGTTCCGCAGCCTGCTGTCGGGCGGCAACACCGGGAAGATGGTCGTGCGGCTCTGAGCAGGACCACCCGGGCGCAGCGGCCCGCCCACCCGGGACATGCGTCCGCATGGCGGTCGCATCGTCTCACTCTCCGGGCGCTCACTAGGATCGCCGTGCACGTTCGTCCCAGTGGTCTGGCCAGCAGTAGTCGCAGGAGGTCCCGTGTTCAACAAGGTGCTCGTCGCCAACCGAGGTGAGATCGCGGTCCGGGCCTTCCGGGCCGCCACCGAGCTCGGCGCCAAGACGGTCGCGGTCTTCCCCTACGAGGACCGCAAGTCCGAACACGTCCTCAAGGCCGACGAGGCCTACGAGATCGGCGAGCCCGGCCACCCGGTGCGCGCCTACCTCGACCCCGAGGGCATCGTGCGCACGGCCCTCGAGGCCGGGGCCGACGCGGTCTACCCCGGCTACGGCTTCCTCTCCGAGAACCCCGACCTGGCCGAGGCCTGCGCCGCGAGCGGGGTGACGTTCGTCGGCCCACCCGCCTCGGTGCTCCACCTCACCGGCAACAAGGCCCGCGCGATCGCCGCCGCCAAGGAGGCCGGCCTGCCGACCCTGCGCAGCGCCGCCCCCAGCACCGACATCGACGAGCTCATCGCCGGCGCGGAGGAGATCGGCTTCCCCGTCTTCGCCAAGGCCGTGGCCGGCGGTGGTGGGCGCGGTATGCGGCGTGTCGAGCGCCGCGAGGACCTGCGCGAGTCCCTCGAGGCCTGCATGCGTGAGGCGGAGTCCGCGTTCGGTGACCCGACGGTGTTCCTCGAGGAGGCCGTGGTCAGCCCCCGGCACATCGAGGTCCAGATCCTCGCCGACGGCGCCGGCAACGTCATCCACCTGTTCGAGCGCGACTGCTCCGTCCAGCGCCGCCACCAGAAGGTGGTGGAGATCGCCCCGGCCCCGAACCTCGACCCCGCGCTGCGCGAGGAGATGTGCGCGCACGCCGTCGCGTTCGCGACGAAGATCGGCTACGTCAACGCGGGCACCGTGGAGTTCCTCCTGGCCCCCGACGGGCGCTACGTGTTCATCGAGATGAACCCGCGCATCCAGGTCGAGCACACGGTCACCGAGGAGATCACCGACGTCGACCTCGTCAGCTCCCAGCTGCGCATCGCCAGCGGTGAGACCCTCGCCGACCTCGGCCTGTCCCAGGAGTCGCTGCAGATCCGGGGCGCCGCGCTGCAGTGCCGCATCACCACCGAGGACCCGGCCAACGAGTTCCGCCCCGACACCGGCCGCATCACGACCTACCGCTCCGCCGGTGGCGCGGGGGTGCGCCTCGACGGCGGCACGGTGTTCGTCGGCGCCGAGATCGGTGCCCACTTCGACTCGATGCTCGTCAAGCTCACCTGCCGGGGCCGCGACTTCCCCACGGCGGTACGGCGCGCACGCCGCGGCCTGGCCGAGTTCCGCATCCGTGGTGTCTCGACGAACATCCCGTTCCTCCAGGCGCTGCTCGAGGAGCCCGACTTCCAGGCCGGGCGGCTGACCACCGCGTTCATCGACGAGCGGCCCGAGCTGCGCACGGCGCGCATCTCCGCCGACCGCGGCACCAAGCTGCTCACCTACCTCGCCGAGGTCACCGTCAACCAGCCGCACGGCCCCGGGCGCACCCGTGTGTCGCCGCGCTCGAAGCTGCCTGCGCTCGACACCAGCTCCCCCCTGCCGTCCGGCGCCCGCGACCGGCTGCTGCGCGAGGGGCCCCAGGCCTTCGCCGACGCCCTGCGCGCCCAGGAGGCGGTCGGGGTCACCGACACCACCTTCCGTGACGCGCACCAGTCGCTGCTCGCCACCCGGATCCGCACCCGCGACCTCATGCACGTCGCGCCGCACGTGGCCCGGCTCACCCCGCAGCTGCTCAGCGTCGAGGCGTGGGGTGGCGCGACGTACGACGTGGCCCTGCGCTTCCTCGCCGAGGACCCCTGGGACCGGCTCGCCCAGCTGCGCTCGGCCATGCCCAACCTGCCCCTGCAGATGCTCCTGCGCGGGCGCAACACGGTCGGCTACACGCCATACCCGACCGCGGTGACGGACGCGTTCGTCACCGAGGCCGCTGCCACGGGCATCGACATCTTCCGCATCTTCGACGCGCTCAACGACGTCAACCAGATGCGCCCTGCGATCGACGCGGTGCGGACCACCGGCACCGCCGTCGCCGAGGTCGCCCTCTGCTACACCGGCGACCTGACCAACCCGGGCGAGAAGCTCTACACGCTGGACTACTACCTGCGCCTCGCCGAGCAGATCGCCGAGGCCGGCGCCCACGTCATCGCCATCAAGGACATGGCCGGCCTGCTGCGCGCGCCGGCGGCTCGCACCCTGGTGACGGCGCTGCGGGAACGGTTCGACCAGCCGGTGCACCTGCACACCCACGACACCCCCGGCGGCCAGCTCGGCACCCTGCTCGCCGCGATCGACGCAGGGGTGGACGCGGTCGACGTCGCGAGCGCCGCCATGTCAGGCACCACCAGCCAGCCACCGCTGTCGGCCCTGATCGCCGCCACGGACGGCACGGCGCGCGAGACCGGGCTCGACCTGCGGGCAGCCTGTGACCTCGAGCCCTACTGGGAGGCCGTGCGCCAGCTGTACTTCCCGTTCGAGTCCGGCCTGCCCTCCCCCACCGGCCGCGTCTACACGCACGAGATCCCTGGCGGCCAGCTGTCCAACCTGCGCCAGCAGGCGATCGCCCTGGGACTCGGCGACCGGTTCGAGGCGGTGGAGGACACCTACGCCGCCGCCAACCGCATCCTGGGCAACATCGTCAAGGTCACCCCGACCAGCAAGGTCGTCGGCGACCTCGCCCTGGCCCTGGTGGGCGCGAAGGCCGACCCGGACGACTTCGAGGCCGATCCCACGAAGTACGACATCCCCGACTCGGTCATCGGCTTCCTGTCCGGCGAGCTCGGCGACCCGCCCGGTGGGTGGCCGGAGCCGTTCCGCACCAAGGCGCTGGAGGGTCGCAACCCCAAGCCGCGCGTCACCGACCTGTCCGACGAGGACGCGCAGGCGCTGCGGGCCGACCCGCGGGCGACGCTCAACCGGCTGCTCTTCCCGGCCCCGACCAAGGACTTCGCGAAGTCGCGGGACTCCTACTCCGACCTCGCCGTGCTGGGGACCCGCGAGTTCCTCCACGGCCTCGAGGTCGGGCACGAGCACGAGATCGACCTCGAGCCGGGCAAGCGGCTGCTCATCGGGCTGCAGTCGGTCTCGGACGCCGACGAGCGCGGCCTGCGGACCGTCATGTTCACCATGGGTGGCCAGCTGCGGCCGGTGCAGGTGCGCGACGAGAAGATCGCCGTGGACGTCAAGGCGGCCGAGAAGGCCGACCCCTCCGACCAGGGGCAGGTGGCCGCGCCGTTCGCCGGGGTGGTCAGCCTGGCGGTGGAGGAAGGCGGGACCGTCGAGGCCGGTGCCGTCGTCGCCACGATCGAGGCCATGAAGATGGAGGCGAACATCACCGCCCCCGTCGCCGGCACGGTCAAGCGCCTCGCGATCGGCTCGCAGCAACAGGTCGAGGGCGGCGACCTGCTGCTCGTCCTCGGGGCGTGACGCCCTCGGACCGGCCGCCGGCTCAGCTCTGACCTGCGACTTCCCCCGATCAGGGATACGGTCGAAGGGCACGGGTGGCCACCAAGCGACCGGTACCCGTGCGCTCACCGGGCAGGTCATCGCCCGGGCGAGTCAGGACCGGACAGTCACCCCACGAGACAAGGGAGCGCAGCCATGGGACTCACCGACAAGCTGGACAACAGCAAGGACGACGCCGCCGGCAAGGCGAAGGAAGCCGCCGGCAAGGCCACCGACGACGAGCGCCTCGAGGCCGAGGGCAAGACCGACCAGGCGTCGGCCGACATGAAGCAGGCCGGCGAGAAGGTCAAGGACGCCTTCAAGCACTGACGCGCCATACCGGACCACCACGAAGCGGGGGTTGCGACGGGACACGGGACTTAGAGGTCCCGGTTTCCCGACGCAACCCCCGCTTTGCGGTGTCGCTGGCAGCGCCGCGGTGTCGCCGGCTACCAGGAGCCGCCCGACGAGCCGCCGCCCCCACCCCCGGAGAACCCACCCCCGCCGGAGAACCCGGACCCCCCTGAGCTGCCCGGTGTGCTGGTGAACGTGCCGCCCGCCGTCGTCGCGAACGAGTCCATGCCGTCCGCCATCCCCCCGAACGAGTTGACGCCGCCGCCGAGGTACCACAGCGGCGGGGCCAGGACATGACCCGCGGCAGCGGCGGCCTCGGCCACCTTCTCGAAGGTCGAGGCCCACTGCGAGGCGACGCCGAAGACGATCGCGTACGGCAGGTAGCGGCTGAAGACGTCCTGCGCCTCCTCCCACCGGATCTGTGAGGCCTCGGCCGTCACGAGGTACTGCTTGAAGCCCTCCGCCTGCGCCAGCACCGCACTGCCCTCGGCGGTCCGCGCGGCCATCTTGCGGCCCATGAACAGCACGATGGCACCGGCGGCCACCGATCCAGCCACCAGGGCGAACCCGGGCGGCACACCCAGTCCGCTGCTCGACCCGAGGCTCATCAGCGGGCCACCCAGCCAGAAGGCGAGGAAGACCGGCACGAAGACCAGCACGCCGCCCAGGGCCGTCCACGCACTGCGCTGGGCCTGGGGTGAGCGGCGGAACCAGCCGCGGCGCACGACCTCGTCGTACATCAGCGACTGCACCCGCGCGAGGGTCGGCTTGAAGGTGTTCTTCAGGTCCGACAGGTTGCGCACCGGCGCCGTCGCGAAGACGCCGGCGAGCAACGACTCCTCGTACGGCAGCAGCGGCACCGCGGCCTGGGCGGCGGTCGGCGTCGTCCGCGTCAGCCGCCAGTCCTTGCTCCGGAACAGGCCGGAGGTCTGCGGCTCGATCGTGAGGTGACCCCGCACCGCGAGGTCCACGAGGGTCGCGGAGACGTCGACCGTGTTGGCCGTCTCGTCGATGACCGTGCCCACGAGGCCCGGGGTGACCCCCTGCGGTGGGGTGAACTGCACCGCCACGACCCGTTTGCCGGCGCGCACGACGGGAGCGTCCTGGCCGGAGACCGCACCCGGTATGCCGCCGGGCGTCGAACCGGGCGTCAGGCCGGGCGTCAAGCCGGGCGTGACCCCGGCATACTGCTCGTCCCGGCCGCGGGTGTAGACGAGGGTGCCCATCAGCCCGGCGGCGAGCAGCGGGAGGGTCACTCCGGCGCCCAGGGCCAGGGCACCGAGGGCCTTGGAGGTCGCGGTGGTGACCACCCGGCCGTCGCTGGACACCTGTCCCTGGTGCAGCACCGGCTCGAGGGTCCCGAACCCCTCGCGCGGCAACGAGGCCAGGATGGAGACACCCTGGCCACCGTCGACGCGGTCGGCGCTGAACTGCGCGGTGGCGCCGGGGGTGGCCTCACACCGGTCGGTCGACCCGAGCTCGCCGAAGAAGCACTCGGCGCGGTCGGCGGCCCCGGGGCCGGTCACCGAGGCGCTGACGTCTTCATAGGTGCTGTCGTTGGCCGGGCCGACGAGGTTGTAGTAGAACTCCGCGTGGTCCTCGAACCCGTTGACGACCGCCTCGAGGTGGTAGCGCACGACGTAGGTCTGGGTGCCCGACACGGTCTGGTCGGGGTCCCCGACGCGGATCCGCACGGAGGTGCCGTCGGCGGCGTCGCTCACGGACACGTCGGCCGGGGCTCCCGACGCCGAGGTGGCGGTGATCTCGCTGATCGGGTACTCGCGGTAGGTGTCCTCGCGGTCCTGGTACCCGGCTCGCACGGTGACGAAGCGCTCGATACCGTGCCGGTCCTGCCCCGACGGGAACTGCCAGGTGATGTTCTCGGCGACGTCGGCCGACCCGTCCTCGTTGAGGGTGAAGTCGACGTGGAACCTCGTGGCGAGGTCGTCGGTGGTGGCCGCGCCGGCGGCGCTCCCGGAGACGATGAGCGCGGCGAAGCCGAGGGCCACCGCCCACCCGGCCAGCACCCGGCGCCGGCCGGTCCCCCCGATCCGGCTCATACCTGCGGGCGGCCCTTCGCGCCCAGCGCCCGCTGCGTCTCGCGGTTGTCCTGGCGTTCGCGCAGGGCGTGCCGCTTGTCGTACTGCCGCTTGCCCTTGGCCACGGCGATCTCGACCTTGGCGCGGCCATCCTTGAAGTAGAGCTGCAGCGGCACGATCGTGTGGCCGCTCTCGGAGGACTTGCGCGCGATCTTGGTCAGCTCGGTGCGGTGCAGCAGCAGCTTGCGACGTCGCCGCGGCGTGTGGTTGGTCCAGGTGCCCTGGATGTACTCCGGGATGTGGACGCCCTCGAGCCACAGCTCGTCCCCGCGCCACGCGGCATACCCGTCGATGAGGGACGCCCGGCCCATCCGCAGGCTCTTCACCTCGGTGCCCATCAGGACCAGGCCGGCCTCGAAGGTGTCCTCGATGAGGTAGTCGTGGCGGGCCTTGCGGTTGCTCGCCACGACCTTGCGAGCCTCGTCCTTGGCCACGACCTCGTTCCCCTCTGTCGACACCTGCACGTGCGTTGCGACGGCCCGGGATCGGGCCAGCAGGGCAACGCTACCTGTTGCAGGGGTGGGGACGGCCAGCAGGTTTCACAGCCAGCGCCGCGGGTCCTTGGGTGTGCCGTCCTCGTAGGTCTCGAAGTGCAGGTGGCAGCCGGTGGACGAGCCCGTGGTGCCGACGTACCCGATGACCTGGCCACGGGAGACCTGACCGCCGCTGACGGCGAAGCTGGTCAGGTGGTTGTACGTGGTCACGAGGTCGACACCGCGCAGGACACCGTGGTCGACCATGATCCGGTTGCCGTACCCGCCACCGTCACCGGCGGAGATGACCGTGCCGTCCGCGGCCGCGCGGATCGGGGTGCCGCAGGCAGCGGCGTAGTCGCGGCCGGCGTGCAGGCGCCAGTAGTGCAGGATCGGGTGGAACCTCATCCCGAACTCCGAGGAGATCGGAGCCGGCGACGGCGCACTGAGGAAGCCACCCGAGCTCGGCAGGGTGGGCAGCGTCGACTTCGGCACCGGCCGGTTGGCCTTGCGGGCGGCGGCCCTGGCCCGCGCCTCCGCAGCTGCGCGACGCGCCGCAGCAGCCTTGGCCGCCTTGGCCCGGGCGACCAGGACGGCCTTGAGCCTGGCCTGCTCCTTCTCTGCCGCGGCGAGCCTGGCCCGCTCGCCGGCCTTCTTGGACTCCAGGGCCTTGGACTGGGCGACCTGCTGCGCAGCGAGGGCGTCGAGCCTGGTCTTGGCGACCGCTGCGCTGGCGCGAGCCTTGGTGGCGCGGGCGAGGGCGACCTCGGCAGTCTTCTTGGCGGCCGCGACCTGGGCCTTGAGTGCCGTGATGTGGGCTTCCTGGGCGGTCGCCGCGGCCTGCGCCGTCGCGAGCTTGGACAGCGACTGGTTCTGGACGTCCATCACGGTGTCGGTCAGGGCGATGCGGTTGGCGAAGTCCTCAGGGGTGGTGGCGCTCAGGGCCACGGACAGCTGGCCCATCCCCTGGTCCTGGTAGAGCTGCGAGGCGAACCGGGCGACGCGGGTGCGGGTGTCGGACAGGTCCTTGCGGGTGCCCTTGAGCTCGTCCACGGCGCGGGCCTCGTTGGCCTTGGCGACGTCCAGGGCCACCGCCATCTCGTCGTTGTGGGCGTCGGCGGCAGACATCTGCGCCGTCGCCTTGTCCAGGACCGCCTGGGCCGCCGGGAGCGCGGCCTGGGTGCGGCGCAGCGCGAGGTAGGCGTCACGCAGGTCGGCCGAGGTGTCCTCGAGCTGCCCCTGGAGCGCGTCGATCTCCTTGTCGACCTTCTTCTTGGCCTGGTCCGGGTCGGTGGCTGCCGGGGCTCCCGGGACGCTGGCCAGGTCGACGGCGCCGACCGTGGTCGCGGCCGGGCTCGACGCCGGCGTGGCGGCCAGCGAGGGAGTGGCCAGGCCCAACGAGCACGCCGCGGCAAGTCCCAGAGCCGTCAGCCGGGCAGGGTGAGGCGCGCGTCGACGCGGGGGGTTGGCGCTCATAGGCTTCATTGGTAACACAGGGCGCACCGATTTCAGAGGATTGGCGTCGTATCGACACCTGTGAATCGCCCGATCGGCCGACTTCGGCCGACCTCGGCCGGTTGGGGTGTCCGGGTCGCGGGACCCCGGTCAGACCCGCAGGTACCGCCACAGGGTCACCCACGAGGTGACGATGGCGATCGCGAGCATGAGGGCAGCGAGGTATGGCGCGATGAGCCAGACGTCCGTGACCCCGACCAGGGCCACGTCGGGGAGGACCTCGGCGACATACGGGACGACGAGGAACTCCATGGTCGCCCACAGCAGGCCCACCGCGGCACCGACACCGACCAGGGTCGCCAGGACGATCTCCATCACGAACGGGAGCCGGATCGTGAGGTTGCTCGCCCCGACCAGCTTCATGATGCCGGTCTCTCTTCGGCGGGTGAACGCAGCCTGCCTGATCGTCGTGGCCATCAGCAGGATGGCGCAGATGATCATGATGAACGCCAGGCCCAGCGAGGCGATGGTGATGCCGTTCATCACGGTGAAGAGCTTGTCGAGCGTCTTCTGCTGGTCCTGCACCCTCCCGACGCCGGGCGCACCGTCGAAGGCGCTGACCACCACGTCGTACTTCGTCGGGTCGGACAGCTGCACCCGGTAGCTCTGCGGGATGTCACCGACCCGGATGTTGGTGGCCAGCGGGCTGTTGCGGAACTGCTCCTGGAACCGGTCGTAGGCCTGCTGCTCGGACTCGTAGAAGACATTCTTGACCAGCGGCTTCATCTGGTCGAGCTGGTCCTTCAGGACGACCTTCTGCTCCTCGGTCACCGCCCGCCCGGCGCAGTTGGGCTCGGCAGAGTCCTCACCGCACAGGAAGATCGAGACCTGGATGCGGTCGTACCAGTACCCCTTGAGGGTGTCGACCTCGCGCTGGGCCAGCAGGCCGAGGCCGAGGAGGTACAGCGAGACCGTGGTCACGAGCATGACCGAGACGGCGATCGAGAGGTTCCGGCGCAGGCCGATCCAGATCTCGCTGAGCATGAACTGCAGTCGCATGGGGGTGAGGTCTCCCGAGGTCCGTGGCGTACGGTCAGCGACCGCTGCCGTAGACGCCCTTGTTCTCGTCGCGGATGATGTGGCCGTTCTTCAGCTCGACGACGCGCTTGCGCAGCTGGTCGACGATGTCGTCGTCGTGGGTGGCCATGACGATCGTGGTGCCGGTGCGGTTGATCCGGTCCAGCAGCCGCACGATGTCGAGGCTGGTCGTCGGGTCGAGGTTGCCGGTCGGCTCGTCGCACAGCAGGATCGGCGGCTTGTTGACGAAGGCGCGCGCGATGGCGACCCGCTGCTGCTCGCCGCCGGAGAGCTCGTGCGGCAGCCGCTTCTCCTTGCCGTCGAGGCCGACCATCTCCAGCGTCTCCGGGACGACCTGGCGGATGGCGTGGCCGGAGCGCCCGAGGACCTGCAGGGCGAACGCGACGTTCTGGTAGACGCTCTTGGTGGGCAGCAGGCGGAAGTCCTGGAAGACCGTGCCGATCTCGCGACGCAGCCGCGGGACCTTGCGCTGCGGCAGCCGCCCGACCTCCTGGCCGGCGACGAGCACCGTGCCCTGGGAGACGCCCTCCTCCTTGAGCACGAGGCGCAGGAGGGTCGACTTGCCCGACCCGGAGGACCCGACGACGAAGACGAACTCGCCTCGCTCGATCTCGAGGTTGATGTCGCTCAGCGCCGGTCGGGTGGACCGGGGATAGACCTTGCTGACGTTCTCGAAGCGGATCATGCGCGGGACGTGAGCCTTACCGGGGGGCTGGATGGGACGGCATACCTGCTGCGCGCGGCTGCCCGCGCACGACCCCCCGAGGATAGGTCGCCGACCTCGGTATGGGGCGCAGCGGCGCCTGCTCGGCGTTGCGTCGCGACGGTGCTCGCGGCGGCGGCGCGGCCGTTCGACGTCGGCGCAGCGGCGTTCGGCGTCGCGCCGGGACCTACTCGGCGGCCTTCTGCTGCTCCTTGCGCCACCGGACACCGGCCTCGATGAAGCCGTCGATGTCACCGTCGAAGACCGCGGAGGGGTTGCCGACCTCGAACTCGGTGCGCAGGTCCTTGACCATCTGGTAGGGCTGCAGGACGTAGGAGCGCATCTGGTCGCCCCAGCTGGCCTTGACGTCGCCGGCCATCTCCTTGCGCTCGGCGGCCTCCTCGGCCTGGCGCTGCACGAGCAGGCGGGACTGCAGGACGCGCAGGGCGGCGGCACGGTTCTGGATCTGCGACTTCTCGTTCTGCATCGACACGACGATCCCGGTGGGGATGTGGGTCATGCGGACGGCGGAGTCGGTGGTGTTGACGCTCTGCCCACCGGGGCCGCTGGAGCGGAAGACGTCGACCTTGATCTCGTTCTCGGGGATGTCGATGGAGTCGGTCTGCTCGATGAGCGGGATGACCTCGACGGCCGCGAAGCTGGTCTGGCGGCGCCCCTGGTTGTCGAACGGGCTGATCCGCACCAGGCGGTGGGTGCCGGCCTCGACCGAGAGGTTGCCGAAGGCGTAGGGCACGTCGATCTCGAAGGTCGCGGACTTGAGCCCGGCCTCCTCGGCGTAGGAGGTGTCCATGACCTTGGCCGGGTAGTTGTGGCGCTCGGCCCACCGCAGGTACATCCGCATCAGCATCTCGGCGAAGTCGGCGGCGTCGACGCCACCGGCGCCCGCACGGATGGTGATGACCGCGGCGCGTTCGTCGTACTCCCCCGACAGCAGGGTGCGGACCTCGAGCTCGCCGACGGCCTTGCGCAGGGAGGCCAGCTCCTTCTCGGCCTCGACCATGGTGGCCGCGTCGCCGCCGTCCTCGGTGCCCATCTCGACGAGCACCTCGAGGTCGTCGATGCGTGAGTCCATGTTGACGACGCGCTCGTACTCGGAGTTGGCCCGGCTCAGCGCGGAGGTGACCTGCTGGGCCGCCTCCGGGTCGTCCCAGAGGTTCGGCACCGAGGCCTTGGCCTCGAGCTCGGCGATCTGCTCCTGGACGGAGGCCAGGTCCGTCACCTCTCGCACGGAGTCCATCGTGTTGCGGAGCTGCTTGATCTCTTGCTGGAAGTCGACGGCCACGAGGCCCAACTCTATGGCACCCGCCTCCCGGCCCTCACCGGCGGAGCCACGACACCGCCTGGGACACCAGCTCCTGCGGCGGGTCCCGCAGGTCGAGGACGACTCCCGACTCGTCCGGTTGGAGCGGTTCGAGGGTGTCCAGCTGCGACCCCAGCAGGCTGGGTGGCATGTAGTGCCCTTCCCGTGCCGCCATCCGCTCGTGCAGCAGCTCGACCGGCCCCGCCAGGTGCACGAAGTCCAGCCCCGGCGGGCCGGTGCGGAGGATGTCGCGGTAGGCCCGGCGAAGGGCCGAGCACGCCACCACGGTGGAGTGCCCGCGGCGGTCCTCGGCCTGCATCCACGCCGCCAACGACTCGAGCCAGGGCTGCCGGTCGGAGTCGTCGAGGGCGATACCCGCCCGCATCTTGGCCACGTTGGCCGCGGAGTGGAACTGGTCCGCCTCGGCGAACACCATGCCCGTGGCGCGGGCGATCCCCTGCGCCACGGTCGTCTTGCCGCTGCCGGAGACGCCCATGACCACCACGTGCACCGGACCGTTCCCCGGCGACCCGGTCACTTCACCAGTCATGGACCGTGCCGTCCTTGAGCCGGTTGAAGGGCAGGTAGGCCGGTTGGTAGGGGAACCGCGCCGCGGCATCTGCGTCGAGCGTGACGCCGAGGCCGGGCTGCTCGCCCGGGTGCAGGTGGCCCTGGTCGAAGGTGAAGCTGGACCGGAAGACCTCGTTGGTCAGGGATCCGTGCTGCATGTACTCCTGGATCCCGAAGTTGTGGATGGCGAGGTCGAGGTGCAGGGCGGCCGCCATGCCCACCGGCGAGATGTCGGTGGGGCCATGGATGCCGGACTTGATCTGGTACTGCGCGGCGAAGTCGAGCAGCTTGCGCATCGCGGTGATGCCGCCGGTGTGCGTGACCGCTGAGCGCACGTAGTCGATCAGCTGCTCGCGGATGAGCGTCTGGTAGTCCCAGACGGTGTTGAAGATCTCGCCGATCGCCAGCGGCGTCGTGGTGTGCTGCCGCACGAGGCGCAAGGCCTCCTGGTTCTCGGCAGGGGTGCAGTCCTCGAGCCAGAACAGGTCGTACGGCTCGAGGTCCTTGCCCAGGCGTGCCGCCTGGATCGGGGTCATCCGGTGGTGGCCGTCGTGCAGCAGCGGCAGCTCCGGGCCGAATTCCGAGCGCACCGCCTCGAACACCCTGGGGAGGTGCCGCAGGTAGGCGCGGGTGTCCCAGTCCTCCTCGGCAGGCAGGGCCGTGCGCTGGGCCGGCTCGTAGTCGTAGCGGCTTCCTCCCGAACTCGGCTGCGCGGCGACGCCATACACCGCGTTGATCCCCGGCACGGAGGTCTGGACCCGGATCGAGCGGTATCCCAGGTCCAGGTGCTGGCGGATCGAGTCGAACAGCTCGGCGTCGTCGCGGCCCGAGGCGTGGCCGTAGGCCATGATGCCCGTGCGTGACGCACCCCCGAGCAGCTGGTACAGCGGCATCCCGGCGGCCTGCGCCTTGAGGTCCCACAGGGCGACGTCGACCGCCGCCACGGCCGCCATCGTCACGGGGCCGCGGCGCCAGTAGGCGGAGCGGTAGAGGAACTGCCAGGTGTCCTCGATGCGGTGCGCGTCGCGGCCGACGAGCAGGGGTACGACGTGGTCCCTGAGGTAGGACGCGACGGCCAGCTCCCTGCCGTTGAGGGTTCCGTCACCAAGGCCGACCAAGCCGTCCTCGGTGGTGATCCGGAGCGTGACGAAGTTGCGGTCTGGGCTGCAGACGACCACGTCTGCGGAGGCGATCTTCAACGGTGCTACCTTTCGGGCGCTCAGCGGTGGGTGGCGCCGGGAACGGCGCCGGACAGACGGTCGAGCTCGTGGCGCCGGGGCAGGCCTTCCCAGTCACCGTGGGTGCCCACGGCCACTGCGCCGAGCGTCGTGGCGCGGCCCAGGGCGGCGGCTGCGTCCAGCCCGTCGAGCAGGCCGGACACCAGGCCGGCGCAGAACGCGTCGCCGGCTCCGACCACGTCCACGGCGGTGACCGCGGCAGCGGGGCTGTCGTGGCGGCCGGTGGGGCCCCAGAGGGTGGCGCCGGCAGCGCCACGCTTGACCGCCACCCACGCCACACCCGTGTCGCGCAGCGATGCGACGGCATCGCTCTCGTTGCCGTCCGCCACGAGGTCCAGCTCGTCCTCCGACGCGATGAGCACCTGGGTGTGCCGCACCAGCGGACGGAGCGCGGCTCTGGCCTCGGTGCGGCTCCACAGCCGCGAACGGTAGTTGACGTCCAGCGACACGAGCACGCCCGCGGCGGCGGCGATCGTCACGGCGTGTTGGACGGCTGCACGAGCGTCGTCGGACAACGCGGGGGTGATCCCGGTGACGTGCAGCATCTGCGGCAGGGTCGCCAGTGCTCGCTCGGCGTCCTCGGGGGTGAGCCGGGACCCGGCCGAACCCGCCCGTCGGTACTCCACCTGCACGACGTCAGAAGTCCGCGACGCGGCGAACATCACCCCGGTGACCGCCTCCGGCTCCCGGCGGGCAGCGGTGACGTCGACCCCCTCGGCCCGCAGCTCGCGAAGCACGAGCTCACCGAACGGGTCGTCACCCACGCGGCCCACCCAGCTCACCCGGTGGCCCAGCCGGGCCAGCCCGATCGCCACGTTGGACTCGGCACCGGCCAGCCGTGCCGTCACCTGTCCACCCAGGGCGAACGGCCCCGGCCAGCGGAAGGAGACCATCGACTCGCCCAGGGTGACGACCTCGGGCGAGGGGCTCACGGGGTCCTCCTGGACAGCGCGGCATACGCACGCGCCCGCTCGCGCAGGACGCCCAGGTCGCCACCACTCGCCGCGTCGCCGACCAGGGGTCCCCCGACCCCGACGGCGACGGCGCCGGCCTCGAGGTACTCGGCGGCCAGGTCGGCCCCGACACCACCGACCGCCATCAACGGGATGTCGGGAAACGGGTCGCGGATCGCCCTGAGGTACCCGGGGCCTCCGACCGAGGCAGGGAAGAGCTTGACCACCGTCGCGCCCAGGTCGCGGGCCGTGACGACCTCCGTCGGCGTGAGTGCCCCTGCGGCCACGGGGATCCCGCGGCGAGCAGCTTCAACGATCGAGGGCAGCACTGCCGGGGTCACCACGAACTGGGCGCCCGCCGCCTCGACAGCAGCCACGTCGTCGACCGTGCAGACGGTGCCCGCGCCGATGACCGCGTCGCGGGGCTTGCGAGCAGCGACACGGGCGATGACCTGGGTCGCCGCAGGGGTGGTCAGGGCCACCTCGACGAAGCGCATGCCTGCGTCGAACAGGGTGAGGGCCGTCTCGACAGCAGAGTCCGAGTCGGTCCCCCGCACGACGACCATGACCCTCGCTCCCCGAAGGCCCGAGAGGAAGTCCGCTGCGGTCAGGGACATCTGGTTCACCATTCCGCGAACGAGCCGTCGGGGTGGCGCCAGACCGGGCCACGCCACGCGTGCCCCCGCCGGTCGGCGGCCCGAACGGCCGCTTCGTCGATCTCCACGCCCAGGCCGGGGCCGGTCAAGCGCTCGATGTGGCCGTGGACGAAGGCCAACGGCGCGGGGTCGACGACGTAGTCGAGCACCTCGGCGCCCTGGTTGTAGTGGATGCCGATGCTCTGCTCCTGGATCAGGAAGTTCGGGGTCGCGAACCCGACCTGCAGACAGGCTGCGAGGGCGAGCGGACCCAGGGGACAGTGCGGTGCCAGCTGGACGTCGAACGTCTCCGCCAACGCGGCGATCTTGCGCACCTCGGTGATGCCCCCGGCATGGGACAGGTCGGGTTGGGCCACCGCGATCCCGGCCTGCAGGACGGGCAGGAACTCCTGGCGCGAGTAGAGCCGCTCCCCCGTCGACACCGGTGTCGTGGTCGAGCGGACGAAGTCGCCGATGAGGTGGGAGTTCTCGGGGACGACCGGTTCCTCGAGGAAGAACGGGCGAAAGGGTTCGAGCAACGGAGCGACCCGACGCGCGTTGGCCAACGTGAACCGGCCGTGGAAGTCGACCGCGACGTCGCGCTCGTCACCCAGGACCTCCCGGGCCGCGGCCACCCGGGCCACGACCCCGTCGATCTCGGCAACGGTCGCCACCGGGCTCATCCGCCCGCTGGCGTTCATCTTCACGGCGGTCAGGCCACCTTCGACCTGGGCGGAGATGTGGTCGCGGACCTCGTTCGGCTCGTCACCACCCACCCAGCCGTACACCCGGATGCGGTCGCGCACCGCGCCACCGAGCAGCTGGTGCACCGGCGCGGCATACCGCTTGCCCTTGATGTCCCACAACGCCTGGTCGAGCCCGCTCACGGCACTGGCCAGGATCGGACCACCCCGGTAGAAGGAACCCTTGGTCATGACCTGCCAGTGGTCCTCGATGCGCTCGGGATCCTGTCCGACGAGCAGCTCGGCGAGCTGGTCCACCGCCGTGCGGACCGTCTCCGAGCGCCCTTCGCAGGTCGCTTCCCCCCAGCCGACGAGCCCGGCCGACGTCTCCACCCGGACGAACAGCCAGCGGGGAGCAACGAGGAAGGTCTCGACGCGTTCGATGGTCTCCACGGGTCAGCCCTTCGTCGCGCCGGCGGTGAGCCCGGAGACGACGTACTTCTGGGCGAACAGCGCGAGGACCATGATCGGCACGGTCACGACGGTGGCTGCGGCCATCAGGCCGCCCCAGTCGATGCTGGCGTACCCGACGAAGTCGAAGATCGCCACGGGCAGGGTCTTGGTGTCGGCGCCGGACAGGACCAGGGCGAACATGAAGTTGTTCCAGGAGAAGATGAACGCCAAGATCCCGGCGGTGGCGATGCCCGGCGTCGACAGGGGAAGCGTGATGCGGCGGAACGCCCCGATCGGGGTGAGGCCGTCGACCTGCGCGGACTCCTCGAGCTCCGGCGGCAGCCCGTCGAAGTACCCCATCATGATGTAGACGACCAGGGGCAGGGAAACGAACATGTGGCTCAGCACGAGGACGGAGAAACCACCGACCAGGCGCAGGTTCGAGAAGACGTAGTACCACGGCACCAGCAGCGAGACCCCCGGGATGACCCGCGCCATCAGCACCACCAGGGCGGAGCGGCGCATGGCGAACCGGCTCATCGAGTAGGCAGCAGGCACGCCCAGGATGAGGGAGAGAACGGTGCTGGCGAAGGCCACCCACAAGCTGTTGAGGACGAACGCGACGTAGTTGGCGCGTTGCAGGACGGTCAGGTAGTTCTCCGTCGTCGGGGCGAAGAACAGTGCCTTGCTCGTGTCGTAGATGTCGACGTTGGTCTTGAGGGATGCCGAGACCATCCATGCCAGCGGCGCCAGCAGGGCGAGGACGACGACCACGAGGGCGGTGAAACGGAACGTGGTGTAGGAGCTGCGCCTGCGCATCAGACGTCCTTCCGGCGCCGGGTCAGCACCCACATGGAGCCGACGATGATGAGGAAGAAGAGGATGAGCACGGTGGAGGACTTCCCGTACTCGTTGTAGTCGAAGGACAGCCCGTAGGCGTAGACGTTCAGCGTCTCGACCTCGTGGAAGGAACCGCCGCCCTTGCCCTTGGTGGCGTAGAGGATGTCGAACGTCTTCAGTGCGTCGATACCGCGCAGCAGGATCGCGACGACGACCGTGGGCATCAGCATCGGCAGGGTGATGAACCGGAACCGCTGCCACGAGTTCGCACCGTCCACCCGAGCAGCCTCGTCCGGTTCGTCGGACAGCGACGTCAGTCCTGCGAGCAGGATCAGCACGACCATCGGGGTCCACTGCCACACGTCGATGATGATCGTGGTCCACAGCGCGGAACGTTCGCCGGCGAGCCAGGGCTGCGCCGGGATGCCCACCCAGCCGAGCACCTGGTTCGCGAGGCCGATGTTGGGGTCGAAGATGAGCCGCCACATCATGCCGACGGCGACGGGGGTCGCCACGAGCGGCATGAGGATCGCCACACGCACCCACTTCTCCCCCCGGAAGGGCCTCCACAGGAGCAGGGCGATCGCCATACCGATCACCACCTCGGCCAGCAGCGCCACCCCCGTGAACTGGACCGTCCGCAGCACCGCCGGCCAGAACCGCGCGGTGTCACCGAGCACCTCGAGGTAGTTGCCGGCGCCGACGAACTCCTTCTTCCGGCGGACCGAGCCCTCGGCGTCGGTGAGGCTCAGGTAGATCGTCCAGGCGACGGGGAAGACGATGAGCACCGCCACGAAGACCATGGCCGGCGCGGCGAACAACCACTTGCGGTGGTCGTTGGCCCACTGGGCCCACCCGGGGGTGGGGCGCGCGAGCGTCGGGGTGGTCACGGTCGTTGCGGTCATGCTGGGGCTCCGGGGGTCAGGAGGGGGCCGGGTGGTCTTCAGGGTGCACCGGGCTCGCCAAGGGGATGGAGAGCGCGAGCGAGATCCCTGGCGACCGGGCTGGGGGGGCCACCCAGCCGCCAGGGGTGCTCATCGGTCGACGGACGGCCTACTTCTCGTCGTCGAGCAGCTTCTGGAAGGCCTGCTGCGCCGCATCGGCAGCAGCGGCGGAGTCCTTGCCGGTGATCGCCTCGACGATCGGCTGGCCGACGATCTCCCGGGCCTCAGGGACCTTCTCGACGCGGGGCCGGTCGTAGCCGACGCCCTCCTTGGCGCCCGCGGTCGTGGCGTCAACGAGGTCCTTGGGGTAGGTCGAGGTGGCTGCCGGGTCGCTCGAGACCGAGGTCCGGGCGCCGGGAACACCGGCCTTCTGGTTGGCCAGCACCTGCTCCTTGCTCGTCGCCCACTGGATGAACTTCCAGGCGTTGTCCTGGTTCTTGGACGCCTCGTTGATGCCGAGTGCCCACGACGGCACGTTGTACGGCCTCGCTCCCGCCGGCCCGGCCGGGAACGTCGCGAAACCGGTCGTGTCGCTCACCTTGGACTTGGCCTTGTCGGTCGCGTTCTTGTACAGCGAGGACGCCTCGGTGTAGAACGCCGCCTTGCCCTGGGTGTAGATGGCCATCGCCTCCGGCCAGCTCATGTCGGTGCTGACGTTCTTCGGTCCGTTCTCGCGGATGAGGCCGCCGTAGAAGGCGTAGGCCTGCTTGGCCTCCGGGGTGCTGACGGTGGCCTTGCCACTCTCGTCGGTCCAGTTGCCACCGAAGGAGTAGAGGTAGCTGGAGAACTGCGTGACGGCCGCGCTCTTGCCGGTGCGGGCCACGAAGCCAGCGACACCGGGGTTCTGGCTCTGGATCTTGGCCGCCGCGGCCTTCAGCTCATCGAGGGTCTTGGGCGGGGCGGCATAGCCGGCCTTGGCCAGCAGGTCCTTGCGGTAGTAGAGGACCTCCTGCTCGGTGATGAGCGGGACGCCGACGACCTGGTCCTCGTCGGTGGTCGCGGCGACCGGACCGGGCTGGAAGTCGCTCCAGTTCCAGTCCTTGGCTCCCTCGACGTCCTTGGTGAGGTCTGCGAGGTAGCCGTTCCTGGCAAAGAGGCGACCCTCCTGCAGTGGGCGGTACATCATCACGTCGAGGTCGGTGGAGCCCGCGTTGAGCTTGACGTTGTACTGGTCGGAGAGCTGGTCCTCGCCGAGCTGGGTGACCTCGACCTTGAGACCGGACTCCTTCTCGAACTCCGGCAGGGCGGCCTTGAGGTTGTCCGTCCACACGTGGTTGGCCAAGGTGACCCGGACCGTGGTGGACCCCGACGTGCTGCCGTCACCGCTGTCGCCACCGCAGGCGGACAGCCCGAGGGCTGCGACCACGGCCAGGGAGGTGCTCACTACTACTGACTGACGTCCCACGCCTGTCTCCTTCGAACTCTGGCCGCCCCGCCGTTGGGACTGTCGCCGTACGGATCACATGCCCGCTTAGTTCTCGAAGACTATGATCATAAGTCTGCTTTAGACAACCCCCTGACCGCCATGCGTATGCTTTGGCCCATGACACAGGGTGCAGCGGTCGACCGAGTGGGGGGCGCGCTCTCGGGACTGCACGCCCGGCTGTTGGACAACCTCGGTACCGCCATCTGTGGGGGCGAGCTGACCGCTGGCACCGTCCTGTTCATCGAGGACCTCGCCGCGCACCACGCCGTGTCGCGCTCGGTGGTCCGGGAGGCGCTGCGCGTGCTGTCCTCGATGGGACTCGTGGAGTCACGGCGCCGGATCGGCACCGTGATCCAGGATGCCAGCGGGTGGAACGTGTACGACCCGCTCGTCATCCGCTGGCGCTTGGCCGGCGCGGGTCGGATCGCCCAGCTGCGGTCCATCACCGAGCTGCGCAGCGCCGTGGAGCCCCAGGCTGCCGGGCTGGCCGCACAGCGCGCCGAACCGCGTGCTGCCAGCGAGCTCGTCGGCCTCGCCGCCCGGATGTGGGAGGCCGGACGCGCGGGAGAGATGGACCTGTTCCTCACGCTCGACATCGACTTCCACCGGCGCGTCCTGGCTGCCTCGGGCAACGAGATGTTCGAGCACCTGCACCAGCCCATCGCCGAGGTGCTCACCGGTCGCCATGCCTACGGCCTGATGCCCCACCACCCGCACGTGGACGCGCTTCAGCTGCATGCCGACGTGGCCCAGTCCATCCAGCGCGGTGACGTCGACAAGGCGCGTGACGCGATGGTGCGGATCATGGAGCGCACGATGAACGAGACCAAGGCACTCTGGGAAGAACAAGCCGGCGCACCGGGGTGAGACCGGCGGAGACGACCGCCAGCACCACCCCGGTGCGCCATACCTTCACCCCACCGTCAGGACCTCAGCTCACAAGGCGCAGGTGTTGACGAGGTCACCGCCGCTCGGGCGGGCGACGAGACCGTCTGCCGGAGGCCTCCTCCCGTGCTCCACCCAGGCCGTCAGGGTGTCGAACGCACTGCGTGCGCACGGCAGCATGGGACGCAGCTGGTTCGGGTAGGCCGCGTAGAGCCCGTCGGTGTGGGTGCCGTCCTCGACCGAGTAGTAGCGGTGCAGCCGGCCCGACCCTGCCCGGTCGATGAGCTTGTCGTAGACGTCGGAGTCGGTGGCCTTCGGCAGCAGCGTGTCGAGCGTGCCGTGGATGGTGATCATCGGCTTGCCGATCTTGCCCGTCAGCGAGACCGACCTGACCGCGTCCTTGACGGCCTTGGGCCGCGAGGCGTAGTCGTAGTCGGCGTCGCAGTTCGGGGTGCCGCTGGCGCAGAACGGCACACCGGCATCGAGGTCGCCGTCCCACTGCGGGTCGAACTCCTCGCGGTAGATCCGCTGGGTCAGGTCCCAGTAGTAGGCGTAGTGGAACGGCCAGAGGAACTCCGAGCCGGGGGCGAAGCCCGCCGCGATCATTGCGTCGTGCGCGGCCTGGTCACCGTTGGCGGCGTACGCGGGGTAGTTCTTCAGCGCGGTGGGCAGGTAGGTCAGCAGGTTCGGGCCGTTGGCCCGGAACAGGGTGCCCTCCCAGTCGACTCCGCCGTCGTAGAGGTCGGGGCGGTTCTCGAGCTGCCAGCGGGTGAGGTAGCCGCCGTTGGAGATGCCGACCATCCAGGTGCGCTTGGGCGCCTTGGCGTAGACCTTGCGCAGCGTGGTCTTGGCGGCGACGGTCAGCTGGGTGACGCGGGAGTTCCACTCGCGGATCGAGCCACCGGGGCTGCTGCCGTCGCGGTAGAACGCCGCACCCGTGTTGCCCTTGTCGGTCGAGGCGAAGGCGTACCCCTTGCTCAGGACCCAGTCGCTGATGATGAAGTCGTTGGCGTACTGGCCACGGACTCCGGGAGCACCGCTGACCACCAGGCCGCCGTTCCACTGGTCCGGGATGCGCAGGACGAACTGCGAGTCGTGGTTCCAGCCGTTGTTCGTGTTCGTCGTCGAGGTGTCGGGGAAGTACCCGTCCACCTGGATGCCGGGCACCCCGGTCGGGTTGACGGTGCCGGCAGCGTGCAACCCCGCCCAGTCGTTGGGGTTGGTGTGGCCCGAGACGGTCGTGCCTGCGGTGGTGAGGTCACCGAGGCAGGCGACCTTCTGCACCTCGGCACCGGGGACGATGGCCTTGGACTGGCGGGCGCAGTGCCCGCTCTGTGGCTTGTCCGCCGAGGCGGGGGCAGCGGTGGCCAGTCCACCCAGGAGGGCGAGGCTGGCAGTGGTGGCGAGGGCGGTGATCCGCCGGCGAGACGTCGTTGTCGGGCGCATGCCCGCCATGCTTCGCCCGGCAACGTGCCTGCTCAATGTGGGTGAGTCACACAAACCCCTCGTATGGCGTGTGCGCCGTAGGCGCTAGGGGCGGAGCCGGGCGAGCAGCACGTCGCGGGTCACCTCCATCTGGCCGCGGTGCTGGGCGAGCTCCTCGTAGACGTGCAGCAGGACACCGCCCTGGGTGGCGGCGAACCAGTCCACGCGGTCGCCGGTCAGGTTCGCCGGGGGTGACTGCGGTGTCGAGCGGCCCACCCACTCCTCCAAGGAGCTGCGGATCAGGTCGGTCTCCGCGGCCAGCCCGGCCACCGGGCCACTCGCCGTGAACTCGGCGTCACGGTCACGTGGCACGACCTCGCCGAGGTTCACCGTGGAGGCCCAGTTACCCACCACTCCGAGGCAGTGCGTGAGGATCGCGTAGGGGCTGTTGGCGCCGGGCAGGTCCGGTCGCGCGTTGGCGAGGTCGTCACCGAGGTCGACGACGAGGTCCCGCATCGCGAGCAGGGCCTCGTCGCAGAACCGCAGGAAGGTCTGCTCGTCGATCACGTCAGGTCCTCCTCGCCTACCGCGTCGGGGGCTGGCTCAGGAGCCGGCTCGTCGGTCGGCTCGTCGGTCGGTTGGGCGGTCGGCTGGGCGGTCGGCTCGTCGGTGGGCTCGGGACCGTGGTCGAGCAGCCGACGGAAGCCCGCCTCGTCGAGGATCGGACGCCCGAGCTCGCGGGCCTTGTCCTCCTTGGTCCCGGCGTTCTCGCCGACGACGACGTAGTCGGTCTTCTTCGAGACCGAGCCCGAGGCCTTGCCACCGCGGGTCAGGATCGCCTCCTTGGCCTCGTCGCGGGAGAACCCCTCGAGCGACCCGGTGACGACGATGGTCAGCCCGGCGAGGGTCTGCTCGAGCGACTCGTCGCGGGCGTCCTGCATCCGCACGCCGTCGGCGGCCCAGCGCTCGACGATCCGCACGTGCCAGTCGTTGCCGGGTGCGTCGAACCACTCGCGCACCGCCTCGGCGATCACCGCCCCCACGCCTTCGACGCCGGCGAGCTCCTCGAGGCTGGCAGCGCGGATCCGGTCCATGGAGGCGAAGTGCTGGGCGAGTGCCCGCGCCGCGGTGGGACCGACGTGGCGGATCGACAGGGCGACCAGGACCCGCCACAACGGCTGGTCCTTGACCTGCTGCAGGTTCTCGACGAGGCGGCGGCCGTTGGCCGAGAGGATGCGGCCGTCGATGACCTCGCCCTCGGGGTCGGTCTTCTTCGCCGCGCGCGTGAACAGCGGAACCTGCGCGATCTCCTTCTCGCCCAACGCGAACAGCCCCGACTCGTCCTCGAGCACCCCGGACTCCAGGAGGGCCATCGACCCCTCCCAGCCCAGCGACTCGATGTCGAAGGCACCCCGACCTGCCAGCCCCGCGAGCCTCTCGCGCAGCTGCTGCGGGCAGGTCCGGGCGTTGGGGCAGCGGATGTCCTTGTCGCCCTCCTTCTCGGGCGCCAGGGCGGTGCCGCAGGACGGGCAGTGGGTCGGCATGACGAACTCCCGCTCGGAGCCGTCCCGCAGCTCGACCACCGGTCCGAGGATCTCGGGGATCACGTCACCGGCCTTGCGCAGGACGACGGTGTCGCCGATGAGCA
The DNA here is from genome assembly GCA_963731235.1 of uncultured Actinomycetota bacterium. Lineage (GTDB taxonomy): Bacteria > Actinomycetota > Actinomycetes > Actinomycetales > Dermatophilaceae > Pedococcus. Next base: position 139,378 of record CAVSUT010000018.1, on the reverse strand, counting down.
CGCCCTTGCGACGGACCTCGTCACCGTTGTGCAGGGTGGCCCGCTCGACGGTGGACCCGGCGACGAGCACCGGTTCCATCACCCCGAACGGTGTCACCCGGCCGGTGCGTCCGACGTTGACCTGGATGTCCAGGAGCTTGGTGTTGACCTCCTCCGGCGGGTACTTGTAGGCGATGGCCCAGCGGGGGGCCCGCGAGGTGGACCCGAGCTGGCGCTGGACGCTGACCTCGTCGACCTTGACGACGATGCCGTCGAGCTCGTGCTCGACGCTGTGCCGGTGCTCACCGAAGTGGGCGACGAACGCCTGCACCTCCTCGATCGTGTCGACGACCCTGGAGTGGCTCGAGATGGGCAGGCCCCACCCGCGCAGCAGCTCGTAGGCCTGCGACTGGCGGGTCAGCTCCAGGCCCTCCCGGAAGCCGATGCCGTGGACGAGCATGTGCAGGGGCCGGCTCGCCGTCACCCGGGGGTCCTTCTGGCGCAACGACCCGGCGGCCGAGTTGCGCGGGTTGGCGAACGGTGGCTTGCCCGCCTCCACGAGGGAGGCGTTGAGGTCGGCGAAACCCTCGAGCGGGAAGAACACCTCGCCCCGGACCTCGACGCGCGCCGGGTGGTCGGTGCCGGCGAGCTGGTGGGGTATGCCGTCGATGGTCCGGACGTTGTGGGTCACGTCCTCGCCGGTGCGGCCGTCGCCACGGGTCAGCGCGCGCACCAGGCGCCCCTTCTCGTACAGCAGGTTGACCGCGAGCCCGTCGATCTTGAGCTCGCACAGGTAGTGGAAGTCGGCCCTCCCGGAGTCACGGGTCACCCGCGCCGCCCAGGCAGCCAGCTCCTCGGGTGAGAAGCAGTTGTCCAGCGACAACATCCGCTCGAGGTGGTCCACCGCCTGGAAGTCGGTGCTGAAGACCGCTCCCCCGACCTGCTGGGTGGGGCTCTGCGGGGTCCGCAGCTCGGGGTGCTCGTCCTCGAGCTCGGTCAACCGGCGGATGAGGCCGTCGTACTCGCCGTCGCTGATCGTCGGGGCGTCCTTGACGTGGTAGGCGAACTGCGCTGCGCCGGCCTGCTCGGCGAGGTCGGTCCACTCGTGACGGGCCTGGTCGGGGACGCTGCTGGAGACGGTCTCACTCACGCGGGCCATCCTGCCGCACCGCACCGACGGTGGTCGCCTGAGCCACACACTCACGATCCAGCGCATGGCCAAACCCGGCGGGAGCGGCAAGGATGTCCGGACCACGTCCAAGTCACGTTCCCCGACGATGCGGAGCCCCGATGACCAACCTCGCGACCAACCTGGTCAGCACTGCACGGAAGGCGCCCGACCAGGCCGCCATCAAGTTCAGGGGCAACGACCTGAGCTACGCCCAGCTGCACGCCATGGCGGCCAGGGTGGCCGGGTCGCTGCGTGCTGCGGGGGTCGAGCCAGGCGACCGGGTGGCCATCATCCTGCCGAACGTCCCGGCGTTCCCCGTGGTGTTCTTCGGGTCCCTGCTCGCCGGCGCCGTCGTCGTGCCGATGAACCCGCTGCTCAAGTCCGGCGAGATCGACTTCTTCTTCACGAACTCGGGGGCGAAGGTGGCGTTCGTGTGGCCGGACTTCGTCGCCGAGGCCACGGAGGGCGCCGCGAACTCCGGGACCCGGATCGTCCAGTGCGGGCCGCTCGGGCCGGACGAGGGAGCCATCGAGGAGGGTGAGCCGATCGCCGAGCCGCACGAACGCGCCGACGACGACACGGCGATCGTGCTCTACACCTCGGGCACCACGGGTCGCCCCAAGGGCGCCGAGCTCACCCACAGCAACGTCCACCTCAACGCCCACCGCAGCGCCATCGACATCCAGGAGACCACCACCGACGACGTGGTCATGGGATGCCTGCCGCTGTTCCACGTCTTCGGGCTCGTCGTGGGGCTCAACGCGGCGGTCATCGCCGGGGCGTCACTCGCGCTCATCCCGCGGTTCGACCCGGCCGAGGCCATCACCGTGATCAACGACGAGAAGGTCACGATCATGCTGGGTGTGCCCACCATGTATGCCGCGATCCTCAACCACCCCGACGCCGACAGCATGGATGCCACGTCGCTGCGCACCTGCTGCTCCGGCGGCTCGGCCATGCCGCACGAGGTGATGAAGGCGTTCGAGGAGAAGTTCGGCTGCATGATCCTCGAGGGGTACGGGCTGTCCGAGACCTCACCGGTCGCGTCGTTCAACATGCCCACCATGGAGCGCAAGCCCGGCACCATCGGCGTGGCCATCCCGGGGTGCGAGATGAAGCTCGTCGACCTCGACGGCAACGACGTCCCGGCAGGTGACGGGGTCGGCGAGATCGCGATCCGCGGCGACAACGTCATGAAGGGCTACTGGGACAACCCCGAGGCCACGGCAGAGGCCATCCCCGACGGCTGGTTCCGCACCGGCGACCTCGCGACGATGGACGACGAGGGCTACTTCACGATCGTCGACCGCAAGAAGGACATGATCCTGCGCGGTGGCATGAACGTGTACCCCCGCGAGGTCGAGGAGGTGCTCTACACGCACCCCGACGTGCTGGAGGCCGCGGTCGTGGCCGTGCCCGACGACCTGCTCGGCGAGGAGGTCGGTGCGGCCGTGGCCCTGCGGCCCGGCGCCGAGGCGACGCTGGAGGACGTGCAGGCCTTCGTGAAGTCGAAGATCGCCGCCTACAAGTACCCGCGCCACATCTGGGCGGTCGACGAGCTCCCCAAGGGCCCGACGGGCAAGATCCTGCGGCGCGAGGTGCACCAGCCCTCGGCCTGACCGGCCCCGACCGGCCCGACCGGCCCCGACCGGCTCAGAGAGCCGGGTCGGCCTCGAGCCTGCGTCGTCGGGCGGGGAGCCCGACGACCACGGCGGACACCAGGACGATCGCCGCACCGAGCAGCTGCGGCCAGGCGAGGTGCTCCCCCAGTACCAGGACGCCGAGGACGACCGAGACGACGGGGATCAGGTAGGTGACGGTCGTGCTCACGGTGGCTCCCGCGCCGCGCACGACGTCGAACTGCAGCATGTAGGCCAGCCCGGTTCCCACGATGCCCAGGGCAAGGACGCACAGGAGGGGGACGAGCCAGCCACCCCCGGAGGGGTCGACGTGCCCGCTCCACGGGGCGGCATACGTGTCCCTGTGCAGGGCCCACCACACCAGGAGCACCGGGGCCATCAGGGCCGAGCCCACCACGAGCAACGCCGTCGGCATGGAGAGGCCACCGAGGTCGGCGTTGCCGAGGTAGCGGCGGTTGTAGGTCCAGCCGAGGCCGTAGCAGGCACCCGCCACGAGGGTCATGCCGAAGCCGAGCAGGTCGGGGCGGCCGGCGGACTCCCAGGGCTGGGTGATCACCACGACGCCGACGAACCCGATGAGCACCGCAGCGAGCTTGCGCGGCGACAGCCGGTCGCTGGGGAGCAGCAGGAGGGCGAAGAACAGGGCGGCGATCGGGGTGGTCGCGTTGCCGATGCCGGCCAGCGCGGAGGAGACGCGTTCCTCCCCGAGGGCGAAGAGGCTGAACGGCAGGACGGTGAGGAAGATTCCGGAGACGGTCAGGTGCCCCCACGTCCGGCGACCACGCGGCAGCCGGCCGCCGGTGACGAGCAACAGGACGAGCAGGGTGAGGGTGCCGGCGTAGATCCGCAGCCCGGAGATCTGCAGCGGTGCCATGGTGCGCAGCCCGACCTTCATGAGCAGGAAGCTCGAACCCCAGATCAGGGACAGCATCAGGTACTTCGCCTGCCACGGCACGCGCGTCCGGGACGCCGTTGCGGCGCCGGCTGCCGCAGGGCCGCTGGCGGTGGGGGTGGTGCTCATCGGGGTGTTGGTCGTGCTGCTCATCGGTGGGTCAGCTCTCGGCTCGTTCGGTCCATTCGGCAGCCACCTCGACTGCTCTGCGTTGAACGCTCCAGGCCCCTTGGGGTGTGAGCCCGGCCAGCCCACACGTCGGCGTGGCGACCAGGTCGGCGAGTCCCCGCGCGGACAACCCGGCGTCGCTCCAGCCGCGCTGGACGACGTGGGCCGCGGCCTTGCTCGTGCTCGACCCATCGGTCGCCAGGCACCCGGCCCACAGGGCGACGCCCTGTTCGGTCGTGGCGGCGATCGACTCCCAGCGCTGCGGGGTGAGGTCGGTGACATCGAGGGACACCGCACCGACACCGGTGGCGCGCAGCAGTGGGAGCGGTATGTCGCGGTCGCAGCAGTGCACGACCGTCGCCCGGGCTTCGGCCAGCGGCGCCTCGGCGTGGGCCGTCTGGTCCGCTCGTGGGTCGCGGGCGCGCGCGCCGGGGACCAGCGGGTGCGTCCCGGCCGCGTCGAGCACCTCTCGTAGTCCGTTCATCGCGCGCTGTGGGTCGACGGAGCGCAGGTGCCCGTACCCGGAGGCGGTCGGCAGGTGGCCCGCGAGGACCGCGGGCAGGGAGGGTTCGTCGATCTGCAGGACCAGGCGCGCGCCGGGCACCAGTCGCTGCACGGTGTCGAGGTGGACGCGGATCCCCTCCGCCAGTGAACCCGTGAGGTCTCGCACCGCGCCGGGGTCGACGAGGACCTTCTCGCCGCGGGTGAGCTCGAGCTGCGCAGCGAGGGTCCACGGCCCGGTGCACTGGAGCTTGAGCTCGCCCTGCCAGCCGTCGAACGCCTCGGCCAGCTCGTCCAGGTCCTCGTGCCAGAGCGCCCCGGTGCGTGAGGCGTCGTGGCCGGGCCGTTCGACGAGCCGCCAGCCGGCGGGCTGCAGGTCGACGTGGAGGTCCACGAGCAGGCCGGCCGCTCGACCGATCATGTCGGCGCCGGGTCCACGGGCGGGCAGCTCGGGCAGGTAGGGAAGGTGGTCGTCGACCGCCAGGATCTCGCGTACTCCGCGCAGTGACTCACGGATGTCGGTGCCGGGAAGGGAGCCGATACCAGTTGCGCGAGCCACGGCCTCGACTCTAGTCCGCACCGGTGACACCCCCCGACCACGTCGCTGGGCGTGCCGACCTCCCGGCTGCCCTGGTCGGGGCGGCCGGGTGGGGCGGGGTCACGCTCGGGTCCTGGACCGCCAGTCCGCGAGCAGCTGGTCGTAGGAGCCCGGGGTCAGGTCCCAGCTCACCGACCCACCCGATCCGCCACCACCGCCACCACCGCCACCACCGCTATCACCGCCGTCCGGTCTGTCGGTGTGCAGGGTCCCGGCGTGGCCACGGGTGTGGACCACCGTGTGGTGCCGCCCGCACAACAGCGCCGCGTTGTCCAGGTCCGAGGGCCCACCGTCGGCCCAGTGCACCAGATGATGGGCATCACACCACTGCGCCGGGACCGAGCACGACGGGAACGTGCACCCACCATCACGCAGCCACAACCTCTTCACCTGGGAGCTCTTGAACAACCGCCGCGCCCGACCGAAGTCCAACACCTCCCCCTTGGCACCCATCACCACCGGGATCACCGACGCATCACACGCGACCCGGCGCACCGTCTCCGGGGCCAGCACCTGCCCCGTCGACGCACCACCCAACGTCGTCCCAGCACCGGTCCGTGCGACCAGGTCGTCATAGTCCACGCTCACGAACAGCTGCGCCTTGCTCGTCGACGGCACCCCCTGCCCCGCACCCACCGCCCGCCGCACCACCTCCACCAACGCCTCCGCCCGACGCTGCCCCGACGACCGCAGATCCGGCTCACCATCAACCGACCTCGGCCCCGACAACGGCCCCAGCGCCGCCTCCAACACCGCCGACGCCTCCGTGTCCAGGCTCAACCGGTACTCGAACACCCCCACCGCCCCACCCATCGGCGCCGACAACGACGCAAACCGCCGCGCCACGTCCTGCTCGCGCTGAAGCACACCCTCCAACCCGTGCCGGGCCAACAACGCCGGCCGCACCATCCGAGCCCCCGACGGCCCGTGCGCGACCACCATCGACAACAACCCCTCGGCGACCGCCGGCTCCGCCCCATCGACCAGCAACGGCCGCAACCGCGCCAGCTCATCGACCACCACCGCCGCCGACCGCACCGGCACCCGACCCGACGCCAACGCCGCAGCCACCGGGGCGTTGCACGCCTTGGTGAACGCCTGCGCCAACGACACCACCGCCCGCGCACCACCAGCACGCAACGACGGCGCATGCTCGACCACCCACGCCACACCCGACAACGCCCGCGGACCCCCACCACCCGAACCAGCCGCGCTCACCTCACCACGGCTCACCGCCTCAGCCACCACCGCCACCTGCGCCGCCGCACACGCCTGCGCCAACCCGTCCAGCTCCCCCAACAACACCCCCAGCTCGGACCCCACCGCCGCGAACAGCTCCGGCCCCAACCCCCGCACCGCCACCACCGCAGCAGCCACCGCCACCCGACGCGAAGCCAGGTCCACCGGTGCCGACAACCCCTCCATACCCCCCACACTACGACCCACCACCGACAACCCACCGGCACGCTGACCCACCCAAACCTGTTGCCCCCCAACCCATTTCACCACCCCAGCGTCAAGCCCCAGCACCCCTCCCGGTGGACAACCACAGCCAGAAGAGACACCTGTGGACAACCGGCACGCGACGACGAGTGCCTCCCGCAGCCCGACGACTCCCGAGGGCGCTCAGGCGCTCAGGCGCTCAGGCGCCGTCGTACTCCGCGAGCAACCGCTTCGGCGCGACCTGTCGCCACGCGTCCTCGACCACGCCCTCGACGCGGTCCCAGTCGACGTCGTCGACATCGAGGTGCACCCCGATCCACCCGCGGGTGCCGACGTACGGTGGTCGGTAGTACCGCTCGGGCTCGGCGGCGACCAGGGCACCCTGCACCCCCTCGGGGGCTGCGGCCCAGAACCCCACCCGGTCGTCGTGGTGCTGCTGGGCCGCCGCGACGAACAGCTTCTTCCCGCCGGCGAACCAGCAGGGCTCCCCGTGGGAGACGCGTTCCTCCGTCGCGGGAAAGCCCAGGCACAACGCCCGGACGCGCGCCAGGGGCGTCCCGTCCCGGATCTCCCTGGACGCCACCGGGGTCAGCGCTCCAGCCAGCTCGAGGCGATCGTCGCCGAACCCACCACACGCGTGCCCTCGTAGAGCACCACCGACTGCCCCGGGGCGACGCCCCGCATGCGGGTGGAGAGCCGCACCTCGACGTCCTCGCCGCTGGCCCACGCCTGGGCGGGCACCTCCTCGCCGTGTGCGCGCACCTGCGCACCGACCTCGACGACCCCATCGGGGGGAGCGCCGCACCAGCGCGCGTGGTCGCCGCGAATCGCGTTGACCCCCAACAGGTCTGCCGTCCCGATGGTCACGGTGTTGGTAGTGGCATCGACCCCGACGACGTAGCGCGGCTCCCCGTCCTGGCTCGAACGCGGCAGGCCGAGCCCACGTCGCTGCCCGACGGTGTAGCCGTAGGAGCCCGCGTGCTCCCCGACGACCTCCCCCGACGCAGCGTCGACGATGTCGCCGGACTGCTCACCGAGCCGCGCCGTGAGCCAGCCCCGGGTGTCACCGTCGGGGATGAAGCAGATGTCGTGCGAGTCCGGCTTGGAGGCGACGTAGAAGCCGCGTTCCCTTGCCTCCGCACGGATCTGCGGCTTCGTCGTGTCACCGAGCGGGAAGAACGCACGGGCCAGCTGTTCGGTGTCGAGCACGCCGAGGACGTACGACTGGTCCTTGGCCATGTCCACGGCGCGGTGCAGCTCGCGACCGCCGTCGTCGCCCTCGACGATCTGCGCGTAGTGCCCCGTGGCGACGGCGTCGAACCCCAGCGCCACCGCCTTGTCCAGCAGCGCGGAGAACTTGATCTTCTCGTTGCAGCGCAGGCACGGGTTGGGCGTCCGACCGGCGGAGTACTCGGCGACGAAGTCCTCCATGACGTCGCGCTTGAACCGCGCCGCCATGTCCCAGACGTAGAAAGGGATCCCGAGCACGTCGGCGACGCGGCGAGCATCGCCGGCGTCCTCGATCGTGCAGCACCCGCGGGCCGACTCGCGCAGGGTCGCAGCGCTCTGCGACAGCGCGAGGTGCACCCCGACCACCTCGTGCCCGGCATCGAGCATCCGTGCCGCGGCGACAGCCGAGTCCACTCCCCCGGACATGGCGGCGACGACGCGCATCAGCTCGCCGCCCCGCTGGCCCGTCGGGCGCGCTCGACGGCTGCGGGGAGCGCCGCCAGCACCGCGTCGACGTCGGCGTCGGTGGAGGTGTGGCCGAGCGTGAGCCGCAGCGCCCCCCGGGCGGTGCTCTCGGGCAGGCCCATGGCCAGCAGGACGTGGGACGGCTGCGGCACCCCCGCCTGGCACGCCGAACCCGTCGAGCACTGCACCCCGGCAGCGTCGAGCAGGTAGAGCAGCGAGTCGCCCTCGCAGCCCGGCACGAGGAGGTGGGCGTTGCCGGGCAGGCGCCGTACGGCGTCGCCGGGCTCCCACGCGCCGGTCACCGTGATCGCATACCCCATCTCCTGCGCGGAGGTGATGAGCCGGTCGCGCAGCGCGACGAGCCGCGCCGACTCGGTCTCCAGGGCGGCGACGGACTCCTCGACGGCGACGGCGAAGGCGCGGATGGCGGGGACGTCGAGCGTGCCGCTGCGGATCTGGCGCTCCTGGCCACCGCCGAAGGTCTGGGGGAACACCTTCGCGTCCCGCCGGACGAGCAGCGCACCGATCCCGAGCGGGCCTCCGACCTTGTGACCGGTCACCGTCATGAGGTCGACGCCCGAGGCAGCGAAGTCGACGGGAACGTGACCAGCCGCCTGCACGGCATCGGTGTGGAACGGCACCCCGAACTCGTGGGCCAGGGCGGCCAGCTCGGCGACGGGCTGGACCGTCCCCACCTCGTTGTTGGCCCACATCACCGTGACGAGCGCGACGGAGTCGGGGTCCTCCTCGATCGCGGCACGCACCGCCGCGACGGTGACCACACCGAGCGGGTCGGGCCCGACCCAGCTCACCTTCGCGCCCTCGTGGCTGACGAGGTGGTCGACGCAGTCGAGGACGGCGTGGTGCTCGATGGCGCTGGCCACGACGCGGATCCGGCCCGGGTCTGCATCGCGGCGTGCCTTCCACGTGCCGGCGACGGCGAGGTTGTCGGACTCGGTGCCACCGGAGGTGAAGACGACCTCGGACGGTCGGGCACCGAGCGCCTTGGCGATCCGCTCCCGCGACTCCTCCACGACGCGACGGGCGAGCCGACCGCTGGTGTGCAGCGAGGAGGCGTTCCCCGGGATGGTCAGCTGCTCGGTCATCGCGGCGACGGCCGAGGGAAGCATCGGCGTCGTCGCGGCGTGGTCGAGGTAGGCGGGCACCCACAGAGTTTACGCGTCCCCGAGCACGGTGCTCGCGCCGTACGGTGGTTCGGTGACCGGTCGACCAGGAGGGCAGAGCGGGCAGGACGGGCCGGACGGCGACGACTCCGCCGCGCCGGCCTCTCCCGAGCCGCGCGACGTGCTGCGGGCTCGGCTGCGTCCGGCCCGGGAGCTGCCGCGAGGACCGGGTGCCCGGCAACGGGTCGAGGTCGAGGGCATCGACGAATCGCTACGACCCGTCATCGACGCGGCGGTGGCAGACCTGCGGGCTCGCCTCGGCCCCGGCGGCACCGGCGGCCCGGGAGGCGCCGCGGCGGTCACGGTGGTGGCGGCCGGTTCGGTCACCTGGTCGGACGGATCGTGCGGTTGTCCGGAACCGGGCCGCGCGTACCTGCAGGTGCTCGTGGACGGCGCGTATGTCCGGCTCACCGCCGGGGACCAGGTCTTCCACTACCACGCGGGTCGCGGTCGAGCGCCGTTCCCCTGCCCGGGCTGACCCGGAGCCCATGAGGAACCGACCGCCGGAAGGGGTGTGCTGCGCGGCGGAATGGGTCTAGATTCCGCCCAGGGGACGGTTCAACCGTCAGCAGGGCTCGCCAAATATCTTCACCCAGTCGCAAACGGACACGTCCGGTACGCCGGACGGGAGGAGTGTTGTCGTGAGGCGCATCATCACTTTCGTAGGAGCGGCCACCGCGGCCGTGTGCGTGGCCACATCCCCCGGGTTGGCAGCCACCGCGGCGCCCACCGGCGCCCCTGCCGGGGCCCCGGGCGGTACGGACGTCGAGAAGAGCAGCACGGGCAGCTACATCGTCATGATGACGGCCGACCCCTTGGTGCGGTCCATCGACGTCAAGGACCTCGGCACCACCACCGCCCGTCAGCGCAAGGCGGCCATCCGCGCCTCGCACGACGCGGCGCTCAAGCACGCCGGGGTCTCGACCACCCGGAAGACCACCGACTTCAGCACCGCTGCGAACGGTTTCGCCGTCCGCACCGACCTGCGGGGCGCCGAGAAGATCGCCCGCTCGCCGGGGGTCGCCCTGGTCCTGCCCGACGAGCTCCACCAGCCCACGGCCGTGTCGACCTCCGACTCACGGGGTCCCGGCAGGGACGACGAGGCCGGGACCAACGGGCTCAACCGCTTCCTGGGCCTCACCGGGAAGGGCGATGCCTATGCCAAGGGCATCACGGGCAAGGGCGTGCTCGTCGGCGTCATCGACACCGGCATCTGGCCCGAGCACCCCAGCTTTGCCCCCAACGCCAAGCTGCCGGCAGCCCCGGTCCTCGACGGCTCCCTGCGGTCCGCGTGCGCCTTCGGCAACACCACCTGGAACGCCGGCGACAAGCCCTTCACCTGCAACAAGAAGCTCGTCGGGGCCCGTGAGTTCCTCGACACCTACAAGGCCAACACCGGGCTGGAGCCCTTCGAGTTCGACTCCGCCCGCGACAACGAGGGCCACGGCACGCACACCGCCTCGACGGCCGCCGGGGATGCCAAGGTGCGCGCCAGCATCTCGGGTGTCAGCAAGGGCGTCGTCTCGGGCATCGCCCCCGATGCCCAGGTGATCGCGTACAAGGCGCTCGGGGATGCCGGTGGCTACACCTCCGACCTCACCGCTGCCATCGACCAGGCGGTCGCCGACGGGGTCGACGTCATCAACTACTCCATCGGCGGTGGCGCCCAGACCGTGGGCGCCGACACGATCGCGTTCCTGTTCGCCGCGGACGCCGGGGTCTTCAGTGCCGTCTCCGCAGGCAACAGCGGCCCGGGCGCCAAGACGATCGGCGGCCCTGCGGACGTCCCCTGGGTGACCGGCGTCGGCGCGACGACCTACCCGACCTTCTACAAGGGAGTCGTCAAGCTCGGCAACGGGCGCTCCTACGTCGGTGGTTCGGTGACCAAGGGCTCCCCCCGGGCGGAGTTCGTCGATGGCGCAGCGGCCGGCGGCGCCGGAGCCGACCTCTGCCTCGCCGGCACCCTCGACCCGGCGAAGGTCACGGGCAAGATCGTCCTGTGCGGTCGGGGTGGCAACGGCCGCATCGAGAAGAGCTTCGAGGTCCAGCGGGCCGGAGGGGTCGGGATGGTGCTGTACAACCAGACCGACGTCGACAACATCTTCACGGACAACTTCTTCGTGCCGACCGTCATGGTGGACCGCACTCCGGGCCAGGCCATCCGGGACTGGGTCAGCTCCTCACGCCACCCCGTGGGCCAGCTGGTCAACCGGGGCGTCGGCACGGCACCGTTCCCCACCCCCACGGTGGCGAGCTTCTCCAGCCGGGGGGAGAACCCGACCGCCGGCGACATCATCAAGCCCGACATCAGCGCCCCGGGTGTCCAGATCATGGCCGGCAACACCCCCAAGCCGTCCCCCGGCACCCAGCCGGCCGGTGAGCTCTTCCAGGCGATCGCGGGCACCTCGATGTCCAGCCCGGTGGTCGCCGGGTCCTACGCCCTGCTCAAGCAGGCCCACCCCGAGTGGTCGGCAGCGCAGGCCAAGTCGGCCCTGATGACCACTGCCGACACGAGGGTCCGTGACAACGACCGCCGCACGCAGGCAGGACCGTTCGCCATGGGCGCCGGTCTGGCCGTCCTGGGCCAGCCCGGAGACAAGGGGTCGGCCTTCCGACCCGGCCTGGTCTACGACGCGGGATTCGCGGAGTACCTGGGCTTCCTGTGCGCCGAGGGCAGGGAGGCCTTCAGCAACCCGGACGGCACGTGTGCCGCCCTCGCCGCCTCCGGGGTCCCGACGACCGCCTCGGACCTCAACTACGCGTCCATCGGGGTCGAGGCCCTCCCCGGCTCCACCACCGTGACCCGGACGGTGACCAACGTCTCCGGCCACAAGGGCACGTTCAGCCCGCGCATCGAGGCCCCACCCGGCTACTCCGTCACGGTCTCGCCGAAGGTCCTGCGGATCGCCAACGGCCACTCGGCGACGTTCACGGTCACCATCACCAACAAGGGCAGCGCCCCGTCCGGTGAATGGCGGTTCGGTGCGCTCACCTGGAAGGGCGGCGGGTATGCCGTCCGCAGCGCCATCGCGGTCAAGGGTGTCGACATCGCGGCTCCGGCCACGCTGACCGGCGCAACGGGCCCCTCGGGCACCGCTTCGGTCGACGTCAAGTTCGGCCGGGCCGGCGCCTACACCGCGACGCCGCACGGCCTGGTCCCCGCGACGGACACCAACGGGACGATCGACCAGGATCCCGACCAGACCTACCCGAGCGCCGACGACGGCTCCGGCGTCGACCAGATCCCGTTCACCCTGTCCGGGGTGTCGCTGGCCAAGTGGTCGCTCGTCCTGCCCGGTGCCGACGACCTGGACCTCTATCTCAAGGGTCCGGACGGCACCATCATCGCCGCCAGCACCAACGGTGGGACCAACGAGCAGATCACCCTGACCAACCCCGCGGACGGCGTCTACACCATGGTCGTCCACGGTTGGGCGGTCGGGACACCGGCGACGGCCTACGACCTGCAGAGCTGGCTGGTTCCCTCGACGACGGGTGGCAGCCTCGAGGTCACGTCCGGCAGCCCGGTGACCGCGGTCGTCGGCGGCGGCACCACGGTGGGCCTGGCCTGGTCGGGTCTGACCCCCGGCACCAGCTACCTCGGCACCGTGAGCCACGAGATCGACGGCAGCACCGTGGCCACGACGGTGGTCTCGGTCACCGGCTGAGCCACGGCCTCGCGCCGGGACACCACCCGACACGGTGGGGTCCCGGCGCGAGCCTTGCCCCGCACGCTCCCGCAGCGCGCCGTACTTCTTGACCATCCCTTGACCCAGCCGCGCGTAACGCGCCGCGCGTGCCCTCGTTGGACCCGGCATACGGCAGACCACCACCGATGCTGGTCGCTCCTCGAAAGGGAACCCATGCGCACCGTGATACGTACCCGGGCAGCCATCGCTGCCGCGGCCCTGGCCACCGTGGCCCTGTCCGCTCCGGCCTCCGCCGGCATGCTCTCGTCAGGCGAGTCGCTCGCCCCCGTCCAGCCGTGGCTGTCAGCCCAGCTGGGCACGCTCAAGTCCGCCACCCCCACGACCGTGCTCGTCCACGGCACCGACACCGCCACCGCCCAGCGCGCGGTGGCAGCGGCCGGGATGAGGTCCGTGACGACGTTCGACAAGATCGGGGTCGTCGTGGCCACCGGTCTCCCCGCGCAGGTCCAGGCGGTGCGCAGCGAGCCGGGTGTCACCTACGTCGAGGGCAACCAGCCCATCGCGTTCACCCTCGCCACCTCCAACAAGGCCACCCGTGGCGAGGAGGCGCGCAACACCCTCTCCGGCGCCAACGGCACGAGCCTGGACGGCACGGGGGTCTCCGTCGCCGTCATCGACTCCGGCGTCGACCCGAGCCACCCGTTCCTGCAGAACGCCGACGGCTCCTCGGCCGTGGTCAAGAACCTCAAGATGGTCTGCGAGCCGCTCACCGAGAGCACCTGTGGTCCCGTCGACGCCGGTCCGCTCGACACCGACCTGTTGTCCGCCGGCGGCCACGGCATGCACGTCAACGGCATCGTCGCCGGTCGCGACGTCACGCTGTCGGACGGCACGAAGATGCACGGTGCCGCCCCCGGGGCCGACCTCGTGAGCATCAGCACCGGAGCGGTGCTGTTCATCATCGGCGCCGACGCCGCCCTCAACTGGGTGCTGGAGAACCACGACGCCCCCTGCGGCGTCGGGGTCCCCGCGAGCACCTGCCCGCCCATCAAGGTGACGAGCAACTCCTACGGCCCCAGCGGCGGTGGCGCCTTCGACCCCAACTCGGCGACGGTCAAGCTCCAGCGCGAGCTCGTCAAGGAAGGCGTCGTGTCGGTCTGGGCGAACGGCAACGACGGTGGCGACGGCTCGAAGTCGATGTCCAACCCGCCCGGCATGGACCCGACCCCCGGCATCCTGTCGGTCGCGTCCTTCTTCGACCAGAACACCGGCACCCGCAACGGCACCGTCTCCGACTTCTCCAGCCGCGGCAAGAACGGCGACCAGTCCACCTACCCGGACATCTCGGCGCCGGGTGAGGACATCACCAGCTCCTGCCGCGTCTACCTCCCGATCTGCAGCACGGGCCTGGACCCGAAGGAAGCCGGCGACTACAACACCATCAGCGGCACCTCGATGGCCACGCCGCACATCTCCGGCATCGTCGCGCAGCTCTTCCAGGCCAACCCGTCGGCGACGCCGGCGCAGGTCGAGGCCGCGATCGAGTCGACGGCCTACAAGTACACCGACGGCGCGCCCTACCAGGCCGGAACGAACGGCACCACGAGCTTCGACAAGGGCCATGGCCTCGTCGACGTCGTGGCGGCCGCCACCGCCATCCGCTGACCACCAACCCGGCGGATGAACGCCGAACGCCCCGGACCGCGCGTGGTCCGGGGCGTTCGTGCGTATGGCGCGGGTCAGCCCTTGGCGACCTTCACCGCGTCGGTGGCCTGCGGCAGGACCGAGAAGAGGTCGCCCACGACGCCGAAGTCGACGAGCTCGAAGATCGGCGCCTCCTCGTCCTTGTTGATGGCGACGATCGTCTTCGACGTCTGCATGCCGGCGCGGTGCTGGATGGCTCCGGAGATGCCGCACGCGATGTAGAGCTGCGGCGAGACCTGCTTGCCGGTCTGGCCGACCTGCGAGGTGTGCGGGTACCAGCCGGCGTCCACGGCGGCGCGCGAGGCACCCACGGCAGCGCCGAGGGAGTCGGCGAAGTCCTCCACCGTGGTGAAGTCGCCGCCGGTGCCGCGTCCACCGGAGACCACGATGGCGGCCTCGGTCAGCTCGGGGCGGCCGGTGGCCTCCTTGGGCTTGGACTCGGTGATCTTGGCGCCCTTCGCGGCCTCGGAGACCTCGATCGACACGACCTCGTCGGCCGCCGCGCCGGCAGCCTCCTCGGGGGCAGCCGAGTTGGGCTTCACCGTGACGATCGGCGTGCCCTTGGTGATCGTCGAGACGACGGAGTACGAACCGGCGAAGACGGACTGGGTGGTCGTCACGCCACCACCCTCCCCCGCCTGGACGTCGACGGCGTCGGTGATCAGACCGGACTCGGTCTTGATCGCCAGGCGCGCGGCGATCTCCTTGCCGGCGGAGTTGCTCGGGATGAGCACGGCGGCCGGCGAGGCCGACGCGACGAGCTGCGCGAGCACCTCGGCCTGCGGGGCCACGAGGTGGTCGGTGACGTCGGTCGACTCGACGCGGTACACCTTCTGCGCGCCATACCTGGCCAGCGCCTCCTTGGCCTGGTCGAAGCCGTCGCCGACGAAGACGGCGGACGGCTCGCCGAGGCGGCGGGCGATGGTCAGGAGCTCAGCGGTGGTCTTGCGGACGGTGCCGTTCGCGTGGTCGACCAGGACGAGTACTTCAGCCATGGGGTGTTTCCTTCCTTCGGTCTCTGGCCGGCTCAGACGAACTTCTGCGCGGACAGGAACTCGGCGAGCCTGGTGCCGCCGTCACCTTCGTCGGTGACGATCTGGCCCTGCGCACGCGGGGGGCGCTTGGTGAACGACTCGACCTTGGTCCAGGCGGCGTCGAGGCCGACCTGCGAGGGGTCGATGCCGAGGTCGGCGAGCGCCCACTGCTCGACCGGCTTCTTCTTCGCGGCCATGATCCCCTTGAACGAGGGGTAGCGCGGCTCGTTGATCTGGTCGGTCACCGAGACCAGCGCGGGCAGCGAGGCGACGATCGTCTCGGACGCGGCGTCACCGTCCCGGCGGATCGTCACGGTGGACCCGTCGACGGTCAGCTCGGAGGCGAACGTCACCTGCGGCAGCCCGAGGCGCTCGGCGAGCATCGCCGGGACGACACTCATCGTGCCGTCGGTCGAGGCCATGCCGGTGATGACGAGGTCGGGCGTCCCGATCTTCTTGACGGCCTCGGCGAGCACGAGCGAGGTGGCCACGGAGTCGGACCCGTGGATCGCGTCGTCCTGGACGTGGACGGCCTTGTGGGCGCCCATCTGCAGGGCCTTCTTGAGGGCGTCGGCAGCCTGGTCGGGGCCGACCGTCAGGACGGTGACCTCTCCCTCGCCGGCTTCGACGATCTTGAGGGCCTCCTCGACGGCGTACTCGTCGAGCTCGGACAGCAGTCCGTCGACACCCACCCGGTCGGTGGTGTTGTCGGAGTCGTTGAAGGTGCGGTCGGACTGTGCGTCCGGAACGTATTTCACGCAGACGACGATGTTCATGCGCTGATCGTCCTCTTCCAGGTAGGGAATGAGATGAGGTCAGGTGCCATCCTGACAGTCCCTGCTCGCTGAGGGCACACCAGCGCCGCGTGACGCTCACCACGGGGTGTTCGCGCCGGCCAGCGGTGGCCTCGACCCGGGTGGCCCGGGTGGCCCGGGTGGCCCCGCTGGCCACGGTGGCGCTTGCTGTTCAGTGATCGCCGGTCGAGCGACGCCCTGCCTTGAGCTGACCGCGGCGCTTCTTGGAGTCCAGCCTCCGACGGCGCGAGCCGAGGGTGGGCCGGGTGGGCCGACGAGGCGGCGGGTCGGGCGCGGCTGCGTCGCGCACGAGGGCGACGAGGCGCTTGCGGGCAGCGACGCGGTTCTGGCGCTGCGCCCGGTGCTCCGACGCCACGACCATCAGGCGACCGCCGACGAGGTGCGGGGTGAGCCGCTCGAGCAGGCGCTCGCGGACCGGCTCGGGCAGGCCGGCGACGGCCACCGAGGTGGACGGGTCGAACTCGAGCTCCACCCTGCTGTCGGTGGTGTTGACGCCCTGCCCGCCGGGACCGGAGGACCGCGAGAACCGCTCGACCAGCTCCCCTGCGTCGATGCGCAGCCCCTGCGGCAGACCCGGCCCGGGCGCGACGACCAGCGCGGCGCCGGGTTGCGGCCGGCTGGCGGAGGGCGTGGTCACGCCCCCACTCCACCACAGGTCCGGCCCGCCCGGCCTCGCCCCGGGTCGGGCACCTGGGTGCGGCAGACTGCTTCCTCATGACTTCCCCCGTGCCGGGCACGTTCTGCCTCGTCCTGCACTCCCACCTGCCCTGGCTGCCGGGGCACGGGGTCTGGCCGCTCGGTGAGGAGTGGCTGTTCCAGGCGTGGGGCGAGTCGTACGTCCCCCTCGTGGCGGAGCTGGACTCCCTTGCCGCCGAAGGACATCGTGACGTCCTGTCCCTGGGCGTGACGCCGGTGCTGGCAGCCCAGCTCGACCACCCGCGGATGCGCCGGGGCGTCGGCACCTGGGTGGGCCTGGCCCAGCAGCGGGCGCGGGAGCTGGGTTTCGACCCCGACCCGCTGCGGCGCGCGGCCGCGACGACGGAGTATGCCGCGGCGGCGACGGCCGAGCGCCTGCTCGCCACCCGGTGGAGCAGCGGTGGGTCCCCCGTGCTGCGGTCGTTGCGCGATGCCGGGGTCGTCGAGCTGCTGGGTGGACCCGCGGCGCACCCGTTCCTGCCCCTGCTGCTCCCGCAGGTGGCGGCCCTGGCCCTGGAGTCCGGACTCGCGGACAGCACCTGGCGGCTGGGCGGACGGCCACGCGGGATCTGGTCACCGGAGTGCGGTTGGACGCCGGAGCTGGCCCCGGTGTTCGACGCCGCGGGCGTGGGGCACTTCGTCGTCGACGAGCAGCTGGTCCGGGATGCCGGCGGCCACCCGCACGCGGCGTGGCGGGTGAAGGGGTCGGACGTGGTGGCGGTCCCCCGCGACCTCGCGGTGACCAACCTGGTGTGGTCCTCGCGCACCGGCTACCCCGCCGCGGCGCCATACCGCGACTTCCACGCCCGCGAGGAGTTCACCGGCATCCGGCTCTGGGCGGTGGGCGGCGGTGCGGACGGTGCGAAGCCACCGTACGACCCGGCCGCGGCGTCCGCCCAGGTGGACCGCGACGTCGCCCACTTCGTCGCCGCGGTGATCGGGCGCCTGGAGCAGGCGCAGGCGGCGACCGGAGCACCCGGCCTGGTGGTGGCGGCCTACGACACCGAGCTGTTCGGGCACTGGTGGCACGAGGGACCGGTGTTCCTCGGCCGCGCCGTCCGCGCCCTGCGTGCCCACGGGGTCCGCGTCGACACCCTCGAGAACGCGTTGGCCGATGGGCACGTGGGCGGGGAGCTCGACCTCGGGCCCGGTTCGTGGGGTGCGGGAAAGGACTTCTCCGTCTGGGACGGACCCGCGGCCGCCGACATCGCGCTCGAGAACACCTGGCTGCAGCGCCGCTGGCTCGATGTGGTCGACCGCGAGCGGTCGGGCGGACGGCTGGGCACCCGCCGCCCCGACCTCGACCAGCTGCTGCTCACCCTGTGGAACGCGTTGTCCAGCGACTGGGCGTTCCTCGTCTCGCGCGGTCAGTCGGTCGACTACGCGCTGCGCCGCGCCGAGGAGCACCGGGGCGACTTCCACCGGCTGGCCCAGCTCATCGAGGACGGCGACGGGCCGGCGGCACTCGTGGAGGCGGACCGGCAGGCGCGGCACGACCGCTCGTTCCCGGCACTCGACGCCCGGCTCACCCCACCCTGACCGCAGCCGGCGCGTCGGGCGTGGAGGTGTCCTCTGCGGGCAGGCGGACCTCGAAGATCGTTCCCTGCTCCGAGGGGAGCAGGCCCACCACGCCGGCGTGCCGTTCGACGACCTCACGGACCAGGGCCAGCCCGAGCCCGAACCCGGGCGAGGACGGTCCCTTGGCGAACCGGTCGAACACCCTTCCCGCGGCAGCCGGGTCGATGCCGGGGCCGTCGTCGGCCACCGTCAGGACGACCTCGTCACCGTCGTCGCGCAGCCGCACCGTCACCGTCGTGTGGGCGTGGTGCAGGGCGTTGTCGACCAGGGCGTCGACCACCCGACGCAGCGCCGGGACCGCGCCGCGCACCGGGGCCACGAGGTCGACCTCGGCCACCAGCTCGACCCCTCGCTGCGTGGACAGCTGGTGGTCGAGGTCGAGCACCTCCTCGACCAGGGCAGCGAGGTCGACCAGCTCGCCCGCGTCCGGGGAGGCGTGCACCTCGGCAGCGTGCAGCAGGTCCTCGACGATGTCCGCCAGGGCCGCGGCCTCGCGGCGCAGCAGGTCGACGTCCGGCGCCAGCGCGGCGGCAGGCGGGTCGCGGCGCAGGGCGTCGTGCAGCAGGTCGGCCCGCAACCCCAGTCGCGCCAACGGCGTGCGCAGCTCGTGGCTGGCGTCGGCGATGAACTGGCGCTGCCGGAGCAGGGCGTCGTCCCACACCCCGACGGCCCTGCGGCCCAGCCGCCGCCCTGCGACGAGGGCCACCAGGGCTGCGGCGGCACCGGCGACGAGCAGGGCGATGAGGAGTCGGTGCCGCTCGGACTCGTAGGGTGCGAGGTCGACCCCGGCCTGCACGACACTGTCGCCCACGGTCCGGGTCCGTGTCTGGTACTCGTCGTCGCCGACGTAGGCCTCGCGGTCGACCTCGACGCCACGGCGGGCCTGGTCCAGGTCGACATCGGTCGGCAGGGAGGCAGGCGCACCCACGGAAGCGGTGCGCCGCCCGGTGCCGTCGACGGTGACCACCCACGTGCCACTCGGTACGGCCTGGGCACCGGGCACCGACAACAGCGCCGTCAGCTGCGACTGCACCTCGCGGTGCTGGCCGACCAGCACCAGACCGACCGTCGCCAGACCCGCGACCAGGACACCGGCCACCACTCCCGCGAGCGCCTGGACCGCGATGACCCGGCGCGCGCGGTCGAAGGCGGTACTCACCCGCTGCCCAGCTCGCCGGCACGGTAGCCGACGCCGCGCACCGTGCGGATGACGTCGCGGCCGAGCTTGCGCCGGATGCCGTAGACGTAGGTGTCCACCAGGGACAGGCTCCTGGTGCCGGGGGCCAGGGAGTCCCGCAGCTCGTCCCGCGAGAAGACCCGGGTGGGTCGTCGGGCCAGCTGGGCGAGGAACGCCCCCTCGGCGGGTGAGAGCTCCACCGAGCGGTCGTCCGCGAGCACGACGACATTCGTGGCGGTGTCCAACCGCGCCGCACCCAGGGGCAGCTGGACCGCGGTGTCGTCGAGGTGGCGGCGCAGCAGGGACCGCACCCGGGCCAGCAGCTCGGCGGAGTCGAACGGCTTGACGAGGTAGTCGTCCGCTCCCCCGTCGAGCCCCTCGACGCGGTCGCGGACCGTGCCGTGGGCGGTGAGGACGAGCACCGGCGTGGTGACGCCCTGCCGACGCAGCCGGGAGACGAGCTCGACACCGTCCCCGTCCGGGAGGCGCCGGTCCACGACCATCACGGCGTGGGAGCCGGTCAGGGCCGCGTGCAGGCCCGACTGCACGTCCGGGACCGCCTGGACGGCATACCCCTGACCCTCGAAGAGCCGTACGAGCAGGTCCCGCAGCTCACGGTCGTCCTCGACGAGGAGCAGCTCGGTGCTCGCGACGTCGCCCATGTCCTCCAGCATGGCAGCGGCTCAGCGGGAGGAGGCGCCCTGGTCCGACCCGCCACCCGACGTGGACGTCCCGCTCCACACCGACTGCGCTCCGCTGTGCCCGATCCGGCCGACCTGGACGAGGGTGCCGAGGGCAGCGACGACGCCGAGCACCGCCACGACACGCAGGACCGTCGGCGAGCCCAGCCGGGCCAGGAGACCTTGCGAGCCTTCGGCGCCACCGCGACCGCCCCGGCCACCCACGGCCACCCCGCAGCTCGAACCACGCGAGGGCGAACGCCAGCACGGTCACGACGACCATGAACGGCAGCAGGGTGTCGCCGAGCTGGGTGTGCTCGCGCAGCTGCGCGGTCTGCTCGACGTTGCGCTCGAGGTTCTCGCCACTGCTGGTCGCCAGGGGCACCATCACCAGGCCCAGCAGGGCCGTGGCCGGGGAGGCGTAGCGCGCCCAGTGCCGAAAGCGGGCCGACACGGCCGATGCCCCGAGGAGCAGGGCGGCCAGCGGCACGAGCACCACGACGGCGTGCACGATCAGCGGGTGGGCGGGCAGGCCGAGAATCGTGCTGGGCATGGGGTCTCCTGCGGGTATCGGGCGGCGGTCGGCCCCAGCGTGCCCCACCATTCTCAACACATTCTCAAGGCGCACCGCCCGGTATGGCGCGAGCTCACGACCGGGTGCGGACCACCCGACCGGGCACGCCGGCGACCACGGAGCGTTCGGGGTAGCTGCCCCTGGCGACGGCGGCGGCCGCGACGACGCTGTGGTCGCCGAGGCGGGTACCGCGCGTCACCACGACCTTGGTGCCGATCCACACGTCGTTCCCGATGCGCACCGGCGACTTGACGATGCCCTGGTCCTTGATCGGCACGTCCAGGCGTTCGGCGACGTGGTCGAAGTCGCAGATGTAGACGTCGTCGCCGAGCAGGCAGGCGTCACCGATCGAGATGTCCAGCCAGCAGTTGACGGTGTTGCGGATGCCGACCACGGACTTGGCGCCGATCCGCAACGTGCCCTCGTGGGCGCGCACGCGCGCGTGGGCGCCGAAGTGCGTGTAGGCGCCGATGACGATGCGGCCGTAGCCCTCGCGGACCTCGAAGCGCACGTCCGGGCCGATGAAGCAGGGCCCCTCGAAGCGCAGCGACGGGCACCGGACGCTGGCCCGCGCCATGCGCAGGTAGCTCTCGAGGTGGTGGCGCGTGAAGGCTCGGTGCGACAACGCCCAGCCGACCCACCGCAGCCACCTCAGCGGTCGTGGCGCACCCCACGGACCGCGCACGCCGTGCTCGGCGGGCGACATGTCTGTGGCGGCGCCCCCCTCAGCTGGGCTGGGACCCACGGCTGCCGGCCATCGCTCAGGCGCCTTCGAACTTCGCCTTGCCGGGACCGTTCTCGACGAACGACTTCATGCCGGTCGCGCGGTCCTTCGTGGCGAACAGCGAGGCGAACAGCATCCGCTCGATCTCGAGCCCGGTGTCGAGGTCCACCTCCACCCCCCGGTCGATGGCTTCCTTGGCGGCGCGGATGGCGTACGCCGGTCCCCCGACGTATGGCGCGAGGCGCGCCTGCGCGGCGGCATACACGTCCTGGGCCTCGACGACCTCGTCGACGAGCCCGATCGCGAGCGCCTCGTCGGCGGAGACGAACCGGCCGGAGAAGATGATCTCCTTGGCCCGGGCGGGGCCGACGAGCCGAGCCAGCCGCTGCGTGCCACCGGCACCGGGGATGATGCCGAGCAGGATCTCGGGCTGGCCGAGCTTGGCGTTCTTGGCGGCGACGCGGAAGTCGCACGCGAGCGCGACCTCGCACCCGCCACCGAGGGCGTAGCCGGTGATGGCGGCGACCGTGGGCTTGGGGATCCGCGACAGGGTGCGGGTGAAGTCCTGGAGGGCCACGGAGTGGTCGGCCATGTCGGTGTAGGACATGGTCTGCATCTCCTTGATGTCCGCCCCCGCGGCGAAGACCTTCTCGCCGCCGTAGAGGATCACGCCCGACACGTCACGGCGCTGGCCCACCTCGATCGCCGCAGCGGACAGGGCGCCCTGGACCTCGGCGTTGAGGGCGTTCATCGGCGGACGGTTGATCAGGATCGTCGCGATCCCGGCCTCGACCTCGACCGAGACGAGGTCGCTCATGCCGGGTCGCCGTCGGTGGCAGGCTCGCCCGCGCCGGGGCCGCTGTCGCCGCCTCCCATGATCCGCTCGTGCCACATCTGCACGCCGGCGAGGACGAGCTGGATGGTGACGTTGACCAGGCCGGGGACGTCGGTGTTGGGGACGACGATGTGCTCGCCGGTGACGACGAGGGTGTCGTTGGCCAGGCCGGCCTTGACGATGTTGAGCTGCAGCGTGATCTCGTTGCAGGTGGCGAGCCGGGTGAGCGGGTCGCTGGGCACGGCGTCGCTGATGGCCCACTGGCCGAACAGCCGCATGATCTGGAAGTCGCCCTCGGTGCAGCGCACGAACAGCTGCTGGTCCTGCACGGTGAACGCGACATCACCGTCGCCGTCGATGTCGGGCGACAGGCCCATGTCGATCAGGGCGTCCAGGACGCGTCCGCGCAGGGGGTGCTCGTCCGCGGGCGGCGGGAAGTTGGGCAGCGACGTGGGATCAGTCATGCGCCAACCGTAACCACTACCTAGTCTGGTGACCATGTCGCCTGCCGCGCGCCCGCGTGACCTTCCTCCCACCCTGGGCATGACCCTCGTCGAGGGCGGTGCGGAGTTCGCCGTGTACGCCGGCCATGCCGAGTCGGTCGAGGTGTGCCTGTTCGAGCCCGGCGACAGCGACGGCTCGACCGAGCGACGCATCCCCCTCACCGAGCGCACCCACGGCACGTGGTTCGGCTTCCTGCCCGGCGTGGCGGCGGGCCAGCGGTACGGCGTGCGTGCCGACGGCCCGTGGCGCCCCCACGAGGGGCTGCGGTACAACCCGCACAAGCTGCTGCTCGACCCGTACGCCCGCGCCGTCGAGGGCGACGTGGACTGGTCGCCCGAGGTCTACGCGCACGCCGTCGACGCCCGGCTCAAGGGTGACGACGTGCTGCGCGGCACCCTCGACAGCGCCGGCGCCATGCCGCGGTGCGTGGTCGTCGAGGACACCTTCGACTGGAACGGCGACCGCCACCCGCACACCCCGCTCGCCGACTCCGTCGTCTACGAGGCGCACGTCCGCAACCTCACGATGCTGCACCCCGACGTCCCCGAGCACCTGCGGGGGACGTATGCCGGGTTGTGCCACCCCGCGGTCATCGCCCACCTCAAGGCGGTGGGGGTGACCGCCGTCGAGCTGCTGCCCGTGCACGCGTTCGCGTCCGAGCCCGAGGTCGTCCAGCGCGGGCTGACCAACCACTGGGGCTACAACACCCTCGGCTTCTTCGCGCCGCACGCCCCCTACGCCTCGGTCACCGACCCGCAGGGCGTGCTCGACGAGTTCAAGACCATGGTGCGGCAGCTGCACGCCGAGGGCATCGAGGTCCTGCTCGACGTCGTCTACAACCACACGGCCGAACAGTCCCGGCAGGGCGCGTCCCTGTCGTGGCGTGGCCTGGACAACCGTGCCTACTACCGGCTCGACGACCGCGGCCAGGACATCGACGTCACCGGGTGCGGCAACACCCTCGACCTGCGGCACGCCATGGTCTGCAAGATGGTGCTCGACTCCCTGCGCTACTGGGTCGACGAGTGCCACGTGGACGGCTTCCGCTTCGACCTCGCGGTCGCCCTCGGCCGCGGCCAGAACGACGACTACGACCCCAACCACCCGTTCCTCGTGGCGCTGCGCACCGACCCGGTGCTCTCCCGCGTCAAGCTCGTCGCCGAGCCCTGGGACGTCGGCATCCACGGCTGGCGCACGGGGCAGTTCCCGCCGCCGTTCGCGGAGTGGAACGACCGTTTCCGCGACGCCGTCCGGACGTTCTGGCTGCAGGACGTCGCCGCCCAGGAGCACGACCACGAGGGTCATGGGGTCCGCGAGCTCGGCACCCGCCTCGCCGGGTCCCAGGACCTGTTCGGCGCGCGCGACCGGGGTCCGGTCGCGTCGGTGAACTTCGTCGCGGCCCACGACGGGTTCACGGTGGCCGACCTCACGGCATACAACTCCAAGCACAACGGTCGCAACGGCGAGGGCAACCGGGACGGCACGGAGGGCAACCGGTCCTGGAACCACGGGGTCGAGGGGCCGGTCGACGCCGGCGACGAGCGCGGGGTCGCGATCGAGGCCGCCCGACGGCGCTCCATGCGCAACCTGCTCGCGACCACCCTGCTCGCCACCGGCGTGCCGATGCTCAACGCCGGGGACGAGTTCGGGCGCTCGCAGGGCGGCAACAACAACCCCTACTGCCAGGACAACGAGGTCTCGTGGTTCGACTGGGACCTCGCCCCGTGGCAGCACGACCTGCTCGCCACGACGAGCTTCCTCACCCGGCTGCGGGCCGAGCACCCCGTGCTGCGTCAGCGGACGTTCTTCACCGGCCGGGCGCTGCATGCCGACGGCTCGGCGGACCTGTCGTGGTTCGACGCCGAGGGCACGCCGATGGCCAACGGGCACTGGGAGGACGCGACGACGCGCACCCTGCAGATGCGCCTCAACGGGTCGTGGCTGGAACACCGCACGCTGCACCTCGTCCTGCGCGGTGACGCCGCGGACGGCAAGGTCACCCTCCCCGCGGTGCCGGGTGCGGGAGGGTACGAGCTGCTGTGGGACTCCTTCGACGAGCGCCCCGGCCAGACGCCGTCAGCGGTGGTCGACCCCGGAGTCGTCGAGGTCCGCGGCGCCAGCCTGCAGGTCTACCGGGCCGTCGACCCGACCTGACCCGAGTGGCTGGGGTCGCGGGCAGCACTCTGCCCACTGGACTGCGCTCTGCCCACGAAGTTTCGTGGGCAGGGCGCAGTTCGGTGGGCAGAGCCGGCCGGCCGAAGTCCCGCTGGCGGTGGTCACCCCTGGTCCGGGCCCGTCGGGTCGTCGCCCGGCTGCGGCCGCCGCCGCCACGGGTGCGTCACCACGGCCGCGAGCGCCGGGGCCACCGCGAGCCCGAGGGGCAGCACCACGGTCGGGTCGTCCGCCGAGGGGGCCGTGGCACGCAGCCAGACCACCAGCAGCACGCCCACCACCAGTCCCACGGGTGCGATGCGCAGGCGCACCGAGAGCACGCTCATCAGCACGACTGCGACCAGCGGCACCACGGTCAGGCCCAGGACGAGCACCCCCCAGCCCGACAACCAGTCGCTGCCGGTGAGCGAGCCGACCCCGAGGAGCAGCGCGAGCGAGCCCGCGTAGACCGCGGCGCCGAACGCCGTCGCGGCATACGCGCGCCGGAGCCGGCTCCAGCCGCGGGCGCTGTTCACCCCGGGGCCAGCCCCTCGTCCCCGACTCCCCACGCTCCCCACGCTCCCCATCGGTGCAGCGTCGCAGAAGCGTGCGCGCCCTGGGGTGGCTTCCCGGAAGACAGCTGTGCCGCGCGCCTCGGGGCACGCGGCACAGCTGGGTCCTGCAGGAGGTGGGGTCAGGCGTTGGCCACCAGGCCGAGCTCGCTGGTGCTGGTGAGCCCGGCGTGCTTGGGCAGCACGCGCACGGTGTAGCCGAACGACCCGGTCCGGGCGAGGGCGAAGTCGCCGGCGAACTGGTGGCGGCCTCCCTCGTAGGACTCGACGAACTCCAGCGACTCGCTCTGGACGTCACGCAGCTCGTCGGAGTCGCGGGCCAGGCCGTGCACGACCTGCACCTCGACCTGGTCCGGCGTCAGGTCCCCCAGGGAGACGTAGGCCCGCACGTGCAGGGTCTCGCCCACCTGCGGGGAGTCCGAGACGCCCGAGGACTCGACGTGGTCGACCTGGACGGACGGCCAGGTGGCCCGGACCTTGCTCTTGTAGGCCGCGAGGTCGCGAGCACCCTGGAAGGTGCCGTCGTCGTCCAGCGCCCAGCCGGCGCGCGCCGCGGGCCCGTAGAGCTGGGTGGTGTAGTCGCGGACCATCCGGCTCGCCAGCACCTTCGGACCGAGCGTGCGCAGGGTGTGGCTGATCATCGACAGCCAGTTCTGCGGCAGGCCGTCCTCGTCGGTGTCGTAGAACCGTGGGGCCACGGAGTTCTCGATGAGGTCGTACAGGGCGGACGCCTCGAGGTCGTCGCGGCGCTCGGCGTCCTCGACGCCGTCAGCGGTCGGGATGGCCCAGCCGTTCTCGCCGTCGAACCACTCGTCCCACCAGCCGTCGAGGATCGACAGGTTGAGCCCACCGTTGAGGGCGGACTTCATGCCCGAGGTGCCGCAGGCCTCGAACGGGCGCAGCGGGTTGTTGAGCCACACGTCGCACCCGGGGTAGAGGTACTGCGCCATGGCGATGTCGTAGTTCGGCAGGAACACGATGCGGTGGCGGATCTCGGGGTCGTCGGCGAAGCGGACCATCTGCTGGATGAGCTGCTTGCCGGTCTCGTCGGCGGGGTGGGACTTGCCGGCGATGACGAGCTGGATCGGCCGCGCCTCGTCGAGCAGCAGCCGCTTGAGCCGGGCCGGGTCGCGCAGCATGAGGGTGAGCCGCTTGTAGGTCGGCACGCGTCGGGCGAACCCGATCGTCAGGACATCGGGGTCGAGGATGTCCTCGACCCAACCGAGCTCGGCCGGGCTGGCACCACGCTTCCTCCACGAGGAACGCGTCCGACGGCGGGCCTCGACGACCAGCTGCTGGCGCATCTCGCGCTTGGTGGCCCAGATGGCCTCGCGCGGCACCTCCTCGATGCGGTCCCAGGCGTCGTCGCGCTCGAGGTCGTGGGTGCCGAGGTGCTTGTCGGCGAGCTCGAAGATGCGTCGGTCGACCCACGTGCCGGCGTGGACACCGTTGGTGACGCTGGAGATCGGGACCTCGTCGTCGTCGAAGCCGGGCCACAGGCCGTCGAACATCTCGCGGCTGACGACGCCGTGCAGCTCGGACACTCCGTTGGCGCGACCACCGAGGCGCAGGCCCATCACGGCCATGTTGAACATCCCGGACTGGCCGCCGGGGTAGTCCTCGGCACCGAGCCGCAGGAGCTTGTCGACGGGCACGCCGGCCACCGCCTGCTCGCCGCCGAAGTGCAGCTCGATGAGGTCGGCGCCGAACCGGTCGATGCCGGCCGGGACGGGGGTATGGGTGGTGAAGACCGTGGCGGCACGGACGGCCTCGAGGGCCTCGTCGAACGACAGCCCCGCGGACTGGGTCAGCTCGTGGATGCGCTCGACACCGAGGAAGCCGGCGTGGCCCTCGTTGGTGTGGTAGACGTCCGGGGTCGGGGCGCCGCTGAGGCGCGACCACAGGCGCAGGGCGCGCACGCCACCGATGCCGAGGAGCATCTCCTGCTGGAGCCGCTGCTCGCCGCCGCCGCCGTAGAGGCGGTTGGTGATGTTGCGGGCGGCCTCGTCGTTGTCCGGCACGTCGGAGTCGAGCAGCAGCAGGGGCACGCGCCCGACCTGGGCGCGCCACACGTGGGCGTGCAGCTCACGGCCGCCGGGGAGCGCCAGGGTGATGACGCAGGGTGTGCCGTCGTCCTCGCGCAGCATGCTGAGGGGCAGTCCGTCGGGGTCCAGGACGGGGTAGGTCTCCTGCTGCCAGCCGTCGCGGTTGAGGCTCTGCTTGAAGTAGCCGGTCTTGTAGAAGAGGCCGACTCCCACGATCGGGACACCGAGGTCGGAGGCGGTCTTCAGGTGGTCTCCGGCGAGGATGCCCAGGCCACCGGAGTACTGCGGCAGCACCTCGGTGATGCCGAACTCCGGGCTGAAGTAGCCGATCGCCTTCGGGGCGCCGCCGCCGTCCTCGTCCTGGGCCTGCGCCCAGGCCTGGTACCAGCGCGGCTCGCTGAGGTAGGTGTCGAGGTCGGCCTTGGCGTGGGCCACGGCCGCGACGAACTCCTCGCTCGAGGCCAGGACGGTCAGCTCGGCCGGCGACAGCGCCGACAACAGGCGGACCGGGTCCTTGCGGACCATGGCCCAGCGCTGCGGGTCGATGAGCTCGAACACGTCGCGCGTCGGGGGATGCCACGACCACCGCAGGTTGCTCGCCAGGTCGCCCAGGGCGGCAATCGGCTCGGGCAGGACAGTACGGACGCTGAAGCGTCGAATCGCCTTCACGAGGGGTGAGCATAAGCCCACCGGCTGGAGCGTTGACGCGTTCTTGCAGATCTTTCAGAAAGTTTCACGGGTTGGGCAGCGGACGCCGTCTCGGCCGCTCCCCCGTCCCCCGCCGCGTCCATCTGTTGCGCGGGGAGGTGCACCCCGCCCCGAACCCGGTAGCGTCAGGCGCGTGACTGCGACGCCTCCGGCAACCACACCCACCTCCCCCGACGCGCCCTCCGCGGGCAGCACCGCCACCCGCCCCGCCGCGGTGGCCGCCCCGACCACCCGACCACCCCAGACCCCCATCGGCCGCATCCCGGTCCAGGACGTCGCTCCGCTCGTCGACGGCGGCGCCCGCCCCGCGAAGTCGGTCGTCGGCGAGCAGTTCACGGTGACCGCGACGGTCTTCCGTGAGGGCCACGATGCCGTCAACGCGTCCGTCGTGCTCACCGCTCCGGACGGATCCGAGCGCGTCCTGCCGATGACGTGCACCAACCCGGGGCTCAACGCCTGGGAAGCCGTCGTCGAGGCCGACGAGGTCGGCTGGTGGTCCTACCGGGTCGAGGGGTGGGCCGACCCGTACGGCACCTGGGAGCACGACGCCTCCATCAAGGTGGCCGCCGACATCGACGCCGAGATGATGCTCGAGGAGGGCGCCCGCGTCCTGGAACGGGCGGTCGGCGAGGTCCCCCGGGACACCGCACCGAAGGCGGTGCTGGAGGACGCCATCACCGCGCTGCGCGACACCCGGCGGCCGCCGTTGGCCCGGCTGCACGCCGGCACCGACCCGTCCGTCGTGCGCGAGCTCGCCGCCCGACCGCTGCGCGACCACGTCAGCCCCTCGACCGACCTCCCCCTGCTCGTCGAGCGCGAACGGGCCCTGTACGGCGCGTGGTACGAGATCTTCCCGCGCTCGGAGGGTGCGGTCCAGGACCCCACCACCGGCAAGTGGACCTCCGGCACCCTGCGCACGGCCGCCGAACGCCTGCCTGCCATCGCCGACATGGGCTTCGACGTCGTCTACCTCACGCCGATCCACCCGATCGGCACCACGGCGCGCAAGGGTCCCAACAACACCCTCGAGGCGGGACCGGACGACCCGGGCAGCCCGTACGCCATCGGCTCCCCCGACGGCGGGCACGACGCCATCCACCCCGACCTCGGCACCTTCGAGGACTTCGACGCCTTCGTCGCCCGGACCGAGGAGCTCGGCATGGAGGTCGCGATGGACATCGCGCTCCAGTGCTCGCCCGACCACCCGTACGTCCAGTCCAACCCGGAGTGGTTCACGACGCGCGTCGACGGCACGATCGCCTACGCCGAGAACCCGCCCAAGAAGTACCAGGACATCTACCCGCTGAACTTCGACAACGACCCGCAGGGCTCCTACGCGGAGATGCGCCGGATGATCCAGGTGTGGATCGACCACGGGGTCAAGATCTTCCGGGTCGACAACCCGCACACGAAGCCGGTCGAGTTCTGGCAGTGGCTCATCGACGACGTCGCCCGCGACCACCCCGAGGTGATCTGGCTCGCCGAGGCGTTCACCAAGCCGGCGATGATGCACTCGCTCGGCAAGGTCGGGTTCCAGCAGTCCTACACGTACTACGCGTGGCGCAACCAGAAGTGGGAGCTCACCGAGTACCTCGAGGAGCTCTCCGGTGACGCCGCGGCGTACATGCGCCCCTCGTTCTGGCCGACGACGCACGACATCCTCACGCCGTACATGCAGTTCGGCGGTCCCGCTGCGTGGAAGCTTCGCGCAGCGCTCGCGGCGACGCTCGTGCCCACGTACGGCATCTACGCCGGCTACGAGCTCATCGAGCACGTGGCCCGCCCGGGCGCCGAGGAACAGATCGACAACGAGAAGTACCAGTACAAGAACCGCCACTGGGAGGACTACGAGCCCGGCGGCGTGAAGGAGGGCCAGTCCCTGTCCGGCTACCTCACGCGGATCAACGAGATCCGCCGCGAGCACCCGGCGCTGCACTGGTTGCGCAACATCACGTTCCACCACGTCGCCGACGAGAACATCATGGCGTTCTCGAAGCGACGCACCCTCCCGGACGGCACCGAGGACATCATCGTCGTCATCGCCAACCTCGACCCGCACAGCACCCGCGAGTCGACCGTCCACCTCGACATGCCCGCCCTCGGCCTCGCCTACGAGGACGGCATCGCTGCGCAGGACCTGCTGACCGGCGCGTCCTGGCACTGGGGTGAGCACGTCTACGTCCGGCTCGGTCCCGAGACCGAACCCGTCCACATCGTCGCCATCCGGAGGTTCTGATGCAGGGCCTCAACCTCAACCAGCCGGGCCTCAAGCACGACCCGGAGTGGTTCAAGACCGCCGTCTTCTACGAGGTGCTCGTCCGCGGTTTCGGCGACTCCAACGGCTCGGGGGCCGGTGACTTCACCGGGCTCATCGGCCGGCTCGACTACCTCCAGTGGCTCGGCGTCGACTGCCTGTGGCTGCCGCCGTTCTACGCGTCCCCGCTGCGTGACGGCGGCTACGACATCGCCGACTACACGGCCGTCCTGCCCGAGTTCGGCACCCTGCCGGACTTCCAGGAGCTGGTGTCCCAGGCCCACGCCCGCGGCATCCGCATCATCACCGACTTCGTGATGAACCACACCAGCGACCAGCACCCGTGGTTCCAGGCCGCCCGGTCCGACCCCGAGGGCCCGTTCGGCGACTTCTACGTGTGGTCCGACACCGACGAGCCCTACTCCGACGCCCGCATCATCTTCATCGACACCGAGGTCTCCAACTGGACCTTCGACCCGATCCGACGCCAGTTCTTCTGGCACCGGTTCTTCTCCCACCAGCCCGACCTCAACTTCGAGAACCCCGCCGTGCACGAGGCGATGTTCGACGTCGTGCGGTTCTGGATGGACATGGGCATCGACGGTTTCCGCCTCGACGCCGTCCCCTACCTCTACGAGGAGGAGGGCCACAACGGCGAGAACCACCCCAAGACGCACCAGTTCCTGGCCAAGCTCCGCAAGATGGTCGACACGGAGTACCCGGGCCGCATCCTGCTCGCCGAGGCCAACCAGTCACCGGCTGACGTCGTGGACTACTTCGGCACCGAGGAGGAGCCGGAGTGCCAGATGTGCTTCCACTTCCCCGTCATGCCGATGCTCTACTACTCGTTGCGCGAGGAGAAGGCGGCGCCGATCATCGACGTGCTCGCCGACACGCCGGGCATCCCGGCCGGGGCCCAGTGGGGCACCTTCCTGCGCAACCACGACGAGCTGACCCTCGAGATGGTGACGCCGGAGCAGCGTGCGGCGATGTACGGGTGGTACTCCCCGGACCCGCGCATGAAGGCCAACGTCGGCATCCGGCGTCGGTTGTCACCGCTGCTGGACAACAGCCGCGCCGAGATCGAGCTGATCAACGCCCTGCTGCTGTCGCTGCCCGGCTCGCCGTGCCTCTACTACGGCGACGAGATCGGCATGGGCGACAACATCTGGCTCAACGACCGTGACGCGGTCCGCACGCCGATGCAGTGGACGCCGGACCGCAACGCCGGCTTCTCCGCCGCCGACCCCGGCAAGCTCTACCTGCCCGTCGTCTCCTCGCTCGTCTACCACTACAACAACGTCAACGTCGAGGCCCAGATGGCGACGAGCTCCTCGTTGCTGCACTGGGTGCGGGCGATGCTGGAGATCCGCAAGCGCCACCCCGTCTTCGGTCGCGGGGACTTCGAGGTCTGCCCGTCGGACAACGACGCGGTGCTGTCGTTCCTGCGCGTCGAGTGGGACCACGTCGACGGCGCGGACCCCGAGGCGGTGCTCTGCGTCAACAACCTCGCCAGCCGCCCGCAGGCGACGACGATCCGCGTGCCCGACGAGTTCAAGGGCGCCCAGCTCGCCGACCTGTTCGGTGGCACCGGGTTCCCGAAGATCTCCGACGAGGGCACGATCACCCTGACGCTGGGCTCACGCGACTTCTTCTGGCTGCGGCTCGTGCCGGAGGCGGCCCGTGGCTGAGATCCACACGTCCGCCAGCCTGTCGCCGGGCAAGCTCGACCTGGTCGGCCCGTGGATGGCGCGCCAACGCTGGTATGCCGCCAAGGGCCGGCTCCCGGTGCTGCGCAAGCTCTGGTCGTGGCGCCTCGACGACCCCGCCGGCGAGGTGGGGATCGAGACGCTCCTGCTCGTCGACGAGGGCGGTCCCGAGAAGGTCGTCTACCAGGTGCCCCTCACCTACCGCGGCGCTCCGCTCGAGGGCGGTCAGCACGCCCTGGTCGGCACCATGGAGCACAGCGTCCTCGGACCGCGCTGGGTCTACGACGGCACCCACGACCCGGTCTACGCAGCGCAGCTGCTCGCGCTCGTGCTCGAGCAGGCGACCCCGCAGGCCGGTCATGCCAGCGACACCCCTGAGCCCGCCGTCGCGGCGCACCGGCACCCGTCATGGACGACGCAGACCACCGTGACGGGCTCGCGCGTGCTGTCGGGTGAGCAGTCCAACACCTCGGTCATCTTCGACTGCACCGACGAGCTCGGTGCGCCAAAACCGTTGATCTGCAAGGTGTTCCGAACGCTCCAAGCAGGTGAGAACCCCGACGTCGTCGTGCAGGGCGCCTTGGCCCGGGCCGGGTCGCTGCGCGTTCCCGGCATGGTGGGTGACGTGTCGGCCACCTGGCCGTCGGTCGACGGCCTGGGCTCCGACGTGGGCCACCTCGCGTTCGCCCAGGAGTTCTTCCCGGGCACGCAGGACGCCTGGCGGGTGGCGCTGCACGCCGTCGCCGCCGACGAGGACTTCTCCGACCGGGCCCGCGAGCTCGGCGCCGCGACCGCAGAGGTGCACGCCCGGCTGGCCGAGGTCATGCCCACCGAGCCGGTCACGCCCGAGGCCATCGCGACGACGGTCGCCGGCATGCGTGGGCGCTACGTCGCCGCCGCCTCCGAGGTGCCGGCGCTGGCTGCCCACGAGCAGCGCATCGCGGCGGTCTTCGACCGCGCCGTCACCGCGAGCTGGCCTGCACTGCAACGGATCCACGGTGACTACCACCTCGGCCAGGTGCTCCAGGTCGGTGGACGCGGGTGGGTGCTCCTCGACTTCGAGGGCGAGCCGTTGCGCCCGCTGTCCGAGCGCACCCGCCCCGACCTCGCGGTGCGTGACGTCGCCGGGATGCTGCGCTCCTTCGACTACGCGGGCGGTTCGTGGGAACAGTCCCACCCCGGGCAGAACGCCCGTGCCTGGGTGGACACCGCGCAACGCGCCTTCCTCGAGGGGTATGCCGCCCGGTCCGGGCGGGACCCGCGCGAGGACGCCGTGCTGCTCACCGCGTTCCAGCTCGACAAGGCGCTGTACGAGGTCGTGTACGAGGCCCGCAACCGACCGACCTGGTTGACCATCCCCACCACAGCGGTGGTCCGATTGCTTGACGACGCGAGAAAGGACCTGCCGTGAGTCCCCGATTCGGCAAGAAGGACAAGAACAGCAAGAGCACCCGCAAGGCTGACGCCCCGGTGCCGACCCCGGAGGCCGACGCGGTCGAGCCGGTGGCCGCCGCCGCCGAGTCCGCCGCGGTCGAGCCGGTGGCCGCCGGCCGCGGGACGAGCCGGTGGCCGCCGCCGCCGACGAGCCGGCGGCCACGGCCGCAAAGCCCGCAAAGCCCGCAAAGCAAGCTGAGTCGGCCGAGCCCGCCGCGGACGAACCGACCACCGAGAAGTCCCCGGGCTCGCCTTCGGCACCCCAGCGCCCGCCGACCGAGCCGCCGGTGGACCGCTCCCCGGAACCGCTGCCCCCGGTCTCGACCCCGGCCGAGGCGATCCGGGCCCTCGCGGACGGCCGCCACCAGCAGCCGCACGACCTGCTCGGACACCACCTCGAGCCGGCCGGACTGCGCATCCGCGCCTACCGCCCGTTCGCGTCCACCGTCGCCGTCCGGTTCGCCGACGGCACCCGCCTGGACCTCGCGCACGAGTCCGAGGGCGTGTGGGGCGGCCTGCGCGAGGGCCAGACCGAGACGCAGGACTACCGCCTCGCCGTCAGCTACGCCGACGGCGTCGAGCACGAGATGGACGACCCGTACCGCTTCGCCCCCACCCTCGGCCCGCTCGACCTCCACCTGATCGGTGAGGGCCGGCACGAGCAGCTGTGGACGGTCCTGGGTGCTCACGTGCGCGAGTACGACGGTCCGCTCGGCCACGTCGTGGGCACGTCGTTCGCCGTGTGGGCGCCGCGCGCCCAGGCGATGCACGTCGCCGGCGACTTCAACGGCTGGGACGGCCGCAGCCACCCGATGCGGCTGCTCGGCGACTCCGGCGTGTGGGAGCTGTTCGTCCCCGGTGTCGGCGACGGCACGATGTACAAGTACCTCGTCCGCGGCGCCGACGGGAAGGTCCGCGAGAAGGCCGACCCGATGGCGCAGGCCACCGAGCTCCCGCCGGCCACCGCCTCCTCCGTCGTCCAGTCGCGGTACGACTGGAACGACGGTGAGTGGCTCGCCCAGCGCACCGAGAGCAACCACCACGAGCAGCCGATGAGCATCTACGAGGTGCACCTCGGCTCGTGGCGTCGCAACCACTCCTACCGCGACCTCGCCGAGCACCTCGTCAACTACGTGCAGGACCTCGGGTTCACCCACGTCGAGCTGATGCCGGTCATGGAGCACCCCTACCCGCCGTCCTGGGGCTACCACGTCACGAGCTACTACGCGCCGAGTGCACGCTTCGGCCGGCCCGACGACTTCCGCTACCTCGTCGACCGGCTGCACCAGGCCGGCATCGGCGTCATCCTCGACTGGGTCCCCGGCCACTTCGCCACCGACCCGTGGGCGTTGGCGCGCTTCGACGGACTGCCGCTCTACGAGCACGCGGACCCGAGGAAGGGCTGGCACCCCCAGTGGGGGTCCTACATCTTCGACTTCGGTCGGATGCAGGTGCGCAACTTCCTGGTCGCCAACGCGGTCTACTGGCTCGAGGAGTTCCACATCGACGGCCTGCGCGTCGACGGTGTCGCCTCGATGCTCTACCTGGACTACGCCCGCGAGGACGGTGAGTGGACGCCCAACATCCACGGCGGCCACGAGAACCTCGAGGCGGTGGGCCTGCTCCAGGAAGCCAACGCCACGGCATACAAGCGCGTGCCCGGCGTGGTGATCATCGCCGAGGAGTCCACGTCGTGGCCGGGCGTCACCAAGGCCACCAGCGACGGCGGGCTCGGGTTCGGGCTCAAGTGGAACATGGGCTGGATGAACGACTCCTTGAAGTACCTCAAGGAGGAACCCATCCACCGGCAGTTCCACCACCACCTGCTGACCTTCTCGCTCGTGTACGCCTTCAGCGAGAACTACCTGCTGCCGATCAGCCACGACGAGGTCGTCCACGGCAAGGGCTCGCTGCTGCGCAAGTCGCCCGGCAGCCGGTACGACCAGCTCGCCACCGTGCGGGCGTTCCTGGCCTACCTGTGGAGCCACCCGGGCAAGCAGCTGTTGTTCATGGGCAGCGAGTTCGCCCAGGAGGCCGAGTGGGCCGACGGCCGCGAGCTCGACTGGTGGCTGCTCGACCACGCCGCCCACTACCGCGTGCACAACCTGGTCAAGGAGCTCAACCGGGTCTACCGCGAGAACCCCGCGCTGTGGGCGCTGGACTCCGACCCGGCCGGGTTCGAGTGGCTCGACGCCGACGACGCCGGCGGGAACACCTACTCCTACCTGCGTTTCGGCACCCAGGACCGTCAGGGCCCGGTCGTCGCGGTGGCGGTGAACTTCGGTGGCCTGGCGCGTGAGCCGCTGCGCATCGGCGTCCCGCGTGCCGGTGACTGGAAGGTCATCCTCGACACCAGCGGCTACGACGAGCTGGGCACACCGAGCCAGGCCGACGTGGTCCTCACGGCGCAGGAGCACGGCGCCCAGGGGCAGCCGTACTCCGTCGAGGTCCGGGTCGCCGCCCTGTCGGCGGTCTACCTCGCACCCCGTGAGTCCGGCGAGTCCTCGATCGAGTCCTCCGTCACGGGGTAGTGCGAGCAGACCCGGTACGAGGTCGCCCTCGGGTGACCTCGTGCCGGGTCTGCCCGGCGGGCCCAGCACCCGTCGTGGGACGACGGTGGGCAGCGGGCCGCAACGCTGGCAGAGTGGCCCCATGAACGACCCGCGCGCAGGACAGCCCGCTGCTCCCTCCGACCTGGTCGACGTGGCCCACCTCGTCACCGCCTACTACACCCTGATCCCCGACGCCGACGACCTCGACCAGCAGGTCGCGTTCGGCACCTCGGGTCACCGCGGGTCGAGCCTGCGGACCGCCTTCAACGAGACGCACATCCTCGCCACGACGCAGGCCATCTGTGACTACCGCGCGTCACAGGGCTACGACGGGCCGCTGTTCGTCGGACGCGACACCCACGCCCTGTCCGAGCCGGCCTGGGCCTCCGCTCTCGAGGTGCTTGCTGCCAACGACGTGATCGTGCTCGTCGACGACCGCGACGGATACACCCCGACTCCCGCGGTGAGCCACGCGATCATCCGCGCCAACGAGGGCCGCACGACCGGTTCGGCCCTGGCTGACGGCATCGTCGTCACGCCGTCGCACAACCCGCCCTACGACGGCGGGTTCAAGTACAACCCCCCGCACGGCGGTCCGGCCGACTCCGACGCCACCAAGGTCATCGCGGCGCGGGCCAACGAGCTGATCGCCGACGGTCTGGCGCACGTGCGCAGGGTGCCGTTCTCCCGCGC
Source organism: uncultured Actinomycetota bacterium (assembly GCA_963731235.1). Taxonomy (GTDB): domain Bacteria; phylum Actinomycetota; class Actinomycetes; order Actinomycetales; family Dermatophilaceae; genus Pedococcus. Next base: position 102,018 of record CAVSUT010000018.1, on the reverse strand, counting down.
CCGGGCGATGGCCCAGCCCTACGACTTCCTGGGCACCTACGTCGACGACCTCCCCGAGGTCGTCGACCTCGCCCGCATCAAGGAGGCCGGCATCCGTATCGGTGCCGACCCGCTCGGTGGCGCGGCGGTTGCCTACTGGGGTGAGATCGCCGACCGCCACGGCATCGACCTCACCGTGGTCAACCCCCTGGTCGACCCGACGTGGCGCTTCATGACGCTCGACTGGGACGGCAAGATCCGGATGGACTGCTCCTCCCCCTCGGCGATGGCCTCCCTGATCGCCCGCAAGGACGAGTACGACATCGCGACGGGCAACGACGCGGACTCCGACCGGCACGGCATCGTCACGCCGGACGCCGGGCTGATGAACCCCAACCACTTCCTGGCCGTGGCCATCTCCTACCTCTTCGGCGGTGCGCGGCCCGACTGGCCCGACGGCGCCGCGATCGGCAAGACGCTGGTGTCCTCCTCGATGATCGACCGGGTGGCCGCCGACCTCGGAGCCCGCCTGGTCGAGGTCCCGGTGGGGTTCAAGTGGTTCGTGCCTGGCCTCATCGACGGCAGCTTCGGGTTCGGCGGCGAGGAGTCGGCCGGCGCCTCCTTCCTGCGCCGAGGTGGCGGCGCGTGGACCACCGACAAGGACGGCATCATCCTCGCGCTGCTCGCGTCGGAGATCCTCGCCGCGACCGGGAAGTCCCCGAGCCAGCACTACGCCGACCTCACGGCCCGCCACGGGGACCCCGCCTACGCCCGCATCGACGCCGCCGCCGACCGCGAGCAGAAGGCCAAGCTCGCAGCCCTCGCCCCCGAGGACGTCGCAGCGGACTCCCTCGCAGGGGAGCCGATCACGGCCAAGCTGACCAAGGCGCCCGGCAACGATGCCGCGATCGGGGGTCTGAAGGTGACGACCGAGAGCGCGTGGTTCGCCGCCCGCCCCTCCGGCACCGAGGACGTCTACAAGATCTACGCCGAGTCGTTCCAGGGCCCCGAGCACCTCGCGCAGGTGCAGGCCGAGGCCAAGGAGGTCGTCGACGCAGCCCTGCGCGGCTGAGGGGCTGTGCGTTCCCCGGGCCTTCGCTGTGAGCGGACGACTCAGCGGAACAACTCGGGCAGACCACCGGCGTTGACCACGACATGACGCCCATGGACAGCCCACGCCAGCCCGGGCCTCGCACCTTTCCGCGTGCGAGCAGCACCGGTCCGAACCTCGCCACCCTCGACCGGGTCCGTGGTCTGCGTCGTCCCGGGCTCAGGGCGCCCGAAGCACGTCGCCACCAGGTCGAGCAGGAGTGCCGCGCCTGCTGACGGCCCACCGCTGCAGTCCACTGACGGGCTCCGCCACCACGGCGGGGCCCGTCAGTCGGTCAGCGCAGGTGCCGGCCCGCCGACGACGGCCTCGTCGGTCGCGGACCGCCCCGGGGTCAGCCGGGACGTCTCGTCGGAGACCCACATCCTGGTGAGCCCACCGAAGTGGCCCTCGAACTTGTCCCACTCGTGCTCGGGGTAGGTGGAGCGGATCGTGGCGGTGAGCAGGCTCCGGAAGTCCGCCGAGTCGACCCAGTCCAGCACCATCTCGTCGAGGTGGGGCAGCGCCGCGTCGCAGAACTCGCGATAGCGGTCGGTCTCGAAGTAGTCGTCGGCCAGGCCCTGGTAGGCCGCCAGCTTCCCCTGGTAGTCGAGCGCGGGGTCGTCGCCGACCTCGAACCACGGCCCGGTGTCGACCTGGGTCCGGGCCTTGCGCCCGGTGGCGACGCAGAACACCGACCACTTCAGCAGCGCCTTCATCGCCCACGGGAAGTAGTAGTGCAGCGAGGTCACGGCCACGTCCGGGCAGGCGTTGGCGTAGTCGATCGGGTAGACCACCCCGTCCTTGACGAGCATCTCGCAGGAGTTGAACTCCCACCGGAAGAACGCGTTGACCGTCTGGGCGATGGTGACCGCCTCCGTGCCCACGCCCTCGGAGAGGAAGCCGTGCTCGACCGAGTACCGGTTGTGCATGGGCTCGTCGGGACGGAAGTTCATCACCATGGTCTCGGGCCCGATGGTCAGCGCCCGCGCGAACACCTCGAACCCGTCGACCGACTTCTGCAGGTGCATGAGCATCTCGCCGGAGTCGTCGTAGGCCTCGTGCAGGTCGGCCTGGTTCTTGATCTGGGAGACCCCGCGCCAGGCGCCGCCGTCGAACGGCTTCATGAACATGGGGTAGCCGAGCTCGTCGGCGATGCGGTCGAGGTCGAAGGACTTGTTGTACTCGGAGGAGGTGAAGGCCCAGCGCGCGTTGTCCAGCGGGTTCTTGTAGGGGACGAGCACCGTCTCCGGGACGTGCATCCCGAGGCGCAGCAGCGCGCAGTAGGCCGAGTGCTTCTCCATGGACTGGAACGTGAACGGGCTGTTCAGCAGGTAGACGTCGTCCATGAGCGCGACCTTCTTGAGCCACTCCCGCGGGTGGTAGTACCAGTGCGCGAGGCGGTCGATGACCAGGTCGTGGCGGGGCTTGTCACGCAGGTTGAACGGCTCGATCGACACGCGCTCGGTCGAGATGTGGTGCTGCGTGCCGTCCGGGCCGGAGACGACGCCCATGCGCTGGACGAGGGTCTCGAAGGCTCGGGGCCAGTCGCCCTCTGCGCCGAGGAGGAGTCCGATGAGGTGTTCCTGCGATTTCGCCATGGGCACATCCTGTCGGCTCGGACGGTTGCCCGGAAGTGCTCGGTCAGAACAAGGCGCTCATCAGCGCGGTGCGCGCCTTGCGCACCCGCTCGTCGTGGGCCCCGACGACCGCGAACAGCTGCACGAGGTGCACCCGGGCCTGCTCACGCTCGTCGCCGCTGGTGGCTCGCACCAGGTCGATGAGCCGCAGGAACGCGTCCTCGACGTGGCCACCGAGGATGTCGAGGTCGGCGACCAGGCTCTGGGCGGCGACGTCGGTGGGGTGGTCCGCGGCGGCAGCGCGAGCGGCCTGCAGGTCAGCGCCCTCGGTGCGCTGCAGCAGCCCCACCTGGGCCAGTCCCAGCTCGGCGTCCGCGTCCGCGGGGTTCGCCTTGAGCGCCTGCGTGTATGCCGCGTGGGCGGCGTCGAGGTCGCCCCGCTCGATGGCGTCGTAGGCCTCCTGGTGCAAGGGCGGCAGCGGCGGCTCGACAGCATCCCCCTCGTCGTCCTGGGGGACGGCCTCGGTGACCTCGACCCGGCCGGTGACGCCGTGCTGCACCGCGAGCGCGAGGAACTCCTCGAGGATCGGGCGCACCGCCTCGGCGGGCTGGACGCCGGCGAACATGGGGACGGGCTGGCCCTGGACCAGGCCCATCGTCACGGGGACGCTCTGCACCTGGAAGGCGCGCAGGAGGGTGGGGTTCTGCTCGACGTCGACACTGACCACCTGGAGGCGACCGGCGTGCGCACCGGCCAGCTCGACGACCGTGTCGAGGTAGGCCCGTGACTCGGGGACCTGGGAGGCCCACAGGACGAGCAGCAGCGGGATGCTCACCGAGGCGTTGGCCACCTCGCTGAAGTTGGCGTCGGTCCCCTCCACCACCAGACCGGAACGGCCCGGGACACCGGTCGGGGCGCCATCGACGGCGCCGGCGGTCGCGCCCTGCGGGGCACGGGACGGTGCGGCGGCCTTGAGGCCGGTGAGGTCGACGGCCCCGCGCAGGCCTCCAGCGGTGAACGGCTGATCAGTCATGGGATCGATTGTTCCTCACCGGGCCAAGCCGTGCGCACCCACCCTGCGGGCGCGTGTCTGCGTCGTCGTGGGCCGGCCCGACGGCCGGCTCAGGAACCCTTGGCCGAGAACAGCACCTCGTCGGCGCCGACGACTCCGGCCTTGCCCTCGGCGGGGACCGTGAAGACGACCGTCTCGTAGGACTTGAGCTCGGCGCTCTTGGTCAGCGTCTTCTTCTTCACCAGGCGCTGGAACTCCGCGCTCGGCGTCAGCGACTTGCCACCGGGCTTGAGCGTGATCGTGTCGGTGCGCTCGAGCAGGGCGAACACCAGGGCTCCCCCGCCGCGCAGCGCGATCGACACGGTCTGCTTCGGCTGGGCCACGTGCTTCTGGGTGAGGGTGGCCAGCTTCCCGAAGGCCTTGGCCTGCGCAGCGGCGTTCGCCCGCACCGAGGTCGCGAACGGGTCGTCGGTGTCGACGGCCTCGGCCTTGGCGGGCTTGGGGTAGTCCAGGCTCGCGGCATACTGCGTCACGAGCGCGTCGGGGGCGACCGCGAGCTCGGTGTCCGCGGTGACCAGCGGCGAACCGGCGTCGAGCGGGTCCAGCGCTGCCACCTGGGTGCCGGGCGCCATGGTGACCGACGTGCTCAGGCGGAACGGCGTGGTGGCATCGGGCGACATCAGCAGGTTGAGCCGGGCGGCGCCCTCGGCCGTCGCGGTCTGGGCGAGGATCAGGCGCGGGAACGCGGTGCCTCGCGACACGGCGAGCACCTTGGGCGGTTCCGTCCGCGTCAGCGGCGCAGCGGTGGCCGCCGGTGCGGGGCCTGCCTCGAGCTTGCTGGCAGCGGTGGCGACGGCGAGGGCACTTCCGGTGAGGGCCTCCTCCCGCAGGGCCTGGGCCTGGTCCGCCGGCGCCGCGGCAGCCTCGTCGACCTTGGCCAGGACGCGCTCGGCGATCTTCTCGGCACCCTCGGCATCGATGGGGGCGACGGTCGTCACCTGCGCGGGTGCGGCGTCGTTGACGCCGACCAGGGTGCTCCCGGCGCCACAGCCCGACAGGGCGAGGGCGAGCGCACCGGCGACGATCGCAGGGGTGGTCAGGCTCCTCATACGGACGTCTCCTCGGTGGGGTGGTCGGGGTCGGACGCGGTGTCGGGGTCGGACGCGGTGTCGAGGTCGGACGTGGGCACGAGCTCGGCACCGCGGCGACCCTGCTGCCACCACGCAGCAGCACCGGCTGCGGTGGCCAGCAGGCCGACCAGCGCGACGAGCAGCGCCTGGAAGAACCAGGTGCGGCGCTCGATGGTGACGGTGAGCTGCGTGATGTCGGCGGGCTTGCCGTCGGCGGTGGCCACGACGACCGCCTCGGGGGCGTCGTCCTGGCTGACCTGCAGGCGCACCCGGCCCTCGCCCTGGACGCTCTCCCTCCAGATGTCGGCCCCGGCCAGCGCGGGTGCCGTGCCCGCGCCCGATCGCGCCTGGACCAGCGACCACGAGCGCACGCGGGCACCGGTCACCGTGGTCGTGTCGGCGCCACCGACGATCGCGGCAGCGTCCGAGGGCGTCGCCCGCCCGACGAACACCGGGCTGTCGGCGCGGGTCTGCACGGTGACCGTCGTCGGACGGTCGACGCGGTTGAGCAGCGAGGGCTCGACCACCACGACGCTGCCTGCCGCAGGGGTGCTCCGGAAGGTCGCGCTCCCGCTGGGGCCGAGGTGGAACGTGAACCAGGACCCGACGCCGAGGAGCACGAGCCCGACCACGATCAGCGCGGCCAGGCCGGCGCGTTTGGCCACCATCGACACAGTCAAGTTCCTTACGTGAGTGGGGCCGGAGGCAGGAGAGTTCCCCGCACCGGCATCGTCCTCCACCATGACCCAGACGGTTCGCGAGACCAAATCCTTCCACCGTGCCCAGCGGGACACCAGTGGCATGATCGCCCGTAATGTCCCCTTCATCCCCGTCCAACCAGCCCCGTCGACCCGGACGCCCCCGCGAGGAGTCCACCGAGCAGGCGATCACCGCCGCAGCACGACAGGTGGTCGCCGACCGCGGCGTCGCGCGGATGTCGATGGAGCACGTGGCGGCCGAGGCCGGTGTGGCCAAGAGCACGCTCTACCGGCGGTGGCCGAGCAAGGTCGAGCTGGCCGTCCACGCGGTCGCCGCGACCTTCGACGAGATCGAGGTCGGTGACCTCGGTTCGCTCGCGGCCGACCTGCGCTCGAGCATCGGCGAAGCCGCCCGCCTGCTGCGCGACCCCGCCACGGGAGGGGCGTATGCCGCGTTGCTGGCCGAGTCCGCCCGCGACCCGGAAGGCGTCGGTCGGCAGGTCCGCGAGTCCCTGTCGACGCGGCTGCACGCAGACGTGGTGTACGCCCGGGTGCACCGGGCCGCCGACGCAGCGGGCCACGCCGCCCGGTCCGGCCCGGGTGCCCCGACCTCCGACCCGACCGGTTCGACGCGGCCGGTTGAAAGCGATCCGGTGAGAAGCGAACCGGTTGGAAGCGGGCCGGTTGGAAGCGGGCCGGCTTAGAAGAGGGCCGGCTTAGAAGCGGGCGGGCTCGCGGTAGACGCCCCACTCGTCGCGCAGCGCGTCGCAGATCTCGCCCAGGGTCGCCTCCGCGCGGACGGCGTCGAGCATGGCCGGGAGCATGTTGTCGTCGGTGCGGGCGACGTCGACCATGTGGGCCACCGCGGCGCGCACGGCATCCTCGTCGCGAGCTGCCTTGCGCGCGGCCAGCGCCGCCACCTGCTCGGTCTCGACCTCGTGGCTGACGCGCAGGATCTCGAGCTCGTGGGTGACCGAGGCCGTGTGGCAGTTGACGCCGACGACCTTCTTGTCGCCCTTCTCCAGGGACACCTGGTACTGGAAGGCGGCTTCGGCGATCTCGGACATGAACCAGCCGTCCTCGATGCCGCGCAGGATGCCGCGGGTCATGGGCCAGTCGCCCTCGGTCTTGCCCACGTTGTCGCGCACCAGACCCGAGAGACCCTCGGTGTCCGCGCTGGTGAGGTCGCTGCCGCCCATGGTCAGGATGCGGTCGAAGATCTTCTCCGCCTCGGCCTCGATCTGGTCCGTGAGCGCCTCGACGTACCAGCTGCCGCCGAGCGGGTCGGCGACGTTGACCACGCCGGTCTCCTCCATGATCACCTGCTGCGTGCGCAGCGCGATCTCGGCGGCCTGCTCGCTCGGCAGGGCGAGGGTCTCGTCGAGGGCGTTGGTGTGCAACGAGTTCGTGCCGCCGAGGACCGCGGCGAGCGCCTCGACGGCGGTGCGCACGACGTTGTTGTAGGGCTGCTGGGCGGTGAGGCTGACACCGGCGGTCTGGGTGTGGAACCGCAGCCACTGCGCCTTGTCGGTCTTGGCGCCATACACGTCGCGCAGCCAACGGGCCCAGATGCGCCGGCCCGCACGGAACTTCGCGATCTCCTCGAAGAAGTCGAGGTGGCTGTCGAAGAAGAAGGACAGGCCGGGGGCGAAGGTGTCGATGTCGAGCCCGCGGGACAGGCCCAGCTCGACGTAGCCGAAACCGTCGGCGAGGGTGAACGCGAGCTCCTGCGCGGCCGTGGAGCCGGCCTCACGGATGTGGTAGCCGGAGACGGACAGCGGCTTGTAGTCCGGGATGTTCTCCGCGCAGTACTCCATGAGGTCACCGATCAGGCGCAGGTGCGGCTCGGGGGCGAACAGCCACTCCTTCTGCGCGATGTACTCCTTGAAGATGTCGGTCTGGAGGGTGCCGTTGAGGACCCCGAGGTCGACGCCCTGGCGCTCGGCGGCGACGAGGTACATGCAGAAGACGGGGACGGCCGGACCGCTGATGGTCATCGACGTGGTGATCTGCTCGAGCGGGAGCTCGGCGAACAGCACCTCCATGTCGGCGGCCGAGTCGATGGCCACACCGCAGTGCCCGACCTCGCCGAGGCTCATCGGGTCGTCGGAGTCGCGGCCCATCAGCGTCGGCATGTCGAAGGCGACCGACAGGCCGCCGCCGCCACGCTCGAGGATCATCTTGTAGCGCTCGTTGGTCTGCACCGCGTTGCCGAAGCCGGCGAACTGGCGGATCGTCCAGGTGCGTCCGCGGTAGCCGGTCGGGTAGAGGCCGCGGGTGAAGGGGTACTCCCCGGGCCAGCCGATCCGCTCCGGCGCCTCGGTGCCGTCGGCAGGGCCGTAGGCGGGCTCGACCGTCATGCCGGACAGCGTCGTGAAGTCGGCGTCACGCACCCGCCCGGTGGACTGGGCGGCGTCGTACCGCGCCTGCCAGCGCTTCGCGCCGTCGCTCGGGGAGGTGGTGGGGGTCGTGCCGGACGAGCTGGGGGCGGTGGGATCGGCCATACCGGTCAATTTACTAGGACGTCCTACTAGTTGTCACGCGAGCGCTGCTCCCCACCCCCTCGCACAGCGGGGGTTGCTCGGCGAAACGGCATTTATAGGTGCCGGTATCCCCGAACAACCCCCGCTTTGCTGGTGTGTCGCGGGTGTGTCGCGGGTGGGGGTCAGGCGTCGAAGTCGCTGGCCCCGATGCGGACCTTGCGCAGCAGCGCGAAGAGCTGTTCGTGCTCGGCAGCGGTGAGCATCCCGAGGCCGAACCGCGCCTCCACCAGGTCCTTGGTCGCCGCCTCCATGGCGTCGCGGCCGGCCGGGGTGATGACCGCGAGGGTGCCGCGGCCGTCGTCGGGGTTCGGCACCCGCTCGACGAAGCCCTGGGCGTCGAGGCGCTGGACGATGTTCGTGGCGCTGGTGGGGTGCACCATGAGGCGCTGGCCGATCTTGCCCATGCCGAGACGGCCGTCGCGGCTGAAGGCGAGCAGCACGAGCGCTTCGTATCGCGCGAAGCTCAGTCCGTGCCGACCGACCAGGGCGTCGTAGTCGGAGATGAGCAGCTGCTGGACCCGCATGATCGAGGTGGCGCTGGCCATCGCCAGGGGCTGGGACGTGCGCCCCCAGCGCTTGGTCCACAGCTGGGCCGCTCGCGTGATCGGGTCGAACGGCAGGCGGATGGGCTTGGGCACGCGCAGCAGGCTAGCCGCGGGGCAGGCGCACCGTCTCGAGGTGTCCGTCGTCGAGACGGATCTCGCCGTCGGCCTGCGCCGCCGCCTCCGGGTCGTGGGTGGCCATGATGACGATGGCCCCGCGGTCGGCCTCGGCCCGCAACAGGGCCAGGACGCGCTCACGGTTGTCGTGGTCGAGCTCGGAGGTGGGTTCGTCGGCGAGCAGCACCCGGCCGCGCAGGGCGAGCCCGCGGGCGACGGCGACCCGTTGCTGCTGGCCCCCGCTCAGCTCCTCGGCGAGGTGGCCGCCGGACTCCTCGAGACCGACCGAGGCGAGCGCTGCCCTGGCCCGCCGTGCAGCCTGCTCGGGGGACGCGCCGCGAGCCAGGAGCGGAAGCGTGATGTTCTCCAGGGCCGAGAGCAGGACGGCGAGCGCGCTCCCCTGCGGGATCAGCTCGATGCCGAGACCGGCAGCCTGGGCGCGGCCCCTGACCGCGTCCTCCCCCAGGGTGAGGACGCCCTCGGCCTCCACGGCCCCGCCGATGGCCCACAGCAGCGAGGACTTCCCGGCGCCGCTGTGCCCGGTGACCGCGATGAACTCCCCCGCGTACGCCTCGAGGTCGGCGCCGTCCACCGCCACCGTCGCTCCGTAGCGCACGGTGACGCCGGCGAGCCGCAACGGCGGCGACTCGACGTCCTCCTCGCGCTGGTCGTGCAGCAGGTCAGTCATCGACGACACCCCGCGCTTGCGGGAGCAGGGTCCACACGCCGTCCACCTCGTGCACCCGGACGAGCACCCCCGGCGGGAAGGCCTCGACGGCAGCCGGCGGCAGGGGCAGCGAGCCGTCCGCCGACACCACGGCATACTCCTCGCCCGACCGGCCCTCCCCACCGACACGACCGTCGCGGATGGTGACCGTGCGCGGCAGGCGGGCGGCGACGTCGGGGTCGTGGGTGACCACGACCACGGTGGTGCCCCACTCGCGGTTGACCTTGTGGAGCGTGTCGAGGACGAGGTCGCGCGAGGAGTGGTGCAGCTGGCTGGTGGGCTCGTCGCCGAGCAGCAGACCGGGTCGACTGGCCAGCGCCACGGCGAGGGCGGCGAGCTGCAGCTGCCCCGGCGGCAACGAGCCGAGGGGTTGGTTCGCAGCACCGTCCAGCCCCACGAGCGCGAGCACCTCCCCCACCGGTGGCACCTCCCGTCGGGCCCGACGGGCGGACCGTTGCGCGAACTCGACGTTCTGGCGAGCGGTGAGGTAGGGCAACAGGTTTCGTGCCGCGCCCTGCAGCACCAGCCCGACCTCGGCAGCGCGGAAGCGGTCGAGGTCCGCCTCGCTCATCGTCGAGAGCTCGTGCTCGCCGACGAGGACCCGGCCGGCGCTCGGACGCATCAGGCCGCCGAACAGCGTGAGCAGGGTCGACTTGCCCGCCCCGGACGGACCGAGCAACCCGACGACCTCGCCGGGCGCGACCGTGAGGTCGACCCCCGACAGGGCGGCGACGTCGTGGCCCTCGGCGCGGTAGATGTGCACCAGCCCCCTGGTGGTGACGCGCAGCCCCCTGCTCACAGCGACTCCCTGATCCGGCGCAACGTGACCCGTCGGCCGGCACCGACGGCAGCCAGTACGCCGGTGGCACCCAGCACCAGGAACGCCAGCACGGCGACGCCTGCGACCGCGGCGGGCGACGGAGCCAGGTCGAGGGCGGGCACGGGGTCGGCCGCCGCGTCGAACAACGGCACCAGCGGCATGGCGACGAGCGCGCTCACGGTGCCGCAGGCCGCGCCGACCAGGGTGCCCACGACGACGAGCACGAGCTGCTCCCGGACGAGCGAGCGTCGCAGGACCGGGAGGGGCACCCCGGACATGTGCAGGGCGGCGAGGTCGCGGGCCACCACCCGCCAGCTCGTGACGGTCATGACGATGAGGACGAGCGCCGCGAGCAGGATGCCCATCGCACCGGAGAACGCCGCGAGCCGCAGCCCCCACGACGACGCGGACTGGTCGAGCCGGTCCTTGGCCTGCGTGTAGGGGTGCCGGGAAAGGACCCCGATGCCCTGACCGGCCAGGGCCTTGGTGACGCGGTCGGCGTCACCGGCGTCGGCCAGCCACACGGACAGGGAGCCCGTGTCGGGCAGCCGACCGCCGAGCCGAGCCAGCGTCTCGTAGTCGACGAGCACCCCGCGGCCGCCCAGCACCGGCAGCGTCTGGACGGACTGGACCGCGGCCACCGAGATCGGCGCCCCGTTGATCCCCGCAGCCTCGAACCCCGTCGCCGTACCGCCCGGGGGCAGCGGCCCGGCCAGCACCCCGGGGACCACCGCGGGGACGTCGGCATGGGTCAGCGCCAGGGAGAACCCGGTGCTCACCAGGTCCAGGGCGATGGTGTCGCCCTGGCTGGGCAGCTGGACGAGCCTGTCCGCGGTCGAGCCTGGCGGGCGCGACGAACCGGTTCCACTGGGTCGGGCTGGCGAGGTGGAGCGACGTGCCGTCGACGCCGAGGCCGGTGATCGTGAGGCGTCCGCTCACCTGGCTGACCAGCTGGGCGGTCTTGCGGAACTCGAGGGCGTCGAGGCGACAGCCGTCAGGGCACAGCAGGAGTCCGTCGAAGTCAGCAGAACCCTTTCCCCGCAACGGGATCTGCGCGATCACCCGGCTGAGGCGCTGACCTGTGGGCGTGGTGACCGACACCCGGAGCTCCGAGGGCGAGGCCCCCGCGGCGCTGTCGGTGGGCGGTCGCGGAGCCCCTGACTGGCCAGGGGGCAGCTGCACCTTCTCGCCCTCGGGGATGGTGAGGTCCCAGCTGACCCGACCGGTCATCCGGGTGCCCTCGAGCTGCACCGGGGCCACGTCGGGCGCCGCGAGGGAGGTGAGCCGGTATGCCGGACCGGGCGGGGCGAAGGCGACGTCACCGAAGGTGCGGCTCACCACGGCCATCGTGGCCATGGCGCCGGGGTCGGTGCGCCGGACGATGGCGACCGGGCTGACCGACTCCCCCGTCGGGTCGATGACCCGGGCGGCGCCGAGCAGGGTCGCGGGGTTGCGGCTGTCGGTGTCCAGCACCATCGGCGCACCCGTCTGCACCCGCGCTCGGGCGACCCAGTTGCGCTCGCCCACGACCAGCGCGTTGGCTGCGAAGACCGTCAGCGCCACGGCCACGCTGACGATGGTGACGACCTTGCGCAGGGTGGGACGACGTTCGAGCCCGAACGCGGCCAGGGCCGGTCCGATCCGACCGCGGCGCAGGTTGGCCCGCCCGCTCGCCGCGGCCACCGGGACGGCGAGCCGCGAGGCGACCAGCCCCGCCGCGAGCGCGATCAGGGTGGGGGTGACCAGGGCGAGCGGACCCTCGAGGGTGCCGGTGGCGAGCCCCACGAGGCCGAACCCGGCCAGCGCCACCGCCAGGAGGTCGACGACGCCGACCGACCTGGCTGGTTCCCGGCTCACCCGGCGCAGCAGGGAGGAGACGGTGAGCCGCTGGACCGGTCGCGCCGCCAGCCAGATGGCCACGGCGCAGACGACCGTGGCCAGCGCCAGCGCGAGCACCGAGCTCCGAGGCACCTCGAAGGGCACGCCCGCAGGCAACAGCGTCCAGCGCACCGTACTGCTCAGCAGCAGGGCGGCAGCGAACCCCAGGGGCAGTCCCAGCGCCACCGTCAGCGCCAGCTCGCCCATGACCAGGCGACCCGCGCCCTCCCGACTTCGTCCGCGCAACCGGGCCAGGGCGACCTCGGGTCGCCGTTGCTCGACCGCCGCCTGGGCGACCAGCAGGAGGATGGCCCCCGCGAGCAGGCCGAGCTGGGCCATGAGCAGCGGCACGATGACCGCGAGCTGGCCCTGCCCGGACCGGACACCGTCGATGAGGGTCGGCAGCTGGGTCTCCACCAGCGCCCCGTCCACGCCCTGGCCGGCCCGCGAGCCGGGCGCGCGCGCCACCTCGGAGACCTGCTCCAGGGTGTCGAGCGTGACCAGCTCGCGTCGCAGCGGGAACACCGTGGTGGCCTGCGCCTCGCGCCAGGCCGTCCCGAAGGTGTCCTGGGTCGTCACGAAGTCGTCGATCGCCGGCACCTGCTCGGTCCCCAGCGTGATGAGCGAACCGGACTTGCCGTCGATCTGCGTGCGCAGCCAGTACGCGGCATCGGGTCGCACCTCGTAGGCGCCCGCGATCGTCAGGGTGGCCTGCACCGATCTCGCGGGGCCACCGCCGCCGGGGACGGGGGTGGTGAAGGCCTGGCCCACCTTCCAGTCCCACACCGCCAGGTCCTTGGCGGACACGAGCACCTCGCCCGGCGCGGTCGGGCAGCTGCCGGTGGTGATCGTGAGGTGCTCGCAGACCCGGTCCCGGGCGATGATCCCGCCGGGCGAGCGCTTGAGCCCCGGGGCCGGCTGGATCGCGATGCCGTCGGTCATCTGTCCGATCGGCTGGCCGTAGAGGGCGCGCAGCGACGGCGGCACGTTGTCGACGAGGTCGGCGCTGGTCATCGTCGGGTCGGCGTCGCTGCGACCGCTGCGGACGACCAGGGAGGTGTCGGCGACGCTGGCCGTGCCGACACTGGTCCGGAGCAGCGACTGCTCGAGCGCCCGCTGGTAGAGCGGGGCGAACACGGCACAGGTGGCGATGAGGGCGGCGAGCAGGACGAGCACGGCGGCCTGGGCACGGCGGTACCTGATGGCGGCCCACATCTGCCGGCCCCCTCCCTGTCACGCCCCGGTCCAGCCCCGGGCTCCCGCCGACCCTAGGACGACATCATGCGTTCGAGGGGCACTTTTCGGCAACGATTCACGGCGGCCGGAGGGGGGCGCAGGAGCTACTCCTGGGCGTCGATGGCCGCCTCGAGGCGGTCGAGCTTGGCGGTCAGCTCGCCGGCCCCGAACCCGGGGCGGATGTCGGCCTTGAGGACCAGCGAGACCCGCGGGCCGAAAGCGGCAACAGCGTCGACCGCGCCCTTGACCACGGCCATGCACTCGTCCCACTCCCCCTCGACCGTGGTGAACATCGAGTCGGTGCGGTGCGGCAGGCCGGAGGCGCGGACCACCGCGACAGCCGCGGCGACGGCCTCGCTGACGGAGCCGGTGGTGTCGGCGGCGGACGGGGCGACGGAGAAGGCGACGAGCATGCCGCCCAATGTATGCCGTGCCCGATTCAGTCCGCGACGTGGCGCTGGTAGGCCAGCACGGCCTCGACCCGGCGGAACCCGAGCTCCTCGTTGACACCGACCATCTGCGCGTTCTGCTCGGCGTTGCACGTCTGCACCCGCTTCGCCTCGGGCGCGAACCGGGCCAGCTCCTGCAGCCCCCGGACCTTGACCGCCATCCCCAGCCGTCGACCACGGTGCTCGCGACGGACCAGGGTGCCCCACTGCATCACCTGCTGCGGCCCGTCGGCGCGGACCACGAGGTCGTTGTAGGCGACCACCTCGCCGTTCGGCGCGATGGCGACCGTGTGGACCATGGTGCGACCCTGACGCGTCAGGCGCTCGACCTGCTCGAGGTAGGTGGCGGGGTCCAGCGACTCGGCCTCGAAGTCGACCTCTCCGGTGGGTGCGTCGACGGCCAGCTGGTTCGAGCAGTCGCAGTAGGACTGGCGCAGGTGGTCGGGCAGGCTGCCGACGTACGACTCCACGCGGTAGCCGGCGTGCCGCACGGAGGCGTCCGCCGCCAGCTGGGCCAGCCGCGTCGGGTCGACCGGGAGGTCGAGCAGCCGGACGATCTCGGTGTTGGCCCTGGCGAACCCGTGCCGCTCGGCGAACCTGACGTGCGGGTGGTCCTCGCGCGCGCCGTCCGGCACGAGACTCTCGATGAGCACGGTCCTGCGCCCCTCCTCGCGGGTCCGCTCGACGAGTCGCCGCACCAGCGCGCCACCGGCTCCTCTGCGGCGCAGCCGCGGGTCGACGTCGACCTCGCCCCAGACGAAGGCCAGGTTGTCCAGCAACGGGAACCACAGCATCGCCAGGCCGGCGACCTCCCCGTCGACGAGCACGACCCACGGCTCGAGCCGCTCCATCGTGCTCGGGGAACGCAGGTCCACGACCAGCTCGCGCAGCGACATGACCTGGGCCCACGGCCGCTCGTGGGCACGTGAGGCCGTCATCGCCGCGTGCGCGGCAGCCACCTCACCGTCGTCGTCGACCGCCAGCGGGCGCACGACGACATCGCCGCGGCTGCCGTCCGGCCGGACGGTGGCGGTGGCGGTGGCGGTGGCGGTGGCGGTGGCCTTGGCGGTCATCGCATGGAGCGTGCTCGGTGCGGGCATACCTCGAGTGTCGGCCTGTCACGCCTCGCCCACAACGGGTTTTCACCCCCGCGCGCCACCGGGGGGTCGGTCCCGCGTCGCGTCCCGGGTCAGCCCGGCTCGACGCCGAGGTCGAAGTGCCAGCGACCGCCTGCACTCCCGGCCTCGAGCAGCTCGGTGAGGGCGGCGAGGTCGACGTCGGCAGGCAGGTCGGCGGCGACGAGTCCGTGCTCGGTGGCGTTCGCGGGGCAGCCGAGCCGGGCGAGCTCGGCGACGACGTCGTCCGGGGTCGTCGCGCCCAGCGGGGCGACCCGGGCCGTCCCCCGACCGGAGGCGAGCAGGACACCGGTGACCCACCAGCGGTCGTCGCCCTCGACCTGGACGACCGAGACGATGTCCTCGACCGCGATGCCACTGGTGAACACCGGGACGGCCAGCACCGTGCAGGCGCCGTCGTGGCGCAGCTCGACGTCGAGCCGCTCGCTGTCGAACGGGGGGTAGCCGTCCTCGTCCTGCTCGAGGGCGACGTACGCATGCACCGCCGTCACGCCTGCCCGTCGCCGCTGATCAGCCACGAGTCGCCGTTCGGCTCCACGGTGATCCGGTGCACCTCCTTGGAGTCGCCCCCGTCCACCTTGGTGAAGTCGAGCTGCACGATGACCGTTCCCGTCGAGGCGTCGGCCTTCGTCTCCCCCACGTCGACGGACTTGATGGTCGACCAGAAGCCCTCGTAGCCGTCGCGCCCTCCAGCGTCCTGCTGCATCGCCGGAGTGAGCTGCGCGAAGGTGTCGTCGCGCTTGTTCTTCTTGGTGACGTCGGCGTAGTAGCCCTGGATGAACTTCGCCAGGCCTGCGTCGTCAGGGGCCTTCGTCGTCGTGGTGGTCGTCGTCGACGGCGCCTGCGTGGTGGTCGTGCTGCTGGCGGAGCTCGACGAGCTGCTGCTGCTCGACGACGTTTCCGACGGGGTGTCGGTGGCCGTCGAGGCCGCAGTGGTGGCCGGCGGGGTCTGCGCGGTGTCGGTGCCGGTGCCGCCCGGGCGGTTGAGCAGGAAGACCAGGGCCACGACACCGAGCACGGCCAGTCCCACCAGGATCGGCACGAGCGGCGAGCGCCGCTGGCCACGATCGACCGGGCCGCCCGGCCCGACAGGACCGCCCGCATCGTCGCCGTACCCGGCCGGTGTCGGCGGCAGGGGGTCTGCGGCGAACGGCGCGGCAGCGGCCCCGGCCCCGGCTGCAGCAGCTGCGCCGGCGGCGGGCTCCATACGCTGCGTCGACTCGACGGGTTCGGGGATGAACTCGGTCTCGGCAGCGCTCCCCAGCGCGGCGCCTGCGCCTGCCGCTGCGGCGCCGAGCGGGGTGCCCGCCGGGAGCGCCATGGTGGTGTCGCCCGCGGCGATGCCGCGCAGCCGCTCCGAGACCGTGTCCATGTCCCAGCGCTGCTGCGGGTCGACGTCCATCATCGCGGCGATGGCCCCGGCCAGCGGGCCGGCCTTCTCCATCGGGCGGGCCTCGCCCGAGGCGATGGCCTGCAACGTCGCGAGCGGGTTGGCCTGCGACTCGTACGGCGGGTGTCCTTCGACGGCGTAGTAGAGGGTCGCGCCGAGCGCCCACACGTCGGAGCCCGACGTGGGGTTGCCGCCGCGTGCCAGCTCCGGCGAGAGGTAGCCGGGGGTGCCGGTCATGAACCCGGTCTGCGTCAGCTGGTCGTCGGTCAGCGCCCGGGCGATGCCGAAGTCGCTGATCTTGGGGGTGCCGGCCTGGTCCATGAGGATGTTGCCGGGCTTGATGTCCCGGTGGACGATCCCGCGTTCGTGGGCCCGGGCCAGGGCCCCGGCGACGGCGCTGCCGATGGCCGCGACCCGGGTCGGGGGCAGCGCGCCGACGTCGCGGATGGTCTCGGCGAGGGACTGCCCCTCGACGTACTCCATGACCAGCCAGTGCGCGTCGTCCTGGTCCACGATGTCGTAGACGCCGACGGTGTTGACATCGTTGAGCGAGGCGGCGATCCGGGCCTCACGCATGGCGCGGGCTGCGGCAGCAGGCTCTCCCGGCAGGGCTCCGACGCGCTTGACCGCGACCTCACGGCCGAGGACGGTGTCGAGGCACAGCCAGACGGTGCCCATGCCACCGCTGCCGATGGGGCGCACGACCTCGTAGCGTCCGGCGATGAGCTCGGGCTGCACTGGGATCCTTTCGTCGGGTCGCCCATCACCCTATGACCTGCGGCCACCACGTGGCACTTCAGCACACCCGCGGGTGGTGCTGCGTCAGCGCAGGGCGGCGACGACGTGGTCGGCGGCGGCGTAGGGGTCGGTGCTGCCGTCCACGACCTGGCCGGCGAGCTCGTCGACCCCACTGCCGTGCCGCAGGTCGCCCATCTTGGCGCGCAGCTGCTGCAGCGCGATCGCCTCGATCTCGTCCCCCGCGCGGCGGACCCGGCGCTCACGCAGCGTGCCGGTCTCCTCCATCCACGCGACGTGCTTGTCGAGCGCCTCCATGACGTCGTCGACGCCCTGGCCCTGCGCAGCGATGGTCTTCACCACGGGAGGGCGCCAGAGGTGGGGTTCGGTGCGGTCCCCGAGCGAGATCATGTGCCGTATGTCGCGGACCGTCGCGTCCGCCCCGTCGCGGTCGGCCTTGTTGACGACGAAGACGTCACCGATCTCGAGGATGCCGGCCTTGGCGGCCTGGATGCCGTCACCCATGCCGGGCGCGAGCAGGACGATGGTGGTGTCGGCCAGCCCGGCGATCTCGACCTCGGACTGCCCGACGCCGACGGTCTCGACGAGGATCACGTCGCACCCGGCGGCATCCAGGACGCGCAGCGCCTGGGGCGTGGTCCACGACAGGCCGCCGAGGTGGCCGCGGCTGGCCATCGACCGGATGTAGACCTCGGGGTCCAGGACGTGGTCCTGCATACGGATCCGGTCGCCGAGCAGCGCGCCACCGGAGAAGGGGGACGACGGGTCGACCGCCAGCACCCCGATCCGCTTGCCCCGGGCGCGGAAGGCGGCGACGACGGCGTTCGTCGAGGTCGACTTGCCGACACCCGGGCTGCCGGTGATGCCGATGATGTGTGCCGTCCCGCTGTGCGGTGCCAGCGCCGCCATCACCTCGCGCAGGGCCGGGTGGGCGTCCTCGACGAGGCTGATCAGGCGCGCGACCGCGCGAGGCGAGCCTGCCCTGGCCGACTCGACCAGGGCAGGGACGTCGACAGTACGAGGAGCCAAGCCGGCTGCGCCCTAGGCCGCGTCGGTGGTCGCGGGCACGCGGACGATGAGCGCGTCGCCCTGTCCACCGCCACCACACAGGGCGGCGGCGCCGACGCCGCCACCTCGGCGCTGGAGCTCCAGCGCGAGGTGCAGGGCGATGCGCGCACCGGACATCCCGATCGGGTGGCCGAGGGCGATCGCGCCGCCGTTGACGTTGACCTTGTCCACGTCGATGCCGAGCTCCTTGGCGGAGGCGAGGCCGACCGCGGCGAAGGCCTCGTTGATCTCGACGAGGTCGAGGTCGGCCGGGGTGATGCCCTCGCGCTCGCACGCCTTGGCGATGGCACGGGCCGGCTGCTGCTGGAGGGTGGAGTCGGGGCCGGCGACCATGCCGTGCGCACCGATCTCGGCGAGCCAGGCCAGGCCCAGCTCCTGCGCCCTGGCCTTGCTCATGACGATCACGGCGGCGGCGCCGTCGCTGATCTGGCTGGCCGAGCCGGCGGTGATGGTGCCGTCCTTGGAGAACGCGGGACGCAGCCTGCCGAGGGTCTCGGTCGTGGTGTCGGCGCGGATGCCCTCGTCGGTCTTGAACTCGATGGGGTCGCCCTTGCGCTGCGGGATCGGCACGGAGACGACCTCGTCGTCGAACAGGCCGTCCTTCCAGGCGCGCGCGGCGAGCTGGTGGCTGCGCGCCGAGAACTCGTCCTGCTGCTCGCGGGTGAACTCCTGGTCGGCGGTGTTGGCCTGCTCGGTGAGCAGCCCCATCGCCTGGTCGGTGAAGGCGTCCCACAGGCCGTCGAAGGCCATGTGGTCGCGCATCGTGACATCGCCGTACTTGTGGCCCTCGCGCGACTTCTCCAGCAGGTGCGGCGCGTTGGTCATCGACTCCTGGCCGCCGGCGACGACGACGTCGCACTCGCCGGCCCGGATCAGCTGGTCGGCCATGGCGATGGCGTTGATGCCCGACAGGCAGACCTTGTTGATGGTCAGCGCGGGGACGCTCATCGGGATGCCGGCCTTCGCCGCGGCCTGGCGGGCCGGGATCTGCCCCGCGCCGGCCTGCAGCACCTGCCCCATGATCACGTAGTCGACCTGCTCCGGCGCGACGCCGGCCTTGTCCAGGGCGCCCTTGATGGCGAAGCCGCCGAGGTCGGCCCCGGAGAAGCCCTTGAGGGAGCCGAGCAGGCGACCCATCGGGGTACGAGCCCCCGCGACGATGACGGAAACGGGACGGTCAGACATGGTTCAAGCCTCCAGCGCCATTGGTGTGGTTCACCCCGCACTCTAGTCCGGCCGCGGTCGCGTGTGACCTCTCGGGCGGGTGGCCCCGGCCACACGCCGGTATGCCGCGCAGTGGGCCGCGCGCCCATCTCCCCTCCTCACGTGGTCGTCGTCGCCGTGACCCGTTGTCCATCCGGGCTGACCACGGTCACCGAGATCCGCAGGGCGCCGGCGAGCGGGATGAACGCCTCGTAGGGCGGTGGTGCGTTACGTCCGCGGCGCAGCCGGTTGCGCACGACGACGATCTCGGTCGTCCGCGGGATCCCGTCGGAGGCCCAGGGGATCTCGTCGAGGGGGAACGTCCCCGTCAGCGTGCGGACCCGGGGCGGGAAGGGGTCGAAGGGCGGGACCGGCAGCCCGCGGGGGAACCCACCGCCGGCCCCGCCACCGATCCCTCCCCCGAGTCCGCCCGGCAGCCCTCCCGGTAGTCCCGGGAAACCTCCAGGCCCCTGCGGGAGCACGATCGGACCCACGAGGCGTTGGGCGGCGACGACCTCGAGCACGTACGGCGGACGGCGCCGGGCGCTGGCGTCCGTGCGGAAGCCGACGTGCACCCCTCGCCCGGCGATGGTGAACACGTCGACGAGCGAGACCGAGACGTCGGGTGCGGGCTCGACCCACCCGGGCACGCTGAGCCGGCGGACCACCTCGCGGCCGGTCGGGTCGACCAGGCGCACCCTGACGTCGACCGGGTCGGCTGCGACCGGCCGGGTGAACCACAGGGCGAGCGGCGACCGGCCGGCCACCCGGGTGCCCTGCTCGAGGACCGGGGCAGTGGCGGCTCCCGCCGGTGGCGTCGCGAGCGGGGTCACCGGCACGTCAGGGAGGGTGGCGACCGCGATGCCGTCCGCGCCGGCCTCCCCGTCGAGGCGGTGCACCCCCGCTGGCAGCACCCGGGGTGGCGCCGTCGTGGTGGAACGCACGACCACGCCACGGTGGTCGCCGCCCCATACCTCGGCGGTCAGCGGTTCCAGCTCCGGGACACCGGGTGGCACGGTCACGGCGACCACGTCCGACGCCGCCGACGGCAGGCCGCGCTCGCCCCTGACCGGGACGGTGTCCACCGGCACGGCCACCGAGCGCAGCAGCCAGGGGTCCCAGCGCCCGGGCAGCACGCCGGTCCAGGTGGCCGCGTAGATCGGCTGGCCGAGAACGGGGTCGACGTCGGTCGGCGACGGCGTCGCGGTGACGACCACCTCGGCGAAGGCCGGTCCCATCGTGGACACGTCGCGTGCGGCTTCGTCGGAGGTGGTGCGGTGCAGCCGGAACCGTTGCACCGCAATGGGGCTCGCTGCATACAGGCGGATCGTGACGGTTCCGTCGGTGGCCACGGAGGGGCGCGCGAGCGGGGGTGAAGGGCGGCGCAGGCGCGGTGCCATGACCGCCTGGAGGTGCTCGTGCGGGGTGCCCGAGCCCGGCCACGGGCTCTCGACACCGGACCTGGTCATCGTGGTGACGAGGAACAGGTGGATGTCGGTGGATCCCTTGGGCAGGGTGGCGTCATGCGCCCGGACCGCGCCGTCGACCTCCTGGAACCGTCGGAACGCGGCCCGCCGCTGGGTCGGGGTCATCGCGTCGTACGCGGTGCGCAGGTCGACCAGACGCTGGCCGGGGACGGTGGAGTCGGGGGCCTTCGGCGCGAGGCCGGCACGCTGGCGCAGCGAGGTCTCGTTGACCTCCCAGATGATGCAGGTGCGCACGTCGGCACCTGCGGGCAGGGACCAGGCGACCCGCACGTGGCTGCAGCCCTGGGCGTCCAGGGTGCTGCCGAGCGGCACCCCCGGCAGGGGCGGTGGCGGCAGGGGGATGACGGGTACCGGGCTCGCGGCACTGGTGCGGGCGGCGGGCGGGTCACCGGGGCGCGTCCACGGGGTCGGGCTGGCCCCCACGAGCAGGTGCCGCCGGGTCCAGACCTGCACGCCCCACCGGCCGGTGCTGCCGAAGTCGAGGGTCGGCACGTCGGCGACCACGGCGTACCGGCGCCCGCCGTCGCCCTGGGCCGGGCCGGGAACCGCGGTCTCGGCGCCGTCCGCGGACAGTGGCCGCACCGTGCAGCCGGACGGGACGGGGGTGTCACCGGCGAAGACGAACCCGAGGTCGCGCCGGAAGCAGCCCGTCGGCAACGTGACCGCGTCCGGGGAGAGCCCGGCCGGTGGGGCTGTGGTCGGCGAGGCCATCGGGAAGTAGAGGGCGACGAGGTCGACCCGGGTGGGGGTGCGTTCGAGCCACTCGACGGCCACCTCGGCCCTGAGGGTGCCGGGGCACGAGGGGGAGCCGGCGTACCGCGTGTCGAGGGCCACCGAGATGAGGCGGGTGGGCTGCGGGGCGGGTTCGTCGCCGTTCCACGCGACGTCCTGCCACGGCGACCAGATGCCGTGGACGTCGCTGACGGCCACGGCGTAGCCGAGGTGGCGGCCACCGCTGCCGATGGCGATGTCCTGCCCACCGTCGACCAGGGCGATCCGGTTGTTGCCCGTCTCCCCCTCGGGCCCGTCGGGGGTGACGAGCAGGGGGCGGTCGCCGCCCGCGTCGCGTCGTGGCAGCAGGGAGACGGCCGGGTCGGAGCTCGTCAGGTCGAAGCGAGCCAGCGCCGACTCGGTGACCGGGGAGGTCGCCGCCGCCTTGGGCACCCGGTCCCAGGTCAGGCGCACCGACTCACGCCACGGCGCGTCCGGCACGACCGGCCCGACCAGGCCGGCCCGCTCGGAGGTCAGTCCGGTCGGGCTCGGCACGACGAGGTGCGGGTCCGGTGCCGGGGCGTAGGCCGCGAACTCTGCCCCGCCGCGCTCGGGTGGCGCGAGGCGGGAGTACTTCGCGGTGACGAGGAAGTCGCAGTGGCCCACCTGCACCTGCAGGTCGTCCATCCGTTCCATCGTGTAGTTCGCGCCGAACCCGCAGGCGAGGTTGAGGAAGGGGTCGCTGAGGGCGGGCAGCATGAGCATCGGCCACGGGCCGGTGTCGGCGGTGGTGCCGAGCGAGGACGTCCGGCCGTCCTGCTGGGGCGGGTCGACCGCGCGGGGGCTGGTGACGGCGAACTGCTGGTACTCCCGGACCCCGGGGTCGTAGAGCGCCGGGAGCTCGGGGAACAGGTCGCGCCGCACCTCCTCGACGAGCAGCTTGGGGTCGGGGGCCTGCCACGGGGGCGCGGCCCGCCCGGCCTCGGTGACCGGGGCCCAGCCGAGCGGCGGTCCGCCGCGCACCAGTCGGTGGATCGCCGCATCGACCGGGGGCATGAGCCGGTCGAGCGGTCCCTGGTCGGAGGTGTCGTACTCGAACCCGGCGAGCGGCTGGTCCACCGGCAGCCCGACGAGCTCCAGCGGCTCCCACGTGTCGTCGTCGACGATCCGGTCCAGGGGGTCGATCGAGACGCTGATGTCGGTGCCGTTGACGACCTTGGCGTAGGTGGCGCCCGAGGTGCGGACCGTGATGGTGAGCGGGTTGGCGTTGACCGGGTTCACCGACCCGGCGGCGACGACGTGGTCGGGGTCGTCACCGGTGCGGAACAGCAGCACTGCCACGGGTTGCGTGGGGTCGAGCGGACGACAAGTGACCTGGACGCACCCTGCCTCGACCGGACCCCACGTCACCAGCGGGACGGTGTCCGAGGAGACCGCAGCGCTGGTGCGCTTCGGCGAGTCCTTGGGGTTGCGCGTCCAGACGGTGAACGCCCCGCGCGGCACCCCGAGCCCGGGCCCGCACGCCCAGCTGAGGTGGATGTCCATCGAACGCAGCTGGAGCTGCCGGTCGTCGAACGCCGCCAGCCCGTCGACCTCGACGTGACCCAGCCGGCGCAGCAGGGCACGCTGTCGGGCGGCCAGGGTCCCCCAGGGCAGCCGGACGGCCTTGGCGCGGAACAGCGACGAGTCGGACCTGCGTGCCATCAGAGCTCCTCCTCCCACGGTGCGCGCTGCAGCGGGACGTCCACGGCCACGGCGCGGCTCTCCGGGGCGTTGGCCAGTGCGTCGGCAGCGACGACCAGGTCGAGGGCGACCCGTTTCCCGCGGGCCCCGGCGTCGAGCAGGACGACGGCCCGCCCGAGTCCGGGCCCGCGGACGATGCGCGTGATCCCGGCCGCGGGGAGCGACCCCGCCGGTGCCGCGGCCGTGCTCGCCCGCAGCGACAGCCAGTCGGTCGGCCGTGCGGCCCACCAGTGGTGGGTGGGGTCCACCGAGTCGACGGGGCCCTGCACCCGGGTCGGCATGAGCCGCGACCGCCACAGCGTCTCGCTGCACTCGACGACGACGGCCAGGGGCGCGGGCACGGCGTCGGTCGACCAGAGCACCTGCACCACGGGGGCGCCGGGGGTCTGCGGCACGGCGAGCCCGGCGGCCTGGAAGGCGGTGTCGAGCTGGTCACCCGTGGGCGCGTCGGGCAGGGCCGCGAGGGGTGCGATCGCCGGGACGACGGTATGGCGCCAGCGCGCCTCCCGCAGCAGGCCCGCCAGCTGCCCGACCGTGCCGAAGGCGCTGGTGGTGAAGCCGATCCGGTGCACCATGGCCCGGGCACTTGCAGGTGCGCCCTTGGGGACGGCGTGGATGTCGATGAGGTAGTCGGTGAGGGGTTCGAGGTCGTAGGGCAGCTCGAGGACGTCGTGGTGGGTGCGTTCACCGGACAGGTCGATGCAGCGTTGCCCCTCGCCCAGGACCTCGACGACGGCCTCCTCCCACGGCGTGGTGACGGCCAGCCCCAGGGCCTCCTTGAGGAACACGCCGTCCACGACCAGGGGGACGGTGAACGCGCCGCCGGGCGCTCCCCCGCCGGGCGGCACCGGGTGCTTGCCCGACGCGGCGAGGACGACCACCCGCAGCTCCTTGCCGTAGGCGTCGAACAGGGCGGTGACGTTCTGGGTTGCCAGGGCGATCCGGATCGGCTCGTCGCACAGCACGCCGACGTCGTCCATGCCGGGCGCCGAGGCGAGCAGCCACGGCGACAGGTCCCGGGGCGACTCGTCGGCCCCGTCGGCCCCGAACCGGTAGCTGTCGGTGTGGCCGCCGTCCCAGCTCGGCGCGACCGTGGGCATGGAGTCCTGCTTGACCGAGGCGGCCCGCCAGTCGACGGTGACGGTGTAGGACCGCCCCGGCACGAGCAGTGCGTGGTCGTCGGGGTCTTGCGCCAGGGCGGTCGAGATGGCCTCCTGCTCGCTCGTGACGACCGAGGTGTCCCACTCCCAGCGGGTCGCCTCGCTCGTCACGACTCCGGTCATCGCCACGAGGTGGAAGGCCGGCGGCTGCTGGTCCTTCGGGAAACGCGCTGTGTCCCAGCCGATCTCGATGGTGGCGACCTCCACCAGGTCGCGCGACCCGACGAGGACGAGCGCCTGGGGCCAGGTGGCCCGGGCCGCGATCCGCGCGGCGACCTGCCCGGCCCGGCACACCGGGTCGGCCCAGGGCCGGTCGCCGTCCATCCACGTCGCGGGCAGGGGGTTGTCGGCACCGACCCGGTCGTCGAAGGACAGGCCGCGCTGGTCGAGCACCTGCCCCCGGGCGTCGAGCCAGCGCACGACGAGCCGCTCGGCGAAGATCTCCTCGGGGACGAGCAGCAGGATCGTCAGGTCACCGGCACCCCCACCCGGCGTGAGCCGCAGGGTGTCGCGCAGGTCGCTGGGAGTGAACTTCAGCCGGTCCCAGGCGCGCTTGACCCGGTCCATGTCGGACTCGGTGCCCCGCGGCGCAGGCTCGTCCGCGTCGAGGGAAGGTGAACGCAGGACCCGACCCTCGCAGCCGAGCCCCACGGATGCGGCCCGGTCGAGCGCAGGGTCCCAGCCCTGCCCGAGGCGGGTGGCCTGGACGTCGCCGAGGGTGGTGCCGTCGGCCAGCGCGACCGCGACCTCTGCCCAGGCCCGTTCGTCGGTGGCAGCCATGCGGTGCGAGAACGTCGAGCCGGCGGTGGCCACCCAGCCCTTGAGCGGGTTGGCCTGCGGCCGCGCCGGGCCGGGATCGCAGCAGCGGACCGAGTCGCCGATGACGACGGCCGGGCCGGTGCCCTGCAGGAGGTCGATGGCCGGGTCACCGCTGCGCCAGGCCTCGGTGACGTCGCAGTCGGCGTGCACGGGTCGGGTCCGCAGCGTGTCCGGGGGGTCGGGCCACGCGATGCCGGTGAGGTGCCAGCCGGTGCTGCTCGGCCCGGGAGCCTTGTGATCGAACGTCCAGAGCACGGGTGCCGGTGGCGCAGCCGGGTTGCACACCGTCCCCCACCGGTCGGTCACGCTCGTGGTCAGCGCCTCGCCATACGGCAGCGCACGGCTGAACGGCGTCGGGAGCCAGTTGAGCAGCGCGAGGGCCGGTCCGGAGGAGGGGTCGGCCGGCGAGGTCTGCTTCCACCACGAGCTCGGCGTCTTGCCTGCGGGCGGCGCGGGCTGGAGGTCACCGGCCAGGGTGACCGACGTGAGCTCGTAGGTCCACCAACGGTCCCCGAGCCGCACCCACGGCCGCGCGCCGCTGTTGCCGAGCGGGACACCCCCCATCACGGTGCCGCCCACCGACGGTGCGGTGGCGAAGAGCACGACCGGTATGGCGTCCAGCGGCACCGTGGGCGGGGTGCCGGCCACCCCCGTCCCCAGGGCGTCGGCGAGCTTGCCGTCGATGGCGCGCTCACCACCGGTGCCCTCGACGAGTGCCGGTGACCGGGAGACAAGGCTGACCCCGGCCACCAGGGGTGGCGGGGTGAGGGTCTCGCTCGGCTGGGTACCGATGGTGAGCGAGACGCAGCCCTTGACGCTGAAGAAGAAGAAGTCGACCTCGCCGCAGACCTCGCCGTGGACGTAGGTGATGTCGGGGCTGCTCGGCGTGGTGCGGCCGACGAGCACGTCGAGCTCGGCGCTGGCGCCGATGCTGATGATGAACAGCCGCAGCTCGCCGCGGACGTAGATCTTGCCCGCCAGGAAGAACGGGTCGAAGCCGAGGATGGCGTCGAAGCCGCCGGCGACCTCGAGGTACAAGCCGATGCTCTTGCTGCCCATGAGCACGCAGCTGATGTGGAACCCCGTGGCGATGGCCATGCCGCCGGTCACCGGTGGCAGCACGGGGATGGTGATGCCGTTGCCGTGCACCATGAGGTAGCCGCTGCCGGAGATGACGTCGAGCACCTCGACGGTCACGCGGTCCTCGTAGGACCCGAGGTCGACCAGCCAGTTCTGCGGGTTGCGGGTGTCGAAGAACGCGGTGACCGGCACCCGGATCTTGAGCAGGCTCTTGATCTCGTAGGCCGCGACGATGCCCAGGGTGATCGTCCCGCGACCGAAGTCGATGTCCAGGACGGCCAGGAAGGTCGCGCTCTGGCTGGCGTCCTTGAGGACGGGTGGCAGCTTGAGGACGTCGGCCTTCATGACGAGCAGCAGCCGCGGCCCGGGCACCTCGATGAGGACGATGCCCTTGAGGTTGACGACGAACCCGCCGTCGACGGTGCCGAGCAGCATGCCTGCGGCAAAGGCGTACGAACCGGCGGTGTGGGTCCACCCGTCCGGGTGCATGACGTGGCCGCGCTCGAGCTGCGCCTGCAGCCAGTCGAGGGCGGGGACCGGGCGCGACGCGTACGGCGCCTCGTTGCGGGCGTAGTTGACGCCCACGCCGCCGAGGAAACCGTAGATGCCCAGGCCGGAGTTGCCGAGCAGCAGCGGCACCGGCAGCTCGACCTCGGCGCCGATGAGCACGCCGGTGACGCCGTCGCGCGTCTCGACAGCCAGGACCGCGCTCGCGCGCAGGTTGATCGGAGTGACGGTGAGGTCGAAGTAGCCCTTGAAACCGAGGGGTGTGAACTCCAGGGATCCCTTGCCGTGCAACGTTCCCGGGACCTCGATGGAGGCGGCGAGCTTGGTCAGGCTGAGCTCGAACGGGCCGTCGAGCCGAGCCCGGATGCGCACCGTCTCGACGGTGACGATGCCGAGGTCCAGACCCATGCCGACCTCGACCTCCATGTAGGTCGGGTTGTCGCGGCTGACGCGGAAGCCGAGGACACGCAGCAGCTCGTCGAGCGGCGGGCTCGCGGTGAGGGCGCCTGCGGGGATGTCGAGGCTGTAGCCCTTGCTCGGGTCGAAGACCGGGACCGGCAGGTAGTCGACGTGGCCGGGGTTGGCGGGGTCTGGCGCGGTGTCCCACGAGGAGCGGACGCCGATGGCCTTGTAGCGCGTGGTGACCGGGTGCTCGGGGTTGACCCGCACGATGGTCAGGTCGAAGGTGAAGGTCACCTCGATGTCGAGCAGGATGCTCACCGTCGTGCCGCGCGGGTCGACCGTCGCCGAGCCGTCGGGGGCGATGACGCCCTGGCTGACGACGAGCTCGCCACCACGCAGGATGATCTTCTGGGTGTTGATCAGGCTGCTGGCGCCGAGCGCGATGCTGCCGAGCGACACCAGCGCCCCGGCGGCCGGCGACAGCTCGGCTGCGGCGGAGCTGAGCGGCGCGAGGATGCTGAGGGCGCCCAGGACGTTGAGGGCGTTCGGGTTGGAGTGCGCGAGGTCCATCTGGGCCAGGCCGTCAAGGTCGGCCTCCGCGGCGCGGAACTCGGCGCTGACCAGCCACGAGTCGCGGTCCTCGGCGATCCGCAGCCGCACGAGGAACGTGCAGATGCCGTCGCTGGGGTTGCGGGTGCCTTGCCGTAGCGCCGGCTGGGAGTGCCGGCGCAGGGCGGTCTCCGCGGCGGTCTCGATGTCGAACTCGCCGTACACCTCGGCCCGGATGAAGGTGCTGCGCAACAGCTCGACGCGCACCCCGATCTTGCGGAAGCAGTCCGGTCGCCCGCCCGTCGGCGGGGTCCGATCGACCTCCCGGGCCGGCGGTCGGACGACCCGCTCGACGCGGGCGGTGATGGTCTCCTCGCCGTTGCCCGCG
Organism: uncultured Actinomycetota bacterium; assembly: GCA_963731235.1. GTDB lineage: Bacteria > Actinomycetota > Actinomycetes > Actinomycetales > Dermatophilaceae > Pedococcus. Next base: position 73,821 of record CAVSUT010000018.1, on the reverse strand, counting down.
GTGGTGGCCCGCGCCCGCCACCAGGCGCCGCTGCCCGCCGCTGGCGGCGGGGTCGTGCCCTCCACCGACGTGGTCCGGGCCCTGGCCAGGGCGAACCCGTCAGCCGGCCCAGCCGTGACGTTGGTGAACCCCTTGCTGCGCAACAGGTCGACCATCACGTCGCGGCGGCGCTCGCTGAGCTTGCGGTTGTACTCCGCGTCCGCGGGGGTGTCGTGCTGCGGCCCTTCCCACGACGCATACCCCTTGACGCTCAGGGCGGTGCCGGCGCCGATCTGCGCGATGACGGCCGGCGTCAGTGCGTCGGAGAGCGTGGCGGAGCCACCGGGGTTGGTGCGGCTGGACGCCTCGCCCGTGTGGACGTTGGAGGAGTTGGTCGCCCAGGTGTGCAGGGCGCCGGAGAGGTTGGGGTTGAACGGGTCCGGCTGGGCGAAGAGGTAGTAGGCGTCGATGACCTGCGGCTGGGTCGCCGGCAGCGTGGCCGTGACGTCGACGCGCGCACCGGCCGCCACGGGGACGTCCGCCGTCGTCGACGGCCCTGCGGAGCCACCGGCCCAGGTCCAGCTCGCGGGCACCGGGGGGTCGGTCGTCAGCCGCACGAGGGTGGCCGTCCCCGCTCCCGCGACCTGACGTATGGCGTGCGGCCGGGTGTTCGTCGGGGTCACGGTGACCGTGGACCCGCCGCTGCCCGTAGCGCTGGGGTCGGTGCGCCGCATCGCGCTGAAGCTGCGGGTCGTGGGGTGACCGGCACCGTCGGTCGCGGTGACGGTGATGGCGAGGCTGCCGGTGACGGGGACGGTGAGCTCGACCCGGTCGTCGGTGGTGACCGTGCCGTCGACGTTGATGCTGATGGTGATCGGGGCGAGGCCGCCCGCGGTGTCGACGAAGAGGGTGGCGCGCTCGGGGACCTGGGCTGCCCCCGTGCCGGGGTCACCGATCCACTCCCCCGACGCCGTGCGGAAGCTCACCGTCAGGGCCGGTGCCCCGCCGCGGTTGACCACCTCCGCCTCGAAGATGCCGGTGACCCCCGCGTGGACGCCGAGGCCGATCCACAGGTCCCGGACACCGGCGCTGACCGCGACCCCCTGCAGGCCGGTCGGGGCGACGAACAGGCGCGCCTCGGGGAGCCAGAACCCCTGCCAGTCGGCCGGCATCGCGCGAGCCTCGGCCGGGACCCCCGGGCCTGCGGTCCCGGACAGGTCGAGCACTGCGGTGCGGAAGGCGAAGCCGACCACGTCGGAGGGGCCAACGAGGGCGTGGGGCGGGTTCATCGAGATGAACTCGTAGATGTGGTCGACCGGGGTTCCCCCGGTCTCGGCGGACAGCAGCTCGACCCCGACGGGCTGGCCGGCCAGCTGCTTGGCCCGGATCCGCAACGCCGGCAGGGTGAACGTCACCGGCATGCCGTTGGCGCGCAGCTGGCCCTGCCCGTCGAGCTCTGCCCCGCGCAGGAACGGCAAACGCACCAGGCAGATCGGCGCCCCCAGGGTCACCCGCCACCCGCCGTCGTCCCCTCCACCCGTCTGGTGCAGTGCCAGCTCCACGCTGACCGTCGGGTCCGGGAACTCGAGGGGTGTCGTGCTCGTCGAGCCGCCGCCGCCGAACCCGCCCGAGCCCGGGTCGAGGCTGATCGGGGTGGGCCACGTGCCGCTGGCGGTGTAGACGTGCCAGGTGCCGTCGTCGTCGGTCTGCAGGCCGTCGTCGGTGGCGGTCAGCCCCTGCAGCAGCGGCCGGACCTGATCCAGGGCGCCGGAGTTCTGCACGCCGGTGGGGAGCTCGTCCCACAGCGACACTGCACACCTCCCGAACGGGTGCGGGCATGACGATGAGACACCTGGCGGGGCGTCCCGGAGTGGGTCGGCTGCAGGTTCCCCCTCGCAGCCAACCCCGGCGAATGCAAGCCAATGAGGCTGTTCGAAGCCAACCAGCGCGGAGCCTTGCCGGTCAACGACCTGTCACAGAGCCGCCACCCTTGCCGCCACATACGTCGACGATCCGGACCCAGCTACGGATCGGTGGGGCGGGACAGGTGTCGCGGATCGTCAGGGACCTGCTTCGGCCCCCTGGGGTTGCCGCCGGCCGCTCCTACCGGAGGTCGGCGCGGGCACGGGACTCCACGGTGATGGTCACCGACCCGCCCAGCGCGTCGAGCAGCCCACCGACCAGGGGCAGGTCGGCCTCGCCCGTCAGGCGGACCACGGCGGTCTGGCCGTCGGGGCTGCCGGTGCCGCTGGTGACCGCCCAGGAGCGCATACCCACCGGCAGCGGGCGTTCGGCGAGGTAGCGCTGCGCGGTGGCGGCAACCGTGGTGTCGGTGACGGGGACGGCGGTGTCGATACCGCCCTGGTAGGCCCCGAGGTCGAGGGAGTCCGCAGCGTCGAGCGCAGCACCGTCGGCCGCGTCGAGCAGCCGCAGCCGGGAGAGCTGCGCCGAGGTGACGGCCACGGTGCCGACGATGAGCAGGATGGCCACCATCGTGTAACCGAGGATCAGGATGCTGACCTGACCGCCTTCGCCGCGCCGAGCCAGGGCGCGCCACCACGCGCCGACGCTCATTGCTGGGCCCGGAAGCGGTCGACGACGGCGACGTGGTTGGCCGACACCGGCACCTCCAGGGGCACCAGGTCACGCGCGAACGCCGGGACGAACGGCAGCGGCACCGTGACCGTGGCCACGACCTCGATCCGCCCTTCCGGTCGCAGGCACGGGGTCCCGTCGCAGCCCAGGGTGAGCGTGCCCTGTCCACCGCCGAAACCTTGGTCCTCGAAGGCGATCCCCGCCGCAGCCATCGCCCGGGGCTCGGCGGACTCCGTCGAGGTCGCCGTGACGAAGCCTCGGGCCGCCTCGCGCGCGGCGGCCGACGCGGCATACGCCCCCGCCTGCAGGCGGGACACGGTCATCACCAGGTAGATCAGTGGTACGAGCATGAGGACGCCCAGGACGACGAACTCGACCACGGCGCTGCCGCGTTCGTCGTGGACGCGCAGGCGGGCCCAACCTCTTCGAAGACGCACGATCATTGCGACTCCAGGAACGCCCGACCCACGACGTCCAGGCTGCGATCCGGTCCGAGCGGACCGAGGACCGGCAGCGGGGCCACCACCCGCACCGACACGATCTGGACCCCACCGGCCTCGGTCGTGCTCACGCTCACATCGCCGGCGAAACGTGCCGACAGCGACGCGGCGATGAGCTCACGGGTGCGCTGGGCGCCGTCCTCGGGCTCTGCACCGAGCCGGGCCCCCCACCTGGCACCCTCGGCAGCGCAGGAGATCAGGGTGTTGCGGATGTGCAGGGCCAGGCCGAGCTGGAAGACCGCGACGAACAGCAGGGTGACCAGTGCCGAGACCATGGCGAAGTCGGCCACGGCAGCACCTGACTCACGGCGCCCCTTGCTCTCGCGACGCGTGCACCCCGGCATCGGTCAGGGGCCGGAGACGGTGCTCATCGCCCGGCTGAACAGGGCGCGGAGCTGGTCGTCGGCCACCGTCCAGAGCACAGCCACCAGACCGGCGGTCATGAGGGTGATCATCACCCAACCCGGCACGTCGCCGCGCTCGCCGCGACGCACAGCCTGGTGGAGCGCTCCTTGGGCCCGAGTCAGCGCCTGGATGAGGACAGTCATGGGTCTACCTTTCGTCGAGAGCCATCAGATGGAGAACCGCAGGAACGAGAAGCCCGGGTAGATCGCGAAGAGCACCGTGATGGGCAGGACGAGGAAGACGACGGGCACCATCATCGCGATCTCCTTCTTGCCGCCGGCCTCCATCACCGCCCGTCGCCCGGTCTCGCGGACGTCCTGGGCCTGGGCCCTCAGGACGTCGGCCAAGGGAGTTCCTCGCTCGACGGCGATGATCATGCCGTCGACGAAGCGGGCCAGGCTGACCAGGCCGGTGCGGTCGGCCAGGCCCTGTAGTGCCGTGGGCAGGTTCGCGCCGGCGCGAGCGTCGGCCAGGCACCGACCGAGCTCGTGGGAGAGCTCGCCGTGCGACAGCCGGCAGACCCGCTCGAGCGCACCGACCGCCCCCTCCCCCGCCCCGACGGCCAGGGCGAGCAGCTCTGCGATGGTGGGGAACTCGGCGAGCATGCGTTCCTCGCGCCGGTTCGCGGCACGGCTGAGCCACTGGTCGCGGGCCACCACCCCGACGCCGGCTCCGCACAGCGTCACGATGATCGCGGGTCCGACCGACCCACCCTTGCCCAGGAACAGGCTGACCCCGAGCGCCAGGCCGACGACGAGGCCGCCGGCCCCCCACAGCACCTGCTCCGCGCGGAACCGCTCGACATCGGCGGGACGGCCCGCGCGCACCAACCTGCGTCGCACCGAGGCGGAACCACCGAGCACTCGTTCGATGCGCCCTGCGAGGTCGGCGACCACTGGACGCGCGAGCACACCGAGCGCCCCCGCTCCGGCCACCTGCCGACCGGCGAGCAGCCGCGACGGACGGGGGGCGTCGCGCAGGTAGGGCAGCACCCGGTCCTCCAGGGTGGCTCGGCGGCTGCGCGGCAGCCCTGCCCAGGTCAACAACAGGCCGATGCCGAAGCCGAACCCGATGGCTGCACCGGACCACGAGATCCCGACGCCTGAACCCACAACCGTCACCGCAGCACCCGCTCGTCCTCGGGAAGCCGACCGATGTGGATCATGATGCGGTAGGCAGCGACCGATACCGCTGCACCGACGAGCAGGACGGCGGTCCCCGTGGTGCTGGCGTAGGCCTGGATCGACTGGGGTCGGGTGCACAGCATCGCGAGGACGATCCACGGCGCCGCCACCGCGAGGCGTGCTGCGTTGACGGTCCAGCCCTGCCGGGTCTCGAGCTCGGCGCGGGTCCGGCTGTCCTCGCGAAGGAAGGTCGACAGCGTCCGCAGCAGCCGGCCGAGGTCACTGCCACCGACCTCGCGCGCGATCCGCAGCGACTCCACCAACCGGTCGCCCACCGGGTCGCTGAGCCGCACCTTCAGCAGGTCCAGGCTGTCGTGGAACCGCCCCGTGGTGCGGTAGTCCTCCGCGAACGCGCGGAAGGCAGGTCGCAGCTCCTCGGGGCCGCGACGCCCCAGCTGGCTCAACGCCTCCGGGAGCGCGAGGCCGGCACGGACCCCGGACGCGATGTTGTCCACCGCGTCCGGCCACAGCTCGCGCAGGCTCGCCCGCCGACGCCGGGCACGCATACGCACCAGGGCCAGCGGCGCATACCCCGCCATCGCGGCGAAGCACAACGCCACGGGGGCGACCCCGGTGGTCGCGCCGACGAGCAGTGCCACGACGACGAAGGCGATGAGGCACGCGCTCACCAGGCTCCGGGGACCCACCGTGTCGTAGCCGGCCTGCACGAGCTCGTCGCGCAGCCGATCAGCCAGCGACACCCGCGGCGCGGCAGCCACTCGCGGCTCCGGGACCCATGCGGACCACCAGATGCAGAAGAGGCCGCACCCCAGCAACAGCCCCACGAGCGTCCCTGTGGCACTGCCCCCGACCGCCCCCAGCAGCGCGCGAACCTCCCCCATGACGCCGCCCCTCAGTCCTGCGCCAGCAGCGCTGCGACATCGAACCCCGCTCGCCGGAAGCGATCGGGGTGGGGAGGGAAGCCGTCGGCGCGACGCAGCACCCCGTCGCGCGCGACGAAGAGGTCGGCGATCTCGACGACGTCGGCCTCGACGCGCCCCGGCACGGCCACGATCTCGCGCACCCGGCGCACCCCGTCGTGCTCGAGGGCCGCATGGACGACGATGTCGATCGAACCCGCGACGGTGGGCACCACGAAACGGCTGCCGACGTTCTCACCGGCCAGCAACGGCAGCGTGCACATCTTCGTGATGGCTTCACGGGCGCTGTTGGCGTGGATGGTGCACATCCCCGGCAGACCACTGTTGAGGGCGATGAGCAGGTCCAGGCTCTCGGCCTGACGCACCTCGCCGACGATGATGCGGGAGGGCCGCATACGCAGGGCTTCCTTCACCAGTCGTCGCAGGGGGATCTCTCCTGTCCCCTCCAGGCTCGGCTGGCGGCACTGCATCGAGGCGACGTCGCGCAGCGGGATCTTCAGCTCGAAGACCTCCTCGCACGTGACGACACGTTCGCGCGCCGGGATCGCGGCGCTGAGGCAGTTGAGGAGCGTCGTCTTGCCGGCCTGGGTTCCGCCCGCGACGAGGATGTTGAGCCCAGCGGCGACGGCGGCACCGAGGAAGGTCGCCGCCTGCGGGGTGAGCGTGCCCAGCGCGACGAGGTCGTCGAGGTGGGAGGCCCGGACGACGAACTTGCGGATGTTGACGTTCCAGTGCGCCCGCGTGATGTCCGGGATGACGACGTGCAGGCGCGAGCCGTCGGGCAGGACCGCGTCGACGAAGGGACTCGACAGGTCGACCCGGCGTCCGCTGGTCTTGAGCATGCGCTCGACGAGGTCGCGGACGCTGTCGGCCGTCAGGAACGTCGTCGTCAGCTCGGCCACCCCGCCCCGGGCGATGAACACCTTCGTGGGTTCGTTGATCCAGATCTCCTCGACCTCGGGGTCGTCGAAATATGGTTGCAGCGGACCGAATCCGGCGACGGCGTCGATGACGGACTTCACCGCGTCCTCGACGTTCGTCAGGCTGGGGAGACCACCGTGCAGGGAGCGCTCGTCGTAGTCCGCGACCGCGTCGCGCACGAGCAAGGCGAGCTCCTTGGTGTCCCGGGCGGGGTCGAGGCCCGAGCGACGGATGAGCTCGCGCACCTCTGACTCCACGGTCATGACCGCGTCCATCGCCACCTCCCCCTCGACGTGTCCTGCCCGGCTCGCAGTGGCCCCCGCCACGGACGCAAACCCTTGTGTCTGCCGCATACTAGGACGAACCACCCCTTCCCGTCCCCCGTAATCCACAGGTGACGCCTGCGCGTGGCGGGGACGGGCTACTGCGGCGACCTCAGGTCGCTCATCGCCACTCCGCGCGGCGGTCAGCGAGGAGCCCGGCGCGCTGCTGGCGACGCAGCACTGAGCCGACCTCCAGGTCGATCAGCTCCGGCGCGACCAAGACTTCGCCGCGCAGCCGGGCCCGCGCGGCCTTCCCCGCCGGCTCGCCTCGGCGATCAGCCGGGAACGCAGATACCCCGGCAGGGACCGGTGCGCGGCCGCAGCCCGTTGGCGCAGCACGGCATAGGTGCTCTCTGGCACATCCTTGATCTGCACGCTCGGTATGGCGCCATTGTCGCGCCATGAGCGCCGAGAACGATCGTTCGCAGGTCGCCTCCCCCGCCATCGAAGCAATGACCTGGATCGGTCGGCATGTTAGGGCGGACGACCCGTCCGCGTCCCCCGCAATCCACAGGTGTGCACAACCGACCGGGCGGGGCGGAACGCACTCCTAGCGTCGGTGCGATGCGACTGCAGCTCACCGTCACCCACCGTGGCGACTCCGCACCGGTCACGCACGGCTTGTCGGTCGTGGACCTCGAGGTGGATGCCCCCACGGGCTCCACGGCCGGGGAGCTCGTGGTTGCCCTCGCCGGCCACCTCGGCCTCCAGGTCCCCCGCGACGAAGCACTCACCGTTGCCGTGGGTGGGGTCGTCGTCGACCCGGACGCGCTCGTCGGCCTGCCGCCTCTGCTCGACGGGGCAGCCTTGACGCTTCTGCCACGAAAACCGTTGCCGGACAGCAGCATCCGTTCCTCCGTACCACGCCGGTCTCCCGTGGTGCTCGCGGTGACCCACGGTCCCGACTGTGGGCGCGTCATCGACCTGCGACCTGGTCTCCACACCATCGGCCGGTCGGAGGACTCCGAGATCTGCATCGACGACGCCCACCTGTCCAGGCGCCATACCGAGGTCTGCGTGGACGCGGACGGGGTGAGCGTGCGCGACCTGGGTTCGACCAACGGGACGTACGTCGACCGCACACGGGTGGGCGGCGAGCCCGTCGCCGTCACCACCGCGAGCGTCATCCACCTCGGCGACACCATGGTGGCCCTGCGTCGCGCCGGCGCGATCCCCGCCGCCACGACCGCCACCGGTGAGGGCACCCTCGCGGTCAACCGCCGACCGCGGGTCCTCGAGCCCCACCCACCCGTCGCCATCACCCTGCCCACCGCGCCCCAGCAGCCGCGCCGCACCCGGGTCCCGTGGCTGGCCGTGCTCCTGCCCGTCCCGGTCGCGGCCGTGCTCGCCGTGGTGGTCGGCCCCACCATGCTCGCCTTCGCCCTGATGGGTCCGGTCCTCATGGTGGGCACCGCGCTGGGCGACCGGTGGGGTGCCCGTCGGACGTATGCAGCGGACCTGCTCGCCCACCACGACGCCCTCCGCACGGCGAACGACCGCATCGAGGCCGCCTGCCGGGACGAGATCCGAGAGCTGACCCGGTCCTTTCCCGGACCTGCCACGGTGCTGGGCATCGCCGCCGGCCCCACGGAGCGCCTCTGGGAACGCCGCCGCGCTGACGACGACGCGTTCGTCGTGACGATCGGGCGGTGCCGCCAGGATGCGTCACTGCGCCTCCTGCGCCAAGACGCCTCAAGCTCGGCGGCGGGGCAGCCGCAGCTGCACGATGCGCCGTGCACCGTGTCCCTGAAGGAGGTCGGTGTGCTCGGTCTCAGCGGAGAGCGGCCGGCGGTGGCTGCGTCGGCGCGTGCGCTGGTCGGCCAGCTGGTGACGATGCACTCACCCGCCGACCTCAGCGTGGTGTGCCTCCTGCGAGCCGAGGAGCTACGTCACGAGTGGGCATGGCTGAGCCGAGTTCCTCACTGCCGCAGCGCTTTTCACGCGATGACGGGCACAGCGGTCCTCAACCCGGACGAGGCGCCCGTGCACACCACCGTGGCTGCCTTGGCCACCACCATCCGCGACCGCCTCGCCCACCGTGGCGGCACGCCGTGGAGTGGTCCCACCACCCTCGTGGTGGTCGACGGGGCCAGAGCCTTCCGGGCCGTTCCGGGCCTGGCGACGGTGCTTGCGGACGGCCCCCGGGTCGGCGTCGTCACCCTCACCCTCGGGGCAGACCGCCGCGAGCTGCCGCACGAGGCCGGCGCGGTCCTCGACCTGGGCCGCCGCGGGTTCCCGACGCTCTCGCTGCCCGGCCACCGGCATGACCACCTCGTCGTCGATGGTGTCGAGGTCGGGTGGGCCGAGCGGCTCAGCCGGTCCCTGGCTCCCCTGCGTGATGCGACACCCTCGGAGGGGCCAGCGGCCCTGCCTGCCGCGGTCGGCCTGCTGGCCTGTGGTTCGCCAGTCGACAGCGCCCCGACCGACACCGGGACCGGGGTCCTGGCGGGGGACTCCCTCGCCGCGGCCTGGCTGCACCGGCCCCACAGCACCAGCGTCCCGCTCGGCGTCTGCGGCGCCGGAACCTTCTGCGTCGACCTGGCCTCCGACGGGCCGCACGTCCTCGTGGGCGGCACCACCGGTGCAGGGAAGTCGGAGCTGTTGCGCACGCTCGTCGCGAGCCTGGCGCTGCACAACACTCCGCAGCACCTGTCGTTCGTGCTGGTCGACTACAAGGGTGGCGCCGCCTTCCGTGACTGCGCCGATCTCCCTCACGTCGCCGGCGTCGTCACCGACCTGGACGACCACCTGGCAGCGCGGGCCCTGACCTCCTTGACGGCCGAGCTCACCCGGCGGGAGCGGCTCCTGCGGGATGCGGGTTCCACCGACTTCGTCTCCTACCAGGCAAGTTCGGCCAGCAAGGCGGCGCCGTTGGCACGGCTGGTCGTCGTGGTGGACGAGTTCCGAGCACTGGCAGAGGAGCTGCCGGCTTTCGTCGACGGGCTGGTCCACCTCGCTGCGCTGGGTCGCTCGCTCGGCATCCACCTCGTCCTGGCGACCCAGCGCCCCGCCGGCGTGGTGACCGCTGACATCAAGACCAACGTCAACCTGCGCATCGCCCTGCGCATGCGGGACCGGGTCGACTCCGAGGACGTGGTCGACAGCCCTGCGGCCGCGGCACTGGACCCGTCCACCCCCGGTCGTGCCCAGGCACGCGTCGGCGGCTCCTCCCTCGTCGAGTTCCAGTCGGCCCATGTCGGCGCCATGCTGGTCGAACCGAACCGACACTGCATCCGCGTCCGGCGGTGGGCTCCCGGCCTGCCGCCCTCCTGGCCGGTCGGCAGCACGGTCGAGCAGCGCACCGAGCTGGCCAGCATCGTCGAAGCGGTGTGTCAGGCCACGACCATCGCCCGCCTCGAGCCTGCACCCGCAGCGTGGTTGCCACCGCTGCCTCCACTGGTGCCCCATGCCTCGCTCGACGAGCCTCCGGACACCTTCACGGCGCACCTCGGTCTCGTGGACGTCCCGGAGCAGCAACGTCGCGAGCCCCTGGCCTTCGACCTGCGCGGACGCGGCCACTGGGCTGTCGTGGGCAGTCCCGGCAGCGGGCGCACGACCGCCCTGCTCACCGTCGCTCGGGCGCTGTGCCGCAAGCGCGGCCCCGAGTCGCTGCACGTGTATGCCCTCAGCGGCGGGGGTTTGGCGGTCCTCGGGGCACTGCCCCAGGTGGGGGCCGAGATCGACTGGACGGACACCCGTCGGGTCGAGCGGTTCGTGGACCGGCTGTCGGCCGAGGTGGCCGAACGGCGTGCTGCCCTCGCGCGGCGCGGTGGCACGACGCTGGCCCACTGGTGGCGCAGCGCCGACAGGGACAGCGCTCCCCCGCCGATCCTCCTGCTCGTCGACGACTGGGACCTGGTCGCCGGTCGCCACGACGACCTCGCGCTCGCGTCCCTCGTCGACCGGTTGCTCGTCCTGCTGCGCGAGGGCGAGTCGGTCGGCCTGACGGCCGTCCTGGCCGGCGACCGCTCGCTGCTGCTGGGACGTGCAGGCGGTGCCGTGGCCAACCGTGTGGTGCTGCGCCTGGCCGACCCCACCGATGCCGTCCTGCTGGGGCTGGCGCCCCGCCAGCTCGCGGTGCTGCGGGCCCCGGGGCGCGGCCTGACGATGCAGGGCCACCTGGTCCAGCTCGCCCTGCCCCCCGACCTGCCGTCACCACCCTCCGTCGCCTCGTCGGACCCAGCCCGCTCGTGCCTCGACCCGTCACGCGTCGCCGAGGGACGGGCACCGCTGCGGGTCGACGCGCTGCCGCCGGTGGTGGGCGAGGACGACCTCGCCCTGTCCTCGAGCGGCGCAGACACCCTCGCGCTCGGGATCGGCGGCGACAACTCCGCGGTGCTCGGTCTCGAGCCGGGCCGCGACGGTCGACGCTGGCTGGTCACCGGTGCGAGCGGCGCCGGCGTCTCGACCACCCTGCTGCTGGTCGCCCGGACCCTGGTCGCAGCAGGTCGACCCGTGGCGGTCGTGGCGCAGCGTGAGTGGCCCACTCGACGAGCTGCGGCGCGATCCCGCGGTCGTGGCCTGGTGCGACGGGACCAGCACGGCCTCCCTCGTCGACGTTCGTCGGCGGATGCCGTCGCTGGCCGTCGTGGTCGACACCGCCGACGAGCTGCTCGACCAGCCGGTCGAGGTGGTCCTGCGGGAGATCTCCCAGGTCGTCGACCGTGACGGTGGCCTCCTGGTCCTCGGTGCCAACGCCACCGCCCTGTCCTCGATGTACCGCGGGGTCGCGGTCGAGGTCGCCAGGCACCGTACGGGGGTCCTGCTCGGACCCTCGTCGACGGCTGACGCCGAGCTCTTCGGCGCCCGCGTACCGGTGGACCGCGGGGCGCGACCCGGCCGTGGCCACGTGGTGCGCAGGGGCGCCTGCACACCGGTGCAGGTCGCCCTCCCCCGCGCAGCCCCTGACCCGCTCGCCGTCGCCCGCGGTGCGCAGTAGCGTCACGGCATGACCATCGCACCCGCCCTCGCCGACCTCGGCGACGAGAAGTTCGTGTCCCTCACGACGTTCCGCAAGAACGGCATCGGCGTCGCAACCCCGGTGTGGATCGGCCGCGAGGACGACGCCCTCGTCGTCACGACGCCCAGCGGGAGCGGGAAGGTCAAGCGGCTGCGCAACAACGAGCGCGTCGAGCTCCGGCCCTGCTCACGTCGCGGCACGGTCAAGGACGGGGCGCCGACCGTGACCGCCGTGGCCGAGCTGGTCGAGGGCCCCGAGGCGATGCGCCGACTCGACGCCGTCCTCAAGCCCAAGTACGGCCTGGAGTACCGCGTCGTCATGCTCGTCGAGCGGGCCATCCGCCGCGGCCCCAACGACAGGGTGATGCTGCGGATCACCTCCGCCTGACCTCACCCCGGCTGGTCGAGGTCCTCGGGCTCGGACGTGTCGGCCCGCACCGCCGACACGACCCCGAGCAGCGCCACCGCGGCCAGCACCGAGGCGACCACGCCACGCCCCGCCTGGAACAGGCTCCAGGAGACCGGGAGGAGCAGCAGGTTCCAGACCACGGTCGGGGTGTTGGGCCAGTTGGCCCCCGTCCACCAGCCGCGCGCCAGGGCACCGATACCCACGGCGAACACGAGGATCAGCAGGGCCGACATGACAGCCGAGGCCACGTCCGCGCTGGCGCCCTGGCCCAGCTCCCACAGGTAGAACGCCACGAACCCCAGCAGGGACAGCGCCTGCACCGCCGACACGGCCGCCGCGAGGTCACGGAACAGGTCACGAGGGCGGGCGCCGGTCCCTGCACTGGACGGAGGGACGGCGGGGTCGGCCTGGCCGGGCAGTTCGGTCACCACCACAGGGTAGACGCGGTGATCTGTCCACGGGTTGGGCACCTTCGGGGGCAGCGGTAGGCGTGCGCCATACCGACGCATCGTGCGCTATGTGACGAAAACCTCATCGTTACACAGCAGTTACTTCGTCCCAAGGGTGCCCAAACGTGACTTCATCTGTGACGCTGGAACGGAAACGTGCGACGGCCCGTTGGCAGAATTGTGTTCTGCCCCCCAAGATAGCTAGTTGCACGTGTTTCACCCCCGAGGACCGAGGGTCGGCTAGGCTCGCCGGTCGTCCCCGTTCATCTGGGAGCCCAACCCCCCTGCACATCCCGCAATGACGCGCCGTGCCCACCAGGCCCGTCATCTCGGACCCATGGACCGGCGCACATCCCCCCTGCACGACAAGGAGCTCGATCTCATGGATTGGCGCGACCGCGCTGCCTGCCTCGACGAGGACCCTGAGCTGTTCTTCCCGATCGGGAACACCGGCCCAGCCATCCTCCAGATCGAGGAAGCCAAAGTTGTCTGCCGACGCTGCGAAGTCGTCGACATGTGCCTCAAGTGGGCCATCGAGTCCGGTCAGGACGCTGGTGTCTGGGGCGGCATGTCCGAGGACGAGCGCCGCGCCCTCAAGCGTCGCAACGCCCGCGCCCGTCGCGCTGGCTGAGGCGCCACCCTTCCCCCGCCCCACCTCCACCCGCTAGGAACCGTCGCGCCCGAGTGGTCGCAGACGCGCGACGAACCGCGCGCGCGTCCCCCTCGGCTCGGCGGGCTCCCAGACGATCCGGCCCCGCAGGTCCTGCACGAGCGACTCGACGATCTGGGTGCCGAGGCCTGAGGCCCCCGGCCGGAAGCCCTCCGGCAACCCCACGCCGTCGTCGGTGATCCTCACCGACAGGATCTCGTCGCCACGGTCGTCCGTGGATCGCTGGGCCTCGACGCAGATCGTGCCGTCGGAACCGTCCTGCAGGCCGTGCTCGACGGCGTTCTGCACGAGCTCGGACAAGATCATCGCCATCGCCGTCGCGTCCTCGGCGCGCAGCAACCCGAACGAGCCCACCACCTTCGTCGCGATCGGGTGCTCGACCTTGGCCACCTCGGTGATGGCCTGGAGACCACGCACGGCGATGTCGTCGAACTCCACCGTCTCGTCGAACCCCTGGCTCAACGTCTCGTGGACCAGCGCGATGACCCCGACCCGACGCACCGCCTCGTCCAGCGCCACCCGCCCGGCCTCACCCTCGGGCAGCCGCCTGGCCTGGAGCCGCAGCAGCGCCGCGACCGTCTGGAGGTTGTTCTTCACGCGGTGGTGGATCTCGCGGATCGTCGCGTCCTTGGTGATGAGCTCACGCTCGCGCCGACGCAGCTCGGAGACATCACGCAGCAGGAGCAGCGCGCCCACCCGTTGTCCTCCCTCGGTCAGCGGTATGGCACGCATCGAGACGCTCGAACCGCGAGAGCTCACCTCGGTGCGCCACGGCGCGCGCCCGGTGACGACCAGGGCCAACGACTCGTCGACCGGCGACTCGTCGCGCAGCAGGTCGGCGACCACCTTGGCGAGCAGCTCGCCGATGACGTCGCCGACGTGGCCGAGGCGGTGGATCGCCGAGAGCGAGTTGGGACTGGCGTAGGAGACGATGCCGTTGACGTCCAGGCGGATCACACCGTCACCCACGCGGGGTGCTCCTCGGCGCTGACCGGTCGGCGCCGACAGGTTGGGGAACTCCCCCGCCGCGATCATCCGGGCCAGGGCGTCGGCGAGGGCCTGGTAGGTCAGCTCGAGCCGGCTCGGGGTGCGCATCGCCCCGAGGTTGGTGTGCCGGGTGATGACGGCCAGCGCGCGGCCGCCCTTGACGACCGGGATGGCCTCCTCGCGCACCGGCATGTCGTCGCGGAAGACCGGGTCCGGCTCGCGGACGATCCGCCGGTCGGCATACGCCTGGTCGAGCAGCGACTGGCGACCCCGGTGGGTGCGCCGTCCGACGACGTCCTCGAAGAACACCATCTGGCCGGTCGTCGGTCGGACGTGGGCCACCGCGAGCCAGCCCTCGAGCCCGGCGGGCACCCAGAGGACGAGGTCGGCGAAGGACAGGTCGGAGATGAGCTGCCAGTCCCCGACGAGCAGCTGGAGCCACTCGACCTCGCCCGGAGCCAGGTCGGTGGACGCGTGGAGCACCTCGTTCAGCGTGGGCACTCCGGAAGCCTAACCGCGCCCTCGGGGCCACCCTGCGGGCCGCCGCCCGGTGAGACCCGAAGGAGGCGTCAGGTCACGGTGACGGCGTCGCCGAGGGCGACGCGGCCGGGCGTGAGCACCTCGGCGTACACCCCCGCCACGAGGTCGTGGTGGTCCGCGATGGTCTTGAGGAGCCCGGGGCGGGCCGCCAGGTCCACCTGCGCGACCCCGACCATCCGGCAGCGCTCGGTCGGCTCGGTGACGCGCAGCAGCACGCCACCGATGGCGACCTCGCGCCCGACCCACGACTCCTCGGCATACGGCTGGTCGGTCTCCACCACGAGGTTGGCCCGCACGTGACGCGGGTCCACCGGGCTGCCGTCGCCGTCGTGGCGCCCCAGCTCGGCGAGGGTGGCGGTGCCGACGAGCGAGACCGGAGCCGCGTCCTGGTGGGGTATGGCGCCCTCCCGTCGCAACGTGACCGGCTCACCGAAGTGGGTGCTCAGTGCGTCGTCGGTGGCCGGTTCGCCCGCGACGAGCTCGGTGCCGTCGGGCAGGACGAGCAGCGTCCGGTCGCCGGTGCGGCTCGCCACCAGGTGAAAGACCTGGTCCATGCGGCGAAAGCGCCGCGAGTGCTTGCCGCTGGCCAGCCTGCCCGCCTCGTCGTAGACCGCCCACGCCCGGTCGCCGTCGGCACCGCCCGGACCCAGGTCGAGCGAGGGCAGCGACTGGCCACCCGCCGCCTTCACGGGGAAGCAGCGCAGCGCGACGACGCGCGCCGCCACGTCAGGACCCGACCGAACCGTCACGAGCTGGCGGCCCCGGAGCGGATCACCGAGCGCAGCGTGCGCAGCGCCACGGACAGCGCCGCGATGTTGGGCTTGTCGAGGCGTTCGATGCCGGACAGCGCCGTCCTGGCCCGGGTGAGCGACTCGGCGTTGGCGTCGGCCCACTCCTGGTACCGCGATGCCGGTGCGCCACCGGCAGTCGAGGTGTCCATGACCGAGCGCACCAGGCTCTCGAGCACGGCATACAGGTCGTCGCGCAGGGCGCCCCGGGCCAGGGCGTCCCACCGGTCGTCGCGCGGAAGGTTGGTGACCCGCGTCAGCATGGCGTCGATGCCGAACTTCTCGGACAGCAGGAAGTACAGGCGGGCGACGTCGGCCGGGTCCTCCCCCGTGTCGGTGGCGATGTCGACGATGTCCAGCAGCGAGAACTGGTCGAGCAGGCTGGCCGAGTGCAGCGCCAGCGCCTCCGGCACACCGAGGTCCTCGAGCCTGGCGGCGTTGCGCTGCAGCCGCGCGAGCTCGGTGCCCATGAGCAGCTCGGAGATCCGCGGAGCGAACTCCCGCACCACGGCACCGAACCGGGCGACCTCCCCGGCCACGTCGAGGCGCGAGGGCCGCGAGGTGAGGAACCAGCGGATCGAGCGGTCGACGAGGCGACGGAACTCCAGGTAGAGCTGGCTCTGCACCTCGGTCGACACGACGTTGTCGAGCGCCTCGATCTCCCGGACGAACCCGGGCAGGTCGAAGATCTCGCGGCAGACGACGAAGGCCCGTGCGATCTGCTCCGGTGTCGCCCCGGTCTCCTCGATGGCGCGGAAGGCGAAGGTGATCCCGCCCCGGTTGATCATGGAGTTGACCACCGAGTTGATGATGATCTCGCGGCGCAGCGGGTGGTCGACCAGCTCGCCGGCGAACTGCTCACGCAGCGCCTCCGGGAAGTAGTCGGTCAGCGTCTGCTGGAACCACGGGTCGTCGGAGAGCCCGGTCGGGAGCAGGTCGTCCTTGAGCGCGAGCTTGGCGTAGGCCACGAGCACGGAGAACTCCGGCGACTTCAGGCCCAGACCGTCCTGGGAGCGCTGGTCGAGCTCGCTGTCGGTCGGCAGGAACTCCAGCGCCGGGTCGAGGTCGCCCCGCTCCTCCAGCCAGTGGATCAGCCGCTGGTGGACCGGGAGCATCGGGTGCTCCTGCGCACGGGCGTTGCCGAGCAGGACGTTCTGCTCGTAGTTGTCGCGCAGCACCTGGTGGGCCACGTCGTCGGTCATCGAGGCCAGCAGCGTGTTGCGCTGCTTGAGCGTCATGTCGCCGCTCCGGACCAGGTCGGTCAGCAGGATCTTGATGTTGACCTCGTGGTCGGAGGTGTCGACCCCGGCGCTGTTGTCGATGGCGTCGGTGTTGACGCGCACGCCGTGCAACGAGGCCTCGATGCGACCCAGCTGTGAGAGACCGAGGTTGCCGCCCTCGCCGACGACCTTGCAGCGCAGCGCCTCGCCGTCGACACGGATGGCGTCGTTGGCCCGGTCCCCGATGTCGGAGCTGGACTCGGTGGCAGCCTTGACGTAGGTGCCGATGCCGCCGTTCCACAGCAGGTCGACCGGCGCCTGCAGGATCGCCTTCATCAGGTCGGCCGGGGTCATCGTCGTCGTGCCCTCGGGCAGACCGAGGGCCTCGGTCATCTCGGGGGTGACCCGGATGGACTTCAGCGTGCGGTCGAAGACCCCGCCACCCGCGCTGATGAGCGAGGAGTCGTAGTCGGCCCAGGACGACCGGGGAAGGTCGAACAACCGCTGCCGCTCCGGGAAGCTCGTGGCCGCAACAGGATTCGGGTCGATAAAGATGTGGCGGTGGTCGAACGCGGCCACCAGCCGGATGTGCTCGGACAGCAGCATGCCGTTGCCGAACACGTCACCACTCATGTCGCCGATGCCCACTGCGGTGAAGTCCTGCGACTGGGTGTCGACGTCCATCTCGCGGAAGTGCCGCTTCACCGACTCCCACGCACCGCGGGCCGTGATGCCCATCGCCTTGTGGTCGTAACCCGCAGAGCCACCCGAGGCGAACGCGTCGTCGAGCCAGAACCCGTAGGACTGTGCGACGCCGTTGGCGATGTCCGAGAAGGTCGCCGTGCCCTTGTCGGCCGCGACGACGAGGTAGGAGTCGTCCTCGTCATGGCGCACCACCGAGGCAGGCGGGACGATGTCGCCGCCGACCCGGTTGTCGGTGAGGTCGAGCAGGCCGGAGATGAACACCTTGTAGGAGCCGATGCCCTCGGCCAGCCAGGCGTCCCGGTCGACCGAGGGGTCCGGCAGCTGCTTGGCGTAGAAGCCGCCCTTGGACCCGGTCGGGACGATGACGGCGTTCTTGACCATCTGCGCCTTGACCAGACCGAGCACCTCGGTGCGGAAGTCCTCGCGCCGGTCCGACCAGCGCAGGCCGCCACGGGCGACCGGACCGAACCGCAGGTGCACGCCCTCGACGCGCGGCGAGTACACGAAGATCTCGAACTCCGGCCGCGGGGCTGGCAGGTCGGGGACCTTCTTGGGGTTGAGCTTGATCGAGACGTAGGACTTGTCCGCGCCTGTCTCGTCCTGCTGGTAGAAGTTGGTCCGCAACGTCGCCGCGATCACCCCGAGGAACGCCCGGATGATGCGGTCGTGGTCGAGGGACTGCACCTCGTCCAGGCCGGTGGTGATCTCCTCCACCAGGGCCGCCTCGGCGGCCTCGCGCTCCGGACCCGCCTGCGCGCCATACCGGCTCGGGTCGAACCGCGCCTCGAACAGGGCCACGAGGCGGCCGGCGAGCCGCAGGTTCTGCACGAGCGCCGACTCGACGTAGTCCTGGGAGAAGGTCGACCCGGTCTGGCGCAGGTACTTCGCCACCGTGCGCAGGATGACCACCTGACGCCAGGTCAGCCCGGCCCCGAGGACCAGGGCGTTGAACCCGTCGGACTCGGCCCTGCCGTGCCACACCGCTGCCACGGCGTCCTGGAAGAGCTCGCGCAGCCGGTCCCGGCCACCTTCGCCGGACCAGACCTTGTCGTTGCGGACCCGCAGGCCGAAGTCGTAGACCCAGAGGTTCACGCCGTCGCCGCGCGACACCTCGTAGGGGCGCTCGTCGACCACCTCCACACCCATGTGGGTGAACATCGGCAGCACCTGCGTCAGCGACAGCGGGCTGCGGCGGTAGAGCTTGAAGCGCCGCTCCCCCGCCGGGGCACCCGGCTCCTGGTACATGTTGAGGCCGGTGGCCTCGTCGTGGTCGAGGGCGTCCATGTGGCGCATGTCGACGACCCCGACCCGGGAGGTGAAGTCCTCCTTGTAGGCCTCGGGGAAGGCCCGGCCGTAGAGGCCGGACAGCCGCGCCGCGGCCTCCTCACCGTGCTCGGCGCGCGCCGCCTCGCTGAGGTCCTCCTCCCACGTGCGCGTGGCGTCGACGAGCTGGCGCTCGAGGACGGCCTCGTCCACCGAGGGGATCGACTCGCCGGCAGGGACGCGCACGACGAAGTGCAGGCGGGCCAGCACCGACTCCGAGACCCGCGTCGTGTAGTCGACCGTGGCGCCCGGAAAGGCTTCGCTGAGAATGGATTCCATCTTGAGCCGGACCGCGGTGTTGTAGCGGTCCCGCGGGATGTAGACCAGGCAGGACACGAACCGGCCGAACCGGTCCCGCCGCAGGAACAGCTTGGTCCGACGGCGCTCCTGCAGGTGCAGGACCGCGGTCGCGTTCTCGTACAGCGACTCCTCGTCGGCCTGGAACAGCTCGTCGCGCGGGTAGTTCTCGAGGACCTCGAGCAGGTCCTTGCCGGAGTGCGAGTCGGGCAGGAACCCGGTGCGCTCGAAGATCGCCTCGACCTTGTCGCGCAGCACCGGGACCCGCGTCACCGACTCGGTGTAGGCACTGGAGGTGAAGAGGCCGAGGAACCGCTTCTCGCCCAGCACCACCCCGGCGTCGTCGAACTGCTTGACGCTGACGTAGTCGAGGTAGGTGTTGCGGTGCACCGTCGCCCGTGAGTTGGCCTTGGTGATGATGAGCAGCTCGGGTGCGCGCGCGACGCTGCGCGCCTGCTCGGACAGCAGCACCCCCTCGCCGGTGGGGTCGTACCGCAGCAGGCCGAGGCCGGTGCCGTGGACGGCCTGCAGGGTGTCCGCGTCGGGCCCACGGTGCAGGGCGTACTCGCGGTAGCCGAGGAAGGTGAAGTGGTTGCCGGCCAGCCACTCGAGCAGCCCCCGGGCCTGTTCGACCTCCGCAGCTGGTATGCCGTGCGGCGGGTTCTCGCCGAGCTCCACCGCGAGCGCGGAGCAGGTGGCCTTCATCTTCGGCCAGTCCTCGACGGCCTCGCGGACGTTGGACAGCACCCCCCGCAGGCTCTCGGCAATCGACTCGAGGTCCTCGTCGTTGCTGTCGCGGTCGACCTCGAGGTGCATCCACGACTCGCGCACCTCACCGAACTCGCCGCCGTCCTCGCGACCGTCGCCGGCGCCCGAACCGCTCAGCAGCACCTGCTCGAGATCGCCCGTCGCGTCCCGCCGCACCCGCATCGTCGGGTGCACCACGAGGTGGACGGCGCGCTCCATGCGCTGCAGCTCGGCGGTGACCGAGTCGACCAGGAACGGCATGTCGTCGGTGACCACCTGGACGACCGTGTGCCCGCTGGCCCAGCCCTGCTCGGCGACGTCGGGGTTGAAGACGTCCACCTTGGCCGTGCCCACCGGGCGGTGGCGAGCGAGGTCGCGGTGCGCCAACGCCGCACCCAGGAGGTCCTCCGGGGCACGCGCGAGCAGGTCCTCGGTCGCCGTGTGCCGGTAGTAGGCCCGGAGGAACTCCTCCACCTCACCCCCGCCGTGCTCGGCGCGCTCCGCAGCGGAACGCAGGAGTTGCTGACGGGACTGCTCCAGCGACGCAGACATGCTTGTGGTCGTCATCCTCACGGGGTCGTCGTGCATGCGTGGACGCACGTCGTTGTGCGTCAGGACCGAGACTATCGCCCGCCAGAACTGACGCTCACCGGCCTCTGTCCCGGTTTCCATGCCCGAAATGGGGTGAAGCGGCGCGACACGCGCACAAAAGTTGCTCCCCGACTGGCGCTTTCGGTTCGCGCAGGTCAGAGTGTGTGGTTGCAGCGCTCCCCTGCGCGTCTGCGACACATCACCCATACAGAAGGAGTCCCCGTGATCATCCTCGGACTGATCCTGCTGATCATCGGCCTCGTGGCCAGCATCTCCCATCCTCACCACGATCGGCGTCATCCTGCTCGTGGTCGGCGCCGTGCTCGTCCTCATGGGACGCATGGGCAACGCCGTCGGCGGGCGCAAGCACTGGTACTGACCTTCCCGGGTCCTTGCACGACATGACGACCCCCGGTGTGCCCATGTGGGTATCACCGGGGGTCGTCGGCGTTCCCTCACTACAGTGACCGGTATGCCGCCCCCTTCAGGTTGGCCCCGAGGCCCTGCGTACCCTCGGCGCAGCCCTCGGTCTGCTGCGCGACGGCGCGCGCAGCGGTGCCGACGAGGTGCTCGACCACCTGCCCGAGGTCGGCGACCGCGAGCTGCAGGCCGCGCTCGACGACTACCTCGAGCAGGTCGCCGACCTGCTGCGGGAGGTGGACGCCTCCGTGGCTGACGTCACCGGACGACTGCGGGTAGCGGCGCACCTCGCCGGCCCGGCGACGACCTCCCCCTCCCACGACTCCTCCTCCTTGGAGCTCCAGCTCACCAACGCCACGGTGCCGGTCGAGGGGCGACCATGACCCTCGTCACCGGGGACCCGGCCTCCTGCTCGCGCGTCGGCAGGCTCCCTGCGGCAGCTCGCGACGTCGTTGCGCACGAGCGCCCGGGCCACCCATACCGCCATCGCCGATCCCGCCTTCCGCACGCCCCGGCACCGTCGTCGCACGGGCCCGCCCCCGGCTCACGGGCCTCGCTGACGCAGCGGCCTGCGCCGCCCACGAGCTCGACACGGTCGGGTCGGCCCTGCAGGACCACGCCGCCGACCTCGCCGAGGCCATCGCCGACGTCCGCGCCGTGGTCACCAGCGCCGAGTCGGTCGGCCTGCAGGTCAGCGACGGCAGGCTCGCACCGGCCTGGGGCGTCAGCGGGGTGGCCGACGCCCCGGCCGACGCGACCCGGGCGCAGCAGCGCGACGCCCTCCAGTCCGAGCTCGACCGCCTCCTGGCCGTGCTGGCCGCGAGGCGCCGGCGGCTCGCCTCGACGATGACCACCTCGGGCAGCGTGCTGGCCGAGCACGCAGCGGCGCTGCGCCGATGACGACCGTCGACCTCAACGCCGACCTCGGCGAGTCGTTCGGTCGCTGGAGCCTCGGAGACGACGCCGCGATGCTCGCGGTGGTGACCAGCGCCAACATCGCCTGCGGCTTCCATGCCGGCGACCCGACGACCCTGCTGGAGGTGTGCCGGGCCGCTGCTGCGGCGGGGGTGGCCGTCGGCGCCCAGGTCGGCTACCGCGACCTCGCCGGGTTCGGTCGGCGGTTCATCGACATGTCACCCGCCGACCTCACCGCGGACGTCATCTACCAGGTCGGCGCCCTCGACGCGATCGCCCGCGCTGCGGGGACCCGGGTCTCCTACGTCAAGCCGCACGGCGCCCTCTACAACGCCGTCGTCGGCCACGAGGTCCAGGCAGCCGCGGTCGTCGAGGCCGTGCGGCTGGTCGGTGGCTCGTTGCCGCTGGTCGGCCTGCCGGGGTCGGTCTCGCTGCGCCTGGCCGAGCGCGCCGGCCTGCCCACCGTCGTCGAGGCGTTCGCCGACCGCGCCTACGCCGGTGACGGGACCCTGGTCCCACGAACCGCAGCCGGAGCCGTCCTCCACGACGCCGACACCGTCGCCACGCGCGTCGTGCGCCTCGTCCTCGAAGGGGTCGTCGAGGCAGTGGACGGCAGCCTCCTGCCGGTGCGGGCCGACTCGGTGTGCGTGCACGGGGACACCCCCGGCGCGGTGTCGCTGGCCACTGCCGTGCGGCGCGGCCTCGAGGCGGCCGGGGTGCGGCTGCGCTCCTTCGTCCTCGCGCCCGAGGCGTGATGCCCGGCCGCCTGCTGCCCTACGGCGACCGTGCCGTGCTCGTCGAGGTCGACGACCTCGACGAGGCGCTGGCCCTGCACGAGCGGCTGCACGGCCTGCTCGCGGCCCAGCCCCCAGGCCGGCCCCCACCCCAGGGCCCGTCCCTGGTGGACGTCGTGGTCGGGGCGCGGACGGTGCTGCTCGTGACCGACTCGGCGGCAGCCCTGGCCGGCGCCCGCGACCTCGCCCAGCACGCGATGACCTCACTGGGGGTCGCCGCGCCGACGGCACTCCAACCACCGCCGGCCGACCGGGTCGTCGAGGTGCCGGTGCACTACGACGGCGACGACCTGGCCGAGGTCGCCGACCTCACCGGCCTGTCGGTGGGCGAGGTCGTGGCCGCCCACACCGGCACGCCGTGGCGGGTCGGCTTCGCGGGTTTCGCCCCCGGGTTCGCCTACCTCGTCGACGGGGACCCACGGCTACGCGTACCCCGCCGCGCCTCGCCTCGTGCTCGTGTCCCCGCGGGCGCGGTCGGCCTCGCCGACGAGTTCAGCGGCGTCTACCCGCGCCAGTCGCCCGGCGGGTGGCAGCTGCTCGGCCACACCGACCTGGCCCTGTGGGACCTTGACCTCGACCCCCCGGCCCTGCTCCGTCCGGGGCTCTGGGTGCAGTTCACCGACGTGGGAGGGGCGCCGTGAGCACCGCCGACGCGGCGCCGTACGCCCAGCTGGAGGTCCACGAGGTCGGTGCCCTGTCCCTGGTGCAGGACCTGGGCCGGCCGGGACGCGCATCCCTGGGCGTCGGCCCGTCCGGCGCCGCCGATCGCGGCGCCCACACGCTCGGTGCGAGGCTGCTCGGCCAGGACCCGCACCTCGCCTCGATCGAGGTCGTGGGAGGTCTTGCGGTCCGGACCGTCGGGAGCATCACCGCCGTCGTCACCGGCGCCCAGTGCCCGGTCACGGTCGACGGGCGACCGGTCGGCACGGGAGCACCGTTCCTCGTCCGCGACGCGCAGCTGCTGCGGATCGGCCGCCCGACGGCGGGGCTGCGGTGCTACCTCGGGGTGCGTGGTGGGATCGCCGTCGTGCCGGTCCTCGGATCGCGCTCCCACGACACGCTGTCCGGCCTCGGGCCGGCACCGTTGGAGACAGGGGACGTCCTCCCGGTCGCTGCACCCGTGGGCCAGCCCGGCGGTGAGCTGCTCGTCGACGTGGCCCCGGTCGCCGCCCCCGCGACCGGTCCGGTCGACCTCGGCGTCCTGCCCGGACCGCGCCTCGGCTGGCTCGCCGACCCGGCACGGCTGACCTCGCCGACGTGGACCGTGGCCGCCGACTCCGACCGGGTCGGCGTGCGGCTCGACGGCCCGGCCCTGGTGCGGTCGGGCCCCAGCGGTGCCGGTGAGGTGCCCAGCGAGGGCATCGTGCGCGGCGCGGTGCAGGTGCCCGCCGGCGGCACACCCGTGGTGTTCCTGACCGACCACCCGGTCACGGGCGGCTACCCCGTCGTCGCCGTCCTCACCTGCGCCGCCTGCGACCTCGCCGCCCAGCTCGTCCCCGGGCAGGCGGTGCGTCTGCGGATGCTCCCCTCGCACCAGTGATCCTGACGTCGCTACGCTGGCGCGAGCCTGCACGGGACGCCCGTCCCCCGCGCACCCAGAGGAGACCTGCATGAAGATCGCCACGACGATGGAGTACGCCGCCACCCCCCAGGAGGTCTTCGAGGTCCTGACCGACCAGGCCTTCCAGGAGGCGAAGTGCGCGGCCACCGCGGCGATCAAGTACTCCGCCGAGGTCACGCAGTCCGGTGCGAGCACGGTCATCACGACCGAACGCATCCTGCCGTCGGACGACCTGCCCGACTTCGCCAAGAACATGGTCGGTGAGACCCTCAAGGTCGTCGAGACGCAGACCTGGGGCGCGGCCACCGGCGACGGCAGCCGTGTCGGCACCGTGACGATGGTCGTCTCCGGCGTCCCCGTGGCCCTCAACGGCACCCTCGCACTCGCCCCCGGCGGACCCGGCAGCATCGAGCACCTCGACGCCGAGCTCAAGGCCAAGATCCCCCTCATCGGGGGCAAGATCGAGAAGGCCGCGGCCACGCCGATCCGGGAGGCCATCGACATCGAGGCCGCGACGGCCAAGGAGTGGCTCGCCCGCTGAGGCGGCGCCGCCCACCGCCGCAGCCGGGTCGGTCACCCCATGTGCGGGTAGCGGTGCGCCTTGGGCGGGTCGAAGGTCTCCTTGATGGAGCGGGCACTGGTCCAGCGCAGGAGGTTCTGGGCGGCACCGGCCTTGTCGTTGGTACCCGACCCACGGCCACCGCCGAACGGCTGCTGGCCCACGACGGCGCCGGTCGGCTTGTCGTTGACGTAGAAGTTGCCGGCGGCGAAGCGCAGCCGCTTGGTGGCGTCGGCGATGGCGACCCGGTCCTGGGCGATGATCGAGCCGGTCAGGCCGAACGGCGCGAAGCTCTCCATCTGGTCGAGCACCTTGTCGTACTGGCGGTCCGGGTAGACGTGCACCGACAGGATCGGGCCGAAGTACTCGGTGCGGAACGACTCGTCGGACGGGTCGTCGATCTCCAGGACGGTGGGGCGGACGAACCAGCCTTCGCTGTCGTCGTAGGTGCCTCCGGCGATGACGTCGACGCCGCTCTTGGCGTGCGCCCGGTCGATGGCGTCCCGGTGCTTGCCGAACGCCCGCTCGTCGATGACCGCACCCATGAAGTTGGACAGGTCGGTGACATCGCCCTGGGTGAGGCTCTCGGTGATCGAGGCGAGGTCGGCCTTGATCTTCTTCCACAGCGACCGCGGCACGTAGGCCCGCGAGGCGGCCGAGCACTTCTGGCCCTGGAACTCGAAGGCACCGCGGATCATGGCCGTGCGCAACACATCCGGGTCCGCCGACGGGTGGGCGAGGATGAAGTCCTTGCCGCCGGTCTCGCCGACGAGGCGCGGGTAGGTGCGGTAGTTCGGGAGGTTGGCGCCGACCTCCTGCCACAGGTGCTGGAAGGTCGGGGTCGAGCCGGTGAAGTGGATCCCGGCGAGGTCGGGGTCGGCCAGCGCGACCTTGGAGACGTTGAGGCCGTCCCCGGTCACCATGTTGATGACACCCGGGGGCATGCCGGCCTCTTCGAGCAGCGCCATGGTGAGGTGGGCGGCGAACTGCTGGGTGGGGCTGGGCTTCCAGACGACCGTGTTGCCCATCAGGGCCGGGGCCGTCGGGAGGTTGCCCGCGATCGCGGTGAAGTTGAAGGGGGTGATCGCGTAGACGAACCCCTCGAGCGGACGGTGGTCGGTGCGGTTCCAGATCCCCTTGGCGTTGAGCGGCGGCTGCTCGGCGAGGATCTGGCGCGCGAAGTGCACGTTGATCCGCCAGAAGTCGATGAGCTCGCAGGCAGCGTCGATCTCCGCCTGGACCGCGGTCTTGCTCTGGCCCAGCATCGTCGCCGCGTTGAGGTGCGCGCGCCACGGGCCGGACAGGAGCTCTGCAGCCTTGAGCAGGATCGCCGCGCGGTCGTCGAAGGACAGCTCACGCCAGCCGGGAGCGGCGGCCTTGGCCGCGTCGACCGCTGACTGTGCGTCGCCGAGGGTCGCGTTGCGCATGGTGCCGAGGACCTTGCGACGGGCGTGCGGCTGGCGGACCTCGATCTTCTTGCCGGTGCCCATGATCCGCTTGCCGGCGATGGTGTGCGGCAGGTCGATGCTGGAGCTGCCCAGCTCGGCGAGGGCGACCTCGAGCTGGGCACGCTCGGGGCTTCCCGGGGCGTAGTCCAGAACGGTCTCGTTGACGGGAACAGGCACCTGGGTGACGGCATCCATGGCTCAGGGCTCCTCTGGTTGCTTCGACTGTGGTCGTTCGGCGGAAGGGCGCACCTATGGTGTCACGTATGCCCGGCCGTGCTCACCACCCCGACCTCGCCCACCGTTGGAGCGGCCCGGTCGACCCGGCCACCGCCACCGTCGTGCTGCTGCACGGGTTGGGCGACTCCGGGGACTGCTGGCCCGACGCCGTGCGCCGATGGTCCCCGCGCTACCGGTTGCTCGGTCTCGACCTGCTCGGCCACGGCCACTCACCACGCTTCACCCCCGAGCAGCTCGCCGCCAGGGACCCGCTGGAGGAGATGTATGCCGCCGCGGAGCGGACCCTCGCGGCGGTGGTCACCACCCACGGCGGTCCCGTCGTCCTGGTGTCCCACTCCATGGGTGGTGGCCTCGCCGGCGCCCTCGCAGCACGTCGCCCGGACCTGGTGGCAGCGGCGGTGCTGGAGGACCCCGCGTGGCGCGACGCCGAGGTGCGCGTCCAGCCCCTCGAGGTCGTGCGCGAGCGCGTCGCGCAGTGCCGGGCGTTCGTCGACGACCCTGCCGGCCAGCTCGAGCAGGGGCGCGCGGACAACCCGACCTGGCCTGAGGCAGAGCTCGGCCCGTGGGTGGAGTCCAAGGCGCAGGTCGACCTCGACTTCCTCGAGCTCGGGATCGCCAACCTGCTCCAGCCCTGGGACGAGATCGTCGCCTCGATCACCGTGCCGACGCTGGTCCTGCTCGCCGGACAGGGTGGCCCCGTGACGCCTCAGGCCCGGGCCAGGGCTTCCCGGATCGACAACCCACGGCTCGAGATCCGGGTCGTCCCCGACTCCGGGCACTGCATCCGTCGTGACCGCCCCGAGGCCTACCACGCCCTGGTCGACCCCTTCCTCGCCGAGCACACCCGGTGACGGGCATGTCGGGACCGGGCGAGACCTAGGGGGAGGCCGGTGTCAGGGACCGCTGCTCGGACGGCTCCCCCAGCGGCGACCGGACCGCCGCGTCGGGCGAGCCCTGCAGGTCGCGCTGGACGAGCAGGAGGCGCGGGACGGCGGCCAGCACCGCCAGGGGCCCGAACCCGCCGAGCACCGGGCTCGCCAGGATCAGGGCCGGGGCGAGCAGCCAGACCCACCGGAGCCGCACGGCGACCACGACCAGGGTCGCCGCGAGGACGAACCGGAGGGCGACGAGCACGCCACGGTCGCCGGAGGACTCCCTCAGGAAGCTGAGCCACGCGACCCAGGCCCCGGGGTCGATCGTCGCGGAGACGGCGACCACGGCAAGGGTCGTGCCGGCCGCCCACGCCACCGCACCCCACTCACGGCGCAGCAGGAACCACAGCCCGACGACACCGGGGGCGATCTTGGTCAGCAACGGCAGGACCAGCGCCCCGGGGGCGCGCCCGAGCGCGGCGACGAGGGCCACCGCGAAGAACAGGTAGACGTTGCCGAGCAGCAGCTCGGTCACGAAGAAGGGGGCCAGGACCAGCGCCCGACGCCAGCCCAGCGGCGCGAGCAGCCACGACAGTGCTGCGACCTGCGCCACGACCCAGAGGACCTGGAAGACGGGCCACGGCAGGTGGCCGAAGGGCCACAGCACCTGCGCGAACGCCGGCGAGTACAGGTAGGCGTCGCGGTAGGCCGGGGGGCTGTCGTACCAGGTCTGCGGGAGCCGGGCCGCCATCCAGTAGGCGTGCGAGTCGGCGCCCACCATGGCGCCGCGGACGTGCACGTAGGTCTGCATCACCATGAACGCGATGGCGCCGGGCGCCGCCGCCACCCACACAGCGCGGCCCGCCGCATCCAGCAGGCCGGACCGCGACACAGGCAGACTCACTGGACTTCGCCTCTCGGAACCGTCACACAACGGACACCATCATCGCCGTTGGCGGGTCGCGACTCCATCCACCGTTCGGACAGCGCGCGTGCCCCTCGGCCCGGACCCCTGCGCCGAGGGAGCGGTGACGGGTCAGGCCATCGTTCCCTTGACGCCCTCGTCAGCGCCGGTCGTGTCGCGCGTGCTCTTGCCGGTCAGGTAGCCGGACAGCAGGGACTCCAGGTCCACGCCGGTGGTGTTCTTGAGCAGCGCCATCGTCTGGACGATGTTGTCGGTGACCTGGCGTGGGAGGTGGCCGGCGCCGTCGGTCGAGATCACGGTGAGCTTGTCGATCGAGGCCATCGGCGCAGCCACCTCGTGGGCGACCTTCGGCAGGATCTCCACCAGCATCTGCAGGACGGCGGCGTCGTTGTAGCGGGCGAACGCCTCGGCGCGCTTGTTCATCGCCTCGGCCTCGGCCTCACCGGTGGCGAGGATGGAGGCGGCCTGCGCCTCTCCCTCCGCCCGGGTGGCGTCGGCCTCTGCGGTGCGGCGCGCCTTCTCCGCCTCACCGCGCCGGGCACCCTCGATGGCTTCTGCCTCCGCGAGCGCCGAGCGACGGGACTTCTCGCCCTCACCGGTGAGCCTGGCCTTCTCCGCGTCGGCCTGGGCCGACGCGATGGAGGCTGCCTTGCGTGCGTCGGCGTCGAAGATCTGGGAGTTGCGCCGGCCCTCGGCCTCGGTCTCGACGCGGTAGCGCTCGGCATCGGCCGGCTTGCGCACCTCGGTGTCGAGCTGGCGTTCCTTGAGGGCGGCCTGTCGGACGGCGACCTTCTCCTGCTCGGTGAGGATCGCCTGGTCCCGGTCGGCCTGGGCCAGCGGCCCGGCCGCGGCGGCCTGGGCCGACGCGGCATCGGTCTCCGCCTTGATCTCCGAGGTCTTCAGGGCGAGGAGCCGCTGGGAGATGGCGATCTCCTGCTCGGCGGCGATGCGGGCCTGCTCCGCCGCCTGGCGAGCGGCCGCCTCGGCCACCGCGGCCAGCTGACCGACCTTGGCCGCTTCCGGACGACCCAGGTCGGCCAGGTAGCTGCCGTCGTCGGTGATGTCCTGGATCTGGAAGGTGTCGAGCACCAGGCCCTGGCCGGTGAGCGAGGTCTCGGACTCGTCCGCGACGCGCTGCGCGAAGGCGGCCCGGTCCCGGATGATCTGCTCCACGGACAGCGAACCGACGATCGAGCGCAGCGAACCGGCCAGGGTCTCCTGCGTGAAGGTCTCGATCTCGGCCTGCTGGGTGAGGAAGCGCTGCGCGGCCGCCCGGATCGAGTCCTCGTTGCCCCCGACCTTGACGATGGCCACGCCGTCGAGGTTGAGCTTGACCCCCTGGCCGGACACGGCCCCGCGGATCTGGACACTGATGCGGCGCGAGGAGAGGTCGAGCACGTGCGCCCGCTGCACGAACGGCACGACGAACACCCCGCCACCCATGACCACCTTCTGCCCCGACATGTCGGTCGAGATCTCACCGGTCTCGGTGTTGCGCACCTCCTTGCCCTTGCGTCCGGTGACGATGAAGGCCTCGTTCGGGCCGGCAACGCGGTACCGGGTGGTGACCAGTCCCGCGAGCAGCACCACGAGGACGATGATCCCCACGACGGCGACGAGGACGGGCGAGATGCTGAGGGTGTCCATGAATGCTCCTGTGTGGCGCGGGTGCTCAGACCCGCGGCTCGACCATGACTGAGGTGGCGGAGAGGACCGCGCGGACCGTGACCGGTGTCCCTGCGGGCAGCGCCGTGGCGGCGCGGGCGTTGAGCTTGGTGATGTGGCCGGCGACCATCACGCTGACCTCACCGAAGCCGCCTTCGGGAATGGCGCTGATGACGGTGCCCACGCGGCCGGGAAGGTCCCCGGATCGCACATTGGCCTCGTCGCCGCCCCGCCGGAGGCGGAGGGTGACCCAGCCGACCAGTGCGCCGACCGCGATCCCGGAGGCCAGCCCCACCCCGATGCCCGCGCCACTGCTCCCGGTGGCGTCGAAGGCCAGAGCCCCCGCGAAACCGAAGGCGCCGAGGAAGCCGGCCAGTGCCGATCCCGAGAACAGGTCACCTCCGAAGTCGAAGACGCCGTCCAGGACGTCACCGGCCACCAGTGAGACCAGCAGCAGGAGCACCCCGACTCCCCCGATGACCAAGAACGCCACCACCTGCTCGGCTCCCCCTCCGTACGCGGCAACGGGCCATCCACGTGGGTCGCCGGCGTCCTTGGATCCTAGTGGGGTCCACTGGGGCCACGGGGCGTTTTCCACCCATTCCGTGCGCTCTGCCTAGAGCAGGCGGACCACCTCGTCGAGCTCGGTCACGTCGTACCAGAGCAGGTCGTCCATGCCCTCGTCGCCGGCCGACTCGT
This sequence comes from uncultured Actinomycetota bacterium, assembly GCA_963731235.1. Taxonomy (GTDB): domain Bacteria; phylum Actinomycetota; class Actinomycetes; order Actinomycetales; family Dermatophilaceae; genus Pedococcus. The sequence goes on along the minus strand of CAVSUT010000018.1, from coordinate 43,253 downwards.
CGACGTGGAAGGACACCACCCGCGACAGCGGCAGTGGCTGCGACAGCTGCACCGCCGAGAGGTGGGTCCCGGCGCGGGAGGTCACCCAGGACGGGTCGACATCGGCGGCGAGCACGACCCGCTTGGCCGGGCTCGTCCCCCTGCGCTCGTCCGCGGCCTCGAAGGCCTCGGTGAGCGCGGCATACTCCCACTCCTCCTCGTCACCGGAGGGGAGCATCCGCTCGAGCCGCTCGGTGACGGCGAACGCCTCGACCGGTGTCCCGGCCACCTCGCGTTCGGCCGTCAGCCGGCGGACACCAGCGGCATCCATGGGCAGGTAGATCCTGGTCTGGGTCATCCCACGTCCTCGAAGTCGGAGCGGTCGGGCAGCGGTGACGGGTCGTGCAGGGCGACCGCCGACGTCCGCAGGGACGTCTCGATCACCCTAGGGCGTCGGGTGACGTCCATGAGGTTGGACCCGAAGGCTTCGAGGTCCTCCTCGCCGGGGCCGAGCACGGTGACCTCGGCACCTCCTGCATGCACCCGGCTGAGCTCGCGCAGCACCCTCACCGTGACGCGGTTGCGCCACTGGTGCTCGACACGGCTGCGCCACTGCGTCGGGGCGTCCTTGACGAAGCTCACCTGCGGAGCGAGGACGAACACCTCGTCGAGGTCGAGACCGACCATGAGGTCGAGGTTGGTCGAGGACCACGCACCACCGTCGATGTAGCGGTGCGCCCCGATCCGCACCGGCTGGTACCAGCCCGGGATCGCGCACGACGCCATCACCGCGGACGACAGGTCGACGGGGGCGACGCCGGGGCGCCCGAACGCCACCCGCTCCCCCGTGTCGTAGTTCAGCGCCACGACGGTCAGACCGTCGCGCTGCACCCACCCGGTCGGCACGACGTGGGCCACCAGCGACCCCACCGCGTCGATGCTGCCGCGCCCCTCGGGGAGGATCGCCGACAACACCGCGGTCGGCGGCAGCGAGCGCAGGTGGAGTGCGTTGCGGCGCAACAGCTCTCGCGAGCCGAACCCCATCTTGGGCAGGACCGGACGATCACCCCCCGTGTCCTTGTCGTGGTCCCACAGGTATCCGGCGAAGGGTCCGCCGTCGACGCTGCCACCGAGCTGGTGGCTGAGCAGGTCCTCGACCGAGACACCGGCCGCCAGGAGTGCGGCGAGGACCGACCCCGCGGACGTGCCGACGAACTGGTCGAACTGGCGCACGTCGGTGCCGAGCTCGTCCTGCAGGGCCTTGAGCGCACCGACCATCCACGCCGCACCGAGCACCCCGCCACCCCCGAGGACCAGGCCTCGACGCCGGGGAGCAGGGCGCGCCGGGCTCATCGTTTCGGCGACCGGTGGCTGTCGAGGAGCTCGGCGAGGGAGTCGACGATGCTCTGCCCCAGGACATCGACGTCCGGCATCGAGTCGCGGTCGGCGTTGAGGCCGTAGTAGACGCCGCCGTCGTAGGAGGTGAGCCCGATCGACAGGGCCTGCCCGCGGGCGAGCGGCATCACGGGGTAGGTGGACAGCATCCCGGCGTCCCCGGCATACAGGGTGTGCTGGGGTCCGGGCACGTTGGTGATGACCACGTTGAACAGTCGTCGCGAGACCGCCGACCCGAGCCTGGCCCCGAGCGAGTGCAGCGTGGGTGGGGCGAACCCGGCCAGCCCGGCCAGCGACTCGGCACCCACCGCCTGGCCGCCCTCCATCTGCTGGCGCATCGCGAACGCGATCTGGTGCAGGCGCATCGACGCACCGGGCTCACCCACGGGCAGGTCGACGAAGCACGCCGTGAGGCGGCTGCCCACGTGCCGGGCGTCGGCGTCGTACACGCTGACCGGGACCATCGCGCGCACCGTGGTGCCGGAGTGCACCGACTCGCCGCGGGTGAGCAGCCAGGTGCGGAACGCACCGGAGATCGTGGCGAGGACGACGTCGTTGATGCTCACGTCGTCGGCGTAGCTGCCCTTGGCGAGGCGGCTGCGCACCTTGCGGTAGTCCTCGAGGTCGGTGCCGATCATCACGTAGCGGCGGGCCTCGCCGACATGGGCGTTGAGCGGCGACTGTGGGGCGGGGCGAGCAGCGGTGCGGGCCAACGTGGACACCACGTCGCCCGCTGCCGTCAGGGCTCGGGTGCCGACGGCCTTGACGTCGACGATCCCGCCCCGGATGTTCTCCACGACCTCGCTGGGACGGCGGATCGCGTCGACCAGGGCGCCGGTGAGCAGCTCGACGTCGCTGGGTTCGCGCGACGGGCGCCAGGTGTCGGTGACCAGTCCCTCGGCCGCCGGGTCGCCGTCGACGATGACGTGGGCGATGTCGACGGCGTTGATGCCGTCGACGAGCGCCTGGTGGGACTTCGTGACGATGGCGAAGCGGCCCTCCTGCAGGCCCTCGACGAGGTAGACCTCCCACAGCGGGCGCTTGCGGTCCAGGGCCCGCGGTTGGATCCGCGCCACGAACTCCTCGAGCTGCTCGTCGGTGCCCGGCCTGGGCAGAGCCGAGCGGCGCACGTGGTAGGTCACGTCGAAGTTCTCGTCGTCGACCCAGACGGGGTTGGCCAGGCGGCCGGGGACCTGCCGGATCCGCTGGCGGTACCGCGGCACGAACGCGATCCGGGTCGAGATCAGCTGCACCAGGCGGTCGTAGTCGAAGCCGTCGTCCGGGGGGTCGAACACCATGACCGACCCCACGTGCATGGGCGTGGTCGACTCCTCGAGGTAGAGGAACGACGCGTCGAGGGAGTTCAGGCGGTCCGGCACCCCCACATCGTGGCAGAACCCGTTGCCTAGACTTCGGTTCGTGACGAAGATGACGCCGCGCGCGGCCCCTGTCCCCTTCGCCCGCCTCACCGGTGGGGCGCTCGCCCTGCTCGTCGTGGGCTCCCTCGCCGGCTGCGGCAGCTCGAGCGCGGACGCACCGGTCGCGGGCTCCCCGACCACCGGGGCGGCTTCCCCCTCGGTGAGCACGAGCCCTGCCAGCTCCACCAGCGCCACCGCCTCGACCACACCCTCGCCGTCCTCGAGCTCTGCTGTCGGCCGGGTCCTGCGCATCGCCGTGCAGGGAAAGAAGGTCATCCCGGACCCGTCGACGGTCGACCTGGCGGTCGGGGAGGCCCTGACCCTCATCATCACCAGCGACCACGACGACGAGCTGCACGTCCACGGGTTCGAGGTGGAGGCGGCCCTGGAGTCGGGCCGGCCCACCAGCGTCACCGTCACCGGCAAGGCGCCCGGGGTCTACGAGGTCGAGACGCACGAGGCAGGGCTGCGCCTGCTCAAGATCGCGGTCCGGTGACCGTCGCCCTGGCGCTCCCGGCCCACGGCGTCGGCGTGCGCGAGGACCTGCCGCTGCCGTTCCAGCTCCTGCTCATCGGCGCCGGGCTCGCCCTGGTCGTGTCGTTCGTCGCGCTCGGCGCCCTCTGGAAGCAGCCGAGGCTGCGCGGCGAGGACGGCCGCCTACCGCCGACCACGCTGTCCCTGGCGCTCGACTCGGCGCCGGTACGGGCGGTGTTCGTGGGCCTGTCGCTGCTCATCACCGGCTGGACCCTGGCCGCGCTGCTGTTCGGCAAGGACAACGCCAACAACCCGGTGCCCAGCGTCGTCTACGTCTGGCTCTGGATCGGGCTGGCCTTCGGGTCGATGCTGTTCGGGGGGTTCTGGCGCCTGGTCAACCCCGTCCGCTGGCTGCGCCGCGGCCTGCTCGCCCTCGGGCGGGTCGAGGAGGACTTCACCCTGACCGAGTACCGCCTCGGCTACTGGCCCGCCGCCGCCGGCCTGCTCGCCTTCACCTGGCTGGAGCTGGTCGCGCCCGACAACGCCGAGCTGTTCACGATGCGGGTCGCCATCATCGGCTACCTCGTCCTCAGCCTCCTCCTCAGCCTGCTCTTCGGTCCCGCGTACCTGCGCACCGGTGACCCGTTCGCCGCCTGGTCCTCGCTCTACGGCACGTTGAGCCCGCTGGGTCGGCGCACCGACGGCCGCTGGGTGCTGCGGACCCCGCTGCACGGCCCGCTCCAGCTCGAGGCCCGACCGGGGCTGCTCGCGGTCACCTCGGTCATGCTCGGCAGCACCGCCTACGACGGCTTCTCCGGCGAGACCCGCTGGTACTCCTTCGTCCAGTCCTCCACCCTGCCCTCCGAGGTGTGGGGCACCGCGGCCCTGGCCACCTTCGCCCTGGTCGTCGCCGGATCCCTGTATGGCGCCGCGGCGCTCTCCGCGCACCTCGCCGGGGTCTCCGTACGCGGCGTGGCCACCTCCTTCGCCCCCTCCCTCGTGCCCATCGCGGCCGGGTACCTCGTCGCGCACTACTGGTCGCTGTGGGTGTGGGAGGGCACCAACGGGCTCGTGAAGATGTCCGACCCGCTCGGCACCGGGGCCGACCTGCTGGGCACCGCCGGCCTGACGCCCCCCGCGGCCCTCATCGCCCCGGGCTTCGTCGCCGGCGTCCAGGTGGTCTCGATCATCACCGGCCACGTCCTGGGCGTCGTGCTCGCCCACGAACGGGCGATCTCGTTGTTCCCCCGGCGGGCTGCCGTCGTGGGCCAGCTGCCGCTGCTGGCCGTCATGGTCGTCTACACGGTCGGCGGGCTGAGCCTGCTGTTCAGCTCCTGACCCTGATGTTCGGCTCCTGACCCCGCTGTTGGGTCAGCGGCTGCGGCGCCGGCGATGCCGTGGTGCCACCACGGCATACGGCTCGGTGAGGCCGACGAACGCCCTGCGCAGGTCGCTGGCCGGGGCGAACTCGGCCAACGACTTCCCGGCGAACATCGCACCGTCGACGGTGGCCGGGTCATGCGGCAGAAAGGCCAGGTCGTCCATGCCGGCGAACCGGCCCAGCGCCTCGGCGATGCGCCGTTCGGGGCGCGTCCCGACCGCAGAGGCACGCACCTTGTTGACCACGACGCGGGGTGTGGGGCTGGGCACCGAGGCGAGGTCCTGGACGGCGCGGACCAGTCGCTGCAGGCCGATCGGATCGCCCGCCCCGACCACGACGAGCTCGTCGGCGCAGTCCAGGGCCACCAGGGTCGTCGCGTTGCGCCGCGGCGCGAGGGTGTCGTAGGACAGCTCCTCGTCGTCCTCGATGCAGAACCCGCAGTCGATGACCACGAAGGTCGCGAGCTGGCGGGCGATCGTCAGGACGTGCTCCACGGACGCGGCCCGCAGCTCGGTCCACCGGTCGGCACGGGGGACCCCGGTGAGGACCCGCAGCCGTGGCGACACCTCGGGCGCGACGCGGGCGAGGGCGTGCAGGTCGAGGGTGCCCTGGTCGGCGGCGCGGCAGGCCGCAGCCATGCCCGGCGCCTCGTCGAGGAGGCCGAGCGCCTGCGCCAGCGATGAGCCGTAGGTGTCGCAGTCCACCAGCACCGTGGGGGCGTGCACCGCGAGCTCGGCGGCGAGGTTCAGCGCCACCGTGCTGCGGCCGGGGGCACCGGTCGGCCCCCAGACGGCGATGACGCGGCACGGCACCGCGGCAGGGCCGTCCGCGTCCCGGGTGGTCCCGAGGTCCTCGGCCAGCAGGTCGTGGTGCGGTGCTGCCTGCGGGTCACTGGCGTGCTGGAGCAGCTCGTCGAGCTGGTCCTCGAGCTCGTGGCTGGCCGCGTCGGTGCGGACCACGACGGTGAGCCCGAGCTGGCGCAGCCGGCGCTCCCCCAGCTCGTCGCCCGGCTCGCTCACCCCGGCCACGACCACGCCGTGCGTCGCGAGCTCGTGCAGGGCACTGCGGTCCAAGGACCGCAGGTCGGGCGAGACGAGGGCAACCTGCCCCAGGCCTGCAGCAGCCGCGGCCAGCAGGTCCGGGAGGTCCGCGCAGCGCCGCGCCACCGTGTAGTCGGCCGTGGCGCCGAGCGCCGCGACCAGCTCGGACTCCCCCGAGCCGGTCAGCGCGGTGATGACCGCACGGCTCACCGGTCGCCCCCGTGCTGCCGGGGACGGGCACGACCGTCACCCGCGCGCCGTCGTCGAGCTGGCCGATGATGTCCCTGATGCGCTCCCGGGGAGCCATCACCTGCACCGGGCGGTCACCGCCGGCGCCACCGGACAGCCCTCCGCCGGCCTTCGGCAGGCTGGCGACCGAGACCCCCTCCAGGGCGAGGACGGGCCCGGTGAACGCGTCGCCCCTGGTCGCCTTCACGTCCACGGGGTTGACGTAGACATCGACCCGGCTGCCGACCGACAGCGCGGCCACGCTCCCGGCGTCCACCGAGAGCGTCAACGCCTGCACCGACACCTGGTCGCGCCCACCGATCGCCACGGACGGGACGAGCTCGCCGGCCGACACCTCGCGCAGCACGAAGCGTCCCGGTGCCAACCCGGTGTCGGCAGCCAGGTAGCGGTCACGCTGCGCCCCGAGCTGGACGTCGACCCGCACCAGGTCACCCTCCACGAGGGGCTCGCCCCGGCACCAGGGCCTTCGCGGGCGGCATACATCGCCGTGCGGTCATCGGCGGCCGCAACCACCGTCGAACCCACCACGACCGAGGCCAGCACGAGCACCAGCCCGATGAGCAGGCGCGCATCGCGCCACGCAGGTCGCTGCAACCGGGTGGCCTTGGGCACTGGAAGGTCCGACACGTCGTTGTCCCCCTTGACATGGTTTCTGACACGGTTTCGGCCTGGTTTCGCTGCGTCCCCTCGCGCAGTCATCATGGCTCACCGACGTGGCAGCGCGTCGGCCTCATCCACAAAATGCCTCAAATCATCCACAACCGCCGCAGGCCAACTCCTCCAAACGGTTGACGATGAGAGAATTGTGCGATCCACCGGACGCAGCCGCACGATCATGGTAAAAATTCAGTCAAGAGACCACAAGATCCGGTCAAGGCGACACAGCAGGAAAGAAAGGTCGGGCACATCGTGACCAAGCGATTCATCCAGTTGTCGGAGGTGTCCGAGGTCCTGGACATCTCCTCCGCCCAGGCATACGCCCTGGTGCGCTCGGGCGAGCTCCCCGCCATCAAGGTCGGCGGCCGCGGGCAGTGGCGCGTCGAGGTGGCCGAGCTCGAGGGTTACATCCAGCGGATGTACTCCGAGACCAAGACGTTCGTCGCGGCCCACCCGTTCGGGCAGGGCGCCGAGTAGCCGTCGTCGCGGGCCGTGGGGGTCCCGCGACGCTGCCGAGGAAGGGCCTGGAGCACGCCGCTCCAGGCCCTTTCGGGCGTCGGCGCCCCTGCAGCTCCGAGGGTCGCAGGCAGCGTCGCCCCTTCGCCGACAGCGGGGGTCAGGCGGCGCAGCGGCCAGGACGGGGATCATGCGGGGCGCAGCAGGACGAGCGCATCGAAGGGCACCAGCCGGCGGCCGGTGACGTTCTCGGGACGGCGCGGGAGATCGGCGGCGTGCTCGCTGAGCTCGAAGAAGTCGCGACCGACTGCGTCGATCGTTCCCGTCGCCGTGCTTCCGGCGACATCGCTCGAGGTCAGGACGCAGCGGTCGCGACTCAGGCCTCGCAGGGCATACCCGAGCCCGAAGCGGCGGCCCGTCGGCTCCCCTGCGGCCCGGGCGGGCAAGCCCGTCACCGCCGTGAGGCCGCCGAAGGGGACCAGCGAGACCGCCCCGCCGGGGTCGCCCACCAGCACCCACCCGTCACCGACGTCGGCGACCCGACCGGACACGACCACACCGGTGCGCAGGGCCAGGCCCACGACCGCAGGACCGGCTGCGGCGAGCCGCTCGTAGAGCCCGAGCGCGCCGCGCTCGCGCCGGGTCCGGTCGGCCACCTCGGCATCGAGCTCCCGCCGCTCCTGCGCCTCCCACTGAGCCGACAGGTCCCCGAACAGGTCGTCCCAGCGCATACCCACCTCTCACCGGTGTCGCGATCACGACATGTCGGGCGTGAGCCTAACGACTCGCACCGTTGCGCGCCGGCGATATGGCGAGTACGGTCAAACGCATGCAAACGAACGTTCCCACCGTCAAACCGGCTCCAGCAGCATCATGACGTATCGCGCCCGTGTGTGGTCCACCGGAGCCGCGACGGCGGTGGTGCTCCTCGGTCTCGACACCGTCCTGGTGGTGGCCGTCCGGACCCAGGGGCGCCAGGTCCTGGCACCGGGCCCGGCCTCCATCGACGAGGTGGTCGCGGTGCTCGCCGCCGCCGTGGCCCTGGCGTTGGGCGTCTGGCTCACCGTGAGCAGCACCGCCGCGGTCCTGGCCCACGCACCGGGTCGCTGTGGGGCCGTCGCACAGCGGCTCGCCGCCGCCTGGGCGCCACTGCTGACCCGCCGCGTCGCCGCAGCCCTCGTCGGCGCCACGGTGGTCGGCACCCTGGGCCCGGCCTGCGCCCTGGCCCAGGAGGCTGCCCCGTTCCCGGGGTTCCGCGCCTCTGCGCCGGTCGCCACCTCCGGGACGACCCCGTCCCCCGCAGCTCCGCCGGCTGGCTGGACCCCGACGCGGCCGGTGCAGCGCCCGATCGCCTCGCCCGATCTCGTCACCTCGGGTGCCTCGCCCACGGACCGGACCGAGGTGGTCGTCCAACGGGGCGACACGTTGTGGGGGCTGGTCGCCGCCCACCTGGGCCCAGATGCCCTCGATGCCGAGGTCGCTGCCGCCTGGCCACGCTGGTACGCCGCCAACCGAGCCGTCATCGGTGCCGACCCCGACCTCCTCCTGCCCGGACAGGTCCTGCAGGTCCCCAGGGCGACGGTGGCGCGATGAGGGCGACGGCCGGCGCCCTCCACGGTCCGGAGCGCACCTCCCTGCGTCCGCTGACCATCGTGCCGGCGCCCCGCATTCGGCCACCGGTCCTGGCCGAGACCGAGGACGACTGGGCTCCCGGACGCTGCGCCGAGTCCCCCTACGTCCAGGACGCCCTGGCCGTCGACTTCTCGCTGCGCTCGGACCAGGACCTCTTCGGGGAGCAGCCCACCCGCCGAGACGACCTGCCCGACCCCGGCGACTGGGCGGCGCACATCGCCCAGGCGCTCGTGGAGGTGATGGCCGGAGTGCGCCCCGCACCGCAGCTGTTGCGCTGGACCACCCCGGAGGTCTACGCGGTGGTGGCCCGCCGCGCCGCGGTGTCCGCCCGCAGGGGTATGCCGCCCACGCGCCGGACGGTCGTGCGGAGCCTGCGCGTGTGCGAACCCGCCGACGGGGTGGCGGAGGCCAGCGCTGTCGTCGTGGACGGTGGACGCGTGCGCGCCCTGGCCATGCGCCTGGTCGGGCTCGATGGTCGCTGGCGCGTGGAGGCTCTGCAGGTCGGCTGACCGACCCGTCGCCCGGCCGCCAGTGACGCGGACAGCGCCGCCCACCCCTGCGGGCGGACGGCGCTGTTGCGAGGGTGGGGGCCGGTCAGCCCTTGCCGTGGCACATCTTGAACTTCTTGCCCGAGCCACACGGGCACGGACCGTTGCGGGTCGCACCGGCGACCTGCTCGGCCGAGAGCTCGTCGTCGACCGAACCACCGCGGTGCTCCACCTCACCGGTCTCGGTGGGTGCGGAGTACTGCAGGTCCTGGGTCCGGCGGACCGGCTGCTCCAGTCCCTTGGCCCGGAACGACACCGCAGCCCGCTCAGCAGCCTGTTCACCCGACGGGTCGGGCTCGCCGTCGTCGGCCGAGCCGCCGACCGGCGCGGGAACAGGCTCGCGACCAGCATCGGCGTGGTCGTGACCGTCGTGGTCGGCACCGGCGTGGTCCTCAGCGGTGAGGTTGGCTCCGCCGAGCATGTCCGAGACACTCATCGGCTGCACCCCGGGTGCCTGCTGCTCGGGCTGGTCGACGTCGACCTGCACGTTGAAGAGGTAGCCGACCGACTCCTCCTTGATGGACTCGTTCATCGCCTCGAAGAGCTGATAGCCCTCACGCTGGTACTCCACGAGCGGGTCACGCTGGGCCATCGCGCGCAGCCCGATGCCCTCCTGGAGGTAGTCCATCTCGTAGAGGTGTTCGCGCCACTTGCGGTCCAGGACCGACAGGACGACCCGGCGCTCCACCTCACGCATGACCTCCGCGCCGAGCTGCTCCTCACGCGCGTCGTACGCGTGGTGGGCGTCGGAGGTGATCTGCTCCCGCAGGAAGTCGGCGGTGAGCGCGCTGCGGTCCCCCGCGGCCTCGATGACCTCGTCGGGGGTGACCGAGACGGGGTACAGCGTCGACAGGGCCGTCCAGAGGCGGTCCAGGTCCCAGTCGTCGGCGAAGCCCTCGGCCGTCTCGGCGTCGACGTAGCCGCCCACGACATCGTTGATGAAGTGCCGGATCTGCTCGTGCAGGTCCTCGCCCTCGAGGACCCGGCGGCGTTCGTCGTAGATGACGGTGCGCTGGCGGTTGAGGACGTCGTCGTACTTGAGGACGTTCTTGCGGATCTCGAAGTTGCGCCCCTCGACCTGTCCCTGCGCGCTCTGGATCGAGCGGCTGACCATCTTGGACTCGATCGGGACCTCGTCGTCCATCTTGGCCGTGGTCATGAACCGGTCGACCATGGCCGCGTTGAACAAGCGCATCAGGTCGTCCTGCAGCGACAGGTAGAACCGGGACTCGCCCGGGTCGCCCTGACGGCCGGAACGACCACGGAGCTGGTTGTCGATGCGGCGCGACTCGTGACGCTCGGTGCCCAGGACGTAGAGCCCACCGAGCTCGGTGACCTCGTCGTGCTCGGCCTGGACCGCAGCCTCGGCCTTCTCCAGGGCCTCGTCCCAGGCGGCCTCGTACTCCTCCGGGGTCTGCTCCGGGTCGAGGCCACGCTGCTTGAGGGTGGCCACCGCCATGAACTCGGGGTTGCCGCCGAGCATGATGTCGGTACCGCGACCGGCCATGTTGGTGGCGACGGTCACCGCACCCTTGCGCCCCGCCTGGGCCACGATCGCGGCCTCACGCTCGTGCTGCTTGGCGTTGAGCACCTCGTGCGGGACCCCGCGACGGCGCAGCTGGTCGGAGAGGTGCTCGCTCTTCTCGACCGAGACGGTGCCGACCAGGACCGGCTGGCCGTGCTCGTAGCGCTCGACGAGGTCGTCGACGACGGCGTTGAACTTGGCCTCCTCGGTCCGGTAGACGAGGTCGGCCTGGTCCTTGCGGATCATGGGACGGTTCGTCGGGATCGGCACGACGCCCAGCTTGTAGATCGAGTTGAGCTCGGCAGCCTCGGTCTGGGCCGTGCCCGTCATGCCCGAGAGCTTGTCGTACATGCGGAAGTAGTTCTGCAAGGTGATCGTGGCCAGCGTCTGGTTCTCGTTCTGGATCTCGACGCCCTCCTTCGCCTCGATCGCCTGGTGCATCCCCTCGTTGTAGCGACGGCCGGCCAGCATGCGCCCGGTGTGTTCGTCGACGATGAGGATCTCGCCGTTCAGGTTGACGTAGTCCTTGTCCCGCTTGAACAGCTCCTTCGCCTTGATGGCGTTGTTGAGGTAGCCGATGAGCGGGGTGTTGACGGACTCGTAGAGGTTGTCGATGCCGAGGTAGTCCTCGACCTTGGCGATGCCGGCCTCGAGCACCCCGACGGTCTTCTTCTTCTCGTCGACCTCGTAGTCGCCCTCGCCGGACTCGAACTCACCACGGGTCAGGTGCTGCACGATCTTGGAGAACTCGGTGTACCACTTGGTGGCGGCGTCGGCCGGGCCGCTGATGATCAGCGGGGTGCGGGCCTCGTCGATGAGGATGGAGTCGACCTCGTCGACGATGGCGAAGTTGTGGCCGCGCTGGACGAGCTCGTCCATGGACCACGCCATGTTGTCGCGCAGGTAGTCGAAGCCGAACTCGTTGTTGGTCCCGTAGGTGATGTCCTTGGCGTACTCGACGCGGCGCTCGGCCGGCGTCATCGACGCGAGGATCACGCCGGTCTCGAGCCCGAGCATGCGGTGGACGCGACCCATCAGCTCGGACTGGTACTCGGCGAGGTAGTCGTTGACCGTGATGACGTGCACGCCCTTGCCCTCGAGCGCGTTGAGGTAGGACGGCAGGGTCGCGACGAGGGTCTTGCCCTCACCGGTCTTCATCTCGGCGACGTTGCCCAGGTGCAGGGCCGCGCCACCCATGAGCTGCACGTCGAAGTGCCGCTTGCCCAGGGTGCGGCGGGACGCCTCACGCACCGCGGCGAAGGCCTCGGGGAGGATGTCGTCCAGGGTCTCGCCGTCGGCGAGTCGCTTGCGGAACACCTCGGTCTCGGCGCGCAGCTCGGCGTCGCTGAGCTTGGTGAGGTCCTCCTCGATGGAGTTCACCTGGGCGGCGATGCCGTGCAGCTTCTTGAGGATGCGGCCTTCACCGGCGCGCAGCAGACGTTCGACGATCTTGGACACGCAATATCTCCTGAAAGTTCGCAGCCGTCGTCATCCGGGTGGCAACGGCCCGACCTAGGCTAGTCGAGTCGGTCCGCGCCCGTGGACCGATGGCCCGGGGAAACCCCAGCCAAGCATGCTCAGGTGACGGCTGCGACCTCGGTCTGCTCCCCCTCCGAGCTCCACGACCCGCGCTCTGGTGACCTCGAGATGGCCAGGCACGCCATCGCCGCGAACACGCACAGCCCGCCGGCGGTGAGCCACGCCGTGCCGTAGTCGCCCGTGCTCTGCCGCACCCAGCCGGCATACGAGGCCGCCACCCCGGCGCCGACCATGTGGGCGGCGAACACCCACCCGAACACCATGCTCGACCGCTGGACCCCGAAGTGCCTTCGGCACAGGGCGATCGTCGGCGGCACGGTCGCCACCCAGTCCAGTCCGTAGAACACGATGAAGACGAACAGGCTCGGGGCGATGACCGGGCCGAGCAGCGCGGGGACGAACAGCAGCGACAGCCCCCGCAGGCCGTAGTAGCCGCACAGCAGGAACCGCGGGTCGACGCGGTCGGTGAGCCAGCCCGAGGCGATGGTCCCGACGAGGTCGAACACCCCCACGAGCGCCAACAGCCCGGCCGCCGTCGTCTGCGGCATGCCGTGGTCGTGGGCGGCCGGGATGAAGTGGGTGCCGATGAGGCCGTTGGTGGACCAGCCGCAGATCCAGAAGGTGCCGACCAGGATCCAGAACGTGCGCGAGCGCGTGCTCTCGCGCAGCGTGCGGACAGCGAGGGTGGCCGGTCCGGCCTGCGATCCGGTATGGCGCGTGGGCGCCTCGTCGAGGCGCTCACCCGGCGCGGCGCCATACGGTCGAAGGCCCAGGTCTGCGGGGCGGTCTCGGACCACGAGCAGGACGAGCGGCACGAGGAGGACCGCCGCCACGGACACGACCAGGGCCGCCCAGCGCCAGCCGGGTCCGCTCGCGAGCGCGGCGATGCCGGGCAGGAACACGAGCTGTCCCGCGGCACCGGCGGCGGAGAACACCCCGGTCACGAGGCCGCGCCGGGTCTCGACGAACCAGCGGTTGGCCACCACCGAACCGAGCACGAGCGCCATCGCTCCCGTGCCCACCCCGACCGCGATCCCCCACAGCAGCCACAGCTGCCAGGGGGCGGTCATGACGACGGTGAGGCCGCTGCCGAGGGCGACGAGCAGCAGGGCGAGGGCGACCACGCGGCGGATGCCGAACCGCTCCATCAGGGCGGCGGCGAAGGGAGCGGTGAGGCCGTAGATCACCAGGTTGGCGGTCACCGCACCGGAGGTGGTCGCGCGGGACCAGCCGAACTCGGTCTCGAGGGGCTCCAGCAGCGCCCCGGTCGAGGAGCGGAACCCGGCTGCGGACACCAGCGCGGCGAGGACGACGGCGGTGACCCACCACGCCCGGTGGACGCGTGGGGTCCGGGTGGGGGCCGGCGGCCGTTCGGTGGCAGGAATGATCACCCCCGCAGACTATGTGCCAATTCGGGCCGTCGACCAGCGCGTTCTCGTCAGCTGTCGTCCAGATCCCGCCAGCGCGACGCGACCAGGGCGTCGGGCGCGGGGCGCCGGATCAGCAGACGCTGCGCAGGCCCAGCCACTGGGCCATCAGGCGCAGCTCGTCGGCCAGGGCGGGCCGAGCCTGCGCGGGCGCACCCGGCTCCCAGTGCACCGCCTGCACCTTCAGGACCCCGGCTGCCCGGTCCGCCTTGAGGTCGCAGCGGGCGACCAGCTCCTCCCCGTAGAGGAAGGGCAGCACGTAGTAGCCGTGGACCCGGTCGGGGGCGGGGACGTAGATCTCGAGCCGGTAGTCGAACCCGAAGAGGGCCGAGGTGCGGTCCCGCTGCCAGATCAACGAGTCGAACGGGCTGAGCAGGGCCTGCGCCCGGACCCGACGTGGCCGGCGCGCCCCGGGGTAGAGGTAGGCCGGCCGCTTCCATCCCTCGATCGTGGCGCGGACGAGCCGCCCTTCGGCGACGAGCGAGGCCAGGGCGGGCCGGGCCTGTTCGGGTTTGAGGCGGAAGTAGTCACGCAGGCACTGCTCGGTGCCGACGCCGTGGGCTCGGGCGGCGATCATCACGAGCTCGCGGAACGCGTCCTCGGGCGACGGACGACGGGCCGGGTCGAGCGAGACCTCGGCGACCGCACGCGGCAGCACCCGCTCGAGCGAGGCGTAGCGCCGCTCGAACTGGGTGGTACGGCCGGCCGAGGTGATCTCACCGGCCCAGAAGAGGTGCTCGAGGGCGTTCTTGACCAGGGACCAGTTCCAGCCCCAGTCCTCCCGGTCGCGTGGCAGGTCGTGCTCGAGGGCGGCTTCCACCTCCCGCGAGGTGAGCGGCCCGCGGGCCACGACCTCGGCCCGGACCGCCTCGACGAGGGCCGGGTGCTCCTGGGCCACGCGCTGCATCCCGCCCCAGGCGTCGGCGTGGGCGCGTTGCATCCGGAAGTCGAGCAGCGGCCACGTGGACGGCGGCACCAGGCTCGCCTCGTGTGCCCAGTACTCCACGAGGCGACGCGGGGCCCGGTCGCGAGCGCGGTCGAGCAGGGCGGTGTCGTAGGGCCCGAGTCGGGAGAAGAACGGGAGGTACTGGCTGCGGGCGACCACGTTGACACTGTCGATCTGGACGACCTGCACGCGGTCGACGACACGCTGCACGTGCCGCATCGTGGCGCTGCCGGGGGCCGGGCGCGGGTCGAGGAAGCCTTGCGCCGCCAACGCGATCCGACGTGCCTGCGCACGGGTGAGCGGGACCGGGTCGGCCAGGTTCATGCAGCGCGGTTCACTCGCCGGGTTCGAGCAGGTTCTCCCGCACGGCATACATCGCGGCTTCCATGCGCGAGTGCAGCTGGAGCTTCTCGAGGATGTTGCGGACGTGGTTCTTCACGGTGTTCTCGGAGATGAACAGCTGGTGGGCGATCTCCTTGTTGGCCAGACCGCGGGCCACCAGGCGCAGCACCTCGAGCTCGCGGTCGGTCAGGCGCGGGGCGCCGACAGCGCTGGGCCGCTCGCCCTGGCGACGGCTCATCTGCGCGAACTCGGCCAGCAGCTTGGAGGCCATCGACGGGGAGATGAGCGAGTCGCCGTTGTGCACGGCGCGGACCCCCTCGGCGATCTCCTCGCCCGGCACGTCCTTGAGGAGGTAGCCGTTGGCGCCGGCCTTGACCGCTTCGTAGAGGTCGGACTCCTCGTCGGACATCGTCAGCATGATGATCTTGGTCGACGGGACGAGCGCCTTGATGGTCTTGCAGGCCTCGATGCCGGAGGTGTGCGGCATGCGCACGTCCATGAGGACCACGTCGGGCAGCAGCTCGACGGTGCGGTCCACCGCCTCCTTGCCGTCGCCGGCCTCGCCCACGATGTCGATGTCGTCGTCCTGCGACACGACCATCTGCAGACCCCGGCGGTAGAGCACGTGGTCGTCGGCGATGACGACCCGGATGGGGTCGTGCACCACGGGTGCCTGTTCGTCGAAACCGCTGCTCACCAGCACATCCTTGCACGACACGCCGACGGCGCCGAGCGATCCGGGTGTCCGGATCGTCCGGCGCCGCCGGTGGTGCTCAGCTCGAGGTGGTCAGGAGACCTTCTGGACGGGCACCGGCGCGCCGCTGCCGTTGCTGGCACCCGGGGCCGCCACGTCGAGGTGGATCACGCCGTAGGACCACCCGCGGCGGCGGTAGACGACGCTGGGCTGGTCGGTCTCCTCGTCGTGGTAGAGGTAGAAGTCGTGGCCGACGAGCTCCATCTCGGCCACGGCCTGGTCGAGCGGCATCGGCGCGGTGGCGTGGATCTTCTCCCGGATCTCGACCGGGCTGTTGCCCTGCGTCCCGAACGGGTCGTCCTCGTCGTGCGTGTGGGCATGGTCCTCGGTCGAGCTCGGCGAGGGCTCCTGGATCCGGGCCGTCGCGGCCGCCACCGACTCCGGGGCGTGTCGACCTCGATGCACCCGCTTGCGGTCGTGGGCTCGGCGCAATCGCTCCATCAGCTTGTCCAGCGCCACGTCGAGCGCCGCGTACTTGTCGTCGAGACAGGCTTCGGCCCGAACGATGGGCCCCTTCACGTGACAGGTGATCTCGACCCGCTCGCAGGACTTGGCCTGCCGCTTGTTGGGTTCGTGACTGACGATGACGTCGACGCGCTGCACGCGGGGGGCGAGCTGGGCGATCTTGGTCAGCTTCTCGTCGAGGTGGTCACGAAATCGGTCTGAGACCTGCATGTGGCGTCCAGTGACGACAATCTCCACGGTGTCCTCCATAAGGTTTGGTGGAAGGTGAGAGTCGGGCGCGACAGCCCCGATCAACCGCGGCACCACCGCCCGGGGTCCGAGGAGCAGACGGTGGACGAGCGCACCCGCAGGGGTGCGTCGATGGGTGGCCCGTTGGGCGCACCGGTGGGCTGGACCGCAGTCGCGGCCGGCCGCGTGATCGGCTCCGTTCCCTGCGCCAGGGCGCCCGACGGACCGTGTCCGCGGCGCCCTGTTCTCGTGTGCTGCACGGGGGCCAGGGGGGCCATGGTCCTGACGGTAGCCCACCCCCGACCATTGCGACAGCGCAGGTGCCACCACGTTCACCGTGAGCTTCCTGAGCACTCCCTGGGAACCGCGGCGCGACGCCCGGTCGCGCAGATCGTGGCCCCCAGCACCTGCGCGGCGCCCCCTGCCCTCAGCGCCCTCGTCGCCTCGCGCAGCGTGGCCCCTGTCGTCAGGACGTCGTCGACCACCACGCAGGTCGCTCGCTCCACGCCCGCGGCCCAGACCCGTCTCACCGTCATCGAGTGCTCGACGTTGAGGTGGCGCCCGGCGGCGCCCAGCCCCGCCTGGTCCGCGACCCGCCTGCGCACGCGGAGGGCGTCGGCGACCAGGACCTCGCCCGCGCCGAACCCGCTGACGGCCCCCTCGGCGAGGGCCTCGAGCGGCGCGTCCCCGCGCCGCCGCCGGGACGTCGACGACGAAGGCACGGGGACCACGAGCACGGGTCCGTGGCCGGCGGCCAGGACCTGCCGCACCCCCGGGGCCTGCCCGAGGGCTGCATCGACCGCGTCGGCGAGCAGCCCCGCGAGCAGGGGGGCGCAGTCCCGGCGCCCACCGTCCTTGTAGGCGGTGACCAGTCCCGCGAGCGCACCCTCGAAGCGCCCGCAGGCGTGGACGGGCGGCAGACCCTCGGGCTCGGGGTCCGGTCGCGAGCGGCGGGGCCCGGCGTGCCAGAGGCTGGTGGCGACCTCCTGCAGGCACGGTTCGCACAGCGCGACGTCCGTCGCCCGGCAGACGGCGCAGACCTGCGGCAGGGCCAGGGAGGCCACGGCCACGAGGGGCGAAAGGCCGCAGAACATGCCACCGATGGTGTCGAGACGGTGTGTTCGTGATCGTTCACCCCACCTAACGCTGTGGAGCGGTCTAGTCTGAGGCGCAACCTGTGGACAAATCGCCGTGGGTCCACTACCAGACGAGAGGCCGAGCATGCGTTGGGTGTCGGTGTTGTCCGTCAGCACACGGTTGCGGCTGGGCCTCGCCACGCTTGCCGTGCTGTTCGCAGCCTTCGACCACGCGCTGCTCACCGGCCTGCCCTGGATCCTGCTCGTCGTGACCCTCGACCTCGCTGCGTCGGGCTTCGAGTACCTCAGCTCCAGCGGGCGCGCCATCGGGCCGATGCAGCTCATGGTGCTCTTCGGTGCCAACGCCGCAGCGGCCGGGATCGCGATGGGGTACGAAGGCCCCTGGTCCAAGGTGCTCATCCTCATCCCGGCCTACCATGCCGGCGCCCGGTTCGGGCGGCGCGGAGCGCTGATGGTCTTCGTCGTCGGGCTCGTGACCGCTGGCGGCACCGAGCTGGCGCTCCACCGCTACTCCGAGGGTGAGGCGCAGCGCATCCTGCTCGCCTCGGTCTTCGCGCTCGTCTTCGGGCTCCTCGGCGCCTGGTCGCACCGCATGCAGGAGGAGGAGGACGAGGCCTACGTCGACCCGAACGTCGCGGCCGAGGCCGGCCTCCTGCTGCGTCGGCTGCACGAGCTCGCCGAGACCCTCGACACCGGATTCGACGCACCCGCCTCGGCGGAGATGGCCCTGCAGGACCTCGCCACCCAGATGCGCGCGGCCCGCAGCGCCATTTTGGTGGGCTACGGCGACGACCCGGCGGTGCCGCTGGCCATCCGTGGCGCGGACCGCACCCCGTGGCCGGACCCGATGGAGCCCAGCTCGGTGCTCGCGCGGACCTGGCGTGAGGGTGTCCCGACCCTGTCCGAGTGGGCGGACGACCTCGTGGGCCGCTCGGTCATCGTGGTGCCCCTCAACGACAACAACGGAGCCCGGCTCGGTCTGCTGGTGGCCGACCGCCCTCTGGTCACCCCGTTCACCGAGGACGACCTCGTCGCCGCCGGTGAGGTGGCCTCGCGTCACGCGGCGAACATCGACCTCTCCGTCCTGTTCGCCGGGCTGCGCGAGCGCGCCGGGCTCGAGGAGCGTGAGCGCCTCGCCCGCGAGATGCACGACGGGATCGCCCAGGAGATGGTGGCGCTCGCGTTCGGCATCGACTCGTTGCGCCGCACCGCGCGCGACACCGGCTCCCCGCTCCTCGAGGACCTCGACGGGCTGCGGGTGGAGGTCTCCCGTGTGCTGGCCGACCTGCGCCTGCACATCGCCGACCTGCGCATCGCCGTGCGACCCGACACCGGTCTCGGCGCCCTCATCGGGGCCCGGCTCCAGAACTTCGGCTCCACCTCCGGGGTCACCACCCGCATGCACCTCAGCGAGAACGGCTTCCGCCTCCCCGCCCACACCGAGGTGCTCATCTACCGCCTGTTCCTGCAGGTCCTTGCCGACGCACGCCACTCCCTGAACGCCGACACCGTCGAGGTCCGCCTCAACGTCGCCGCGCCACGGGTGGAGCTGTGGGTCGCCCACAACGGCACGAGCTCGCTGGGTATCCGTGACTTCAGCGAGCACCCACTCATGTCCCTGGGAGGCGAGATCGCCGTCGAGCCCCACAACGGCGACGGTGTCGCCATCCGGATGCGCATGCGGGCCCGCGGCGCCTCGCCGTCGGCCACGCTTTCCAACGAAAGGATCCCCCAGCCGTCATGACCATCAACGTCGTCGTGATCGATGATCACACCCTGGTCCGCGAGGCCGTGTGCCGCATGATCGACAGCGAGCCCGACCTCGCTGTCGTCGGGCAGGCCGGCGGTATCGCCGAGGGCCGCACCGTCCTGGCACAGAGCCTCATCCACGTCCTGGTCGTCGATGTGTCCATGCCGGACGGCTCCGGCCTGGTGCTGGCCCGGGCGGCCCGTGAGGCCTCGCCCCGGCTCGGCATCGTCGTCCTCACCATGCACAACGACGACGAGACGCTGCTCGAGGCGCTCGACCTCGGGGCCTCGGCCCTGGTGCTGAAGTCGGCACCGTCCGACGAGGTCATCGCCGCCGTGCGTCGTGCTGCGGTGGCGCCGGATGCCTTCATGGCGACCGGCCTCGCGGAGGCCCTGCGCCGCCGGGACTCCAGTGACAAGCCCAAGCTCACCCCCCGCGAGGCCGAGGTGCTCGACCGGCTCGTGGCCGGAGACTCCATCGCCGCGGTGGCCAAGCGCCTCTACATGAGCGAGTCCACCGTCAAGACGCACGTCTCGAAGGTCTACGAGAAGCTCGGCGCCCACAACCGTGCCTCGGCCGTCATGTCGGCGCTGCGCCTCGGGCTCGTCCGCACCGAGTCGGTCGGGCAGAGCCGCCGCTAGGCAGACAGACAGACAAGCTGAAACGGCCAGTCCCCCTCGGGTACTGGCCGTTTCAGCTGTCTGGGGGCAACGGGGGCTCAGAGACCGCCGCTGCTGAAGGTGTCGACGATGCGGATCGCGCCGGGCCCGATGATGACGATGAACAGGGCCGGGAAGATGAACAGCAGCATCGGGAACAAGATCTTGACCGGCACCTTCTGGGCCTTCTCCTCAGCCCGCTGGCGTCGGACGAGGCGCATCTGGTTGGACTGCTCGCGCAGCACGCTGCCGATGGGCAGGCCGAGCCGGTCGGCCTGGACCAGGGCGCTGACGAACGTCTTCGCCTCGGTGACGCTGGTGCGCTTGGCGAGGGAGCTGAACGCCTCACCGCGGGACTTGCCGATCTGGATCTCGGACAGCACGCGGGCGAACTCCCCGGCGATCGGACCGGTGGTCGCCTTGGCGACCTGCATGAGGGCCGCGTCGAAACCCTGACCCGCCTCGACACACACGGTGAGCATGTCGAGGGCGTCGGCGAGACCGAGTCGCAGCTCCTCCTGGCGCTTCTGTCCAGCGTTCATGAGCAGCAGGTCCGGCAGGTAGAAGCCGAGGGCTGCGCCGATGCCCGCGAAGACCAGACCGCGGGGGCTCAGCCCACCCAGGAGGAGACCGATCAGGGCGAAGACGAGCAGCGCGGCGCCCTTGGCGCCCATGATCCGTTCGGCCGTCCAGGTGCCGGGGTTGCCTGCGAGGTCCAGTCGACGGGTCAGCCCCTCCTGGGTGCCCCCGGGCGAGAGCTTGGCGGCGAGCGACCTCGTCCTGGCCAGGGCCGGCAGGACGAGGCGGTCCATCATCGGGAGGTCGGACTTGCTCACCTCCTGGTGGTTCACGGACTTCTCGATCAGCTCCAGGGACCGGGCGACACCGGTGGTCTCCCCGGCGCCGGCGGACATGGCGATGACGATGGTGGCCAGGGCACCCCCGATGGCGACGAGCCCGACGATCAGCAGCATGGTTCCCATGTCAGACCTTCACATCCACGAGTTTGCGCATCCAGAACCAGCCGATGACGAGTGAGACGAGGCCGCCGGCCAGCATGGCCATGCCCAGCGGCCGCGTCCACAGCAGCTCGACGTACTCCCTGTTCGTCTGCATCGTGTAGAGGAAGATGCCGACGGGCAGGGCGATGAGGATGTAGGCCGAGAGCCGACCCTCGGCCGACAAGCCGCGGACGTGCCGGCCGAGCTCCTCGCGCTCGCGCAGGGTCTTGGCGGTGGTGCGCATGGTCTCGGCGAGGTTGCCACCGACCTCGCGCTGGATCCGGATCGCCATCGCGGTCCAGCGCATGTTGCCGCTGTCCATGCGGTCGGACATGCGCTCGAGCGACTCGGCGATGTCGGCGCCGATCCGGGTCTCGGCGAGAGCTCGTGAGAACTCCTTGGCCGACGGCTCCGCGGCGTCCTTGGCCACGGCGTCGAGCGCCTGCGGCAGCGAGAACCCGGTGGACAGGCTGCTCGCGATCAGGGTGAGGATGTCGGGCAGCTGGTGGTCGAACTTGTTGGCCCGGCGCTTGGCCAGGAAGCGCAGCACGATCGCCGGCATGAACCACCCGAGCAGGAAGCCGAGCAGGACCGCCACGAGGGTCATCCCCAGGCCACCGCGGAGCAGGAGCGTCGACACGGCGACACCGACGACGAGGGCGACGATCCGCATGACCCACCACTCACCGGGACGCAGCGGCAGGTCGGCCCGCTCGATCAGGGCCATGGTCTTGCTGGTGGACTCGCGACCTTCCATCATCTTGTCGCCCATGGACACCAGGCTCTCGGAGACCGCCACCTGACGGTTCTTCGAGGCCTTGACCGGGGCGCCCTGCGCGACGTACTGGTCGATGCTGTCGACGCGGGTCTGGCGCCCTGACTTCATCGAGCCGCTCGAGAGGGCGACACCGACGGCGACCACGCCGAGGAACACCGCACCGAGCCCGAGCCCGAGCATCGGGGGGACCCCCAGGATGGGCAGCGTGCGCGGGGCCGGGACGGCCTTGACGACCGACTCGTCGGGACCCACGATCGGGTCGGTCGACACCGCGGGCTTCTCGTCCGGCGCGGCGACACCCTCGCCGAAGTCGACCAGTGCGGCCGTGCTGAAGGCCTTGCCGCCCGCCAGGCCGGCGACGGAGATGTTCTGCACCGCGGTCACACCGGGCGGCAGGGGCAGGGAGAAGGTGAGCTGTGAGGCGAGGGTCTTGGCCGCTGTCGTGAACGCGCTGGCGACCGCGCCGGCATTCGCGGCGGACACCACCGAACCACCACCGGCGGAGGCGAAGCCCTTGAGCACCGAGACATTGCCCTCGGTGGACTTGAAGGAGACCGCCTCGGCGCGGACGTCGTTGCTCTTGAGCGTTGCCGTGGCCTGCGCCTGGGTGGCCTTGCTGGCCGTGTCACCGCCGTCGGACAGGAGCAGGATGCTGCGCTCACCCTTGGTACCCAACGTCTTCACCGCGAGGGTGACCCCGTCGTAGAGCGCGGTCTCACCGTCGGACTTGAGGTCGCCGACGGCCGACTGGATCTTGCCGTGGTCAGCGGTGGGCTTGAGGTTGACGACAGCCTTCCCGGAGAACGACACCAGCCCCACGAGGACGTCGTCGGGGACGCTCTTGAGGAAGGCCGCGACGGCGGAGCGCATCGTCGCCATACCGGCTTCGCCCATCGAGCCGCTGGTGTCGACCACGAGCACGGTCGTGCGGGTGACCGGCGTGCCCTGCCCGGAGGTGATGGCGTCGACCGGGTAGTCCTTGCCGGACACCCTGACCGTGAGGCCGGGGTCGATCGTGGCCCCGCCGGTGGCGGAGATCAGGCCGACGAGGTTGCCACCCTTGGCCTCGATGCCCGTGATGTTCACGACGGGCGAAGGCGCGGCGCCGGCCGAGGTGACCCCGGCGAACAGCGCAGCAGAGGCGAGGGCCACGACGGCACCCCACCTGCGCGGCAGGCGTAGGAGCATCAGATCCCCCGGACGAAGATGTCTGCAGCGAGCTCGATGCCCTGGTCCAGCAGCTCGCTGGCGAACTTCGGCCGCAGGCCGGTGCTCTTCAGCGTGCCCTTGAAACGGCCCTGCTCGTCGCGGCCGGCGCTGTAGTCGAAGGTGAACAGGTCCTGCATCGTGATGACGTCGCTCTCCATGCCGACGACCTCGCTGATCGCGGTCACGCGACGCGAGCCGTCCTTGAGTCGGGCCTGCTGGATGACCATGTCGACAGCCCCCGCGACCTGCTCGCGGATGGCGCGGATCGGCAGGTCGATGCCGGCCATGAGGACCATGGTCTCCAGACGGGACAGGCTGTCCCGCGGGGTGTTGGCGTGGACGGTGGTGAGCGAGCCGTCGTGACCGGTGTTCATGGCCTGGAGCATGTCGAGGGCGGCACCGTCACGGCACTCACCGACGACGATGCGGTCGGGACGCATACGCAGCGAGTTCTTGACCAGCTCGCGGATCGGGATCGAGCCGCGACCCTCGATGTTGGCCGGACGGGACTCCAGGCGCAGGACGTGGTCCTGGTGCAGCTGGAGCTCGGCGGCGTCCTCGATGGTGACGATGCGCTCGTCGTCGGGGATGAAGGACGACACCACGTTGAGCAGGGTGGTCTTGCCGGAGCCGGTACCCCCCGAGATGACGATGTTGCGGCGACCGCGGACACAGGCGGACAGGAAGTCGCGCACCTGCGGCGTGAAGGTGCCGAAGGCGATGAGGTCCTTGTCCGTGAAGGGGTCGGTCGCGAACTTGCGGATGGTGAGCAGCGAGCCGTCGAGGGCGATCGGCGGGATGACGGCGTTGACACGCGAACCGTCCGGCAGGCGGGCGTCCACGAGTGGGCTGGCCTCGTCGACACGCCGACCGACCCGACCCACGATCTTGTCGATCGTGCGGCGCAGGTGGGCGTCGGAGCTGAAGCGGGCTTCGACGGGGTACAGCTTTCCGGCGCGCTCGACGTAGATGGAGTCGGGGCCGTTGACCATGATCTCGGTGATCTCCGAGTCACGCAGCAGGGGCTCGAGCGGGCCGTGACCGAGGATCTCGTCCGAGACCTCCTGGGAGATCCTGGTGCGGTCCGCCAGGGACAGCGGGGTCTCCTCGTGGTCGATGACCTCCTGCAGCGTGTGCCGCACCTTGGTCTCGAGCTCGGACTGGTCGAGGTGGGGGTCGTACAGCTGCGGGCCGAGGGAGTCCAGCAGCGCCTGGTGCACGCTGGCCTTCACCGCGGCGAAGGGGTCGGCGATGCGTTGCCGCTCGTTGGCCGCAGGGGTGGGCGTGCCGCTGGCGGCGTCGCTCGCAGCCTGCTGGGTGCGACGGACGCTCTCCAGACGTTCGGCGAGACTCATCGGTTTCCTCCTCGGGAGAGCGACCAACGGCTCGAGCGACCGCTGGCCGGTGCAGCGGTCTTGGAGTCGGCATCGGCCGCAGCACTGGGCTCGGGCGAGCGCACGAAGCGCTCGGCGAGCTCACGCAGGGCGACACTGACCGGGTGCTTCGGGTCGTCCAGGATGATGGGCACGCCGCGGTTGACGGAGGCGGGGACGGCGGTGCTGTTGGGCACCATGATCGCGATGTCCTGCTTGAGCGCGGCGACGACGTCATCGGACCGCAGGCCGACCTTGGCGTCGGAGCGGTTGAGGACGATGAGGCGGGTGTCCTTCGGGTTGCCGAGCAGGTCGAGCGTGTCGAGGGTGAGCCGCAGGTTCTTCACGGCCGGGATGTCGAGGGTGGCGATGAGCACGAGCAGGTCGCTGTCGTCGAACGCCGCGAGGACGTGCGAGGTGAAGGCCGGCGGCGTGTCCAGCAGGACGTAGTCGTAGTGGCGCTTGGCCACCCGGATCAGCTCGCTCACGATCGACCCGGGGATCCGGTCGGCGTCGCTGGGCTCTGCGGGCGCACTGACGGTGTCGAGCCCGCTGTCGTGCTTGGTGACGACGGCCTTGATCGCCTGCTCGTCGATGTGGCCGGCCATGCCCACCAGGTCGATGATGGAGTTCTGGGGCAGCATCTGCAGGCTGATCCCGACATCGCCGAAGGCGAGGTCGAGGTCGATGAGGAGCACCTTGGAGCCGGTGGAGGCGAGGTAGGTGGACAGGTTCGTCGCGAAGGTCGTCTTGCCCACGCCACCCTTGGCGGAGAAGACCGTGACCACGCGGGCAGACTTCGTCCCGCCGCCGGTGTCGGCGGTGTGGCCGGCGACCCGGGTGGTGAGCTCGCGGCTGCGGCGCGCAGCCTCGGCCAGGCCGGTCAGGTCGTCGGCCGTGATGACCTCGCGGACCCCGGCTCGCAGGGCCTGTCCCAGGACGTTGACGTCGAGGCGGCGGCGCAGGAGCAGCACCCCGATCTCGGGCCGTTCCACCCGGGCGAACTCACTGAACGCGCAGGCGCTCTCCATGTCCACGTCGGGGCCGATGAGGACGAGCTGCTCGCGCGGTGCGTCCTCCAGGGCGCGCACCATGGCGGACTGGGAGTCGACCCGGACCACCTCACCGACGGCGAAGTCGTAGCGATCCTTGGCCGCGGGGTCCGCATCCCACAACAACGTCATAGCGTGCTCCTACTTGGTGAAGAGTGATGCTTCGGAAACAACCTTGCCCAGGTCGATCTTCGCATCAGTTCCGCGCAGGGCGGCGTAGAGCGTGCCGGTCTGGATGCCGTGCACCAGCCGGGTGGCATCGGCCGGCGTGACGGCGACGGTCATGAGTGCTCCGAGGGCTGCAGCCGGTGCAGCGTCCTCACCCGCGATGGGAGCCGCGGCCGGGGTCAGCGAAGCCTCGCCCATCGCGATGATGAGGACGTCGTCGAGCAGGACCCGCGTGCTCTGCTCGCTGGTGGCGGCCGCCGCGGTCTTGGCGTCGGGGGCCGCGGCAACAGGCGAGTAGGTGTCGTACAGGACCACCTTGGAGCCGGGGGTGAGGAAGGTGCCCACCCGGGCCGGGTCGGAGAGCTGCACGGAGACGGCGACCATGCCGGTCGGGACGGTGATGGCCTTCTCACCCACGGGCTTGACGCCGAAGCGGTCCGCCAGGACGTACTCGCCCGGCTGGATGTCGGTCGTGGCGTAGAGGCCGCCGTTGCTGCCGTCGACACCCGCGAGGGCACCGCTCGGCACACCGGCGGCGGCCACGGAGGTCTTGACGATGAGGCCGTTCTGCACCGCGTCCTTGAGCGTCGTCCCGGACGGGACGATCGACTTCACGACGTAGACGCTCGTGGGCTGCTGGGCAGCCACCGCGCGGGCGTCGGCTCCGCGCGCATAGAGAAGGACCGCTGTGACGCCCACCAGGGCGACCAGTGCGGCGGCGAAGATGGCGACGAGTCTGCGTCCCATGGTGAGTTCTGTCCTCGTGGTTGTCGTGCGAAGTGGTTACGGGCCGGTGAGGGAGCTGCTGGGGACCTTGAAGAGCTCGATGAGGTTCTTCCCGAACAGGGTGATGGACGCGATGATCACCACGGCGATCATCGACACCATCAGGGCGTACTCGATGGCGGTGGCTCCGTGGTCGCCCCGGCGTGCACCGGGGCGACCACGGTCCAGCTCGCCGACGAAGGTCGTGGCGCACGCCAGCAGCGTCCAACCGAGGCCAGCCAACAGCTGCCTGGATGTGGAGCGAGCGTTCACCATGTCCTCCTTGGTCCGCGGGCTGGGGGTTTGCCCGTCGGTCCGTGTGGTGCGTCAGATGCTGGAAGCGGCCTTGTTGAACAGGGTGCTGAGGTTGCCACCGAGGAGAACGACGGCAGCGATGATGACGATGGCGATGAGCGCAACCATGAGGCCGTACTCCACCGCGGTGGCGCCCTCCTCGCGGTCGGCGAAACGGGTCTGCAGCTTGGCGACGAACTTGAGCATGGGGTGTGTCCTTTCGAGACCTACGGGCCGGGGCGGGCGCCCCTGCAGGCAAGAGACTGTCAGCCGACGCGAACCGCGGTAATCGGCTGTCACGTCACTACGCCGTGGCCCCTTCGAGGAATCCGCATCAACCGTTTGGCTGATGCGGTGAGTCAGTGCGCCGAACGCGTGCGCGTGCGTCGAGAATGGCGAGCATGTCCGGCTCCCCCCCTTCTGTGCTGCGCAGAGGGTGGAGCCTGTGGGCCCAGGCCGGCCTGCTGGCCGCGCTCCCCGTCCTCACGGTGCGTTCGGTGGCCGACCCCAGCCCGTGGCTGCACCTGCGGGTGGGAGCCTTCCTCCTCGACGGCGGGCGCTTCGGCCTCCCCGACCCGTGGGCTCCGTTCGCCTCGCACGGCTACGTCCCGACCCAGTGGCTGCCGTCCGTGGTCCTGGCGCAGGGCTACGAGGCGTATGGGATCGCGGCGGTCGGATGGGCCCGCGGCGTCGCCATCGTCGCCCTCGCCCTCGCGGTGCTCTGGCTGACCCGTCTGGTGAGCCGTCCTGCGGTGGCGGTGCCGGTGACGGTGGCCACCGTCGCGGCGGCCTGGGCCGGGCTCGCCGAGCGTCCGCAGCTCGCGGGGTTCGTGCTGCTCGTGCTGGCCATCGGTGCCTGGTGGCGCACCGGGCGCGACCACCGCGCCCGTTGGTGGCTCGTCCCCCTCACCTGGCTGGCAGCGTGCACCCACGGCGTATGGGTCCTGGGCCTGGTCGTCGGGGGCCTGGTCCTCGTGGGGCTGGGCCTGAGCCGGGAGGTGACCTGGCCGCAGTGGCGCAAGCTGGCCGTCGTCCTCGTCGCCTCCTTCCTGGCTGCCGGCGTGACCCCGCTCGGTCCGCGCCTGCTGCTCACCCCGTTCCAGGTCGGGTCCAACGGGCGGGAGTTCGTCTCGGAGTGGTTCCCGTCCTCGGTGCGCAGCCCGGACGTGGCCCTTGCCCTGGTGATGCTGGGACTGACGTATGCCGCGTGGGCCTACCTTCGTCATCGGCCGGCGCTGTGGCAGCTCCTGCCCTTCCTGGCGGCGATCGCGTTCATCCTGACGATGCAGCGCACCGTGGCCGTCGGAGCCTTCCTCGCCGCACCCTTGCTGGCCGAGCAGGTCGAGCGCCTGCTGGCCCACCGCCGGTCCTCGGACGTGCGCCCGGCCGCCCACGCGCCGGCCCCGGAGCTCCAGCCCTCGATGCACCGGCGCGAGCTCGGCGCCCTGCTGCTCGGTCTGGTCCTGGCATGCGTCGTCGCGATCCCCCTCGCGAGCGCACGCGCTGACACGGTCCACGCCGTGCCGACCTCGTTGGCCGGCGAGCTGCGGGCCCTCCCGCCCCAGACCCGGATCATCGCCGACGGGGACGTCACGGGCTGGCTGCTCTTCGAGGCACCGCAGACCACTCCCATCTTCGACCTGCGCATCGAGTCCTACAGCGAGCGGTACGTGAAGCAGTACATCGCCGCGATGGAGGCCGCACCGGGCTGGGAGCGGTTCATCGCCGCGGGAGGCACGTCCGCGGCGCTGCTGCCGACCCAGTCCCCTCTCGGCCTGGCCCTGGTCGAACAGCTCGGGTGGTCGGTGGTGGCCCGCGGCGGCGGCTATCAGCTGCTGGAGGCGTCATGAGGCCGGACGCGCCGGACGTGTCGAGCCAGGTGGCTCCCGTGAGCGCCGTGTCTGCCCGGCTCGGCCAGGTCGCCTTCGGCATCGGCCTGCTCGTGGCCCTCGCCATGGGCACCTCGTCGTTCGAGGAGGTCGACACGTGGTGGCACCTGCGGGAGGGCCGGCACATCCTGACGACGTGGTCCCTGGTGGGCACCGACCCCTGGGCCTCCTTCGCCGACCGGCCCTACGTCGCCACGCAGTGGTTGCCCGAGGCGGTGGCCGCGTGGGTCGTCGGCGCGGTCGGCCCCGGTGGCGTCGTGCTGCTCCGGGCCGTCGCCGTCATCGCGTTCTACGTCGTGGTGTACCTCCTGTGCCGGCAGTCGGCCGGTCGGTTGCCTGCCAGCCTGACCGCGGCCATGTCGGTGCTCGGTGCCGGCGGCGGCCTCAACCCCCGCCCCCAGCTCCTCAGCTTCGTCCTGTTCGCCGTCGTCTACCTCGCCTGGTGGCGCACCCTGCACGACGGTCGACTGCGGTGGTGGCTGGTGCCGGTCTTCTGGCTCTGGGGGTGCTCCCACCCGCTGTGGATGTTCGGGCTGCTCCTCGGCGCCGTGCTGTCGGTCTTCCTCACCCTGCGCCCACCCGCCCTGCGCCCCGCGCGCCGGCTCATCCTCGCCCTGAACCTCGCCTGCGTCGCCGTCCTCGCAGCGACCCCGCTGGGCCCGCGGTTGCTCACCGTTCCGCTCGACGTGGCAGGCAACGCCGCGTGGATCGCCGAGGAATGGCGGGCCACTCCCCTGAACAACGCCTTCGCCGTCACGACGCTGGGGATGCTGCTGGTCACCGCCGTGCTGTGGGTACGGCGACCGCAGTCCCGGCCCGCGTGGCACTACGGCCTGCTCGCGCTGGGCGTCGGCATGACCTTGTGGATGTGGCGCCTCGTCCCCCTCGGGTGCATCATCGGCGCACCGTTGTTCGCCGCCGCCGTGCAGGAACGACTCGGTCGTCCCGCCGAACGACGTGGCGTCCACGAGGTGCGTGGAGTTGCCCTCGCGGCCCTGGCGGCCGTCGCGCTCGCCGCCGGTGTCGCGGCCGGCCCGAAGGGGGAGCAGGCGCAGACCTATCCCGGACCGATGCAGCGCATCAGCGACAGGCTGGCCGAGCTGCCTGCAGGAACGGTCGTCCTGGACGACTTCGGGGTCAGTGGGTGGCTGTTGTGGGAGCACCCGGACCTCAAGCCGGTGGTCGACCTGCGGGTCGAGATCTACGGCGCGGACTACCTGCGCTCCTACATCGGCGCCGAGCGCGTGCGCCCCGGCTGGCAGGACTACGTGCGCAGCACCGGTGCAGGGGTTCGCGCTGCTCGAGGTCAAGTCCCCCCTCGGCGACGCACTGCTGCACCGCGCGGGGTGGACCGAGGTCACCCGGCAGGGGCGGTTCGTCCTGCTGCAGGCCCCTGCTCCGTGAGCCCCGCTGCGGTCGCAGCGACGCCGGTCACGGCATGATGAAGTCGCGGGTGACCACGAAGGACTGGCTGATCCACCAGACCTGGAGTCCGAAGCTCACCAGGAGGACCGTTGCCAGGGAGGCGACGTGCTGCACCCGCACGCGGCCGTCCGACGGCCTCAGGACGAACAGCAGCGGCAGGGGCAGGCACAACAGCAGGTAGCGCAGGATGCCGGTGTGGATCTCGGTGACCGCGAAGACGAACAGCGGGTAGCACCACAGCCAGGTCGCGAGCTCGATCCCGAGCGCTGCGATCCGCTGGGTTCGGCTGGCGAGGAACAGGACGAGCAGCAGACCCGCCAGGACCAGCGGCCCGGCGACCCCGAACTCGGCGTCGAGCTGGGAGAACCAGCCGAGCTTGGACAGCATCCCCGGACGGCTGGTGGCCCCGGTCTGGTCGCCGACGACCAGGCCCACGATGAAGGCCCAGAGGAACGCCCCGGCCAGGCTCGCGAAGGCGAGCACCCCCATACCGAGCCACTCCCCCCGGCCCGGGCGGGACCCGTCCTGGCTTCGGAACCGTGACCAGGCGTGGGCTGCCACCACGATCGCCAGGGGGGCGGTGATCACGCGGGTCAACGACAGCGCCACCACGGCGACCAGGGCCCACCAGTAGCGGCGGCGGTGGAGCAGCAGCAGCACCGCGCACAACAGGGCCAGCGCCAGCGACTCGCTGTAGGCCACCTGGAGCAGGAGGGCCGTGGGGGCCAGGCAGGTCACCGCCACGATGCTCAGCGCTGCGAAGGGTCCGGCGGTGCGGTCCACCAGCCGGTGCAGCAGGACCATGGCGACCGCGCCGGCCACGAGGTTCACGACGCTCACGGCGACCGGGAAGGACAGCCCGGTGGACTCCATGAGGACACGCACCGTCATGGGGAACCCGGGTGGGAAGGCCCACGACCAGAGGCTGTCCTCGGCGTTCGAGGCTCCCGGCGCCGGCAGGTGGTAGCCCCGGGTCGCGAGGAACTGGTACCACTGGCCGTCCCAGTTGGACAGCAGCTCGAGGTAGCCGGGGTCTGCGGCAGTGGCGTGGTCGACAGCAGTCGCGCGGTGCAGGGCAGGGTCGGGCAGGGCGATCTGCCGGTGGCCGGCGACCGCCAGGACGACCCCGTCGACCAGCCGGGAGACGAGGAAGACCAGCACCGGCAACCAGGTGCTGCGACCCCACCAGGGGAACATCGCGCGCCGGGTCCTCGGGCACCACCTGGCGGGTCGCCGGCGTGGCGGTGCTGGCTGTCGTCATGTCACCTCTTCGCTCGGCTCGCCCACACGTTCGCGCCACGCTGCCACCCCGGTCGTGCCGTGGACAAGACCGGTCGCCCGACGCACCCACGAAGTGCGCCGAAATCGGACCGTTCGGGTGACCCGGACTCAGCGAGCGGCAACCAGCAGGTCGGTGCCCTCACCGACGCGCTGCCAGCGGCTGCCGGCGCGCAGGAGCACCTGTCCGTCGTCGGTGGTGACCACCAGGCCGCGTTCGCCGTTGATGGTGGTGATCGTGCGCGCCCCGGAGATCTCGGGACCAGCGGTGATCTGGCCACCGAGCGGCACGGTCCACGGGCGCAGCACCTGGCCGGCGTTCCTGCGACCGAGCACCACGACGCTGACGTCGTCGACCCACACGACATCGCGCATGAGGTTCAGGGTCGGTGCCAGGCTCAGCGGGGTCGCCAGCGCCGTGGGCAGCTCACCGGCCTGACGGACCACGCCGGTGACGTCCAGGTGGGGCGCCTTGCCGGCCTCGTCGGTGCTGACGACCGCCAACCGCTGTCCGTCCGGAGACGCGCGGAGGCTGACGACGCGACGACCCGCGAGCCAGGGCACGGCCAGCGCCCGCGGCCCGGCCTTGGTCTTGTCGGCTGGGTCGGCGGCGGCGTCCAGGACCCACACCACCGTGTTTTCGCCGTTGCGACCGGCCACCCAGAGCACGTCCTGGTTGTCGTAGGTGGGACGCGTCAGCTGCGTGCCGAAGGTCAGGACCTGGACCTGCGTCTTGCCGCGCCACCGGGCGAGCTGGGCGTGGTCACCGCCCACGGCGGCGACCTCGGTGCCCGTGCGGGACAACGCGGGGTACGCCCAGCCCTCCTTCAGCGTCGGCAGTGCCGCAGCCGCCGGTCCGCCGGGGGGCTTGCCCGGATCACCGACCTGCGCCGGGCTGACCGGCACGAGAGCGGTGCCGATCCGGAGCAGCGGCTTGACCTCGGGCACGGCGGGGGTGGCGAATCCCAGCACCGACAACGAGTTCAACGCTCCGTCGACACCCGGCACCTGGAGGTCGGCGCCCTGCAGCTGGAGGGCGACGCGGTCCACCCCGGGCGCCTGGCTCACCGTCGCGAGGAACTGCGCGCCGAGGTTCTGCCGTTGCGCCGGGTCGCTCGGCAGGCGGGTGGCGGTCAGGTCGACGGTGGCCGTGCCGGAAGCGATGGTCACCGCGTCGACAGCCAGCCGGGTGCCGGTCGGGACGTCGCTGCGCACGGCGCCGCGCAGGTACTCCGGTGGACCGGACAGCAGCGACCGCGCCAGACGGGTCGCCAGTCCGGTGCCGAGCGGCAGCCACCGGACGTCCGGCACGAGGCGGCGCTGGCTCGCCGACATGAAGTAGATGCGGAAGGGGTCGTAGAGCCGCACGAAGTCGGAGTTGCTCAGCCAGGTGCCGAAGTTCTGCGGCAGCTGGGTGATCCGCCACTCCCCCTCCCGCTGGACGACACGGAACTCCACCTCGACCGTGCTGTTCGCCGGGGCCTCCTGGTAGCGGCCGTTGCCGTCGACCCGGGCCGTCGCCGTCGCGGTGGCGGTGACGCTGCCGGCGCCGGCAGCCTGGGTGTCGAGGACCGACTCGTTGCCGAACACCACCACCGAGGTGTCCGGTCGCCAGCTGGCAGCAGCCTCGGGGGTGAGGTAGGACCGCGCCGCCTGGTACTGGTCGTCGCTGGCTGCCGCCGCACGGATGAACCCCTGGACCACCTCCTGGGGAGCAGCCCCCGGTCGGATGGGGCTGGCCTCGACCCGGATCTCGTTCTCCTGCACCGAACCCACCTCGAGCCCGGGCCGGATGGGCGACCTCGTGGAGAGGCCACCGCCGCAGGCGGACAGCAACGTGGCCGCCACGACTGCCAGCGCGAGGGCTGTCCGCCGCTTCACCGGGGTGCTCCGGGTGCCGTCGGGGTATGCCGTGCGCCCACCGGGGCGTCCGCACCGCGACCCGCGGTGGCGACCGGGGCGTCGGCGTCGCCGACCCCACGCGGGCCGCGCTCCGGGGAGGTGTCGGGTTCGCCAGGACGCAGGGGCAGGGGCGACTCGCCGATGGGTTCGCCGTACGTGCGGGGCAGCGTGAGGCGGAAGCAGGACCCCTCCCCCGGCTCTCCCCAGGCCTGCAACCACCCGTCGTGCAGCCGGGCGTCCTCCAGGGAGATCGCCAGGCCCAGGCCGGTGCCACCGGTGGTGCGCGCCCGGGCGGGGTCGGCGCGCCAGAACCGGTTGAAGACCAGGGCGGCCTCGCCGGGTCGCAGTCCGACACCGTGGTCGCGGACCGCGACGGCGACGGCGGTGTCGTTGCCCGCGATCGCGATCTCGACGGACCGACCCTCGCCGTGCTCGACGGCGTTGACCACGAGGTTGCGCAGGATGCGCTCGACGCGCCGTGGGTCGATCTCGGCCTGGCAGGACCCGGTCGCGGTGACGGTGATGGTGCTGCCCCAGCGCTCGGCCAGGGGCTGGGCGGACTGCACCGCCCGGGCCACGGTGTCGCGCACCTCGACGAGGTCGACGTCCAGGGCTGCGGCACCGGCGTCGAACCTGCTGATCTCCAGCAGGTCGGCGAGCAGCTCCTCGAACCGGTCGAGCTCGTTGTGCAGCAGCTCGGCCGACCGCGCCACCGTGGGGTCGAAGTCGGTTCGCGAGTCGTGGATCAGGTCGCCCGCCATGCGGATGGTCGTGAGGGGGGTACGCAGCTCGTGCGAGACGTCGGAGACGAAGCGCTGCTGCACGCGCGAGAGCCCCTCGAGCTGGCGGATCTGTGTCTGCAGGCTGTCGGCCATCTCGTTGAAGGACTTCGCGAGCCGGGCCAGGTCGTCCTCGCCCCGCGCCCGCATCCGTTCGTTGAGCCGTCCCGAGGACAACCGCTCGGCGACCATGGCGGCCCGACGCACCGGGTGGACCACCTGCCGGGTGACGACATAGGCGATCGCGCCGACGAGGGCGACCAGGGCGAAGCCACCGATCGCGAAGGTCCGGGTGATGAGGTCGAGGGTGGCCTGCTCCCGCTGCATCGGGTACACGACGTACAGGTCGTACCGGCCTGCGACGGGCACCTGCACCTGTGCGCCGACGAGCACGGCAGGAACGTCCTGGCCGGTCTGCGGGTCGGTGATGCCGATCAGGGTGACCTGTTGGTGCGTCGGGTCGAGCCGGACGGCTTCGCGCAGGGCGTCCGGGATGCTCGCGAGCCCGACCTGTCCGCTGAGCACGGTCTGCACCGTCGTGTCGGAGGTGTTGCCGAGGGCGCGGGTGAACACGAGGTAGCGCTCGTTGTCGCCGCCCTGGGCCGCTGCGCCACGGATGACGTCCTGCGACAGGACGTTGAGGTCACCAGAGCTGCTGGTGCGGTCGCTCCCGTCGAAGTTCTGCTGGACCACGGTGGTCAGGCGGGAGGTCTGGAGCTGCGCGGTGGCGATGCGGTCCTGCTCGAGGCCGTCGGAGATCGAGGAGTACAGGTAGGACCCGAGACCGAGGACGACGAGCAGGCCCAGCAGCATGGTCGTGCTGACCACGCGGAACTGCAGCGAACGGCGCCAGGCGTGCACGAGCCAGCGCAGCACCGTACCGATGCCCGACCGGGCCTGCGCCGCGAAGGCGCGCAAGGCACGCAGGCCGTGCGCCCGGTGGTCGGTGAGCCGCGCTCTCGGCGTCCGGTCGGGGCCGAGGTCGGCCGAGTCCGACATGGTCAGCTCGGACCGGCCTTGTAGCCGACCCCGCGGACGGTGACGACGATCTCGGGGTGCTCGGGGTCGTGCTCGATCTTGGAGCGCAGTCGCTGCACGTGCACGTTGACCAGACGGGTGTCGCCGGCGTGGCGGTAGCCCCAGACCTGCTCCAGGAGGACCTCGCGGGTGAAGACCTGCCACGGCTTGCGGGCGAGGGCGACGAGGAGGTCGAACTCCAGGGGGGTCAGCGACAGCGGTTCGTCGGCGCGCTTGACCGAGTGGCCGGCGACATCGATGACCAGGTCGCCGATCTCCAGGCTCTCGGGCTCGGGCTCGTCACCGCGACGCAGGCGCGCCCGGATGCGCGCGATGAGCTCCTGGGGCTTGAACGGCTTGACGACGTAGTCGTCGGCACCCGACTCGAGTCCGACGACGATGTCGACGGTGTCGGTGCGGGCGGTCAGCATGACGATCGGCACACCGGACTCGGCACGGATGCGACGACACACCTCCATGCCGTCCAGTCCCGGAAGCATGACGTCGAGCAGCACGAGGTCGGGCTTGCTGTCACGGAAGGCCGCCACGGCATGGCCACCGTCGGCGACGTGCGACACCTCGAGGCCCTCGTTGCGCAGAACGATGCCGAGCATCTCCGCCAGCGCAAGATCGTCATCGACGATGAGCACGCGACCCTTCACTGCGTCAGTCCTCTCCCGACAAGCGTGACTACATTTCCCTTGCGAATCATCACACACCGCGCGCCTCACGGTCTGCGGGACCGGCCGCAGGAACCATAGGCAAACGCAGGTTCACTGCCTCCCAGCTTGGGCCGTTTGGACGATTACGCGGTGACCGTTCGGACCGCACACTGAGTTGCCGGGGGAGGCAGGCCAAGCATCCACACCACAGTTATGGGAGCAGACACGTGACCAGCCGGCGGAGCGTCCGACGCGGCGACCCTCGCGACTCCGGCGCTTCAGCGGTGGAGTTCGCCCTGCTGATGCCGGTCCTGTTCATGCTCATCTTCGGCATCATCGACTACGGGTTCCTCTTCAACGACAGCATCAACCTCCGGCAGGGTGCGCGCGAGGGGGCCAGGCAGGCGGTCGTCGGGCAGTACGCCGCGACGTGCACGTCGGGCACTGTCGGGGACAAGATCGCCTGCACGACCAAGGCCACCACCGAGCTGACCCTCGGCACTTCCGTGGTCCGGGTGTCCGCCCCGAATGGATCCGTCCAGGGCAAGCAGCTCCTCGTCTGCGTCCAGTCCAAGGAGAAGAGCGTGACCGGCTTCGTGCCCTTCCCGTCCGCCGGGATCATCAGGACCAAGACCTTCATGTCCATCGAGACGGTGACGACGGACCCGACGTACACGACTGATGCAGCACCTGCCGGCGGTGACTGGTCGTGGTGCGCATGATGACGTTGACCCGCCGACGAGGCCACGACGAGCGTGGCGCCGTTGCCGTGGTGGTATCGGTCCTGATGCTCGTGCTCGTCATGTGCGCGGCCGTCGTCGTCGACCTCGGCAACGCCCGCGATGTCCGTCGCCAGTCGCAGAATGCAGCAGACTCGTCCGCGTTGGCCGCCGCCAACGTGCTCTACCCCGCGAGCAACACCTGCGCCACGGGAGTCCTTCCTTGCATCAACGACGCCGTGGATGCGGCCAAGGCCTTCGCCCAGAGCAACTTCGGGGTGACCGACGCCAACTGGACCTCCTGTTCGGCTGGCGCCGGTGACCGGCTCGCATACACCCCTAGTGGCGTGTCGACCTGCATCTCCTTCGACAGCGCACTGGCCCCCACCGAGGTTCGGGTGTACGTCCCGGTCCGGCCGGTCGGAACCTTCTTCGGGGGGGTCACCGGCAGGTCCACCATCGCGGTGGGAAGCTCCGCGCAGGCCAAGCTTGGCCTCACCGTCAAGTGCAGCCTGTGCTTCCTGGGCAACATCGACGCCGGAAACGGCGACTTCTCGGTGACCGGTGGCGCGATCGCCGTCAACGGAAGCGTGACCGCCGGACCGAACAGCAACTGGCTGTCGGCCCACAACGGCGTGACCGGCACGGTCTCGGGGGGACACTTCGTCCCGCCCGCCACAGCCATCCCGGCGTTCGGCGACCCCTTTGCCTCCTTCACGCTGCCCCTGAACACCGCTGCTCTGTCCCCGAAGACGAATCCCTGCACGCAAGGTCCCGGCATCTACGGCGACGTCGACCTGCCCAACTCCCTCTGCACGCTGCTGCCGGGCCTGTACGTCATCACCGGCACGTGGGGCATGAAGAACAACACGGAGCTGGTGGGCACCGGCGTGACCTTGTACGCCAAGTCGCCCAACGGATACCTCGACTTCAAGAACGGCGACGTCGTGCTGACAGCCATGGCCACGGGAGTCACCGCGGGATACGCCATCATCTACGACCGCGACAACACCAACAACATCAGCCTTCAGGGCAACGGCGTCACCGGGGTCGTCGGGAAGGTCTACGCGCCGGCCTCTGCCCTCGACTTCAACGGCAACTCGTGCTTCGGATTCAGCGGTGGCCCCATCGTCACGGCGGGAGTGGTCAAGGCCAACGGCAACACGTCGTGCATCAGCGTGGTCAACCCGCTCGACACCGTCGTGACCCGCACGCAGCAGTACCTCAGCCGCTGACTGACGACCGCTCGTGCCCGTTCCCCGCACAGCCCGCGGAGTCTTTGAAGGCTTGACCCGGTCATGACCAGGTCAAGCCTTCAAAGATCCGGGCCCGAGGCCCCCAGGGGTGGGCACCCGACCGCTGACCCGTCCGTGCACGCGTAGTCCGAGGGGATCGGAACGCTGATGTCCTGCCACTTGCCGTTGTAGCTCGAGTCGACGTCGATGGTGCAGTCAGTCAGTGCTCCCACCTGCACTCCCGAGCCGATGCAGCCACTGGATGTTCCCCCGACCTCCGCCGGCGGCAGGACCTTGACCGTGCTGCCCTTCTTCGCGCCGTCGCCGATGTCGAACAAGCGCACCGTGGACAGCTGACCCCGGGCGCCGGTGGGCACCTTGGCGAGGTAGAAGCTGGAGGTGCCCTCGGGGGTGATGGCGTACATCGCCATTTGACCGGGCAGAGCACCCTGTCGATCACCGCCCCGACGACCACGGTCAACCAGGGCATTCCCAAGCTGGCGATCCTGGCCGACCGCAACTACGCCGGCATGCTGTCCTTCCGAGGGAATCCCGTGGGGGGCATCACCGGAACCATCTACATGCGAAGCGGCACCCTCGACATCCGGGGCAACGGCGACACCACGACCCTGACCTCGCTCCTCGTCGTCAAGGACGTGACGTTCTCGGGCACCAACGCCGTCCTCGCCATCAACTACGACGGCGCCGCCAACATCACGATCCCGCCGGTCCCCCAACGCCTGAGCAAGTAGCCAGCAGGGAGCCGAAACCCCCCCAAGGGCAGCCACCCGGAGACTCGTTCTCCGCGGTGGCTGCAGTCGTCTGACCGGCCTTCCCACCCCAGACCCGCGCAGTCTTTGAAGGCTTGACCCGGTCATGACCGGGTCAAGCCTTCAAAGATCCGGGCCCGGGGCCCAGGGGTGGGGCCCCTACTCGACGAGGCGGACCGGGTCCCCGGCCACGTTGGCGGTCCACGACGTGGTGTCAGCGGGGCTGGACCCCTTGCCGTAGTAGAACTCCAGCCGCAGCCAGCACCCGACCGCTGACCCGTCCGTGCACGCGTAGGTCGAAGGAATCGGAACGCTGATGTCCTGCCACTTGCCGTTGTAGCTCGAGTCGACGTCGATGGTGCAGTCAGTCAGCGCTCCCACCTGCACTCCCGAGCCGATGCAGCCACTGAACGTGCCCCCGACCTCCGCCGGCGGCAGGACCTTGACCGTGCTGCCCTTCTTCGCGCCGTCGCCGATGTCGAACAAGCGCACCGTGAACAGCTGACCCCGGGCGCCGGTGGGCACCTTGGCGAGGTAGAAGCTGGAGGTGCCCTCGGGGGTGTTGGCGTACATCGCCATCTTGGCGTAGCCGGCCACCGAGATACCGTCGTCGCCGGTGCTGCTCTCGCTGTAGGCCCGCAGGCTGAAGCGGTTGTGCCCTCCGGCCAGGTCGTTCCCGACGTTGTTGGTCTTGACCTGGATGAGGTACGTACCGGGAGCGACGCCGCCGGTGACCTTGCACAGCTGCTTCCACTGCCGGAAGTTGTCGGCCACGTAGGCGTTGAACTTGACGTTGGTGGTGTCGAGCGCCTCGTCGAGCTTGTCATCGAAGCCGGGGTAGGTGCTCTGGCATCCCGAGATCACGGGGAAGGACAGCGGGTCCCACTGGTTGACGCTGGGGGACCGCACCGTGAACTGCGTCGTCACCTCACCGACCCCGTTCATCCTGACGTCGCCGGTGCAGACGGCGGTCAGCCCTTCTGCGTAGCGCGTCCCGGGGTCGGCAACGACCGTGTTGGCGGCGGGGAGCGCGGCGGCCTCCTTGAGCTTGTTCTTCTCGCACTTGTCGCCGACGGAGATCAGGGCGGGGTCGAAGGCCTCGAAGGTCAGCGACGCCAGCGGCTTGGTGACCGTGACGCTGTAGAAGTACCCGTTGGGGTCGAAGTCGGTATTGGTCGCGCGCTCGTTCTGGTAGGCGTCCCCGGCGGCCTTCAGCGCCGTAGTGGAACCCACATTCGCCCAGAACTGTCCGGTGCTGTTGCAGTTCGCACTGCGGTGCCCTTCGGTATACGGGTCGTCGCCGTACTCGTTGCACGGACTGCCCATGGGGACCGGCCCCGCGTAGTCGGCGACGGAGGACCGGGTGATGGTGGTCTGGGGCAGCCCCATCAGCCAGCCGAACTGGTTCTTGACGGTGCGGGAGATGCTGACCCGCAGCCGGGTGGGGCGCCCGTCGATGCTCGGCGTGACCGTCGTGTCGGCGCCCACGGCGAAGTCGTTGCGGGCCGCCAGGTCCTTGGCGGTCGTGTATGCCGAGGCGCTGTCACCCGGCAGGTAGGGCACCCCTCCCAGCGCGGCCGCATCTGCGGCGCGCTGCGCACGCTGTCCGGTGAAGTACCAGTTGCCCACGTCGACGGCGAAGGCGCAGAAGCTGAGCAGGACGGTGAGCAGGATGCCGACCATGACGGCGACGTAGCCGCCCTCCGGGCGCCCGGCGTCCAGGCGACGATGGCGCGCAGCCCGGGCAAGGGCTTTCACGGCTTGCACCCGGAGAGTGCGGGGAAGGGCTCTAGGTTCATGGTGGTTCCCTCTGCGATCATGGTGGTGCCGATGATTCCGGTGAGGGCCGGGTGCCGGACGCGGGCGTAGACCCCGATCCGGTCGGGTGGTCCCCCTGCGAGCGGCGTGCACGCGTTCTGCGACGCTGCGTCCCAGTTGCTGCTCGCCGGCGTGAACTTCCCCGTCCCGACGTCCCAGGTGAACTTGACGCAGACGGTGCAGTTGCCGAAGTCGGTGCGCCCAGTGGGGAAGTCGTTGTCGGCGTTGGCCTTGTAGACCCACAGGTCCTGGAACGCCGTCGCGTTGACGACGGTGCTCTTGCGCTGCACCTCGTCGGCAGCGAGCTGGGCGTAGGAGCCGTTGCGCGGGGAGGCCGACGCGATCCGGACCCCGGCCCGGACCGCTGCCTGGGTCCCGAGGTAGTCCTTGAACAACATCCCGAGCTCCATGATCCCGAAGAGCATCGCGAACACGACCGGGGTCACGATCGCCGCCTCGACCATGGAAGCCCCACGCTCGCGGTGGCGAGCCGTCCCTCGCATCACGGCTTGCACGCCCCAGCACGGTCGTACGGCTCAAGCCGCATGACCGTGGACTCGCTGAGCGTGTGGTTCTTGAAGAAGAACCCCAGACGTGACGGGTAGCTGTACTGCACGTAGACGCCCAGGGTGTCCACCGTGCCGGTGCAGGCGTTCTGCGAGCTGGGGTCCCAGCCCAACGGCGATCCGCTGTAGATGAGTCCAACCGGGGTGCCGACGAACTTCACGCACGTCGTACAGGTGGTGAAGTTGCCCGAGTCCGGGAGGCCGGTGGCGGGGTTGGCCTTGAACACCCACACCGCCGTCACTCGTGACAGGTCCGATCTCCCCATCGCTGTCTCGACCTGGGCGGCGCCGGCGCTGGCGAAGGACAGATCACGCGGCAGCGACGACGCGGTGCGCGCTCCTGCGCGCGAGGCCGACGAGACGACGAGTCCGTCGCGGTAGAGGAAGGACGTCTCGACGACGCCGTAGATCATGGTGATGAGGAGCATGGCTACCAAGGCTGTCTCGACAGCCACGGCCCCACGCTCCACCCTCACCCGCCTACGCCATCGGTGCACGAGCTCCCCCACGGTTGATCCACCCCTGTTCGATACTTGACCAAACATTTACCGGGTGGGGCGGGCTGTGAGCGTCGCATTCCGCGGGATCCAGGCCGAAGTGATGAGCAGCCTCAACTGTTCGGCCGAGTGCGTCTTCCGACGTGGCACAGGTGCACCACTGCAGAGCCGGAGCCTCCCGCCGGCGCCCGACCGTCCCGAGCCGCCGCTCGAGGCGTCCCCTCAGCGGGGGACGCGGACGACGACCACGCCCGGCACGCACGAGAACCGGAGCTCGGCGGTCGATACGGACGCCGTGGTCAGCACGACAGGTTCGGGTGCTGCGTTGAGTGTGCGGCACTGGTCGATCAGGCTGTCCCGGGGCAGCGACGGGTCATAGGCCGCAGCGTCCGCAGCATAGAAGGGCAGCAGCGACTGGACCGTCGCGTCGAAGACGTAGGGGCCAGCGGACCAGAACACCTGGGCCTGCTCGGCGCCCGGCGCGGTCACGGCCTGCACGACACGACCGCCGTCGACCGCGGACCAGGCTCCTCCCAGAGCCGTGACCGGCGAGGCGACACCCACCGCGACGGCGAGCGCCGTCAGCGCCCCGAGCGGCACGAGGGCAAACCTGGCAGGCCCACGTGCAGAGTTCACGCGTGCCACCGCGTCCCACCAGGTGATCGCCAGCACCGGCACGAGCAGGACGGCGGTCACCCACAGGGTCTTGTTGGGGTAGTAGGACGCGAGCGGAACCGAGACGTAGAGCGCCAGCAGCGGTCCGACGACGGCTGTGCCGACCGAGACGGAGGCGAACCGCAGGACCGCCTGGTCCCGCGGCCTACGGGCGACGACGATGACCAGCGCCAGCACCCCGACGACCGCCAGACCGACCGACGAGCTCGGCAGGTCACCTTGCACCGCTGCGTGCTGCACGCCTCCGAAGCTCGACGTGGCCAGGAGCGGCAGGGCGCTGGCAGCGAACACCACTGCGACGCCGACCAGTCCGACGATGACGAACGTCCGTGAGACCCGTCGCGCCCAGGTGACCACGGCCAGGAGCAGCGCCACCGCCGCACCGGGAAGGAGCAGCTGCCAGCTGTGCGCCACGAGGAAGAACGCGGCGGTGCTCGCCGCGAGGGCGGCGGTCGGATGGACGTCGTCGATCAGCACCAGCGCTGCAGCGAGCAGGCACAGTGCAGCGATGACGGACGTCTCGAACCCCAGGGCGAGGTAGTCACGGACGAAGGGCCCCGTAAGCACCGCGATCCCCGCCAGGAAGCCCGCCAGTTCACCACGGCGGCCCCGGATGCCGAACGCCGTCGACAGGACCACCGCGCACCGTGCCACGACCAGGCTGACCATGGCGAACGCAACCCAGCACGTGACGGCGACGATCCTGCTGAGGGCCATGAACCCCGGCCCGTCCAGCTCGGGCCCTTGGGTGGCCCACAGCGCAGCGAGCGCAGCATGCCAGCCGCGCGGGTACGTGGTGCCGGAGTAGTCGAGCCACCCGTCCTGCTGGGTCCTGGCGATGAAGATGAGGTGGCGCACGTGGTCACCACCGAAGACCCAGCCGCTGGTGGATCCGGCCCCCTTCCAGGCGGGGACGAGGGCGAGCAGCCCCATGAACACCCCGGGCACCACCCAGAGACCAGGACCAGCTGTAGGCGCACCCGAAGGTCGCGCGGCCTCGACGCGCGAACGATGCACGCCCGCCACGACGGCGCTGACGAGCCCCAAGGTCCCCAGGCACAGCCGAGCGGACCACGGGCCCCCCAGCGGTCGTAAGCCGAGCAGACCACCGCCCTCGGCGACGAACGCCACCGACGCCACGCACACGGTGAAGGCCGCGGGGGCCGCAGCGGGCAGTGCTCGCCAGCGGGGGTTGAGCGCGAGGCTGACCGACAGCACCAACAAGGCCGCACCGGCCAGGGGCCGTCCCGACAGCACCGTGGCGGTGCCGATGAGGCCCGGAACCGTCACCCCGATTACGCCGGCGGTCGCGAGCGCGCGCACCGGCATCATGATGGTGGACCCTAGCGGCACGGGTGGGCCGCCGGACGGCAACCAGGCGCCTCTCCGCCATCCGGGAGACAGGTATGCCGCCCGCTCG
>CAVSUT010000017.1:0-254932 GCA_963731235.1 uncultured Actinomycetota bacterium | reverse complement strand
CATGAGTAGCCCTGTGTCAAGCGGCTTGGTTCTGGAGGCGTTGTAGGGCGCGGTGTTTGGTGGGGTCGTAGGGCTGTTGGTCCTGCCAGCAGCGCCAGATGACGTGCAGCCAGGCGCGGGCGAGGATGCGCACGGCGTGGGGGTGGTCGTGGCCTCGGTCGCGGGCTCGCTGGTAGAGGTCGGCGGCCCAGGGGTTGGCGTGATGGGAGTCGCCGGCGAAGTCGATGACGGCGCCGCGTAGTTGTCTGTCCACTGCCCAGCGGAAGGTGACGATCTTGACCTTGCCGGACTGTTTGGTCGAGGGCGCGGCGCCGGCCAGGCAGACCAAGGACTCTGGGGTGGGGAATCGGCCTCGTGCGTCCCCGATCTCGGCGAGCAGCCGTGCTGCGCGCACGGTGCCCGAGCGGGGCAGGGAGGTGAAGATCGCGGCATCGGGGTGGGTGGCCAGCTGCTTCGCGATCTGGTCGTCGAGGGTGCTGATCTGCTCGCGCAGCGACCTCAGGGCGGCCACCAACGTCAAGGTGATCGCGGCGCGCGGGCCGGCTTGGGCGCCGCTGGTCCCGCGTGGAGCGTCGTGCAGGTGAGCCCACAGCTGCTCGAGGTTGGCGAGGTGGTGGTACCCGACCGAGCGTAGCCAGTTGCCCAGCCGGGTCTTTGATAGCCAGTCGGTCTTGTCCTGGGAGGGGAACCGGGTCAGGAACCGCAGCGTGATCGGTGAGTCGATGTCACGGAACAGCCCGATCGCCCCGGGCAGGGTGGTTTGCAGGTGCGCGCGCAGCTGGTTGCCCATCGCCACTCGGGCCGCGACCAGGTCCTGGCGGGTGCGCACCGTCATCCGCAGCGTGAGGGTGGCCTCGCTGTCGCGGGTCAGTGGCCGCAGCTGGGCCCGGTCGGTGCGCAGCGTGTCGGCCAGGACGTAGGCGTCGAACCCGTCGTCCTTGTTGCCGGCCGAGCCATACCGGCTGCGCAGGTTCTTTAGCCGGTTGGGGGCGATGACCACGACGGTCAGGCCGGCGTCCAGCAGTGCGTCGACTACCGGCCCGTCGCCGCGTTCGATGGCGACCTCGACCACCCCGGCCCGGTGGAGGCGGCGCACCAGGTCACGTAACCCGGTGGTGGTGTGGGTGATGGTGAACCGTTGCAGCTGGACGCCGCGGCTGTCGACGACCGCGACGGCATGCTCGGTGCTGGACCAGTCGATCCCGGCAGTGGGTGCGGGTTCCGTTCCTTGGTGGTGTGGGTCGATCATCGGACTGTGCTCCTTCGCTGTTGGCGCAGCGGTGGGCACCCCAACGGTTCGGGACACGATTACCGGTCGCTCACTGATCGGCGCTCTGGTGGCGCGCAGCCCTGTCGCCAGTCGACGTGTCCTGGGCCGCTGGGCCCCGCGTAACTCATGCAGGACCTCACCCGGTCTCGCGGACGTGGCGATGACCCAACGGGAACCAGAGATGCATCGGTGACCTCGTTGTCACAGACACCAACCACGGTCCCTGATCACGCCACCGACAGGTAGACCCTTGCGCAGTGAGCGGACGTTCCGCATCGTGGCATGTCAGGCTTCGCAACCATGAGCG
Source organism: uncultured Actinomycetota bacterium (assembly GCA_963731235.1). Classification (GTDB taxonomy): domain Bacteria; phylum Actinomycetota; class Actinomycetes; order Actinomycetales; family Dermatophilaceae; genus Pedococcus. The sequence goes on along the minus strand of CAVSUT010000017.1, from coordinate 253,355 downwards.
ACAACGCATCCATAGTCAGCGCCATCGGCTCACCCGAGATAACCGCCATCCGACGCGCCGTTCCCGCCTTCGAACGTGCTTTTCAGCGGGAGCTAGAGGACGAAGGGCCGGAGATGGGCTCGTTCCAGGCTATGAGTCTGTTCGCCAGGTGGGTGGACGGCCTCATCAAGGAGGCGCCTGAGCACCCCGACGTGCTGCAAGCGTTTGGCGTTGTAGAGGAGATCGCCTCGACAAGCACCTATCCGCTGGGTCGCCCTCTCGTCACCGAGTTCGTCGAAGCTCTTTGGGGCAACAAAGAGGCCACCCGCTTGATGGGGCCCAGCACCGTGGGAACTGGATAGGATTAGTTCTGGGCAGCACGGACCCTGTTCGCCAGGGCTGCCTGCGGCCAGCGGCCAGCGGCCAGCGGCCAGCGGCCAGCGGCCAGCGGGCGGCACGATCGCGCGGATCCCGTCATGAGCGGACGTATGGTTCGGAGCCCTAGGCTGCCGCGGTGTCGTCTTCACGCATCGTCGCTCCGATCTACGTGGGCTTGTCCCGCCTCCGGACACGAGGTCGGTCACGCCAAGTGGCACGTTCAGTCGCGATTATTGACATCAAGGACGTGAACTTCGGCTGGTGGGCACTGGCGGCGGCCTTCGCATTCATCCCCTGCGCCGCACTGGCGATCGCCTCTGACGCGCTGGCTGAACGGCTAGTCCGGTGGCAAAGCCCAACCGTGCTCGGGACCTTCCTCATGCTGGCTCCGTGGGCTGTTGCGGCCTGGTTCACGCTCCGCTGGGGGAGCTCCGCTAAGCCAGCCCAAGTCAGTCTTATCGACGACGTAGGCGTCGTGACGGCGCTTCTGGTGGCGGTCGCCATCGCGGCGCGCACAACCTGACCTATCTGCGGCAGATGAGTGCATCTGACACCATGCCCGGCATGGGTATCGAGGTGACCTTGTGGCAAGGCGATGGTCGGCGGATGACCAGGCTCTCGGATCCGACCGGCGGGACCTTCGATGCAGCGGGGGACTTCGACTCCCTAGTCCAGACGTCCGAACTGCCCGTGCTCGCAAGCATGGATACGTACGGGGAGGTCACACTCAACGCGCAGCTGGCGGCGGCGCTCATTGAGGAGGTGGACTTCGCTCTCGACAACGCGACTCCGGGTCCCGAGGCGCGCGGCTTACGCCGCCTCCGAGTGATGGCCGAGATGTGCCAAACCGATGCTTCGCTCATCCTGCGCGCTGTCGGAGATTGACGCCCGCTAATCGGCAGGACCGGACCGCGGCCAGTCCGACACGGGCTCGCGCAGAGCGGCAGACGCGGACGATCCCTCGGCAGCTGCTGTGTCGCTGTTCCCTCGGCTTAGGTGCTACCGAACCCAGAGGGCCCACCGCGTGCCAGACGTCTTCGGACCGTTGCTGGCGAGTTCCGCGCGGGCGGCCTGTTCAGTGTCGAAAGGCACGTAGACGAATGTTGTGGCGCAGAGGCCGTCATCGCCGTCCGGCCATGGGCAGGACAGGTGGTCCCCCTCGGCGACAGGCGGATGCGAAAAGATGTGCCCCCAGCAGCAGAGCCACCACTGCACAGGCGCCTGGTCGGCGGTCATGGGTCGAGGATGCCCCTCGCTGAAGCGTCCGCACCTCGGCACGATCGCTCGGCTGGCGGCAGCTACGGACGTTTCACCGGAGAGGACCGGAAACATCGGGGTTGAAGACGGTGACTGACGTGTCTCCTACTTCTGCCTGAATCTGGCACACCAGCCGCATCCCCCGTCCAGTCCAGTCCTTCGGGACGTAGCCTCCGCGCTTCATCCGCGGGCCCGGGACTAGTTGCGTCGATCTCCTCAGTTCAGGGGTGGAGCTCGGCATTCAGCCGAGGGATGAGGGTGCGCCGCGGTCCCCGTCGCTCACAGGCTCCAGGACGAGTTGTCGGTGTTGGATCCACCGATCGACGTGATACAGGGATCATGAACGGCCGCGGGCACGTCCACCGCGGTCTTGACCATGATCCCGACCTCCGCGAACTGGTGGACTGACGCCCACTCAAGCTTGAACCCCGCAGCATTGACGCATTGAAGGTACTTACGGGTAAGCGCGTCGGCGGTGTTCTCGTCGAGGGAATCGGTGGCGCCCACATTGGTCGGGGCGCCAAGGGTTTGCCCGCCGGACGCAGGCTCGGACGGCCCACAAGCGGCGAGCATGGCGATGGTGCACGTGGCGACCACACCTTGGCGGATCCGCATACCTCCAAGGTCCCACCGCGGACGCAAATGTCAACGTGTTGCTGCCTCGAGCGGAATGATGCGGAAGCGCTGGTGTGGACTCAGTGCGGCGGCCGGTGCGCCACGTTGGCAGGCGGCCTTGGGATCTACCAGCAACCGTCAGACCATCGGCACGAGCGCGCACCCTCGCGGCATGTGAGAGAACTACGGCGGGCGTCGCTGCGAGCTTCGTGCCCTACTCGATGACCTGGGCAGTGATCCGCACCCCCGAGGCAAGCAGCCGCACCGACCCGGTCGACGCAACAGCCTCATCTCAACCCTCGGGTGCCAGGTCCGTGTTTGGGCGGCCCATCCGAGGCAAGAGGAAGCCCTCCTCTCCTGGGCCGTCGATGACGAGCAAGGTTGCCCGATCGAGGAACGACCAACCACTGGTGTTGGACACCGTCGCGCCGTGCAGGGCGATGGTAGGCACGCCGTCCTCGATGCCCAAGATGAACTGGTCGGGCTTGAGAAAGTCAGGCATCTGCAGACCGTATAGGGAAATGCGTTGCCTGGCCTGTTCGCGGCAGATCAGGATGTACGAAGCGCTGAATCCGGGTCGCCAGCAGCAGTCCAACTTGTCCAACAACAACGTCACAGCGCCGCCGAGTTGTCCCCATCGCAGGGCTCTCACAGGAGCCGTCAAGGAGGTGACTGGCTCCCCTTTGTTGGTCCAGTCAGATGCGATCGAGCTTTCGCAGTATGCGGTCAACATCTAACGAGCCGTCGACCTGCAACCGGAGAGTCGGGCCGTGGCCTCGAATCCGGAGCAAGTGATCCAGAAAGTAGGACCGTGTGTCGAGGTCGCTTCTGAGGCCCCGCCAGACTTCACGGCGGGCCCGTGTCCGCGCGATATTCTGCGAGAACACCACCACTTCTTCGCCTCTGATGGCGATCAGCCGTGGTCCGAGCGAGGGGACGAAATTCCGGAGCCACGACCCATGTCTCGCGGGCACCACGACCCATTCGCTTGCCGATGGCAGCATGTCCCGCAGCTGGTTAGTCCACCATTCGTTGTCCGGCCTCATATGCTCCGAACCCCTCCGAGTTTGTCCGTGCTGTGAAATCGGAGAGGGTCGTATGGATGCATGCCCCAAGTGTCACCCCGCTTGCACGAACGTGTCCGCTCATCGGCATTATGCGCACCGGTGGGCTGGGTGTGGTTCATGACGCGTCGCTTTCGGTGATGGTGGTCAGGAGCCGGTCGAAGAGTTCGGCTCGGTGGGTCTGTCCTTTGGCGTGGGCGTCGTCGTGCTGGGCTTGAAGGGTGGGTCGGAACTCGATGCTGGTTTGGAAGAATGTGCAGGTTTCGCAGATGTTCTCGAATGCGCAGTCCAGTTCGGGTGGCCGTGTGCAGTAGCCGTTTCCGAGGTGGCGGTGGTGCTCGCGGCGGAGCCGGGCCATGTTTGGTCCCAGGACGTCGGCGGGCAGTGCGCGGGCCTGCTCATAGAGGGCGTCGACTTTCTCGGTGACTGCGAAGTACTCGTCGGCGACGGTGCGGTTGGCGATCTTGGCGTAGCGCAATGTCATGTCCAGGGAGCGGTGCCCGAGCATCGCGGCGATGGCTTCCAGGCTCATGCCGCGGTTGATCGCCTGGGTGGCAAGGGTGTGGCGCAGCTGGTGGGGGTGGATGTGTGGCAGGCCGGCTGCGGCGGCCGCGTTGTTCAGGATTCGGGTGACGGAGTGCCGGTCGGCGGGCCGACCGTTCTCTCGGGGCAACAGCAGCGGGTGCTCGGGTGGGACGTACTGGCGGCGGTATTGGTCGATCAACTCCACGACCTGGGGGTGCAGCGGCAGGTAGCGGTCCTCGCGCAGCTTGCCGACCGGGACGTGGAGCCACGGTGCGGCGCCGATGACCACGACGGCGTCGCTGCGCAGCGCGGTGAACTCGCCCACGCGTAGCCCGGTGCGCAGCAGGACCTCAACGGTGACCCGCACGAGCAGTCGGTTGTCGTTGTGGGCGGCGCGGAGCAGCTGTGCTGCTGCGGCGTCGTCCAGGGCCTTGGGCAGCGGGTGATCCTGTCGGGGGAGGTCGCCGGGGAACATCGGCACCCTGGGTGGGGCCTGCTGCCAGCCCCACTCGTCGATGCGGACGAAGAACATCCGCAGGGTCCCGAGCCGGTGCGCCAGGGTCGCGGTGGATGCTCGGGGCTTGTTCTGTCCCGGTCTTGCGGCCAGCCACGGTTTGTAGTCCTCGATGTGGCGGCGGGTGACTTCGGACAGCTCGGTGACCTCGGGGGCGTGCTCGAGGAGGAACCCCGCGAACGAGCGCAGCGCCTGGTCGGTGTTGCGGACGCTGCCCGGGCGCAGGATGCAGGCGATCTGCTCCAGGTACCGGCGCATCGGGGTGACCAGTTCGGGGCGGGCTGAGGCAAGTTCGTCCCAGCCCGGCAGCGACGCCATCCCGTTGTTGCCGCGCACGTTGCCTGAGCGCGTTCGCGGGGCCGGCCCGGGCGTTCCTGGCCATGGCGCGTGGTGGGTCGTGCCGGCGCTCATCGGGCACCACCACCGACGTCGATGCCGCTGCTCGGGTTGCCGGCGAACACTTGCGCGTCGATGACCTCGGCAGCCTTTCGGTACTGCGAGGCGAGCCAGTCATCGGCCAGGTGCAGATAGATCCGGGTCGACTCGATCGACGCGTGCCCAGCTTGGGCTTGGACGGCCTCCAGCGCCATCCCGGCTTCGCGCAGCCGAGTCAGGCAGGTGTGGCGCAGCTCGTGACAGGTCCCGTGCTCCACCCCCGCCCGGGAACGGGCGCTGGCCAGCATCACATCGACCCCCCGCCCGGACAGTGGCTTGCCGCGGTGTGAGCCCTTCAGTACGACGAACACCCGGTCCGTGGCGATGCCTCGGGGTCGTTCAAGCTCGAGGTAGGCAGCGACCGCGGTGAAGAACCGGGAAGAGACCGGGACCAGGCGCTGGTGCCCGCCCTTGCCCTCGGCGATGAACACCCGCCGCTCCGCCACCCGCAGGTCACCCACCCGCAGCCCGAGGACCTCGCAGCGGCGCAGCCCGCCAAGGACCATCGCGGCGACCATCGCCTCATCCCGGTGGGTACGCAACGCGCCGGTCAGGGCATCGACCTGGGCCGGAGTCAGGATCCTGGGCAGGCGCCGGACCCGGCGGGTCAACGGCACGCCTTGACCCGGCCGGGACCGTTCCCGGCGCGTGGGCAACCCGCGCGGGACCGGGTTCACCAAGACGTCCCCGCGGGCCTGCAAGTAGGCGAAGAACCCCGAGATGATCGACAGACGGCGCGCGACCGTGCTGGTCGCGACCCCACCTACCTCAGCGCTCCGGTCAACGCCCGCCAGAACCTGTGCGGTGCTCCGCCCGCTGCGTTGGGCGGTGATGAACGCCAGCACGTCCGCAGCCACCACCTCCTGCGGTTCCTTGGCCACGACCGTGAAGAACACCTTCAGGTCGTACGCCGCCGCCAGCACCGTGTTCGGTCGGCACCGACCAGCGAGGAACTCCAGATAGTCATCAACCAGTGGCAGTCCCAGTCGCACCACCAGCTCCCCACCAGGCCCACTCGAGCGAATCAGACACGGCACCAGAACGGACATTTCAGGCCCTCCAGCTCCATCGGCAGGTAGCCCCAACGGCTGATCGAAATGTCCTCGCAGATCATGCGCATAACAAGCACTTCCGGATGACGTGCGCAACACTATGAGCGGACGTCCGCTCATCGGCATTATGCGCACCGGTGGGCTGGGTGTGGTTCATGACGCGTCGCTTTCGGTGATGGTGGTCAGGAGCCGGTCGAAGAGTTCGGCTCGGTGGGTCTGTCCTTTGGCGTGGGCGTCGTCGTGCTGGGCTTGAAGGGTGGGTCGGAACTCGATGCTGGTTTGGAAGAATGTGCAGGTTTCGCAGATGTTCTCGAATGCGCAGTCCAGTTCGGGTGGCCGTGTGCAGTAGCCGTTTCCGAGGTGGCGGTGGTGCTCGCGGCGGAGCCGGGCCATGTTTGGTCCCAGGACGTCGGCGGGCAGTGCGCGGGCCTGCTCATAGAGGGCGTCGACTTTCTCGGTGACTGCGAAGTACTCGTCGGCGACGGTGCGGTTGGCGATCTTGGCGTAGCGCAATGTCATGTCCAGGGAGCGGTGCCCGAGCATCGCGGCGATGGCTTCCAGGCTCATGCCGCGGTTGATCGCCTGGGTGGCAAGGGTGTGGCGCAGCTGGTGGGGGTGGATGTGTGGCAGGCCGGCTGCGGCGGCCGCGTTGTTCAGGATTCGGGTGACGGAGTGCCGGTCGGCGGGCCGACCGTTCTCTCGGGGCAACAGCAGCGGGTGCTCGGGTGGGACGTACTGGCGGCGGTATTGGTCGATCAACTCCACGACCTGGGGGTGCAGCGGCAGGTAGCGGTCCTCGCGCAGCTTGCCGACCGGGACGTGGAGCCACGGTGCGGCGCCGATGACCACGACGGCGTCGCTGCGCAGCGCGGTGAACTCGCCCACGCGTAGCCCGGTGCGCAGCAGGACCTCAACGGTGACCCGCACGAGCAGTCGGTTGTCGTTGTGGGCGGCGCGGAGCAGCTGTGCTGCTGCGGCGTCGTCCAGGGCCTTGGGCAGCGGGTGATCCTGTCGGGGGAGGTCGCCGGGGAACATCGGCACCCTGGGTGGGGCCTGCTGCCAGCCCCACTCGTCGATGCGGACGAAGAACATCCGCAGGGTCCCGAGCCGGTGCGCCAGGGTCGCGGTGGATGCTCGGGGCTTGTTCTGTCCCGGTCTTGCGGCCAGCCACGGTTTGTAGTCCTCGATGTGGCGGCGGGTGACTTCGGACAGCTCGGTGACCTCGGGGGCGTGCTCGAGGAGGAACCCCGCGAACGAGCGCAGCGCCTGGTCGGTGTTGCGGACGCTGCCCGGGCGCAGGATGCAGGCGATCTGCTCCAGGTACCGGCGCATCGGGGTGACCAGTTCGGGGCGGGCTGAGGCAAGTTCGTCCCAGCCCGGCAGCGACGCCATCCCGTTGTTGCCGCGCACGTTGCCTGAGCGCGTTCGCGGGGCCGGCCCGGGCGTTCCTGGCCATGGCGCGTGGTGGGTCGTGCCGGCGCTCATCGGGCACCACCACCGACGTCGATGCCGCTGCTCGGGTTGCCGGCGAACACTTGCGCGTCGATGACCTCGGCAGCCTTTCGGTACTGCGAGGCGAGCCAGTCATCGGCCAGGTGCAGATAGATCCGGGTCGACTCGATCGACGCGTGCCCAGCTTGGGCTTGGACGGCCTCCAGCGCCATCCCGGCTTCGCGCAGCCGAGTCAGGCAGGTGTGGCGCAGCTCGTGACAGGTCCCGTGCTCCACCCCCGCCCGGGAACGGGCGCTGGCCAGCATCACATCGACCCCCCGCCCGGACAGTGGCTTGCCGCGGTGTGAGCCCTTCAGTACGACGAACACCCGGTCCGTGGCGATGCCTCGGGGTCGTTCAAGCTCGAGGTAGGCAGCGACCGCGGTGAAGAACCGGGAAGAGACCGGGACCAGGCGCTGGTGCCCGCCCTTGCCCTCGGCGATGAACACCCGCCGCTCCGCCACCCGCAGGTCACCCACCCGCAGCCCGAGGACCTCGCAGCGGCGCAGCCCGCCAAGGACCATCGCGGCGACCATCGCCTCATCCCGGTGGGTACGCAACGCGCCGGTCAGGGCATCGACCTGGGCCGGAGTCAGGATCCTGGGCAGGCGCCGGACCCGGCGGGTCAACGGCACGCCTTGACCCGGCCGGGACCGTTCCCGGCGCGTGGGCAACCCGCGCGGGACCGGGTTCACCAAGACGTCCCCGCGGGCCTGCAAGTAGGCGAAGAACCCCGAGATGATCGACAGACGGCGCGCGACCGTGCTGGTCGCGACCCCACCTACCTCAGCGCTCCGGTCAACGCCCGCCAGAACCTGTGCGGTGCTCCGCCCGCTGCGTTGGGCGGTGATGAACGCCAGCACGTCCGCAGCCACCACCTCCTGCGGTTCCTTGGCCACGACCGTGAAGAACACCTTCAGGTCGTACGCCGCCGCCAGCACCGTGTTCGGTCGGCACCGACCAGCGAGGAACTCCAGATAGTCATCAACCAGTGGCAGTCCCAGTCGCACCACCAGCTCCCCACCAGGCCCACTCGAGCGAATCAGACACGGCACCAGAACGGACATTTCAGGCCCTCCAGCTCCATCGGCAGGTAGCCCCAACGGCTGATCGAAATGTCCTCGCAGATCATGCGCATAACAAGCAGAGTCGGACGGATCTGGCGTAGTTGAGAGTTGCTGCATACCGGCACCCCTCTCTTGTCAAGAGACCGGATTCGGCTCCTTGGAGTGTGCGCCGGCGCTTGTCGCCGTAAAGGTCGTTCGTCCGGTGGGGCGCTCCACCTTGACGGCTCCGGCGCGTCGGCGCTTTGGCTGGGGAGCCGAGCCCGGGCGGGGCTGGGCATGGGTCGTCGTCGCGGGTAGCGTCGTGGGTGCGGGTCCGGGAAGTGGCTGATCCGAAGTGCCGGTGTGCGGGTGCAAGTCGGCCGCGCTGGATTCATGTGACGCCCCGCGTTGCCCTCCCGGGCCCGCCTGCCGTTGCGCATCAGCGAGGAGTTGGCGATAGATGGCGTCGGAGATGCGGCGCTTGAGACAGCGCATAGCTTCCATCCGCGTCTTGCTCTCGGAGCGCTTGCGCCGGTAGTACGCGCGGCCCGGGGTATCGAGTCTGATCTGGGTGACCGCGGCGATATGGATCATGTGGTTCATGCGCCGGTTGCCGGCGCGAGACAGGCGGTGACGGATCTGCTCACCTGAGGAGGCGTCCAAGGGTGCTGTGCCGGTCCAGGAGGCGAACCGGTTGCGGTCGGCGAACCGGACCACGTCGCCGACGTCGGCCAGGACGCGGGCGGCAACGACTGGGCCCACGCCTGACAGGTCCATCAGTGTGGAACCGCTGGCCTGGACCATGACCTTGAGTTCGGCAGTGGAGGCCTTGATCTTCTTCTCGATCGCGGCCAGCTCGGTCAGCTGCTCTGCTGCGAGGCGTCGGCGGGTCTTGCCGGCCAGGTCCCGCGGCCGCAGCGTGGCGAGGATTGCCTTGGCCTGCAACGCCGTGATGTCCTTCTTCGCCTTCCCCGGCCTCAGTTCACCCAGGAGGCGTTGGAGCCGGTTGACGGTCTGGATGCGATGCCTGGTGAGCTCCTCGCGGCGGTCGGCCAGCATTCGCAGCGTCTCGAGCTCGACGTCGTAGGAGAGCACCCGCAACCCAGCGGTGCGGACCGCGACCACGGCGACCGCGTGCGCGTCATGGGCGTCGGTCTTGCGGTTATGACCGGTATCGAGCACCCGGGCACGAGCGGACAGCTTCGCTGGTACGTCGACCACCTGCTCGCCGTCAGCAAGGAGCCGTTGGGCCAGCGGGCGGCCGGCGCCGTTGCTGCCCTCGACCGCCCAGACACGGTGTGGCCAACCAGCGACATGCTTGCGCATTGCCGCGTAGCCCGCCTTGTCGGTCGCGAATCGGCCCTTTGCCAGCACCCGCTCGCGATGGTCGACGACCTCGATGGTTGCCGAGAGCTTATGGGGATCGACCCCGATGAACACCTTCGCCATGACTTGCTCACCTTCCCGTCGTCGTGATGGAAACGCCGGGCGGGCATTGCTACTGAGAGCTGGGCAGACCCCTCTGGAGCCACGCGCCGGCACGGCACCCGGCGGAACCGCAAACCGATAGAGAGCCACACCAACAAACACCGGTGGGCAGCCGCGAGGAGAGCGCCCCGCCGAGCACCTGGACCGAGTCTGGCCGGACACCGGTCCTACCGACAATCGTCAAGTAGCCGCGAGGTGGCCGCCCGCGAGGCGTACCCGTCCGTCTCTGCCCCGGAGGATCTTCTGAGGCAAGGGGAGGTGACTAGTCAATCCACCATCCGCCGTTTGTCACTGGAGTCTGGCCCATTTGCCCGATCTGCCGAAGCCGCCCTCAGGCGTTCAATGGGATGACCGACGACCTCCGCAAAGGCGGGCCTGATGTTCGACTCGACACCCGAGCAGTCCAATGACCCGGTGGCCGCCTGCACTGCGGACGCTGTCCACCGACGCGACCACCACCACGACGGTGAGGAGACCTGCCATCCCCACCTCATCGAGGTCGTCCACCTCGGCCGACGAGCCATCGCGGTATGCCACGACTGTTGCCGAGACTCCGGCTTCCTCGCCGAACACGACGCCGACCTGTTGGCTTCCGCCCACCGCCGCGAGACGACCGCAAACAGCTACCCCACCTTCACGTCGCGGGTGGCGTGAGCCCCACTCACCACCTGCATCAGCCGCAGTTTCTTCCGCTTGGTGTGTCGCTTAGCGAACAAAACCTGCGTCGGAACCGCAGCGAGGGTGAGTGTGTCGAGCTGCTTGTTCGGTCTGCGGGCGTCTGCGGCGAGCCCGGGGGTGAAGGCGTCGGAGAGGTTCGGGTGACCCGGAACCAACCGAGCCTGCAGGAGTCTCCAGGCGGCCGTCAGTCACTGGCCTTGGGGCGTTGGTCGTTCCATCTCGTGGCCCTGCTGCTGATGACGAGGTCCCGCGCAAGATCCACCAGAGTGGATTGCAGGGCGGAACCCTATTGCACGCATGGTGCACGAGAAATGCCCTTGGCTGAATGCAGGTCAGCAGGGGTGTAAGGAGGCGCCCCCGGCAGGACTCGAACCTGCGACCTAGAGATTAGAAGGCTCTTGCTCTATCCAGCTGAGCTACGGGGGCAGTGCGCGGGACAGTCTAGGACGCCGCCGCGGCAGGACCCGCGCAACTCGACAGGTGTGCTCAGAGGTGCTTGACGTATGCCGCGTGGTGCCACAGGTGGATCGCCGCGTAGGCGCGCCACGGGGCCCAGTCCAGCGACCGGGCGAGGACGTCACGCTGGGTCGGGACGTCGAGCGCCTTGCGCAGGACGAGGTCACCGTGCGGGAACGAGTCAGGGTCGCGCAGGGCTCGCATGGCGACGTAGTCGACGGTCCACGGGCCGATGCCGGGCACGGCGAGCAGTCGACGGCGCACCTCGGCATGGTCCGAGCCCGGTGCGACGACGAGCCCGGCGGCGCACTCCTGTGCCAGCGCCACGATGGTGCGAGCGCGTGCCCCCGTCACCCCGACCGCCGACTGCAGGTCCACCGGGTCGAGACCGGAAAGCGTTGCAGCGCTGGGGAACTCGCTCAACCCCGATTCCTGGTGGCGGCGTCCCCATCGAGTGACGAGACGACCGGCGAAGGTCTGCGCGGCCAGCAGTGAGACGTGCTGCCCGAGCACGGTCATCACCGTCGCCTCGAACCCGTCGAACGCCCCGAGGATGCGCAGCGTCGGGTTGGCCGCGACCAGAGGACCCAGCACCGGGTCGCCGGAGAAGTGGTCGGCGACGGCCCCGAGGTCGGTGTCGAGGTCGAGCCACTGGCGCACCCGCCGGGCCACGTCGGCGAGCCCATCGTCCAACGCGTCAACACCGTCCGACGACGGCTGCACGGCAACCACGACGCGGCCGCGGTCGAAGACCGCCCGCACGAGCCGCGGTCCCCTCGGCGTCGACACCAGTCGCTCGTACGTGCCGGTCGCAGCGTCCACCCGCTCGAGGCCGGGCACCGCGTGGGCGACGAGCGCGGCGAACGCCTCGCGGGCCGCATACGGACTGACGTCGACGAGCGGGACGAAGGGTGGAGCCGGCGCGGGGGACACCGGGGACGGACCCGGTCGGCTCACTCCTCACCGCCGAGCGGCATGGCGGCGACCGGTCGGTACTGCCGGGGCCCTCCACCGGAGGGTGCGTGCGAGGCGAACAGCGTGACCTCGTCGGCGACCCAGTCCGGGCCGGAGTACGCATCGAGGACGCGCAGCCAGCGGGTCGCCTCGAAGGGGTGTCGGGCACGGGCGACGGTCAGGTGGGGCGCGAAGCCGCCGCCCTCCGGGGTGGCGCCGATGTGGGCGCACGACAGCCGGACGTTGCGCGCCAAGGCATCCAGCGACTCCAGGGCCGCTGCCTCCCCGTCGACCCCGACCCAGAGGACCCGCGCGTCAGCCGCGTGCGGGAAAGGCCCCACCCGTATGGAGCCGGGCGGTGAAGGGTTCACGGTGGGCGGCCGCCTCGGCCACCGCCAGGGCGACGTCGTCCAACCGTCGCTCGGGGACGTCCGCCATGAACGCCAGCGTGATGTGCCACAGCGACGAGTCGGTCCAGCGCAGCTCCGGTCCGGCGTCGCGACGGGGGTCCAGGAAGTCGCCGAGATCGGCGAGGGCGTCGTCCGGGGGCACGACCGCAGCAAAGATGCGCATCGCCCCATTGTGGACGCCCCGGGCGACGATAGATTTGTCGGACCGGGGAAAGGGTGGGGGCATGCAGCGGGCGAGAGACCTGCCAGCGGCAGGAGCGTGGTTCCTCACCGTGCGAGTGGGGGAGGTCGGCGTCCTCGCCCTGCTCGCCGGCGCACTCCTCGAGGCACGGTACGCCTGGTACGTGGGGGCGCAGTTCGCCACCAACGTGTCCACCGACGGGGGCGTGTCTCCGTCACTGATGCAGCGCTTCACGGGGATGGCCCTGTTGGGCGGCTACCGGCTACCGGTCAGCCTGCTGGCCATCGCACCGGTGCTGGCAGGCCTGCTGGCGGTGCTGCACCGGTGCCAGCCCGTCACCCACACCCGGCTGCTCCGGTGGGAGTGGCTCACCCTGTGGGTGGTCGCCACCCTGCTCGCCCTCGCCGCGAGTGCCGTCAGTGTCGTCGCCCTCTTCGCCGACAACCCGTTCAGCGCGGATGAAGGCGGCGACATCAGGCCGGGGTACCAGGAGCAGGTGGTCAGCAACGTGTCCTGGGTGCTCGGCGCCCTCCTGTTCCTGCTGCCGCTCCTCCTCTGGTGGGCCCGGCTGCCGGACCCGGACGAGTTCGCGGTCGAGCCCGCTCCGTCCTTCGTGCAGGTCCCGGAGACCGATGACCGCGACGCGATCCCCGTCGACGACGTGGAGCAGATCGCCCCCGTCGAGCGCCAGCAGCCGCGCGATGGGGTCAGCGGTGACGGGTCGTCGTCGAGCGGGTACGACGGCTACTTCCGGCGCCCGTAGCCCCCGGTCCGGCTCGGCCCGCGACCCGACCAGGCGCCGCCAGCGAGCCGGCGACCCGATCGTTACCGATGAGCCCCCCCGACCGGTCTGTCGTGGCAGGTGGCACACGGTCCGGTTCGTTACGCTTGCGACGTGATTTCCAGGGACGACGCCAAGTCCATGCTGGGCGCCGTGACGACCCTGCGCGACCAGGTGGCCAGCACACCGCTGCCGCTCGTCATACCGGGTGTTGACGCCGCTCGCGGCACCCGTGACTCGCTGCTCAAGCAGCTCGACGACTACGTCATCCCGCGGCTGCGCTCCCTGGACGCCCCGCTGCTCGCCGTCGTCGGCGGGTCGACCGGTGCGGGCAAGTCCACGCTGGTCAACTCGATCGTCGACGCGCAGGTCAGCCGATCGGGTGTCCTGCGTCCCACGACGACCACACCCGTGCTGGTCCACCACCCCACCGACGAGCGCTGGTTCCTCGACGACCGGATCCTGCCCGGTCTGAGCCGCGTCACCGGTGCGCGCGCCGGCGACGACGGCGATGCCTCGCTGCGGCTGGTCGCCTCGAGCTCGCTGCCCCCCGGCATGGCGCTGCTGGATGCTCCCGACATCGACTCGGTCGTCAGTGCGAACCGTGCCCTGGCCGGCCAGCTGCTGGCCGCCGCCGACCTCTGGTTGTTCGTCACCACGGCTGCGCGCTATGCCGACGCCGTGCCGTGGGACCTCCTTCGCCAGGCGTCCGACCGCGGCACCGCCGTCGCGATCGTGCTCGACCGTGTCCCACCGGAGGCCATGGTCGACATCCGCAGCCACCTCGCGTCGATGCTGCGCGACCAGGGCCTGTCGACCGCCCCCATCTTCGGTGTCCCCGAGGCCAGGCTCACCACCGAGGGACGGCTGCCCGAGGCGGACGTCGCGCGTCTGCGCTCCTGGCTGTCGGCGCTCGCGAGCGATGCCCGCGCCCGCGCGACGATCGTCAAGCAGACCCTCGACGGCGCCCTGGGCTCCCTCGAGGAGCGCACCGCCTCCCTCGTGCGCGCCACTGGCGAGCAGGCCGCCGCAGTCTCGGCCCTGCACGACGCGGCCGAGGTGTCCTATGGCGACGCCCTCGCGGCAGTGGAGCAGGGCATGACCGACGGGACACTCCTGCGCGGCGAGGTGTTGGCCCGCTGGCAGGAGTACGTCGGCACCGGCGAGTTCTTCAAGCAGGTCGAGTCCACCATCTCTCGCGTCCGCGACCGCATCACCGCGGCGATCAAGGGGACGCCCCCGCCGTCCGGCGACCTCGGTGAGGCGCTGCAGTCCGGGGTCGCCGCGCTCATCCAGTCCCAGGGCCAGGGCGCCGCGGCCACGGTGGTCCGCCGGTGGCGGCAGCTGCCCGGCGGTGACAGCGTGCTCGAGTCCCACCCGGGCATGGCCAAGGCCTCCCCGGAGTTCACCGACGGCGTCGAGCGCCTCGTGCGCGACTGGCAGGGTGAGCTGCTCGACATGGTGCGCAGCGAGGGCAAGGACCGGCGCACCACCGCCCGCGTCGCGGCATACGGACTCAACGGGATCGGCGTGATCCTCATGCTCGTGGTCTTCGCCCACACCGGCGGGCTCCTCGCCGGCGCCGAGGTCGGCATCGCTGGCGGCACCGCGGTGCTCGCGCAGAAGGTGCTCGAGGCGATCTTCGGCGACCAGGCGGTGCGCGACATGGCTGTGCGCGCGCGCCGACGCCTGCTCGAGCGGGTCCGTGAGCTGTATGCCGCGGAGCAGCTCCGCTACGACGACGCCCTCGACCGCGTGGACGTCCCGCAGGACCGGGCCGAGCGCCTGGCCGCCGCCGCCGCCGCGGTGAAGGCAGCGCGATGAGCCCGCTGAAGAGGGGCCGGGGCAAGGTCGCGGGGACGGGCGCCGAGGACCTGGTGGAGCGTTCGGCCGCCCTCGGTGACGCCCTGGAGGCCGGCGGGAGCCAGCTCGACCCGGTCCGGGCGAGCCGGGCGGTGGCGGTCATCGACAAGGTCACCGCCCGGACGTCCAAGTCCGGCGACCACACCGTGGTCGCGTTGGCGGGGGCGACGGGTTCGGGCAAGTCCAGCCTGTTCAACGCCCTCGTCGGCGACACCGTCGCCACCGTGGGGGCGCGCCGGCCCACGACCTCGCGACCCATCGCCGCGGTCTGGGGCGACGACGACGCCACCGACCTGCTCGACTGGCTCGAGGTGGCCCAGCGCCACCACGTCGTCGGGGCAGGCTCGACGGAGGCCGGGGCGTCGGGGGAGGCGGTCCGTGCCGGTTCCGCGCGGACCTGGAACCTCGACGGCCTGGTGCTGCTCGACCTGCCCGACTTCGACTCCCGCGTGGAAGCGCACCGCCTCGAGTCCGAGCGGGTGCTCGAGCTGGTCGATGTGTTCGTCTGGGTCACCGACCCGCAGAAGTACGCCGATGCGCGCCTGCACAACGACTTCCTCAAGGTCCTCGCCACCCATGACGCCGTGACCGTCGTCGTCCTCAACCAGGCCGACCGACTGTCCGCCGAGGAGGTGAAGCAGATCCGCGGCGACCTCACCCGGCTCACCGCCGAGGACGGCATCGCCGGGGTGCAGGTCCTGGCGACGTCGGCCACGACGCTCACCGGGCTCGACGAGCTCGGGACGCGGCTCGGCACCGCGGTCGCCGCCCGCAACGCCGCCCGGGCTCGCCTGGCTGCGGACATCCGCGCCACCGCAGCCCGACTCCGGGTGGATGTCGCGGACTCCGAGCCCTCGCTGGCCGAGACCGTCGACGCCGACCTCGTCGAGGCGCTGTCCCGGGCCGCCGGCATCCCCACGGTCGTCGCCGCCGTGCAGCGCGACTACCGCAACCAGGCGTGGGGCCGGACCGGGTGGCCGTTCACTCGTTGGGTCCGAGCCCTGCGGCCCGACCCCATGAAGCGGCTGCGGCTCAACACCAGGGACCAGGACGAGGACAAGCCCGCCGTCACCGCAGGCGACGTGCGCACCGTCCTCGGCCGGTCGTCCCTGCCGCCGCCCACGCCGGCCGCCCGTGCAGCGGTTGAGCTGGCCACCCGCGGCGTGGGCGACCGCGCCGCAGACGGCCTGCCCCACCGGTGGGCCGAGGCCGTCTCGGACGCGGCCACCCCGCCGGGGCCAGAGCTGGCCGACGCCCTCGACCAGGCTGTCGTCGGGACGTCGCTGCGGATGCGGGCCCCCCTCTGGTGGCGGGTGTTCGGGATCGCCCAGCTGCTGCTGGCCCTCACCGCCGTGCTCGGCGCGGCCTGGCTGGTCGTGCTCGTCGTCCTGGGCTGGCTCGCCCTGCCCGACCCCAGCACGCCGAGCCTCGGCCCGGTGCCCTACCCGCTGCTCATGTTCGCCGGAGGCATGCTTCTCGGGCTGGCCCTGGCCGCCGTGGCCCGTTGGCTGGGGCGGGTCGGCGCTCGGCGCCGAGGCAAGGTCGTCCGGGGCCGCCTCACCGAGGCGGTCGCCGGCGTCGCTGCCGAGCAGATCGTCGGACCGGTGCGCGCTGTCCTGACCCGTCACCACACGACGCGCGAGGGGCTCGACCGCGCGGCGGCCTGAGCGTCCTCGCTGACACGGGCGGGCCCGGCACGGGCGGGCCCGAACGGCGTCGTCCACACCAGGCAAGGACTGGTTCGGCCGTCCACAGGTCCGGTCCTCGCTGCTTCTGCTGACCCTCGTCCTTGACGACGCTTGCGTCCAACCCCGAAAAGGGGACGGACACAGATGAGGTGAGCGACATGAACGAGATCTACACGACGGTCGTGGGACGACTGGTGGCCAACCCGGAGTCGAGGACGACGCGCGGCGGAGTGCCCTTCACCGCGTTCCGGCTGGCGTCCACCGTGCGCCGGCCCAACCCCCAGACGAGGGAGTACGAGGACGGCCCGACCAACTTCTTCAACGTCACGGCGTTCCGGACCCTGGGAGCCAACGTCGGCAACTCGCTGAAGAAGGGCGACCCGGTGGTCGTCTACGGTCGGATGCGCGTCAACCAGTGGATGCGCAGCGACAACATCCCGGCCACGTCGGTCGAGGTCGACGCCTACACGGTGGGGCACGACCTCACCTGGGGGACGACCGAGCTGGTCAAGGTGAGCCGGGCCCAGGTGGACCAGACCGACCGCCTGTCGGACGAGGCGATCCAGTCCGTGCACGCCGAGCTGGAGGCCGGTGGCGGGCTCGATGCCGAGAACGACGAGTACGACGTCGTGCCCCAGCCGACCGGGCTGGTCGCGCACGACGGCGCGGAGCGCGAGCTCGCCACGGCTTGAGGGCCGTGGCCCCGCGGATTCGGGCGTGGGGGCGGTGGCCGTTAGCCTTGCCCCCATGCCCGAGTTCATCTACGTCATGTCGAAGGCCCGCAAGGCCCACGGTGACAAGGTCATCCTCGATGACGTCACCATCTCCTTCTATCCCGGGGCCAAGATCGGCGTGGTCGGACCCAACGGCGCCGGCAAGTCCTCGGTCCTCAAGATCATGGCCGGCCTCGACCAGCCGTCCAACGGTGAGGCGCGCCTGACGCCGGGGTACTCCGTCGGCATCCTCATGCAGGAGCCCGAGCTCAACGAGTCCAAGACCGTCCTCGGCAACGTCGAGGAGGGCGCGGGCGAGATCAAGGCCAAGCTCGACCGCTACAACGCGATCTCCGCCGAGATGGCCGAACCGGACGCAGACTTCGACGCGCTGATGGAGGAGATGGGCAAGCTGCAGGAGGCCATCGACGCCGCCGACGCGTGGGACCTGGACTCCCAGCTGGAGCAGGCGATGGACGCCCTGCGCTGCCCGCCGCCGGACGCCGACGTCAGCGTGCTCTCCGGTGGAGAGCGTCGCCGCGTCGCGCTCTGCAAGCTGCTGCTGCAGAAGCCTGACCTGTTGCTGCTCGACGAGCCCACCAACCACCTCGACGCCGAGTCGGTCCTGTGGCTCGAGCAGCACCTCGCGGCCTACCACGGCGCTGTCGTGGCCGTCACCCACGACCGGTACTTCATGGACAACGTGGCGCAGTGGATCCTCGAGCTGGACCGCGGTCGTGCCTACCCCTACGAGGGCAACTACTCCACCTACCTGGAGAAGAAGCAGGCTCGACTGCAGGTCCAGGGCAAGAAGGACGCCAAGCTGTCCAAGCGCCTCGCGACCGAGCTCGAGTGGGTGCGCTCCAACGCCAAGGCCCGGCAGGTGAAGTCCAAGGCCCGCTTGGCCCGCTACGAGGAGATGGCCGCCGAGGCCGACCGGACGCGCAAGCTCGACTTCGACGAGATCGCGATCCCCCCGGGCCCGCGCCTGGGGTCGACGGTCATCGAGGTCAACAAGCTCAAGAAGGGCTTCGGGGACCGCGTCCTCATCGAGGACCTGTCGTTCACCTTGCCGCGCAACGGCATCGTCGGCGTCATCGGTCCGAACGGCGTGGGCAAGACGACGCTGTTCAAGACGATCGTCGGGATGGAGGAGGCCGACGGCGGCTCGGTCAAGGTCGGCGAGACCGTGAAGATGTCGTACGTCGACCAGAGCCGTTCCGGGCTGGACCCGAAGAAGAACCTCTGGGAGACCGTGTCCGACGGCCTCGACCACATCCAGGTCGGCCAGGTCGAGATCCCGTCCCGCGCGTACGTCTCGCAGTTCGGGTTCAAGGGCCCGGACCAGCAGAAGATGACCGGCGTGCTGTCCGGTGGGGAGCGCAACCGCCTCAACCTCGCGCTCACCCTCAAGCAGGGCGGCAACCTGCTGCTGCTCGACGAGCCCACCAACGACCTCGACGTCGAGACGCTCGGGTCGCTCGAGAACGCGCTGCTCGACTTCCCCGGTTGCGCCGTGGTCATCAGCCACGACCGGTGGTTCCTCGACCGGGTGGCGACGCACATCCTCGCCTACGAGGGCACCGAGGAGAACCCCGGCAAGTGGTACTGGTTCGAGGGCAACTTCGAGTCCTACGAGGGCAACAAGGTCGAGCGCCTCGGCGCCGACGCAGCCCGTCCGCACCGGGTGACCTACCGCAAGCTCACCCGCGACTGAGCCGAGCCGCTCCAGCTGCACCACCACGGCGTGCGGCCCCCTGACCGGGGGTCGCACGCCGTGGCGCATCCCCGCGTTTGTGGTCCGCGAGCACCCGTGGGCAGGATGAGGACATGCGCCTCGGACAACAGGTCTCCTACTTCTCGTGGCCGGGAGCCCCGGCCTCCATCGGGCCCACGTTCGGCCGGATCGCCCGCAACGCCGAGGGCGCTGGGCTCTCGAGCCTGTGGGTGATGGACCACTTCTTCCAGATCTCGATGATCGGCCCGCCCGAGCTCGACATGGTCGAGGGCTACACCGCCCTGGCCTTTGCGGCAGGGCAGACCAGCCGGATCCAGCTCGGGACGCTGGTCACCGGCGTGACCTACCGTCACCCCGGCCTGCTCGCCAAGACCGTCACCAGCCTCGATGTCCTCTCCGGTGGCCGTGCCTGGCTCGGCATCGGCGCCGCCTGGAACGAGGAGGAGCACCGTGGCCTCGGCGTGCCCTACCCGTCCACCAGGGAGCGCTTCGAACGCCTCGAGGAGACGCTGCAGATCTGCCTGCAGATGTGGGCCGGCGACGACAGCCCGTATGCGGGGCAGCACTACCAGCTCGAACGTCCCCTCAACGTCCCCCAGAGCCTGAGCCGCCCCCACCCGCCGATCCTCATCGGCGGCGGGGGCGAGAAGAAGACGCTGCGGTTGGTCGCGCAGTACGCGGATGCCTGCAACCTGTTCGACAGCGGGCTGGGTCCGGAGGGGATCCCGCGCAAGCTCGAGGTCCTGCGCGGGCACTGCGAGGACGTCGGCCGCGACTACGCCGACCTCGAGAAGACCGTGCTCGCCCGGGTCGCCCTGAGCCGCGACGGGTCAGGTACGGCGCCCAGCGGTGAGCCGTACGCCTCGGTCGACGAGACGGTCGAGCGCTTCGGTCGCCTCTCGGCAGCCGGGATCGACACGGTGCTCATGGGCATGGCGGGCGACACCGAGGACGAGACCTACGAGCTGGTCGCCGAGGTCGTCCGCCAGGTCGAACCGCTGAGCGCCCGCTGAGGGCCCGGGTTCAGCTGAGGCCGGCGTCGTGCACGACCAGCGCGATCTGCACCCGGTTGTCGGCGTCCAGCTTGGTGAACAGCCGTGAGACGTGCGTCTTGACGGTCGGGACGCTGAGGTAGAGCTCGGAGGCGATCTCGGCGTTGGAACTGCCGCGGCCGATGGCCACGGCGACCTGGTGCTCGCGCTCGGTCAGGGTGGCGAGCAGGGCCTTGGCGGCAGCGGATCGACCCGTGTCGGCCGAGGTCACCGAAGCGATGAGCTGGGCCGTGACCGTCGGTGAGAGCGTGGGTTCGCCCGCAGCCACCGACCTGATGGCGTCGACGATCCGCTGCGGCGGGGTGTCCTTGAGCAGGAACCCGCTCGCACCCACGCGCAGCGCCGTCACCACCATGTCGTCGGTGTCGAAGGTCGTGAGCACGATGACCCGGGTGGGGGTGAGCCGTCCTGTCGAGCCCTGCGCCGCGACGACGAGGCGGGTGGCCTCCAGCCCGTCGCGTCGTGGCATCCGCAGGTCCATCAGCACCACGTCCGGCTGCTGGGCGGCGATCGTGCCGACCGCCTCCACACCGTCGCCGGCCTCGGCGACCACCTCGATGTCGGAGGAGCCGCCGAGGATCATGGCGAGCCCGGCCCGGACGAGCGGGTCGTCGTCGACCAGGACGACCCGGATCGGTTGGCTCATGCGCGCCACGGTAGCCGAGCACGCACGACGAACTGTCCCCGCTCGTCCGGGCCGAAGGACAGCTCGCCACCGGAGAGCACCGCCCGTTCGGTGATGCCGGCCAGGCCCATGCCCGATGGTGGCAGGCGGTGGGAAGTACCGGCGGGGACGGGGACCGGGTTGCTCACCCGCAGGTCCAGACCCGAACCCGGCCCGCCGCTGAGCTCCAACGTCACCGGAACACCGGGCGCGTGTTTGCGCGCATTGGTCAGGCACTCCTGGATGATGCGGAAGGCGTGCCGGGACAGGGCTGCTGGTGCGAGGTCGAGATCCAGGACGTCGATCGAGTCCACGATCTCGCGGCCCGAGGCGCGTTCCTCCTCGATCAGTGCCCGGACCGACCCGAGGGTGGGCTGCGGCGGCTCGAGGACCGCGGCGGAGGGGTCGTTGCCGGGGTCGCGCAGCACGCCCAGGACCTCCCGCAGCTCGGTGAGGGCGAGGTGGGCGTTGTCCCGGATGATCGACGCCGTCCTCGTCGTCTCGTCCACCGACAGGTTGGTGCGGTAGGCCAGCGCCCCGGAATGCATGGCCACCAACGAGATCCGGTGGGCCAGCACGTCGTGCATCTCCCGGGCGATCTGCGCACGCTCGTTGGCTCGCGCCTCGGCCACCCTGCTCGCCTGTTCGCGCTCGGCGGTGTCGGCGCGGTCGTGCAGCGACGTCACCAGGTCGCGACGCGCCCCGATGTAGTAGCCGACCGCGATCACCAGGGCCACGAGCAGGGCACCGATGACGAGGGTGGCCAGAGCCGCCCACAGCCCGTCGATACTCGGTCGCAGGGCCTCGTACGTCACCCCGCCGAGGAGTGACACCACCGCGACGAGGGCGACCGGGCGCCAGCGACGGTGCGTGGACAGGGAGACCAGGGCGATCAGGGCGGCACCGGCCGCCATCGACGAGGCGCCGCTGCACACCGCTGTCGCCAACGCGACCGGGAGGGGGTACCGGCGCCGGAACGGCAGCAGTGCCAGGGCCACCAGGCCGAGGACGAACTCGATGACCGGAACGACCTCGGACACCACGGGCGCGCCAGGCGCATCGGCCTCGGTGAGGATGAAGCCGAACAGCATGATCCCGCTGAAAAGGGCCAGCAGGAACCGCCAGGTCTCGCCCCAGAGGGTGCGGGGGAGCGGGTCCGGGTTTCGCAGCAGCACCTGCCGAGGGTATGCCGCCGGTCCCCGGTCTGGCGTCATCCTCGGGTCTGCACGACACGAGACCAAAGGATGACCCGGTAGGTGCCGTGGACCGATGTGGCCAGCGGTGCCGGTGACGAGGCTGGTCCCCATGATCTCCGTGAACAGCTTGACCAGACGCTATGGGTCCATGGTGGCCGTCGATGCGATCACCTTCGACGCCAAACCAGGACTCATCACCGGGTTCCTCGGCCCGAACGGTGCCGGGAAGTCCACCACGATGCGCATCCTGTGCGGGCTGACCCCCGCGACCTCCGGGACGGCCACGGTGCTGGGCCGACCGTACGCGGCCCTGCCCAACCCGGGGCGCCACGTCGGGGTGCTCCTGGACGCCAGCGCCCAGCACGCCGGCCGAACCGGTCGCGAGGTGCTCACCCTGTCCGCGGTCGTGATGGGCGTCGACCGCAGCCGGGTCGCAGAGATGCTCGACCTCGTCGGGCTCACCGACCGCGAGAGCCACCGCCGGGTGCGCGACTACTCCCTGGGCATGCGGCAGCGGCTGGGGCTGGCCCACGCCCTGCTCGGTGACCCCGAGGTGCTCGTGCTCGACGAGCCGGCCAACGGCCTGGACCCTGCCGGCATCCGGTGGATGCGCTCGCTGCTGCGCGGGTTCGCCGACGACGGTGGCACGGTGCTGCTCTCCTCCCACCTGCTGGGCGAGATCGAGATCGTCGCCGACGAGATCGTCGTCATCGGGGGCGGGCGCATCGTCGCCTCCGGCACCAAGGCCGAACTCCTGCGTGGAGCAGGGACCACGGTCCGGGCCACGGAGGACGCAGCGCTGGAGGCGGCACTCCGAGCGGAGGGGATCGCCACGAGCCGGTCACCCGGGGGCGCGCTGGTCGCCGAGGCAGAACCGGTCGTCGTCGGCGCGGCTGCCGCTCGTCACGGCGTCGCCCTGGTCGAGCTGCGCCAGGCGGACGGCCGCGGCCTCGAGGACATCTTCCTCGATCTCACCACCGGCACGGCACGAGAGGAGGTGGCGGCATGAGCACGTCCACGACCACGCAGGCCACCACACGGACCGCCACACACAGCAGGACCACCCCGGCGACCGACGGCACCCACGTCGGGCGGCCCGACGACCCGTCGGGCTCGTCCCACCGACGGTCGGCGCTGCCGAGGATCCCCGGAGCGCGTCCCACGGATGCTGTCCCGTTCCGGCGCCTCGTCGCCGTCGAGTTCCGCAAGCAGCTGGACACGCGGGCGGGCCGCTGGCTGCTCATCACGATCGGGCTGGTCATCGCAGCGGCCGTCGCCATCATGCTGTTCGTCGGTGGCGGGGCACACGGCTACGGCGGCTACCTGGCTGCGACGTCGGGGCCGCTGATGGTGCTCGTGCCCATCGTCGGCATCCTCGCGGCCACGGCCGAGTGGTCGCAGCGCACCGGGCTGACGACGTTCGCGCTCGAGCCGCGTCGCCACCGGGTGGTGCTCGCCAAGGTGGTGGCCTCCCTGGTGGCGGCCACGGCTTCGCTGGGCGTCGCCCTGGTGCTGGCCGCGGTGGCCAACCTCATCGCCGTGCACGGTCGTGGCGCCGACAGCACGTGGTCGCTGTCGGGGAGGCTGCTGACCGGTGTGGCCGTGGTCCTCGTGCTGAGCCTGGCCCAGGGCGTCGGGTTCGGCCTGTCCCTGCTGAACACCCCGGCGGCCATCGTGGGCTACTTCGTCCTGCCGACCGCGTGGATGGCCCTCACGTCGCTGGTCGAGCGGATGCGCACCGTGGGCGAGTGGCTCGACCTCGGCAGCGCCACCGCCCCTCTGGTGGAAGGCGCGGCCATGCAGGCCCGGGACTGGGCCCAGGTGGGCACCGCCAGCCTGCTGTGGGTCGTGCTCCCGCTGGTGATCGGCCTGTGGCGGGTGCGCCGCTCGGAGGTGAAGTAGTCGCAGCCCTCCCGTATGGCGCGGGGCCCGGCACCGGGCTCCGCGCCATACCGCACGTCCCGGCCGAGTCGAGGACTGCCCGGTCGAGGACGTCGGGTCAGCGGGCGGTGACCAGGCGGATGCCGAGGTCGGCGTAGGCGTCGCCGATGGCTTCGGGGGTGCGCTTGATCTCCGGGTCGTACCAGCGGGCCACGTCGACGGCCATGGACATCAGGGCGAGCGTGGTGTCGGGGACGTCCTCGACGTGGAACTCGCCCGAGGCCACCCCGGCGGTGACGACGTCGCGGACCACGGCGTCGATCTGCTTGCGCAGCCCCAGGACGGCGTCGCGGTGCTCAGGGGTGAGGTTGCCGAACTCGTACTGCACGATGCGGGCGACGCGGAAGTGCTCGGCGTGCCAGCGCGAGAAGGTGCCCATGATGGCGCGCAGGGCCTCGGTGGGGGAGGCCGCGGCGGCGGCGGCCGCGACGAGCAGGTCGCGGGCGACCTCGTGGCCCTCCCGGCTGAGCTGGTAGAGCAGCTCCTCCTTGGAGGCGAAGTGCACGTAGACCCCGGCGGGGGACAGCCCGGCCCGTGAGGCGATGTCGCGGGTGGTCGTCGCGTGGAAGCCGCGGTCGGCGAACGCCTCGGCTGCGGCCTCGAGCAGGCGGTGGGCCGTGGCGGAGGACGGCTCGGCGGCACCGGCGGACGCGCGCACGGAGATCGACATGGTTGACAGCATGCCGTAGCCATCGCAGACTAAGCAAGCGCTTAGTCACTTGGAGGATCCCATGCCCCGGAACATCTACGGCCCCGACCACGAGGCCTTCCGCAGCTCTGTCCGCGAGTTCATCGACCGCAACCTCAAGCCGCGAGCCGAGCAGATGCTCGAGGTGAAGTCGATCGACCGCGACCTCTGGAAGGAAGCCGGCAAGCAGGGCCTGTTCGGCCTCGACATCCCCGAGGAGTTCGGCGGCATGGGTGCCGACGACTACCGCTTCAACGCGATCGCCGCCGAGGAGATCGCCGGCTTCAACTTCGCGGTGTCCTCGTGCTTCGGCATCCACTCCGACGTCTGCCCGCCCTACATCGTCGACCTCGGGACCGAGGAGCAGAAGCGACGCTGGCTGCCGGGCATGGCCCACGGCGACCTCATCGCCGCGATCGCGATGACCGAGCCCTCCGGCGGCTCCGACCTCGCTGCGTTGAAGACGACGGCCGTGCGGGCCGACGACGGCTCCGGCGACTGGATCCTCAACGGCTCCAAGACCTTCATCACCAACGGCTACCAGGCCGACCTCGTCATCGTGGCGGCGCGCACCGACCCCTCCAAGGGTGCCAAGGGCATCAGCCTGCTCATGGTCGAAGCCGGGATGGAGGGCTTCAGCCGGGGCCGCAAGCTCGACAAGGTGGGTCAGGAGGAGGCCGACACCTCCGAGCTGTTCTTCGAGGACGTCCGCGTCCCGGACGCCAACCGGCTCGGTGAGGAGGGGCTGGGCTTCATCTCGATGATGCAGCGCCTGCCCCAGGAGCGCATCGGTGCGGCGGTGGCCAACACCGCCCATGCGTTCCAGATCTTCCGCGAGACCGTGGCCTACACCAAGGAGCGCAAGGCGTTCGGCCAGGCGGTCGGGTCCTTCCAGCACAACAAGTTCAAGATGGCCGAGCTGCAGACCAAGCTCGAGGTCACCCAGGCCTACATCGACGACTGCATCGCCGCCCACGCCGACGGCACCCTGACCGCGGTCGACGCCGCGAAGGCCAAGTGGTGGTCCGCGCAGGTGCAGAACGAGGTCCTCGACGAGTGCGTGCAGCTCTACGGTGGCTACGGCTTCATGAACGAGTACCGCGTGGCCCGCGCCTGGCGGGACGCCCGCGTCTCGAAGATCTGGGCCGGCTCGAACGAGATCATGAAGGAGCTCATCGGCCGCGACCTCGGCCTCTGACGACCATGGCTTCGCACCCCACCCACGACAACGCCGTCGCCATCGTCACGGGTGCCTCTCGGGGGATCGGCCTCGGCATCGCCGAGAAGCTGGTCGCCGAGGGCGCCCGGGTCGTCATCACCGCCCGCAAGCCCGAGGCCCTGGCCGAGGCCGTGGAGCGGCTCGGTGGTCCGACCAGGGCGTTGGGCATCGCCGGCAACGCCGCCGACGAGGCTCATCAGGACGAGGTGGTCGCGGCTGCCCGTGAGACCTTCGGCGGCCTCGACTACCTGGTCAACAACACCGGCATCAACCCGGTCTACGGTCCCATGCTCGACGCACCGCTCGAGGTGGCTCGCAAGATCATGGAGGTCAACGTCCTCTCGGCGTTCTCCTGGACCCAGAAGGCCGTGGCGGCGGGCCTCGGCAGCGAGGCCACCCCGGGCGCCGTGGTCAACGTCGCCTCCATCGCCGGACTCGGTGCCACCGGCTCGATCGGCTGGTATGCCGTGAGCAAGGCCGCGCTGATCCACCTCACCGTCGAGCTGGCCTACCAGCTCGGCCCGGCCCTGCGCGTCAACGCGGTGGCCCCCGCGGTCGTCAAGACCAAGTTCGCCGAGGCGCTCTACGAGGGCCGCGAGGAGAAGGTCGCCGCGGCCTACCCGATGAAGCGGCTCGGTGTCCCCGAGGACGTCGCGGGCGCCGTGTCGTTCCTGCTGTCCAAGGACGCGGGGTGGGTCACCGGCCAGACGCTCGTCGTCGACGGCGGCGTCACCCTCGGCGGCAACCTGTGACCCTCGACCTCAGCGGCCGGCGCGTGGTCGTCACCGGAGCGGGGCGGGGCATCGGCGCCGCCTACGCGAAGGCGTTCGTCGCAGCCGGGGCCCAGGTCGTGGTCAACGACCTCGATGCCGATGCCGCCGTGTCCGTCGTCGCAGAGCTGGGCGAGCTCGCCGTAGCCGTCCCCGGCGACGCTGCCAGCGAGGAGGGTGTGACGGCCCTGATCGGGTCCGCGCGCGACCACCTCGGTGAGATCGACGTCTACTGCGCCAACGCCGGCGTCGCCCGCGGCGGTACCGAGGCGGTGGCCGAGAAGGCGTGGGAGGTCTCCTGGAACGTCAACGTCATGGCGCACGTGCGCGCTGCCAGGCTGCTCGTGCCGACCTGGGTCGAGCGGGGGAGCGGCACCTTCGTCGCCACCGTGTCGGCCGCGGGCCTGTTGTCCATCCCCGGCGCCGCCCCCTACGCCGTGACCAAGCACGCCGCCTTCGCGTTCGCCGAGTGGTTGTCGATGACTTACGGCGACAAGGGAGTTCGCGTGCACGCGGTCTGTCCGCAAGGGGTCCGCACCGACATGCTGTGGAGCTCCGGCACCGTGGGCCGAGCCCTCATGGAGCCGGACGCCGTCGACCCGCAGGACGTGGCGCGAGACCTGTTCGTCGCCATGGAGCAGGGGCACTTCCTGGTCCTGCCGCACCCCGAGGTCGCCCAGATGTACGCGCACCGTGCGTCCGACCCGGACCGGTGGCTGTCCGGTATGCGGCGCATGGC
The DNA here is from genome assembly GCA_963731235.1 of uncultured Actinomycetota bacterium. Lineage (GTDB taxonomy): Bacteria > Actinomycetota > Actinomycetes > Actinomycetales > Dermatophilaceae > Pedococcus. The sequence continues at coordinate 225,780 of CAVSUT010000017.1, read as the reverse complement.
CGGCGCGCTGCCCGGGGTCACCCTGGGCACCGACTGACCGACTGACCCTCTCACCGACGCACCACGCACCCACAGCAGGAGGCACCCGTGCAGGCATGGCAGGTCACGAACCTCGGTGAACCCGCCGACGTCCTCGTGCTCGGTGACGTCGTCGAGCCGCAGGTGCCCGCCGGGCACGTCCGGGTGAAGGTGCTGGCGACCGCGCTGAACTTCCCCGACGTGCTGATGGCTCGCGGTCACTACCAGGTCAGGCCGGCCCTGCCGTTCGTCCCGGGGGTCGAGGTCTGCGGTGAGGTGCTGCAGGTGGGCTCCGCGGCCGAAGGGGCCACTGTCGGCCCGCCCATCCGCGTCGGCGACCGGGTGGTCGGCACGACGGCGATGCCCCACGGAGGACTGGCCGAGCAGGCACTGCTCCCGCTGGGGGGCACGTTCGCGGCCCCGCCGTCCCTCGATGACGCCGAGGCCAGCTGCCTGACCATCGCCTACCAGACCGCATACGTGGGGCTGGTGCGTCGTGCTGCGCTCGCGCCCGGTGAGACGTTGGTCGTCCACGCTGCAGCCGGTGGTGTCGGCAGCGCCGCGGTGCAGGTCGGCAAGGCGCTCGGCGCGCGCGTGGTCGCGGTCGTGGGCGGCGAGGCGAAGGCCGAGGTGGCCCGTGCGGCGGGTGCGGACGTCGTCGTGGACCGGAAGGCCGGTGACCTCGTCGGCGACCTCAAGGACGCAGTGGGTCCCACCGGTGCCGACGTCGTCTTCGACCCCGTCGGAGGCGCGTCGTACGACGCCTCGACCAAGGTGATCGGCTTCGAGGGGCGCATCGTCGTCGTCGGCTTCACCAGCGGCACGATCCCCACGCCGGCGCTCGGACACGCGCTCGTGAAGAACTACTCGATCCTCGGCCTGCACTGGGGGCTGTACCTCCAACGCGACCCGGCCGTGGCACGGCAGGCGCACGAAACCCTGTCCCGATGGGCCGCGGAGGGCCGAGTGAGACCCGTGGTCTCACAACGGGTCCCGTTCGGCGACGCCCCGGCGGCCTTGGCTCGTCTGGGAGCCGGCCAGACCACGGGACGTCTCGTCGTCACGGCCACTGGCTGAGCCAAGACCGCGCGCTCAGCGGGCGACGAGTGCGCGCAGGCGGTCGAGGTCGTCGTCGGTCAGCGCCTGCCGCGGCAACACGTAGGTCCGCAGGTTGCGCGCGCGCAGGGCCACCCCGTCCTGCGTCACCTGGACCCTACGCAGCTCGGACGCGTCCAGCCGTGAGGGAAAGCCGGGGATGTGGACCACGAGGCCGCGGTCGTCCACCGCGACGCCCATGACGCTGCCCTCCGGGAAGAACTTCTGTGCGCCCGCCCGAGGTCCGCCGACGTAGACGACCGCCACGAAGGCGAGCGCGAGCGCGAGGACCAGGGCAGAGATCGCGGTGGGGTAGACCGCGATGAGGACGACGGTGAGCACGGCGCAGACCGCCACGACGACGCTGAGCGGGTGCCTGACCAGGGCACGCACGGACATCCGGTAGACCGCCCGCTGCACCGCAACGGTGACCAGGACGGGACGGGCCACCTCGGGGTGCTCGAGCCGGAACTCCTCGACGGGGTCGAGCCCGCCCGGTCCGGTGGTGAGGAAGGTGACGTCGTCGTCGGTCAGCAGGGCCGACGGCGTCACGAAGGCCGGCTGCCTCGAGCGCGGCCGCACCACGGCGACGTCGCCGACGCGCTCGACCCCCCGGGCATCGCCGCGCGTGAACTCCACCGCACCACCGGCTCGCTCGACGACGAACCGGCCGAGGCCGTCGTACCCGGACGTGAGGCTGGCGCCGCGCCCCACGACCGTCCGGATGTTGCGCTCGATCCGGGCGCGGGTGACGACCAGCGCCACCGTCGGGACGAGCAGCGCGATGGTCAGGGCCAGGGGGACCGAGCGTGTCGACATCCACACGAGGACCCCGAGGACGGTCGTGACGGCATACCGGGCCACCACGTTGACGGTGGGGAAGGTCGCCTTCCACGCCTGGGCGGTCATCGGCCGCACCAGCCGGCCGTCGCAGTCGATGGTCAGGGTCGGCCGGGGGGAGTCGCCGAACTCGGTCGCAGGCATCAGTCCTGCGGTCCGCCGGCGACGTAGATGACCTGGCCGGAGACGAAGCCGGCCTCCTCGGAGGTGAGGAAGGCGATGGTCGCGGCGATGTCCTGCGGCTGGCCGACCCGCGCGACGGGGATCTGGGAGGCGGAGTGCGTGATGAAGTCCTCGAAGGAGACCCCCATGCGCTCGGCCGTCATCCTGGTCATGTCGGTCTGGATGAACCCCGGCGCCACGGCGTTCGCGGTGACGCCGAACTTGCCGAGCTCGATCGCGAGGGTCTTGGTGAAGCCCTGCAGACCCGCCTTGGCCGCGGCGTAGTTCACCTGGCCGCGGTTGCCCTGCGCCGAGGTGGAGGACAGGTTGACGATGCGTCCGTACCCCGCCGCCGTCATGTGCTTCTGGACGGCGCGGGTCATGAGGAAGGACCCGCGCAGGTGGACGTCCATGACGGAGTCCCAGTCCTGCTCGGTCATCTTGAACAGCAGGTTGTCGCGGGTGATCCCGGCGTTGTTGACCAGGATGGTCGGCCCGCCGAGCTCGTCGGCGACGCGCTGCACGGCGGCCTCGACCTGGTCGGCCTTGGCGACGTCGACGCCCACGGCGATCGCCCGGCCGCCGGCCTCGGTGATGGCGGTGACCGTCTCGGCGCAGGACGCCTCGTCGAGGTCGAGCACGGCCACGGCGTTGCCGTCGGAGGCCAGCCTGAGGGCGGTGGCCGCCCCGATCCCGCGGGCGGCTCCGGTGACGATCGCGACACGCTGGGTGGTCATGCAGTCCTCCAAGGGGTGGGACGGAGCGGGCAGGTCGTGCGTACGCCCTGCACTCTACTGAGCGGGCGCTTACCCCGGTGCCAGCCGCTGGTCTGCGCGCAGCGCCAACCTCCTGCACAATAGGGACCGACGCGAGGCCAGTGCCGCCCTCACCAGCAGGTCGTGGTCTCGACCACGACAAAGAACACGAAGGCGAAACATGGAGATCTGGCCCGGCAAGGCCTACCCGCTCGGCGCGACCTACGACGGGACCGGTGTGAACTTCGCACTGTTCTCGGAGGCCGCCGACAACGTCGAGCTGTGCCTCGTCGACGACGAGGGAGTGGAGAGCAGGTTCTCCCTCCCCGAGGTCGACGGCTTCGTCTGGCACGGGTACCTCCCCGGTGTCCAGCCGGGGCAGCGCTACGGCTACCGCGTGCACGGCCCGTACGACCCCGCGAACGGCCACCGCTGCAACCCGGCCAAGCTGCTGCTCGACCCCTACGCCAAGGCCATCGACGGCCAGCCCGACGGCGACGAGTCGCTGTTCTCCTACCGGTTCGACGACCCGAGCGACGAGCCGGAGAAGGTCAACACCGACGACAGCGCCGGCCACACGATGCTCTCCGTGGTCATCAACCCGTTCTTCGACTGGGGCCAGGACCGGCTGCCGCGCCACGAGTACCACAACAGCGTCATCTACGAAGCGCACGTCAAGGGCCTGACCGAGACGCACCCCGACATCCCGGAGGAGATCCGCGGCACCTATGCCGGCATCGCCCACCCGGTGATCATCGAGCACCTCAAGAACCTCGGCATCACGGCCATCGAGCTCATGCCGGTGCACCAGTTCGTCAACGACTTCACCCTGCGCGACAAGGGCCTGTCGAACTACTGGGGCTACAACACCATCGGGTTCCTCGCGCCCCACAACGGCTACGCGGCATACGGCACGCGCGGCGAGCAGGTGGCCGAGTTCAAGGGCATGGTCAAGGCGCTGCACGAGGCCGACATCGAGGTCATCCTCGACGTCGTCTACAACCACACGGCCGAGGGCAACCAGCTCGGCCCGACCATCTGCTTCCGCGGCATCGACAACGCGGCCTACTACCGCCTCGTCGACGAGGACAAGGCCCACTACTACGACACCACGGGCACCGGCAACAGCCTGCTCATGCGCCACCCGCACGTGCTCCAGCTCATCATGGACTCGCTGCGCTACTGGGTGACCGAGATGCACGTCGACGGCTTCCGCTTCGACCTCGCCGCGACGCTGGCCCGCCAGTTCCACGAGGTCGACAAGCTGTCGGCGTTCTTCGACCTCGTGCAGCAGGACCCGGTGGTCAGCCAGGTCAAGCTCATCGCCGAGCCCTGGGACGTGGGCGACGGCGGCTACCAGGTCGGCAACTTCCCGCCCCTGTGGACCGAGTGGAACGGCAAGTACCGCGACACCGTGCGCGACTTCTGGCGCGGCGAGAGCGCGACCCTCGGCGAGTTCGCGTCGCGGCTCACCGGCTCCAGCGACCTCTACGGGCACAGCGGCCGCAAGCCGATCGCCTCGATCAACTTCGTCACGGCCCACGACGGCTTCACCCTGCGGGACCTGGTGTCCTACAACGAGAAGCAGAACGACGCCAACGGCGAGGACGGCAACGACGGCGAGAGCCACAACCGCTCCTGGAACTGCGGGGTCGAGGGCCCGACCAAGGACAAGAAGGTCAACGCGCTGCGCCTGCGCCAGCAGCGCAACATGCTCGCGACCCTCCTGCTCTCGCAGGGTGTGCCGATGCTCCTGCACGGCGACGAGCTCGGGCGCAGCCAGGGCGGCAACAACAACGGCTACTGCCAGGACAACGAGATCTCGTGGATCGACTGGGACCTCGACCAGGACCAGCTGGACCTCATCGCGTTCACGCAGCGGCTCGTCGAGCTCCGTCGTGAGCACCCGGTGTTCCGGCGCCGTCGCTTCTTCGCGGGGTCGGCCGACCACGGTGGCGAGAGCGCCGTGGGTGACATCGCGTGGTTCGAGCCCGGTGGCAACCACATGGACGAGGACTCCTGGGCCAACGGCTACGCCCGCGCGATGATGGTCTTCCTCAACGGGCAGACCATCCCGGAGCCGGACACCCGCGGCCAGCAGACGCTGGACGACCACTTCCTGGTGATCTTCAACGGCCACCACGACGTGCTCCCGTTCGTCCTGCCGAGCAAGGAGTACGGCGACCGGTGGGTCACCGAGCTCGACACCTCCGCACAGGAGGTCGGGGCCAAGGAGTACAAGCCGGACGCCAAGGTGAAGGCCCAGGGACGCAGCGTCATCGTCCTGCGGTGCCCGCGACCGCTCCCGTCGGGATCGCCTGCCGGAGCGGCTGTCGCCCGCCGATGACCACCCCCTGAGGGTGCCGGAGGCGCCTCGATGACCACCACCTCAACCGTTCGATGACCACGCAGGAGACGGGTATGCAGCGCGGTACGCCACCGCACCGGCCGGCGGAAGGGCGCGTGGTACCCACGGCGACCTACCGCCTGCAGGTCCACGGCGAGTTCACCTTCGACCAGGCGGCAGAGCAGGCGAGCTACCTCGACAGCCTGGGGGTCTCGCACGCCTACCTGTCGCCGGTGCTGCAGCCGGCCCCCGGGTCCACCCACGGGTACGACGTGGTCGACCACGACCTCGTCAACGAGGAGGCCGGGGGCGGCACGGAGCTCGCCCGGCTGTCGCGGACCATGTCGCTGTACGGACTCGGGGTCATCGTCGACGTCGTCCCCAACCACATGACGACGCCGAGCCCGGCCTGGCGCAACCGCCAGTGGTGGTCGCTGCTGCGTGAGGGTCACGGTTCGGAGTACGCGCACTGGTTCGACGTGGACTGGGCGGCCGAGGACGACCGGGTCCTGGTGCCCGTGCTCGGTGGTCCGCTCTCCGCGGCCGTGGCGGCGGGCGAGCTCTCGCTCGCCCGGGACGGGGGACCTGGCGGCGACGAGACCGTGGTGCGGTACTTCGACCACGAGTTCCCGGTGCGCCAGGGCACGGACCACCTGCCGATCGGGGAGCTCGTCGAGGCGCAGTGGTACCTGCTGTGCGACTGGCGCGAGGGCGCCGAGCGCCTCAACTACCGACGGTTCTTCGACGTGACCACCCTGGCGGCGGTACGCGTCGAGCACCCCGAGGTGTTCGACGCCACCCACCGGCTGCTCCTGTACTTCTACCGGGCCGGGTTCATCGACGGCTTCCGGATCGACCACCCGGACGGCCTCGCCGACCCGGGCGGGTACCTCGCCCGGCTCGCCGAGGCCACCGACGACGCCTGGGTGGTCGCCGAGAAGATCCTCGAGGGCCACGAGGAGCTGCTGGACTCGTGGCGCTGCGCCGGCACCACGGGGTACGACACCCTGCTGCGGGTGGGCGGGGTCTTCGTCGACCCGGCCGGGAAGGGCCCCCTGACCGACCTGCTCAGCCAGGTCGTCGGCCACCCCGAGGACCTTTCCGCCATGGTCGTCGAGGCCAAGCAGCAGGTGGTGCACGAGGTGCAGGCCGCCGAGGTCAACCGGCTGATGCGCCTGGCCGAGCAGGTCCTGCCCTGGCACGACCAGGCCTCCCTCAAGCGCGCGCTCGGTGCCCTGCTGGTCGCCATGGACCGCTACCGCGCCTACCTCGGCGGCGACGAGGCAGATCCCGACCAGACAGCCGTGCTCAACGCCGCCGAGTCGCGGGCGATGGCCCTGGTGACCGCTTCCGACCACCTCAGCGTCAGCCTGGTCGCCCAGCTGGCCCGAGGCGGGCGTCTCCCCGAGGCCCAGGCCGACACCGAGGCGGCGCAGCGCGAGTTCGTCGTGCGGTTCCAGCAGACCTGCGGCCCGGTGATGGCCAAGGGGATCGAGGACACCACCTTCTACCGCTACGCACGCCTCACCTCGCTCAACGAGGTCGGGGGGGACCCCGAGCTCGTCGGGATCCCACCACAGGAGCTGCACGAGTTCGCTGCGCGGCAGCTGGCGACCTGGCCCACGACGATGACCACCTTGTCGACGCACGACACGAAGCGCTCCGAGGACGTCCGGGCCCGGCTCGCCGTGGTGTCCGAGCTCTCGGCGGAGTGGAGGACCTGGGTCACCACGGCACGTCGTCTCTCCGGTCCGCACCGCGGGAAGAAGCTCGACGCGGCGACGGAGTACTTCCTCCTGCAGACCGCGGTGGGTGCGTGGCCGATCAGCGTCGACCGGCTCCAGGCCTACGCCACCAAGGCGATTCGCGAGGCGAAGCGCCACACGACGTGGACCGACCAGGACGACGCCTACGAGGCCGACGTGCAGCGCTACGTGTCGGCGCTGCTGAGCCAGCCCGAGCTCGTCGCCCACTGCCAGACGTGGGTCACGCGGACCGCCGCTGCCGCCCGCGCCAACATCCTCGGCCAGAAGCTGCTGCAGCTCGTCGTCCCGGGCGTCCCCGACGTCTACCAGGGCACCGAGCTCGTCGACCTGTCGCTGGTCGACCCGGACAACCGCCGGCCCGTGGACTACGCCCACCGGCGCGCCCGTCTGGCCCGCCTCGACAAGCGCAAGGCACCGGCCGACCTCGACGACGAGAAGCTGCTCGTGACGTCGCGGGCGTTGCGGCTGAGGCGCCACCACGCCCGCTGGTTCACCGGGGTGCAGGCCACCTACGACCAGGTCGTGACGAGCAGCGACCACGCCCTGGCCGTTGCCCGTGGCGACGAGAGCGGCCCGCAGGTGGTGGCCGTGGTCACTCGGCTGAGCGACAAGCTCGCCGCCTCCGGTGGCTGGGGTGAGGCACACCTCGCCCTGCCCGCCGGTGAGTGGCACGACCTGCTCAGCGGGGCCAGCGTCGTCTCGCACGAGGAACGTCCCGGGGTGCGGCTGGCCGAACTGCTGGCTGCCCTGCCGGTTGCCCTGCTCGTCCGACGTGGCACGATAGGACTCAATGAAATCGCTTGAGCAGCAGACCAATTCGTCTTCCGCCATCACCGTGTGGGCTCCCTCGGCCGAGAAGGTCGAGGTCGAGTTCACCCTCGGCGACGACCCGACCGCGACCGCGCCGATGGTGCGCCAGGACGACGGCTGGTGGGCGTGGCAGCTGCCCCTTGGGGCCACGGCGCCATACCCGGTGCTGGACTATGGCTTCCGCGTCGACGGGGGCGACCTGACCCCCGACCCGCGTTCGGCGCAGCAGCCGCGCGGGGTGCACGGACCGAGTCGTTGGTTCGACGCGGGACGGCACCAGTGGGACGACGCCACGTGGACCGGGCCGCAGGGCGGCCGCGGTGTGCTCGGGGCCGTCGTCTACGAGCTGCACGTGGGCACCTTCACGCCGGAAGGCACCCTCGACTCGGCGCTGTCGCGGTTGCCGCACCTGGTGGACCTCGGTGTCGACGTCGTGGAGCTCATGCCGCTCGCGGCGTGGCCGGGCCGCTGGAACTGGGGTTACGACGGGGTGGGGCCGTATGCCGTCAACGACGTCTACGGCGGCCCTGCGGCCCTGCAGCGGTTCGTCGACGAGTGCCACCGCCTCGGGCTCGGGGTCTGCCTCGACGTCGTCTACAACCACCTCGGACCGGTCGGGAACTACCTGTCGAGGTTCGGGCCGTACTTCTCCGACGCGCACCACACGCCGTGGGGTGCAGGGTTCAACCTCGACGGCGCGGACAGCACCGCGGTGCGCCGCTGGATGGTCGACAACGCGCTGCGCTGGTTCGCCGACTTCCACGTCGACGCACTGCGCCTCGACGCGGTCCACGAGCTGCGCGACGACTCGAGCCCGCACCTGTTGGCCCAGCTGGCCGACGAGGTCGCTGAGCTCGGCCGTCGGCTGGGGCGCCCGCTGCACCTCGTGGCCGAGAGCGACCTCAACGACGCCTTCATGGTCACCCCGACCGGCGACGGCGGGCGTGGCATGGACGCCCAGTGGGACGACGACGTCCACCACGCGCTCCACGTCACGCTCACCGGTGAGGCGCAGGGGTACTACGCCGACTTCACCGGCCACAACCGCGCCCTGCCCGACGGTGGCCCGCTCGCGGTGCTCGCCAAGACCCTGACGCGAGGCTTCCTGCACGACGGCGCCTGGTCGAGCTTCCGCGAGCACAGCTGGGGCGCACCGGTCGACCGGGAGAAGGTCGACGGCCGCCGGTTCGTCGCCTACCTGCAGACGCACGACCAGGTGGGCAACCGGGCCGTGGGAGACCGCATCTCGGACCTCGTGAGCCCTTCGCAGCAGGCCATCGGTGCGGCGCTCTACCTCACCTCGGCCTACACCCCGATGATCTTCATGGGGGAGGAGTGGGGAGCCACCACACCCTTCCAGTTCTTCACCGACTTCGAGGAGCCGGAGATGGCCCAGGCGGTCACCGAGGGTCGGCGTCGCGAGTTCGGGTCGCACGGCTGGGCCGCGGACGACGTGCCGGACCCGCAGGACGAGGCGACCTACCGGCGGTCACAGCTGCGGTGGGACGAGGTCGAGGACGCCGACCACGCGCGCATGCTGGCGTGGTACCGCGACCTGATCTCCTTGCGCCGCAACGAGTCTGCTCTCACTGATGGTCGGCTCGACCTGGTCGAGGTCGACTTCGACGAGCAGGACCAGTGGCTCGTCATGCGCCGCGGACCGTTCCGGACCGTCGTCAACCTCGCAGCCTCGGGCTCGGCGGTGCCGTTGGATGCTGCTGCCGCCGAGGTCGTCCTCGCCTGGGCCCCCGAGCAGACCCGGCTCGACGGGCAGTCCGTGCACCTCCCGCCGCACACCGCTGCGGTCGTCCGCGTCGGCTGAGCGTCGGTCGCCGGCCCTCGTCAGCCGCCGGGCTGACGGGGCCGGTCGAATGCTCAGCAGGGCAGGTCGTAGGTGACCAGGTCGGTCTGCACCGCGAGGCGGTCGTAGGTCGACCGTGCTCGGGTGTTGCTCGCCCGCGTGATCCAGCGGACCTGGCTCCAGCCGCGGTCCCGGCACTGCTGCTGCAGCGCAGCGAGCAGCGCGTCCACCGCCCCGGTGCCGCGGGCCTGCGGGTCGACGAACAGGTCGTCCAGGAAGCAGGCCGTCGTGCCGGCGAGGGGCCGCGGGAACGGGCGGTAGTGCGCCAGCCCCACAGGGGCACCGCCGGGCTCCTGGCGCACGACGAGGCCCTCGAGCTCGTGGCCAGGGTCCTGGAGCCACGCCCACACCGCAGCCGAGACGTGCTCGGGGTCGCCCACCTCGTAGAACTCGAGGTAGCCGCGGTGCAGGCCGGCCCATACCTCGTGGTCGCCCTCGCGCAGGGCGTCCACGGTCCAGCGTGAGGCGTCACGCTGGACCATCAGAGGCCCTTGACCCGGACCATGCCCTCCTGGGCCACGGTGGCGACGAGCGAGCCGTCGGCGCCGAACATCCGGCCGATGCCCAGACCTCGGCCACCGGAGGCCGAGGGAGACTCCTGGGCGTAGAGGATCCAGTCGTCGACCTTGACCGGGCGGTGGAACCACATCGCGTGGTCGAGGCTGGCGGGTCGCAGGCGAGGGTCGCTCCACGCGAGCCCGTGACGGCGGATCACGGACTCCAGCAGCGTGTAGTCGGAGGCGTAGGCGAGCACCGCTGCGTGCACCAGGGGGTCGTCGGGGAGGGTGCCGATCGCCTTGAGCCACACGCTCTGGTGTGCCGTGAGCTCGGGGCCGGGGGTGGCGAACACGTCACCGTCGACGTGGCGGTGCTCGACGGGACGGTTGAGCAGGTGCCGGGCCGCCGGGTGCTCGACCGCCCCGAACAGGTCCTGCAGCGACGGCAGCGAGTCGGGCCCCGGCACCTGCGGCATCGGGTCCTGGTGGTCCAGCCCGCCGGCCTGCTCCTGGAACGAGGTGATCATCGACAAGATGGGCAGGCCGTCCTGGATGGCGTGCACCCGGCGGGTCGAGAACGAGCGGCCGTCGCGCATCCGCTCCACGGCGAACCGGATCGGCTTGGTGTCGTTGCCCGGTCGCATGAAGTAGCCGTGCAGCGAGTGGATGTGGCGTGGGCCGTCACCGTCGTCGAGGTCGGCCACCGTGCGACCGGCCGCCATGACGCACTGGGCCAGCACCTGACCGCCGAAGACCCGGCCGTGCGGGGTCTTCTGGCTCCGGCCGAGGAAGACCGAGGCGCCGGACTCACCGAGGTCGATGGACTCCGCGCCGTCGACGCCCTCGACGGTGATGCGGGCCGTCCCCAGCTCCTCGAGGTCGAGGGTCGCGAGCAGGTCGGTCAGGGGCTCTGCGGGCAGGGCGCTGTCGTCGGTCACAACGAGAGCCTAGGCGACCAGTGGTGGACGCCGTCGGCCCGAGGGCCGGCTCGTCACGACGTCCTGCCAGGCCAGGGCGATCCGGTCGACGGCTTCGGTCACCACCTCCGGGGCGTGCCCGGTGAACGGGATCCGCAGGAACCGCTCCATCCCCCCGTCCACGGCGAACTGGGACCCCGGTGCGAGCACCACACCTCGCTGGTCGGCGGCCACGGTCAGTGGTGTCGACAGGGCCTGGGGCAGCCCGGCCCACAGGCAGAGGCCGCCCTGCGGCACGGTGAAGTCCCAGTCGGGCAGCCGCGTGCGCAGGGCTCCCACCAGCGCGTCACGACTGGCGACGACCGCCTCGCGCCGCGCGGGCAGGATCGTGCCGCGGTGCTCGAGCAGGTCGATCAGCACGAGCTGCTCCATCACCGGGCTCCCGAGGTCGAGGGTCAGCCGGGCGGTCACCAACGCTGCCATGAGGTCGCGGGGGGCGCGCAGCCATCCCACGCGCAGGCCGCCCCAGAACGTCTTGCTCGCCCCGCCCACGGTGACGGTGCGGGCGTGGTGCGCCCCCAGCGGGCCGGGCATGGCCATCGTCGGGTCGTGGGCCAGCTCGACGAGGGTCTCGTCGACGATGGCGACGGTGCGCGTCTGGGTGAGGGCGCGCCCCAACCGGGCCCGCTGGTCCTCGGGCATGAGGGCGCCCGTGGGGTTGTGGAAGTCGGGGACGAGGTATGCCGCCCGCGGCGCCGTCTGCCGCAGGGTGGCCTCCGCGGTGTCGAGGTCCCAGCCCTGGGCGTCGAGGGGCAGGGCCACCGCCCGGGCGCCCGAGCGGCTGAGGGTCTCGATGGCGTTGGGGTAGGTCGGGCTCTCCAGCAGCACCCGGTCGCCGGGCGACAGCAGGGCACGTGCGGCGATGGCGACTCCCGCGAGGGCGCCGCTGGTCACCATGACCTGCTCGGGGTCGGTGGGGAGCCCCCGGGCGGTGAAGTCGGCGGCCAGCGCCTCGCGCAGCGCCCGCAGCCCGAGCGGGTGGTATCCCGGTGCCGGCGAGGTGGTGGGGGAGCTGTTCGAGGGCGCGTTCATAGGCGGCGACCATGCCTCCCGGCGCGCTCATCGACGCACAGGTCAGGTCGATGACCGCGCCGTCGAGCCGGTCGGACGTGGGCTGCAGCGGGCCGCTCTGACGGCGCCCGGCGGCCCCCCGGGGAGCACGGCCACACTGCCCGAGCCCTGGCGCGACTCGAGGTACCCGCGGTCACGCAGCTCGGCGTACGCGCGGCTCACCGTGGTGCGGCTCACCCCGAGCGCGGTGGTGAGGTCGCGCTCGCTCGGCAGCCGGGTGCCGACGGGAATGCGGCCGTCGGCGACGAGCAGTCGCACCGCATCGGCCAGACCGCGGTAGGCCGGACTGCTGTCGAGCGCCGCCCCGAGCAGGGGGCGCAGTCGGGCGGCGGACAGGGAGCGAGGAGCCATGCAGACCACTTTCGCACGATTGGCTATCGAAAAACAGGCCACTGGTGGCCACCATGGTCGTCATGACCCGCACCACCCTCACCCCGATGACCCCCCGGCAGCAGCTGCGGGCCGGGCGCACCGTCCGCCGCCTGGTCCAGCTCTTCGTCGGGCTGACGCTCTACGGGGTGTCCATGGGGATGCTCATCCGCGCCGGGCTCGGCCTCGACCCGTGGGACGTCTTCCACTACGGCATCGCCCGGCACCTGCCGGTGAGCTTCGGCACCGTGACGATCATCGTCGGGGCGGCCGTCCTGCTGCTGTGGATCCCGCTGCGGCAGCTGCCGGGTCTGGGCACCATCGCCAATGTCGTCGTCATCGGCCTGACCACCGACGCGACCCTGTGGCTGCTCGACCGACCGTCCGCCATGGTGCTGCGGGCACTGCTGCTCGGGGGAGGCATCGTCCTCAACGGGCTCGCCGGCGCGCTCTACATCGGCAGCCAGTTCGGCCCGGGTCCGCGCGACGGCCTGATGACGGGACTGGTGCGCCGGACCGGTCGCAGCTTCCGGTTGGTGCGCACCTCGATCGAGCTGACGGTGTTGGCGGTCGGCTTCGCGCTCGGCGGTGTGGTCGGGGTCGGCACCATCCTCTACGCCGTGCTCATCGGTCCCACGGTGCAGCTCTTCCTGCCGCTGTTCACGGTCGCGGTGGAGGTCCCTGCAGACCGGCAGCCGACGACCGGGGACGACCGGCGACCGGCCCCGGTGGACCCCCGGGTGCCGGCCCCCGAGGCCGCTGCCGGGTCAGGCTTCTAGCGCGAGCACGAAGGGCAGGACGCCGGGCGCGCCGGCCCGGCGCAGCTCCTGGGCGGCCACCGTCAGGGTCCAGCGCGAGGACGCCAGGTCGTCGACGAGCAGCACCGGCCCCGACAACCGGCCGAAGGCCTCGCGCTGGGCGGCGGACGGGGCGAGCCGGCCCCACACCCCGGCCAACCGGAACGCACTGTTGCCCCCGGACTCACCCGTCGGGCCGCCCTCGACGAGGTCCATCGGCCCGAGCCACTCCAGCCGTCCCATCTCCGCGAGCCCCTGCCCCACCGACTCGACGAGCTGCGGACGACGCCGTGACGGGATGGAAGCCACCGCGACCGGCCGGTCTGCCCAGCCCCAGTCGCGCAGGATCGGGACGCAGGCCCGCAGCAGCTCAGCAGGGGCAGGACCGTCCTCGCGCCCGCAGGAGGGTGCGCAGCTGCTGGCCCCAGCCCAGGTCGGTGAGCCGGGCGACGGCGCGGCCCGGCGCCATACCCTCGTCGGGGCTGATCTTGCCCTTCAGGGGCACCCCGAGACGGTCCATGCCGGACGGCCACTGCGCTCGCGCCTCGAGCTCGACCCCGGCCCGCTCGAGGCGGCCTCGGGCGGTCGTCACCGCGGTGGCGGGGATCTCGGTGGGGAACCACACCCCCGCGCAGGAGTCGCACCGACCGCAGGGCAGGGCGGTGTCGTCGTCGAGGGACTCCTGCAGGAACGCCATCCGGCACTCACCGGTCTGCTCGTAGGACACCATGAGGTCCTGCTCGCGGACCCGGGCCGCGCTGACCCGCTCGTAGCGCTCGGCGTCATAGGTCCACGGCAGGCCGGTGGAGGTCCAGCCACCGGGCACCCGGCGCACCGCACCGTCGACGTCGAGCACCTTGAGCAACAGCTCCAGGCGGGTCCGGCGGATGTCGACGACGGCCTCGAGCGCCACGGTCGACAGTGCCTTGGACGACTCGGCCAGGGCCGTCAGCACCGCGTCGGCCTGCTCCTGGCGCGGCATCGACGCCGAGGCGAAGTAGGCCCAGATGTCCTTGTCCTCCGGCCCGGGCAGGAGCAGCACATCGGCACGCTCGGTGGCTCGCCCAGCACGGCCGACCTGCTGGTAGTAGGCGACAGGAGAGGAGGGGGCGCCCAGGTGCAGCACGAACCCCAGGTCGGGCTTGTCGAACCCCATGCCCAGGGCGCTGGTCGCCACCAGGGCCTTGACCTGGTTGTCGCGCAGCATCGCCTCGAGGCGCTCGCGGTCGGCCGGGTCGGTGCGCCCGGTGTAGGCCCGCACCTCGTGACCCGCTTCGCGCAGGGCGACGGCGATGTCCTCGGCCGCCGAGACCGTCAGGGCGTAGACGATGCCGCTGCCGGGCAGCGTGTCGAGGTGGGCGAGCAGCCAGGCGAGGCGCTGCTCGGGCGAGGTGAGCTTCATGACGCCCAGGCGCAGCGACTCGCGGGCCAGGCCGCCGCGCAACGTCATCACGTCGTGGCCGCCGGCGCCGAGCTGCTCGACGACGTCGGTCACGACGCGCGCGTTCGCGGTTGCCGTCGTCGCGAGCACGGGGGTGTCGGAGGGCAGGGTGGTGAGCAGGTCGCGGATGCGGCGGTAGTCGGGGCGGAAGTCGTGGCCCCAGTCCGAGACGCAGTGCGCCTCGTCGACCACCAGCAGGCCGCAGCGGCGGGCGAGGTCGGGCAGCTGCTCGTCGCGGAACCGCGGGTTGTTGAGGCGCTCCGGGCTGACCAGCAGCACGTCGACCTCGTCGGCAGCCAGGGCGGCCGACACCCGGCCCCACTCCTCGGCGTTCGCGGAGTTCATCGTCACGGCGCGGATGCCGGCGCGCTGGGCCGCGGCGATCTGGTCGCGCATCAGCGCGAGCAGCGGGGAGACGATGACGGTGGGGCCGGCGCCCTGCTCACGGCGCAGGGCGGTGGAGACGAAGTAGACCGCCGACTTGCCCCACCCGGTGCGCTGGACGACCAGGACCCGGCGACGGTCGCCGACGAGAGCCTGCACCGCCTCGAACTGGCCGTCGCGGAAGTCGACGTCCTCGCGGCCGACGAGCCTGCGCAGCACCCCCGTGGCGAGGGTGTGCAGGTCGGTGGCCGCAGCGGTCGTCTCCATGGTGACCACCGTAGGCCGCTGCGGTGACACCCCTGACACACTGTCCCCATGGCTGACGAGCAGGTGGACGAGCTCCTTCCCGCGCTCCCGGAGCGGTACCGCGTCAACGTGCCGCTGCGCTGGAGCGACATGGATGCCTACGGCCACGTCAACAACGTGCAGTTCCTCCGGCTGCTCGAGGACGCCAGGGTCATCGGGTTCGCGGACTGGTTCGGCCAGGACCGCTCCGTCCTCGCCGAGGGGATCCTCGTGGCCCGCCACGAGATCGAGTACCTCGCACCCCTGCTGTTCCGCGTCCCGCCGATCGTCGTGCAGATGTGGGCGACCAAGATCGGTGGTGCCGGCTTCGACCTCGCCTACGAGGTGCGTGACGGCCTGGCGCCCGACGACATCGTCTACGCCCGGGCCGAGACCACCCTCGTCCTCTACGACTTCGCCACCTCCACGCCGCGCCGGATGGCACCGGACCTCAAGGTCCTGCTCGAGGAGCACGCCGGCGATCCCGTGGCCTTCCGCTGGCGGCGTCGTTGATGGAGCTGCACCTCCCCGACGCCCAGGGCCTGGACGACCTGCGCACCTACGTCGCCCGGGCCAAGGCGGCCGACGAGGACGGCGCCATCCGACTGCAGGCCTCCGGCACGGTCTTGGCCGCCTACGTCGGGGTGCTCCCCGGCAGCGGCCTCATGGGCCAGGGTGCGGTGATCGGCCTGCGCACCGCACCGCTCGCCGTGCCGGCCGAGGTCGACACCACGGTGTCGCTGGCGTCGGTCACCGACCGCCTCGCCCGCATCGACGGCACGACGCTGTCCCTGCCACCGACCACCGTCAGCGTCGGCTGGGCCGCCATGGCACCACCGCGCTCGGGCTGGGAGCGGGTGGGTGTCGTCAGCGCCGAGGACGTGCATGCCGTGGCCCGCGAGGGCATCGCGGAGGTCGCCGCCGGCGCCCCCTCGGACGCCGGCGGCCAGGCGGTCGCGGCGCTGCGGCGGCAGGTCTGGGGACGACTGACCGCGACGACACCGACGGTCCCCGCGGGAGGAGCCTTCGCGGCATACGTCCTCGGGTTCGCGCCGCCGGGCGGCGAGGTGACGGTGTGGACCCACGGTCGGTGGACGCGGTTGTCGACCCCCGCCGGTCACGTCCTGATCCGCTGACTGCGACGCGCCCGGCTCAGAGCCTGGGGAAGAGCCTGCGCACCTGGTCGTCTCCCGCCTCGGTCATGACCGAGGCTCGACCGACCAGCTGGGGGTCCGGTCGGCCCACCACGGACTCGTCCTTGCTCGGGTAGTCGAGTCCGGCAAGCAGGACGCGCATCGCTTCGAGGCGGGCCCGCTTCTTGTCGTTGCTGTTGACCACCGTCCACGGTGCGTCGGTGGTGTCGGTGTAGAAGAACATCGCCTCCTTGGCCTCGGTGTAGGCATCCCACTTGTCGAGGCTCGCGAGGTCGGTGGGGGACAGCTTCCACTGCCGGACCGGGTCGGTCCTGCGGGCCTGGAAGCGGCGAGCCTGTTCGTCCTGGGTCACCGAGAACCACAGCTTGACGAGGTGGATGCCGGAGTCGACGAGCATCCGTTCGAAGTCGGGGCACTGCCGCATGAACGACAGGTACTGCACCGGGCTGCAGTAGCCCATGACCCGCTCGACCCCGGCCCGGTTGTACCAGGACCGGTCCATGAGGACGATCTCACCACCGCCCGGCAGGTGGGCGATGTAGCGCTGGAAGTACCACTGCGTCGTCTCGACCTCGGTGGGCTTCTCGAGGGCGACGATGCGGGCCCCGCGAGGGTTGAGGTGCTCGGTGAAACGCTTGATGGCCCCGCCCTTGCCGGCTGCGTCGCGGCCCTCGAAGAGGACCAGCACCCGGGCGCCGGACTCCTTGACGCCGAGCTGGAGCTTGAGCAGCTCGACCTGCAGGGCGCGCTTGGTGCGCTCGTACTCGCGGCGTCCCATCTTGGTGTCGTACGGGTATCCCGTGTGCCACGAGGCGACGTGGCCGGTGGGCGCGCCGGGAGGGGGGTCCGCCCCGACGGAGCCGACCTCCGCGCTGGCGGCTCCCGGGGAGTCGTCCTGCTCGGGGTCGAGGAGCTCCTCGAGCTCGTCGACCTCAGGGGCGTAGTCCTCGACCACCGAGTGGCGGGCCGTCCGACGTGCTGGCCGGTCAGCTGACATGGGTTCCTCCTCGTCGCACCGGGCGTGTTCGCACGGCCACCACCACCGTCGCCTCTGCAGCGGACCGGCGACAGGGCCCTTCGGCCCTGCTCTCTGCGCCTCGTGGCGACCGGTCGCCGGTCAGGTGCGGATGCGGCGGCCCGCGACGACGACCAACGAGGCCACGACCGTGAGGCCGAGCCACATCGTCACGTAGACGGGGACGTCGCGGCCGGCGACCGTGTGCAGTGCGGCGAACACCGCACCAGCGGCGGCGATCCCGAGGACCGACCCGAGCACGTCCGCCAGCTGCAGGGACGACGACGTGGACCCGTGGTCGGCCGCGGGGGTGAGCAGCAGGGAGAGCACGGACAGGCTGGCCGTGCCGAGCCCCATACCGGTGCCGCAGGCGACCAGCCCGACGGCGACGAGGTAGGGGTTCCACCCGAAGTGGGTGGTCGCGACGACGGCGAGCAGGCCGGCGGTGAGCAGGGCCCCGCCGACGGACACGAGGTGCTCCCGTCGACCGGCCCAGCGGTCGCGTCCCTGGATCCACGAGCCGCCCGACCAGCCCAGCGACCCGACGGCGAGGATCGTCCCCGCCGCCCTGAGGGAGAGGCTGCGCTCGTTGACGAGCATGAGCGGGATGTAGGTGATGGTGCCGAAGAACGAGCAGGCCAGCAGGAACCGCGCGACCATCACGGACGGCAGGCCGCGGCGCATCACCCAGGTGCCGCGCGGGAGCAGCAGCGGTGCCGTCAGCGCCAGCCCGGCGACGCCCAGCAGGGCCACGACCGTCTTGGCGGACCACGCGAGCTCGGGCTCGTGCGTGCCCCACTGCACGGCCCCGGCGGACGCGGCGATGAGCACCCCGAACCACGCTGCTCGTGCGTGCTGGCGGTGGTCGCGGCTCGAGGCGGCCACACCCTCGTCGGCGGCAGCGATCTGCCCACGGCGGGCGACGACGGTCAGGAGGGCGACGACGACCGGCGCCACGACGAGCCAGAAGACCCAGCGCCAGGAGAAGGTCGTCGTGACCCAGGCGGAGATGGGCGGTCCCAGCAGCGATGGCAGCACCCAGGCTGCGGAGATCACGCTGAAGACCTTGGGGCGCAACGACTCCGGGTAGGCGCGACCGATGACGACGTAGCCCGCGACCACGATCAGCCCGGCGCCCAGGCCCGCCACCCCGCGGCCCAGGAGGAACAGGCCGAAGACGTCGGACGACCCGCTGACGGCGCAGCCGACGCCGAACAGCACCTGTCCCGAGTACAACGACGGCAGGGGGCCGGCCCGGTCGGCCCAGACGCCGGCGAGGACGATACCGAGCAGCTGGGTGGTGAGCATGACCGAGAAGGCCAACCCGTAGGACCGCACGGCGCCGAGCTCGCGGGCCGCCTCGGGCATCGCCGTCGAGACGGCCATCCCCTCGAACGCGATGACGGTGATGAGGGCGACCAGGGCCAGGGACAGCAGAGCGTAGGCCGGGGCGAACACCCCGTCGCGCGACGAAGGCACCGTCGTGGGTGGGCCGCCCGCCTGCTCCGGTGCGGGGTTGGGCGGGGGCGAGCTCACCGGCCCAGAGGTGCGCCGCGTTCGGCCAGCACCTCGGCGAGGGTGTCGGTGCGGTCCGTGACGATCCCGTCCACGCCGAGGTCGAACAACCGGTGCATCTCGGGGGCGTCGTCGATGGTCCAGACGTGCACGTGCTTGCCCATCGCGTGCACGCGTTCGACCAGGGCGGGGGTGACGAGCTCGAGCCGACGGCCACCGACGACCCGGCCGGTCGGGATCTGCAGGACCGGTGCCGGGGAGCGCAACCAGTCGGCGACCAGGGACGGCGCGAACCGCAGCACCCCCACCTCCGACGGGCCTGCAGCCGTCGCGAGGGCCGGCCCGAGCAGGGCGCGGACCGCCCGGAGCCGGGTGCGCGAGAAGGAGGCGACGCAGACGCGGTCGAGCGCGTCGTGCGCGCGGATCACCGCCGCCAGCGGCTCGATGGCACCCATGGCCTTGACGTCGATGTTGACCCGGACGTCGGGGAACTCCTCGAGCAGGTCCGACAGCAGGGGGATCGGCTCGGTGCCGTTGACGCGGGCGGTGCGGACCACGGCATACGACAGGTCGGCGATCGCACCCCTGCCCTCGGTGACACGGTCGAGGACGTGGTCGTGGAAGGCGAGCAGCTGCCCGTCACTCGTGGCGTGGACGTCGGTCTCGAGGTAGCGGTAGCCGAGGTCCACGGCGTGCCGGAAGGCGGCCAGGGTGTTCTCGAGGTGGAGGTTCGCCGTGACCTTGGACCCACCCCGGTGGGCCAGTCCGATGGGTGTGGGGGTGTCGAAGTAGGCGAAGTCGGACGCTCTCACCGCCCCAGTCTGCCGGTTTCCGACCGCACAACGCCGGTTGCGCGACGATCCGTGGGGTGGCGTCCCACGGTATGGCGCGCAACCGGCGTTTCGTGGCGGTCGACTAGAGCGCGGCCCAGACGGTCGTGTCGGTGGGCAGCTGTCCCCGGTCGGTCAGCGGACCCGAGGCGACCAGGACGGTGGCGCCCTCGGGCAGCTGCACCGGCTCGGCGCCGAGGTTGGCGAGCACCAGGGTGCTGCCGGCATCCTGACCGGTGTTGACCAGGGCCACGACGTCGTCGCCGAAGCCGTCGAGGGCGTGCAGGCCGCCGGTGCCCAGGGCGCGCTCGTGACGAACGCGCAGCAGGGTGCGGTAGAGCTCGAGGGTCGAGCCCTCGACGCCCTCCTGCTGGTCGACGGCGTACTCGCCGTACACCTCCGGCTGGGGCAGCCAGGTCTGGTCGGACGGGCCGAAGCCGAACGACGGGGCGTCCTTCACCCACGGGATGGGCACCCGGCAGCCGTCGCGGCCGATCTCGGCGCCCTTGGTACGGATGAAGGCGGGGTCCTGGCGGAACTCGCCGGGCATGTCCGTCGAGTCCGGCAGACCCAGCTCCTCGGCCTGGTAGAGGTAGGCCCCGCCGGGCAGCGACAGCATGAGGGCCGTGGCCGCGCGGGCACGCGTGAGGCCGAGCTCGCGGTCGGGCTGCGGGTCGGCGGCGCTGATGCCGTTGGGCTGGGCCGCATCCAGGGGCAGGCCGAGCCGCGAGGCGTGGCGGACGACGTCGTGGTTGGACAGCACCCAGGTGCTCGGGGCGCCGACCGAGTCCGCGGCCTCGAGGGAGGACGCGATGACCGCACGGAGCTCCGCGGCGTTCCACGGCGCCTTGAGGAAGTCGAAGTTGAACGCCTGGTGCATCTCGTCGGAGCGCACGTAGCGGACGGCCCGCTCCTGGGGACGGACCCACGCCTCGGCGCACAGGATGCGGTCGGGGGTGCCGTAGCCGTCCAGCACCTTGCGCCAGCGGCGGTAGACGTCATGGACCGCGTCCTGGTCCCACATCGGCGGTACGGGTGCGTCCGGCTTGAGCTCCCCGTCGAGCAGGTGCTGCTCGACGTCGTAGTCCGGCAGGCCCGGCTCCTTGACGAGGCCGTGCGCGACGTCGACGCGGAAGCCGTCGATGCCGCGGTCGAGCCAGAACCGCAGGATCGACTCGAACTCGTCGCCGACGTCGGGGTTGTCCCAGTCGAAGTCGGGCTGCTTGGTGTCGAACAGGTGCAGGTACCACTGGCCGGGCGTTCCGTCGGCCTCGGTGACCCGCGTCCAGCCCTCCCCACCGAAGACCGAGCGCCAGTCGTTCGGGGGCAGCTCACCGTGCTCGCCCTTGCCGTCACGGAAGATGTACCGGGCCCGCTCGGGGCTGCCGGGTCCGGCCGCCAACGCGGCCTGGAACCACACGTGCTCGTCGCTGCTGTGGTTGGGCACGAGGTCGACGATGATCTTCAGGCCCAGGGCGTGTGCCTTGGCCACCAGCTCGTCTGCGTCGGCGAGGGTGCCGAACAGGGGGTCGATGTCGCGGTAGTCGGCGACGTCGTAGCCGGCGTCGGCCTGGGGCGAGGTGTAGAAGGGGCTGAACCAGATCGCGTCGACACCGAGCGCCTTGAGGTAGGGCAGTCGTGCCGTGACCCCGGGAAGGTCGCCGATGCCGTCACCGTCGCCGTCGGCCCAGGAGCGGGGGTAGATCTGGTAGATCACCGCATGGCGCCACCAGGCGGCGTCGGCCGAGTCGGCCGGGTGGAGGAGACGGGTGGGGTGGGTCGCGACGAAGGGTGCGTCGGACGTCGAGGAAAGGGTGTCGGTCACGGGAAACCATGGTGAGGCATCGAGGGCGCAGGACGAAACCGGACACCCCCCGTCTTGCCTTCTGGGCGGGGCTCAGTCCTCGTCGAGGCTGTTGACCAGGCTGAACGCCGCTCGCTCGAGGTAGTCGCGCAGCAGGAGGTCGTTGGCCGCCGGCAGGTCGAGGGTGTCCACGGCCGCCATCATGTGCAGCAGCCAGCGGTCGCGCTGCGTCGGGGTCACCTTGAACGGGTGGTGGCGCATCCGCAGGCGGGGGTGGCCACGCTGCTCGGAGTAGGTCGTCGGCCCACCCCAGTACTGCTCGAGGAACATCCGCAGCCGCTCCTGCGCCGGACCGAGGTCCTGCTCGGGGTAGAGCGCGCGCAGGGCGGGGTCGTCGGCGACACCGCGGTAGAACTCGTGGACGAGCTTGCGGAAGGTCTCGTGCCCGCCGACCTCGTCGAAGAAGCTGCCGAACTGGCCGTTGGTGCTCACGGGGTGTCCCCGGCCGGGCCGAACGGCGTCATGGCCGGCGCCTTGATCTGGTGCTCGTCGAAGGCGGTCTTGACCCGTTCGCGGATCTCGCGGGAGACGCCGTACTGCTGCTCGGGTGCGGTCTTGGCGATGACGCGGAGGGTGACGATGTTGCCGGTGATGGACTCGACCCCGACGACGTTGGGCTCCTCGAGCAGCAGCTCCTGGAACGCCGGGTCCTGGTCCATCTGGTGCACCACGGCACGAATGACCGAGATGGCGCGCTCGATGTTCTCCGAGTAGGCGACCGGCAGGTCGACCACGGCGGTCGACCAGCCCTGGCTCTTGTTGCCGATCCGGCTGATCTCGCCGTTGCGGATGTACCAGACCACCCCGCGCGCGTCACGCAGGCGCGTGATGCGCAGGGAGACCTCCTCGACGGTGCCGACGGCCTCTCCGGTGTCGATGACGTCCCCGACGCCGTACTGGTCCTCGAGGACCATGAAGATCCCGGAGAGGAAGTCCTTGACCAGGCTCTGCGCGCCGAAACCGAGGGCGACGCCGCCGACCCCGGCCGTCGCCAGCACCGGGGCGAGGTTGATGTCGACGGTCGCCATGGCCGTCAGGATCGTGACCAGGGCGACGAAGAACGTGACCATGCTGCGCAGCAGGGAGGCCATGGTCAGGGTGCGCTGACGGTGCCGTTCGCGGTCGATGCCCGTGGCTGCGGCGATCGCGTTGCTGGCGCGTCCCACCCGTCCGGGCTCGTAGGACCGGCGTGCGTCGGTCTTGGCCAGGGTGACCTGGACGACGCGGCCGATCGAGCGCAGCAGCACCCACCTCAGGATGATCCCCGCCACGACGATGGCGACGACCTTCAGCGGGGGACCGACGAACCAGTCCCAGACGCCGCCGGGCGTGAGCTGCGTCAGGGCGGTGAGGAACGACTCAGGCATCGGCGTCCCGGGCCTGGGCGCGCAGGGCGCGGGCCACGCCGTCGCGGTGCTCGGCCACCAGGCGCGACAGCCCTGCGGGGGCGTCGGGGTGGGCGTCCAACCAGGCCTGCGACGCGTCCAGCAGGTGCTGGTCGGCCAGGATGCTCGGGTAGTAGGTCACGAGGATCGACTCGGCGATCGCGTGCGTCCGGGACTCCCAGATGCCGAGCAGTGCGTCGTGGTACTTCTCGACGTAGGGGCGCAGCAGCTCGGGGTCCAGCGCCTGGGTGAAGCCCAGACCGGTCGCCTCGACGACCGAGTTGGGCAGCGAGGTGTCCTCCACGCCGTGACGCCAGGCTTCGGCCTTGACCTCGGCATCGGGTCGGGCCGCCAGGGCCCGGGCCGCACGCTCGCGCCCGGTGGAGGTGTTGTCGCGCTCGCGCTCGGCGGCGATCTCCGCCTCGGTGGCAGCGCCGGCTGCGGCGAGGGCGGTGAGCAGCATCCAGCGCAGCTCGGTGTCGACGGCCAGTCCCGGCAGGGTCTGCGTCCCGTCGAACAGACCGCGCAGGAAGGTGGCGTCGTCGCCGCCGCGCTGCACCGCAGCGAACGCGGTGAGCAGCTGCAGCTGGGCGTCACTGGACGGCTCGGCGGACTCGGCCAGGGCGCGGAGTCCGGCCGTCACCGTGGCCAGGGCCGCGTCGCGGTGCTCAGCGGCGACGTAGAGGTGGGCCGCGCTCTGCAGCTGGGCGAGCACCGTACGCAGCATCGTCGAGTTGGTCTCGCCGGGCAGCGACGCCAGGACGAGGTCGATGAAGGCGCGGGCGGACATCTCGGCGTCGCGGGTCATGTCCCACGCGGCGCCGAGCACGAGCGCGCGGGGGAGGCTGTCCTGGAACCCGCGCGGGTGGGCCAGTGCCGTCGCGAGGGACCGCTCGTCCAGCCGGATCTTGGCGTAGGCCAGGTCCTCGTCGTTGACGAGCAGCAGGTCGGGCACGGCCCGCCCGACGAGCTCCGGGACGGCCGTGGAGTGCCCGTCGACGTCGAGCTCCAGGCTGTCGGTGCGCACGAGGACGGGCCCGTCGGCCTGCTCCTGCACGGAGTACAGGCCCACGGCGAGGCGGTGCGGACGCAGGGTGGGGTAGCCATCGGCGCCGGTCTGCTCGATGGTCGCCGACGAGATCAGGCCGCGGTCGTCGACCTCCACGACGGGCCGCAGGGTGTTGACCCCCGCGGTCTCGAGCCACAGCTTGGACCAGGTGCCCAGGTCGCGGCCCGAGGTGGCCTCGAGCTCGCCGAGCAGGTCCTGCAGCGTGGTGTTGCCCCAGGCGTGCTTGGCGAAGTAGGCGCGCAGCCCGGCGACGAACGGCTCCCGGCCGACATAGGCCACGAGCTGCTTGAGCACCGAGGCGCCCTTGGCGTAGGTGATGCCGTCGAAGTTGACCTCGACGTCCTCGAGGTCGCGGATGGGGGCCACGATCGGGTGGGTGGAGGAGAGCTGGTCCTGGCGGTAGGCCCAGGCCTTCTCGCTGATGCCGAAGGTCGTCCAGGCGGACTGCCACTGCGTGGCCTCGGCCTGGCAGGTGGTCGACGCCCACTCGGCGAACGACTCGTTGAGCCACAGGTCGTTCCACCACTTCATCGTCACGAGGTCGCCGAACCACATGTGGGCCAGCTCGTGCAGCAGGGTCAGCGCCCGACGCTCGATGATCGCCTCGGTGACCTTGGCCCGGAAGACGTAGGTCTCGTTGACCGTGACGGCACCGGCGTTCTCCATCGCGCCCATGTTGTACTCGGGCGTGAAGAGGGTGTCGTACTTCTCGAACGGGTACGCGCAGTCGAACTCGTTCTCGAAGAACGTGAAGCCGCGCTTGGTGCAGTCGAAGATGTTGTCGGCGTCGAGGTGCTCGAGCATCGACTTGCGGCAGAAGATGCCGAGCGGGACGACACCCTTGCGGGTCTGCACCTCGTCGCGGACCACGGCATACGGGCCGGCCACGAGGGCCGTGATGTAGCAGGACATCCGCGCTGTGGTGGCGAACTCCCACCGGGCCACCCCGTCCCGCACCGGCGTCGCGACCGGCGTGGGGGAGTTGGACACGACCTCCCAGTGGGAGGGGGCGGTGATGGTGAAGGCGTAGGTGCCCTTGAGGTCGGGCTGCTCGAACACCGTGAACATGCGACGGCAGTCGGCGACCTCGAACTGGCTGTAGAGGTAGACCTCGTCGTCCACCGGGTCCACGAAGCGGTGCAGGCCCTCGCCGGTGTTCATGTAGGCGCCGGTGGCGTCGACGGTGAGGGTGTTGTGCTCGGCGAGCGAGGGCAGGGTGATGCGGACCCCGTCGAAGTGCGTGGCCGGGTCGAGCGACTCGCCGTTGAGCGTGATCGCCTCCACCGAGGGGGCGATCAGGTCCACGAAGGTGGACTCCCCGACCGAGGCGCTCGTGAACGTCACCGTGGTGGTCGTCCGGAACGTCTCCTGCGACGTCGTCAGGTCGAGCGCGACGTCGTAGTGGTCGACGGCGACGACAGCCGCGCGGGCGACTGCCTCGTCGCGGGTCAGGTTCTTGCCGGGCACAGAGTCTCCTGCTGGTTGGTCCACGTGTCGGCGCCCATACTCCCATGCGTCCCGACGTGTCCTGGCACCCGGCAGTGGCCCTCGGGTGGGGCCGTCGGTGGGTGCAGTGGCAGGATTGCGCGGATGACTTCCACCCACACCGCTGAGACCCGGTCCGACGTCGAGTTCTGGTTCGACCCGCTGTGTCCCTGGGCCTGGATGACCTCGCGCTGGATGTCAGAGGTCGAGCAGGTCCGCCCCGTCGACGTCACCTGGTCGGTGATGAGCCTGGCCGTCCTCAACGAGGGACGTGACCTGCCCGAGGAGTACGGCGCGATGATGGACCGTGCCTGGGGCCCGGTCCGCGTCATCCTGGCCGCGGCGAGCGAGCACGGGGACAAGGTGATCAAGCCGCTCTACGACGCCATGGGCACGCAGATCCACCTCGAGGGCGAGACGGACTACGCGAAGGTCATCGTCCGCGCCCTGGAAGACGTCGCCCTGCCGGTCGAGCTCGCGCAGCTCGCGGACACCGACGAGCACGACGACCGCCTGCGGGCCAGCCACCAGCGCGGCATCGACCTCGTGGGCGACGACGTGGGCACGCCGGTCATCGCGGTCGACGGGGTCGCCTTCTTCGGTCCGG
Source organism: uncultured Actinomycetota bacterium (assembly GCA_963731235.1). Taxonomy (GTDB): domain Bacteria; phylum Actinomycetota; class Actinomycetes; order Actinomycetales; family Dermatophilaceae; genus Pedococcus. The sequence goes on along the minus strand of CAVSUT010000017.1, from coordinate 199,381 downwards.
TGGTGAGCCCTGCCCCCCGGGGTGAGGAGGCAGCGCGGCTGTGGGACGGTTGCGTGCTGGTTGCGGGCACCCCGGGCTTCTTCGAGCTCAAGCGCAGCCGCACCGTCGGCCCCATCTTCGACTGACCCGCAGGAGCAAAGGAGCACAGCATGCGCGTCCACATCGGCGGCGACCACGCCGCCTACGAGCTGCTCGGGGAGCTCGTGGCCTTTCTCGAGGCGGAGGGTCACGACGTCACCAACCACGGCCCGCACACCTACGACGCGCAGGACGACTACCCGGTCTTCGTGCTGCGCGCCGCGCAGGCCGTGGCCGACGACGCGGACTCGCTCGGCGTCGTCCTCGGAGGATCGGGCAACGGCGAGCAGATGGCTGCCAACAAGGTGCGCGGCATCCGCGCAGCCCTGTGCTACAACGCGGAGCTGGCCAGCCTCGCGCGTGAGCACAACGACGCCCAGGTCATCTCGATCGGTGGCCGGATGAACACGGTCGACGAGGCCAAGGCGATGGTCCGCACCTTCCTGGCCACCCCGTTCTCGGGGGCTGAGCGCCATGCCCGCAGGATCGACATGGTTGCTGCGTACGAGCGGGACCGCACCCTGCCCGAACAGCCCTGATCTGGGGATTTCTCGGCCCCGACCGAGAGCGGCGCACTAGGCTGCTGACGCAGGTCTGGAGACGTCGCCAGTCCGCTCCCGTTGACCTCCCGGATGCCCTGCACCCCCCCGCCCAGCCCGAAGGAACCCGCACTGGTGGACGTTGACACGTCGTTCCTCGCGCGTCGTTCGCTCATGACGCGGTTCCAGCGCACCCGCACCCGTTTCGGCCGGTGGGGGTTCGGCACCACGGTCCTGGCTCTGGTGGGCGTGAACGCCGGGCTGTGCTGGGCGATGTTCACGTGGCCGGACTCCTTCCCGTTCTCCGCGTACTACCCCGTCGCGGTGCTTGCCGGCCTCTTCCTGGGCCCGCGGACGCTCGCGCTCGTCGACACGACGATCCTCCTCACGGCGGCCCTGACCCTCGTCGACCGTGACTCCACACCGACCTTGTTCGGCGCCTACGTCGTCCTCGTCGTGGTGATGGTCATCATGTTCTGGGTCGCCACCTCACGGGCGCGACTCGGGGTCCAGGGCAACCTCGGTGAGACGATGCTCGTCGACCTGCGCGACCGGCTGCGCACCCAGGGTGAGCTGCCGCCCATGCCCCCGGGCTGGGGGGCCGAGCTGTCGGTCCTGTCCGCCTACGGCGACTCGTTCTCCGGTGACTTCCTCGTCACCAACAGGGCCGGCGACATCCTCGAGCTCGCGCTCGTCGACGTCTCGGGCAAGGGCATCGCCGCCGGGACCCGGTCGCTGCTCCTCTCCGGAGCCTTCGGTGGGCTGCTCGGCTCGCTTCCCCATGAGCAGTTCCTCACGGCCGCCAACTCCTACCTGCTGCGCCAGCACTGGGACGAGGGATTCGCCAGTGCCGTCCACGCCTGGATCAACCTCCAGACGGGCGAGTACAGCCTTGCTTCGGCAGGTCACCCGCCGGCGGTGCGCTTCTCTGCGGGTTCGGGTCGCTGGAAGGTGCTCGAGGGCGACGAGGGGCCGGTCCTCGGCGTCACCGACTCCGTGGGCTTCCCGCGCGTCCGAGGCACCCTGCACCGCGGCGACGCGCTGCTGCTCTACACCGACGGGGTCATCGAGGTCCGCAACCGGGACCTGCGCGACGGCATCGACCGCATGCTCGGCACGGCCGAGCAGATGATCGGGCGTGGGTTCGAGGGCATGGCCGCCAAGATGTGCGCCGCCGCGCGCGCCGGGGAGACCGACGACCGGGCCGCGGTCCTGGTCTGGCGACGCTGACCGACCAGGTCTGGCGACGCTGACCGAGCCGACCGCGGCGCTGACCGACCGCAGACGCCGGCTGGCTCAGGCGTTGGACGCGGCCGGGCGCCGGGCCGCGCGCTTGCTGAGGTCGGCGCACTCCACGCAGATCGACTCGGGGATCAGGCCGAGGCGCATCAGCCCACCGAAGGCGATGCACCCGACGCAGATGCCCCCGATGGCCTCGAGCGCGGGGAAGACCACCATGACGACGCCGATGACGACCACCGGCACGATGGCGCCGGTCAGCCACAGTCCCGTGGCCAGCACGGTCAGCGCGGCGCCGATGCCGGCGGCGAAGCGCTTCGGCGGGCCGGCCGTCCACCGGGCCGGTGCGGCCACCCGGGGCCGGACCCACCGGCGCACGAGCTCGGCGACCGGGCTGGCCGACGGGCCCCACCCGGTCCGCAGCACGAAGTCCGCGGCGAGGACGGCGTAGAGCCACCACTGCTGGGTCGCGAGGGCGAGCACGCCCACCGCGAGGACGACGGCGGCGCTGAGGCGCACGGAGACGTCGTCGACGATGTTGGGGAACCGGGAGATGCGCATGTTCTGATTATGGATCACATAATCGAAAGTTATTACCACTGTCCCGCCCCTCGGTCGCGTGCCGCTCCCGGTTCTCTAGGCTGGCCGGATGGAGCCGATGCGGATGACCGGGCGCGTCCGGTCCTATGGTGCTCGCCGAGGTCGCATGTCGGCGCTGACCCAGGACCGGCTCGAGCAGCTGGTCCCGCGCCACGAGATCCCCGACGGCGTGCTCGACCCGGTCGCCGCGTTCGGCCGGGCCGCACCGGTCGTCCTCGAGGTCGGTTGCGGTCACGGGGCCGCGGCGCTCGCCTACGCCGCCGCCCACCCCGGGCACGACCTCGTCGCGGTCGACGTCTACCCCCCGGCCCTCGCGCGGATGCTCGCCGAAGCCGACCGCCGAGGTCTGGACAACCTGTGGATGCATCGCGGCGACGCGGTGCAGCTGCTCGAGCACCGGCTGCGACCCGGCTCACTCACCGCCGTGCACCTGTTCTTCCCCGACCCCTGGCCCAAGGCCAAGCACGTCAAGCGACGCTTCGTCGCGCCGTACAACCTCGACCTCGTCGCCTCACGGCTCGTGCCGGGAGGTCAGCTGCTCGTGGCCACCGACCACCCCGTGTATGCCGCGCACGTCCGCGCCGAGCTCGGCGCCGACGCCCGCTTCGCGGTGACCGAGGGCGAGCGGCCGCCGTGGCGCCCGACCGACGGGTTCGAGGCGAAGGGCCACCTGGCCGGACGCAGCACCACCGAGTTCCGCGCCGTGCTCGTCAACTGAGTCCCTCGCTGTCGGGGTAGCCGGATTCGAACCGGCGGCCTTCCGCTCCCAAAGCGGACGCGCTACCACGCTGCGCCATACCCCGTGGACGGCGAGCCGATTTCGGCTCACGCGATCGCGGGCATTAGGCTAGCGCCTCGGATCTGCAGGGCTCCCCAGGGGCTGTACGGGTCCACGCGGGTGTAGCTCAATGGTAGAGCCCTAGTCTTCCAAACTAGCTACGCGAGTTCGATTCTCGTCACCCGCTCAGCAGCAAGGGCCCCACCTCCCGGTGGGGCCCTTGCGCGTGCCGGTGGGGCGGGGTCAGGCCTTGCCGCCCCCGGCGCGGAACTGCTGCCACGCGTCGCTCATGCGGTCGGACTGGCCCGGGGTGAACATGTTCATGCACGAGTCCTGGGTGTAGTCCATGAAGTTGTGGATCGGGTCCAGGCCCGGCGCGGTGCAGGTGTCGGCCCCGGTCGGGCAGTCGAACTGCGGCATCGCCTCGCGCGGGGTGTCGGCCACGAAGTCGCCGGAGGCGCTGCAGCCGTGGGCGAAGGTGTGCTCGAGCATCAGCCAGTGGCCGACCTCGTGGGTGAGGGTGTCACCGAGGGCGTACTTGCCCGCCGTGCCCCCGGGCATCGACTCGTCGAGCATCACGACTCCGTCGATGAAGTCGCGGCCGTGGTTGTAGCCCTTGGGGAAGTAGGCCCAGCCGAGCAGCCCCCCACCGATGTCGGCGGCGTAGACGTTGAGGGTGCGGGCGTCGCCGGTGTAGAGCGCCTGCTTCATGTCGCGCTCGTTCTTGCCGGGCACGACGGTGTACCAGGCCGGGTTGACCGTCCAGGTCGTCTGCTGGAGGTCGAAGCGGAACGGTGTGTCGGCGGCGTCACCGGCCGTGGCGCCCGAGAAGGAGTCGTTGAGCACCTTCATCTGGGCGGCGATGAGGGTGTTCCAGCGCTGCTTCTCGGCCGCGGTGAAGCTGTCCTCGCCGACCATGTGGAAGACCGTCGGGATGCGCACGCTGCCGTTCGCGAGGGTCGGGAGGTCCTTGAGGACGCCATACGCCTTGGCCTCGTTCTTGGAGTAGAGCGCCGGCTCCTTGGCCGTCGCACCCTTCATGACCCTGGCCGCGCTCGAGGAGTCGGCCGCACAGGCCTGTGCGTCGCCCGAACCGGCGGAGCCAGGGGGCGAGGCGCTGACCGAGCTCGCAGAGCCGGTGCCGAGCAACAGCACCGCGGCTGCTGCCAGCACGCCGAGGCGGTATGGGGTGCGTACGCGCATGGTGGTTCCCTTCGCAGAACTTCCCCTCGTGGGGGCTCGGCAGCGGACGCTACCCCCGAGCGGCTCCCGGTGGGCCGTACGAATGACGGATCTTCCCAGCGGGCACCGGGCCAGAGGTCTTCGGCTCAACCCGTCAGAGGCCGTACTCCTCGAGCAGTCGCAACCAGATCTCACTCATCGTCGGGTAGGACGGGACTGCGTGCCACAGCGTCGTGAGCGGCACCTTGGCGACGATCGCGACCGTCGCCGGGTGGATCAGCTCGGCGACGTCCTGGCCGACGAAGGTCGCGCCGACGACCACGCCGGCGTCCTCGTCGACGACGATGCGCGCCTGTCCCTGGTAGCCCTCGGCCTGCAGCCCGGAACCGGCGGCGCTGTCCATCGGCACGTCGACGACCCGGATGGTCAGCCCGCGCTCGCGCGCCTGCGCCTCGGTGAGCCCGGCCGCCGCGACCTCCGGGTCGGTGAAGATCACCTGGGGGGCGCCGAGGTCGTCGGCCCACGGCGTCGTCTTCGCAGCATCTGGTTCGCGTCCGGTGGCGCGGGCGCCGACGAGGTCGCCGCAGGCCCGGCCCTGGTACTTGCCCATGTGCGTGAGGAGGGCGATCCCGTTCACGTCGCCCACGGCATACAACCAAGGGTCTCCATCGACTGTCCTTGACGCCCTTGACCTCCATGCGTTCGGTCACCGACACGTACCCCGCGTCGGTGAGCTCGCCACCGACCGCCTCGAGCCCCAGCCCGCGGGTGGCGGGCGTGCGGCCCACGGCGACGAGCAGCTCGTCGGCGACCACGGTGGCACCACCCTCGAGGTGGAGGGTGACCTCGCCGGTGGGGCCGAGGCGGGAGACCTTCTCGGCCCTGGTCCCGGTGCGGACGTCGACCCCGTCGCGTTCGAGGGCCTCCTTGACCGCGGTGCCCGCGAACTCCTCGTTGCGGCCGAGCAGGCCCGGTGCCTGCTCGACGACCGTCACCGCCGAGCCGAGGGCCTGGAACACCTGGGCCAGCTCGCAGGCCACGACCCCGCCGCCGAGGACGGCGAGCCGCTCGGGGATGCGACGGGTCGTGGTCGCCTCGCGGTTGGTCCACCCCTCGGCCTCACGCAGGCCGGGGATGGGCGGCACGGCGGGCATCGTCCCGGTCGCGAGGATGACGGCGTGCCGGGCGCGCACCTCTCGCCCGTCGACCTGCAGCGACTTCTCACCGGTGAGGGTGCCTTCGCCGCGCAGGAGCGTGATGCCGACGTGCTCGAGCCAGGAGACCTGCCCGCTGTCGTCGAGCTCGTTGATCCAGGCGTCGCGGCGGTCCAGGACCCCCTGGGGGTCGAGGCGGGCACCGTCGGACCCCTGCACCCGCTGTGACGCGCGGGTCGCGTGGATCGGCCGCAACAGCGCCTTGCTGGGGGAGCAGGCGTAGTAGCTGCACTCCCCGCCGACGAGGTGCTTCTCCACGATCGCCACGGTCAAGCCGGCCTTGTGGGCGCGGTCGGCGGCGTTCTCACCCACCGGTCCCGCACCGATGACGACGACGTCGAACTCCAGGGGCTGCTGCTCGCTGCTCATGGCTCCAACCTAGGCGGCCGGGCGGGGTCCTGCTCGGGTGACAGGGCCCCGGCCAGCCTCTCGGTCACTGCGCAGCGCGACGGCCCCGGGGGAGGGGCGCCCCGGGGCCGTCGCGATCTGTTGCGGTCGAGGTGACCTGGGTGCCGGGCGCCTCAGAACGCCGAGGTGCCGTTCGGGGTGCCGAGGCCGGTGGGGCCGTCCCACCCGGACCTGGCGGTGCACCACGAGGTGCAGGTGCCGTTGGAGCCCGAGGTCACGTCGAACAAGCCGGCGCTGTGGGAGTAGGGCAGGGTGTTGGCGTACCCGGCCGTGTTGCCGCTGAGCGCGTAGACCGACGCCACGATGGGGGCGGACAGGCTCGTGCCGCCGTACTGCGCCCACGAGGAGGAGCTCTGGGTGGTCGGCGCGTACGTCGCGAGCCCGGTGTTGGGGTCGGCGACCGCGGAGACGTCGGCGATGGCGCGGCCGCTGCAGCTCGTCATCGCCGTGCTCTGACCGGTCGGTGCGGTGTTGAGGCTGGTGCACCCGGAGCCGGCGCCGCTCCACGCGGACTCGCTCCAGCCGCGAGCGCTGGAGTCCTTGACCAGCGAGGTGCCCCCGACCGCGGTGACGTAGTGCGACGAGGCCGGGAAGCTGCCGCCCTGGTAGCCGTTGTCACCGGTGGAGGCCGTGACGGCGATGCCGGGGTGGTCGTAGGCCGCGCCGTAGGAGCTGTCGGCGAGGTCACCTCCGCCGTAGCTGTTGGAGATGGCGGCGACGCCCGCCTGCTGCGCGGCGGTGTTCACTGCGGTGCCGAGGTCGGTCAGGCTCGCGCTCTTGGCCTGGACCAGGACGATCTTGCAGGACGGGCAGGTCGCCGAGACGGCGTCGAGGTCGAGGGCCTGCTCGCCGGCCCAGCCCGCGTCGAAGCGCGGCAGCGAGGTGCCGCCGGTCTGGTTGATGACCCGCAGGCACCCGTTCGCCGTGGTGCAGGACGACAGGCCCCACTGGCTGCGGTAGATACCCAGGTCGCGCTCGGCGTTGGGGTAGCCGTAGGCGTCGACGATGGCGACGGTGCGTCCACCGGCGGACAGCCCGGTCACCTTGTAGGCGCTCTGGATGTCGGCCGGCGTCTTGCCGGAGATGGCCTGGGGCGTCACCGGCTTGCCCGAGGGGCTGACTGCCGTGCCGCTGTCGTCGACCAGCTTGACGGCGTGGCAGTAGACCGACTTCGGCGACGTCGGGGCCGCACACAGCTTGTGGTGGTGGACCTTGGCCGGCGACGCCGCAGCGGTGGTGACCGCGGGGGAGGCGAACCCCAGGGCTGCCGTCGCGGCGAGCGCGACGGAGAGGATGTGCTTGCGCATACGTGGTTTCTCCTGGTGAGGGGGAGGGCGGCCGGTGCCGCCCCACGCTCCGAACGATCGGGCCGGAAGACCTTGTCTGACAATGGGTTTCGTCCACCAATCGCCCGGATTGCGAAGAAATGGAACCGGGGTGGTGAAGACTTGGCACGAAGTCGTGACGGATGTCATTGCCTGGTGTGACCCCACGGTGCGTACCAGGGGTCGGGGCGGGCCGGTGCCGTCACGCGGCGCCGCCGGTTCGGAGCGCAGCCCCGCAGCGGCTACGATGGGTTATTGGTCCGCGCGCGCCCGTCGCCGGTGTGCAGGGCCTTTCTTGTTGCCCCGCCCGTTCCCCACCTGAACCTGGAGTACCCCGCAGTGAAGAGTGCCGTCGAGACCCTCAACCCGACCCGGGTCAAGCTGACCGTCGAGGTCCCGTTCGAGGAGCTCAAGCCCAGCCTCGACGCGGCATACGCGACCATCGGCTCCCAGATCCAGGTCCCCGGCTTCCGCAAGGGCAAGGTCCCCAGCCGGATCATCGACCAGCGCGTGGGTCGTGGCGCCGTGCTGCAGGAGGCGGTGAACGAGGCCCTTCCGCAGTTCTACGGCCAGGCCGTCGAGGAGAACAAGGTCCGCCCGATCGGCCAGCCCGAGGTCGACGTGACCGAGGTCCCCGCCGAGGACGGCCAGGACCTCAAGTTCACCGTCGAGGTCGACGTGCGCCCGGAGGTCGAGCTGCCCGACTTCAGCACCATCACCGTCGAGGTCGACGAGGCCAAGGCGTCCGACGAGGACGTCGAGGAGCGCCTGATCGCGCTCCAGGAGCGCTTCGGCAGCCTCAAGGGTGTCGAGCGGACCGTCCAGACCGGTGACTTCGTGTCCATCGACCTCGACGCCTCCATCGGTGACGAGGAGATCGACTCGGTCAAGGGCATCTCCTACGAGGTCGGCTCCGCCAACATGCTCGACGGCATGGACGATGCCCTCGTCGGTATGGGTGCCGGCGAGACCAAGAACTTCACCGCCCCGCTCGCCGGTGGCGACCACGAGGGCCAGGACGCCGAGGTCACCGTGACCGTCCAGTCCGTCAAGGTCCGCGAGCTCCCGCCGCTCGACGACGACTTCGCCCAGCTCGCCTCGGAGTTCGACACGCTGCGAGAGCTGCGCGCCGACGTCACCAAGCAGGCCGAGCAGGCCAAGAAGTTCGAGCAGGGGGTGCAGGCCCGCGACAAGCTCCTCGAGCAGCTCCTGGAGACCATCGACATCCCGATCCCCGAGAGCGTGGTCGAGGCCGAGGTCAACTCCCACCTCGAGGGCGAGGACCGCCTCGAGGACGCCGAGCACCGCGCGGAGGTCGACGAGAGCACCCGCAAGGCGCTCAAGGCCCAGTTCCTGCTCGACGCCATCGCCGAGAAGACCGACGTCAAGGTCGAGCAGCCCGAGCTCATCGAGTACCTCGTGATGTCGGCCCAGCAGTACGGCATGGACCCCAACCAGTTCGCCCAGGCGGTCGACCAGCAGGGGCAGGTGCCTGCCATGGTCGCCGAGGTCGCCCGTCGCAAGGCGCTGGCCAGCGTCCTCGAGCAGGCCAAGGTCGTCGACACCGCTGGTGCCGAGATCGACCTCAGTGAGGTCACGGCCACCGATGTCGCCTCCGAGCTCGCCGAGGCCGGCCACGAGGGTCACGACCACGAGGGTCACGACCACGAGGGTCACGACCACGAGGGTCACGACCACTGACCTCCCGGCGGTCCACGACCGCCACCGCACGCCGATGTGTGCCGTGCCCCGAACCGGGGCACGGCATACGTCATTTATGGGATCACTCGGGGCGCATCGCCACTGATCCTTGTCCCATGGACACGGCCTCCTTCCACAAGCTGCGCCTGGCGGTCCAGGAGAACGCCAACCCCGCCGACGAGCAGCACGTCGTCGCCCTGCAGTCCACCCTCCAGCAGGGGCTGGTCGCCAGCCGCCTGTTCGCCGACGTCGAGCTCGGGCGGACCGACGACGTCGACCGGATGATCATCGGCATCTGCCGCTGTGCCGAGGACGTCGTGCCCTGGGAGGCCGGGGTCGGCGTGGAGCGCCTGTGGGGCATCGCCGCCCAGGACGCCCGGTGGGAGATCCACCACGTCACCTCGAACGACAGCTACATGGAGTTCGAGGCTGCGGTGACCACGGACGTCAACGGTCGCTACGTCACCGTCAACCTGGTCGCCCAGCCGGCCCGGGTGCAGCACCCGGCGGACGCGCAGCCTGCCGCCGAGGGCAACGACGGGAAGCCGCCGAGGGACGCCACGATCGACGCCTGACCCGCCCCGCGGGGCGCGAGGCGTCAGACGGCAGGGGGCGCCGTGGTGGTGCCCACGCGCAGGGTGACCGGCGCACTCTGGTCGTGGGGCCGCTCGCCGTCGAGCAGCAGCCGCAGCAGCTCTCCGAGCCGGCGGCCCTTGCGCTCGCCGTGCTGGTCCATGGTGGTCAGGGTGCCGGGGAACCACGGCAGCTCCACCCCGTCGAAGCCGGTCACGCTCAGGTCCTGCGGGACACGCAGCCCCAGCTCGCCGGCCGCCCGCACGACGCCCATCGCGAGCAGGTCGGACTGCGCGACGATCGCGGTGGGGCGCTCGCCGGCCGGCCGGTCCAGGAGCATCCGCGCGGCGGCGGCTCCCTGCTCGACGTCGGGCAGCGAGGTGGCGGCGAGGCGGCCCGGCGTGCGCGCGAGGTCGTAGACGTCCAGGAACCCCAGGGCGCGGTCGCGGCTGTCCGCGAACGTCGCCCCGGCCAGCGCGCCGAGGTCGGCCAGCTCGGTGGCACCGTCCGGGCGCAGCGGCATCATCACGTGTGCCACCCGTTCGTGGCCGAGGTCGCGGACGTGCTGCGCGACCGTCGCGCCGGCGCCGCGGTTGTCCAGCGCCAGCTGGACCACGCGGGGGTCCGCCGGCGAACCGTCGCCGAGCATCGGTATGCCGCGCGCGGCGAGGTGCTCGACCGCCGGGTTGTCGTCGGGGCCGCAGAGCGAGAACACCACGGCGTCCAGGGCGGTCGCCGACAGCTGGGGGATGGCCTTCTCCGGGGCGCCCGCGTGCTGGGCGATGAGGAGCATCCCGGCCGGGATCTCGTCGAGGACCTGGGACAGCCCGTCCAGGACGCTCACCGCGAAGGGGTCGCGGAACGCATGGAGCAGCCGGCCCTCCACGATCACCCCGACCACGCCCGAACGTCCCTGGCGCAGCGACGAGGCCAACGGGTCCGGACCGGTGTACCCGAGCTCGTCCGCCGCCGCCCGCACCCGTTGCACCGTCTGAGGCGCGACCGGGCCCTTGCCGCTGAAGGCGAGCGAGGCCGTGGAGGTGGACACTCCGGCGGCACGGGCCACGGCGCGCAGGGTCGCCCGAGGTTGACGGGGAACGGTCATGGCAGACACACTATCGAAACGATTCGATCGAATCGATTCGATCCGGGTCGCTCGACCTCCACCGAGGCGCACCCCGCGTCCCCGGCAGCTGCACCCGGACCCAGACCCGCGCGCCGCGCAGGAAGACGCCGTGAGCCACCACTCGACCGCCCCCGACCGCACCCGTGTGGTCGCCGCCCGCAACGCCGTGTTCGTCGTCTTCGCCCTGGCCGGGATCGCCTTCGCCGCGTTCGCCTCGCGCATCGCGGACAGCAAGGCCGAGCTCGGCCTGAGCGCCGGTGAGCTGGGCCTGACCTTGTTCGCCGCCTCGGCCGGCTCGCTCACCGCACTGCCGTCGGCCGGTCGGGTGGCAGGGCGGATCGGGGCCGCGCGCACGATCCTGGTCGGGATGGTGGTGGCCTTCGCCGGGCTCGTCATCGTGGCCGCGGCGGTCGACGTGGCACAGTCCCGGTGGCTGATGGCCGTCGGGCTGTACTTCCTGGGCATGGGGATCGGCCTGTGGGACGTCGCGATGAACCTCGAGGGCGCGGCGGTCGAGCGGCTGCTCGCCAAGACGGTCATGCCGCACTTCCACGCCGCCTTCTCCGGCGGCACCGTGCTCAGCGCCCTCATCGGTGCGGGGGCGTCGTGGGGCAGCGTCCCCCTCCTCGGGCACTTCCTCGTGACGATCGCGGTGTCGGCCGCGCTCGGCCTGTGGGCGCTGAGGTCCTTCCTGCCCCGCGAGGTCGAGGTGGGCGGCGCCGGGTCGACCACCCACGGCACCGCCGACGCCGGCAGGCCCCGCTCGGCCTGGCTGGAGCCACGCACCCTGATGATCGGCCTGGTCGTGCTCGCGGCCGCCTTCACCGAGGGGACCGCCAACGACTGGATCGCGGTGGGCTTCGTGGAGGGCCACGGCCTGCCGGCCTGGGCGGGGGTGCTGGCCTTCGCCTCCTTCCTGTCCTTCATGACCGTGGGCCGCCTCGTCGGCACCGGGCTGCTCGACCGGTACGGGCGGGTGCCGGTCCTGCAGGTCACCTTCGCGATGGCCGCGGTGGGCTCGGTCATGGTGATCTTCGGCAACGTCTGGGTCGCCTACCTCGGCACCGCCGTATGGGGTGTGGGTGCCTCCCTCGGCTTCCCCGTCGGCATGAGCGCCTCGGCCGACGACCCGGCCCGCGCCGCAGCCCGGATGTCGGTCATCGCCACCATCGGCTACACCGCGTTCATCGCGGGGCCGCCCCTGCTCGGGTTCCTCGGGGACCACTTCACGGTCCTCAAGGCCCTGATGGCCGTCACGGTCATGGTCGCTGCGGCGATGCTCGTCATCCCCGCCACCCGCGAGCCGCAGGACGCCGCTGCCGAGCCCGAGGTCGCAGCCCGTCCGTGACCGGCCCCGCGACCACCCGCTGCGTGGACACCTCCGGGGATGCTGTGCGCTCAGGGCGAACATGCGCCGGATCGGGGACTTACGCCCACCGCCCCCGCGTTAGGGTCACTGACAAGCACACATCCCGAGCGATGGAGACATGGTGAGCACGCCACAAGAGATCGTCGCCGCAGCTGAGCGGCCGCAGGGTGGTCTCGACGACCACATCTACAACCGTCTGCTCAAGGAACGGATCATCTTCCTGGGCTCGGACGTCCGCGACGACAACGCGAACGCGATCTGCGCGCAGCTGCTGCTGCTCGCCGCCGAGGACCCCGGCAAGGACATCTGGCTCTACATCAACAGCCCCGGTGGGTCGATCTCCGCGGGTATGGCGATCTACGACACGATGAAGTGGATCCCCAACGACGTGGCGACCGTGGCCATGGGCATGGCGGCCTCGATGGGCCAGTTCCTGCTCTCTGCCGGCACCCACGGCAAGCGCTACGCCACCCCGCACGCCCGCGTCATGATGCACCAGCCCTCGGGTGGCATCGGTGGCACGGCGTCGGACATCAAGATCCAGGCCGAGCAGATGCTCTACGTCAAGAAGCAGATGGCCTCGCTGATCGCCGAGCACACCGGCCAGACCAAGGAGCAGGTCGAGCTCGACTCCGACCGCGACCGCTGGTTCAGCGCCGAGGAGGCGAAGGCCTACGGCTTCGTCGACCACGTGTTCAGCAGCGCAGCGCAGGCCGGCAGCCGTGGCCGCGACGACAACCCGGTCTCCGGGGACAAGTGAGGGACAGGCAGATGAACTACAACACCAACCCCGCCATGCACGGCGGCCCGCAGGTCCCGGCTCCGTCGAGCCGCTACATCCTGCCGCAGTTCGAGGAGCGCACCTCCTACGGCATGAAGCGCCTCGACCCCTACACCAAGCTCTTCGAGGACCGCATCATCTTCCTCGGCGTGCAGGTCGACGACGCGTCCGCGGACGACGTCATCGCCCAGCTCATCGTGCTGGAGTCCCAGGACCCCGACCGCGACATCCTCATGTACATCAACAGCCCCGGTGGCTCGTTCACGGCCATGACGGCCATCTACGACACCATGCAGTACATCCGCCCCGACGTGCAGACGTTCGTCATCGGCCAGGCTGCCTCCGCGGCCGCGGTCCTGCTGTCCGCCGGCGCCAAGGGCAAGCGCTTCGCCCTCCCGAACGCACGCATCCTCATCCACCAGCCCGCCCTCGAAGGCGGCATGGGCGGACAGGCCTCGGACATCGAGATCCAGGCCAACGAGGTGCTCCGGATGCGCACCTGGCTCGAGGAGACCTGGGCCGACCACTCCGGCCGTTCCGTGGAGCAGGTCCGCAACGACATCGAGCGCGACAAGATCCTGTCGGCGCAGGAGGCCAAGGACTACGGCCTCATCGACGAGGTCCTCGGCTCGCGCAAGGGCACCCTGGACGACTGACCCACCCCGCTCGTCCGGTATGCCGTCCGCTCATCGTGAGCGGGCGGCATACCTGCGTGCGGGGCCGCCGGTGGCGGCGAGGCTCGTGGCCGTGACCACGACCAGGATGCCGACGATCACCCCGAGTGAGGCCAGCGTCGGGATCTGCGGAGTGGACGGCCACACGCCGTGCGCCCAGTGCAGGACGAGCTTGACGCCGATGAAGCCGAGGATCGCCGCGAGGCCGTAGCCGAGGTGCACCAGCCGTGACAGTGCGCCCTCGAGCACGAAGTACAGCGCTCGCAGGCCGAGCAGGGCGAAGGCGTTCGTGGCGAAGACGAGGTACGGGTCACCGGTGATGCCGTAGACGGCAGGGACGGAGTCGACGGCGAAGACGATGTCGGTGGCGAGGATCGCCACGGTGACCAGGGCCAGCGGGGTGAGGGCGCGGCGGCCGTTCTCGCGGATCGTCATGGCGGTGGAGTGGTACTCGTCCTTGACCGGCATGACCCTGCGCAGCAGGCGGACCGTGCGCAACCGGTCGATGTCGACCTCGTGGTCCTTGCCCCGGACCGCGTCCTTGAGCAGCTTGAGGCCGGTCACGAGCAGGACCACGCCGAAGAGCAGGAACGTCCAGTCGAAGGTCTTGAGCAGCTGGGCACCGAGGGCGATGAACACCCCCCGCAGGGCCAGGGCGCCCACGACGCCGATGAGCAGCACCCGCTGCTGCAGCTCCTTGGGCACGGCGAACGCGGCGAGCAGCAGCATGAAGACGAACAGGTTGTCGACCGACAGGGACTTCTCGACGAGGTAGCCGGTGTAGTACTCGACCCCGATGGTGCTGCCGTGCCGGGACCAGACGTAGCCGCCGAACGCGACCGGCAGGGCGATGTAGAAGGCCGACCAGCCGAGGGCCTCCTTCATGGAGACCTCGTGCGGGCGCCGGGTGAGCAGGAAGTCCATGACCACCAGGGCGAGGACGGCTCCGATGCTCACCGCCCACAGGGTCGGGGTGCCGACGGAGTCGCCGGCAGCGGGATCGACCACGGCCGGGGCGAGGGGGGACGCGAAGAAGGAAGACATGGCAGACCTCAGGGTTGGTCGTCCGAGGTCTCCTTCACCGCCCGTGACGGGCGGCGCTGCCCGGGAGCACCATGGGGCGCTCGTACTGACCGGACCGGCTGTGGGAAGTACTCCCCTCGTGCTTCGAGGATACCGACGGCCGTGGCGAGCGCCAACTCGACCCGGGGTCGACCACCCCCGCTCACTGGTCCCCGGTCCGGGGCCCCGCTGCTTGTCCGCCCTCAGCGGACAAGGGGGACGGGAGCACGACTCGGCGGTTTCAATGGTGCCAAGCAAGGACGTGGCGTTGTAGCGTCGAACCGTTGCTGTCCGCACCGGGCAGTGTCCGCACGCACAGACCGGAGGACCGCGAGTGGCACGCATGGGAGAGAGCGGCGACCTGCTGAAGTGCTCGTTCTGCGGCAAGAGCCAGAAGCAGGTCAAGAAGCTCATCGCCGGCCCCGGCGTCTACATCTGCGACGAGTGCATCGACCTCTGCAACGAGATCATCGAGGAAGAGCTCGCCGAGTCCTCCGAGCTGGGCCTGGACGAGCTGCCCAAGCCCCGGGAGATCTTCGACTTCCTCGAGAACTACGTCATCGGCCAGGACGTCGCCAAGCGGGCGCTCGCCGTGGCGGTCTACAACCACTACAAGCGCATCCAGGCCGGTGAGTCCACCGCGAAGAAGGACGTCGAGTCCGTCGACATCGCCAAGTCCAACATCCTGCTGATCGGCCCCACCGGTTGCGGCAAGACCTACCTCGCCCAGACCCTGGCCCGCATGCTCAACGTGCCGTTCGCCATCGCCGACGCGACAGCCCTGACCGAGGCCGGCTACGTCGGCGAGGACGTCGAGAACATCCTCCTCAAGCTCATCCAGGCCGCCGACTACGACGTCAAGAAGGCCGAGACGGGCATCATCTACATCGACGAGGTCGACAAGATCGCCCGCAAGAGCGAGAACCCGTCGATCACGCGCGACGTCTCCGGTGAGGGTGTCCAGCAGGCACTGCTGAAGATCCTCGAGGGCACGACCGCCTCGGTCCCGCCGCAGGGTGGTCGCAAGCACCCGCACCAGGAGTTCATCCAGATCGACACGACCAACGTGTTGTTCATCGTGGGTGGTGCGTTCGCCGGGCTGGAGAAGCTCATCGAGTCCCGCAACGGCAAGAAGGGGCTCGGCTTCGGCTCCGAGCTGCACACGCCCAAGGACCTGGCCGACTCGATCCACGAGGTGATGCCCGAGGACCTGATGAAGTTCGGGCTCATCCCCGAGTTCATCGGCCGCCTCCCGGTCATCACCACGGTCAGCCCGCTCGACCAGGCCTCGCTGGTGACCATCTTGTCCAAGCCGCGCAACGCGCTGGTCAAGCAGTACAAGAAGATGTTCGAGATCGACAACGTCGAGCTCGAGTTCACCGACGACGCCCTCGAGGCCATCGCCGACTCCGCCCTCAAGCGCGGCACGGGTGCCCGTGGGCTGCGGGCGATCATGGAGGAGGTGCTCATGCCGGTGATGTTCGACGTCCCCAGCGACGAGGGCATCTCCCGCGTGGTCGTCACCAAGGAGGTCGTGCAGGACAACGTCCTGGCGACCATCGTGCGCCGGGACGAGGAGCCCAAGCGCACGCGCAAGCGCTCCGCCTGACCCGGTCGGGGATCCTCAGGGGCGGGGATCCCTGGACAACAGCCAGACCGCCAGGGTGAGGATCGCCAGGGCGGCGATCGCGGCATACGTCAGCCAGACCTCGCCGGGAACGGCCTGGCGACTCGCGCCGTAGGCCAACGCCCACAGCGGCACCGTGGCCGCTGCCACGACGGCGCCGCGTCGGGACCAACGGCGCGCGCTGTGCCCCGGCACGGGTGCACCCGGGCGGCAGGCTCGCGGCGAGGGCCGCGCTGAGGTGGACGACGAGCAGGAGCCAGGCAGCGACCAGCAGCTGCAGCCACGACGCCGTGGACGTCGGGACGGGCACGGCGGTCAGCCAGTGCAGGGCGAGCCCGATGACCAGCAGGCCCGCCGCAGGGGCTTCCGGGCGCCACACCGTCCCGACGGTCAGCACGAACAGGGCCACCGCACCCAGGACCACACCCTGGGGCGCCGCGACGGACGTGAGGGCGACCAGGGCCAGGGATGACACGGCGAGCAGTACGCGCACCAGCGCCTGCGACGAGGAGACGCCCAGGACCCGGCCGAGGCCGGCCCCGGCCGTCGTCTTCGTGCCGGTCCCGGTGCTCATCGGCTCATCACGCGCGGAGCGCGGGAGCGTCGGCCGAGGTCACGCAGCACCAGGTCGAGGGTGCCCGGACCGGCCCAGGGCACGATGGGTACCCCTGCCTCACGGGCCCGAGCCATCTCGCGCTGCCGCTCGAGCAGCCGCAGCCGCCAGGCGAGCCGGGTCTCCTGAGGGTGCTCCTCGCTGGTCGCGGCCACCTCGGCGAGGCGCTCGAGGGGGATGTCACCGGTGGCGAGGTGCGTCGGGAGGGTGTCCACCGTGACGACCGAGATCCCGCGGCGGGACAGGCCCACGGCATGGGCGAGGACCTCGGGGGAGATCGCGGGCGTGAGGATGACCGCCAGCGTCCCAGCGGACACGTGGTGCCGCAGCTGGGACCGGAGGCGCTTCTCGTCGCTCACGGTGCCGTCGGCCACCGTGGTGCGAGCCAGGGCGTCGAGCAGCCGCCGCAGGTGGTGCGGCCCGGCGGCAGCGGTCACGGGGGGTAGCCCGCGGGCGCCGAGGACGAGCAGGCCGACCCGGTCGCCGGCGCGCAGGTAGTGCTCGGCGATGGCGCCGGCCGCCCGGACGGCGTTGTCGAGGCTGCTGCCGGCCCCGTCGATGCCCTCGCTCTGGCCGATGTCGTGCATCGCGTCGACGAGCAGGAGGATCTCACTGTCCTGGTCGGCATGGGTGGCCGTCACGTGCAGCTCGCCGGTGCGGACCGAGATCGGCCAGTGCACCCGCTTCAGCCGGTCCCCGAACCGGAACGGCCTGATCTGGTCCAGCTCGCCCCCGTCGCCGGGATGGTGCGAACGGTTCTGGCCGACGAGCCCGTCGGGGCGGGGCACGGCGACCCTGGCGGTGAAGCTGTCCGGCAGCGGCACGGTGGGGATGGCGGGGAGGGAGACCGGCTCGGGCTCCCAGCGGAACGCCCCGAGCGGGCTGGTCAGCGCGAGGGTGGCCGGGCCGAGGGGTCGGTGGCCCCAGCGCGTGCTCCGGACGACGAGGGAAGCGGTCAGTGGTGCGGCACCGGGGTCCACGCCGGTGTCCTCGCCGTGGTGCTTGCGTTGGTTCGCGACACCGACCGAGACCGAGCGTGTGGCGGGGGAGTACGTCGTGTGGGGCGTGGGCAGCAGCGTCAGGCCGATGTCCTCGACGTCGGGATGTGGTTCGAGGGTGACCTGCCACCGGGTCGCCTGCCCCTCGCGCAGCAGCGGGTGGGCCAGGGCTGCGTGGACGACCGGGGTGGTCGTGGGACGGCGGGCACTGGCCCACAGGGCGACCAGCAGGAGGGGGCCACCGAGGACGACGGCGTCCGGACGACGCAGGACGAGCCCGGCCGCGACCAGCAGCAACCCGAGCGCCAGGGCGCGGACGTGGGCCGGGGTGACCCGCCAGCGACCGACGAGGCGTCGTCCGACGGCCGGTGGGTGGGCGTCCTGCCGCTCGCTCACGGGCGCTCGAAGCCCGTCCGGGCCGAGTCGACCACGGTGGCGGCCGGGGTCGGCACCGAGGACAGCACCGCCGTCACGACGCTGGCTGCGGACACGTCGTTCATCCACAGCTCGGGGCGCACGGTGACCCGGTGGTCGAGGCAGGCGTGGGCGACCGCCTTGACGTCCTCGGGGGTGACGTAGTCGCGGCCGCGCAGCACGGCATACGCCCGGGAGGTGAGCAGCAGGGCCAGCGAGCCACGGGGTGAGGCCCCCATGAGCAGGTTCTGGTGGCTGCGGGTCGCGGCAGCGAGGCGCACGCAGTACTGCCCGACCCCCTCGTCGACGGTGACGGTCTCGACGGCCTGCTGCATCTCGACCAGGCCGGCGGCGTCGGTGATGCGGGTGACCTCCTGCGCCTCCTGGCGTCGCGCCATCCGACGCTGCAGCACCTCCCACTCCTGCGCGGCGGTGGGGTAGCCGAAGCTGACCCGCAGCAGGAAGCGGTCGAGCTGGGCCTCCGGCAAGGGATAGGTGCCCTCGTACTCCACCGGGTTGGCCGTGGCCAGCACGTGGAACGGGCGGGGGAGGGCGAAGGTCTCGCCCTCGACGGTCACCTGTCCCTCCTGCATCGCCTCGAGCAGGGCCGACTGGGTCTTGGGGGGCGTGCGGTTGATCTCGTCGGCCAGCAGCAGCCCGGTGAACAACGGGCCCTTGCGGAACACGAACTCGTGCGTGCGCTGGTCGTACAGGAAGGACCCGGTGAGGTCGCTGGGCAGCAGGTCGGGCGTGAACTGCGCCCGGGCGAAGTCCAGCCCCAGCGCCTGCGCGAACGAGCGCGCGGCCAGCGTCTTGCCGAGCCCGGGGAAGTCCTCCATGAGCACGTGACCGCCGGCGAGCACGCCGGCCAGGACGATCTCCAGGCTGCGACGCTTGCCGACGACGGCGCGCTCGACCTCGGTGAGGATGGCGTCGGCGCGGGCCGAGACCTGGTCGAGGGGGATGGTCGAGGGCAGGGTCACTTAGAGCTCCTCCAGGGTGGTGGTGAACGCCGCGAGCCGGTCGGTCGGCAGGCGGGCGGGCGGGGGCCCGGCCAGGTATGCGGTGAGGTCGGGTCCGAGGGCGGCGTGCGCCTCGTGCGGGTCCTCGGTCAGTCCGAGGCCGCGTCGCAGGCGCAGCTGGTCGTTGGCCAGGGACGTCAACGTGGCGTGCAGGCGGGTGGCCGCCGACGCGTCCCCCGCCGCAGCGGCGTGCACGTCCGTCGCGATCCGCGAGATCCGCAGGTCGGCGCCGCGCAGGTGCAGCGGGGTGTCGAAGGTGTGCGTCCAGTCCGTCGAACCGCGTGACTGCCACAGCCACTGCGCGAGGACCGCGAGGGCGGCGAGCAGGGCACCGCACGCCAGCAGCAACCCGGTGCTGTTGAGGACCGGCACGACCACCGTGGCCGTCCCGACCAGCAGGGCCACCACCAGGGCGACGACGAGCTGCCGGGCCGGGCCCAGGGCCGCCAGCCGCCGCCTCACCGGGTCCGCCTCGCGGCAGGCGGCGCGGGGGTGGCGGGCCGCGGGCTGGTGAGCCCTGCGCCGGCAGCGGCCCGGCGCAGCTCCACCTGCACCTGCTGCAGGGCCTCACGGGCCTGGTCACGCCGTGCCTCGTCGATGGGGTGGGTCGAGAAGCGGGCCTCGCGGTACAACGCGGCCAGGGTGTCCAGCGGCGCCCGGTCCACCGAGTGCGAACGCAGGACGACCGTGACGAGCTCCGCCGACGTGCGCGTCGCGTCGTCGCGCACCCCCACGGCACGCACGGCAGACTCCAGGGCCACCCACGCGGCGACCACGGCGTTGGCCGGGGTTCCGCGGCCGAGCTGCTCCTCGCCCTCACGCGCACCCCGGAGCAGGACCTCGGGGACGAGCAGGTCGTCGGTGGCCTCGACCACCGGCTCCGCACGAGCGCGCCACCACGTGCGCAGGGCGCGGGCGGCCGCCACGAGCAGGGCGAGCACGACGAGGGCCAGCAGGACCTTGGCCGTCCACGTGACGATGGAGACGAGCAGCGGGTGGGGCTCCCCGGGCAGCACGTTCGAGGACCTGCGCCCCTCGGACGGGTCAGACACGGCGGTGCCGAAGTCCTGGCCGGGCGCCTTGGCCTCGAAGTTGGTGAGGTCGGCGCGGGCGAAGATCGCCACCGGGCCGGTGGCGGACACCCAGGCGGCCAGCAGGAGGGTCACCACCCCCGCGCCCAGCAAGCCCCGCCCACGTCCGGTCACGGGCAACGACCTTAGGCAGCCAGACGCCGGTATGGGGCCTTCTGTGGGAAATCGACAGCATTTCGTTGCCTGCCGATGAGTTCTGCGCCGGCCGGGAGTCTGTCCTGGTGCGGCCCCCGCGTGCCTAGGGTGGGGTGAGCGCCGTACCGGCCGAGCAGGAGGACCCTGGATGACCCAGCTGAGCGACACCCGGACCGAGGCGTTCCCGGCCCTCGCCGACGGCTACCGACGCGAGCTGACGGCACACTGCTACCGGATGACCGGGTCGATCCACGACGCCGAGGACCTCGTGCAGGAGACCTACCTGCGGGCGTGGCGCGCCTACGGCGGCTTCGAGGGCAGGTCCTCGGTGCGCACCTGGCTCTACCGCATCGCCACCAACGTCTGCCTCACCGCGCTCGAGGGCCGAGGCCGCCGGCCGCTGCCGACCGGGCTCGGCGCCCCGGCGAGCGAGCCGGGCGACACGCTCGCCTCGTCGAGCGAGATCCCCTGGCTGGAGCCGGCCCCGGACCCCCTGGTGGCCGGGGAGGCGAGCGACCCGGCGACCATCGCCGGACAGCGCGAGAGCATCCGCCTGGCGTTCATCGCCGCCCTGCAGCACCTTCCGGCCCGCCAGCGTGCCGTCCTGATCCTGCGGGACGTCCTGCGGTGGAAGGCCTCCGAGGTCGCCGAGGCCCTCGGCACCACCGAGGCGGCGGTCAACAGCGCCCTGCAGCGCGCGCACGCGCAGCTGTCCAAGGCGGACCTCAGCCAGGACACGCTCGACACCACGCTCGACGCTGACAGGCAGGCGCTGCTCGACCGCTACGTGAAAGCGTTCTGGGACAAGGACATCTCGGCCATCGTCGGCATGCTCACGGCCGATGCGGTCTGGGAGATGCCGCCGTTCACCGGGTGGTACCGCGGCGCCGAGGCGATCGGCCGGCTCATCGACACGCAGTGCCCGGGTGGGGTCAACGACATGCCGATGGTCGCGACCACGGCGAACGGGCAGCCGGCGTTCGGCCTCTACCTGCGCCAGCCCGACGGCACCTTCGCACCGTTCCAGCTGCAGGTGCTGACCCTGCGCGGGGACCGGGTGGAGCGCGTCGCCGCCTTCTTCGACGTCGACCTGTTCGCGACGTTCGGCCTGCCTGCGACCTTGCCGGCTGACCACCTCACCCAGCACTGACCCATGTCCCTGCCCGGTTCCTCACCACCGGCCGCCAGCGCCGTGGAGCTGCTCGACCGCGCGGTCGGCTACACCCGGGGGTGTCTGGCCCGGGTGACCCCCGCGGCCCTCGAACGCCCCACACCGTGCACCCAGTGGTCGCTGCTCGACCTGCTCGTGCACCTCGACGACTCGCTCGCCGCCCTGGCCGAAGCGGCCCATGCGTCGTCCTTGTCGCTGGCCACCGGACCCCGGCCGGTCGGCGCCTCGGGCCTGCTCCTGCACCTCCAGCAGCAGGCCTGCACCCTGGTGGCCCAGTGGATCACCCCGGGTGGGCCGGTCGTGCGGCTCGGTGCGGCCGGGCTCGCCCGCGAGACGCTCGGTGCCGTGGGTGCCCTCGAGATCACCGTGCACGGCTGGGACGTCGCCACCGCGCTCGGGTTGGACCGGCCGATCCCCCCGGCCCTCGCCCTGGACCTGTGGCCCTGGGCGCAGGACCACGTCACCGACGCCGACCGACCGGTGCGCTTCGCCGCCCCTGTGCACGTCCCGGCGTGGGCGACCCCGGGCACGCAGCTGCTGGCCCTGACCGGGCGTCGCGCGGCAGCCACCTGAGCCCGCGGGGCACGGCGGACCGGCCGCCGGTGCAGCCACCGGCGACCCCGGGACGGTGCTGGACGCCGCAGGGCCGAGCGGACAGGATGGGCTCATGGCCATGGGGTACCGGTTGCGCAGCGGGGATGTCGGACCGGTGCAGCAGAGCCCCGTCACGTGCGGGTCGGCGTGCCTCACGGTCGCCCGGATGCTCGTCAACCCCGCTTTCGCGCGGTGGATCACCACCGGCGAGGGTCCGCGGGGGGATGCCCCGGCAGGCGCGACCGAGCAGGAGCGCTTCGCCGGGTACGAACGGGTCGTCATGGCCCGCACCAACCGGCTCTTCGCGGGCGGTCGCCGGCTGAACCTGCCGTGGCCGCGGTCGCTCGGCACCCCGCCCTGGGGTGCCCGCAAGGAGCTGGAGTTCGGGGCGGCCCGCAAGGGCACGAGCTACACGCTGCGGCCGGTGCGTCAGCTCACCGCCGCCGGCCTGCGCACCGCCCACGCCCGCCTGCTCGAGGTCGTGGCCGAGGGGGAGCCGGCGCTGCTCTACGTCGGCAACGCGACCCTGCCGCGGCACGTCACCCTCGTGCTGCCGGGCGACGGCGACCGGGTCCTGGACGTCTACGACCCGGCCACCGGCGCGGTGACCCTGCTCGACGAGGAACGGTTCGCCAGCAGGTCCCTGCACCTGTCGGGCTGGGACGTCCCGTGGGTCGCCGTCCAGCCCGACGGGCTGCGCAGGGCTCAGGCCTTCGGCTTCTCCACCGGGATGAGCTCGGCGTCGCGGACCTCGGGGGTCTCCGCCTCGGCGTAGGTGGGCGTGGCCGTGATCCGGCCCGCCGCCCGCAGGTCGGCCTCGACCTGCTGCACCCGGGCGACCCACGCGGTCGGGCCGGCGAGGACCAGCGAGGCGACCTCGGCGCGCATACCGACCTTCGCCTCGGACTTGGCCTTGCGGACCCCGGCCAGGGCCTCACCGACGGCGGTGAGGACGGTCGCATCGCCACCGGCTCCCGCGGCGACGTCGTCGACGGTCGGCCACGCGGCACGGTGCACCGAACCCTCGTGCCACCAGGACCAGACCTCCTCGGTGACGTAGGGCAGGAACGGCGCGAGCAGCCGCAGCTGCACGTCGAGCGCGATCCGCAGGGCGGCGCGGGCCGACGCCGCAGCCGGCTCGCCCTGCCCGCCGTAGGCACGGTCCTTGACGAGCTCGAGGTAGTCGTCGCAGAACCTCCAGAAGAAGGTCTCCGCGGTCTCCAGCGCCCGCGTGTGGTCCCACGACTCGAAGCCGGCCGTCGCCTTGCTGACGACGTCGCGCAGCTCGGCGAGCATGGCGACATCGAGCGGGTTCGTCACTGCCGCACCGAGATCCCCCTCCACCTCACCGAAGGACAAGGCGAACTTGGTGGCGTTGAGGACCTTGATGGCCAACCGTCGGCCGACCTTCATCTGCCCGGTGTCGTAGGCCGCGTCCGCACCCAGCCGCCCGCTGGCCGCCCAGTAGCGGACGGCGTCGGCGCTGTGCTCCTTGACGACGTCCTCGGGGGTCACGACGTTGCCCTTGGACTTGCTCATCTTCTTGCGGTCGGGGTCCAGGATCCACCCGGACAGCGCGGCGTGGTGCCACGGCACCGAGTCGAACTCGAGGTGCGAGCGGACCATCGTCGAGAACAGCCAGGTCCGGATGATGTCGTGGCCCTGGGGCCGGACGTCCATGGGGAAGACGTCGGCGAACAGCTCGGGGTCGTCGCGCCAGCGACCGGCGATCTGCGGCGTCAGCGAGGAGGTGGCCCAGGTGTCCATGATGTCGGGGTCGCCGACGAAGCCGCCGGGCTCGCCACGCTGCGCCTCGTCATAGCCCGAGGGCGCCTGCGCTGCCGGGTCGACCGGCAGCTCGTCCTCGGACGGCACGAGCGGCTTGTCGTAGACCGGGTCGCCGGCATCGTCGAGCGGGTACCAGACGGGGATCGGCACCCCGAAGAACCGCTGCCGCGACACGAGCCAGTCGCCGTTGAGGCCGCTGACCCAGTTCTCGTACCGCGCCTGCATGAACGCCGGGTGGAACTCGACCTGGCGCCCGCGCTCGATGAACTCGGCGTTGAGCTCGCGGTCGCGGCCACCGTTGCGGATGTACCACTGGCGCGAGGTGACGATCTCGAGCGGCTTCTCGCCCCGCTCGTAGAAGTTGGCCTTGCGCTGGGTGGCTGTCGGCTCACCCTCGAGGTCGCCGGACTCGCGCAGCGCGGCGACGATCGCCTCGCGTGCGCCGAAGGTCGTCCTGCCCGCGACCTGGTCGGCGAACAACGCCTCACCGGGTCCGCCGGCGACCCACTCGGGGACCTCCTGCTGGATGCGTCCGGAACGGGTGATGACCGACCGGGTCGGCAGCTGCAGCTCGCGCCACCAGAGCACGTCGGTGAGGTCGCCGAAGGTGCAGCACATGGCGATGCCGGCCCCCTTGTCGGGCTCGGCAGCCGGGTGCGCGACGACGGGGACCTCGACCCCGAACAGGGGTGAGGTGACCGTGGTCCCGAACAGCGCGGCATACCGCTCGTCGTCGGGGTGGGCGATGAGGGCGACCACCGACGGGATCAGCTCGGGCCGGGTCGTCTCGATGTGGATCGGGCCGTCCGCGCCGTGGAACGCGACCCGGTGGTAGGCGCCGGGGTAGTCGCGGGCCTCGAGCTCGGCCTGGGCCACGGCGGTCTGGAAGGTGACGTCCCACAGGCCGGGGGCCTCGGACTGGTAGGCCTCGCCGCGGGCGAGGTTGCGCAGGAACGCCTGCTGCGCCGTGGCGCGGGAGTAGTCGTCGATGGTGCGGTAGGAGATGCCCCAGTCCAGCGAGAAGCCCATCCGGCGGAACAGGCTCTCGAACGCCTCCTCGTCCTTGACGGTCAGCTCGTCGCAGAGCTCGATGAAGTTCTGCCGCGAGATCGGCAACGCGTCGGCGGCCTTCAGGCTCTTGGCGTCACCGCGGTGCGGCGGCTCGAAGTCCTCGTCGTAGGGCAGCGTCGCGTCGCCGCGGACGCCGTAGTAGTTCTGCACGCGCTTCTCGGTGGGCAGGCCGTTGTCGTCCCAGCCGATCGGGTAGAAGACCTCGAAGCCGGCCATCCGCTTGTAGCGCGCCATGCAGTCGGTGTGGGTGTAGGAGAAGACGTGCCCCATGTGCAGCGAACCGGACGCCGTCGGCGGCGGGGTGTCGATGGAGAAGACCGCGCCCCGGCCGCGCTCGTGGGCGGTCGCCCGGTCGAAGGCGTAGGTGCCCTGCTCGCGCCATACCTGCGACCACGTGTCCTCGAGCCCGTCGATGGAGGGCTTGTCGGGGATGGCGGCAGCGCGAGGCGTGGAGGGTGCGTCGGTCATGGCGTGATCCTCCCATCCGTGCGGTGGCCGTGACCAACCGGTTCGGGGTGGGGTCCGCTCAGGCGTCGCTGCGTCGGCGGGGGCGGCGCAGCAGCCCGGCGAGGGCGAGCCCGAGGACGGCGCTCGTCCCGCCCAGCGACCACCAGAGGGCGGCGGTGCGCTCCGGCGCGTGCGGGTCCCTGGACTGGGTGAGGTCGATGGGACGGACCACCTGGGCGACCGGCTCCCGGGTGGGCTGGCCCGGAAGGTTGGGGCCGCCGACCGACGCGTCGGCGATGGCGGTGAGGGCCTCGTAGGGCTGGATCAGGCCCCAGCCGGCGAGGTCGTCCCGGCGGTCCCGCTGCGGACGGGACGCGGTGACCTCGAGGCGGTGCTTCCACTGGGCCGGGCCGGCATCGGGGAAGCGCTGCACCAGCAGTGCCGCGGCCGCCGACGCGTAGGCCGTGGCGAAGCTCGTCGACTCGCCCTCCTGGCTGAGCAGGCAGTCGCCGGCGGCGTGGAACGTGGTGAGGATCTCGGTGCCGGGGGCCGAGACGTCGACGTGGGCCCCGTGGATGGAGTCGTCGGTGACCGAGTCGGACGTGTCCGCCGCCGCGACGGCCAGGACCTCCGGGTATGCCGCGGGGTAGCGCGCGCCGTCGGCCTTGTCCTCCGCGGTGGTGCGGTTGCCCGCGGAGGCGACCACGAGGGCTCCCTTGTCGGTGGCGTAGCGCGTCGCCGCGCGCAGGCGGCCGTCGTCGGTGGGCGTGCTCAGGGAGACGTTGATGACCTTCGCGCCGTGGTCGGCCGCGTAGCGGATGCCGGCGGCGATCCGGTCCGGCCGGGGGCCGACCCCGGCGGCCCGGCTCTCCTCGTCGGCGTCGTAGAAGACCTGGACCGCCATGATCCGGGCGTCCGGGGCGAGCCCGATGACTCCCGAACCGGGCACCTTGCGGGCTGCGATCTGCCCGGCGATCGCGGTGCCGTGGCCGGCGTCGTCCTCGGTGGCCTTGAGCTTCGGGACCAGGGAGGTGCCCTTGACGAGGGCACCGTCGAAGTGCCGGTTGCGGGCGTTCACCCCGGAGTCCACGACAGCCACGACCACGCCCCGGCCGGTGGCCAGGGTCCAGGCGTACTTCGCGTTGAGCCGTTGCAGGGCGAGGGGGGCGTCCTGGACGTACTGGACAGAGTTGACCGAGCACTCGGCGGCCGCGGCCGGACCGGCTGCCGGACCGGTCAGGGCGAGCGCACCGAGCAGGCCGCCGACCATGAGCGCGGCAGCTCTCGGGTGGGCGGAACGGGCGCGGGTCATCGGCTCTGGGAGATCGCCGACTGGGCCGAGCGGGTGCTCAGGCTCGGCCCGGAGCGGAACAGCTCCAGCCAGGCCTGCGGCACCGGCGTGACGTCCTTGGCGGTGTAGCCCAGCCGGGCCAGCACGTCGTCCGTGGCGGGGTCGACGGGGTAGGACGAGCCGGTCTGGTCGATCGCCAGCACCGGGCCACGGTTGACGATGTTGCTGCCGATGGCCCGGACGAGCGCCCCGGCACCGGCCGAGACCACGACGGAGGTGCCCTCGGACGGGGGGCGGAGAGCCGCGGTGGTCAACGTGGTGGTGGGCACGGTGGTGTAGCTCGCCGTGAGGGTGGCGCACGGCGTCGTCTCGAGTGCTGTCGGCACGGCCTCCGGCCACTGCTTGGGCACGATCGAGCTGCTGGCGTTGCGCAGGCTGCCGACCTGGGCCGGGGTCACGACGATGTCTGTCCCCGCGCGCTGGCCCGAACCGAGCAGGTAGAGCGCGTAGGCGAAGGGAGGCAGCGGTGCGAGCTCACCGGTCGGGGTGACGAGGTAGCGCCGCGGTTCCGACCCGGGAGTCGACACCGCGAGCACCGAGCCGACCACCGCGCCGGGCGGCAGGCCCGGGACCGCGGCGCCGGCGTCGTCCAGCGTGAGCGGGCTCAACGTCGGTCCGATCGGGAACAGCCCCGTCCAGGTCGAGGGGGCGTCCAGGGGTGTCACCGTGTCGAGGCGCAGCGCACGGAGCACGGCGGTGGCGTCGCGGCCCGGAAGGGGGAGCCGGTAGCCGCCGGTGACGACGTAGAGACGCTTGTCGGTGCGCACCACGGCGGCCCGGCCGGTGGCCGGTGCGGCGGTGGCTCCGCCCACGGCGGCACCGATGCCTCCACCCTGTCCGGCGCAGGCGGTCCAACCGGAGCTGACCAGCTTGTCTGCCGCCGGGAGCGAGTCGGGTGCCCCGAGGATGCCGATGGTGGCGCCGCGGGGGGAGTCGGTGATCTTGTCGTCGTCGACCGTGACGACCTTGAAGGCGTCGGACGGGATGAGCAGGCGAGCGCTCGTGGTGTTGATGACGGGGTAGAGGGTCTTCTTGATGGCGACGTAGCGGGCACCGCTCTTCTTGGCGATGACCAGGGAGTTGTCGTCCCACCCCGATGGCAGGGACGGTTTGAGGTAGCCGATCGCGATACCGCCGACCACGAGCAGGACCGACAGGGCGATGCTGCCGACGACTGCGCGCATCGGACGCTGCGGCTCGACCTCTCGCCCCCCGGGCGCTCCGCTGACGAACGCGGTGGTCAGCCGGCGGCGGCTGAAGGCCTGGGCTTCGACCAGATCCTTCTTGGTGGCCAAACCGGATACCTGCCTTCGGGTGGGGAACGGGGTGACGCGACGGACCAGGCTCCGGGTGGAGGGGTGCTCCGCCCGAGGCTGCGGGGACGGGTCAGTGGCGGCGCTGGTGGCCGCCGGTGACCCGGCTCCGGGTCAGCAGCATGCCACTGCCGAGGGCCAGGAGGGCGACAGCGAGGCCGAGGGTCGAGGTCAGCTCGAGACCGGTGCGAGCCAGCTGCGGGGCCGCGACGGCAGGCCGCTGCTGGACGGTGCGTGCGGCCCGGGCCCGCTGATCTGCGGCGATGCGGTCGCGGTAGGACGCATCCGCGCACAGCAGGCCGGAGCAGCCCTGGCCGAGGCCGGCGTCGACCCCGGCGTTGCCGCGACCCAGCCCACCCGTGGGGATGCTGGTCGTCGCGGCAGGCGCGGTCGGGGTCGACCCGGACGACGGGTCGACCGGAGGCGTCGTGACGGGAGGGGTCGTGACCGGGGGCGTGGTGGGCGGGTCCACCGGCGGCGTGGTGGGCGGGTCGACCGGGGGCGTCGTGACGGGGGGGTCGTACCGGGGGCGTGGTGGGCGGGTCGACCGGGGGCGTGGTGGGCGGGTCGACCGGGGGCGTGCTGGTGGTGGTCACCGGCGGTGTGATGACCGGAGGGGTGGTCACTGACGGCGCAGTCGGGGTCCTGCACCGGGTCGCAGGGCAGCTGCGGGTCGGGGCCGGGATCGGTCGGGGTGTCACACGGGCCGACGGGCAGGCACGTGGGCAGGTCCACGTCCTGGGGCGTTGCCCCGGTTGCGGCCTGCTGGGTCGCGAACGCGACACCGACGGCGAGCAGGACCGCCCCGGTCAGGATGCTGACACGCCGAACTGCACTCACACTTGCCCCCGCAACTGGTCGAACTCCGTACGTCCCCGGGCGCGATGACGCACCGGGCCGCGCACATGCTACGGGTTTTCTCCACCAACCGACCACATGATGGCAAAGACTGACAAACAGTCTCCTCAGATCAAGCCCGACGACCGCGAGGGCCAGCGGCAGCAGCGCCACGAGGCACATCACGTCGAGGGTGTCGGCGAGGCGCCCGAGACGCACCCGCGACCGTGGTGCGAGCAGGGCCAGCGCCACGACGACCGCTGCCGCGGCGGCGAGGACGACCCCGACCGCGGGACGCCACTGCTGGTGGTAGAGGGCGGCGCTCACCGCCACCGTGGCCAGGCCGAGGATGCCCACGACCATGGACAGGAGCACCGCCGACCGGGTGCGGCTGTGGCGGGTGCGCAGCAGGATCGCGGCGAACCCGACCCCGCCGAGGATCGTGCCGATGACACCGGTGGCTGCCGCGCGCGGCGCGGTGATGAGGGCCAGCAGCCCGACGACGACCCCCGTGGCCAGCATGAGCTCGTGGCCGCCGAGGACCTGGCGCAACACGTGGGCCCGGTCGACCTCGGGTGTGTCGGCGAAGATCTCTGCCTCGGTCCGGGGTGGGTTCCCGCTGAGCCGGGTCCAGGACAGCGCGAACCACGGCAGGAGGTTGCCCGCGATGACCGCGACCGCGAAGGTCACCGCGCACACCGACCCGACGGACCAGCCGAGCAGGCCCACGGCGGCACCGATGGCGCCCACCATGGCGCCGAGGACCGCGGCGCCGACGAGCAGCGCGCGGTGGGCCCTGGCCAGGGCGGCACCGACGGCCCCGACGACCAGCGCGCCGGCCCCGGCATACATGAAGGGTTCACCCCACACCGTTCCCTCGGTGGTGACGGCGGACCCGGCCACCGCTGCGTAGAGGACGGCGACCAGGCCGAGGGCGGTGGCCGGCAGGGGCTGGCGTCGGGCCTGACCGAGGACGGTGGCGGTGACGAGGAGCAGGACCGCGACCGCAGCGGACAGGCCCAGGACCAGCGCGCCGTCGGCCCGTGCGGTGTACAGGGCGAAGGCGCCTGCGACGAAGAGGACGACGGCCGCGCCCAGGGCGCTGCGCGAGCTGTGCTCGGGGGTCCAGGGGGCGAACTGCGACTCGACGAGGTCGGAGACGGCCTCGACGACGTCGTCGTAGACCTTGAGCTCCAGGGGCTCCCCGGCGGGCTCGAGGCTGAGGACGAAGCCGTCCTCGACACCCTGTGCCGCCAGGCTCCGGTCCGCATCCACCAGCACACCGTCGTGCCGCACCAGGCGAAAGCCCTGCGAGGCGGAGTCGAGGTCCAGCACGCCCAGCTCCCGAGCCAGCTCGGGGAGGAGCTCGGCCACCGGTACGCCGCCCGGGAGCCCGAGGTCGGCGCGTCGGGTGCCGGAGGTCACGGACAACCGGATCAACGATGCGACGGTGCTGCTCTGTGTCACGGGCCCCTCCACGGGTGACGGCGATGCCCGACTTCGGGCGACTAGAGCATAGAGGGGAGTTCTCCCCATATTCTGATGCCAAGTGGTGGTTTAGTGTCCTTTTCAGGTTCTGGGGGAGTCTTTGGGACCTGCAATCTGTGGATCGGACGCCGGCTGGCGTCATCGCGCCCCGAGGGGGGCTTGAACACAAGGAGGCAAGACATGGCTGCAGAAGTTTCCGCTGCCGATGGGGCCCTGGACCGTGGGGCCAAGATCGTCTCGGACACCCGCTCCGAGCTGACCGGTGAGCTGGCGGCCCTGCGCGGCAAGCTGGCCGGTATCGGCGCCCAGTGGAAGGGCTCGGGCTCGACCAGCTTCCAGTCCGCCATGACCCGTTGGGACGAGGACTCGAAGAAGATCATCGACGCCCTCAACGCCTTCGAGCAGAACCTGCGCTCGTCGCAGACCACCTACACGCAGCGTGACGAGACGGCCCAGTCCTCGTTCAGCAAGCTGCAGTCGCGACTGGGCTGAGGGGGACAGACATGTTCAAGGTTGAGTTCGGTGCCCTGCAGCAGGCTGCAGGCGACATCAAGACCGGTGCCAACAACATCGACAGCAAGCTGTCCCAGATGGACCAGTCCCTCGCGCCGCTGCGCTCGGACTGGACCGGTGGGGCCTCCGAGGCCTATGTCCAGGCCAAGGCCCAGTGGACGCAGGCCATCACCGACATGAAGGCCTTGCTGACCGACATCGGCACCGCTGTCGACAGCAGCCAGCAGGACTACACCGAGGGCGAGAAGCACAACACCAACCTCTGGTAGTCCGCACGGTCGTGCCGGAGCCCACGGGGTGCCGGCACGCGCCGCGCTGACTACGAGCGGGGATGGGCCGGCGAGGGGCAGGTCCACGACGTGAGGGAAGGGGAGACCGCGATGGCTGGACCGCAGTACGACTTCGAGGCGATCAAGGGCCTTGCCACGAAGTGGGGCGGCGAGTGGGACGAGAAGTCCACGAAGGCGCTCGGCCACATCAAGTCGGGCAGGCTCGACCTGGACGCGTTCAGCGAGGCCGACACGGCCAAGGCCTTCGGCGCCCTCTACACGGACGCGCACGCCGTCTACCTCGCGACGATCGAGGGGGTCCGCAAGGACCTCGCCGAGTTCCAGGAGAAGCTGCGCCTGGCTGCCGACACGATGCACGAGAAGGACGGCAACGCCGCCGCGGTGATGCAGACGCTGGCGTCGCGCTGGACCTCCGACGAGGGGTTCCACAGCCAGCAGGCCGGCGAGCGCGAAGCGCACGAGGTCGCCCGCAAGCACCACGAGGCCGGCACGCCGGTCCCGACCAGCGACACCGAGCCGACCTCGATGCAGGACGCTGCCACGGACGACCCGGGGCAGACCTCCGAGTCGGGATCGGGCCAGCAGGTCTACGGCGGTGACAGCACCGTCGCGACCCCGCCCGACGACGCGGACGCCGACACCCAGTCCTACGCCGCCAACCAGAACCCGTACGCCGACAACGCTCCGCAGTCCTGAGCGCCGTCCACCCGACCACCGTGGGAGCACACCCTTGACCGCGCGTCACCCCCGTCGCCGCCGCCTCGCCTCGGCCACCGCCGCGACGACCGTGGGCCTGCTGCTGCTCGCCCCCGCCATCGCCCGGGCGACCCCGGCGACGAGCCCGGCGACGACCATGGCGTCGGCCCCGGCGGCAGCCGCCGCGCGTCCCGCCGTGGGGATCGCGGGAGCTGCGCGGGTGGTTGCCGGCGACACCGCCGACCTCGCGACGGCCAGCTGGTGGCGCGAGGCGATGGACGTCGAGGAGATGCAGCGCACCGCGACCGGCAAGGGCATCACCGTCGCCGTGATCGACGGCCCGTTCAACGCCCAGGTGCCGGAGCTCAAGGGAAAGCTGACGGCCAGGAGCACCTGCAGCGCGGCACCCGCGCAGTCGACCGACGCCGTCGCGTCGCACGGGACCACGATGGCTGCGCTCATCGGTGGCAGCGGCAAGGGCACCGTCGCCGGCGCCGGGGTGCGCGGCATCGCCCCGGACGCCCGCCTGCTGGGCTACACCATCGCCACCGAGGGCGGCTTCAGGAAGGGTGACCTGTCCTGTGGGGCCGCAGGGAACAGCGTGGGCGACGCGATCGACGCCGCGGTCAAGGACGGCGCGAAGATCCTCTCCATGAGCGTCGGGGCAGCCGACGACACCTCGACGGCCGCGATCGGCCGGGCCCAGCGCGCCGGCGCGATCGTGGTCGCCGCCACCGACGACCGCGACAAGGTCGTGGGCTACCCCGCGGGCGCCAACGGCGTGCTCGCCGTGAACGCCGTGGACAGCAAGGTCCAGCTCGCTGAGTTCTCCGCCGTCTGGGAGTACAAGAACGACATCGCGACCGCCGCCCCGGGGGTCGCAGTCAACTCGATCTACCGCACGGAGAACGGCTGGACCAGTGCGGGCAGGGCCAACGGCTCGTCGCCCGCGGCGGCCATCGTCGCCGGCGGTCTGGCGCTCGTGTGGTCGCACTTCCCCGACGCCAAGGCCAACCAGATCATCCAGCTCATGGTCAACACGCCGGGGGTCAAGGTCGACCAGGGCAAGGACGGCAAGACCGGTTTCTTCACCTCGTTCCGTCGATCCGGCAAGGACCTGCCGCACGGCGACACCAGGACCGGGTACGGCTTCGGCGTCTTCGACCCCGCCGACATGCTCAAGGGCGACCCGTCCGCCTACCCGGACGAGAACCCCTTCCTGGACCCTGCCGACGGCTTCACGCCGACGTACCGGGAGGTGACCGGCAAGGCGCCGCCGACGGTCTCGACCGGCACACCCACCTCCGCAGAGCCGACGTCGAGCACTGCGACCAGCAGCAGTGCTCCGACGCAGGCGGAGGGCGCGACGACCGCGACGGACGACGGCACCTCGCCGTGGCTCTGGGTCGGGCTGGTGCTGGGGCTGCTCGTGCTGGGTGGGGTGGGATTCGGGGTCATGCGAGGGCGTGGCACCACGACCGACGGTGGAGAGGGGAACTGACATGGTCCAGGCGAGCGGCGGCGGTGGCGGGGGCCACAGCGCAGGGCCGAAGGAGCAGGAGCTCATCAAGATCTTCAGCTTCTACGTCGGCGACGTGAGGCAGAGCGCCGAGCAGTGGAGCAAGGCCTCCGAGGGCATCCTGCAGGTCTCCAAGGACGTCGAGTCGGCGATGAACGACCTCGACGAGCACTGGTCCGGGCCGGCGTCGGCAGCCGCGCAGGACGCGCTGAAGAAGCTCAAGGCCAACCTCGTCGAGCACTCGCAGAACCTCGACGACGTGCACAAGGGGCTCACGGCGGCGGCCACCACCGCCGACACGGCGCAGACCAACTACGGCAAGCTGCCCTCGGCCTCGATCACCGACGTCAGCACGTACAACGAGCCGGTGCAGGGGCCGACCCCCGACGGTACGCCGATGACGAAGTTCGACGACGCGGCCTACGAGGCAGATCTCGCGGAGAAGCGCCGCCTGCGCGAGGAGGCCGCCGCGACCTACGTGGCGCAGATGAACCAGGACATGCGGACCGCCGGGCGGACGATGGGGTACACCCCGCGCGACGACGGCTCGGGTTCGACCGGTGGCGGGGGCGATGACAGCACGGCCGGTGGCGGCGGTGGGGGCTACGACGGCACCGGTGGTTCGGCCTCGGGGTACGCCGGCGGGGCCGCGTCCTCCGGTGGGGGCAGCGGTGGGGGCAGTGGCGGTGGCAGCGGTGGTGGAGCTGGAGGTGGTGTGTACTCCGGCGGAGGCAGCGGGGGCAGCGGCGGCTTCGTGGGCGCGAACACCGGCTCGACGTCGGACCACCACGACACCACGGGCTGGAACACCTCCGACGGCGAGAGCACCCTGGGCGTCAACCTCCCGGGCCTTCCCGGCGAGGGCAGCAGCGACCACCTCACCTCCGTCGACGGCGCCGTCGCGGGCACGGTGCCCGGTGGCGGTGGCTTCTCCGGTGTGTCCGGGACCACCAGCGGGATCTCCGGCGCCACGTCCGGGACGAGCGGCCTCGCGGGGGCTGCCGGCCTCGGTGGGGTCGTCGCCGGTGGCGCGGGCGCGCTGATGCGTGGTGGCGGCGGGGGTGCGGGCGGCCTCAAGGGCCTGTCCGGGTTCGCGGGTGGTGGCGCGCGTGGGCTGTCCGCCGCAGCGCTGTCGGGGTCGTCGGCCCCGGGTGGGGCCAGCGGGGGCGGAGTCACCCGCCGCGGTGCGGCCGGTGGTCGCGGCGGCGTATCGGGCGTGAGCGGCACCGGGGGTGCCGGGGGTGCCGGGAGTGCCGCCGGGGCCGGCGGTGCCGGCGGTGCTGGTCGTCCGTCCGGTGCAGGAGGCACGACGGCCTTCGCCGCAGGTGGTGCCGGTGGCCGTGGTGGCGTGCGGCGGCGGCGGTGGTGCGGGCGCAGGGGCAGGCGGCAGCACGGTCAAGGGTGCCTCGTCCGGCGGCAGGTACGGCGTGCCGAAGCTCGACGGCGCTGGTGGCCGAGGTGGCAGCTCTGGTGTCGTCGCGGCCGGTGGCGAGCGTGGCGCTGCCCACGGCAAGGGCGCGGGAGGCCGGGGCGGCGGGGCCTCGGGCGTTGCTGGTGCCGGTGGCGCCGGCGGGCGTGGCACCGGTGGGAAGCAGGCCGGGGACAAGGACCACCTGACCCACGAGGACGAGGACAGCTGGTACGACGACACCGAGGCCAGCCCCGCCGTCTGGCAGGACTGACCGCACCCGCCGGGCGGTACAGCGTCCACGCACGCAGGACGTGGGGCCGAGCGGCCCCATACGGCACACGACGCAGGCAGAGAGAGGATCACGATGGGCGACGGGGGATTCGACGTCGAGATCGGTCAGATGGACCGCGCCAGGCAGCTGTTCGACCGGCAGCAGGGGCACCTGGGCGCGATCAACAGCTACATCGGCAGCACGTGCACGGCGCCGGGGGCCTTCAAGGGGTTGATGGGGCTGCTCCAGGGGCACTACTCCGACACGCTCGCGAGCGCGCAGACGGGGATGACGTCGGGGGCGGGCATCGCCGAGCACTGCAGCTCCACCATCAGCCAGACCCGGTCGACCTACCTCGACAAGGACCGGCGGGCCTACGACCGGTTCGCGGCCAAGGAGAAGGCCGCGGGTCGGACCGTGGCGCCCTACACGCCGCCGGCCGGCGGTGGACCGTTGGGTCCGGCCCGGCAGACGTTCCCCGGTCCGCCGCCTGGTGCGCCTGGCGGCGGCGGCTCCGCCGTGAGGTACCTGACGGGCACGGTCAACGACCTCGGCAGGAACGCCGCCCAGGCCGCCCTGGACCGCAACGACCCCGCGAACCGCAGCGCGAACCCCAACCGGCGCGACCAGTGGCGCGCGGGTCGGTACAACCGCGGGCTCTACGGCTCGGGTGAGGGACTCGCCCCGACAGGCGGCTACCGCACCGGTGACGACTACTCGCACCACACGCGGATGCAGAGCGGGTTCGACCAGGGTTACCACCGCGGCTCGAGGTATGCGGCCGACCACGTGCCCGACGGCACCGGCTACAGCGGCGCCGCCGACCAGGACGGCCACATCACCCAGAACCGACGGCCCGGCTCGGCCTGGGCCAGCGACGAAGCCACCGCACCGGTCCGTGCCTTCCAGGCCGGACAAGACCTCTACGGCGAGGGCAAGGACACGATCGACGCCGGGCGCGACCTGTATGACGCGTACGGCACCAACCAGGAGGTCCACCACCTCGCCGACGGCCCGAGCAACACCGGGTCGCGCGACTGGGCCACCCACGACACGAAGGGAGGCACCTGGTGAGCGTCGCCGAGACCATCGACCCACGTTCGGCGCTGTTCGCGCCGAGCATCCCCGACGGCACCGACTTCGTCGAGGAGCTCGAGGCGGACTGTGGCTTCATCCTCGGTCACCTCATGGGCTTCATCCGCAACGCCTTCGGGGTCAGCCCGATCGAGGAGCTCGTCAAGCCCCTCGTCGGTGACTGGACCGAGATGGAACGCGCGCAGGGTGGCTGGATCCAGGCCGGGCAGGCCTGTGACGGCGTGGCGCAGAACTTCGCGGCCATCCCCGGCCAGACGGCGACGTCGTGGCAGGGCTCGGCCGGGGACGCGTTCCGGACCCGGATGACGAGCGTCGGCGAGGGCTACTCGACCTACGGCGAAGGCTGCAAGGCCATCTCCGAGCTCAGCTCCGCCCTCGTCGAGGGGGCCAAGGCCGCGGCCTCGGGGATCGCCACGATCATCTCGTTCATCGGAGACATCGTCGAGCGGCTCGTCGTCGAGGCGAGCATCCCGGTGGTCGGGTGGCTGGTCGGTGCCGCTGACGTGGCGATCCACATCAAGTCCTTCTGGGACAAGATCAACAAGGGCTACGAGCTCCTCAAGAAGTTCCTCAGCATCCTGCACAAGGTCGTCGGAGTGATCGAGAAGATCGTCAAGGTCCTGGCCGTCCTCAAGACGACCCTGCACGGACTGACGGCGCTCGTGCAGGCCGACACCGCCAGCGCCGCAGACGATGCGGCAGACAAGGCATTCGGGACATGAGCGACAACACTTTCGGCGCTGCGCGCCGCGGCGGTCTCGGCGACGCCGACCACGCGCTGGGGGAGCACCGGGCGGCGATGGGCGAGATCCGCGAGCTGCTCGGGGAGCTCGGCGACCTCAGCCGCGGCTACGCCGAGGAGCTGCGCGACTTCCGCGAGCAGATGTCGACGCGGGACGAGGAGCGGGCCGAGCAGGCCCGCGACGGACTGCTCGGCTCGGACTGGCAGCGCATCCAACGGCGCATCGACCAGGGCGAGACCTCTCTCGACGCGGTGCTCCGGGGTGAGGACGGCTCGGTCGAGGCGACCGCGTTGCGTCAGACCGCGGCCGACAACGCCCGGACCCTGGCTGCGATGCAGGAGGCCGAGCCCGACGACGAGGAGGACGACGAGCAGGGCGAGGTCTTCGCCCAGGTGCGTCGTCAGCAGGCGCAGCTCCAGGCGATGGTCGCCGAGATCCGCCGGATGCCGCGACCCGGGGCCCCCTGACCGACGCGGGTCGAGGAGGTCCAGGACTCCCGGGTCACTGGCGGGGGCTGAGCCCGCGCGAGGACCGGGAGTGCCTGACCAGCCCCAGGGGGTCGCCCCGGCGCAGGACGGCGTCCAGGGTCCACAGCACCGCGATGACCAGCACGACCGGGAAGGTGATCGCGAAGGTGACTTCGCGGAAGTGGTCGGTGCGCTCGGAGAGCCTGCCGACGAGACCGACGACGAGGGCCAGCACCCAGGCCAGCCCGCTGCTCGCGATGAGGACGAGCAGCCAGAACGGCCACATCGTGAGCACGTCGCGTGCCCGGGGCCGCCCACCGTCGCGCTCGAGGTGGGGCGCAGGGGCGCCCACAGCCTCCCCGAACGCCTCTGCCCTGGTCCTGCGCTCGCGCTCGCGGAGGGTGGCGTGGCCCGTGACCACCCGGGTGAGGGTGAGCGTGACGACGAGCAGGAGGGGGAGGAAGAACGCTGTCGTGACCAGCGGCGGTCTCGGGTCGGCCACCCCTTCGACGAGCCGGGCCGGCTGCCAGAGCAGCAGCCCCAGGACGAGCCCGGCGGCCGCGAAGGCCGGCACCGAGAAGCCGGCCTGCGTCGCGGCCACCGCTGTCGGAAGGCGCAGCAGCCCGACGGGCCGACCGTCGAGCGTCGGCCCCCGGCGAGCAGTCCCGGCCGCGGCGACGAGGTCACGGGCCGCAGCCGGCCCCACCAGCAGGGTCGACAGGAGGACGGCCGGCCACGCGGTGAGGATCCCCAGTGCCGGGATGGGCGCGAGGACGGGGAGGACGAACATCCGGGCGCGGTAGTAGCCGTCCGTCCCACGGTCGGTCCACGGGGCGAGGAAGAAACGCAGCATCCCGAGCCAGTGGCTCAGCGCCGCCGCCGTCGCGACGTGGAGCGGCAGCACGAGGGAGGTGCCGGCGAGGTCGCGGCGGGCAGCGGTGGCCACAGCCGGGTCGAGGCTGCTGCCGCCCGCACGTGGCGGCAGCGCGACGCTGAACCGTCGCAGCCCCCGGACGGCGACAGCGGCATCGTCATGGAGGCCGGGAGCCTCCCACCCGGTGGGGCGGGTGAGGCCGTGCTGCTCGAACGCGGGTCCCGCCCGGCGGGTGGTGTCGGCGTCAGGGGTCGCCCCGGCGCCGGGGAGCGCGGCCACCACCCGCGAGGACGCGTACGGCGTGAGCACGAGGAGCGCCGCCGGGCCCGAGATGACCGCCACCAGCAGGCCGGTGCGACCACCGGTCAGGAGGTGGACCGCCAGGACCGGCCCGAACGCGGCCACGGCCAGCAGGTAGCCCCCGACCGCCCACGAGAGGGCAGCGCGCACCACGCCGAGCAGCCTCATCCGGGGAGGACCTCGTCGTCCTTGTCGCCCAGGCGCTGACCACCAGCCGCGGCGCCGGGTCAGGGCACTCAGCGCTGCCGCCTGGATGGGCAGCCACAGCAGGAGGGCGCCGCCGACCCACACCCAGTTGCGGGTGCGGTCGGTCGAGGAGAGGTCGTCGCCATAGGCGAACCGGGCGAACGTCGGGCCACCGACGACGACGTCCTGGTGGGTGTCGGGGGCCGAGAACGGCTTGCGGGCGAGCTGGAGCAGCGACCTGTTGTAGTTCTTGGCCCGCGAGGAGAGGTACGGCCGCCCGTTGCCCTCCGACACCGAGTAGACCGTGGCGTCGCTGCCGTCCGGCAGGGTCACGGTGTAACGGTTCATGCCGTTGAAGAGCCGTTCGCCCTCGCGCACGTCGGTGGCCTGCACCCGGTCCGCAGACAGCAGCGCGATCCCGTCAGCAGCTCGAGCGCCGACCGCGAGTCCGGGCAGGACGAGCAGGGCCGCCAGGGCCCACACCCACAGGGGCACCCGGGCACTGGCCTGGGCGGCGACGACGGCGAACAGGGCAAGGGCGACGAACGCGAGGAAGGTCGGGAAGGTCCCCGGGTTGGCGGTCGAGCTGCTCGGGTCCGGGTGCAGGGCCCACCAGACGCCCAGGGCCACGACAGCCTCGAACGCGACGACGAGGAGCAGCCGGACCCACCACGGCATCCCGTCCCCGCCGCGTCCGGCGGAGCCGTCACCGTCGAAGACGCGGGTGGACGGACGCGTCGTCTGAGGGTCGACCGAGTCGGACATGAGGCTCCTCTGGTGGGGGACGGGGGTCAGCCGGAGGTCATCCGACGGAAGGCTTCGATGCCGTCGGCGGCGACGATGGCGGCAGGAAGGCTCAGGACGACGGCCACGCCCTCGAGCGCGTCGGCGAGCCGGGACAGGCGGGTCGAGTGCCACCCGCGACCGAGCGCCACCGACCCGGCGAGGACCAGGGCGCCGGTCGCCACGAGCACGCCGATCGCGACGAGGAGGGTATCGAGCCCGCCCACCTGCCGCAGCGCCACGACCGCCTCGAGGACCAGGACGGTGGCCGACGTGAGCAGCGCGTAGCGGGGGAGCCGGTCGCGCACCGACCGCGACTGGTAACCCATGGCCAGCGCGAGCAGCAGGCACAGGGCGAAGGCGCCCCAGCGCGCGACGGCACCACGACCCCCGGTCGCCAGGAGGACCGCGGTGGCGAGCGGGGCGACCGCTGAGGCCCACACGGTGCCGGCGGCAACGATGTCGCGCGCGTGGCGGAACTGGGTGGCGATCTCCTCGACCCGGACCCGTCGCCGGCGGGGCGCCCTGACCTCGCGTGCGCTCCACACCGTCGTGGAGAGGCGCTCGACGTCGACGAGCTGCTCGTCGGGGACCTCGAGCCCGAGGCCGGGCAGCAGGCGCACGGCGATGGGGCCGAGCCCGGCGGCCAGCGCCGCGACGGCATACGAGGGCCAACCCAGCAGGATGCCCACGACGCCGAGCGCGCCCAGGAGGGCCAGCGCCGTCATCGCCACCCGGGACGCACCGTCGCGGCGTCCGGCGCTGATGCGCGCGGTGCCGGCGAGCGCCGTGCCCACCGCGCAGCCGGCGACGAAGGCCACCCGGCCCGAGCCGGGGGAGGCGGCCACCGGGAGGGCGAGACCGGCGCCGAACCCGAGCAGTGGTGCTGTGAGCCGCGAGACCCGCGCCGGGGTGTCCGGCCCGACCTGCAGCGCGAGCGCGAGCCCCGCGAGCAGGAGCAGGGCAGCCGTGAGTGAGGCCACCCACAGGTTCGGGACCGCGTGGCCGCGCAGGGCACCGGCGCCGAGGACGACGGCGCAGCAGCCGGCGATGCCGGCGCCGGCGGACCTCAGGAGGGTGGGTGGGTCGGGCAGCCCGAGGGCTGCGGTGCGGGCCACGGACGTCGGCGGTACGCGAGGGGCGCTGA
Organism: uncultured Actinomycetota bacterium; assembly: GCA_963731235.1. Taxonomy (GTDB): domain Bacteria; phylum Actinomycetota; class Actinomycetes; order Actinomycetales; family Dermatophilaceae; genus Pedococcus. The sequence goes on along the minus strand of CAVSUT010000017.1, from coordinate 158,477 downwards.
CCTGGGCGTGGGTCGTCGGAGCGCCCGCGTCGGGGACGTGTCCGGGGACCTGCCCGGGGACCTGCCCGGCGATCTGTCCGGGGACCTGTCCGGGGAGATGGTCGGGGGAGGCGCCGTCGAGCAGGTCGAGGTCGAGCTCGGAGCGTCGGCGGGTCGGCTGGTCGAGCTCGCGGCGGGCCACGGTCTCCTCGGACGGCGGGACGTAGCGCCCGCCCTGGCCCTCTGGTGAGCGTGCGCCCGCACCCTGCGCGGAGGGGTCGAGGTTGACCACGCCCCGGACGACCTCGTGGGTGGTGGCCCGCACCACCGTGAGGACCACGCCGTCGGTGACCGCCTCGCCGAGGACGTCGCGCATCCCGAGGACACGACCCCCGGGGGTGGCCACGGCATACGGGCTGTTGGCGGGCGCGATGCCCAGGGCGGACAGGAGGTCGCCGACGCGCGCGTGCGCAGGAGCGACGAGGTCGTAGCGCCGCTCGTCGGCCAGGATCGTCACCCGGTGCCCCAGCGCTTCCCCCACGTCTCGATCCTCCCGCGTTGTCCCTGATGTCCCCGCCAGCGGAACCCTAGCGGCCGCTGCGGGCCCGGCACCCTGCACGCTAGGTTGTGGCCCGGACATAACCGGCCAAAGTCGGTGAGGCGCGCGCCGGGTCGGGTGCGATCGGTGGGGCGAGAGAGGCACAGATCCATGGCAGTGACCTTGCGGCGGGGGCCGCGCGAGCATGCACCCGAGGTGCCCACCGGGCGCATCGTCCTGCAGCCGCCGCCCGAGATCGCCCCGTCCGAGGGGGCCAGCGGCCTGCTCATGAACGCCGTGCCGATGCTGGGCAGCGTGGGGTCGATCGCGTTCGTGGCCCTGTCGCAGCCCGGGGTCAAGGGCTACATCGCCGCGGGGATGTTCCTGCTCGCCTCCGTGGGGTTCGTGGGCGTCTCGGGATACCGCCAGCGCCAGCAGCACTCGGCCGGGGTCGTCGAGGCCCGTCGCGAGTACCTGTCCTACCTCGGCGAGGTGCGCGAGACCGTGCGGGAGGCAGCCAACCGCCAGCGCCGCGCGGCACTGTGGAACTACCCGACCCCCTCGGCCCTGGCCCCGATGTGTGAGGAGCGCTCGCGGGTCTGGGAGCGCAGCTCAGGCGACGACGACTTCCTGCACGTCCGGTTCGGCCGCACCAGCCAGCCGCTGTGCATCGCCCTGGAGGCTCCCGAGACGCCCCCGATGGCCCAGCTCGATCCCGTGTCGGCGTCGGCGCTGCACCGCCTGCTCACCACCCACCGGGTCCAGCCCGACCTGCCGGCAGCGCTGTCGCTGACGTTCTTCTCGCGCGTCGAGGTGGCCGGCGACGAGAGCCCCACCCGCGGGCTCGCCCGGGCCATGGTGGCCGCAGCGGCCGCCCAGCACGCCCCCGACCAGCTGCTCGTGGCCGTGGTCGCCAGCGACGACGCGCTCCCGCACTGGGAGTGGGTCAAGTGGCTGCCGCACAACCACTCGCCCCGCGAGCGGGACGGGGTCGGCCCGTCGCGCATGGTGACGACCTCGGTGACCGACCTCGAGCGGCTGCTGCCCGCCGACGTGCGTGAGCGACCCCGGTTCGGTCGCGGTGGCCAGCCGGTGCTGCCCCACGTCCTCATCGTCGTCGACGGGGGAGAGGTGCCGCCCGGCAACGCCATCGTCACCGCCGAGGGGGTCCTCGGTGTCACGGTCCTCGACCTGCCCGAGCGCTGGGACGAGCTCGACGAACCGGGTCGTATCCGGCTGGCCCTCGAGGCCCCGGCGACCAGCGGACCACGCGCCGGCCAGGTGCCGATGCAGATCATCACGGTCGGTGGCCAGCCGGCGCACGGGTTCTGCGACCAGCTCTCGATCGTCCAGGCCGAGGCCGCAGCGCGCCGCCTCGCCCCCCTGTATGCCGGCGCGGAGCCCGAGCGCCGCGACTCGCTCACCTCCTCCACCGAGCTCGTCGACCTCCTCGGCCTCGGCGACGTCAGGGACTTCGACGCCGAGACGGCGTGGCGACCGCGGCTGGCCCGCGACCGGCTCCGGGTGCCGATCGGTGTGGGTGCCCAGGGACAGATCGTGTCGCTGGACATCAAGGAGTCCGCCCAGCAGGGCATGGGTCCGCACGGGCTCGTCATCGGTGCGACCGGTTCGGGCAAGTCCGAGCTGCTGCGCACGCTGGTCCTCGCCCTCGCGATGACCCACTCGTCCGAGACGCTCAACTTCGTCCTCGTCGACTTCAAGGGTGGTGCGACGTTCGCGGGCATGGCCGACCTGCCGCACGTCTCGGCCGTCATCACCAACCTCGGCCAGGAGCTCACCCTCGTCGACCGCATGCAGGACGCCCTGCACGGCGAGATGGTGCGTCGCCAGGAGCTGCTGCGGTCGGCCGGCAACTTCGCCAACGTCACCGACTACGAGAAGGCCCGTGCCAGGGGCGCCGACCTCGAGCCGCTCCCGGCGCTGCTCATCGTCGCCGACGAGTTCTCCGAGCTGCTCGCCGCCAAGCCCGAGTTCGTCGAGCTGTTCGTGGCCATCGGCCGGCTCGGCCGCTCCCTGTCGATGCACCTGCTGCTGTCCTCGCAGCGGCTCGAGGAGGGCCGGCTGCGCGGCCTGGAGTCGCACCTGTCCTACCGGATCGGGCTGCGCACCTTCTCGGCCGGGGAGTCGCGCACCGTCCTCGGGGTCCCCGACGCCTACGAGCTGCCTGCCGTCCCGGGCCTGGGCTACCTCAAGCCCGACCAGACGACGCTGCTCAAGTTCAAGGCCGCGTACGTCTCGGGTCCGCCGAAGGCGCGCCGGGCGGCGGCAGCGACGACGTCGACCGCGGTGAACGACATCCTGCCCTTCACCGCCGCGCCCGTGCTGCGCCTCGACGACGGCCCGGCGCCGCAGGTCGTGGATCCCGGACCCGTCGAGGACCGCGCGGTCTTCGACATCGCGGTCGCCCGCATGAAGGGCAAGGGCCGGCCCGCCCACCAGGTGTGGCTGCCCCCGCTGGACGTCCCCCACTCCCTCGACCAGCTGTGCGGTGACCTCGTCGTCGACCCCGAGCTCGGCCTGGTCAGCCGCCGCTGGCGCGAGGCGGGTTCGCTCGTGGTGCCCCTCGGCATCGTCGACCTCCCGCTCGAGCAGCGCCGCGACACGCTGTCGGTGTCGCTGGGTGGTGCGGCCGGCCACGTCGCCATCGTCGGTGGCCCCCGGTCGGGCAAGAGCACCCTGGCCCGGACGCTGCTGACCTCCCTCGCGCTGACGACCACCCCGCTGGAGAGCCAGTTCTACGTGCTCGACTTCGGGGGCGGCACCTTCAGCCCGATGGCCAAGCTGGCCCACGTCGCCGGGGTCGCCAGTCGCAACGAGCCGGAGGTCGTCCGCCGCATGGTGGCCGAGCTGCGCGGCATCGTCGACCACCGCGAGGCCTACTTCCGGGCCCAGGGCATCGACTCCATCGAGACCTACCGGCGCCGCCGCGCGGCCGGTCAGGCCGACGACGGGTATGGCGACGTCTACCTCGTCGTGGACGGCTGGCCCACGATCCGCAGCGAGTTCGAGGAGCTCGAGCCGCAGATCCAGGAGCTCGCCGGCCGCGGCCTGACCTTCGGCCTGCACCTGGTGGCCACGACCGCTCGGTGGATGGACTTCCGCAGCCAGGTCAAGGACGTGTTCGGGACCAAGCTGGAGCTGCGGCTCGGCGACCCCAGCGACTCCGAGATCGACCGCCGGGTGGCCACCAACATCCCCAAGGGCCGCCCCGGCCGGGGGCTGTCCATGACCCGGCACCACTTCCTGGCGGGACTGCCCCGTATCGACGACAGCGGCGACGCCGGGTCCCTCGGTGCCGGCGTGGACGCGATGATCGAGCAGGTCAACGCGGCGTGGTCCGGTCCGGCGGGCCCCAAGCTGCGCCTGCTGCCGGAGGAGATCGGGCTGCACACCCTGCGCGAACGGGTGGCGGCCGACGACCGACGCCTCCTGCTCGGCATCGACGAGGGCAACCTCGCGCCGATCGGGCTCGACCTGGCCGAGGAGCCGCACCTCTACCTCTTCGGCGACAGCGACTCGGGCAAGACGGCGATGCTGCGCGGGTACGCGGAGGAGGTCCAGCGCCTGCACACCCCCCAGCAGGCCCAGGTCTTCGCGGTCGACTACCGTCGCGCCCTCCTCGGCGAGATCCCGGACGAGTACCTCGCCGGGTACCTCACCACCGAGGACCAGGCGACGGCGGAGATCCGCGACCTCGCGGCATACCTGCGTGGGCGCCTGCCCGGACCGGACGTGACGCCCGAGCAGCTGCGCACCCGGACGTGGTGGACCGGCGCCGAGGTGTTCGTCCTCGTCGACGACTACGACCTGGTCGTCACCTCCGCCGGCAGCCCGTTGCAGCCGCTGGTCCCGCTGTTGGCCCAGGCCAGCGACGTGGGCCTGCACCTCGTGCTCACGCGGCGGTCCGGTGGCGCTGCCCGCGCGCTCTACGAGCCGGTGCTGCAGTCGCTGCGCGACCTCGCCGCTCCGGGCATCCTGCTGTCGGGGAGCCCGGACGAGGGTGCCCTCATCGGCACGACCAAGCCGGCGGTGTCGGTGCCCGGTCGCGGTCGGCTCGTCTCGCGCGAGCTGGGCACCCACGTGGTCCAGCTGGCCTGGAGCCCCTCCCGCCACGGCTGACCCGCTGCCCGCGGTGCCGCGCTCGACGGGGTGGGCACGCTTCGCGTGTCCGCCCCGCTCAGGACCCCTAGGGTGGGTCCATGGAACCCGTGTACCGCACCGTGATCGGCATCGCCCGCGGGCTCTTTGCCGTGCAGGGACTGAAGATCCAGATGTCCGGCCTCGAGAACATCCCCCGCCACGGCGGGGCGGTCATGGCGATCAACCACACCGGCTACTTCGACTTCACGTATGCCGGGCTGGTCGGGGTGAAGGCCGGTCGCCTCGTGCGGTTCATGGCCAAGAAGTCGATCTGGTCCAACCCGGTGGCCGGTCCCCTGATGACCGGGATGAAGCACATCCCCGTCGACAGGGAGGCGGGGACCGAGTCCTTCGCGACCGCCCGCAGGGCACTGCGGGCCGGTGAGGTCATCGGGGTGTTCCCGGAGGCGACGATCTCGCGCTCGTTCGAGCTCAAGGACTTCAAGTCCGGCGCGGCCCGGCTGGCGCAGGAGGCCGGCGTGCCGCTGCTGCCGGTGACGATCTGGGGCTCGCAGCGGGTGTGGACCAAGGGTCAGCCGAAGCAGCTGGGCCGGCACGGCTTCCCGTTGCTCATCTCGGTCGGGGCCCCCATCCCGGTGGCAGCCGGTGACGACGTCGCCGAGGTGACGACGCGGATGAAGGCCGCCATGCAGGCCCAGCTCGACGCCGACCAGGCGGCCTACCCGACGTGGCCGGAGGCCGAGAAGCACCTCCTGCCGGCCCGACTCGGCGGTTCGGCGCCGACCCTCGCCGAGGCCGACGAGCTGGAACGCGTGGAGCGGGCCGAGCGGGTGCGCGCCATGCGACGCCCGAAGTAGCCGGCTCGAAGTAGCCCGTCCGAAGTAGCCGGCTCAGGGATGCCAGCCGCGCGGCATACCGCGCCTTCGGCATCCCGGAGCGAGGGGGGTGCAGCCCCTCCGGTCAGACGGCGTGCCCGAGGTGGCCGAGCGCCTGGCGCAGCAGCACCCCGTGGCCGTTGTCCATGTCGGCGAGCAGCCCCGGGTCCATCGCCTCCTGCGGCGTGAGCCACGCGAGGTCGAGCGCGTCCTGCTGCGGTTGGCAGTCGCCCGCCACGGGCACGACGAACGCCAGCGACACCGCGTGCTGGCGCGGGTCGTGGAAGGGGGTGACCCCGGGGGTGGGGAAGTACTCGGCCACCGTGAACGGCTGGGGGCTGGCCGGGATCTGCGGCAGGGCCATCGGGCCGAGGTCCTTCTCGAGGTGCCGGACGAGCGCGTCGCGCACCCGCTCGTGGTAGAGCACCCGGCCCGAGACGAGCTCGCGGTTGATCTCACCGTCCGAGGCCCGCAGCAGCAGGCCGACCGCGGTCAGGACACCTCGGTCGTCGACGCGCACGGGGACGGCGTCGACGTAGAGGATCGGCAGCTGCTGGCGGGCGGCATCGAGCTCCTCGCGGGACAGCCAGGACTCACTGCGGTCGACTTCGACGGGGCTCATGCGTCGTTTCTACCAGCCGGGTCGTGACGACGACCGCGCCGCCCCAGCCATGGACACGGCGACCGCGCCGGCCGAGGCGGTCAGGACCAGTAGACCCGGCCCGGGTTGAGGATCCCCCGGGGGTCGAACAACGCCTTGACCGCCCGCTGGCGCTCGATGGACGCCGCCCCGACCTCGTCGGGCAGCCAGCGCGCCTTGAGCGAGCCCACGCCGTGCTCGCCGGTGATGGTGCCGCCCATGCCGAGCGCCACCTTGACGAGGTCGCCGAAGGCCTCCTCCGCGCGGTGCCGGCTGTCGTCGTCGGCGGCGTCGTAGAAGAACGAGGGGTGCAGGTTGCCGTCGCCGCCGTGCCCCGACATCGTGATCTCGACCCCGGTCCGCGCCGAGATCTCGTGACCGGCGGCGATGAGCTCGGTGAGCTGGCGCACCGGGACACAGAGGTCCTCGATGAAGTGGGTGCCCTTGGCCACCAGCGCGTGGTGCAGGGCGCGTCGACCCGCCAGCAGCGCCTCGCTCTCCTGCACGTCGTCGGCGACCGCGACCTCGGTGGCCCCGGCGAGCTCCAGCAGCTGCGCGTAGCGCTGGACGTCCTCGGCGGTGTGGCCCGGCCGGTCGGCCTGGACGATGAGCACGGCGGCGCAGCCGGTGGGGAACCCGTAGTCGGCGATCGCCTGGACCGCGACGAGGGTGGGCTCGTCGAGCAGCTCGAGCAGGCTGGGGCGGTGGCGCTCCCCGCGCAGCGCGACGATGGCGGCACTGGCCGCGGCCAGGCTGTCGAACGTCGCGAGCGCCGTGAGTGCGGGGTCGGGCGCGGGGACGAGCTTGGTGATGACCTCGGTGACGACCCCGAGGGTGCCCTCCGACCCGACGAACAGCCCGGTCAGGTCGAGGCCGGCGACCCCCTTGGCGGTGCGGTGGCCGGTGCGGATCACCTCACCCCCGGCCAGGACCACCTCGAGGCCGCGCACGTAGTCGGCGGTCACGCCGTACTTCACGCAGCACAGGCCACCGGCGTTGGTGGCGACGTTGCCGCCGATGCTGCAGAACGCCGACGACGCCGGGTCCGGTGGGTAGAAGAGCCCCTCGGCAGCGGCGGCCACCTTGAGGTCGGCGGTGATGACTCCGGGCTGCACCACGGCGATGCCCTCGACCGGGTCGAGCTCGGTGATCTGGGTGAGTCCCTCGAGACTGAGGACGATGCCGCCGTCGAGGGCCACCGAGCCGCCGGCCAACCCGCTGCGCGCGCCCTGCGGCACGACGGGGGTGCCGGTCGCCTGCGCGTGGGTGAGGACGTCCACCACGTCGCCGAGGTCCCGGGCGCGCACCACCTCGTAGCGCTCCGGCGCGAGTGCGCCGACGGACTCGTCGACGGCATACGTCGCTTTCACGTCGGGGTCGGTGACGGCACGGGTGCGCAGCGATTCGGGCAAAGTCACCCAGACAGGGTATGCCGCGGAGCCGGCTCCGGCTCGCCCGCCACCGGTGCGCCGAAGGTGCCCTCGGCGTCGAAGGCGGCCTTGCGGGAGGCCCGGCGCAGGGTGCCCAGCACGGCCCGGCCGGTCACGACGATGAGCACGACGTTGGTCACGGCCCGACCGAGGTCCCACCACGCGGAGGTGGCCAGGGAGAACACGGCGAAGCGGTGCAGGTTGTCCCAGGCCGGTGCTCCGGCGACGAACGACAGCTCGCCGCCGAGACCGGTGGCGAACGGCCAGAAGGAGAAGTTCAGGGCCAGGCCGTAGAGCAGGCCGGCGACCGCGCCGTACGCCGCGAGCAGCGCGAGCTCCCAGCGTGGGGGCACCCGCGGGAGCAGACCGGCGCCCAGGCCGACCCAGGCGGCGCCGACCATCTGGTAGGGCAGCCACGGCCCCACCCCACCGGTCACCAGGGCCGAGGCGAACAACGTCGTCGAGCCCAGCACGAAGCCGAACCCGGGTCCGAACACCCGCCCCCCGAGCACGAGCAGGAAGAAGACCGTCTCGAGTCCTGCCGTGCCGGCGCCCAGGGGTCGCAGGGCCGCCCCCACGGCGGACAGGACGCCGAGCATGGCGACCGCCTTGACGTCGAGGCCCGCCCTCGCTGATCTCGAACAGCACCACGGCCAGCAGCAGCGGCAGGAGGAGGGCGAAGACGAGCGGCGCGTCGGCGTTCTGGCCCAGCCGGGAGCCGGCCGAGGCGAACAGCGGCCACAGGAAGGCGAGCAGCCCGGCCACGGAGACCAGGACGAGGGCCGCGGTGGAGCGGGGGCGCAGGGCGACCGCGCTGGACCGTGGCCTGCGGGAGGCGCGGGTGGCACGGGAGGCGTGGGAGGCGCGGGTGGTCATCGGCGTCCACCTCCGACCGTGGCGGGGACGGCGGGGCGCGCGCGTCGGACGTCGTCCACCGTGAGCAGCCGGATGGGGGCGAGCACCTTCGCGACCTGGGGTGCGAAGGCGGGGGAGTCGCACAGGACGTCGCAGGCAGGGCCGTCGGCGACGACCCGGCCCTGGGCCAGGACGACGACCCGGTCGGCCACCCCCGCGGCGAACTCGACGTCGTGGGTCGCGACGAGGACGGCGCCACCGGCAGCGGCCAGGTCGCCCAGCAGCGCGGTCAGGGCGGCCTTGGCGGGGTAGTCCAGGCCACGGGTGGGTTCGTCGAGCAGCAGCGTCGCCGGTGCGGCGGTGAGCTGGACGGCCACGACGAGGGCGAGGCGCTGGCCCTCGGAGAGGTCCCGCGGGTGGGTGCTGCCGTCGATGCCGGGGGCGAGCCGGTCGAGGTGGCCACGGGCCGTGCCGGTGACGGCTGCGGCCTCGGCGTCGGCCTGGGCGCACTCGGCGTCGACGGTGGGCAGGTAGAGCAGGTCGGCGGCGCTCTGCGGGACCAGCCCGACGTGGCGGCGGCGGGACCGCGGCGACTCCCGGGCCGGGTCCACGCCCTGGGCGCCGGCTGCCGTAGCGGCGCCGGCTGCCGTGGCGGCGCCGGCCGCCGTGGGGGCGCCCCTGACGGTGACGTCGCCGCCGTCGCGGGGACCGGAGCCGTGCAGGGCCCACAGGAGGGACGACTTGCCGGAACCGTTGCGGCCCATCAGCGCCACCACCTGGCCCGGCACCAGGGCCAGGTCGACGCCGTCGACCGCGACCAGGTCACCGTGGCGGACCCGCACACCGGACGCCGCCAGCAGGGGCGGCCCGGTCGGCCGGGGCGGCACGGATGCGAGGTCGGTGCCGCGGTTCGGGTCGACACCCTCGGTTCGGTCGGAGGTCGCTGCGGCGGAGCGGGTGGCGGAGGCTGCGAGGTCGGACCGCAGGTCGGTGGCGGCCCGTCGGGCGTCCCGCACGGTGAGCGGCAGCGGCTGCCACCCGGCCCAACGGCCGAGGTGCACGACCGGTGGGGCCAGCGGCGAGTGGGCCATCTGCTCGGCCGGGGCGCCGTGGGTGACCGTCCCGTCGTCGGCCACGACGACCACCCGGTCGGCGAGGCCGACGATCCGCTCGAGGCGGTGCTCGGACACCAGCACCGTGAGCCCGAGGTCGTGCACGAGTCGTGACAAGGTGGCCAGCACCTCCTCGGCGCCGGTGGGGTCCAGTGCGGAGGTGGGTTCGTCCAGGACCAGGACCCGCGGGTTGGCCGTCAGGACCGAGCCGATCGCCACGCGCTGCTGCTGGCCGCCGGAGAGGTCGTGCAGCGGGGCGTCGCGCAGGTCGGCGATGCCCAGCACGTCGAGCACCTCCTCGACCCGGCGACGCATCGCCGAGGGCTCCACCCCGAGCTGCTCCAGCGTGTAGGCGAGCTCCTCCTCGACGGTGTCGGTCACGAACCCGGCGAGCGGGTCCTGGCTGACCACCCCCACGACGGCGGCGAGGTCGCGCGGTCGGTGGGTCCGGGTGTCGAGCCCCGCGACGGTGACCCGGCCGGACAGGTGGCCGCCGGTGAAGTGCGGGACGGTGCCGTTGACGGCCCCGAGCAGGGTCGACTTGCCGGCGCCGGTGCGCCCCACGACGACGGTGAGCTCGCCCTCCTCGACGACGACGCAGGCGTCACGCAGGGCAGGTCTGGTGGAGCCGGCATACGTCACGCTCACGTGGTCGAGGACGACCACCGGGGCGCTCACGGGCGGACCCCGCGTCGGGGCGGTTCGGGGGCCGCCACGGCAGGCAGCGCAGCCAGGAGCAGACCGACGACAGCCAGCAGCGGCAGGGCCGGCGGGGCCAACGGCTCCAGGGGCAGGACGAAGGCGGTCGGGTCGGCGCGGACTGCCAGGACCAGCAGGACGGCTGCCACGACCCCGGACCCGGCGACGAGCCACTCGGGCAGGGCCCAGGGGTCGGGCCGGTAGGAGGTGCGCTGGACGGTGCGGCCACCGACCCGCAGACCGGCCACGCACAGCAGCAGGCCGGCGACGAGCATCGGCAGGCCGACGGCGGCGGGAGCGGTGGCGTCGAGCACGCCATACGTGCCGATCGCGGCGCCGAGCAGGCCGGTGAGGGTCAGGGCGCCGGTGAGGTGGCGGGCGCGGGCGGACTGCGGGGGGCGGCGACCGTACCCGCGGGAGTCCATGGCGGAGGCGAGCAGCAGCGAGCGGTCGAGGGTGTCCTGCAGGACCGGCAGCGCCACCCGACCCACGGACCGCAGCCCCGAACCGCCCTCACCCCGCAGGACGCGAGCCCGCCGGACCCGTTGCACGCTCTCGGCGAGCTGGGGCGCCACGGTCACCGAGATGACCACGGCCGTCCCGATCTCGTGCAGCGCGCTCGGCAGGGAACGCAGCAGGCGCTTGGGGTTGGCCAACGCGTTCGCGGCGCCGATGCAGGCGATGAGGGAGGCGAGGCGCAGTCCCTCGACCGCTGCGGCGAGGACCCCTTCGAGGTAGACCGGGCCCAGGATCGTGATGCCGGGCAGGTCGACGCTGGGCAGGGTGTAGAGCCGGATCTGCCCGAACTTGAACCCCACGAGCAGGTGCAGCACCACCCGCAGCACGACGATCACGGCGCCCAGGACGAGGTAGAGCCGGAACGCGCGCGCCCACGGCGAGCTGCCCCGGCGGGCTGCGACGACCAGGGCGGCCACACTCACCGCGAGGAGCAGCAGCAGCGGGTTCGTCGTCCGCGAGCACGCCACGGCCAGTCCGACGGCCCAGACCCACCACGCCACCGGGTGCAGGTGGCGGGGGAGCGGGCTGCGGACCAGCCGCGGGGTGGACATCGATCAGCCGTGCGTCCGGCGGCGGTGCGTGACGTATGCCGCGGCTGCGCCCAGCACGCCGACGAGCCCGAGCCCGGCGAACAGCGTGGTGGGCGATCCCGAGTCGGGCGCGCTGGCGGCCCTGACGTCGTCGGAGGCCTGCGCGTCCCGGGTGGGCGGGCCGGCCACACCCGAGCCGGTCGTCGTCGGCGCCGTGCTCGAGGGCGACGGGGTCGCGGAGCTCGAGCCCGAGCCCGAGGTGGCGGCGTTCTTCGAGGGCGTCGCCGTGCCTGCGGACGTGGTCCCGCGGGGGATGGTCGACGAACCGGCCTTCGGCTTCGTCGACGAGCTGGCGCTCGGCTTCGTCGACGAGGTCGCCCGCGGGGTGCCCGACGTGCCCGAGGCGCTCGGCTTGGGGCTGGGCTTCGGGCTGGGCTTGGGACTCGGCTTCGTGCTCGGCTTCGGGGTCGGGCTGGGTTGGGGCGTGCTCGCGGCCGGGGGTGGCGCCGAGCTGGGCGCACCACCAGAGCCGAACGCGAACCCGACGACCGAGCCGGGGGCCGGGTTGTAGCTGGCCACCCCGGACTGGCTGTAGGTCCACGAACCACCGCGTGCGGCGTGGAAGAAGGCCCAGTAGGCGTTGGCCGGGGGCATCTGGATGCACGGGTCGCTGGCCGGGGTGCCGTTGATGCGGCAGACCACGGAGCCGGGATAGCGCTGGGGCGACGTCACGCTGGCGACGGCCTTGAGGGCGCTCATCGCGGAAGCCGGGTCGCCCGGGGCGCACGACGTCGTCGTGGTCGCGCCGTAGTCGACGACGACGGTGACCCCGGTGGTGCCGGAGCAGGCTGCCGCCTGGGCGGCCCCACCCGGCAGGGTGAGGCCGCCGGCGGCGACGAGCGCTGCGGCTGCGACGAGGCGGGCGAGGGAGCGCATCAGGCGTGGGCACCCTTGCGACGAGCCAGCACCAGGGCTCCTGCGCCCAGGACCAGGAGCAGCAGGCCAGCGATCACGAAGGCGCTGATGTCGGCACCCGTGTACGCCAGCGAGACGGGGCTCGCCGACGCCGGGTCGTTCGCGCCGGCGCCGCCACCCGAGCCTGCGGTCGACGACCCGCTGCCGGCAGCGGTCGAGCTCGATGACGTGCCCGAGCCGGACGTGCTGGAGGAGGTGCCGGACGACGTGCTGGACGACGTGGAGCTGGACGTGGTCGTCGGGCTGGTCGTCGTCGAGGTCGGTGCCGCGCAGGCGAGGTCGGGCGCCGTGGCGTCCGCGCCGGTCGCCGACACGGCATACAGGGGGGTGCCGGCGAGGGCGAGCAGCGCCTGGCTGGTGGCGCGGCGGTCCTGGTCCTGCACGGTGGCGCCCTCGAGCGCGGCCGCGGTGTAGGCGGCGCGGTCGTAGGCGATGCCACCGCGGAACTCTGCGGGGTGGTCGCAGCCGTACTGCAGGGCGCGCAGGTAGCCCTGGGCCGCGCGGGCCTGGGCCGAGCGACCGCCGGCGAGGAACGCCTGACCGGCGAGGCCGGTCGAGTTGGCGTTGTGCGCCGCCGTCGGTCCGGCCCCACCGACGCCACCGTCGGTGCCCTGGATGCCGGCGAGGTAGTCCAGTCCCTGGCCCGCGTCGGCGTCACCTGCCCCACCGACGGCGAGCAGGGCCTGCACGGCGAAGGCGGTGACGTCGGGGTCGCTCACGCACGGCGTCTGGTCGAAGGTGAGGCGGAACCCGCCGTCGGCGCACTGGTTGGCGCGGATGATGTCGACCGACGCCGCGGAGGTGGCCTCGCCGGCGCGGCGCAGGGCCATGACGGCGAACGACTGGCCGATGAGGTTGGAGTAGTCCGCGCCCCCGGCCGAGTGGTCGGAGAAGCGTCCGCTCGAGGTCTCCAGGGACTGCAGCGTGGCGACGAGGTCGACACCGCCGAAGGCAGCGGGGTCGACGCCCTGGGCGACCGCCACGAGCAGGGCCTTGGCCGTGGCCCCGGCGTACAGCTCGGTGGGGCCGAAGTCGGTCCCGATGTAGCCACCGATGTGGTCGGCGACGTACTTCGTCGTCGCAGCAGCCTCGGTCTGACCGGCGCCCGCGGCGTCGAGGGCGAGCACGGCGTCGAGGGTGACGCCGTAGTCGGGGTAGTCGACCCCGTCGAAGCTCACCGAGAGGTGGTGGCCGCCGGCAGCGAGCTCGCGCTCGAGGAACCCGGCACCGACCAGGGCCGGGTCGGTCGAGGTGGCGGGCAGGGCGGAGGGGGCCGCGAGGCCGTACCGCGCCGCGTCACCCCCGCGGACCGGGCCGCCCGTGCTGGACGGGGTGGTCGTCGACGGGGTGGCGGTCGACCCGGTCGTGGTCGACGGGGCCGTGGTGGACGGCGCCGACGTGGTGGTGGTTGAGGTGGTCGTCGTGCTGCTCGGGACCGTGGTGGTGGTCGAGCCGGTCGTGGGGGTGGTGGTGCCCGCTGACGCAAGACCCGGCGCCAGGAGCGTGGCGGCAACCGCCAGGGCGAGTGCGGCGGCCGGACGGGCGCTGCGGATGGAGTGGTGCATGGTGCCTCTTTCGAGCGAGCGGTGTCGCGACGGTGGCACCGGCACCCGGGTGGAAAGACAAAGCCCCTGCCGTCGCTCGCGCGACAGACAGGGGGCGGCCTCGGACCAGGGTCCGGGCTCCGCCCCGCGTACCTCGACGGAAATGGAGCCGCTCCGCGTTCCAGGCATTCCGGCTCGCCGCCCTCGCGGGCGGCCTACGGTTGCGGGTCAGCGCCGGACTTGGACCGGCTTCCCCTGTGGCGCGTCGTGGTGTCACCCGAGGGCGACGGCCCGACTGTACACCTGCACCGGGGCCCACCCGGAAACCCGGACGAGCGCTTCGTCACAGCCCGCTAGACTGGTCGGCACAGGCATCGACCCGGCCATCACCGGCGAGCCTCCGGAAGAACAGGATCCGAGCACCCCGGTGCCCAGGTCCCCACTAGACCCGGACGGGTGGGCCCGTCATCGCCTGGCACAAGAGCGGTCGTATGCCGCGTGGTCACCACGCGGGGCACGGCAAGCGAGGTGGTACCGCGGTACCGCCGGGACAGCCCGGCGATGTCGTCCTCGTGCGAAACGCACGAACGATGGACAGGACCGCCGACACCATGGCCTACCCCAAGGTCTCCAGCGCAGCCCCCGACGACGCCGCGAACGGCACGCCGCAGGGGGTGGCCGCTTCGCCGAGGTTTCCCGAGATCGAGGAGCGCATCCTTCGGTACTGGGACGAGGACGGCACGTTCATCGCCTCGGTCGAGAACCGCTCCGCCGGCCAGGACGGTGACAACGAGTTCGTCTTCTACGACGGCCCGCCCTTCGCCAACGGCCTGCCGCACTACGGCCACCTGCTGACCGGGTACGTCAAGGACCTCATCCCGCGCTACCAGACCATGCGCGGTCGCCGCGTCGAGCGCCGGTTCGGCTGGGACACCCACGGGCTGCCGGCCGAGCTCGAGGCGATGAGCCAGCTCGGCATCAAGACCAAGGACGAGATCGTCGAGCTCGGCATCGAGAAGTTCAACGCCGCGTGCCGCACCTCGGTCCTGAAGTACACCGACGACTGGCGCGAGTACGTCACCCGCCAGGCCCGCTGGGTCGACTTCGACCACGACTACAAGACGCTCGAGCCCGACTACATGGAGTCGGTCATCTGGGCGTTCAAGCAGCTGCACGACAAGGGGCTGGTCTACGAGGGCTTCCGCGTGCTGCCCTACTGCTGGAACGACCAGACGCCGCTGTCCAACCACGAGCTGCGCATGGACGACGACGTCTACCAGAACCGCCAGGACCCGGCCGTCACCGTCGGCCTGCGCCTGGAGACCGGCGAGCTCGCGCTCGTCTGGACGACGACGCCGTGGACGCTCCCCGCGAACCTCGGGATCATGGTCGGCCCCGACATCGACTACGTGGTCGTCGAGTCCGACGTCACCGGCACGACCGAGCGCTACGTCATCGGCGCGGCACGCCTCGCGGCCTACGCCAAGGACCTGTTCGGGGCGGACGAGCAGGACCCGGCGTCGCGCGTCGTCGAGCGGCTCAAGGGCAGCGACCTCGTCGGGCGCTCCTTCACGCCGCCGTTCTCCTACTACCTCGGCCACGAACGGGCGCACCGCGTCTTCCCGGCCGACTTCGTCACCACCGAGGACGGCACCGGGCTGGTCCACACCGCCGGCGCCTTCGGTGAGGAGGACAAGATCGTCACCGACGCGGCCGGCATCGAGCCGGTCATCCCCGTGGGTGCCGACGGCTGCTTCACCTTCCCGGTCACCGACTACGAGGGCGTGCAGGTCTTCGACGCCAACCCGATGGTCATCGAGCACCTGAAGAACCGCACCCGCGGCGAGGGCGACCCGGGTTCGGTCACCGCGGGCACGGTGCTGCTGCGCCGCGAGACCTACGACCACTCCTACCCGCACTGCTGGCGCTGCCGTCAGCCCTTGATCTACATGGCGGTCTCGAGCTGGTTCGTCGAGGTCACCAAGATCAAGGCGCGCATGCTCGAGCTCAACGAGCAGATCACCTGGGTGCCCGAGCACGTCAAGCACGGCCAGTTCGGCAAGTGGCTGGAGAACGCGCGGGACTGGTCGATCTCACGAAACCGCTTCTGGGGCAGCCCGATCCCGGTCTGGAAGTCCGACAACCCCGAGTACCCGCGCATGGACGTCTACGGTTCGTTCGAGGAGCTGGAGCGCGACTTCGGCGTGGAGGTCACCGACCTGCACCGGCCGTTCATCGACGAGCTGACCCGGCCGAACCCCGACGACCCCACCGGCCGGTCGACGATGCGTCGCGTCGAGGACGTGCTGGACGTGTGGTTCGACTCCGGCTCCATGTCGTTCGCGCAGGTGCACTACCCGTTCGAGAACGCCGACTGGTTCGAGCACCACTTCCCGGGCGACTTCATCGTCGAGTACATCGGCCAGACCCGTGGCTGGTTCTACACCCTGCACGTCCTGGCGACCGCGCTGTTCGACCGGCCCGCCTTCTCGTCCTGCGTCAGCCACGGCATCGTCCTGGGTTCCGACGGGCAGAAGATGAGCAAGTCGCTGCGCAACTACCCCGACGTGCGCGAGGTGTTCGACCGCGACGGGGCCGACGCGATGCGCTGGTTCCTCATGAGCAGCCCGATCCTGCGCGGCGGCAACCTCGTCGTCACCGAGCAGGGGATCCGCGACGGCGTGCGCCAGGTGCTCATCCCGTTGTGGAACACGTGGTACTTCTTCTCGTTGTACGCCAACGCCTTCCGCTCCGGTCCCGACGGCGAGCAGGGGTATGAGGCGAAGTGGTCGACGGCGTCGACCGACCCGCTCGACCGCTACCTGCTGGCCAAGCTCGGGCAGTACGTGCAGACCATGCAGGACCAGCTGGACCACTACGAGGTGGCCAACGCGTGCGAGACCACGCGCGGGTTCCTCGACGTCATGACCAACTGGTACGTCCGCCGGTCGCGCGAGCGGTTCTGGGACACCGGTGCCGGGCAGGGCGGGGGAGCAGCTGCCGAGCAGGCGTTCGACACCCTCTACACCGCGCTCGAGGTCGTCTGCCGGGTGGCGGCCCCGTTGCTGCCGCTGACGACCGAGGAGATCTGGCGAGGTCTCACCGGTGGACGCTCGGTGCACCTCACCGACTGGCCCGACGCCACCGACCTGCCTGCCGACCCGGCCCTGGTGGTCGCCATGGACCGCGCCCGCGAGGTCTGCTCCGTCGCGTCCTCACTGCGCAAGGCTGGAGGCCTGCGGGTGCGTCTACCGCTCAACGACCTCACGGTCGTCGTCCCGGATGCGTTGTCCCTCAAGGACTTCGGTGCGATCGTCGCCGACGAGGTGAATGTCCGCACCGTCACGCTGCGTGACATCGGCGAGGCGAGCCAGTCCGACTTCGGGATCACCCAGCGGCTGACCGTCAACGCCCGGGCGGCCGGTCCGCGCCTGGGCCGCGACGTCCAGCAGGCCATCAAGGGCAGCAAGTCCGGCGACTGGTCGGTGGCGCAGGACGGCACCGTCACCGCGGGCGGCCTGGCCCTGGTCGAAGGGGAGTACGCCCTCGAGACGGTGGTCGACTCCGGTGCGCAGGGCGGTTCGCAGGCCACCGCGATGCTGCCCGGCGGCGGGTTCGTCGTGCTCGACACCGAGGTCACGCCGGAGCTGGCCGCCGAGGGTCTGGCCCGCGACGTCGTGCGGGCGGTCCAGCAGGCCCGCCGCGATGCCGGCCTCGAGGTCAGCGACCGGATCTCGCTGACCGTCACCGGCAGCCAGACGGTCTGGGAGGCGACGGTCACCCACCAGGCGCTCATCGTCGAGGAGACGCTGGCCACGCAGTTCGGCAGCGCGCCCCAGCTCGAGGCGCTGCCCGAGCGGGCCGATGTCGTGCAGGCCACCGTCGGGGACGGCGAGCAGGTGCGCATCAAGGTGATGAAGCTGTCCTGAGCCGACAGGTGGGGCGGCGGGCCGGCTCCCCGGCCGCGGCCCCATACCTCGGGTCTTTGAAGCCCTGACCCGGCCAGGACCGGGTCAGGGCTTCAAAGACCCCGTGCTGCCGCGCTCGGTGAATGTGCGATCCAGCGGTCGTGCACCTGCTGGATGGGGGCCGGGTTGTGTCAACGGGTCGTGACGTGGGGATGATGGGGTCATGCCTGCACCCGACTCAGCCCAGCGCGAAGCCGCGCGCAACCTCGAGCTCGTGCGGCGGATGCGCGAGGTGGAGGCGGCGATCCTCGCCCGCGCCCCCGAGCACGACCTCCAGCCGAGCCTGGACCGCATCGCCGCGGTGATGGAGCTGCTCGGCGACCCGCAGCGCAGCTACCCCGTCATCCACCTGACCGGCACGAACGGCAAGACCTCGACCACGCGGATCATCGACACGCTGCTGACCGAGATGGGGCTGCGGACCGGTCGCTTCACCTCACCGCACCTGCACAGCGTGCGGGAGCGGATCGCGCTGGCCGGCGAGTCGATCAGCCGCGAGAAGTTCCTCGACGCCTACGACGACGTGATCCCCTTCATCGAGATGGTGGACGTGAAGTCGGTGGCCGAGGGCGGGCCGCGGATGACCTACTTCGAGGTGCTCGTGGCGGTCGCGTATGCCGCGTTCGCCGACGCCCCCGTGGACGTCGCCATCGTCGAGGTGGGCCTCGGCGGGAGCTGGGACGCCACGAACGTCGCCGACGGTTCGGTCGCCGTGGTCACGCCCATCTCGCTGGACCACCAGCACTTCCTCGGCAACGACGTGGTCGACATCGCCACCGAGAAGTCGGGGATCATCAAGGCCGACGCGGTCGCCGTCATCGGGACGCAGGAGCCCGACGTCGCGCAGGTGCTCATCGATCGCGGCGACGAGGTGGGCGCTCGGATGACGTTCGAGGGCAACGACTTCGGGCTGCTCACGCGTGAGGTCGCCGTCGGCGGCCAGCAGATCTCCATCCGTGGCCTCGGCGGCGACTACGAGGACCTGTTCCTGCCGCTGCACGGCGCCCACCAGGCGCAGAACGCCACGCTGGCGCTCGTCGCGGTGGAGGCGTTCCTCGGTGGCGGAGAGCAGCGGCTCGAGCCCGACGTGGTGCGGGCCGCACTGGCCAGGGCCGCCTCACCGGGCCGCCTGGAGATCGTGCGCCGCTCGCCCACCGTGATCGTCGACTCGGCGCACAACCCCGCCGGTGCGCTGGCCCTGCGGCAGGCGCTCGAGGACTCCTTCACGTTCGCCCGCGTGGTCGGGGTGGTCGCGATCCTCAAGGACAAGGACGCCACCGAGATGCTCGAGGCGCTCGAACCCGTCCTGGACCACGTCGTGGTGTCGCGCACCACGTCGCCCCGGGCGATGCGCCCCGACGACCTCGGGGAGCTCGCGGTGGACATCTTCGGCGAGGACCGCGTCACCGTCGTGCAGGACCTGCCGGACGCGCTCGACGTGGCCGCGGGTCTCGCCGACGAGGGCGGCATGAGCGGTGGGGTGGTGGCCACCGGGTCGGTCACCACGGCCGCCGAGGTGCGCATGCTCGTGGGTTCCACCGACGTCTGAGCGGCAGCTGCACCCGGCGCCTGCCGGCCCGGGGTGGCACCCGGCGCCTGCCGGCCCGGGGTGGGAGCCGGTCGGCGCCGACCCCGGGGTGGGCGGCTACTTCTTGCCGATCTGCCCCACGTCGCTGTGGTTCTTGGCGTCGGTCTTGGCGTGCTTCTCGGCGCGCTTCTCCTTGATGGACTTGCCCGCCTTCTTGGCCAGGTGTTGTCGGGGTGACTTGTCGGCCATGGCTGTTGCTCCCAGCGCTAGGAAGCCTGAGTGGCTCCGTCCCTCGACAGTACGCCCGTGCGCGACGCCTTAGGCTCGTCCCATGCACCCCATTGCCAAGCTGGTCGTCCTGGTGGCGTTGGTCGCCCTGGCCTTCTGGCTGCTGACCAAGTTCCGTGACAGCGGGAGGAACCGGCGGTGAAGGGGGTCGTCCTGTACGGCGCGCTCGGCAAGTTCACCTGGCGGATGCTGGCGACCGTGCTGGCCGGCCAGGGGATCGTGGTGTTCCTGGGCGCCCTCGTCGCCCGGGGGATCGCGGTCGGTGCGGGGGACGACAGCGGGTCGGGGTGGCTGTGGGTCGGCACCGGCCTGGCGCTGCTGTGCTTCGTGGCCGCCGGGATGATGCGCCGCCCGTGGGGTGTCACGCTGGGCTGGCTGATCCAGGTCGCGACGTTCGCCGCCGCCTTCGTCGTCCCGGTGATGCTCGCGGTCGCCGTCATCTTCCTGGTGCTCTGGGTCGGGTCGCTGGTCGTCTGCCACGGCGTCGAGCAGGAGCAGGCCCGCCGCGAGCAGGAGGCTGCCGCCAGCTAGCCGGTCCCGAGCCGCCGGATCCCTCGGTGCAGCGCGAGCGCGGCGAGGGGGAGCCAGACCTTCGCGGGCCAGACCGCCAGGCGCTCGGCGGCACCGGACCAGGCCTGCGCCCCCAGCAGCGCCCCGAACACCACGGCGCCGAGCACGGCCGCGACGCCGAGGACGGTCCCGACGGCGCGCAGCCGACCGGTCGTGAGCCACCGGGCGTGCAGCAGGACCGCGAGGGGCTGCGCCACGAAGACCGGCAGCGCGACGAGCGAGTGCAGGGTCGGGTGGGCGTCGACCGGGGCCAGCCCGACGCCGATGGAGAAGACCCCGGCGACCACCCAGAGCCACCCGACCACCTGCGCACGCCCGGCTCGCTCGCGCACGAGCGGTATGGCGCCCACGGCCTGGAGGGCGCCGAACCCCACGAACGCCAGGTTCATGGCCCACGGCGCGGACGAGCAGCCGGTGGAGACGGGGGAGTCGCAGCTCGTCCCGAGGGCGCTGATCGTGTCGTCGGCCAGCGAGTAGCCGACGCCGGCGAGCAGGGCGAGCAGCAGCTCGGCGGCGAGGTAGCCCGGCTGGGCCAGCCACGCGGCATACGGGATCGTCGTGGTGGCCCTGCTCGTCCCTCGCACACCGCGACGTTAGTGCCTGCGCGGGCTGGGTAGGCTGGCCGGCGTGACGACGCAGATCGAACGTTCCCTGGTCCTGGTCAAGCCCGACGGGTTCGCCCGCGGCCTCTCCGGCGAGGTCCTGCGCCGCATCGAGGCGAAGGGCTACACCCTCGCCGCGCTCGCGGTGACGACCCCCACCGCCGAGCAGCTGGCCGAGCACTACGCCGAGCACGAGGGCAAGCCCTTCTACGAGCCGCTCGTGGAGTTCATGTCCAGCGGTCCGGTGACGGCTGTCGTCATCGAGGGCAACCGCTGCATCGAGGGCTTCCGCGCCCTCGCCGGTGCCACCGACCCGACCGCGGCACTGCCCGGGACGATCCGCGGCGACCTCGGTCGCGACTGGGGCAAGAAGGTCCAGGAGAACATCGTGCACGGCTCCGACTCGCCCGAGTCCGCCGCCCGCGAGATCGCCATCTGGTTCCCCCACCTCTGACACCCCCCACGCGAACGACCCCTAGCTGGTCTCGATCTCGTCGAGCCCGCTGATCACCACCTCGAGGAGCGCGGCCAGCTGGTCGCGCTCCTCTCGTTCGAGCCCGGCCAGCACGTCGGACTCGACGACGTTCGCCTCGCGCACCGAGGCCTGGAACAGCTCCCAGCCCGCGGTGGTCAGCTCGACCAGGACCCGGGTGCGGTTGTCCGGGTCGGGGGAGCGGCGGACCAGGCCGCGCTCGGTCATCTTGTCCAGGCGGTGGGTCATCGAGGACGGCGCCACGTTGCCCGCGTCGGCGAGCTGCGACGGCGTGACCGGCCGGCCCTCGGAGGTGGCGAGGACCGCGATGACCGACCACTCCCCGTGCGAGAGGTCGAGGTCGGCCAGCTGGCGCGTGTACCACTGGTCGAGCTTGCGGCTCAGTGAGTTCACCGCGGTGATGACGCGCTGGACGGACTCGTCGCCGCCGGCTGCGACATAGCTCGCGACCGCTTCCTGGTACTGCTCGCGGACGCTGCGCCCGGACTTCTTCGTCGGTGCCATGGCGTCATCTTCGCATGCTAAGATTTCGAAGTCGAAATATTGGAACTCGAAAGAACTGTTGACCCCACCATGCGCGCCCGCCTCCTGATCCTCGCCTCCGCCGTTGCCATGCTCGGCTGGGGCACCGTGCTGCCCTACCAGTACGCCTATGCCGCCAACACCCGTGGTTGGGGCGCGTTGTTCGCGGCTGCGGCCTCGAGCCTGTTCTCGGTCGGCGCGCTGCTCGCCGCCCCGGTCGGCGGTCGCCTCGCCGACCGCGTCTCGCCGGTCCTCGTGGCGGTGGGTGCCAAGGTGATCGCTGCTGCGGGTGCTGCCTCGCTGATCTGGGCGGACAGCCCGATCGCGTTCCTCGTCGGCATGTTCGTCTTCGGTCTCGGCATCACCGCAGCCAACCCCGCGCAGTCCGTCCTGGTCCTGCAGTGGGTCGGTGGGCACGACCGCCGCCGCGTCTTCGCCTGGCAGTTCACCGGCCAGGCCCTCGGCATGGCCGTCGGTGCCTTCGCCGCCGGGTACGTCGTCGACCTCGACCGCACCGACGGCATGTGGCCGGCCTTCGCCACCGCAGCCCTGGGCTTCCTGGTCTCCGCCGTGCTGCTCCTCGTCGCCGGTATGGCGCGCTGGGGCACCGCCCCGGGCGCCCTCGAGGATGCCTCCGGTGCGCCGGAGGCGGTCCGTTCGGCGAGCCCGCGCGAGGCGGTGCGCGCCATCTGGGCCATCCCGGCGCTGCGCTGGACCGCGCTGGTCACGGTGACCCTGGCGCTGGGGTTCTACGCGCAGTTCGAGTCGGGGCTGCCCGCCTACGCCCTGACGGTGCTGCACGTCGAGGAGACCACCATCGGCCTGGCCGCAGCGGTCAACTGCCTGGTCATCATCGCCCTGCAGATGCTCGTCGTGCGGCTCACCGCCAAGCGCAGCGGCGCGACCCTGCTCATGGGGGTCGGCCTGATCTGGACCATCTCGTGGCTCGTCCTGGCCGCGGCGTCCCTCGCCCCCGAGCTGGCGGCGGTGCTGTTCGTCACCACCTACGGCATCTTCGCCGTCGGCGAGACGATGTACGCCCCGGTGCTCAACCCGCTGACCGCCAGCCTCGCTCCCTCGGGCCTGGTCGGCACGACGCTGGGGATGTTCACGGCCCTGCAGACCGGGTTCTCGGCCGTGGGACCGCTGGTCGCGGGCGTCATCCTCGGCGCCGGGATGGGCAGCCTGTTCATCGGCCTGCACATCGCGATCAGCCTGCTGGCCGTCTTCGGCGCCTGGCGGCTGCGAGCCACGCTGCGCACGCCGGCCACGGCGACCCGCACGGTGGAGGCCGAGCTCGTCGCCTGACCCGGCGGCATACCGGCTGCCACCGGGCCGGACCCGACCGGCGCGGCTGCGAGGTCGCCCGGACGGCCCCGCGTACCATCGCGACCGTGAGTGGGTCAGGTGCGTGGACGAGGAGCTGGCCGACAGGCTGGACGGGCTGGGGCAGGGACCTCGCCATCGACCTCGGGACCGCCAACACCCTCGTCTACGAACGCGGCCGCGGGGTCGTGCTCGACGAGCCGTCGGTCGTCGCGATCCAGGCCGGCACCTCCACGCTCCTGGCGGCCGGCACGCGGGCCAAGGAGATGCTCGGACGCACGCCGGGACACGTCCAGGCGGTGCGGCCGCTGGCGGACGGCGTGATCTGTGACGCCGAGGTGACCGAGCGGATGCTGCGCTACTTCGTCGACCAGGTCCGTCCCTCGAGGCTGTTCCGCCCGCGCATGGTGGTCTGCGTCCCGAGCGAGGTGACCGGGGTCGAGCGCCGCGCCCTGGAGGACGCCGCCATCCGCGCGGGCGCCCGGCGGGTCTACGTCATCGAGGAGCCGATGGCCGCCGCCATCGGCGCAGACCTGCCCGTCAACGACACCGCGGCGTCGATGGTGGTCGACATCGGCGGCGGCACGACCGACGTCGCCGTCATCAGCCTCGGCGGCATCGTCACGTCGCGGTCGCTGCGGGTGGGGGGCGACGAGATCGACGAGGCGATCATCGCGCACGTGAAGAGCGAGTACTCGTTGCTGCTGGGGGAGCGCAGCGCCGAGGACATCAAGGTCAACGCCGGCTCGGCGTTCCCGCTCCGCGAGGAGACGAGCACCCGCGTCCGGGGCCGCGACCTGGTCACCGGCCTGCCCAAGACCGTCACGATCTCCAGTCCCGAGGTGCGCCGCGCCATCGAGGGACCGCTGCTGCAGATCGTCGAGCTGGTCCGGGCGACCCTCGACGTCTGCCCGCCCGAGCTCGCCGGAGACGTGCTCGACCGCGGGATCACCCTCACCGGCGGCGGCGCCCTGCTGCCCGGGCTCGACGTGCGGCTGCGCCACGAGCTCGGGGTGCCGGTGCACGTGGCCAAGGACCCGCTGCGGGCCGTGGTGCGTGGTTCGGGGCGCTGCATCGAGGAGTTCGGGACGCTCGAGCGCGTCCTGGTCGACACCCGTCGCTTCTGACCCATGCCCCGACCCCGCCGCCTGCTCACCGTCCTGGTGGTCGCCACCGTCCTGGTGCTGGCCGCCGACCTCGCCGGGGCGCCCGGCACGGGTGCGGTCCGCACCGCGGCGGGGGCGGTCCTCGGACCGGTCGAGCGCCTCCTGCGTCCCGCCGTCGACCGCGACGACCCCGGCGTCCGCGAGACCCGGGCCACCACCGACGCGGACACCACCGCCGCCTCCGCCGCCGAGGCCGCGGCCTTCCAGCGGCTGCTCAAGGCCCCCGAGACCGAGGGCCGGGCGTTCGTCCCGGCCAGGGTCGTGGCCGTGGGCCGGACCGGTGCGGCCGGCCCCGAACGCGTGACCATCGACGCGGGGTCGCGCGACGGCCTGCGCACCGACCTGGCCGTGGTCAACGCCGACGGACTCGTCGGGCGGGTCGTGGCCGTGTCGCCCTGGACCGCGGACGTGCTGCTCGTCGGTGCCGCCGACCTCACCGTGTCCGTGCGGGTCGGGTCGGGGGTCCTGGGCTCGGTCGGCAGCGGTGCCACGGGCCCGCGCCGGCAGGCCGCCGGCGACCTCACCCTGACCCCGGTGCAGCGCGGGGTGCTGTCCCGGGGCGACGCGGTGACCACGCTCGGCAGCCTCGACGGCACGCCCTACCTCCCCGGGCTGCGGGTCGGCACGGTCACGACGGTGGATGCCGACCCTGCTGTCCTCGTCCCGACCGCCGGGGTCGCCCCGGCCGTGGACGTCACGACGCTCGACGTCGTCGGCGTCCTGGTCGTCCCTGCCCGGACCGGTGCGCGTACTGCCGTGACGGGCGGTGGCTAGGTGAGCGCCTCCGCACACCTCACCGCCGGGAGCGGTCGCATCGGCGTCGTGCGCGGCCCGGGCCTGGTCGTGCTCGCCGTGGTCTCGGTCGCCCTCGCCGCCCGTACCCCCGTGCTGCTCCCCGACCTCCTGCTGCCCGTCGTCGTCGCAGGTGCCCTCGTCGGCGGCCCGACCCGCGGCGCGCTGGTCGGGCTCCTGGCCGGCTGGTGCGTCGACCTGGTGCCACCCGGCGCCGTCGTGCTCGGCACCGGAGCCCTGACGTATGCCGCGTGCGGCCTCCTCGCCGGCGCCGGCCGCCGCGAGGGACTGGCCTCCTGGCGCTGGGTCGCCGTCGTCGGGGCGCTCGCCTCGGTCGTGCTCGCGGTCGGCGGCCTGGCCGTCGCCCTGCTCGCGGGGTCGGCCGTCTCGGCGGTCGACCTCGGGGTGCGGCTGGTCCTGACCACCCTGCTCTGCGCGCTCGTCGTCCCCGGTCTCGTCCGGGCCGAGCAGCACCTGCGGGCGCGCGCGTGAGCCGGCTCGGGCAGGGCACGCGACGACCCCGGCCGCACCACGCGCGGGTCTGGGTGTTCGGGCTGGTGGCCCTCAGTCTTGTCGGCACCCTGCTGGGCCGGCTGGGGCAGGTGCAGATCGCCGAGCACGCGGAGTACGCGCGCGCCGCCGCCACCCTCAACACGCGCACCGTCACCGAACCCGCCGTCCGCGGCCGGATCCTGGACCGCAACGGCCTCCCGCTCACCGACAACACGACCCAGACCGTGGTGTCGGTGGAGCGCGGGGTGCTGCTCGACGCCGACGACGGCGGGCGCGCCCTGGTGCGGCGGATGGCGACGGCCCTGGAGGCGCCGTTCGACCAGCTCTGGGGACGCACCCAGCTGTGCGGCTCGAAGGGTGCGCCCCCGCAGCCGATCTGCTGGGCAGGGTCGCCCTACGTCGCGGTGCCGCTGCTGGCCGGGGCCGACCCCACGCGGGCGCTCGGGCTGCTCGAGCACCCGGACACCTACCCCGGGGTCACCGTCACCGCGCAGCCGGTGCGGGACCACCCGCAGCCGACGGTCAACGCGGCCCACGTCCTGGGCTACCTCGGGCGGGCCGCGGACCAGGAGGTCACCTCGTCGAAGGGGCAGGTCACCGGCCTGGACCTCGTCGGCCGGGCGGGCCTGGAGCAGCAGTACGACACCGCGCTGCGCGGGGTCCCGGGCACCCGGACCTTCTCCCTCGACCCCCGCGGGGTCGTCAGCGCGCAGGTCTCGAGCACCGCAGCGGTGCCCGGCCAGGACCTCGTGACCAACCTCGACGCGCGGGTCCAGGCTGCGGCCGAGGCTGCCTTGCGTTCGGCCGCCGCCTCGGCGCACAGCCGCGGGCTCACCGCCGACTCCGGGGCGGCGGTGGTGCTCGACGTGACCAACGGCGCCGTCGTGGCCGCGGCGAGCTACCCGACGTACGACCCCGCCGTCTGGACCGGCGGGATCTCGAGCCGCGACCTGGCGGCGCTCACCGACGCCTCCGCGGGGACGCCCCTGGTGTCACGGGTGACCGCCGGCGCCTACCCGCCCGCCTCGACCTTCAAGGTCGTGAGCCTGCCTGCGGCCGTCGAGGCGGGCAACGACCTGCGGGGCACCTACGAGTGCGGGTCGAGCTACACGATCGGCAACCGGGAGTTCGCGAACTACGAGTCCCGCGCCTACGGGCCCATCGACCTGCGCCGCGCGATGGTCGTCTCCTGCGACACGATCTTCTACGACTTCGCCTACCGGTCCTGGCTCGCGCAGGGCGGCCTGGACGTCACCAGTGACGCCACCGACCCGTTCGTGGCGATGGCCAAGGAGTTCGGGCTCGGGACTGCGACCGGCGTCGACCTGCCGGGGGAGCAGTCCGGTCGGATCCCGGACCGGGCCTGGAAGCAGTCCACCTGGGCGGCCACCAAGGCGGACACCTGCGGCCGCGCCAGGACCGGCTACCCCGAGGTGGCCGCCACGGACCCCGGCCGCGCGGCATACCTCAAGTCCCTGGCCGTGGAGAACTGCCGCACCGGGTTCCAGTTCCGGGCCGGTGACGCGGCGAACTTCGCCATCGGCCAGGGGGACACGACGGTGACCCCGCTGCAGATGGCGCGGGTCTACGCCGCCATCGCCAACGGCGGGACGTTGTGGCGGCCACAGGTGGCCAAGGGCTTCGAGGTGCCCGGTGGCGCGCTGCACCCGTTCGCGCCCGAGGTGGCCGGGAAAGGTCACCTTCCCCGCGGGGACGTTGGCGTTCCTGCAGGACGCGCTCGTCGGGGTGGTGCGGCAGGGGACCGGCGTCAGTGCGTTCCGCGGGTTCCCGCTCGACCAGTGGCCGGTGGCGGGCAAGACCGGCACGGCCGAGGCGTTCGGGAAGCAGGACACCGCGTGGTTCGTGTCGTACGCCCCCGCCAACAAGCCGAGGTATGCCGTCGCGGTCGTCGTGTCGCAGGGCGGCACCGGCGGTGGCACCGCCGCGCCCGCGGCGCGGATGATCCACGACGTGTTGCGCACGCTGCCCTGACCCCGACCGTGACGGGCCACCGGTGGGGAACTGCGGGTGCACTCAGTAGGCTGCCGCCATGGCTGACTTCGATGTGGTGGTGCTCGGTGCTGGTCCCGGTGGGTACGTCGCGGCGATCCGCGCCTCCCAGCTCGGGCTCAAGGCCGCGGTGGTGGAGACCAAGTACTGGGGAGGTGTCTGCCTGAACGTCGGGTGCATCCCGTCGAAGGCGTTGCTGCGCAACGCCGAGCTGTCGCACATCCTGCAGCACGAGAAGGACAAGTTCGGCATCGAGGGCGACGCCACGATGGCGTTCGGTCCCACCCACGCCCGCTCACGATCGGTGTCCGCCGGCATCGTCAAGGGCGTCCACTTCCTCATGAAGAAGAACAAGATCACCGAGATCGACGGGTGGGGCACGCTGACCAGCCCGACCTCGATGGACGTGGCCCTGAGCTCCGGCGAGAAGCAGTCGGTCACCTTCGACAAGCTCATCATCGCCACGGGTGCGACCACCCGGCTCATCCCCGGCACGTCGCTGTCCGACCGCGTCGTGACCTACGAGGAGCAGATCCTCACCGACCAGCTGCCGGGCTCCATCGTCATCGCCGGGTCCGGCGCCATCGGTGTCGAGTTCGCCTACGTGATGAAGAACTTCGGCGTCGACGTGACCATCGTGGAGTTCCTCGACCGCATGGTGCCGACCGAGGACGCGGAGGTGTCCAAGGAGCTGCTCAAGCACTACAAGAAGCTCGGCGTCACGGTCATGCTGTCGACCAAGGTGGAGTCGATCGACGACAGCGGCGAGAAGGTCAAGGTCACCGTCTCCCCGGCCGCCGGTGGTGAGTCGAAGGTCATCGAGACCGACAAGGTCCTGCAGGCCATCGGCTTCGCGCCGCGGCTCGAGGGCTACGGCCTCGAGGCCATCGGCGTCGCGACCGAGCGCGGTGCCGTCGTCATCGACGACCACTGCCGCACCAACGTCGACGGCGTCTACGCGATCGGTGACGTCACCGGCAAGCTCATGCTCGCCCACACCGCCGAGGCGCAGGGTGTCGTGGCCGCCGAGACCATGGCCGGTGCCGACACCATGCCGGTCGAGTACGACTTCATCCCGCGGGCGACCTACTGCCAGCCGCAGATCGCCTCCTTCGGCTACACCGAGGCGCAGGCCAAGGAGAAGGGCTACGACGTCAAGGTCGCCAAGTTCCCCTTCTCCGCCAACGGCAAGGCCATGGGGCTCGGCGACACCGCCGGCTTCGTCAAGGTCGTGGCGGATGCGAAGCACAACGAGATCCTCGGCGCCCACCTCATCGGCCCCGACGTCACCGAGCTGCTGCCTGCGCTGACGCTGGCCCAGAAGTGGGACCTCACCGCCGACGAGGTCGCCCGCAACGTGTTCGCGCACCCGACGCTGTCCGAGGCCGTCAAGGAGGCCGTCGAGGGCATCGCCGGCCACATGATCAACCTCTGACACCGCCCCGGCCGACAGTTCGGAGTCACCGGTATGCCGCGGGTGAGCCTGCCCATCACGACCGAGCGCCTGACGCTGCGCAGCTTCCGCCCGGGGGACGAGGACGACGTCTTCGCCTACCGGTCGGTGGCGTCGGTGGTCCGCTACATCCCGGGCGAGCCCAGGACGCGGGAGCAGGTCGCTGACCTCGTCGCGGAACGGGCCTCGGCCGGCCGGCTCGACCCGACGTCACCGATCCTCACGCTCGCGGTCGAGCTCGAGGGTCGGGTGGTCGGCGACGTCCTGATCCACCTCGACGGCCTCGACGGTGCGGACGGTCGCCAGGCCGAGATCGGCTGGGTCTTCGCTCCCGACGTCGCCGGTCGCGGCTACGCCACCGAGGCGGCCAGGGCGATCACCGACGCGGCCTTCCGCGAGCTGGGGGTGCACCGGGTCTGGGCCAAGCTCGAGCCCGAGAACACCGGCTCGTCGCGGATCTGCGAACGCCTCGGCATGCGACGCGAGGCCCTGTTCGTCGAGGCCTCGTGGTTCAAGCAGCGCTGGACCGACCTGGCGGTCTACGCCGTCCTCGCCGACGAGTGGGCGCAGGAACCGGGGCAGTGAGCAGCCGGTCCACGCTCGAGGCAGGCACCCAGCACGCACACCCCGATGTCACGGGTGCCCCCGGTGCCGAGGGTCGCCGTCCGCCCCTGCCCGCCCTGACCGGGCTGCGGGCGCTGGCTGCCGGGTGGGTGGTGCTCTTCCACTACCGCGCCGACCTCGTGGCGCTGGTGCCGTGGCTGGCACCGGCCGACCTGTTCATGCGGGCGGGGTACCTCGGAGTCGACCTGTTCTTCCCCCTCAGCGGTTTCGTGCTCGCCTACAACTACGCCGACCGGTTGCGGAGCTTCTCCTGGCGGGGGACTCGCAGCTTCATCCAGAACCGCTTCGCCCGCGTCTGGCCGGTCCATGTCTTCGCCCTCCACGTGGACCTGGCCGTCGCCCTCGCCGTCGGCACCATGGGCGTCGGTGACAACGGTCACCGGCGCACGCTCGCGGCATACCTCGAGAACCTCGCCATGGTGCACAACTGGTGGAACGACCGCCCGAGCTTCAACGCGCCGGCCTGGTCGATCGGCTCCGAGTGGTTCGCCTACCTGCTCGCACCCCTGGTCTTCGTGCTCGTGGCCAGGCTGGTGCGCGCGCGCTCGGCACTGCTCCTGGCCATTGCCTCGTATGCCGTGATGCTCACCGTGTTCGCGACGATGGCCCTGCCCAACGGGAACCTCGAGCACATGTTCTACGTGCGCATCCTCGGTGAGTTCCTCGCAGGGGTGTTCCTCTGCCTCGCCTGGGTGCGTGGTGGGGTCCGGCTCGGTCGGCTGCTCGTGGTGGCCCCGCTGACCGTCGCCGTCATCGCCCTCGTCCCGGCGGCGTCCTCGAACGACTACTGGGCGGCGCCGGCCCTCGGACTCGGCGTGGCCGCGTTGGCCGCCTCGAGCGGCTGGACCGCCCGCACCCTGTCCCGGCCGTGGGCGGTGGCAGCCGGGGAGGCGTCCTACTGCCTGTACATGACGCACGTCCTCGTGCGACCGGTCGTCAGCGGGCTGCGGGAGTGGGGCGACGGGGCGTGGTGGTCTGCGGCGCTGGCCACCGTCGGCATCGTCGTGGTCCTCGGCGGGGTTGCCTGGCTGGTGCACGTGCTGGTCGAGCGCCCGGCCCGCCGGCTGCTGCACGCCCGGAGCGGAGCCGACCGAGGCGCCAGCACTGGTGTGGAGGCACTACGTCACTGAGCACAGAACGCGCTCAGTGACGTAGTGCCGCGATGGGTGGTGGTGGTGCCGGGGTGGCGGTGGGGTGGCGGTGGTGCCCGGTGCCCACGACGGTCCGGTGTCAGACCTCAGGACCATCCTGATCGGAGTGGGTCGCGTTGGGGCACGGCGCGGCAGGGGCGAGGGGGTCGTTGTGGGGGAGCTGGAGCTGGCGGAGTACCTGGTCAGGGCTCGGCGACGGGTGCGGCTCAGCCAGCGAGAGATGGCAGCGCAGCTGGACGTGGCCCAGTCCACGCTGGCGAGCTACGAGCGCGGCACCCGGCGCGTCCCCGAGGGGGTCCTCGCGGCCGCTCTCGCCCTGGGGGGCCTTCGGCTCGCAGTGCTGGACGGAGCCGGCGAGGAGGTCCTGCCGTTCCCCACCGACGCCGTGCGCGACAACGCCGGCCGCCGTTTCCCGGCCCACCTCGAGGTGCAGCCCCCGGACCGGCTACCGAGGGAGGCCCTGCGCGCTCCGCGCTACGACCGCGAAGCCCCGCGTGCCTGGTACCACCTCAGGGGCTCCGACGAGGTGCCGGACACGGGTCCAGGGCGCCGCGACCACCCCACCGAGTTCGAGCTCGCGCTGCGGCGTCGGGGTCTGCGCACCGCCGGGGCCGCGAGGAGAATGGCGCAGCTCCGCGCCGCCGCCGGCCAGGACAGGGTCGAGGGCACGGAAGAGGGCACGGAAGAGGGCACGGAAGCGGCCGGCCACGGCGATTAGGGCGGGCCGTGACCCGCTGGTAGCCTTGACCTCGCCGTAGACCGGCCGCGGATCCAGAGCGCCCAGGTGAACCAGCCCTGAGGCACCGCGCAACGATTCCACGAAGGAGCAGCGTCGACCTATGCCGTTGAGCACCGAAGTCAAGCAGAAGATCATGTCCGAGCACGCCACGCACGAGGGCGACACCGGCTCCCCCGAGGTCCAGATCGCGATGCTGACGCAGCGCATCCTCGACCTCACCGAGCACTCGCGCCAGCACAAGCACGACCACCACAGCCGCCGCGGCCTGCTGCTCCTCGTGGGCCAGCGCCGCCGCCTCCTGCGCTACCTCGAGAGCGTCGACGTCGAGCGTTACCGCTCGCTGATCAAGCGCCTCGGTCTGCGCCGCTAAGCATCCGACAGGGACGGTCCTCACCACGAGGGCCGTCCCTCTCGCATGGGGCCGGCATCGCTGCCGCCCGTACCACCCCGCAGGCGTCACTGCCTGCGCGCACCACCAGAAGAAAGCCCGTGCACAACGACGATGCACGTGGATGCTGAGATAAAAGAAGGAGGGCCCAATGGAGGGTCCAGAGATTCAGTTCGCCGAAGCCACCATCGACAACGGCTCGTTCGGCACCCGTACGGTCCGGTTCGAGACCGGTCGCCTGGCCAAGCAGTCCGGTGGCGCTGTCGCCGCCTACCTGGATGAGGACACGATGCTCCTCTCCACCACCACCGCCGGGAAGCACCCGCGCGAGGGATTCGACTTCTTCCCCCTGACGGTCGACGTCGAGGAGCGGATGTATGCCGCGGGCAAGATCCCCGGTTCGTTCTTCCGTCGTGAGGGCCGCCCCTCGACCGACGCCATCCTCACCTGCCGCCTGATCGACCGCCCGCTGCGTCCGACCTTCACCAAGGGTCTGCGCAACGAGGTCCAGGTCGTCATCACGGTGCTGGCGCTCAACCCCGACCACCAGTACGACGTGCTCGCCATCAACGCGGCCAGCGCCTCGACCCAGATCTCGGGTCTGCCCTTCTCCGGTCCGATCGGTGGCGTCCGCGTCTCCCTGATCGGCGACCAGTGGGTGGCCTTCCCGAACTTCTCCGACATCGAGCGCTCGACGTTCGACATGGTCGTCGCCGGCCGCGTCGCGGGTGACGACGTCGCCATCATGATGGTCGAGGCCGAGTCCACCGAGCAGACCTGGGACCTGGTCAAGAACGAGGGCAAGCAGGCTCCGACCGAAGAGGTCGTCGCCGAGGGCCTCGAGGCCGCCAAGAAGTTCATCAAGGTCCTCTGCGAGGCCCAGGCCGAGCTGGCGAGCAAGTCCGCCAAGCCCGTCCAGGAGTTCCCGATCTTCCTCGACTACGAGGACGACGCGTTCGCAGCCGTCGAGGCCGCGACCTCGGCCGACCTGACGCAGGCGCTCGCCATCGCCGGCAAGCAGGAGCGCGAGGAGCGCATCGACGAGATCAAGGCCGCTGCCAAGGCGTCCCTCGCCGGTGAGGGCCAGGAGTTCGCTGGTCGCGACAAGGAGATCTCGGCGGCCTACAAGTCGGTGCAGAAGAAGCTGATCCGTCAGCGCATCCTGCGTGACAAGGTCCGCATCGACGGCCGTGGCCTCGCCGACATCCGCGCCCTCGGCGCCGAGGTCGAGGTCCTGCCCCGCGTGCACGGTTCGGCGCTGTTCGAGCGCGGCGAGACCCAGATCATGGGTGTCACCACGCTCAACATGCTCCGCATGGAGCAGCAGCTCGACACCCTCTCCCCGGTGACGCGCAAGCGCTACATGCACAACTACAACTTCCCGCCCTACTCCACCGGTGAGACCGGTCGCGTGGGTTCGCCGAAGCGCCGCGAGATCGGCCACGGCGCGCTGGCGGAGCGGGCGCTCATGCCCGTGCTGCCGACGCGTGAGGAGTTCCCCTACGCGATCCGCCAGGTGTCCGAGGCGCTGAGCTCCAACGGCTCGACGTCGATGGGCTCGGTCTGCGCCTCCACCCTGTCGCTGCTCAACGCCGGTGTGCCGCTGCGCGCGCCGGTCGCCGGCATCGCCATGGGCCTGGTCTCCGACGAGGTCGACGGCCAGACGCAGTACGCCGCGCTGACCGACATCCTCGGCGCCGAGGACGCGTTCGGTGACATGGACTTCAAGGTCGCCGGTACCCGAGAGTTCGTCACGGCCATCCAGCTCGACACCAAGCTCGACGGCATCCCCGCCTCGGTCCTGGCCGGCGCGCTGACCCAGGCCCGCGACGCGCGCCTGCACATCCTCGACGTCATGAACGAGGCCATCGACGTGCCGGACGAGATGAGCCCCTTCGCTCCTCGCGTCATCTCGGTGCAGGTCCCCGTCGACAAGATCGGCGAGGTCATCGGGCCGAAGGGCAAGATGATCAACCAGATCCAGGACGAGACCGGCGCCCAGATCTCCATCGAGGACGACGGCACGGTCTACATCGGCGCGACCGACGGTCCGTCGGCCGAAGCGGCTCGTGCGATGGTCAACGCCATCGCCAACCCGCAGATGCCGGAGGTCGGCGAGCGCTTCCTGGGCACCGTGGTCAAGACCACGACGTTCGGTGCGTTCATCTCCCTGCTGCCCGGCAAGGACGGCCTGCTGCACATCTCCGAGGTGCGCAAGCTCGTCGGTGGCAAGCGGATCGACAACGTCGACGACGTCCTCGCCGTCGGCCAGAAGGTCCAGGTCGAGCTCAAGGAGGTCGACCCGCGCGGGAAGCTGTCGCTGGCCGCCGTGCTGCCCGAGGGCGAGGGTGGCGACGCCGCTCCCGCCGCGGACACCGCCGGTGACCAGACCGCCGACGCGTCGGACTCGAACGACACCAGCGACACCAGCGACTCCAGCGACACGAGCGACTCCAACGAGTCGGCCG
The DNA here is from genome assembly GCA_963731235.1 of uncultured Actinomycetota bacterium. Taxonomy (GTDB): domain Bacteria; phylum Actinomycetota; class Actinomycetes; order Actinomycetales; family Dermatophilaceae; genus Pedococcus. Next base: position 124,058 of record CAVSUT010000017.1, on the reverse strand, counting down.
ACTCCGGTGACGAGCGCGGCGACCGTCGCGACGGTGGCCGCAGCCGCAACCGCCGTCGTCGTGGTGGCGAGCGTGGCGACCGGGGCGACGCCCTCGAGGGTGCGGCCCCGGCCTCGTCCGAGGACGCCGCCAGCTGACGTCCGACCCCAGCACGTCCCGAACGGGCCGGCACACCTCACGGTGGGCCGGCCCGTTCGTCATGGGGGGGGTTGCACATCGCCTGCGCCCCGCGAATGCTGGGCCAATGGCTGATGAGCGCACGTTCGTGGTGGTCGGTGGCGGGCTCGCAGGAGCCAAGGCCGTGGAGGCCTTGCGGGACGGGGGCTTCGAGGGTCGCCTCGTCCTCCTTGCCGGTGAGGAGCACCTCCCGTACGAGCGCCCGCCCCTGTCGAAGGACTACCTCAAGACCGGCGACGGCCTCGACGACGCCTACGTGCACGACGCGCAGTGGTATGCCGCCCACGACGTCGACGTGCGCACCGGCACCGTCGTCACGGCGATCGACCGCGACGACCGGGTGGTGGTGACCGCCGCGGGGGAGCGGGTCGGCTGGGACCGGCTCCTGCTGGCCACGGGCAGCTCGCCGCGCCACCTCGACCTGCCTGGGGTCGACCTCGACGGGGTGCTCTCGCTGCGGACCATCGAGGACAGCGACCGGCTCAGGGGCGCACTGACGCCCGAAGCCCGGGTCGTCCTCGTCGGTGGCGGGTGGATCGGGCTCGAGGTGGCAGCGGCGGCCCGCGAGGCGGGTGCCACGGTCACCGTCCTGGAGTCGCTCGACCTGCCCCTGGTGCGGGTGCTCGGTCCCACGATCGCCACGGTCTTCGCCGACCTGCACCGTGAGCACGGGGTCGACCTGCGCACCGGCGTGCAGGTGGAGGAGCTGGTGGGTGAGGCCGGCACCGTCACGGGGGTCCGGCTCGGCGACGGGTCCACCGTCCCGGCGGACGTCGTGGTCGTGGGCATCGGCGCCGCGCCGAACACGAGCCTGGCGCAGGAGGCCGGGCTCGAGGTCGACAACGGGATCGTGGCCGACGCGGTCGGGCGCACCGGCGACCCCGACATCTTCGTGGCGGGCGACGTGGCGAACGTGGAGCACCCCTTCCTGGGCCGTCGGGTGCGCGTCGAGCACTGGGCCAACGCGCTCAACCAGCCCACCCTCGTCGCTGCGGCGATGCTCGACCAGTCCGGCCCGGAAGCCGAGCTGCCCTTCTTCTACACCGACCAGTACGACCTCGGCATGGAGTACCACGGCCTCGGCAGCCCCGACGACGACGTCGTGGTCCGCGGCGACCTGCAGGCGCGGGAGTTCGTGGCGTTCTGGCTGCGCGACGGGGTCGTCACCGCCGGCATGAACGTCAACATCTGGGACGTCGGCGATGGCGTCAAGGGCCTGATCCGCTCCCGTACGAAGGTCGACCGGGCGAAACTTGCCGACGCCGAGGTCCCGCTGGAAAGCCTGACCTGACCTTTACCTTCTGGACGCCTTCCAGACCTCCCCTTGGCCTTCTGTCCATGTTTGACTGCATTCTTGGCGCCGGACCCGCATCCCTGGGCGGCGCGACTTTCTTCGAGGACAACTCGGGTGTGGAGGACTGCTGTGCGCGAACGCCGCAAGCAACTGATGGGGGCGGCAGGCGCGATAGCGCTGACCGCTGGTGTGGTCGCCGTCGCGACGGGTGCGCAGGCCGCACCGTCACCGACGGCCAGTGTCGTGATCAACGAGGTGTACGGCGGCGGGGGCAACTCCGGCGCCACGTACAAGAACGACTTCATCGAGCTGGTCAACACCAGCAGCTCGCCGGTGAAGCTCGACGGCTGGTCCGTGCAGTACGCCTCGTCGACCAACCTCAGCTACCAGGTGACGCCGCTGTCGGGCACCCTGCCCGGCGGCGCGACCTACGTCGTCCGTGAGACGGCGGGCTCCGGCGGTACCGACGAGGTGCCGTTCGACGCCGACGGCAGCATCGCGATGGCCGGTGGCGCCGGCAAGGTCGCCCTGGTCAGCTCGGTCGCCCCGCTCGCGAACTGCACCACCAAGAGCGGTGGCTCTGCCTGCTCAGACCTCCCGCAGGTCGTGGACTTCGTCGGCTACGGTTCGGCGGCCAACGACTACGCGGGCACCGGTCCCACCTCGACCACGACGAACTCCTTCGGCGCCACGCGCAAGGCCGCCCCGGCCCCGGTGAACACGGCCGACAACAGGGCCGACTTCGTCCTCGCCACCCCCACCCCGGCGGCGTGCGGCGCAGCCTGTGTCCCGGCCCCGACCGGACCGCGCGCTGCCACCATCGCCGAGGTCCAGGGCACCGGTGCGACCTCGCCCCTCGTCGGCGAGACGGTCGTCGTCGAGGGCGTCGTCACCGGGGCGTACCCGGTGGGCGGTCTGCGCGGCTTCTTCCTGCAGACCCAGGGCACCGGTCCCGAGCCCCGCACGGACGGCGCCTCCGACGGTGTCTTCGTCTTCCAGTTCGGTGAGCTGGACCCCGACGCCGTCGTGGGCAACTTCGTCCAGGTCACGGGCAAGGTCAGCGAGTTCGGTGGCCTGACCGAGATCTCCGCCGACGGCGCCGACGTCGTCGACGCGGGCAGCGACTTCAGCCCCGTCCAGCCGCTGGCCATCTCGTGGCCGACGACGGACGCCGCGCGCGAGTCCATCGAGGGCATGCTGTTCGCGCCCACCGGCGCCTACACGGTGACCAACACCTTCGGCACCAACCAGTACGGCGAGGTCGGCCTCGCGGTCGGCACCACCCCGCTGCTGCAGAGCACCGAGGTCGCCACGCCGGGCTCGGACGAGGCGAAGGCCGTCGACGCCGACAACGCGGCACGCAAGGTCACCCTCGACGACGGTTCGTCGAGCAACTTCACCGCGAGCAGCTACTCGAAGAGCACCTGTGGTGAGCGTCCGGTGCCGTGCCTGCTCAACGCGGACCAGACCCCGGCCTACGTCTCGACCACGGCCCCGGTCCGCGTGGGCGCCCCGGTCACCTTCACCGCGCCGGTCGTCGTCGACTACCGGTTCAACCTGTGGCGCTTCCAGCCGACCGCGCCGGTCCTCGGTCCGCAGAACAGCGCGTCGCCGGTGACCTTCACCAACACCCGCACCCCGGCGCCCGACACGGCCGACCTCAGCCAGCTCGGCCGTCCGGACCTCAAGGTCGCCTCGTTCAACGTCCTCAACTACTTCACCGACCTCGGTGACGCCGACCCGTCCTGCACCGCGTACTACGACCGCGACAGCAGTGGCGACACGGTCCGCGACGGCTGTGACCGTCGCGGTGCCTGGGACGCGGGCGACCTCGCCCGCCAGCAGGAGAAGGAGGTCAGCGCCATCAACGCCCTCGGGGCAGATGTCGTCGGGCTCATGGAGATCGAGAACTCGGCCAAGTTCGGGCACGACCGCGACGAGAGCCTGTCCCGCCTCGTGGCCGCGCTGAACGCCAAGGCCGGAGCCGGCACCTGGGCCTTCGTGCCCTCGTCGGCCGAGCTGCCGTCGATCGACCTGCAGGACTTCATCACCAGCGCGATCATCTACAAGCCGGCCAACGTCATGCGGGTCGACCAGTCGCGGGCCCTGGGCACGGCCAGCGAGCCGGGCCAGGCCTTCGCCAACGCCCGGGAGCCGATCGCGCAGGTGTTCAAGGCCAAGCACGGCAAGGGCGACAAGTTCCTCTTCGTGGTCAACCACTTCAAGTCCAAGGGCTCGCCCGGACCGTTCCCCGGTGACGCCGACTCCGGTGACGGCCAGGGGTCCTCGGTGACCTCGCGCATCCTGCAGGCGCAGGCGCTGCGCGACTGGGTGCCCACGGCTGTCGCCGAGACCAGCACCAAGGCCGTCGTCATGGCCGGTGACTACAACTCCTACACGCAGGAGGACCCGCTCGACGTCCTCTACAAGGCGGGGTACACCGACGTGGGCTCGACGTTCGACCAGGGCTCGTACTCCTACTCGTTCTCCGGAACGTCCGGTTCGCTGGACCACGTCCTGGTCAACGCAGCCGCGCTGAAGATGGCGACGGGTGCCGACCACTGGAACATCAACTCCGGTGAGTCCGTGGCGCTGGAGTACAGCCGGTACAACTACCACTCGACCGACTTCCACGACCCGGGCCCCTACCGGTCCTCGGACCACGACCCGGTCGTCCTGGGCCTCAAGGCCTTCGTGAAGTAGTCGTCGGGCACGCAGGCGCACTGGTGGCGGGTCCACCCTCTCGGGGGTGGGCCCGCCATCGCTACGCTGGAGCCCGTGAGCGAGACGATCAAGGTGGCCGTGATCGGTGCAGCCGGGCGGATGGGCGCGCAGGCGTGCCAGGCCGTCGAGGCTGCCGACGACCTCGAGCTGGTGGGCCGGTTCGACCAGGGCGACGAGCTCGGGGACCTCGCCGGTGCGCAGGTCGTCGTGGAGTTCTCGGTGCCCGAGGCCTCACCCGCCAACGTCGCGCACTGCGTCGAGCAGGGCACCCATGTCGTCGTGGGCACGACCGGTTGGGACGAAGGGCGGCTGCAGTCCCTGCGTGACACGCTGGCCGACCACCCCGGGGTGGGCGTCCTCATCGCCCCCAACTTCGCCATCGGCGCGATCCTGATGATGCGCTTCGCCCAGGAGGCCGCCCGCTTCTACGAGTCCGTCGAGGTCATCGAGCTGCACCACCCGGCCAAGGTCGACGCGCCGTCGGGCACCGCGGCCCGGACCGCGTCCCTGATCGCCGCGGCGCGGGCCGACGCCGGCGTCGGCGACGTGCCGGACGCGACCACGCAGGACCCGGATGGTGCGCGGGGGGCCAGGGTCGACGGCATACCGGTGCACTCGGTGCGGTTGCGCGGGCTGGTCGCCCACCAGGAGGTGCTGCTCGGCGGGGAGGGGGAGATGCTCACGCTGCGGCACGACTCCTTCGACCGGACGTCCTTCATGCCGGGCGTCCTCGCCGGGGTGCGGGCCGTCGGCGACCACCCCGGGCTCACCGTGGGCCTGGAGCACTTCCTCGGGCTGGACGACTGAGTGCGCGAGAAGGTCACCGCGCTGGTCACCCTCCTGGTGCTGGTGTTCTACTCCGCGACGATCGGCTGGCGAGGCGTCGCGCTCGTCGGCGACGGGCGCCCGGCCTCGGTCCTGCTGGGGCTCGGCGTCATCCTCATCCCGCTCGTCGCCCTGCTGGCGATCCTGCCGCTGGTCCTGCTGGCCCGGGACGGGTCGCGGATGATGGCCCAGGCCAAGGTGTCCGGGGCCGAGGGTGACTGGGCGAGCGAGCTCGAGCAGGCCGAGACCTGCCGCGTCGCCAAGGACCGCAAGGGTGAGCAGACGCACTACCGCGCGGCCGTCCGCGCCTGGCGCGCCACGCAGCACTGACCGTCGTCGCACCGCACCGACGGGGTATGCGGCCTGCCCGCCACCGTGCGGCGACGACCCCGCCTACGGTGGGGGCATGCACCGTTCACGCATCGGCATCGTCCTGATCGACCACGGCCCGGAGCACTTCGACCAGAGCCTGGCGTTCTGGGCCGGCGCGCAGGGGGTCCGCCCGACCCACGAGGGGCCGTACGCCTCGGTGGGGGAGGTCGGCGGCCTCAACCTCGAGGTCCAGCGCCTCGACGAGGGGGGTCCCCGCGTCCACCTCGACATCGAGTCCGACGACGTGCCGGCCGAGGTGGCCCGACTGGGCGCGCTCGGGGCCACGGTGGTCGAGCAGCGCGAGGGGTACGTCGTCATGGCGGACCCCGGTGGCGTGGTGTTCTGCGTCGTGGGGATCCAGACCGGTGACCGGTTCGTCGAGGACGCCCTGGAGTGGCCCTGATCCTGCTGCCTAGGGGAGTCCCAGCAGGCGCAGGCCGGCTGCGACGGCTGCGGCGAGCACCACGACGACGATGAACGGTGCCCGCAGCACGAGGGCGAGGACCGCGACGCCGACGGCTGCCGCGCGCGAGTCGAGGACGAGGCCGCCCGAGGGGCTGGTCAGGGTCTGGACGCCGACGAGGGCGGCGAGCAGGGCGATCGGCAGCGCCGACGTGACCCGCGTGGTGCGTTCGCCGTCGAGCCAGGTGGCCGGCACGAGGTGGCCGACGTACTTGAGGGCGAAGGCCAGGGCGGACGCGAGCAGGACCGCCGTCCAGGTGCTCACGGTCGCTCCTCCTCGCCGGCCCAGTGGTGCGGCGGGGGCGGGTCCTGGTGCGCGCGGCGCCACAGGCCCGCGGCCAGGGCGGTGCTGGCGGCGACGAGCACCGGCACGCCGGCGGGGGCATGGGGTGCGAGCAGGACGGCGATGACCGCCGAGGCCGCCGCGATGGCGTAGGCGTCGGTCGACTTCAGCCGCGGCCAGAGCAGGGCGCAGAACGCGGCGGCTGCGGCGGCGTCGAGGCCATAGGTGCGTGGGTCGCCCATGGCGTCACCGGCGAGGGCGCCCAGGAGGGTCGCGAGGTTCCACAGGACGAACACGCCGATGCCGGTGGCCCAGAACCCCACCCGGGCTGCGGCCGCCTCGGGCTGGGCGACCCCCACGGCGGTCGACTCGTCGATGGTGAGCTGGGCGGCGGCCACCCGGCGCATCCCGCGCACGTCGAGCAGGCGCGACACCTGCAGGCCGTAGAGGCCGTTGCGCACCCCGAGCAGGGTGGAGGTGGCGATGGCTGCCGGTGCCCCGGCCGGACCGGCAGCGAGCACGCCCACGAAGGCGAACTGCGACCCGCCGGAGAACAGCAGGAGCGAGAGCGCCTGGGTCTGCGGGATCGACAGGCCGGCGGCCACCGACAGCGCCCCGAAGCTGATGCCGTAGGCCCCGGTGGCCACCGCCACCGAGAGCGACTGCCGCAGCACGGCGCGTCGGCGTTCCGGCGTGAGCGCAGCGAGCTCGGCGGTCACGGGGCGGCGGGTTCCCCGTCGGGTCGGATGTCGGCCACGAGCCGGACCTCGCGGGCGGTGTCCCCCTCAGGGGAGACGACGCGGTCGCGGAAGGCGCCGTCGGGGTGCAGGCCCGAGGCCGTCAGGAAGGCCCGGGTCGGCTCGTCGGTGGACAGCGCCCAGACGTGCAGGGTGTCGGCGCCGGCGCCGCGCAACGTGTCGACGGCCGCGTTGAGCAGCCGCGAGCCGTGGCCGGCGCGGCGGGCCTGGGGGTGGACACCGAGCGCGGAGACCTCGCCGGTGGTCTCGGAGGCGTCCGGGTCCTGGCTCGGACCGATCGAGGCGAACCCGACGACCTGGTCACCGGCACAGGCCGCGAGGAGGCGGTAGACCCCCTGGGGCGGGGCCGACAGGGACTGGCGCCACGCGCTCGCGAAGGCGTTGGGCTCGAACGCCGCCAGCACGTCCTCGGGCACGACGCCGGCATACGCCTCGCGCCAGACCACGGCCTGCACGAACCCCACGGCGGGCGCATCGGTCTCGCGGGCCGTGCGCACGCTCGCGTCGGCCAGCGGGCCCCGGGTCTGGTCGTGCTCGTGGGCGTCGTCGTGCGGGTGGTCGTGCGGGTGGTGGTGCGGGTCGTCGTGCGCAGAGCTCATGGCGGCCATCCTCGCACCCGCTCCGGTGCGCTCGCGTCAGTGGCGCTCGTAGGTGACCCAGCTGAACCCGTCGCGGTCCTCGCGTGCCGTCTCGCGCCACTGCGCCGGGTCGATCGGCGGGAACCGCACGTCGCCCTCGGGGGACTGGTCGACCTCGGTGATGAGGAGCCGGTGCGCCCACGGCATCGCCTCGGCGTAGACCTGCCCACCTCCGCAGACGAAGACCTCGCTGACCGGGCCGGCGAGGGACAGCGCCTCGCTCAGGGAGTGGGCCGTCTCGACGTCGGCGTGCGACCAGTCGCCCTGGTGCGTCACCACGATGGTGCGACGCCCGGGCAGCACCCGGCCGATCGAGTCGAACGTCCTGCGCCCCATGATCATCGGGTGGCCCATGGTGGTGCGCTTGAAGAAGGCGAAGTCCTCGGGCAGGTGCCACGGCATGTCGTTGTCGGCGCCGATGACACCGTTGCGCCCGACCGCAGCGATGAGGGTGACGTTCGTCATGCCGACCAGCGTATGCCGTGGGCGCTGACCGCATCACGTCGTTTCTCAGTGTGGCCGGCGGGGCGGGTGCCATACTCGCGGCGCGAACAGCGAGACGGGGGAGGTGTGGCGCGTGGCTGGTGGAGCGCGTTGGGAGCGTTGGGACCGATGGCCCTACAGGGTGCTCGGGGTGGCCCTGCTCCTGCTGCACTTCGGGGCCGGCTTCGTGCTGACCCCCGGCTCCGATGCGCGCAAGGCATGGAGCCTCATCGGGCTGCCGTTGGTGCTCCTGGCAGGGGTGCTCCTCCTTGGGCCGACGATTCGGCGCGCACGCACGCTGCAGGACAGGGAGATCCGACGCAACCCCACCGGCAAGGCCGAGTCGATGGACGAGCGGCTGGCCGACGTGAAGCACCCGCGTGCCGTCTGGGGTGGGCTGCTGGCCATGGCGGTCGCCTTCGGCCTCGCCACAGCGTGGGTGACCTATCTGGCGGCCAGCAGGGACGACAGCGCGTTCGTCGGGTTGGCGATCTACCTGTTCATCCCGGTCCCCATCTTCTCGTGGCTGGCATGGCGAACCCGAGCGCTCCTGCACCGGCGGGCCTGAGTTCCGGTGCGGCGTATGGGGGCCGAGCTCAGACGGCGATGGGTGCCTTGATGGACGGGTGCGCCTCGTAGCCGACCAGCTCGAAGTCGCCGAGGTCGAACTCGTCGATCTGCTTGCCCTGCGCGATGACCATGCGGGGCAGGGGAAGCGGCTCCCGGGTCAGCTGGAGCGTGGCCTGCTCGACGTGGTTGGAGTAGAGGTGCGCATCGCCGAGGGTGTGCACGAAGTCGCCGGGCTCGAGGTCGCAGACCTGGGCGACCATCATCGTGAGCAGGGCGTACGACGCGATGTTGAAGGGCACGCCGAGGAAGATGTCGGCCGAACGCTGGTAGAGCTGGCAGGAGAGCCTGCCGTCGGCGACGTAGAACTGGAACATCGTGTGGCACGGCGGCAGCGCCATCGAGTCGACGTCGGCGACGTTCCACGCCGAGACGATGTGGCGTCGCGAGTCGGGGTTGGTGCGGATCGACTCGATGACCCGGGCGATCTGGTCGACGTGGCCGCCGTCCGGGGTCGGCCACGACCGCCACTGGTAGCCGTAGACCGGGCCGAGGTCGCCGTTGTCGTCAGCCCACTCGTCCCAGATCGAGATGCCGCGCTCCTGCAGCCACCGCACGTTGGAGTCGCCGCGCAGGAACCACAGCAGCTCGCCGATGATCGACTTGAGGTGCAGCTTCTTGGTCGTCAGGACCGGGAAGCCCTCGGAGAGGTCGAAGCGCATCTGGTAGCCGAAGACCGAGCGCGTGCCCGTCCCGGTCCGGTCGGGCTTGTCGGTCCCGGTCGTCATCACGTGGTCGAGGAGGTCCAGGTACTGCTGCACGACGGAAACCTAACACCGCCTGCGGACCCGGCTCCGGCGCCATACCGAGGGTCGGGCGAGGAGGCTCGGGGCGATAGCCTGCGGGTATGAGCACAGCGTCGCCCTTCGGCCGCCTCCTGACAGCCATGGTCAGCCCGATGCGGCCCGACGGCAGCCTCGATGCCGAGGGTGCCAAGCGGGTCGCGGAGCACCTCGTGGAGAGCGGGCACGACGGCATCGTCGTCAACGGCACCACCGGCGAGTCGGCCACCCTCAGTGACGACGAGAGCCTCGAGATGGTCAGCCTCGTGGCCGAGGCCGTGGGTGGACGCGCCGCCGTCGTCGCCGGGGTCGGTTCGAACGCGACCGCGCACAGCGTCGAGATGGCCGCCCGCGCCCAGCACGCCGGCGCGACCGGGCTGCTGCTCGTGACGCCCTACTACACCAAGCCGACCCAGGCCGGGGTCGTCGCGCACTGTCGTGCGGTGGCCGGGGTCACCGACCTGCCGGTGATGCTCTACGACATCCCGGGCCGCACCGGCATCCCCTTCACGACCGAGACCCTGCGCGAGCTGGCCACGGTGCCGACCATCGTCGCGGTGAAGGACGCCAAGGGGGACCTCTGGGCCTCCACGCAGGTCATGGCCACGACCGACCTCATCTGGTTCAGCGGTGACGACGTCCTCAGCCTCGCCCACCTGGCCCAGGGCGCCGTGGGCGTGGTCTCGGTCGTGGGGCACGTGGCCGGGCGCGAGTATGCCGCGATGATCGCCGCGGTCGAGCAGGGCGACCTCGGCACCGCCCGAGAGATCCACCGACGCCTCGTTCCCGCCGTCGACGCGATCATGAGCACGTCGCAGGGCGCCATCATGGCCAAGGCGGCCCTCGTCGAGCTCGGGGTCATCGAGCACGCGACGGTGCGCCTGCCGCTGGTGGAGTCGCCGCCGGAGCACCTCGAGCTCCTGCGCGCCGGGATGAAGCAGTCGGGGCTGCTGTGAGCCACCCGCACCCCGAGCTCACCCTGCCCCCGGCGCTCGACCCCGCCGGTGTCCGGGTCGTCGCCCTCGGGGGCCTGGGCGAGGTCGGCCGCAACATGGCGGTCATCGAGCACGCGGGTCAGCTGCTCATCATCGACTGCGGGGTGCTGTTCCCCGAGGACCACCACCCGGGCGTCGACCTGATCCTGCCCGACTTCGAGTACATCGAGGACCGGCTCGACCAGGTCCAGGCGATCGTGCTCACCCACGGCCACGAGGACCACATCGGGGCCGTGCCCTACCTGCTCAAGCTCAAGCGCGACATACCGATCGTCGGCTCGACCCTGACGCTGGCGCTGGTCGAGGCGAAGCTCAAGGAGCACCGCATCACCCCCTACACGCTCGGCGTGAGGGAGGGCGTGCGCGAGAAGCTCGGGGTGTTCGACTGCGAGTTCGTCGCCGTCAACCACTCGATCCCCGACGCGCTCGCCGTGTTCGTCCGCACCCCCGGCGGCACGATCCTGCACACCGGCGACTTCAAGATGGACCAGCTGCCGCTGGACAACCGGCTCACCGACCTGCGCGCCTTCGCCCGGCTCGGCGAGGAGGGCGTCGACCTGTTCATGACCGACTCGACCAACGCCGAGGTCCCGGGGTTCACCACCCCGGAGCGGGACATCGCCCCGGCGATCGACAAGGTCTTCCGGGACGCCGAGCGCCGGATCATCGTGGCCTGTTTCTCCTCGCACGTGCACCGCGTCCAGCAGGTGCTGAACGCCGCCGAGAAGGCCGGTCGCAAGGTCGCCATGGTCGGCCGTTCGATGGTGCGCAACATGGGCATCGCGGCCGAGCTCGGCTACCTGCACGTCCCCGACGGCGTGCTGGTCGACGTCAAGAAGCTCGACCTCTTCCCCGACCACCAGGTCGTCCTGATCTGCACGGGTTCGCAGGGTGAGCCGATGGCGGCGCTGTCGCGGATGGCCAACCGGGAGCACCGGATCGACGTGGGGAAGGGCGACACCGTCCTGATGGCCTCCTCGCTCATCCCCGGCAACGAGAACGCCGTCTACCGCGTCATCAACGGCTTGATGCGCCTGGGCGCGAACGTCGTGCACAAGGGCAACGCCAAGGTGCACGTCTCGGGTCACGCCAGCGCCGGCGAGCTCCTCTACTGCTACAACATCGTCAAGCCCCGCAACGTCATGCCGGTCCACGGCGAGTGGCGCCACCTCGTGGCGAACGCCGACCTCGCCGTGCAGACCGGCGTGCCCCGTGAGCGGGTCGTGCTCGCCGAGGACGGGGTCGTGGTCGACCTCGTGGACGGCCGGGCGCGCATCGTCGGGGCCGTCGACTGCGGTTACGTCTACGTCGACGGGTCCTCGGTCGGGGAGTTCGACGAGGCGCTGCTCAAGGACCGCCGGATCCTGCGCGACGAGGGGTTCATCTCCGTCATCGTCGTGATGGACTCCGCCACGGGCAAGGTCGCCGCCGGCCCGGAGATCCAGGCCCGCGGGTTCGCCGAGGACGACGAGATCTTCAGCCAGGTGCGTCCGAAGATCGAGCAGGCCCTGGCCGACGCGACGGGCAACGGGGTCACCGACTCCCACCAGCTCGAGCAGGTCATCCGCCGCGCGGTCGGCAGCTGGGTCGGCGGCAAGATCCGTCGCCGCCCGATGATCATCCCCGTCGTCATCCAGGCCTGACCACCCCAGCCCGAGTTCCTGCAGTCCCAGCCCGAGTTCCTGCAACCTTTGCTAGCAAAGGTTGCGTGACTCCGGACATGGTGCACGGTGTCCGGATTACGCCAACCCTTGCTAGCAAAGGTTAGGAAGGCGGGGCGGCTACCAGGGGCGGGCGGGGGACAGGTCCCGCGTGTCGTCCACCGGGTGCCAGCCCTGGTCCGAGTGCTCGTATGCCGCCTGCGGACCGTGCGCGGCGAGGTCGGCGACCGCGGCGAGCAGGCGCTGCACGTGCTCGGCGGTCGTCCCCAGCCCCACGCTGGCGCGGATCGCGGTCCCGGAGCCGGCGGCATACGGGTCGTCCAGGAGGGTGTCGACGCACAGGTGGGCGCAGAACTTCCCGTCCCGCACCCCGATCCCGTGCTCGGCCGACAGGGCCGCGGACACCAACGAGCTGTCGAGGCCGTCGAGGGTGAACGTCGCCACCGCCACCCGTTCGTGGTCCTCACCGAACAGCGAGTACGTCTGCACGCCCTCGATGGCGCGCAGGCCCTCGATCAGGGCGGTGCCCAGGGCGGCCTCGTGGGCCTCGACGGCTTCGGCACCGGCCCGCAGGGCGTGACAGGCGGCGGCGAGGGCGACGGCGCCGATGACGTTCGGGCTGCCTCCCTCGTGGCGGGCCGACCCGGTCTGCCAGGTGACACCCTGCTCGGTGACGGCCTTGGTCGCGCCTCCGCCGGCGAGGTACGGCGCGGCCGCGTCCAGCCAGTCCGCGCGACCTGCGAGGACACCGGCCCCGAACGGTGCGTAGAGCTTGTGCCCCGACAGGACGACGTAGTCGACGCCCAGCTCGGCGAGGTCGACGTGGCGGTGCGGGGCGTACTGCGCCGCGTCGAGGACCACGCGTGCGCCGGCCTTGCGGGCGATGGCGGCGAGCTCACGGATCGGCCACACCTCACCGGTCACGTTGGACGCCCCCGTCAGGACGACGAGCCGGTGCCGGCCGTGGCGGTTGGCCAACGCGGTGCGCAGCAGCACCGCGGCGTCGGCGGGGCTGCCGGGGACGGGCAGGCGCGTGGTGTGGCGGGCCTTCCACGGCAGCAGGGCCGCGTGGTGCTCGGTCTCGAAGACGAAGACCTGGGTGTCGCGGGGCAGCGAACGGGCGAGCAGGTTGAACGAGTCGGTGCTGTTGCGGGTGAAGACGACCTGGTCACCGTCACGGGCACCCACGAACGCCGCCACCTCCGCGCGGGCCTGCTCGTACCACGCGCTGGTCACCCGGGAGGCGTAGCCGTTGCCGCGGTGGACGGAGGAGTACGTGCGCAGGGCGCTGTCGACGGCGGCCTTGACGCTGACCAGCGCCGGGGTCGAGGCCGCGTGGTCGAAGTTGGCGTAGTCCACCTGGCCGGTCAGGGTCGGGACGAGCAGGCCGGCGGACACGACGGCCGGGAGCACGGCGCCCTGGGTGCCAGGGGCGCCCGGGGCGACCTGGCCGCCAGGGGCGCCCGGGGTGCCCAGCGGGGGAACCGCCCGCAGGTGTTCGCGAGCGTGGGCCAGGGGCGCGGTCCGACGCAGGGCCCGGCGCGACGTGCTCGTCGGTGTGCTGGTCGGGGGGCTCAGCGGTATGGCCGGCGAGGTCAGCGGTGAGGTCGGCGGGGTGTCCGGGGTGGTGGTCGCGATCGACATGGAGGTCAGCTCCTGGGTCCGGTGGGACCCGGGCTGTGCTCGGGTCCGCGCTTGCCGGTTGCTGGTGCAGCCGGCCCGGTCGTCACCCGGAGCACCCCACCGCGGTGGAGGGTTGCTGGTCAGCAAGCCGGGGCTACGCGCTGACACTCATGACCTTGGCGACGACGGTAGTGGCGCTACCGCAGTGTCTTCCATCGACCGGACGGACCTTCTCGGCATCTGAGACCTCGGGTGAGTCCTCAGGGATCACCGGTCGGGAGCCTGGCGTGGTCCCGGCGGTGGGGGCCGTGATGATCTGACGGGACCAGCGCACCCTCTGCCCCCAGATTCTGGTGCGCCTGCGCCGACGGCCGGCAATGGTGGCCGACCGTCGGTGCTGGCCCCGCCAGACGCAAGGCTGATCGTGGCAGGCGCGCAGGCTCGGCACCGGCGTTGTCGCCGCGCGCTGGCCGAACCGGCGGCACGGTTCCGGCTGTTCGGGGGAGTGGGTGTGCTGGCGTCGGTTCCGGAGCAGCTCCAGATCAGCGCCGGTGGAACGCGTGTGACGCGTGTGTCCGGTGTGGCGGTCGCGTAGCCTGCGGACCATGGCCTCACGTCCGTCCACCTCGACGCGCTCCTCCTCGCCCGGGCAGGCGCGCAAGGGCACCACCACCCGTCCCGCCACCCGGCGCACCGCCGCGCCCCGCAAGCAGCCGGCCCGCGGCAAGACCAGCGGCGGAGGCCTGCCGCTGCCGCTGCGCGCGGTGCGGGGCACGTGGATGGGTATGGCGCACGTGGCCGGCGGCGCGGTGCGCAAGGTGGGCCACGGCGCCCGGGACCTCGAGCCGGAGCACCGGCGCGACGGGGTCGGCTTCCTGCTCCTCGGTCTGTCCATCGTCGTGGCCGCCCGCGAGTGGTGGGCGCTGGAGGGCCCGGTCGGCGACGTGATCCACGCCGTCGTGGCGGGCACCTTCGGTCGCGTCGCGTATGCCGTGCCGCTCGTCCTGCTCTACCTCGGGATCCGCCTGCTGCGGGCCCCCCAGGAGGACGGCGCCAACTCCCGCATCGGGATCGGCCTCGGCGCGCTCGCCTTCGCAGCCTCCGGTCTGTCCCACGTCGCCGCCGGCATCCCCACCCCGCCGCAGGGTGCGGAAGGCATGCGGGAGGGTGGCGGCATCATCGGCTTCCTCGCCTCGAGCCCGCTCGAGGCCGCGGTGTCGGTCTACGGCACCGTCCCGATCCTGCTCATGCTCGGCTTCTTCGGTCTCCTGGTGATGACCGCGACCCCGGTCCACATGATCCCCGAGCGCCTCGCCGAGCTGCGCGACCACCTGCTGCACCGCGGGGCCGCCCCCGACGAACCGGTCGCCGACGAGCCCGACAAGCCCAAGCGCCGTCGGCGCGTCATCGAGCCCGAGGGGCCCCTCGACGGTGACGAGGCGTTCGAGAAGGCCGCGGTCGTCGTCCCGGACGGCACGAGCGGCCCGCGCCCCGGCCAGAAGCGCCCCACCGCCCCGGGCGTCCTGGCCCCCGGCGCGACCCCGACCCCGGGTGCCGTGGCCGCCGCCACCGTCCCCGCGCGGCAGGTCGCCGAGAAGGTCGTGCTCGAGGCGCCACCGACCACGCCGCTGCCGCAGCGCGTCGAGCAGCTGGCCCTGGCCGGCGACATCACCTACACGCTGCCCGACAACGCCCTCCTCGAGCCCGGCTCGCCGCACAAGGCGCGCAGCGCTGCCAACGACCGGGTCGTGGAGTCGCTGACGCAGGTGCTCGACCAGTTCGACATCGACGCCCAGGTCACCGGGTTCAGCCGCGGGCCCACGGTCACCCGCTACGAGGTCGAGCTCGGCCGGGGCACCAAGGTCGAACGCGTCACCGCCCTGTCCAAGAACATCGCGTATGCCGTGGCCTCGGCCGACGTGCGCATCCTGTCCCCGATCCCGGGCAAGTCCGCGATCGGCATCGAGATCCCCAACACCGACCGCGAGAAGGTCAGCCTCGGTGACGTCCTGCGCAGCCAGGCGGCCCGGGGCAACGAGCACCCGATGGTCATGGGGGTCGGCAAGGACGTCGAGGGCGGCTACGTCATCGCCAACCTCGCCAAGATGCCCCACCTGCTCGTCGCGGGTGCCACCGGCGCCGGCAAGTCGAGCTTCGTGAACTCCATGATCACCTCGATCCTGATGCGCTCGACCCCCGACGAGGTCCGCATGGTCCTGGTCGACCCCAAGCGGGTGGAGCTCACGGCATACGAGGGGATCCCGCACCTGATCACCCCGATCATCACGAACCCCAAGAAGGCCGCCGAGGCCCTGCAGTGGGTCGTGCGGGAGATGGACACGCGCTACGACGACCTCGCGCAGTTCGGGTTCAAGCACGTCGACGACTTCAACAAGGCGGTCAAGGCCGGCAAGGTCAAGCCCCTGCCGGGCAGCCAGCGGGTCATCCACCCCTACCCGTACCTGCTCGTCATCGTCGACGAGCTCGCCGACCTCATGATGGTCGCCCCGCGCGACGTCGAGGAGTCGATCGTCCGCATCACCCAGCTCGCCCGCGCCGCCGGCATCCACCTGGTGCTCGCGACGCAGCGTCCCTCGGTCGATGTCGTCACCGGCCTGATCAAGGCCAACGTGCCGTCCCGGATGGCCTTCGCGACGTCCTCGCTCGCCGACAGCCGCGTCGTCCTGGACCAGCCGGGTGCCGAGAAGCTCATCGGCCAGGGCGACGCGCTCTTCCTGCCGATGGGGTCGAGCAAGACGATGCGCGTCCAGGGTGCCTGGGTCACCGAGTCCGAGATCCAGAACGTCGTCAAGCACGTCACCGCCCAGCTCAAGCCGAACTACCGCGAGGACGTCGCGGTCGTCGCGACCAAGAAGCACGTCGACGACGACATCGGCGACGACCTCGACCTGCTGCTGCAGGCGACCGAGCTCGTCGTGACGACCCAGTTCGGGTCGACGTCGATGCTCCAGCGCAAGCTGCGGGTCGGGTTCGCCAAGGCCGGTCGGCTCATGGACCTGCTCGAGTCGCGAGGGGTGGTCGGCCCGTCCGAGGGCTCCAAGGCTCGCGACGTCCTCGTCAAGCCCGACGACCTGCCCACGACGCTCGCACTCATGCGCGGCGACGCGGTGCCGGACCCGGAGCCGGTCTTCGACGGCCAGGCACCGGCCGCGAGCAGTGGCGTCGACCACACCGACGAGGTCGCCGTCGGCGTACCCGTCGGGGCGCCGACGCCGGGCTACACCCCCGGCTACGCCCCGGACGCGAGGTACGACAACGACCCCGTGGCGGCGCAGTTCGCCGGCCGCGAAGAGGTCGAGGAGTCCGGCGACGCGTGGGAGCTGACGGGCCGCGACTGATGAACGCGACCAACGCGACCGACGCGCGGGCTGGCGCGCGACTGACGGCCGCGGAATGGATCGAGGCCCCCTCGGCGTTGCCCCCTCGTGACCGCCCCGCCCCAGACGCTGACCGACGAGGACACCTCGACCCTCCCTGACACCTCCGTAGCGCCTGCTGGAGCCGGCCCGGCCTCCGACGGCATGCCGCCGGCACCGACGGGGCGCGCCTACCTGCGCTTCGTCCTCGTGCTCGGTGCGCTCATCGCCATCGGCCCGCTGACCATCGACACCTACCTGCCGGCCCTGCCCTCGATCACGCGGGACCTCGCGGCGTCCGAGTCGGCCGTCCAGTTCACCCTCACCGGCATCCTGCTGGGTATGGGGCTCGGCCAGCTCCTCGTCGGGCCCCTCGCCGACGCCGTGGGTCGCCGCCGCCCGCTCATCGCCGGGCTCGCGCTGCACATCGCCGCCTCGATCTTCTGCGCCTTCGCTCCGACCATCGAGCTGCTCACCGCGGGCCGCGTCCTGCAGGGCCTCGGCAACGCCGCGGTGGCGGTCGTGGCCATGGCCATGGTGCGTGACCAGTTCGCCGGCTCGGCCGCAGCGACGATGCTGTCGCGCCTCATGCTCGTCATGGGCCTCGCACCGGTGCTCGCCCCGACCCTCGGTGGCGCCATCCTCCAGGTGACCTCGTGGCGCGGGGTCTTCGTCCTGCTCGCCGTCGCCGGCGCGATGATGGTGACGCTGGCGTCGTTCGCGCTGCGCGAGACGCTGCCGCCGCACCGCCGCCGCAAGCTGGCGTTCCGCCCCGTCGTGGCCACCTACGCCTCGCTGCTGCGTGACCGCACCTTCGTCGGGCTGGTCCTGATCAGCGGCCTGATGTTCGCGACGCTGTTCTCCTACATCGGTGGCTCGTCGTTCGTGCTCCAGGACATCTACGGCCTCAGCGTGGCGCAGTTCGGTCTCGCCTTCGGCCTCAACTCCCTGGGCTTCCTGACCGGCTCGCAGCTGAACCCGTTCCTGCTCAAGCGCTTCGAGCCGCGGCTGCTGGTCCGCGCCGGGACCACCATCGGTGCCGTCGCAGCGCTGCTCATGCTCGCTGCCGCCGCGACCGGGACCGGCGGGCTGGTGCTCATCCTGACGCCGCTGTGGTTCATCCTCTTCGCGTGCGGCCTGACCCTGCCCAACACCCCGGCCCTGGCCCTGACCCGCCACGGCGAGGCTGCGGGTACGGCTGCGGCCCTGCTCGGCGCCTCGCAGTTCGTCATCGGTGGCGCTGCTGCCCCGCTGATCGGCGCGATGGGTTCGGACTCCGCGGTGCCGATGACCCTGGTCATGGCCATCACCGCCACGCTGGCCCTGGTCGTCGCCACCCTCACCCTGCGGGTCCGCGTCATCCGCTCCTGACGCCGAACGTCTCCCGCTGCGCTGGCACCCTCGCGACGTTCACAGCGCGGTCGCGAACGGACGCACGGGCGGACCCGCCCCGGGATCGGCGGCGGCGGCCTCGATGTGCGCCACGAGGGCGGCGAGCGGTGGTGGCACCTGGTCGGGTGCCATCGCCGCCGCGAGGGCGCCGGCCACCAGGGCCTTGCGACCTGAGGTGGTGCCGGCGAACCGGCGCAGCTGGTCGGTGACCGGTCGCCCGCTCCAGGTGGGCTGCCGTCGGAAGGTCGCGAACCGGTCCAGCAGCTCCAGGTCGGTCAGCACGTCGATGACCCGCTCCGCCCCGAGTGCGCGGATCAGCTCGTCCTCGAGGTCCTGGTCGCAGACGTGGAAGCCCAGGGCAGCCATCTCCTGCACCGAGGTGACGGGGTGGCCGAGGGACCGCAGGGCCCGGGCGAAGAACGAGGCCTCACCGGCGTCGCACACCCCGAGGACGCGCTTGACGGGGTGGGGCGTCCCGTTCTCGGCCCCGTTGGCCGGGGCAGCAGAACCGTTGACGACATCAGCGAGGTGCCGGCGGACGTTCGTGACCCCGCCCATGTCCACGAGGTCCAGCTGACCACTGGCCAGGGCAGCCGGCCGCCGCTGCAGCAGCGCACGCACGGCGGCGACATCGCTTCGTCCCTCGAGCAGGACGACGAGCCGCTGCGTCGACATGGCTGCCAGCATGGCATCCGTCCCGCAGGTCGTGGACGCGATCCCGGCGAGAGGACCCTAGGGTGGTCGCCATGCGCGACGCGATCAAGGCCGTCCGCGGTCACCCCAGCGGGGTGCTCCTCGCGGCCCAGCTCCTCGAGGTCCTCGCCTACCCCTTCGCCGCGGACACCCCGGTCGGTCGCGCCATCATCGGTGTCTTCGGCGTCTTCGTGCTGTCGGTGGCCGTGTATGCCGTGCGAGCCACTCCCGCCCTGACGTGGGTCGCGGTCGTGCTCGGGGTGCCGGTCGTCGCCCTCACCATCGCCGAGGGTTTCGTCCCCGACAACGAACAGGTCGTGCTGTGGTCGGCGCTCCTGCACGCGGCCTTCTACGGCTACACGGGGTACGGGCTGATCCGCTACCTGTTCGACGACTCCTGGGTGACCCGGGACGAGATCTTCGCCGTCGGCGCCAACTTCACCGTGGTCTCGTGGATGTTCGCCTACCTGTTCATGGCCGTGCAGGTGGTCTGGCCCAACTCGTTCGTCGCGTTCCAGGGCGAGGGGCACCGCACCTTCCTCGAGCTGCTCTACTTCTCGTTCGCGAACCTCACCAGCGTGGGGCTGTCGGATGTCGCCGCCGTGCTGCCGCATGCCCGGTCGGTGGTCATCATCGAGCAGGTCGCCGGAGTCATGTACGTCGCGCTGATCATCGCCCGCGTCGTGGGACTGACGATCACCCGCTGGCGCAACTAGCCGCGATCGGTCTGCGACTCGTGGGCCTGCGTCTCCTCGGCTGACGAGTTCTCAGCCCGGGCATCCCCGTCGAGCTCGGTGATGGTCGCCAGGCTCGGGCCGCGCTCGGCCTGGAGCCGCCGCGCGCCCTCCTCGGCCTCGCGCAGCACCCGGACGATGTTGCCGCTGGTGAGCTTGCCGAGGTCGTCGTCGGACCAGCCGCGCTCGGCGAGGGCCTCGAGCAGCGCGGGGTAGCAGCTGACGTCCTCGAGCCCCTGGGGCAGCTCGCCGACACCGTCGTAGTCGCCGCCCACCCCGACGTGGTCGACCCCGGCCACCTCACGGATGTGCTCGCAGTGCCGGACGACGTCCTCCAGGGTGGCCGTGGGGGCAGGGGTGGCGCGCTTCACGTACTCGGCCGACCAGGCGTCATACGCCGGTCCGTCGGCCTGGGCGACCCCGTCAGCCGCCGCAGCGGCGACCGCTTCCGCCTGCCAGGCGGCGGCATCGGGGTTCACGAACTTGGGGACGAACGTCACCATGCACACACCACCGTTGTCGCGCAGCGACTCCAGCACGTCGTCGGGGGCGTTGCGCGGGCTGTCGGCCACGGCCCGGGCCGAGGAGTGGCTGAAGATCGCGGGGACCTCGGCCACCTCGAGGGCGGCGCGCATGGTGTCGGCCGAGACGTGGGAGAGGTCGACGAGCATGCCGATCCGGTTCATCTCGCGGACCACCTCGACCCCGAAGCGCGACAACCCGCCCAGGACGGGGGCATCGGTCGCCGAGTCGGCCCAGGGCAGGTTGCTGTTGTGGGTGAGCGTCAGGTAGCGGACCCCGAGGACGTGCAGCATCCGCAGGGTGGCCAGCGAGCTGTTGATGCTGTGGCCACCCTCGGCCCCCAGGAGCGAGGCGATGCGCCCGGACCCCCAGGCGGCCGCGATGTCGTCGGCGGTGCGGGCGAAGGCGAGGTCGGCGCCATACCTCGCCACCATCTGGTGACCGGCGTCGATCTGCTCCAGGGTCGCGCTCACGGCGTCGTCGCCGGACAGGTGCGCGGGCACGAACACCGACCAGAACTGGCCGCCCACCCCACCGGCACGCAGCCGGGGGAGGTCGGTGTGGGTGGGGGTGCTCCCGGCCGCGAGGTCGAGGCGGTCGAAGTCGTAGCCCACGAGCTCGCGTGCCTCCCACAGGAGGTCGTTGTGCCCGTCGAGGACAGGGTGCTGGCGCAGCACGGCGGCGACGCGGTCGGCGGTGGTCGTCATGGCGGTCATGGCGCCACGCTACTCACCCGTACAGTGGAGGCCATGAGTTCGACCGAGCAGCGCAGCGTGGCCCTGGTGACCCTGGGGTGCACCCGCAACGAGGTCGACTCCGAGGAGCTGGCCGGGCGCCTGGCCGCGGAGGGCTGGCTGCTGGTCGACGACGCGGACGACGCCGATGTCGCGGTGGTCAACACGTGCGGGTTCGTCGCGCAGGCCAAGAAGGACTCCATCGACGTCCTGCTCGAGGCCTCGGCCCGCAAGGGCCACTCCAAGACGCAGAAGGTCGTGGCCGTGGGGTGCCTCGCGGAGCGGTATGGCGAGCAGCTCGCCGCCGAGCTCCCCGAGGCCGATGCCGTGCTCGGCTTCGACTCCTACGCCGACATGTCGACCCACCTGCGCGCGGTGCTCGACGGCCACGCGCCGGCGCCGCACACCCCCGGTGACCGCCGTCGGCTGCTGCCCCTGTCGCCCGTGCAGCGCCAGGCCGGCTCGGCCGGGGTCGCCCTCCCGGGCCACGGTGCGCCGACGGCGCCGACCGGCGCCTTCCCGGTCGACCCCACGGGTGTCGACCAGGGCGTCTCCAGCGAGCCCGTCGACGTCACCATCGAGGGCCCGGTGCCGGCGTCCGGTCCGCGGGTCATCCGCGCCCGGCTCGACGGTCGGCCCTGGGCACCGCTGAAGATCGCCAGCGGCTGCGACCGGCGGTGCGCCTTCTGCGCGATCCCGTCGTTCCGGGGCGCCTTCGTCTCCCGTCGCCCCCACGACATCGTCGCCGAGGCGCGCTGGCTGGGCGAGCGCGGCGTCAAGGAGCTGTTCCTCGTCAGCGAGAACTCCACGTCCTACGGCAAGGACCTCGGCGACCTCGGCCTGCTCGAGAAGCTGCTGCCCGAGCTCACCGCCGTACCCGGCATCGAACGGGTACGCGTCTCCTACCTCCAGCCCGCCGAGATCCGGCCCGACCTGCTCGACGCGATGGCGTCGGTGCCCGGTGTGGTGCCCTACTTCGACATCTCCTTCCAGCACGCCTCGGCCACGCTGCTGCGCTCGATGCGCCGGTTCGGGGGCCGTGAGGCGTTCCTGGGGCTGCTCGACGAGGTTCGGGCCCGGGCCCCGAAGGCCGGCATCCGCAGCAACGTCATCGTCGGTTTCCCCGGCGAGACCGAGGCCGACCTCGACGAGCTCGAGGCGTTCCTCGTGGCCGCCCGGCTCGACGTGGTCGGTGTCTTCGGGTACTCCGACGAGGACGGCACCGAGGCCGAGTCCTACGGCGACAAGCTGCCCGAGCACGTGGTCAACGAACGGGTCTCGCGCTTCACCGCCCTCATCGAGGAGCTCAACCTGCAGCGGGCCGAGGAGCGGATCGGCGAGACCGTCGAGGTCCTCGTCGAGTCGGTGCCCGCCGGTGACCACGACGTCGACGACGACGACGACGGCGACGACGATGACGAGCCGATGGTGGTCGGCCGGGCCGCCCACCAGGGGCCGGATGTCGACGGGGTGACGCTGTTGTCCCCCGAGGACTGGCCCGGGGTGGCCGTCGGTGACATCGTGCGCGCGGTGGTGGTGGCAACCGAGGGCATCGACCTCGTGGCCGAACCGGCATGAGCGAGTCGGCCCCACGGCCGGACCCGATGACCGAGCCGGTGTCGACGCCGACGCCGAGTGCCTGGAACATCGCCAACGCCCTCACCGTCTCGCGGATCCTCCTGGTCCCCGTCTACGGCTGGCTGCTGCTCGCCGGCAGCGGCCACAACGCCACCATGCGGTGGTGGGCGGCCGGCGTGTTCGTCATCGCCACGGCGACCGACCGGGTCGACGGCGACCTCGCCCGCAGCCGCGGGCTCATCACCAACTTCGGGAAGATCGCCGACCCCATCGCCGACAAGGCCCTGATGAGCATGGCGTTCATCGGCCTGGCGTCCCTGGGCGACCTCCCGTGGTGGATCACCGTCCTGGTGCTGGTCCGCGAGTGGGGGGTCACCGCGATGCGCTTCGTGGTCATCCGGCACGGAGTCATGCCCGCCGGCCGGGGTGGCAAGGTGAAGACGGCGTTGCAGAGCCTCGGGCTGACCCTGTTCACCCTGCCCCTCGCGACCTTCCCCGGCTCCGACATCTGGCAGCTCGTGGCCTGGCTGGTGCTCGGGCTGGCGGTCCTCGTGACGGTCGTGACCGGGTTGGACATCGCCTACAAGGCCCACCGCCTGCGCCAGACCAGTGAGCGCGCTGCCATGAAGCGGGCGGCTCGGGCGGCACGACGGCGATGACGTCGTCCGGTGCGCCGCCGGTGGCTCCGCCCGGTGCCGCCGCAGCAGTCGTTGCTCTGCTGCGCGAGGCCGGGCTGAGCATCGCCACGGCGGAGTCACTGACCGGCGGGCTGGTCTGCGCTGCGTTGACCGATGTCCCCGGTGCCTCGGCGGTGGTCCGTGGGGGAGTGGTCAGCTACGCCACCGACCTCAAGGCGTCGCTGCTCGGCGTCGACCCCCAGGTCCTCGCCTCGGGCGGGGCCGTGCAGGACCGGGTGGCCCGTGAGCTGGCGCTCGGGGCTGCCCGCGTGTGCGGGGCGGACCTCGGGATCGGCACGACCGGGGTCGCCGGCCCGGACCCCCAGGACGGACAGCCGGTGGGCACGGTGTTCGTCGCCGTGGCCCGGCACGGACAGGCCGTGGACGAGGTGCAGGTCCGCGAGCTGCGGCTGCGCGGCGACCGCGGGCAGATCCGGGCCGCCACCGTCTCGGCGGTCCTCACGCTGGTCGCCGAGGTCGTGTCGAGGCCGTCCCGCAGTGGCACATCCACGAGCAGCAGCTCCGGCGCGTCGGGGTGGACGGGTGGGGTCGGATGAGGCGGAAGATTCGGGCCGTGGCCCTCGTTGACCTGTGCGTCCCGCCTGTTTCTCGAATCCTGCGCGCGCGGCGTCAGGGGCACGGGGTACCTTGGTCACCTACCTGTTCTGCTGACGACCACGTGAAGGAGGCGTCATGATCCTGCTCCGTCGCGAACTCGGTGACGTCCTGCGTGAGCAGCGTCAGGCCCAGGGACGCACCCTGCGCGAGGTCTCTGCCGCCGCGTCGGTGTCGCTGGGCTACCTCAGCGAGGTCGAGCGCGGCGAGAAGGAGGCCTCCTCGGAGCTGCTGTCGTCGATCTGCGGCGCCCTGCGTCTGCCGTTGTCCGAGGTGCTCGGCCAGGTCTCCGAGCGGGTTGCCGAGACCGAGGCGCTGAGCGCACCGGTGTCGCTGCCGCTGCCGGCCGCCTCACTGGTCCGCGCCTCCGCAGCCTGACCCCGCCAGGAGCCGCACCCGCCGCCGACGTGCGTCACGGGGTGCGCGCAGCCGTCACCAGGTGCGCGCAGTCATGACCGTGATGGCGACGCGCTGTGGTCACCAGGTGCGCGCAGTCGACTCCGCGCACCGGGAACCGACGTCGCGTACCGCTCAGGTGACCCGAGTCGTCCCAGGATGCGCGCAGTCGACTCCGCGCACCCGGGAACGACGTCCCGCGCGGTCGACTCCGCGCACCGGGAACCGGCCGACGTCAGGCGCGGCGGTACGGCTGCGCGCGACCACCTGAGGAACCCATGGGGCGCTGTGGTCGGCCGTCATCGGTGGGGCCGAGCCCGCCCTGACAGCTCGGGCAGTAGAACATCGTCCGCTCCTGCGGCGCCGCGCCGATCATCGCGACGCGGATGCCGGTGCCGCACCGTCGGCAGGGCCGCCCCGACCGCGCGTGCACGAAGCTCTCCTCACCCCGACGCCGGACTCCGGTGCTGGACTGCACCGCGTGGTGGCGTGCCGTGTCGAGCAGCCGGTGCGCCCGGGCGACGAGTCGCTCGATGACCTCCGGTGACAGCTCGGCGGCGGCAGCCCACGGGTGCACCCGCTCCATGAACAGGCTCTCCGACGCCCACAGGGTGCCCACTCCTGCGAGGTTGCGCTGGTCGAGCAGGGCTGCCCCGATGGTGGTGGGGGAGGTCCGCAGGTTGGTCTGTGCGAGATCCGCGTCCCAGTCCGGACCGAGCACGTCCGGCCCGAGGTGGCCGACCACCTCGGACTCGCGGTTCGTCGGCAGCAGCTCGAGCACCCCGAGCCGTAGGCCGAGCGCGCTCCACTCGGTGGTGCCGACCGCTGCCCGCAGGTCGGCGCGGCGCAGCCAGCGACCGGTGTCGGCCGGCGACTCGACCCGCCACTGGCCCTCCATCCGCAGGTGGGAGTGCAGCGTCGTGCCGTTGTCGAAGCGGTGCAGGAGGTGCTTGCCGCGGCTGACCACCTCGGTGGTCGTCGCACCCCGGAAGTCGGTGGTGGCGATCTCCGGGAACCGCAGGTCCCAGAGCACGACCTCGCGCCCGGCCACGGCCTGGTGCAGCCGTGTCGCCGTACGCCAGACGGTGTCGCCCTCAGGCACGCAGGGCTCCGGTCGTGGACGCGCACGGGCGACGAGCGGAGCGGCTCATCGCCGAAGCCTCAGCCCGCGGGGCGTCGCGTGGAACCCCGCGTTCGCCAGGGCCGACACCAACGGGTGCTCGGAACCCAACAGCGCACCGCCGTCGGCCTTCTCGACGGTCAGCCGTCCCAGGGCGCCCTCGCGCACGGCCAGGGCGAGGGCGTCGGCTGCACTCTGCAGGCGCTGGGCGTCATCGGTCCACGAGAGCAGCGTCTTGCCTCCGCGCTCGACGTAGAGGACGAGCTCGCCGTCGACCTGCACCACCAGCGCCCCTGCCTTGCGTCCGGGCTGGTGACCCTTGCGTCCACCGCCCGACGCCCCCGCCCCAGCAGCCCCGGCCGAACCAGCCGCTGCCCGGCCGGCCTCGCTGTCGGCAGGGTTCTCGTCGTCGCGGGAGGTGCGTTCGGGCCAGGGGAGCGCGGCGCCGTAGGCGTTGGCAGGGTCGGTCGCGGCCAGCACCAGGGCCGGACCCTGCTGGTCGTCGGGGTCGCTTCCGGGTTGGCGGGCGCCGGCGCGGATCCGGTCGATGGCCCCGGTCGTGGAGAACTGTGCGGCCCCGAGGGACTCCACGAAGTAGCCACGTCGGACGCGGCCCGACTCCTCGGCAGCGGCCAGCACGCGGTAGACCCCCGCGAACCCGCCCGGCACGTCCTCGGCCACGACCGAACCGCGCGTCACCACGCCATACCGGTCGAGCAGGACCTCGGCGGTGGCGTAGGCGCGCACGGTGGCGTCGCCCTCGCTCTCGGGCAGCAGCGACCACCGGCCGGCACCCGAGGGCGGGCCGGACCGCGCTGGCAGCGACGGCCGGCCCAGGCCGCGCCGACCCGACAGGGTGCCGAGCGAACCCTGGCGACCGGCGTAGCGCGACGACCGGGGGCCCGAGGTGCTGCGGCGGTGCGCCGTCCTGCCGCCCGAGAGCAGGGCCCGCAGCGGGGCGATGGTGTCGCCACTGATCCGACCTGACCAGACCAGCGCCCAGAGGTCGGCGAGGACCTGCTCGTCGTCGGTGCTGCCGACGGCATCGGACAGGGTGCGGAAGAAGTAGGCGCCGCCGCCGGAGAGGGCGTCGGCCATCACCTGCTGGCTCTCGGTCAACGCTTCGTCCGAGCGCGGGGCCATCGTGAGGTGGGCGGTGTCGGCCAGGTGCAGGGAGACCCAGCCGTCGTCGCCGGGGAGCGAGCCGTGGCCGCGCCACAGCACCTCGCCACTGCTGGTGAGCTCGTCGAGCAGGGCAGCGCTGTAACCGGCCACCCGGGTCGGCAGCACCAGGGTCTCGAGCGCGCTGGCGGGGAGCACGGCACCGGCCAGCTGCTCGACGGCCCGCAGCAGCCCGTCCCGACCGCGCAGCCCACCACCGACCCCTTGCCACTGCGGCAGGAACCGCGCCAGCTCGACGGTCGCGACCGGCTCGACCTCGGCGCGCAGCGCAGCGAGCGAGCGGCGGCGCAGCATGCGCAGGATCTCGGCGTCGCAGTAGTCCAGGCCGTGCTTGCCGCCACCGTTCTCCAGGGGCAGCAGCTCGCCCTCGACGATGCGACCCGCTGCGACGAGGCGACGCAGGGTGTCGAGCGCGACCGCCGGGCCCACGCCCCACCAGGCTGCGACCGTCGCGACCGGGAAGGGGCCGTGGGTGCGGGCGAAGCGGGCGACGAGGTCGCCGAGCGGGTCGGGGACCGGCTCGAGGAAGGCCTGGGGGACGCCGACCGGCAACGAGGCACCCAGGGCGTCACGGAGCCGGCCGGCGTCCTCGATCGCAGCCCAACGCTCCTCACCGCCGACGCGCACGCGGATCAGCCGTCGCGACCCCTCGAGCTCGACGAGCCAGCCGCCGATCTCCTGGTGGGACAACGCCTCCTGGGAGCGTCGCTGGATCTCGGGCAGCGACAGCGGACCGAGCACGCGCAGCAGGTCGGCGATGTCCTCGGCGTCGCGGCAGGCGCGCTCGGGCACCAGCCGCTGCAGCTCGTTCTCGGTGCGGGTGACCTGCTCGGGGTCGAGGAGGTCACGCAGCGACAGCCCTTCGCCACGGCCCAGCAGCTCGGCGAGCAGGGTGGGGTCGAGCGAGAGGGCGGCAGCGCGCTTCTCGGCGAGCGGCGAGTCGCCCTCGTAGAGGAACTGGGCGACGTACCCGAACATCAGGGACCGGGCGAACGGCGAGGGCTGGCGCGACTCGACGTCGACGAGCGTCACCTCACGGGACTCGACCGCCCGCATCAGGGTCTCGAGGCCGGGCACGTCGAACACGTCCTGGACGCACTCGCGCACGGTCTCGAGGATGATGGGGAAGGAGGCGTACTGGCTGGCCACCTCGAGCAGCTGGGCCGCGCGCTGCCGTTGCTGCCACAGGGGTTGGCGACGGTCGGGGCGGCGCCTGGGCAGCAGCAGGGCCCGCGACGCGCACTCGCGGAACCGCGCCGCGAACAGGGCCGACCCGCCGATCTCCGAGGTCACGCGGTCGTGGATCTCCTCGGGGTCGAGGCGGACCAGCTCCATCAGCTCGGCGCCGACACCCCGGCCGTCCTCGAACTCCAGGTCGGGCAGCCGGAACACGATCCCGTCGTCGCCGTGCATCGCCTGCACGTCGACCCCGAAGCGCTCGCGCATCCGGGCCGAGACGCACAGCGCCCAGGGCGCGTGGACCTGGCCGCCGAACGGTGAGTGGACGGCGACCCGCCAGTCGCCGATCTCGTCGCGGAACCGCTCGACGACGATGGTGCGGTCGTCGGGGACGTGGCCGCAGGCTTCCTTCTGCTCCTTGAGGTAGGCGAGGAGGTTGTCGGTGGCCCACTCGTCGAGGCCCGCGGCCGTGACGCGCTCGCGGGCCTTGGCGTCGCTGAGCCCCACGACCTCGCGGACGAACGCCCCGACCGCACGGCCGAGCTCGGCGGGCCGGCCGAGCTGGTCGCCCTTCCAGAACGGCAGCTTGCCGGGCATCCCCGGGGCAGGGGTCACCAGCACCCGGTCGTGGGTGATGTCCTCGATCCGCCACGTGGAGGTGCCCAGGGTGAAGACGTCACCGACCCGGGACTCGTAGACCATCTCCTCGTCGAGCTCGCCCACCCGCCGACCGGCGCCCTCGGACGAGGCGAGGAACACGGCATACAGGCCTCGGTCGGGGATGGTGCCCCCCGAGGTGACCGCGAGGCGCTGGGCGCCCGGACGACCGCTGAGGACACCGGTGACGCGGTCCCACACGATGCGCGGGCGCAGCTCGGCGAACTCGTCGCTGGGATAACGCCCGGACAGCATGTCCAGGACCGACTCGAGGATCGAGCGGGGCAGCGACGAGAACGGCGTCGCCCCACGGACCACCTTCTCGAGGTCGTCGACGGTCCAGTCGTCGAGGGCGCACATCGCCACGATCTGCTGGGCGAGGACGTCGACGGGGTTGGCCGGGACCTTCAACGACTCGATGGCACCGGCGCGCATCCGCTCGACCACGACCGCGGTCTGCACCAGGTCGCCACGGAACTTGGGGAACAACACGCCCCGCGAGACCGCACCCACCTGGTGTCCGGCCCGGCCCACCCGCTGCAGGCCGCTGGCGACCGACGGTGGGGACTCCACCTGCACGACGAGGTCGATGGCGCCCATGTCGATGCCGAGCTCGAGGCTGGACGTCGCCACGACCGCAGGCAGCCGGCCGGCCTTGAGGTCCTCCTCGATGAGCGCCCGGTGCTCCTTGCTCACCGAGCCGTGGTGGGCGCGGGCGAGCACGGCAGGGGCCCCGGTGGTCGACCCGGCCTGGGCCATCAGCTGCGCCGGTGTCTGCGATCCGGCGTGGGCGCGGCGCACCTGCGCCGCGGACACCGGGCCGGCCTCCGGGGCGTCGTCACCCTCTGCCGCCTCCGCGCGCTCGGCGGCCACGACCTCGAGCCGCTCCTCCCAGATCTCGTTGAGGCGGCTGGTGAGCCGCTCGGCGAGCCGTCGCGAGTTGGCGAAGACGAGCGTGGAGCGGTGCGACGCGACGAGGTCGACGATGCGTTCCTCGACGTGCGGCCAGATCGACGCTCGCCGCTCGCCCCCTGCCGCCGGTCCCGACAGGTCGGTCTCGACCACCTCGCCGAGGCTGGACATGTCGGAGATGGGGACGACGACATCGAGGTCCCACTCCTTGGTGGAGGGCGGACGCACCACCTCCACGGGTCGGCCACCGGCGAGGTATCGCGCCACCTCCTCCACCGGCTCCACGGTCGCCGAGAGCCCGATCCGCTGGGCGGGGGTGTCGAGCAGCGCGTCGAGCCGCTCGAGCGTGAGGGCCAGGTGGGCGCCCCGCTTGGTGCCGGCGACGGCGTGCACCTCGTCGAGGATCACCGTCTCGACGCCGACGAGCGCCTCGCGGGCCTGCGAGGTGAGGATGAGGAACAGGGACTCCGGGGTGGTGATGAGGACGTCGCTGGGCCGTCGGGCGAAGGCCCGTCGCTCGTTGGCCGGGGTGTCGCCGGAGCGGACCGCGACGGTGATGTCGGGCTGGGGGAGGCCGAGGCGCGTCGCCGCGTGCCCGATGCCGACCAGCGGCGAGCGCAGGTTGCGTTCGACGTCGACGGCCAGCGCCTTCATCGGCGAGACGTAGAGCACACGGCAGCGCTTGAGCCTCTCCTCCGGGGGTGGGGTGCTCGCGAGCCGGTCGAGGGCCCAGAGGAACGCCGACAGCGTCTTGCCGGATCCCGTGGGCGCCACCACGAGGGCGTGCTGCCCCGAGCTGATCGCCTCCCAGGCCCCGGACTGCGCAGCGGTGGGCTCGCTGAAGGAACCGCGGAACCACTCCGCGGTGGCGGGCGAGAAGCGTTGGAGGACGTCGGAAGCCATGTGCTGGACAGCCTGCCACGCAGCACCGACACCCGCCCCTCCGCTCGTATGGTGCCGGGCCGGCTGCCGGGTCGCGGACGATGTCGGTGGGCGGGTTCGCCATGATCCCAGGTGCATCGGTGGTCCCGGGGTGCACAGTGGGGGTAGGACGCATCAGGTGGATGCACGGAGGGCTGCACCAGCCGGTGCACGGAGGGAACGACATGCGGCTCGGACGCAGGACCCGGACGACGGCGACAGCGCTCGCGGGAGCCGTCACGCTCCTTGCCGGCGCAGCGCAGGCAGCACCCGCGACGGGACTGCCGCAGGGCGCACCCGCGACGGGACTGCCGCAGGGCGCACCCGCGACGGGACTGCCGCGGGCAGCACCCGCGGCCGGACTGCTGCAGGCGCAGGCGGCCACCGTGCCCACGCGTTCCGCACCGGCGCAGGAGGTCTTTGCCCGGATGACCGTGGCGCAGCGGGTCGGTCAGCTCTTCATGGTCGGGACGCCGGCCACCGGGGTGAGCTCTGCGGTGGCCTCGGCCATCAGCAGCCAGCACGTCGGGTCCGTGATCCTCACCGGCCGCAGCACGGCGGGGGTGACGGCCACGCGAGCCGTCACGAGCTCGTTGCAGGCCCGGGCCACCACCGCAGCCACCGCCTCGGTGCCGTTGGCCATCGCCACCGACCAGGAGGGTGGCCTCGTGCAGGTGCTCAAGGGCACCGGGTTCTCGACCATGCCGACGGCCCTGGTCCAGGGTCGCTCCACCTCGTCGTCCCTGAGGTCCTCGGCGACGACCTGGGGCGGCCAGCTCGCCTCGGCCGGGGTCAACGTGAACCTCGGACCGGTGGCCGACACGGTGCCGAGCGCGGCCTTCGCGCCGTACAACGCCCCGATCGGTGCGTTCGACCGCGAGTACGGCTACACGCCCTCCACCGTGGGAGCGCAGGCAGCGGCCTTCGCCTCCGGCATGCGCGCCGCCGGGGTGATGCCCACCGCCAAGCACTTCCCGGGCCTCGGGCGCGTCACCGCCAACACCGACACCACTGCCGGGGTCAAGGACTCGACGACGACGCGCACCGACCCGTACGTCGCCCCGTTCCGCACCACCATCGCCGGTGGGGCCGAGTTCCTCATGACCTCCTCGGCCATCTACACGAAGATCGACGCCAGCCGGCCGGCGGTGTTCTCGCCGACCGTCGTGGGCGCCATGATCCGCCAGGACCTGGGCTTCGAGGGGGTCGTCATCTCCGACGACCTCGGGCACGCCCAGGCCGTCGGTGCCTGGACCCTGGGCCAGCGAGCCATCGACTTCATCGGGGCCGGCGGCGACATGGTGCTCACCGTCGATGCAGCCCAGGCGCCCGCCATGGTGTCGGCGGTGCTGTCGAGGATGACGTCCGACCCCACCTTCCGCGCCCGGGTCAACACGGCGGCCCTGCGGGTCCTCACGGTCAAGCAGCGGATGGGACTGCTGCGGCCCACCGGGGCGGTCCGAGCGACCGACGTCGACGAGGACGCCGGGTCCGACGTCGTCGGGAGGGCCGACGACGGCACCTTGCGGCTGCTGCGCAGCGACAACCGAGGAGGGTGGAAGCCCATCACGAAACCGGTGGCGCCGTCCTTCGCCACCGCCAACCTGCTGCTGAACGCGGGCGACCTCGATGGCGACGGGCACACCGACCTGCTGGCGAGGCGTACGTCCGACGGGGCGTTGCTCTTCCACCGCGGCACCGGTCGGGGTGGGTTCGGCGCCGGCAAGGTCATCGGCACCGGGTGGGGCAGCCTCACCGCCATCGTCGCCCCCGGCGATGTCAGCGGGGACGGGCGACCCGACCTGCTGGCCCGCGACGCCACCGGGTCCCTGCGCCTCTACCGCTTCGGCAGTGGGGCGAGCTTCCAGTCCGGTATCACCGTGATCGGCAGCGGGTGGGGCGGCCTCGACCGCATCCTCGCCGTCGGGGACTTCGACCGGGACGGCAGCGCCGACCTCGTGGCCAGGGTTGCGGCCGACGGCACCCTTCGGCTCTACCGCGGCACCGGCACCGGGAGCTTCCGTCCAGCGGTGGTGATCGGCACCGGCTGGGCGGGGTTCGACACGTTGGTCGGGGCGGGCGACCTCGACGGTGACGGGCTGGCCGATGTCCTCGCTCGCCGGTCCTCGGGAGCCCTGGCCCTCTACCGCGGGACCCGGACGGGGCTGCGGCCCGGAGTCGCCACCGGCACGTCGGCGGGGATCGCCCTCTTCGGCTGACCCGCGTCGTGCCTAGACTCACCGGGTGCGACTGAGCAAGTTCTGGGACCTGATGAACGACGAGTTCGGCGAGGGCTACGCCAGCTCCTTCGCCCGGCACCACGTGCTGGGCGTGCTCGGTGACCGTTCGGCGCTCGAGGCGCTCGAGGCCGGCGAGAGCCCCCGCAACGTCTGGGCGGCGATCTGCGAGGCGATGGACGTGCCCGAGGCGCGCCGACTGGGCGTGGAGCGGAAGCCCGCGCGGTGACCCCTGAGGGACCTGACGACCGGACCGCTCGTCCTCGCGCCGATGGCCGGTGGTCCGAGCACGGTGGCCCTCGCCGCAGCCGCGGCCGAGGGGGGCGTGTTTCCCTTCCTTGCCGGTGCCTACCTCTCGCCCGAGCGGCTCGCGGCCGACATCGATGAGCTGCGCGCGAGCTCACCACATCCCTTCGGCGTCAACGTCTTCGCGCCCTCCCCGGACCATCCGTCGATGCTCGAGGACGCTCGCCGGTATGCCGCGCTGCTCGCTCCGTGGGCCGCCTCCGCCGGTGTGGAGCTCGGGGAGCCGAGGTACGACGACGACCGGTTCCGGGCCAAGGTCGACGTCCTGGTCGGCGCGGCACCGGCGGTCGTGAGCTTCGCGTTCGGCTGGCCCCCGGCCGAGGTGGTGGAGCGGCTGCAGGCGGTGGGGACCCTCGTCTGGGTGACGGTGAACGACCCGACCGAGGCGGACTGGGCCACCGAGCTCGGTGTCGACGGACTCGTCGCCCAGGGCTGGGAGGCAGGTGGCCACCGCGGTGGTCCTGTCGACACCGGTGCGTCCCAGCTGCCGGTGCGCGACCTGGTCGCGGCGGTACGGAGCCGCACCAGCCTGCCCGTCGTCGCCGCCGGTGGCGTGGTCGACGGGGCGGGAGCAGCCGAGCTGCTGGACCTCGGCGCGACGGCAGTCGCCCTGGGGACCGCGTTCCTGGCCTGCCCGGAAGCGGGTACGGCGGCGGTGCACGTCCACGCGCTGTCCCACCGCGACCGCACGGTCGTCACGCGCGCCTTCACGGGACGCAGCGCCCGAGCGCTCGCCACGACGTGGACAGAGCTGTTCAGCGAGGCCGCCCCCGCGGCATACCCGCACGTGCACCACGTCACCGCGCCGCTGCGCGCGCACGGCAAGGCCACCGGCGAGGCGGAGCTCGTGCACCTGTGGGCCGGGACGGGGCACCGGCAGGCCCGCGCCGTACCCGCCGTCGAGCTGGCGCGGGCGCTGGTCGTCGAGCTGGCCGCCGCCCAGACCCGGTGAACGCCGGCCCGTGAAGCCGGGCCCGTGAACGCCGGGCCCGTGAACGCCGCGGTCCGTCGGAGCCGGTCCGTCGAGGACGGGGCGCCGGACAAATGGGGTGGCGCTGTCGGCGCCCGTCGCTAGGTTGGGGCGAGTGAGTGGTGACGACGAGATCCTGCTGCGCGCGCGTGGCCTGACCAAGCAGTTCGGGGACTTCACGGCGGTCGACGGCATCGACTTCGCCGTCCGCAAGGGGGAGTGCTTCGGGTTCCTCGGGCCCAACGGTGCCGGCAAGTCCTCGACGATGCGGATGGTCGGCTGCGTGAGCCCGGTGACCAGCGGCGAGCTGCGGTTGTTCGACCTCGACCCGGCGACGGACGGTCCGGCCATCCGGGCCCGGCTCGGCAGCTGTCCCCAGCGCGACACCCTCGACGAGGAGCTCACGGTCCAGGAGAACCTCTGGATCTACGGGCGGTACTTCGGGATGTCCCGCAAGGAGGTCAGGGCCCGCGCCACCGAGCTGCTCGACTTCGCCCAGCTGACCGAGCGCGCCACCGACAAGGTCGAGCCGCTGTCCGGAGGCATGAAGCGTCGTCTCACCATCGCCCGCTCACTGATCAACTCGCCCGAGGTGCTGCTGCTGGACGAGCCGACCACCGGGCTGGACCCCCAGGCGCGACACGTGTTGTGGGACAGGCTGTTCCGGCTCAAGCGGTCCGGCGTCACGCTGGTCCTGACGACGCACTACATGGACGAGGCCGAGCAGCTGTGCGACCGCCTCGTCGTCATGGACCACGGGCGGATCGTCGCCGAGGGGTCGCCTCGGCAGCTCATCGACGCGCACTCGACCCGCGAGGTCCTCGAGCTGCGCTTCGACGTCGACGACCATGCCGACCACGCCGACCAGGTGGCCGGCATCGGGAAGCGCGTCGAGGTGCTCCCCGACCGGCTGCTCGTCTATGCCGACGACGGCGACGCTGCCGCAGCACTCGTGCACGCGCGAGGCGTCCAGCCGCTGTCCTCCCTCGTGCGGCGATCGACCCTCGAGGACGTCTTCCTGACGCTGACCGGCCGGACGCTGGTGGACTGATGGCGCTCTCCGACCCTCTGGCCCCTGATCCCCGCGGCGGCGTGACAGCTCCCGGAGGCACCGGTGTGTCCGACGACCGCGGCCCGGGCCGCGGGAGCCATGGCGCGCGGCCGCCGTTGTCCACGACCGAGCGGGTCCTGGCGGTGTTCAGCTACCACGCGATGGTCTACGCCCGGACCTGGCGCGGCAGCATCATCTCCCGACTGCTCTCACCCGTGCTGTTCATGGTGTCGATGGGCATCGGGCTCGGGGCCCTGGTCGACGACCGTGCGGGGGGCATCGACGGCCGCCCCTACCTGCACTTCGTCGTCCCGGGCATCGTCGCCACCCAGACGATGTGGGTGGCCTGGAGCGAGTCGAGCTACCAGGTGCTGGGCTACATCAAGTGGAACATGGGCTACCACGCCCAGCTCGCGACCCCGCTTCGCGTGCGTGACGTCCTCGCCGGCCACTTCCTGGCGGTCACCGGGCACCTGGTCGTCGCGACGAGCCTGTTCATGGTCGTGGCGGCCCTGTTCGGAGGTTTCGACTCGTGGTGGGCCGTGGCCTGCCTTCCCATCGGCGTCCTGACCGGACTTGCCTTCACCACACCGATCTTCGCGTTCACCGCGACCCAGGAGGGCGACTCCGGGTTCAACATCCTCTACCGCTGGATCATCACGCCGCTCATGCTCTTCTCCGGGACGTTCTTCCCCGTCGACCAGCTGCCCGGCTGGATGCAGCCGCTCGCGTGGGTGACGCCGCTGTGGCACGGCGTGGAGGCGTGCCGCACCGTGTCCGGCGGAACGCTCGGCCCGGGAGGGTTCCTCGCGTTCGCGGGGCACCTGCTCGTGCTGCTCGCCTTTGCCGTGGTGGGCTGGCTGCTTGCCGAACGCACCTTCTCGCGGAGGTTGGCCTCATGACCACCACCCCCACCACCCGGCGACCAGCAACCGGACGGCTCGCGCGGGCCCTGCCGATGCCGGCGGGTGCAGGGCTGGCGCGGATGCTCGTGGAACGCAACATCACCTCGTTCCGCCACGGCTGGATCGCGCTCGTGACAGGTTTCGCCGAGCCGGTCTTCTACCTGTTCTCCCTCGGCGTCGGCATCGGCGCCCTGGTGGTCACGGTCACCACCGACTCCGGCCTGACGGTGACCTACCCGCAGTTCGTCGCCCCGGCCCTGCTGGCGGCCTCGGCGATGAACGGCGCCGTCATGGACTCCACGTTCAACGTCTTCTTCAAGCTCAAGTACGCCAAGCTCTACGACGCTGTCCTGGCCACGCCGATGGGACCACGCGACGTCGCCGTGGGGGAGATCAGCTGGTCCCTGCTGCGGGGTGCGATGTACTCCGCGGCGTTCCTCGTCATCGCGGTGCTGGCCGGGGCGGTCCGGTCGTGGTGGGCGCTGCTCGCGCTGCCCGCCGCGGTGTTCATCGGGTTCGCGTTCGCGGCGGTGGGGATGTTCGCGACGACGTTCATGCGCTCATGGGTCGACTTCGACTACATCACGCTGGCGATCCAGCCGATGTTCTTGTTCTCGGCGACCTTCTTCCCGTTGTCGACCTACCCCGAGGCGCTGCAGTGGCTGGTGCGTCTCACCCCGCTCTACCACGGGGTCGCGCTCGAGCGTGACCTCATGCTCGGCAGCGTCGGGTGGGGGGTGCTGGCCCACGTCGGCTACCTGCTCGTGCTCGGCCTGCTCGGCGTGGTGGGAGCGTCGCGGCGGCTGGAACGACTGCTGCTCTCCTGACGTGGCGCCGGCACCGGACCGGCACCGGACCGGCACCGGACCGGCACCGGACCGGCTGCGGCGGGCCCGCGTCGTGCCGCCTAGCATCGGCACCATGGATGGATCCACGGACGTGGTGCACTCGGCGCCCTTCGCCGACCTCGACCCGGTGACGGCCTACCGCTTGTGGGCCCTTCGTTCCGACGTTTTCGTCGTCGAGCAGGACTGCCCCTACCTCGACCTCGACGGTCGCGACCTGGACCCGGGCACCCGGCACGTCTGGATCGAGCGCGCAGGTGCGCCGGTCGCCACCCTGCGGGTGCTCGACGACGCCGACGCGGACGGTGGCGCCCTGCGCATCGGGCGCGTGGCCACCTCCCGTGCGTGGCGTGGGCGCGGCCTCGCTGCCCGCCTGGTGACCTCGGTGGTCGGGTACGCGGGGGAGCGGGACATCGTCCTGGATGCCCAGTCCCACCTCGCCGACTGGTATGCCGCGCTCGGGTTCGTCCCGAACGGGCCCGGCTTCGTCGAGGACGGCATCCCCCACACGCCCATGCGACGTCGTTGCAGCTAGTCGGGTGCCGGCACCACGGGGCGGCGGACCATCAGGGCGAGGACCACGAACGCGGCGAGCGCGACCAGGGCATAGGGGGTGCCGAAAAGGGGGTAGTCGCCTTGGCCTGAGCAGGCGCCAGTAGTCCAGGACCGTGCCGGTGGCCCCGAACGACCACCCGAGCAGCACCATCCGGCCCACGCCGTCGGCCGGATCATCGTCGTGAGCATGGGAACGAGCGCCACCAGGAGGGCCATCACGACGTCGTGGACGGCGTTGCCGGTCTCGGACTGGTCCCAGTTCCACCGTGCCACTCGAAGAAAGGGGATCGCGGCCAGGAGTCCCACCGTCACCGTCGGCGCGAGCGTTCTCCACGGGATCCCCGCCAGGACCAAGCCGTGCTCGCGTCTGAGAACGACCAGGGCGCCGGCGCCGGCCGCGACCAGCCCGACGAAGCCGGCAAGCTCGAGGAAGTACCCGGAGTTGAGGCTGGCGGTGCCCTTCTCGTTCCACATGCGCGGGAGGTCCCACAGCCCCCAGGTGGCTGCTGTCGCCGCACCCAGGAGCAGCGCGGGTCCGACGTGGCCCCCCCGCCACGGCCGCAGGGTGAGGGCTGCCGCGGTCAGTCCGACGAGGGCCGGTAGCAGCCAGGCCCACAGGAGGGGCCGGTCGAACACGTACTGCACGGTGGACGTCGCCACGACGGCCGCTCCCGACGCGACCAGTGCCCCTGCCCCCACCCCGGCAGCCAGCGGGGTGGGGGAGGGCGGGTACTCGTCCACGCTCGGGCCTGCGGTGTGAGGCGCCGCGCGTCGTCCCGGCAGCGCGACGGCTCCTGCGGCGAAGGTCGTCAGACACCCCGCCAATCCCACCCACGTGCCCGCGCCGAGCCCGCTGGCGCCCACGTCGACCGTGGCGTCGAGGATGAGCGACAACGTGACGAATGCTGCGACCGCCACCGCTGTGACCGGCCAGAACCACCGGGCTCGCAACGGGGCCCAGAGCAGTGTGGTGGTAGCGACACCGGCACCCACCGCGCCGACCGCGACGAAGCATGACGGCCAGCTGTGGATGGAGCGTGTGCACACCCTCGCCGTAGACGAAGTCAGGGAGCAGCGCGGACAGGATCATGAGGCTGCCGCCGGTGAGCATGGTCCGGCCTGCTGGCACCCGGTGGCGAGTGGCGGGTGGGCCGCCGAGCGGCAGCGACCCAGCGGGCTCGATGGACGGGGCAGCTACAGGTTCTGCCGCCGCGACGGTGGTCGGCCGGGAGGGCTCGGTCGACCCGGAGGGCTCGGTCGGCGCGGGGGGATCGGCTGGCCCGGTAGGTGCCGGTGGCCCCGACAGCTCGGCGGCTGGGCTGGCGGCGAGGGCGCCGCGGGCGGCCTCGGCGACGTAGGACGTGTCGGAGCGCACGACAGCCTGCAGCGCCTCCCGGGCTCCGAGAGCGACGCCCGGGTCGGTGCTCGCCATCCTGGCCCGCAGCTCACCCACCGCCCCCAGACGCGTGTACATGTTTCCGTCCTCCACCGCAGCGCGGAGGTCCGGTGGCAGTGGTACGGCGCGGACGCGCTTGCGCTGGCTCTTCGCGACGTAGATCTCCCCCTGCAGCTCGATGTCCCTGCTGGGCGTCTGGTTCGGGTTGCGGGCTCGAACCTGGTCGAACACGTAGTCGTAGAGCTCGTTGAGGGACACCAGCCCGTCCTCGTCGCGGTCGGCGGCGCCGCTGCGCAGGCCCTCGACGACCGCCGAGGTGAAGACCGAGGGCTGCACCTGGTCGTCCGTGGCAAGCGCGCTGCCCTCGAAGGCGTACTCCATCGCGCTGGACGCGGTGATGACCGCGCGGCCACGACCGCCCCCCAGCTTCCCGGCCGGAAAGCTGTCGAGCACGTTGGCAGGACCGGCCGCCCGCACCGCGACCCCCTCCCCGAAGGCTCCGCCGTAGCAGCAGTCGAGCAAGAGCACGATGCTGCGGGCGCGTGAGCCCCGCATGCACCGTTGCACGAAGTCTGCGGAGACCGCGGTGGACGCGAGCCGGTCGGGTCGGGTGTTCGTGGAGGCGAAGAACAGCTCGCCGGAGTCGCTCTTGAGCCCGTGGCCGGAGAAGTGCAGCAGGAGCAGGTCCTGGGGCTGTCCCTCGGCGAACAGGTCCTCGACGTGGGCCTGGACGGCATGGGAGGGCGCGTTGTGGACGACCTCGACCTGGAAGCCACCGATCTCGGGATCGCCCAGGACGCCGGCCAAGGCGTCGGCGTCTGCCCTCGGCGCCTGCAGTCGGCTCAGGCCCGAGTGCTCGAACTCGTCGCTGGCGACGATCAGGGCTGCGCGTCGGCCGTCCACGACGGCGCCTTCCCCGTGTGGCGGGCCAGGAAGAGGGACACCAGCCGGTCGTGTTCGGCGCTGGTGGCGCCGGAAAGCTCGAGCACGTCACCGTCGACCTCGACATGGATGCTGCGGGGAGCCTCGTGTCCCCGGTCCAGCCAGGCCCGGGCCGCGGTGATCACGGCCGTGAGTCCACCGGAGCCCAGGAGGGCCACAGCGAGCGCACTCGCGGTGGGCGCGTCCATGCCCCTGGCGCCCGGAGGAGCAGGGTGCGACGCCGCAGGCCGCACGTCTGCGACGTCGAGCTGGCGCAGCTCGTCACGCAACAGCCCGGTCAGCTGGTCGAGGCGGGCCTGGTCGGACCCGGACTCGGCCAGGACCAGGTGGATCGTGGGCCCCATCGGCCCGCCTCCTGGCTCGTGTCCCCTGCACGAAAAATCGTACTGCTGCTGTGCTGCGATGCACCCGCGAATTTCCTTGTCATCGTGCCGCTGGTCCTCGATGAGGCAACACGGGGGAAGCGGGTATGGGGGCCACCGCGGCCACCGCCTCGACCTCGACGAGCTGACCCGGCCAGCCGAGCACCGTGACCCCCAGCAAGGTGCTCGGGGGCGACGGCTCACCCATCCGGCCCGCGACGACCTCCCACGCCGCGACGAGGTCGTCGCGGTGCGTGCTGGCCACGTAGACCGTGGTCCTGACCACGTCGTCGAGCTGGGCGCCGGCAGCGCGCAGCGCGGTCTCGAGGTGGTCCATGACGACGCGTGCCTGCGTCGGGACGTCACCCGGGGCGGTCACCCGCCCTTCGGCGTCGAGGGGGCAGGCTCCCGCGGTGAAGACCAACCGGCTGCCGGCGGGGGGTGCTGCCACGTAGGCATAGGGGACGCCGGGGGGTAGGCCGGGAACGTCGACGAGGAGAGGCCGGTCCATGCCGGTCATCGTGGCACGCAGAGGGGCGACCGTATGCGGCGTGTCGCGCGCGTCCTGCGCACCTTCGAACAGATGTTCGGTATCGTCGTCCACAGGTGGAGCCCCCGCAGGACCACCGTCCACAGGTCGCTCGTCGACCCGGACGGCTGTCGGTGGTGACACCTAGCGTCTGACCCGACAGCAGATGACTGCGCCCGGGTCGAAGGCAGGCGCGCCCGACTCGACATGGAAAGAAGGAAACGGTGGCCAAGATGTCCGGTGGCAACACGGCAACAGTGGACCAGAAGGCGAAGTCGCTCGACTCCGTCATGGGCCAGATCGAGAAGTCGTTCGGCAAGGGCGCGGTCATGCGCCTCGGCGACGACGTCCGGCCCCCCATCGACGTGATCCCCACGGGGTCGATCGCGCTCGATGTGGCGCTCGGCATCGGCGGGCTGCCGCGCGGCCGCGTCGTGGAGATCTACGGACCGGAGTCCTCCGGTAAGACCACGGTCGCGCTCCACGCCGTCGCCAGTGCGCAGAAGGCGGGTGGCATCGCTGCGTTCATCGACGCCGAGCACGCCCTCGACCCCGACTACGCCAAGAAGCTCGGCGTCGACACCGACGCGCTCCTGGTCAGCCAGCCCGACACGGGCGAGCAGGCGCTCGAGATCGCCGACATGCTGATCCGCTCGGGCGCCATCGACATCATCGTCATCGACTCCGTCGCGGCCCTGGTGCCGCGTGCCGAGATCGAGGGTGAGATGGGTGACAGCCACGTCGGCCTGCAGGCCCGGTTGATGTCGCAGGCCCTGCGCAAGCTCACCGGCGCGCTCAACACCACCGGCACGACGGCGATCTTCATCAACCAGCTGCGCGAGAAGATCGGCGTCATGTTCGGCTCGCCCGAGACGACGACCGGTGGCAAGGCGCTGAAGTTCTACGCCTCGGTGCGCCTGGACGTGCGCCGCATCGAGACCCTCAAGGACGGCAGCGACCCCGTCGGCAACCGCACCCGGGTCAAGGTCGTCAAGAACAAGGTGGCGCCGCCGTTCAAGCAGGCCGAGTTCGACATCCTCTACGGCCAGGGCATCTCCCGTGAGGGCGGCCTGATCGACATGGGTGTCGAGCACGGCTTCGTGCGCAAGGCCGGCGCCTGGTACACCTACGAGGGCGACCAGCTCGGGCAGGGCAAGGAGAACGCCCGGCAGTTCCTCAAGGACAACCCCGACCTCGGCAACGAGATCGAGAAGAAGGTCAAGGAGAAGCTCGGCATCGGCCCGCAGGTCGACAAGCCGGCCGACGCCATCCCCGAGGTGCCGGTCGAGTTCTGAGCCGCGGCTCGACCGACCGACCACTGACCCGGCATGACTGATCGACACGCCGCGGCGAGGGCTGCCTTCGAGGCAGCCCTCGCCGCCACGTCGTCCGGCGCCGGCTCACCCCCAGCCCCCGGCGACCCCGAGAGCGACCTGCAGGCCCGGGACAGCGAACCCGACGCCCACGACGTCGCCCGCCAGATCGTGCTGCGGCAGCTCGCCATGGCCCCCAGGAGCCGCAAGCAGCTGCGCGACAAGCTCACGCAGCGCGACTGCCCCGACGACGTCGCCGAGGCGGTGCTCGACCGGATGACCGAGGTCGGCCTCATCGACGACGAAGCGTTCGCGGGGATGCTCGTGCGTTCCCAGCAGGCGGGCCGGGGTCTGGCCAAGCGTGCCCTGGCCCGTGAGCTGCGCACCAAGGGCGTCGACGACGAGACAGCCCGCGCGACCCTCGACGCGATCGACCCCCACGCCGAGCGCGACCAGGCGGAGCGTCTGGTCGCCAAGAAGCTGCGTTCCATGCACGGCCTCGAGGCCATCGTGCAGAAGCGGCGGCTGGCGGGGATGCTCGCCCGCAAGGGGTACCCCGCCGACCTGTCGATGGCTGTCATCCGCGACGCGCTCGCCCGGGCGCAGGAACACCAACGCGACTGAGCGGTCCGACGTCAACCAGGTGCCCGCCTACGCTGCACACGTGGAGCCTCCAGCGCACGTCCCGCCTTCCGTGCGTCACGGTGCCCTGTGGGTTCGGGTCCACGACTACCTCCTCGAGGTCGCGGGGACGACCCGTTCGGACCGGGCCAACCGGCACCTCGCGAACCTGCTCGCCCTCATCGCCGGCCTGCTCAACTCTGTCGGCTTCGTCGCCGTGTCGGTCTACACCTCCCACATGACCGGGCTCACCGCCTCGGTCGCGGACCACCTCGTCCTGGGCTCCTACACCGTGGTCGCCATCGGGCTCCTGGCCATCGGCTCCTTCCTGGCCGGTGCGATGACCTGTGCCGTGCTCTTCAACTGGGGGCGCCGTCGTGACCTGCGCGGCCGCTACGCGAACGTCCTCGTCCTGGAGGCGCTGCTCATCCTCGTCTTCGGTGGTGCGGCGGATCTGCTGGTCTGGCGCCACCGCACCTGGGTCTTCGTCGCCGTGCTCTGCTTCACCATGGGTCTGCAGAACGCCATCATCACCAAGATCTCGCAGGCCCAGATCCGCACCACCCACGTGACCGGCATGGTCACCGACATCGGGATCGAGCTCGGCAAGCTCGTCTACCGGAGCCGACGCACCGGCCTCGACCCGGTCCGCGCCGACCTGACCAAGCTGTCGATGCTCGCCGGGCTCGTGGGGCTGTTCTTCGTCGGAGGAATCCTCGGCGCCGCCGGCTACCTCCAGATCGGCTTCCCGGTGCTGCTGGTCCCGGCTCTCGTGCTCCTCGTGGCGGCGCTCCCGCCCCTGGTGGCCGACCTGCGCGGCGCTCCCCGCTGACGACGCGGCCCACGCGACCCACGCGGCATACGCCGGTCTGCGCACCACGTACCCTTGTCGATGCGATGACCACACAGACGACGCACAAGACCTACGACGTGCGCACCCACGGGTGCCAGATGAACGTCCACGACTCCGAGCGCCTGGCCGGCCTGCTCGAGACGGCCGGCTACGTCGACGTCCACAGCGTGCCCGCTAACGACCGGGCGAAGGCGGCGGAC
Source organism: uncultured Actinomycetota bacterium (assembly GCA_963731235.1). Lineage (GTDB taxonomy): Bacteria > Actinomycetota > Actinomycetes > Actinomycetales > Dermatophilaceae > Pedococcus. Next base: position 80,580 of record CAVSUT010000017.1, on the reverse strand, counting down.
GTCGTCGTGTTCAACACCTGCGCCGTCCGTGAGAACGCCGACAACAAGCTCTACGGCAACCTCGGGCAGCTCCGCCCGGCGAAGCTCGCGAACCCCGACATGCAGATCGCCGTCGGTGGCTGCATGGCGCAGAAGGACCGCGACACCATCGTCAAGCGCGCACCGTGGGTCGACGTCGTCTTCGGCACCCACAACATCGGCAGCCTTCCGGCGCTGCTCGACCGGGCCCGCCACAACCGGGAGGCCCAGGTCGAGATCCTCGAGAGCCTGGAGGTCTTCCCGTCGACCCTGCCGACCCGGCGCGACTCGGCCTACGCCGGCTGGGTGTCGATCTCGGTGGGCTGCAACAACACCTGCACGTTCTGCATCGTCCCGAGCCTGCGCGGCAAGGAGGCCGACCGTCGTCCCGGCGACATCCTCGCCGAGGTGGAGGCCCTGGTGGAGCAAGGCGTCGTCGAGGTCACCCTGCTCGGCCAGAACGTCAACACCTATGGCGTCGAGTTCGGCGACCGGTTCGCGTTCGGCAAGCTGCTGCGTGCCTGCGGCGAGGTCGACGGCCTCGAGCGCGTCCGCTTCACCAGCCCGCACCCGGCCGCGTTCACCGACGACGTCATCACCGCGATGGCGCAGACCCCGAACGTCATGCCCAGCCTGCACATGCCGCTCCAGTCGGGTTCGGACCGCGTCCTGAAGCAGATGCGCCGCTCCTACCGCAGCGCGAAGTTCCTGGGCATCCTGGACGAGGTCCGCGCCCAGATCCCGGACGCGGCGATCACCACCGACATCATCGTCGGCTTCCCGGGTGAGACCGATGCCGACTTCGAGGAGACGCTGCGCGTGGTGCGCGAGTCGCGGTTCGCCAGCGCGTTCACCTTCCAGTACTCCATCCGTCCCGGCACCCCCGCGGCCACGATGCCCGACCAGGTCCCGAAGGCGGTCGTCCAGGAGCGGTACGAGCGGCTCCTCGCCGTCCAGGAAGAGGTCTCCTGGGTCGAGAACCGCGCCCTCGAGGGCCGCGAGGTCGAGGTGCTCGTCGCCACCGGCGAGGGCCGCAAGGACGCCGCGACCCACCGCCTGTCCGGTCGGGCCCGCGACAACCGACTGGTCCACTTCGCGGTCCCCGAAGGTGCCGAGCAGCCGCGTCCGGGTGACCTGGTCACCGTCGGCGTCACGTATGGCGCCCCGCACCACCTCGTCGCCGACGCCGCCCTGGCGGGCGGGGTCTACTCCGTGCGCCGGACGGCGGGTGGCGATGCCTGGGCTGCGCTGCAGGACTCCCCGGTCCCCGGCAAACCCGCGGTCTCGCTCGGGATGCCGGGTGTCGGCCGCCCCTCTGTCGCACCGGTTCCGGCCTGCGGCTGACCATCTGAGAGACTCCACCGCATGACGATCCGGCCCATCGTGATCCTGGGCGAGCCCGTGCTCCACCGTCGCGCCGAACCCGTGACCGCGTTCGACGCCGACCTCGCCGACCTCATCGCCGACATGTTCGAGACGATGGACGCCGCCCACGGCGTCGGCCTGGCCGCACCCCAGATCGGGGTCGGGCTGCGCGTGTTCACCTGGCAGATGGACAACGACGACGACGTCCCCGCGCGGGGCGTCATCGTCAACCCCTGGGTCAGCCCGAGCAAGCCGACCCAGGAGGACCCCGACCCCCACGACGACGTCGAGGGTTGCCTGTCGGTGCCGGGGGAGAGCTTCCCGCTCAGGCGGGGCGAGTCCTGCACCGTGACGGGGTTCGACGCGCAGGGCAACGAGATCGGGTTCGCGGCGACCGGGTGGTTCTCGCGCTGCATGCAGCACGAGTACGACCACCTCAACGGCTTCCTCTACGTCGACCGGCTCGACGACAAGTGGGGCAAGAAGGCGCGCAAGGCGACCAAGAGGGCGGGCTGGGGCAAGCCCGGCAACAGCTGGATGCCGGGCGTCGACCCCGACCCGTTCGGCCACGACACCCCGCACGACCACGACCTGTGAGCCCGCGCGCGTGACGCGACCCCTGGTCGTGGCGGTCGTCGGTCCCACGGCGACCGGCAAGTCCGACCTCGGCCTCGACCTCGCCGAGGCCCTCGGTGGTGAGGTCGTCAACGCCGACGCCAGCCAGCTCTACCGCGGGATGGACATCGGCACGGCCAAGCTGGCACCCGCCGAGCGACGCGGCATACCCCACCACCAGCTGGACGTGCTCGAGGTGACCGACGAGGCCTCGGTGGCGGCGTACCAGTCGGCGTCGCGGGCCGATCTCGATGCGATCCAGTCGCGGGGTCACCACCCCGTCGTCGTCGGCGGGTCGGGACTGTATGTCCGTGCCGCACTGGACGTGCTGGAGATCCCGCCCACGGACACCGTGGTGCGGGCCCGGCTCGAGGCCGAGGCCGCTGACGTCGGCGCCGCCGCGATGGCGCAGCGGCTGCGCTCCCTCGACCCCGTGGCCATGGAGCAGATCGAGCCCAACAACGTGCGTCGTGTCGTGCGCGCCCTGGAGGTCGTGGAGCTCACCGGGCGTCCGTTCTCGGCGACGATGCCTCGCCGCGAGTTCGTCCAGCCCACCGTCGTCGTCGGGCTCCGTGTCGCGCGGCCCGAGCTGGACGCCCGCATCGTCGCCCGCGTGGAGCGGATGTGGGAGGCCGGTCTGCTCGAGGAGGTGCGAACCCTCGACCAGCTCGGCCTGCGGAACGGGCGCACCGCCTCGCGGGCCCTGGGGTACGCCCAGGCCCTGGCCCAGCTCGACGGCACCCTCGACGGGGCGCGGGCCCGCGAGGAGACGGTGGCGCTCACCCGGAGGTTCGCGCGGCGGCAGGAGTCGTGGTTCGGACCTGACCACCGGATCCACTGGCTGGACGCCGGGATCGCCGACCGCGGGGACCTCACCGAACGGGCCCTGACGGCGGTGCGGGCGGCCATCAGGGACAATGGCGACCATGGCTGACCAGACCCCCTTCACCAAGGGCCACGGGACCGAGAACGACTTCGTCCTGGTGCCCGACCTCGAGGGGGCCCGCCCGCTGACCGCCGAGCAGGCCGCTCGCCTCGCCGACCGGCGTGCCGGGATCGGCGGCGACGGCGTGATCCGCGTCGTACCGACGTCGTTCGCCTCCGAGCCCGAGGTGCTGCAGCAGGCCTCGACAGCACGCTGGTTCATGGACTACCGCAACGCCGACGGCAGCATCGCCGAGATGTGTGGCAACGGCGCGCGGGTCTTTGCCGCCTACCTGCGGCGCGAGGGTCTCGAGACGGCCGACGAGTTCGCCATCGCCACCCGCGCCGGCACCAAGCTGGTGCGTTTCGAGCGGCCCGACCTCATCGCGGTCAACCTCGGCCCGTGGCGGCTCGGCCAGCCGCACATCGCCGACGCCGAGGGGTTCGACGCGCTCGTGCACATCGACGGCCACGAGCCGCTGTCGGCACTGACCCTCGACCTGGGCAACCCGCACACCGTGGTGGCCCTGCCCGAGACCGTGGACCTCGACACCCTCGACCTGCACCGCAGCCCGCTGGTGAACCCCGAGCCGGAGCACGGCACCAACATCGAGCTCGTCCGCCCGATGGGGGCCGGGCACCTGCGGATGCGGGTGCGCGAGCGGGGCGTGGGGGAGACCCGCTCGTGCGGCACCGGCGCGGCTGCTGCCGCCCTCGCGACCCGGTTCTGGGCCGGCGACCGCGGCGACTCCTGGACCGTCGACGTCCCCGGCGGTCGGCTCCAGGTGCGCATGCTGGCGGACCAGCAGGTCGAGCTCGCCGGACCGGCCGTCCTGGTCGCCGACGGCACCACCTCGCTGGTCTAGCTCGTGCCCCGTCCCACGACGAGTCGCACCGGCAGGGGGTGGTGAGCATGGGCGAGGACCCTGGGACAGCGTTGGTCCGCCAGTCCCAGGACGCCTGGGCCGGCGCGAAGGAGTACGCGCGACGGCTGGCCAGCGGCCAGGACCCGGCACCCCTCGGCGTCACCGGCCTGGTCCTGCAACCGGGAGAGCAGGCCTCGCTCCACACCGCAGCGACCTACGCACGGTTCTACGGTGAGGACAGCACCTCCACCCCCGTGGGCGGGTTCGTCCTGGGCGCACCGGCTTTCGTCGCGGCGTCCATCGTCGGCACCGTGGCGTTCAACGCTCGGCGGCGCTCCCAAGCGCGGTCGCGCGCCGTCCCGGCGTGGCGCGACGCCGAGGAGGTGGCAGTCCTTGCGACCAGCCAGCGACTCGCGTGCCAGACGAGCACTGCGGGATGGCTGTCCTTCTGGTTGGCCTCGGTCCACGAGTTCTACCCGGACCCGCGGGAGTGGTCACTGACCCTTGTCTGGGCCGATGCCGCCCCGCTGCGACTCACCGGGCTGGCCGCCCCCGCCTTGTGCGTGCACGTGGCCCGCGTGCTCATGCCGGACCAGTGGACGACCCACCCGGCGCTGGCTCCGCTCCTCGAGGGTGGGTGACCTAGGACCCTGTCGGCCCTGCAGCTGCCCACCTAACGTCGAGACCGTGACGAGCTCATCTCCCGTGGTCGGCAGACCCCCGCAGGCGGTTGCAGAGCCGGCACCAGCTCGCGACCGGGCGGGCGGCCGCCCGCTGTCGGACCGCACGTTCAAGGTCGCGCGGAGGTGGTCCTGGGCCACCGCGTCGGTGGCCCTGGCCGCCGGAACGTGGACCTTCCTCGATCCCGGCCTGCTCCACGGGCCGGAGGCGATGCAGGGCTCGGCGCGCGGCACCAGCCTGGTGCTCGTCGCGGTCGCCGTCCCGGTGCTCCTCGCCTCGCTGCGCCGGGCCTCGCGTGGGTCAGGGCAGTCCGCCCTCGTCTCGACGGGCGCCCTGCTCTACATGGTCTACAACGCCGTGCTCCTGCTCTTCCTCACCCCCTTCAACGCCGCCTTCCTCGTCTACGTCGCCCTGCTCGGGAGCGCGTCGTGGTCGCTGGGCTACCTGGGCGCGGCCCCCACCGTGTGGGCGACCGCAGACCGGATCGCCGCGCGGGCCCCGGTGCGGGCGATCTCCGGCTACGTCTGGGTTGTGGCCGGCCTCAACGTGGTGCTGTGGCTCGCGATGATCATCCCGTCGCTGGGTGCCTACCCCACACCCATGCTGGAAGGCACCGGGGTGCAGACGAACGCGATCTACGTGCAGGACCTCGCGCTGTGGCTTCCGTTGAGCGCCGTGGCCGCCCTCTGGCTACGTCGTCGACAGGCCAGGGGTGTCGTGGTCGTGGCCGCGGTGCTGGGTCTGTGGGTGATCGAGGGGATCAGCGTCGCCGTCGACCAGTGGTTCGGCGTCCAGGCCGACCCGACCTCGCAGGTGGTGTCCCTGACCCTGGTGGGGCCGTTCCTGGCCCTGGCGGCCGTGGGGCTCGTCCCGCTCTGGCTCCTGCTGCGCAAGGCCCGGTCCGACTCGAGGTGAGTGCCGGGGAGATCGTTCGCCTCACGCAGTGCGACGCACCTCGAGGACCCGAAAACCCTTGTCGAGGGCGAAGCGCCCCACGGCATACCCCTCCGCAGGGAGCTGCTCGACCAGCCACCGCTGGAGCGAGTCCGAACCGAGGTTCTTCTGCACGACCAGGTATGCCGCGCCGCCCACCTCCAGGCGGGGGAGCCAGGCCAGCAACATGTCGTGCAGCACGGCCTTGCCCACGCGGATCGGGGGGTTGGACCAGATCGCGGCGAACCGTACGTCCTGCGGGACGTCCTCGGGGCGGCAGGCATGCACCGAGGTGAGGTCGAGGGACGCAGCGGTGCTGCGCAGCAGGTCCAGCGCACGCTCGTTGACGTCCACCCCGTACACCGTCGCCTCCGGTGACCGCAGCGCCAGGGTGAGGGTGATCGGGCCCCAGCCGCACCCGAGGTCGAGCAGGGCGCCGGTGGTCGGCGGGGCCGGGGCCTCGCGCAGCAGCACGGCGGTGCCCTTGTCGACGCCGTCGGGGCTGAAGATGCCCGCTGCGGTGCGCACGGTGACGTCGCGCCCGGCCAGCTGCACGGTCAGGGAACGCTGCTGCGCCGTGCTGACCGGGTCGGCGGTGAAGTAGTGGTCGTGGTCGCTCATCGGGCCCAACGCTAGGGCCATGGCCGGGGTGCGGACATAAACGGGTCGCCGCCGCCGTTGAATCAGTGAGATCCTGAGGGAGATATGACACCACGCGCTGACATCTTTGAATCCCGTGCCGCTGCGCTCGCCGACGAGGACACCACCCTCGTGACCGGTGAGGAGCACGGTTACGACGGCAACCAGTACGACCGTGAGGACCGCGCAGCCCTGCGCCGCGTCGCCGGGCTGTCCACCGAGCTCGAGGACGTCACCGAGGTCGAGTACCGCCAGCTGCGCCTCGAGCGCGTGGTGCTCGCCGCGGTGTGGACCGAGGGCTCGGCCGAGGACGCGGACAACTCCTTGCGGGAGCTCGCCGCGCTCGCCGAGACGGCCGGCTCGACCGTGCTCGCGGGGCTCGTCCAGCGCCGCGCCAAGCCCGACACCGGCACCTACCTCGGCTCGGGCAAGGCCATCGAGCTGCGCGACATCGTCATCGCCGAAGGCGCCGACACCGTCATCTGCGACACCGAGCTGACGCCCTCGCAGCGCCGTGCGCTCGAGGACGTCGTCAAGGTCAAGGTCATCGACCGCACCGCCCTGATCCTCGACATCTTCGCCCAGCACGCGAAGTCCAAGGAGGGCAAGGCGCAGGTCGAGCTCGCCCAGCTGCAGTACCTCCTGCCGCGCCTTCGTGGCTGGGGTGAGTCGATGTCCCGCCAGGCCGGTGGCCAGGCCGCCGGCGGTCAGGGCATGGGGTCGCGTGGCCCGGGTGAGACCAAGATCGAGCTCGACCGACGCCGGATCAACACCCGGATGGCCAAGCTGCGCCGCGAGATCAAGGAGATGAAGACCAGTCGCGACACCCGACGCCTCAGCCGCAAGGCGCACGAGGTGTCCAGCGTCGCGATCGCCGGCTACACCAACGCCGGGAAGTCCTCGCTGCTCAACCGCCTCACCGGTGCGGGCGTGCTCGTGGAGAACCAGCTGTTCGCCACCCTCGACCCGACCGTGCGCCGTGCCGAGACCGAGGACGGTCGCCTCTACACCCTCGCCGACACGGTGGGCTTCGTCCGGCAGCTGCCGACCCAGCTCGTCGAGGCGTTCCGCTCGACGCTGGAGGAGGTCGCCGACGCCGACCTGCTGCTGCACGTCGTCGACGGCTCGCACCCCGACCCCGAGGGGCAGATCAGCGCCGTGCGCGCGGTCCTGGCCGACGTCGACGCCGCGGACGTCAAGGAGGTCATCGTCGTCAACAAGGCCGACGCCGCCGACCCCGAGGTGATCGACCGGATCCGCCGCCACGAGAAGCACTGCATCGTCGTGTCGGCCCGCACCGGCGCCGGGCTGGCCGAGCTGCGCGCCCTCATCGCCGACGAGCTGCCCCGGCCCGACATCGACGTCGAGGTGCTGCTGCCCTACGACCGCGGCGACCTCGTCAGTCGGCTCCACGAGGAGGCGGAGGTGCTGTCCAGCGAGCACACCGAGCGGGGCACGCACGTCAAGGCACGGGTGCACCCCGAGCTCGCGTCGGAGCTCTCCGACTTCGCCGCCTGAACCACCTCCGTATACCGCCCGCTCCGACGCGGCGCGCGGCCCGCTCCGACGCGGCGCGCCATACCGCCCTCGCCGGGTCTTTGAGCGCCGCACCCGGCCAGGGCAGGGTCAATCCTGCAAAGACTCGCTGAGCCGGTAGACCGACACGTGGGAGCGGGAGTCCGCGGTGAACGCGGACCGGTCCCAGTCGCCATACCTCGCCTCGAGCTCGAAGCCCGCGAGCTGACCCATCAGGTCGAGCTCGGCCGGCCAGATGTACCGGTGCGGGCTGATCGCGTGGGTGGCGTCGCGGCCGCGGCCGTACCGGAAGTGGTGCGACACGACACCCTGGGTCAGGACGTCGTAGTCGTCGAGGCCGACGTACCCGGGCGTGCTGGCGAACACCGCCGCCGGTGCGCCGGGCGGGAGCTGGCGCAGCTGGGGCACCCACAGCTCGATGACGAACCGGCCACCCGGCGACAGGTGGCGCGCGGCGTTGCGGAAGCACTCGACCTGCTCCTGCTGGGTGAGCAGGTTGGAGATGGTGTTGAAGACGAGGTAGACGAGGCTGAACTCGCCCGGCACCCGCGTCGTGGCCATGTCGCCGACGACGACCGGGATGGGGTCGGTGCCGACCTTCTCGTGCAGCTTGGCGACCATGGGTGCGGACAGCTCGATGCCGGTGACGGGGACGCCCCGCTCCGCGAGGGGTATGGCGACGCGCCCGGTCCCGATCGCGAGCTCCAGGGCCGCGCCGCTCCCGGCCAGCGCGGCGAGGTGGTCGACGGTGGGGCGAAGGACGTCTTGCGAGAACATCCCCTCGCCGGGGGTGTCGTAGAGGGCGGCGGTGGTCTCGTCCCAGATCTCGTCAGGCTGCATGCGCCCGACTGTGGCGACTCGGCGCGGCGCTGTCCACCGGATTACCTCGCCGCACCCCACCGAGCCCGAGTCTTTGCGCGCCCCACCAGGCCAGGACCGGGTGGGCCGCTCAAAGACTCGCGCAGGATCGGGTGGCCGGGCACTCAGAGGCGACGCAGGGCGGTGGTCAGGACCACGGGCTCGCCGGCCTCGTCGGATGCGTCGAGGTCCACGGTGGCCTCGATGACCCAGTCGTGGTCGCCCTCGGGGTCGGCCAGGGTCTGGCGTGCCAGCCACAGCCGGTGCTCACCCTCGGGCTCGCTCACGCCGGGGGCAGGCCCGGTCGCGGGCGACAGGTGCAGGAGCGCTGGACCCCGGGCCGCGCCGTCGGTGCCGATGGCGTCGTGCTCGGCGTAGTAGGCGCCGAGGGCCTCGTCCCAGGCGGCCGCATCCATGACCGCGTGCCGCGGCGGCTCGGGCAGGGCCGCGGCGAACTCCTCCAACGCGGCGAGGTCCCCGAACCTGTCCCGCGAGGCCAGCTCGACGCGACGGAACATCGCGTTGCGCACCATGACGCGAAAAGCCTTCTCGTTGAACGTGATCGGACGCCCTGCGCGCGTGCCACCGTGCGCAGCCAGTCGCTCGAGCTCGTCGAGGCGGGCGTTGGCGTCGGGGTCGGTGAGTGCTTCCCACTCGTCGAGCAGCGAGGAGTCGGTCTGACGGACCGTCTCGCCCAGCCACTCGTGCAGGTCCTCGAACGCCTCGCTGCGGTGCGCCTCGGGCACCGTCTGGCGCAGGGTGCGGTAGGCGTCGGTGAGGTAGCGCAGGACCAGCCCCTCGGACCGGGCGAGCTGGTAGTAGGCGACGAACTCGGTGAACGTCATGGCGCGCTCGTACATGTCGCGCACCATCGACTTGGGGGAGAGTGCGGTCTCCGAGACCCACGGGTGGCTCTGCCGGAAGATCTCGAACGTCGCGTCGAGCAGCTCGGCCAGCGGCTTGGGCCACGAGACGTCGTCGAGCAGCTGCATCCGCTCCTCGTACTCCACCCCGTCGGCCTTCATCTCGGCAACAGCCTCACCACGGGCCTTGTACTGCTGCTGCATGAGGATCTGGCGCGGGTCGTCGAGGATCGCCTCGATGACCGAGACGAGGTCGAGCGCATGGGTCGGCGACTCGGGGTCGAGCACGTCCAGGGCGGCCAGCGCCAAGGGGGCCAGGGGCTGGTTCAGGGCGAAGTCGTCGGCGAGCTCCTCGCGCACGGCGACGGTGCGTCCGTCGGGGCCGGGCGGGTCGACGCGGTGCAGCACACCGGTGTCGAGCAGGCTGCGGCCGAGGGTGATGGCGCGCCGGGCGAGCCTGGCCTGGTTGCGCGGTGACTCGTGGTTGTCGCGGAGCAGGCGGGCCAGCGCGGCGACCGGGTCACCGGGGCGCTGGGCGAGGTTGAGGATCATCGAGTGGTCGACCCGCATCCGCGACACCAGCGGCTCGGGCTCGGCGGCGACGAGCTTGTCGTAGGTCTGGTCGGTCCACGACACCTCGCCGTCGGCGGGCTTGCGGCGCTGGACCTTGCGACGCTTCTTCGGGTCGTCGCCGGCCTTGGCGAGGGCCTTCTCGTTCTCGATGATGTGCTCGGGGGCCTGCACGACGACCGACCCGCTCGTGTCGAACCCCGCCCGTCCTGCGCGGCCCGCGATCTGGTGGAACTCGCGCGCCTTGAGCACCCGCTGGCGCGTCCCGTCGAACTTCACCAGCCCGGTGAACAGCACGGTCCGGATCGGCACGTTGATGCCCACCCCGAGGGTGTCGGTGCCGCAGATGACGCGCAGCAGGCCGTCCTGGGCCAGCTGCTCCACCAGCCGCCGGTAGCGCGGCAGCATGCCGGCATGGTGGACCCCGATCCCGGCCCGCACCAGCCTCGACAGCGTCTTGCCGAACCCGGCGGTGAACCGGAAGCCGCCGATGCGCTCGGCGATCGCCTCCTTGTCGGCCTTGAGGGCCGCCTTCATCCCGACCAGCGCCTGGGCCTGCTCGAGCGCCGACACCTGGGTGAAGTGGACGATGTAGACCGGTGCCTGGTGGGTGGTCAGCAGCTCTTCGATCGTCTCGGGCAGCGAGGTCCTCGCCCACGAGAAGCTCAGCGGGACCGGGCGCTCGGTGCCGGTGACCAGCGCGGTGGGGCGGTGATTGCGGCGGGTGAGGTCCTCGGCCAGCTCGCTCATGTCGCCGAGCGTCGCCGACATGAGCAGGAACTGCGCCTGCGGCAGCTCGAGCAGCGGCACCTGCCAGGCCCAGCCGCGGTCGGGCTCGGCGTAGTAGTGGAACTCGTCCATGATGACCAGCCCGACATCGGCGTCCTTGCCCTCACGCAGCGCGATGTTGGCGAGGATCTCGGCCGTGCAGCAGATGATGGGGGCGTCGGGGTTCACCGAGGCGTCCCCGGTCAGCATCCCCACCTCGGTCGCGCCGAAGATCTCGCACAGCGCGAAGAACTTCTCGCTCACCAGGGCCTTGATGGGGGCGGTGTAGAAGCTCACCCGGTCACCGGCGAGCGCGGCGAAGTGCGCGCCGGTCGCCACCAGCGACTTGCCCGAACCGGTCGGCGTCGACAGCACGACGTTCTCCCCGGCGAGCAGGGCGATCAGGGCCTCGTCCTGGTGGGGGTACAACGGGAGCCCGCGCTGCGTCGCCCACGTGGAGAACGCGTCATACGCCTCGTCGGGGCCGGACTCGGCGCCCTTCAGCAGGTCAGGCAGGGAGGAGGTGGCGGGGGCTGCCTGGTCGGTGCTCATCGGTCCCCATCCTGTCACCCACCAGCGTGTTGCCCCCGTCCCACGACCCCTCGGTATGCCGCGGGAGCGGCCTGGGGACGGCGGGCACCGCAGGTGCGTGGCACGGCATACCCTGTCCCGGTGGCTTCCCTCGACGAACTCCTGCACGCCGCCGTCCAGGGAGTCGGGGGAGTCGAACGCCCCGGCCAGGTCGAGATGGCCCACGCCGTCGCGGAGGCGATCGACAAGGACGAGCACCTGCTCGTGCAGGCCGGCACCGGGACCGGCAAGTCCCTGGCCTACCTGATCCCCGCGGTCATGCACGCGCAGAAGACCGGCAAGCCCGCGGTCATCGCCACCGCCACCCTCGCGCTGCAGGCCCAGATCGTCGACCGGGACATGCCCCGCCTGGCCGAGGCGATCACGCCGATCCTCGGGCGCCAACCGACCTACGGCCTGGTCAAGGGCCGGCGCAACTACCTGTGCGCGCACAAGCTCGAGGGCGGCTTCCCCGACGACGAGGAGGGGTTGTTCGGCGTGGGCGAGGTCGACAAGGCCGCCTCACGGCTCGGGCAGGAGGTCGTGCGGCTGCGGGAGTGGGCCGACGCGACCGAGTCCGGGGACCGCGACGAGCTCGTCCCCGGCGTGAGCGAACGGGCGTGGCGACAGGTGTCCGTCAGCGCCCACGAGTGCCTGGGCAGCAAGTGCCCGGCGCTCGCCGACTGCTTCGTCGAGCGCTCGCGGGAGGCCGCCAAGGAGTGCGACGTCATCGTCACCAACCACTCGTTCATGGCGATCGACTCCTTCGAGGGCCGCCAGATGCTGCCCGAGCACGACGTCCTGGTCGTGGACGAGGGCCACGAGCTCGTGGACCGGGTCACCTCGACGATCACCGACGAGCTCACCGGCCCGATGGTCAGCGCTGCGGCCAAGCGCGCCGGGCGGATGGCCGACTCCGCCGAGACCATCGACGACGCGGCGGACTTCCTCGCGGGGGTCCTCGACGAGCTGCCCGAGGGCAAGCTGAACGGCATCCCCGACTCCCTGGCCCTCGCCCTGGCCCGGGTGCGCGACACCTCGCGGCAGGTGCAGAGCGAGCTCAAGCCCGAGAAGGGCGTCGAGCCCGACGGCGCCCGCAAGGTCGCGCAGGCCTCCGTCGAGGAGGTGTTCGAGAACGCCTCGCGCATCCTCGAGCAGCGCGACCTCGACGTCGTGTGGCTCAACCGCGACCCGCGCCGTGGCTCGATCCTGCGGGTCGCACCCATGAGTGTGGCGATGTTGTTGCGGGACAAGGTGTTCGGTGACCGCACCGTGGTCATGACCTCTGCGACGCTCGAGCTCGGTGGCACGTTCGACGCCGTGGCCGGGACGATGGGGCTGCGCGGCGAGGGGGCGCCCGAGTGGCGCGGACTCGACGTCGGCAGCCCGTTCGACTACCCGCAGCAGGCCATCGCGTATGTCGCCGCGCACCTTCCTGCGCCGGGTCGTGACGGCATCAGCGAGGCCACGCTCGACGAGATCGAGGCACTGGTCCGGGCCTCCGGCGGGCGGACGCTCGGCCTGTTCTCCTCGATGCGCGCGGCTCGGGACGCGACCGAGGCGATGCGGGAGCGCTTCGACGGCGAGATCGGCTTCCTGTGCCAGGGGGAGGACCAGATCACCACGCTGGTGCGGCAGTTCGCCCGCGACCCCAGGACGTGCCTGTTCGGCACCCTCACGCTGTGGCAGGGCGTCGACGTGCCCGGCTCGGCCTGCCAGCTCGTCATCATCGACCGCATCCCGTTCCCGCGCCCCGACGACCCGCTGTCGTCCGCGCGCTCGCAGGCCATCGCCCGGATGGGCGGCAACGGGTTCATGGCGGTGTCCGCCACGCACGCCGCGCTGCGGCTGGCCCAGGGCGCTGGTCGCCTCATCCGCAGGGCCGACGACCGCGGCGTCGTCGCCTTCCTCGACTCGAGGATGATCACGGCCCGCTACGCCGGGTTCCTGCAGCGGTCGCTGCCGCCGTTCTGGCCGACCACCGACCGTGACCGGGTCCTGGCCGCCCTCAAGCGGCTCGACGAGACCGCCGCGGCGCCGGTCGCCGTCCACGAGCCGGCCCTGCGGGGGGTCACCGGTGCGGTGGCCGGGACCACGATGGGTCGCACCGGCGAGGACGCCGCCGAGCACCCGCGTCCTGCCCCCGACCCTCGCCCGGTCGCGCAGGACCCGCCGCCGGGGGAGACCCCTCGCACCGCGGTGACCCAGGGTTTCGCCTGGACCCCGGAGTCCGACGAGGAGCTGCGCGACGGACTGGAGCTCGGACTCAACGTCGGTGAGCTCGCCGAGAGCCTGGAGCTGCCCGAGGACGTCGTCGCGGCCAGGCTCAAGGGGCTGGGCCTCGAGGCCGGCGGCGCCGCGGCCATGCAGTTCGAGTAGCCGACGTTCGGGCAGCCGACGTCCGGGTAGCCGCGGGTTCGAGCGACAAGGGGCGGGCCGGGGCGGTGCTCTGCCCGTCGCAGTGCACCGTGCCCACGGAGCTTCCCGGGCAGAGTGCACCGCGGTGGGCAGAGCTCGGTGAGCCGTTTCCGGGGTGTCGTCGGGTCGTGGCAGGCTGACCTCGTGACCACCACCGCGACGTCCGTGCCGCCGCTCGTGCTGATCAGCGGCCCGGAGCAGGTGATCGCCGAGCGTGCAGTCACCTCCACCCTCGAGGAGCTGCGCCAGGGAGAGCCCGAACTCGAGGTCGTCCGCCTCTACGCCGCGACCTACGAGGCCGGGTCGTTGGGCGTGCACGCGAGCCCGTCCCTGTTCGGCGGGTCCACGGCGATCGTCGTGCACGACCTCGACGAGGCTCCTGACGAGCTGCAGGAGGACCTGCTCGCCTTCCTCGCGGCTCCGGCGCCCGAGGTCACGCTGGTCGTCATCCACAAGACGGGTCAGCGCGGGAAGAAGGTGCTCGACACGATCAAGAAGTCGCAGTCCCGCGTCGTCGAGGCCCCCGCCATCAAGTCCGACCGTGACAAGACCGAGTTCGCGATGCACGAGTTCCGCCGGGCCGGGCGCAAGGCCAGCCCGGACGCGGTGCGGGCGCTCGTCGAGGCCGTCGGCAAGGACGTCCGCGAGCTCGCCGCCGCCTGCCAGCAGCTGGTCGCCGACACGACCGGCACCATCGACGAGCAGCTCGTGGCGAGGTACCACGGCGGCAAGGTGGAGGCGAGCGGCTTCCGGGTCGCCGACGCGGCCGTCGCCGGCAACCCGGGAGAGGCCCTGCGCCTGCTGCGCCACGCCATCGCCACCGGGGTCGACCCGGTCCCGATCGTGGCGGTGCTGGCCCAGCAGCTGCGCCAGCTGGTGAAGGTCGGTGCCGCCGGCCGGGGGCGCTCGGCCGACGTCGCGCGCGACCTCGGTATGGCGCCGTGGCAGGTCGACAAGGCGCGCCGGGGCCTGTCCGGCTGGGGTCCGGAGGGCCTGGCCGACTCGATCCAGGCTGTGGCCCTGGCCGACTTCGAGGTCAAAGGCGGTGGCCGGGACCCGGTCTACGCCGTGGAACGGGCCATCCTGACCATCACCGCGTCGCGCAACGGTCGGTGACCTCCGGGTACGTTTTGGGGCTGGGGCCCTCTCGCTGGTAGATTTACCCGTCGCGTGCGCGCATGGTCGTGTGCGCATGCAAGCACGACCCAGAGCGTCTCAGCCACGGGTGCCCCACGCCCGGTCCCGAGATGCTTCTGCCGCCCTCTACCGGCAACTACCGACCAACCAAGAGAGACACACGTGGCAAACATCAAGTCCCAGCTCAAGCGGATCAAGACGAACCGTGCGGCGACCGAGCGCAACAAGGCCGTCAAGAGCGAGCTCAAGACCTGGATGCGCAAGTTCCAGACGGCCGCTGCGGCGGGCGACAAGGACACGGCCCTGGAGGCGCTCAAGGCTGCCTCGACCAAGCTCGACAAGGCCGTGAGCAAGGGCGTCATCCACGCCAACCAGGCCGCCAACAAGAAGTCGGCCATGGCGAAGAAGGCCAACTCGATCTGATCGAGTCCCTGACCTCTCGAAGGGGCCCGGCCACCATGAGGTGGCCGGGCCCCTTCGTCGTCCCGGTCGGAGTGCCCCGCCGACGGGGACGACCGACCGGGCAGCCGGCCGGGGGATCGGGGTGGGTTCAGCCGAGCGCCAGGCGCTGCAGTCCCGCGAGGTCGCCGTTGAAGTAGTCCTGGTCGACCGGGGTGTCGGAGTACTGCCAGAACGTGTAGTACGACCAGCCGGCGGGCAACGTGCCGACCGTCGTGTTGTAGCGCGCGATCCACAGCGGGTTGGTCGCCCCGAACTGGCTGGTGTTGCCGGTGCAGGTGGTCCACCAGCTGGTGGTCGAGTAGATGACCGCGTCGCGACCGGTGCGCACCTTGTAGCGCGAGGTGAACGCCGCGATCCAGCTGCGCATCGCCGTCTGGCTCAGGCCGTAGCAGGTGGCGCCATAGGGGTTGTACTCGATGTCGAGCACCCCGGGCAGGGTCTTGCCGTCCGCGGACCAGCCGCCACCGTGGTCGACGAAGTAGTCGGCCTGGGCGGTCCCGGTGGAGTTGCCGGGCAGCGCGAAGTGGTAGGAACCGCGGATCATGCCGACGTTGTAGGACCCGTTGTACTGCTGGCCGAAGTACGGGTTCTGGTAGGAGGTGCCCTCGGTCGCCTTCACGTAGGCGAACTTCTTGCCCTGGCTCCAGTAGCTCGCCCAGTCGACGTTGCCCTGCCACTTGGAGACGTCGATGCCCGGGGTCTGGGTGGCGGCGGCCAGCGTCGAGGCCTCGGCGGCCTGCTGCTGCGTCGGCGCCGGGCGACCCGACGAGCTCTGCGACCACCCCATGAAGGCGTCACCACCCTGGTTGATCCCGGCTCGCCTCGCGTGGTCGGTGGGCTGCGGAGCGCCGGTCGGGTTCGCCGACGACGGCGCGGCGGTGGCTGCGGTCGCCGCCGTGGCGGCGGTGGCCGCGAGCAGGGTGGCGGCTGCGGCCGCGGCCAGGGCGACGGCACGGTGCCGACGAAGACGCTTCATGGTGGTTCCCCTCGATGGTCAGTTCGGTGCAAGAACATCGCAAAAGGTACAAACACCGGGCTGCTCACGGGGTCAAGGAAGCGTGACGGGTTCCCCTCGAACAGGCCAAGACTCGCCCAAGGTATGCGTCAGTGCAGGGCGCGCACGGCCGTGGCGACCTCGTCGAACACGCGCCGGTCGAGGGTGGCGCCCTCGCGGCGAACAGCCTCGGGGTCGACCCGGATGACCCGGTCGAGGCGGACCTCGCTGGGGCGCCCGGCCCGGTCCCACGCGCCGCTGCCGATGTCCTGCCAGTACCGACCGTGCTGTGCCTCCTGGGCCGCGTCACGGTCGTGGTCCCTGCTCGTGAGCATGAGGGCGAGCAGCCAGCCGCCGTCGTGGCCCACCAGCAGCACCGGGCGGTCCTTGCCCTGGCGGTGGTCCTCCTCGTACGGCACCCACGTCCACACGATCTCGCCGGGATCCGGGCGGCCGTCGGGGTTGGCGGCATACCTGAGGTCGGGCACGCCGGTGAAGTCACCGGGGTAGTCGCCTCCGGGCATGGTCGAGGATCCCGACCGCGAGGGCGAGGTCGAGGGTCCCGACCGCGATCGCGAGGGCGTCGTCGAGGTCGAGGGCGTGCGGGCACCGGACCGGGCCCGGGTGCGCACCCAGCTGCGGGCGCCGTCACGCACGGCCCGTCCGAGGATCTGGGCCAGCTGTTCTCCGAGTCCGCGTCGCGCCATGGCCGTCACGCTACCGAGTGCCGGCCATCGTCACGATCAGGCCCTCGGGCGCCACAGCAGCCGACCGGGGCGGCGTCGGTCGCGCAGGGCGTGGGAGCGCCAGACCAGGACCGGGTGGCTGGCGAGGGCGTTGACGAGCCAGACGAAGAACCCCTTCTCGGTGGTGGCGCGGTCGGCGAAGGCGTTCACGTCGACGGTGCGGTTGAGGTACTTGCCGGCGGCCAGCGTCGCCATCGCCGGGGCGCTGCCCTGGGGGACGAGGGAGTAGCCGAAGTTGTCCGCGGTGTACTCCTGGCTGCGGCTCAGCGCCGCCCCGAGGAACGGCACCCACTGCGAGCCGCTGATCGCCACGATCCGCCAGTAGCTGGTGTGACCCGCGGCGATGTGGCCGACCTCGTGACCGATGATGAACCGCAGGGCATCGGGCTGCCGCGCCTGGCCACCGATCTCGAACAGGTCGCTGTAGAGGAAGATGAACCGGCGGAACCCGTGACCCGACGCAGCGGCGTTGATCACGCCGTTGCCGAGCACGACGTAGGCGTCGGGCACCTTGGGCAGCCCGTAGTGCGCGCACGCGTCGAGGAGCATCTGGTGCGCCTCGGGGTACTGCGTCGGGCTGATCTTCACGCCGGTGAGCCGCCGCTGGGCGTAGAGCTGACCACGCAGGAAGTAGACCAGGACCGGTGCCGCCAGCAGGATCACGGCGTACGGGTCGGGGCTGCGCCGGTCGATGACCGCCGAGGAGATCTCGTAGCCGCAGTACGTCCACACGACGAACGAGCCGAGGATGACCAGCACGAGGCTGAGGTTCTCCAGGGGGTGGCGCAGGTTCGAGCGCACCCGGCGTCGGAAGCCGGGGGGAGCGAACGGGCCCTCTGGTCCCACTGGTCCGGCTGCGCCGACGTCGAAGGACGTGAACGGGTCGAGCGGGCCGCCCTGGCCGTGCTGTGGTGTCTGGGTCTGCTCGGCCATGGTCCCCTCGATGTGTGGTCGGCGTCGGCAACGATGGTATGTCTGCGTTCGCGATGCCTCGCACCGAGGGACGCGTGACCCCTGGGACAGTGCGGGAATGCCCCACGACGCACGATCTGTTGCACCGCTGTGACCGAGACCGCTCCTCCCGCGACCACCGCTCCCGGGCGCCCCGAGGACAGCGGGCGCCCCGAGGACACCGGAGACGTCGGCCCCCTCGTCCGCTCCGCGCACACCAACCTGGCGCTGCTCGCGCTCGCGGCCGGAGGCTTCGCCATCGGCACCACCGAGTTCGTCACGATGGGGATGCTGCCGGAGGTCGCCGACGGCGTGGGCATCTCCATCCCCACCGCCGGTCACGTCGTCTCCGCCTACGCCGCAGGGGTCGTCGTGGGCGCCCCGGTCCTGGCCACCCTCGGCTCGAGGATGCCGCGCAAGCGCCTCCTGCTCTGGCTGATGGGCGGCTTCGCCGTCGCGAACGCGCTGTCCGCACTGGCGGGCAGCTACGGCCTGCTCATGGCCGCCCGCTTCCTGTCCGGCCTCCCGCACGGGGCGTACTTCGGTGTCGGCTCCCTCGTGGCCGCCTCGCTCGTCCCGGCGCACCGCCGGACCTGGGCCGTGTCGATGATGATCACCGGGCTGACCGTCGCCAACATCGTGGGGGTGCCGCTGACCACCCGCCTCGGCCAGTCCTACGGCTGGCAGCTGCCGTATGCCGCGGTGTCCGTGATCGCGCTGGTCACCGTTCTCGCCGTATGGCGCTGGATCCCGTTCTGCCCGCCCGACGGCGGGGTGACGATGCGCTCGGAGCTCTCCGCGCTGCGCCGGCCCCAGGTCTGGTTCGCCCTGGCCATCGGCACCGTGGGTTTCGGTGGCATGTTCGCCACCTTCTCCTACATCTCGCCGACGATGACCGAGCTCGGTGGCTTCGGCCGGAGCACCGTCCCGCTGATCCTCGCGGTCTACGGCGTGGGCATGACGGTCGGAGCCCTGCTCGCCGGACCGGTGTCGAAGCTGGGGCTGCTGCGGGGGATCACGGTCGTCATGGGCGCCATCGCGGTGATGCTCGTGCTGTTCGGTCCGGCGGTCCAGCAGGCCCAGTGGCTGGCGATCGTCGCGGTCTTCATGCTCGGCCTGCTGCCGAGCACGCTGGTGCCGATGCTCCAGACGCACCTGATGGATGTCGCCCACGAGGGCCAGTCCCTCGCGGCGGCGCTCAACCACTCCACGCTGAACCTCGCCAACGCCCTCGGCGCCTGGCTCGGGTCGATCGTGCTCTCCGCGGGCCTGGGGTACGAGTGGCCCTCGCGGCTCGGCGCCGTACTCGCCGTGCTCGGTGTCGGGATCGCCCTGGCGTCGGCCTCCGCGCAGCGGCGCACGACGCGCCGCGTCACGGGTAGCGCCGTGGTCGTGGGAGGATGAAGCGTTCCCTGCCGTCCCACCCGTGAGGTCGACTACACCCGTGTCCCCGATGGCCCGCACCGCGCTGCAGCCGCACGCAACGCCGCCGGACCTGATCCGGAACTTCAGCATCATCGCCCACATCGACCACGGCAAGTCCACCCTGGCCGACCGGATGCTCCAGGTCACCGGGGTCGTGGACGGACGGGCGATGCGTGCGCAGTACCTCGACAAGATGGACATCGAGCGCGAGCGCGGCATCACCATCAAGAGCCAGGCCGTCCGGATGCCGTGGGAGCTCGACGGCACGACCTACGCGCTCAACATGATCGACACCCCGGGGCACGTCGACTTCACCTACGAGGTGTCGCGCTCGCTGGCTGCCTGCGAGGGTGCCGTCCTGCTCGTCGACGCGGCCCAGGGCATCGAGGCGCAGACCCTGGCGAACCTCTACCTCGCCATGGAGAACGAGCTCGCGATCATCCCGGTGCTCAACAAGATCGACCTGCCCGCAGCCCAGCCGGAGAAGTTCGCCGAGGAGCTGGCCGGCCTCATCGGCTGCGAGCCCGAGGACTGCCTGCGGGTGTCCGGCAAGACCGGTGAAGGGGTCGAGCCGCTGCTCAACCAGATCGTCCGGCAGCTCCCGCCGCCCGTCGGGGACCCCGACGCCCCGGCCCGCGCGATGATCTTCGACTCGGTCTACGACACCTACCGCGGGGTCGTCACCTACGTCCGGGTCATCGACGGCAACCTCAACCCGCGCGAGAAGATCGCGATGATGTCGACGCGCGCGACCCACGAGCTGCTCGAGATCGGGGTGAGCTCGCCCGAGCCGACCCCGGCCAAGGGCCTCGGCGTCGGCGAGGTCGGCTACCTCATCACCGGCGTGAAGGACGTGCGCCAGTCCAAGGTCGGTGACACCGTCACCAACGCGGCCAAGCCGGCCAAGGAGGCCCTGGGCGGCTACCGGGACCCCAAGCCGATGGTGTTCTCGGGGCTCTATCCCATCGACGGCTCGGACTACCCCGACCTGCGCGACGCCCTCGACAAGCTCAAGCTCAACGACGCGGCCCTGGTCTACGAGCCCGAGACCTCCGCGGCCCTCGGGTTCGGCTTCCGCATCGGGTTCCTCGGCATGCTGCACCTCGAGATCGTGCGCGAGCGCCTCGAGCGTGAGTTCGACCTCGACCTCATCTCGACGCTGCCGAACGTCGTGTACGAGGTGACGATGGACGACGGCAAGGTGCTGACCGTCACCAACCCGAGCGAGTACCCCTACGGCAAGATCTCGTCGGTCACCGAGCCGATCGTGCGTGCCACGATCCTCGCGCCGAGCGAGTTCATCGGTGCGGTCATGGAGCTGTGCCAGCAGAAGCGCGGCAGCCTGCGCGGCATGGACTACCTGTCCGAGGAGCGCGTCGAGATGCGCTACACCCTGCCGCTGGCCGAGATCGTGTTCGACTTCTTCGACCAGCTCAAGTCGCGCACCCGTGGGTATGCCTCGCTCGACTACGAGCCCGACGGCGACCAGGTGGCCGACCTCGTCAAGGTCGACATCCTGCTCCAGGGCGAGACCGTCGACGCCTTCTCCTCGATCGTCCACAAGGACAAGGCCTACGCGTATGGCGTGATGATGGCGGGCAAGCTCAAGGAGCTCATCCCGCGCCAGCAGTTCGAGGTGCCGATCCAGGCCGCCATCGGCGCACGCATCATCGCCCGCGAGAACATCCGGGCGATCCGCAAGGACGTCCTGGCCAAGTGCTACGGCGGTGACATCAGCCGCAAGCGCAAGCTGCTGGAGAAGCAGAAGGCCGGCAAGAAGCGGATGAAGAACATCGGCTCGGTCGAGGTCCCGCCGGAGGCGTTCATCGCCGCCCTGTCCAACGACGACGGCGACAAGGCCAAGAAGTAGGGCTTGCCCCTCAGGCCGGGTGGACCGGCCGGGCCGGGTGGACCTCGCGCACCGGGACGGTGGACTCCTCGACGGTGCCGAGGTCGACCGGCGTCGGGCTGGTCGTGGTGCGGCCGGCGTGCAGCCAGTCCTCGGCCGAGGACCACAGGTCGAGCAGGTCGCGCGGCCAGACCTCGTCGTCGGTGGCGGCGAGCTCGTTCCGGGTCCACCACCGGTGGGCGGTCATCGTGAGCAGCTCCTGCTCGGTGTGGCCGACGGTGCTCACCTCGAACGCCGGCACCCGGACGAACCAGAACGCCTCGTCCTGCGTCGTGACGACGTCGCTGTAGCCGTGCACGACGACGCGGGTGGCGAGCGGTCCGACCAGCTGGTCGGGGGCCACCTGCACGCCGGTCTCCTCGAACACCTCGCGGACGGCCGCCTCGACGTCCTGCTCGCCCGGCTCGACCCCGCCACCCGGCGTGATCCACCAGGTCGGCACCGGTGACATCCCGGGGTCGCTGTCGCGGAACAGCAGCAGGCGGTCGGCGTCGTCGACGAGCAGGACCCGCATCGCTCGGCGCCGAGCGCGTGGCCGGGGGTCCGAACCGCTCATGCGCGCAGTCGGCCGCGGAGCTCCTCGACCTGGTCCCCGCTCCAGCCCTGCTCCTGCAGCCAACCCCCGGCACCGCCGTGGCGCTCGGCCAGGATCGTGAGGATGCGGGCCATCGTCTCGGGCTTGGGTCGGTGGTGGTCCATCGGCTGGTCCTTGAGCACCTCGCCGTACGCCGGGCGGCTCATCAGCCGGCCGACGATCAGCTCGATCCGCTCGTCGGTGGCCACGTAGTCCGCGACGACGTCCTCGTCGGACACCCCGGCGACCGACAGGGCCAGGCCGACGACCGTGCCGGTGCGGTCCTTGCCTGCGGCGCAGTGCACGATGGTGGCGCCCGGGGCGCGGGCGATGACCTCGAGCGCACCCAGGACCGAGTCGGGGCGGTTGGCGAGGTAGCCGAGGTAGTGGCTCGCCCAGTAGTCGTCGTCGAGGCGAGGTCGGGCGTCCGCCTCCTTCTGGTTCTTCTTCGACCACGGCACGACGAGGGCGTCCTCGGCCGTGATCTCACGGTCGTCGTCGCGAAAGAGCGAGTGGCGGTGGTGGGTGGCGAGACCGCGGACCTGCAGCGGTGCCGGACCCTCGATGTGCACCTCGACGTTGCTGCGCAGGTCGACGATGTCGCTGACCCCCAGGACCTCGACGAGGTGCCGCACATCGGCCTCGGTGAGGTCCTGCAGGTTGTCCGAACGCAGCAGCCGCCTCGTGGCGACGGTGCCCCCGTCGGTGGTGGGCAGGCCGCCGACGTCACGCATGTTGACGACGCCGTCGAGGTCGATCCAGCGGGAGGTGCTCACCCTTGGACCCTACGCGGGACCGGTGACCAGCACCTGCCCGGCTCCCCGCTCCTCGGCGGAGTCCGCGACGGCCGCAGCGAGGACGAGGTCGCTCAGGCCGTTGCCGAGGTTCTGGCAGACGATGCGCCCCTCCGGACGCGGGCCGGCGAGCAGCTCGCCCGTCCACCGCGACGCGGCCGGGTAGTCGCCCAGCGTCCCCGCCGCCCTGACCGCCTCGAACTGGGGGAGGTGGTCGGCGGCCAGGAGCGCGCCGCCGGCCAGGGCCGGCCCGACCGAGCTGGCGTAGTCCAGCGGCAGCACGAGGGCGTCCGCGTCGACCCACTCGGGGTCGAGCTGTGCCCCGGACAGGCCGATCGACAGGGCGGTGATGACGACTGGCCGCCCCCGCACGGCCTCGCGCACGTCGCCGGTCACGCGCAGCGCCACCTGCGGCACGTGGGATGCCGCCCACCGCAGGAGCTCGGTTCGTGCCTCGGGGCGCCGCGCATACACGGTGACGTCGAGGTGGCCCAACGCGGCGAGCACCCGCAGGTGCGAACGCGCCTGCACGCCGGCGCCGGTGAACCCGACGGGGGCGCCCGGCGAGGCGAGGGCCGCGACGCAGGCTCCGCTCACGGCGCCGGTCCGCGCGGCGGTGAGCGCGGCCGCGGACATGACCGCGCGGGGTACGCCGGTCTGCCCGTCGTTGACCACCATCAGGCCACTGGCGGTGGGGAGCCCTTGCGAGGGGTTGTCGGGGAAGATGCTGATCCACTTGCAGCCCAACAACTTCCGCGCCGGGTATGCCGCGGGCATGGCGTTCGCGAACGCGCCACCGGGTGCGTGGACGGTGGGCTTCGGCGGCACCTCCGCCTCGCCCCTGGACAGCGCGACGAGGGCCTCGTGCACGAGCCGGACCGCCTCCGCCGGAGCTGGGAGCAGGGCCTCGACATCGGCGTCGCAGAGGTGGCGCATCCGACGACGGTAGCCGGGGCCACGGCTGAGAGGATGGCCGCATGCCCAGTGCCCTGCCCGACGGCGACCCCGCGCCGGTCGACGGCGTCCTGCCCGAGTCGGCCCTGGCGACCCTGGCGGCCCGACCGTTCGGGATCTACCTGCACGTGCCGTTCTGCTCGGTGCGTTGCGGCTACTGCGACTTCAACACCTACACGCTGACCGAGCTCGGCAACGACGGTGCGAGCGTGGCGACCTTCGCGAGTGCGGCGGTCCGCGAGCTCGACCTCGCGGCAACGGTCCTCGGCGAGCGGCCGCCGCAGGTGCAGACGGTGTTCATCGGTGGCGGCACCCCCACGATGCTCGCCGCGACCGACCTGGCGGCGATGCTGCACGGCGTCCGCGACCGGTTCGGGCTGGCCGACGACGCCGAGGTGACGACCGAGGCGAACCCCGACTCGGTGACCCCCGACGGTCTGCGGGTGCTGGCCGACGCGGGGTTCACGCGGGTCTCGCTCGGCATGCAGTCGGCTGTTCCGCACGTGCTGCGCACCCTCGAACGCACCCATGACCCCGCCAACGTCGCCCGGGCCGTCGACGCGGCGCGGGCCGCCGGGCTGCAGGTCAGCCTCGACCTCATCTACGGCACCCCGGGGGAGAGCCTCGACGACTGGCGCACCAGCCTGCGCACGGCGACCGACCTCGCGCCCGACCACGTGTCCGCCTACGCCCTGGTCGTCGAGGACGGGACCAAGCTCGCGGCCCAGGTCCGTCGCGGCCAGGTCGCCGCACCCGAGGACGACGACGAGGCCGCGAAGTACGAGATCGCCGACGAGCACCTCGCCGGAGCCGGCTACGGCTGGTACGAGGTGAGCAACTGGGCCACCCGCGAGGACGCCCGCTGCCGCCACAACGAGGGCTACTGGGCCGACGGCAACTGGTGGGGCATCGGACCCGGAGCGCACAGCCACGTCGGGGGCGTGCGGTGGTGGAACGTCAAGCACCCCAACGCGTATGCCGCCCGCGTGGGCGCCGGGACGAGCCCCGCCCACGGCCGGGAGACGCTCACCGACGAGCAGCGGTACGACGAGCGGGTGCTGCTGGGGGTGCGCCTGGTGCAGGGGTTGCCGATCGACGACCTGCGACCCGAGGGACGCACCGCCGTCGCCGGCCTGATCGCCGACGAGCTCGTGGACGCGACAGCGGCCCTGCGCCGTCAGCGGGTGGTGCTGACGAGGCAGGGCCGCCTGTTGGCCGACACGGTGGTGCGCCGGCTCCTCGGCCTGCGCTAGCGGGGGTTCAGCTCACGAAGCTCGGCGTGAACGGCGGCTTGTACCACTCGCCGTTGTTGGCCTTCACCGCCGCGAGGATGTGCACGATCAGGGCGAAGAGCAGGGCGAGGCCGAAGGTGAGGAAGCCGATCAGCACCAGCATCAGCGGGAACGAGATGAGCAGCACGATCCCGGTGATGATCTGGATGTTGAGCGAGTTCGCGGCGTGCTGGCGCACGAAGGGCCCGCGGTCCTTGTACAGCAGGTAGATCACGAGCGAGCCGACGAACCCGAGGGTGCCGGCGCTGAGCACCATGGCGACGAGCGGGACGACGTGGGCCAAGGTCGCCCAGTTGCGCTCCTGGGCGGGCGTCATCGGGGCGCCGGGCCCTCCGTAGTCGGGCGGGGTGGGCGGTCCGGGTTGCGCGGTCATGGTGTCCTCCGTGGTGGTGGGTGCCTCCAGTCAAACGCATGTCGAGGTCTGCGGACGGGACCTTCGGGGTCTGGCGGGGGACGGGTCAGGGGTGGATCAGGGTCGACCCCGACGTCCCAGTGCGCGGATCCGCAGGCCAGGACCGGTCAGTGACCCGGTTCGGTGACGAAGTCGATGAGCTCCTCGACGCTGGCGAGCAGGGTCGGCTCGAGGTCGGCGTAGGACCGCACCGTCCCGAGGATCTGCTTCCACGCCCGAGCGATGTCGGCCTGGCTGTCGGCCTGCCAGCCCAGGTGGTGGCAGATGCCGTGCTTCCACGACTGGCCGCGGGGGATGACCGGCCACTGCTGCAGGCCCAGGCGTTCCGGGCGCACCGACTGCCACACGTCGACGTAGGGGTGCCCCAGGATCCGGACGTGCGCGGCATACGGGCCCTTCGAGAGCAGGCCTGCACGACCTTGTGCTCCTTGGTGCCCGGGACGAGGTGGTCGACGAGCACCCCCATCCGCTGGCCGGGTCCGGGCGCGAAGTCACGGATCGCGCCGGCGAGGTCGTCGACCCCGTCGAGCATCTCGACGACGACACCCTCGATGCGCAGGTCGTCGCCCCAGACCTTCTCGACGAGCTCGGCGTCGTGGCGGCCCTCGACGAAGATGCGCGAACCACTGGCGACCCGGGCCTTGGCACCCTCGACGGCCCGCGAACCCGAGGCCGTGCGCGAGGTGGCGGCCTTGGCCTGCGCGAGCTGGGCACGGGCCGCGGCAGTCGGGGGCGTGAGGATCACCGGCGCGCCGTCGAGCAGGAAACCGGGGCCCATCGGGAACCCCTTGGTGCGTCCGCGCCGGTCCTCGAGGTGCACCACGCGCATACCGCCGGCCTTCTCGACCCGCACGATCGCGCCGCACCACCCCGTGTCGACGTCCTCGACGACCAGCCCGGTCTCGGCCTCCACCTCGCGGGAGCGTCCCCGTGGGGGGACCTTCCAGTCACCGGAGAGGACATCGGAGCCATAGCGGTCGGACACCGACGCAGGGTATGCCGCGCGGCCGGTGCCGGCGGCGAGGGCGCGCCGCCGGTGCGGCCCCCGCGCCGGGAACCGCGTAGACTTGGCACTCGCTGAGTCTGAGTGCCAGCGTGGTCCGCCACCTGGCTCCCACCCGCAACCCGCCGACCGTAGGGAGGTGTCCGATGAGCGAGGAACGCCGTCTCGCCGTGCTGCGCGCCATCGTGCAGGACTACGTCGAGACCTCCGAGCCCGTGGGGTCCAAGGCCTTGCTGGAGCGCCACCAGCTCGGTGTCTCCGCCGCCACCGTCCGCAACGACATGGCCGCGCTGGAGGAGGAGGGCCTGATCGCGGCCCCGCACACCAGCGCAGGTCGCGTGCCCACCGATGCCGGCTACCGCCTGTTCGTCGACCGCCTCAGCTCGGTCAAGCCGATGTCGGCGGCAGAGCGCTCGGCCATCGCCCAGTTCCTCGAGGGCGCTGTCGACCTCGACGACGTGGTGGCCCGTACCGTGCGGCTGCTCGCGTCGCTGACCCGCCAGGTGGCGGTCATGCAGTACCCGTCGCTGACGCGGTCGTCGGTGCGGCACATCGAGTTCGTGCCGATGGGGGCGACCCGCCTGATGGTCGTGCTCATCGTCAACACCGGCCGGGTCGAGCAGCGGGTCATCGAGACCACCCACGACCTGTCGACGACCGAGGGTGAGGCCACCCTCGGGCTGGTCCGCGCCAAGGTCAACGCCCTGGCCGTGGGGGAGCGGCTCGTCGACGCGGCGGCCTCGCTGGCGTCGCTGCCGGAGCAGTTCGAGCCGGTCGACCGTGACCTGGTGCGAGCCGTCGTGCGGTCCCTGGAGGACGCCCTCGTCGAGGAACGCGAGGAGCGGGTCGTGCTGGCCGGCACCTCCAACCTCGCTCGGGTCGGCACCGACTTCCCGCTCAGCATCGGTCCGGTGCTCGAGGCGCTGGAGCAGCACGTCGTGCTGCTCAAGCTGCTCGGCACCGCCCGGGGGACCAGCGACGTCGTCTCGGTCCGCATCGGGCACGAGAACCCGTTCGCCGGGCTGCAGTCCACCTCGGTCGTCGCGACCGAGTACGGCAGCGGGTCCGACCTCGTCGCCGGGCTCGGCGTGCTCGGCCCGACCCGGATGGACTACCCCACGACGATGGCGTCGGTACGCGCGGTCGCCACGTACGTCTCCCGCATCCTGGCCGAGTGAGGACCTCGCCCGACAGCACGCAGCACCGCAGCACGCTCCACCGCAGCACGCACCACTGACACCGCAACACTGACAAGGACTCTCGTTGAACGACTACTACCAGGACCTGGGCGTCTCCAAGGACGCGTCACCGGAGGACATCAAGCGGGCCTACCGCAAGATGGCGCGCAAGCTGCACCCGGACGTCAACCCCAGCCCCGAGGCGGAGGAGCAGTTCAAGAAGGTCTCCCAGGCCTACGACGTGCTCTCCGACGCCGAGAAGAAGCGCTCCTACGACATGGGGTCCGACCCCTATGCCGGTGGCGCAGCCGGCTTCGGCCAGGGCTTCTCCTTCAGCGACATCATGGACGCGTTCTTCGGCGCCGGTGCCGGTCAGTCCCAGCGCGGCCCGCGCTCGCGGCAGCGCCGCGGCCAGGACGCCCTGGTCCGGCTCGACCTCGACCTGTCGAACGCCGTGTTCGGCGGCGAGCAGGAGCTCACCGTCGAGACGGCGGTCGTCTGCTCGACCTGCCACGGTGACGGCGCCCAGCCGGGCACCTCCCGCCGGACCTGTGACGTGTGCGCCGGGCGCGGCGAGATCCAGCAGGTGCAGCGGTCGTTCCTCGGCCAGGTCATGACGACCCGGCCGTGCATGACCTGCCAGGGCTACGGCGAGGTCCTGGTGAGCCCGTGCTTCGAGTGCTCCGGCGACGGCCGGGTCCGCACCCGCCGCACCCTGAAGATCAAGGTCCCCGCCGGCGTCGACACCGGCACCCGGATCCAGCTCACGGGCGAGGGCGAGGTCGGCCAGGGCGGTGGCCCCGCCGGTGACCTGTACGTCGAGGTCGCGGTCCGCCCGCACCAGACGTTCCAGCGCCGCGGGGACGACCTGCACTGCACGGTCGAGCTGCCGATGACAGCTGGGGCGCTCGGAACGACCCTCAAGCTGGACACCTTCGACGGCGTCAACGAGCTCGAGCTCAAGCCCGGCACCCAGTCCGGCGACGCGATGACGCTGCGCGGCCTCGGGGTGACCCACCTGCGCGGCGGCGGTCGCGGTGACCTCATCGTGCACGCCACCATCCTCACGCCGACGCGCCTCGACGAGCAGCAGGAGGAGCTCCTGCGCCAGCTCGCGGCCCTGCGCGGCGAGGAGCGTCCGGAGGGTCGTATGACGCCGGCCCACCCCGGCCTCTTCGGCAAGCTGCGCGACGCCTTCAAGGCCAAGTAGCACGCGTGGGTGTGCCGCGTGGCCGATCGGCCATGCGGCACACCCCCTTCACCGGTTCAGCGCACCGGGGTCAGCGTGCTGTGGGTGACCCAGCGCCCGATACGGGATCCGTGGGCCAGCCCGACCTCGGAGGCGTGGCGGAAGTGGAACCCGATGTAGACCCGCGAGACGGCGTTCTCCTGGGCAGCCTGGGAGAACGACCGGTACCGTCGGCGCACCTCGTCGGCCGCACCGCACGACCCGGTGGGGAGCGTGTTGCTGCACTGGTCGAAGGGCATCCGGTCGGTGCCGAAGAACGAGTGGAACACTGCCGCGGCAGCACCGCCCTCCACCGCGTGGGCGGAGTCGTGGTCGGGGACGGGCGGGGTCGTCACCAGCGGGGTCCACGTCGGGTCACCGCTCGTGGCCCGGTTGCCGTCGTGGTCGGCTTGTCGCACCGCTGTCTCGGGACGCCAGAAGGGGTTCGTGTACTTGGTGGCGAACGAGCCGATGTAGCCGTCGGCCATCGCGACGCCGAGCAGCCCGTAGAGCCGCGCCTGAGCCCAGGCGTCGAGCCGCTGCTCGGTCGCCAGTCCACGGGCGATCCGGTTCCAGGCCAACGGTGAGCTCTCCAGCCAGAAGTACGCGGTCTGGGTCTGCTGTGCGGTCCGAGTGCTCGGCGTGGTCACGCCGTCACCACCGAGGGCCTTCACCTCGTTCAGGTCGCGGGCGTAGGCCTTGCTCGTGAGGCGGTACGGCCCATCCACCCGCATCGGCGTGGGTGTGGCGAAGGGTCGGACCGACCCCCAGCCGGGGGCGAAGGCGAACCCGGTCCCCGACGTGAACACCCAGTCCCCGGGCCGGGAGCCCTGGGGGTGGTCGCCGACGATGAGGGGCGTGTCGGCGCCGTCGCCCTGACGCAGGGCCACGACGGCGGCGGCTGCGCGGGTGCCGGCCGCCCGACCGGTGTTCTTCGCCCGACCGGCGGGCACCAGGGCCAGTTGTGCGGCGTAGTGCTGCTCCACGACGGCGGCACCGGCGTCCCGGCAGGACTGGGGGAAGGGCGCCGAGATGTCCGCGATCGCCGAGACCAGGGCGTCGCGGGCTGCCTGTGCCACTGCCGCCCGGGCCGAGGCGTGTTCCCACACCCGGAAGTCGGCCGCATACGGAGTCGACCGCCGGTCGATGGCGTTGAGGGCATCGTGGATGGCGAGATGCCCCATCGCATACATTCGCGACTCGTGGAGCGGGTTGTCGAGCGGTGCGATGCAGGCCGCGAGCGCGGCCCGGCCGGCCACGGCGTTCCAGTCCGTGACTACGGACCCGAGCGCCTCCTCGACCTTGGGCGAGTTCGCCTGAGCGCCTTCGCCGACGACGGTCAAGATGGCGAGGGCTGCAGTGGCAGTCAGTGCAGTGAGGCGGTGACGCGTGCGCATGGTTCTCCTCCGGTGGCGCTGGGCGTGGTCCCGTCGGTTGACGGGTGAGTGGTCCCTCCACCGTCGTTCCACACCTACGGACAGGACATCGGGCAGGACCCCTTATTTCTCGCGTCAGGTCACCCCGATTGGGGATGGTTGCCGCGGGTCAGCCCGTGCCAGACTCGGGTGGTGCCGGTGTTCACGGGGGCGGACCCCCCGGCATTCGTGGGGCGTGTTCGTGAGCTGGTCGCGGTGCGTTCGGTGGTCGACCGCGCCCAGGGCGGTGCCGCCGGGGCGCTGCTGCTGACTGGCGACGCCGGGGTCGGCAAGTCCACGCTGGTGCAACGGGTGACCGCGGCCTGCGGACCCGACACCGTCGTCCTGTCCGGGGGCGGGCTGCCGATGGCATCGGTCACCGTGCCCTACCTCGCGCTGCGCTCGGCCTTCCGCCGACTGCCCGAGGGGGTCAGCCTGCCGGCTTGCCTGCGTCGCGGTGGCGGCAGCGGGCAGGTGTTGGAGGAGATCGACGCCTGGATCGACGACGTGACCTCACGCTCGACCGTGGTGCTGGTGGTCGACGACCTCCACTGGACCGACCAGAGCACCCTCGACGTGCTGCTCTACCTACTGGCGGGGCCTCGGGACCGACGGCTCGCCATCCTGGCCACCGTCCGTCGGGGCGAGGTGGCGCCAGGTGCCCGGCTCAACACCTGGCTGGCCGACGTTCGGCGGTTGCCCGGGTTCGAGGTGCTGGACGTCGGGCCCCTGACGCGTCTGGAGACGGCCGACCAGGTGGCGGGACTGTTCGGGACGCCCGCGCACGAGACGCTGGTCGACGAGGTGTTCGCCCGAACCCGAGGCAACTGCTACCTCACGCGACTGCTCGTCGCCGGGGTCGCGTCCACCAGCGGCCACCTGCCGACCAAGCTGCCGGACGACATCGAGGAAGCGGTGCTGGCGACGTGGCACCGGCTCTCGCGGAAGGGCCGGGAGGTCACCACCGTTCTGGCGATCGGCGGGCACCGCCAGTCGGCGACGGAGCTCACGAAGGTCACCAGGGGTCGGTTCGACGTCGAAGAACTCGCGACCCTGCTGGGGGTCGCCGCCAGCGCGGGCGTGCTCGACCTCGACGAGGTGGACGGCCGGTTCTGGTTCCACCACCCCCTGCAGGCCGAGGTCCTGGTCAAGCACGTGCCCGTGGACGAGCGGCGTCGGTGGCACGAGGCGTTCGCCGCCCACTTCGAGGCCGGTTTGGACGACACCGGGGATGTCGGGGTCCTGGCCCTGATCGCCGATCACCACTTCCACGCCGGTCACGAGGAGGAGGCGTACCACTGGTCCCTGCGCGCGGCTGAGCCGGGCCCTGGGGTCTCGGCCGCGGGTGGCTCCGGGGGCGGTCCGGAACGGTTGCGGCTGCTGCGGCGTGCGACGGACCTGAGATCGAAGGTCGCGCACGATCGGTACACCCACCTGGACCTGTTGTGGCTGCTCAAGTCCGCGGCGCAGTCGAGTGCCTCCCACCGCGCCGAGCTCGACACCGTGGCGGAGCTGCTGCTCGAGCTGGATCCGGCAGTGGCTCCCGCCGAGTGCGCCGAGCTGCTGGTGCGCAGGATGCACCTGCGCTTCTCGCTGGGCCTGGGGTTCTTGACCAGGGCGGACAGCGACGAGGCCGAGCGGGTGGGCCGGAACGCCCCGGACTCCTGGCAGTACGCCCTGACGGTGGCAGAGCAGGCTCACGCGGCGATGTGGGAAGGGGACAGTGACAGTGCCGAGCTCGCCGACCGGGCACTGGCGCTGGCCGAACGGGCCGGGCACCCTCAGGCGCTGTCGTACGCCCATACCGCTCGCGCCGTCGCCCTCGTCGCCGTGGACCAGGCCCAGGCCCGGGTCGAGGCAGCACTGGGCCGGACCCTGGCGCTGCAGGCCGGCGACTTCTGGGCCTACTGCCATGCCGTCCTGTGGGAGGGCAATGCCCTCGACATCTGGTCAGCCCCGGCAACCGTCGACCTGGTGGCCGCCCGCCGCCTCGAGGCGGTTGCGGCGGGGGCGCCGCATCCCTATGTGGCGTGGCTGGCAAGCGTCGAGGCCGCGGGGAGGTTGGCCGCCGGCAGGTGGGAGGAATGCACCGCCCTGTTGCGCATCTGCCTGGGGTCCGAGCCCGGACCACTCGTGGAGGCTGTTGCGCGGCTCGTCGCCGCCCGCCTGGCCGTCCTCCAGGGGCGGGTCGACGAGGGCTTGGCGCACCTCGCGCGCGTGCCGGAGATCTTCACCGATCCCTCGGGTTTCAGGGCCTTGGAGTATGACCCGGTGCGGGCCGAGGCCATGCTGGCGGCCGGGGACCCGGATGGGGCCGTGGAGTGCATCCAGGCTGCGCTCGACAACCCTGGCGTGGCGCCGACGATGTGCGAGTGGCTGCTCCCGCTGGCGGCCCAGGCGCTGGCCGACCAGTCGCAGCACGCCAGGGACAGGTTCCAGGACGACGCGCCGGTCCAGGCGCGGCTCGACCTGCTCGTCCAGCGCTTTCCGGTCGTGGTCCGTGACTTCGGCATCCCGGCCTCGGACGACGATGACGCATTCGCGTGGGGGTCCGTATCGCCGTTCTACCGACGGCAGGTGGAGGCCTTCGACGCTTGGTACCACGCGGAGGTCGGCAGGTCACGGGGGAGTGCGGACAACACGCAGCAGTGGGAGCGGGCGTCGGAGCTGTTGGTGGAGACCGGGCTGCCCTGGGAGGCGGCCTACGCCGGGTGGCGCGCGGCGGAGGCACATCTGCGCGGACCCCAGCCCGACCGAGGGCGCGCTGCCAGGTGGGCGCGCTCATCTGCGGACGCAGCCCTCCGGCTCGGGGCCGAACCCGTCCTGATCCGTGTGCGCGACCTCGCCCGGGCCGCGCGGATTCGCCTCGACCCCGTCGACGCAGCCGGAGTGGCTCCGGAGGTGGACCACCTGGGGCTGACCCGTCGAGAACGTGAGGTGCTGGGCCACGTCGTGGCCGGACGGACCTACGCGGAGATCGCCGCCGAGCTCGTGCTCAGTGAAAAGACCGTGAGCACCCACATCTCGCACATGCTTCGCAAGACCGGCGCAACCAACCGCGTCGAGCTCGCGGCGCTCGCGGCCAGGGCCGGCGCCTCGCCGTAGCCGAGAGCCAGCCCCTACGCTGGCGCCGTGACGCTGCCGCTCTTCCTCGTGGACCCGGCGCTGCTCGCCGGCGCCACACCGGGCGACCGGGTCGTGCTGGACGGGCCAGAAGGTCGCCATGCGGCGACCGTGCGTCGGATCGCGGCGGGGGAGCGGGTGCTCCTCGCCGACGGTGCCGGGTTGCGGGCCACGTGCGACGTCGTGGGAGCGACGAAGGCCGAGCTGGAGCTCGTGGTGGCCGAGCTGTCCGTCGAGGACGAGCCACAGCCCAGGTTCGTCCTCGTGCAGGCGCTGGCCAAGGGGGACCGCGACGACCAGGCGGTCGAGGCGGCCACGGAGTTCGGCGTCGACGAGGTCGTGCCGTGGCAGGCCTCCCGCTGCATCGTGCAGTGGCGCGGCGACCGCGGTGACAAGGCGCGACGCAAGTGGGAGTCCACCGTCGTGGCTGCCGCCAAGCAGTCCCGCCGCTCCCGCGTCCCGGTGGTCGCCGAGCTGGTCACCACGAAGAGCCTGGCGGCCCGCGTGGGGAGTGCTGCGGCGGCATACGTGCTGCACGAGGACGCCACGCAGAGCCTTGCTGCGCAACGGGTTCCGGAGTCCGGCGAGGTGCTGGTCGTCGTCGGTCCCGAGGGTGGCATCACGCCGGAGGAGGTCGCCGCGCTCGAGGCAGCCGGCGCCGTGACGGTCCGGCTCGGTCCGACGGTGCTGCGCTCCTCGAGCGCCGGCCCCGCGGCCCTGGCCGTGCTCAGCGCCGCCACCCGCTGGCGCTGAGCTACTTCACCGTGAAGGACACCGAGTCCTCGGCGGCGACCGACCCGTCCTTGGCGCTCGCCTCGTACACCTTCACGGTGTAGGAGCCGGGGGAGAGGGAGCCGAGGTCGATGGAGTACTGGCCGCGACCCGGAGCCCCGATGCTGGCCATCGTGTGGCCCTTGGTGACCGGCGTGGTCCCCCGCTCGAGCTCCCACTGCACGGTGGCCTCGAAGACGCTGGCCTCACCCTGGACCTTCACCGGCGAGGTGGACGGGACGACCTGGTCACGGCCGGGGGAGGTGACCCAGATCGGCGCGAGGTCCTTCCACGACTCGGCCGCCGGCGGTCGGGTGAAGGACTGGTCGACCGAGATCGACCCGAACAGCGTGGTCGACCCGTCCGCGACCTCGAACCGCACGGGGTAGGTCTGCTGGATCGCGGCCTGCGCGGTCCAGACCAGCTCCTGCACGGCGAGCCGCTTGTTCTCCTCGCCGACGACGGCGTCCGGGGAGCCCCCGTTGGCGAGGGCGATCGTGATCAGCCCGTTCGTCACCGTGACGTCGCCGATGGTCTGGCCCGACCACGGCTGGAGGTAGCCGTCGGTGTTGCTGTAGGGCTGGGCGTTGATCGCCAGCACGAGCGCGGCCTTGGCCTTGCCCGCAGGGGTCGCATCGGTGGGCAGCTCGCTGCGGATGAACTCGCGGAACAGCTTGTAGGTGGGCTTGGCGTCCCCGATCGGGCCGACGAAGTAGACCGGCAGTGCCACGGGCACCACGGTGCCGCTCGGGGGCGTGGTCGAGGACGTGGCGGCGGTGCCGGAGCCGGTCGTGGGAACGGTGGTCGGCTGGTCGGTGGCGGACGGTCCGCTCGCGGTGCCGCTCGGCGAGGGCACGGTGGCCGACGGCACGGTCGCCGAGGGACTCCCCGCCGGAGGGCCGGGGGTCACCCTGGGGTCCTGGTTGGACAGCCAGATGCCTCCGGCGAGGGCGGCCACCACCGCGGCTGCCGCAGCGGGCGCCAGCCAGCGTCGCAGACCGTTGCCCCCGGTCGCCGTGACCGGGCCCGCCGCGTGCGCCTCGTGCAGGATGGTGTCGAGCCGGTTGCTCGGGGTGACCCGTCCGGCGTCCTCGTCCAGCGACCGGCGCAGCTCGCGCTCGATGCGGTCGAACTCGCCCGGCTCGAAGTCGGGGTGAAGGAAATCGGTGCGGTCGTTCATGATGCCGCCTCCATCCGGTCGCGCAGGGCGGCGAGACCGCGGTGGGCATGGGCCTTGACCGAGCCGGCGGAGATGCCGAGGGCGTCGGCGATCTCGGCCTCGCTCAGGTCGAGGTAGTAGCGCATCGTCAGGACCTCTCTCTGGCGCTGGGACAACCGTCCGAGCGCAACGACCATGGAGCTGGTGGCTTCTGCCGCGAGGGCGCGGTCCTCGGCACTCGCCTCGGTGCGCCTCGCGTACGTCGTGGGCTCACCCTGCTCGCGCGACAGGTACCGCTGCTCGACCCCGCGGTGCCGCAGCCCGGACCGCGCACCGTTCACCACGGCGCGGCGCAGGTAGGCCGCGGCGCTCTCGTGGCTGCGCAGCGAGTCCCAGCGGCGGTGCACGGCGATGAACGCGTCCTGCACGACCTCCTCCGCCGCGAGGTCGTCACGCAGGAGCAGCCAGGCGAGCCGGACCAGGCCGGTCCAGTGGGCGGCATACAGCTCGGCGATGGCCACATCGGCGCTCGGCCCGGCGCCGCCGGTGCCCGCACCGCTCTGCCGCCCCCGGGCGTCCCCGCCGGGGTCGCGCTCTGCCACGCTCAACAGTCTCACGCTCCCTTGACGCGCAACCAGCCCCGGCGGTTGACGCGCCGATACGCTCGCCTGCATGACTGGTTCGACCGGCTCCCCGCAGCGTGCGACCGACCCCGACTGCCTGTTCTGCAAGATCGTGGCGGGGCAGGTCCCCGCAACGATCGTGCACGAGGACGAGGCCACGGTGGCGTTCCGTGACCTCGACCCGCAGGCACCCACGCACGTCCTGGTCATCCCGCGCCACCACGTGGCCACGGTCGCAGGGCTCGCCGAGGAGCGTCCGGCGGAGGTCGCGGCCGTCCTGGCGGCAGTGGCCACGGTCGCCGAGCAGGAGGGCGTCGCCGGCGGCGGCTACCGCACGGTGTTCAACACCGGGGCCGACGCCCAGCAGAGCGTCCTGCACGCCCACCTGCACGTCCTCGGCGGCCGGGCCATGACGTGGCCACCCGGCTGAACGGCACCGTAGACTGACCGGACCATGCCTGAAGCCGATCAACCGACCACGCCGGGGGGCACGCCAGACGGCGTCCCTCCAGTGCCCACCCACACCGTCGAGATTCCCCCGCAGGTCCAGATGGTCACCCTTCTCGGACCCCGCGACGAGCTGCTCCGCACGATGGAGCGCGCGTTCCCGCAGCTGGCGATCCACGTCCGCGGCAACGAGTTCCACCTGTCCGGCCCCAGTGCCGAGGTGGCCCTGGCCGAACGGACCATCGACGAGCTGCTCGCGGTCATCGCCGGTGGCCAGCCCCTGAACCGCGACGCCGTCGAGCGCTCCATCAGCATGCTGCGCGCCCAGACCACGGAGCGTCCCGCCGATGTGCTGACGATGAACATCGTCTCCTCGCGGGGCCGCACGATCCGCCCCAAGACGCTGAACCAGAAGCACTACGTCGACGCCATCGACAAGCACACCGTGGTCTTCGGCATCGGGCCGGCCGGCACCGGCAAGACCTACCTGGCGATGGCCAAGGCCGTCGCCGCCCTGCAGGCCAAGCAGGTCAACCGGATCATCCTGACCCGGCCGGCGGTCGAGGCCGGCGAGCGGCTGGGCTTCCTGCCCGGGACGCTCAACGACAAGATCGACCCCTACCTGCGACCGCTGTACGACGCGCTGCACGACATGGTCGACCCCGAGTCGATCCCGCGGCTGATGGCTGCCGGGACGATCGAGGTGGCCCCGCTGGCCTACATGCGCGGCCGCACCCTCAACGACGCGTTCATCATCCTCGACGAGGCGCAGAACACCTCGCCCGAGCAGATGAAGATGTTCCTCACCCGACTGGGCTTCGGCTCGAAGATGGTCGTCACCGGTGACGTGACCCAGGTCGACCTGCCCGACGGTTCGCGCTCGGGCCTGCGGGTGGTGCGCGACATCCTCGTCGGCGTCGAGGACATCCACTTCTCCCTGCTCACCCCGCAGGACGTCGTCCGCCACCGCCTCGTCGGTGCGATCGTCGACGCCTACGGCCGCTGGGACGACCAGCAGGGCGAGACGCACGGACAGCCGGGAGGGCGGGCACAGCGTGAGCGTCGACGTTCTCAATGAGACCGACCACCAGCTCGACGAGCTCGAGCTGGTGGCCCTGAGCAGGTACGTGCTGGGCGAGATGCGCGTGCACCCCGGTGCCGACCTCTGCCTGCGCCTCGTGGACGAGGCGGCCATGGAGGTCCTGCACGTGCAGTGGATGGACCTGCCCGGCCCGACCGACGTGATGTCGTTCCCCATGGACGAGCTGCGGCCCGCCCGTGAGGGCGAGGAGCCCGAGGAGGGCGTCCTCGGGGACATCGTGCTCTGCCCGTCCGTTGCCGAGAAGCAGGCGGCAGACGCCGGCCACGCGACGGAGGAGGAGCTGCTGCTCCTCACCACGCACGGCATCCTGCACCTGCTGGGCTACGACCACGCAGAACCCGAGGAGGAGCGCGAGATGTTCGAGCTCCAGCGTCAGCTGCTGCTGACGTTCCTCGCGGGCCGTGGCCGACCTACCACCTGATGGTGTTGTGATGACCCGACTCGTCCTGGCCGCCCTGCTCAGCATCGTGGTCGCCTTCCTGCTCTCGGCCTCGGAGGCCGCCCTCTGGCGGATGTCCCGTGTCCGTGCCCATGAGCTGCTCGAGGAGAAGCGCGCCGGCTCCGCGTCGCTGATGCGCATCGTCGGTGACAGCGCGGCATACCTGTCCGTCACGGCGTTCCTGCGGGTCGTGGCCGAGGCCACCACCGCCGTCCTCATCACGTTGGGAGCCGTCGACCTCGTCGACGGGTTCTGGAAGCCGCTGCTCATCGCGATCGGGGTGATGGCGCTGGTGTCGTTCGTCGTCGTCGGGGTCTCCCCGCGCACGCTCGGGCGTCAACACTCCGATGCCGTCGCCCTGTTCGCCTCGCCGGTGATCGTGTGGTTGCGCACCCTCCTGGGACCGGTCGCCCGCGTCCTCATCGCCCTCGGCAACGCGGTCACACCGGGCCGGGGCTACCGCGACGGCCCGTTCCAGAGCGAGTCCGAGCTGCGTGACCTCGTCGACCTGGCCGGCGAGAGCTCCGTCATCGAGGCGGGCGAACGCGAGATGATCCACTCGGTCTTCGAGCTCGGTGACACCGTGGCCCGCGAGGTGATGGTGCCGCGCACCGACATGGTCACCGTCGACAGCGAGAAGACGCTGCGCTCGGCCATGTCGCTGTTCCTGCGCTCGGGTTTCTCCCGCATCCCCGTCGTCGGCGACGGGTCCGACGACATCCTCGGCCTGCTCTACTTCAAGGACGTCGTCCGCCGTGTCAACGCCGACCACGACGCCGGTTCGCTGCCCGTGACCACCCAGATGCGGCCGATGCACTACATCCCCGAGAGCAAGCCGGTCGACGACCTGCTGCGCGAGATGCAGCGCGACCAGAGCCATTTCGCGGTCGTGGTCGACGAGTACGGCGGCACCGCCGGCCTGGTCACCATCGAGGACATCATCGAGGAGATCGTGGGCGAGATCGCCGACGAGTACGACCGCGAGGCGCCGGGGGTCGAGGACCTCGGCGACGGCACCTTCCGGGTCCCCGCCACGATGGACATCGACGACCTGGCCGACCTGTTCGACGTCGAGATCGACGAGGAGGAGGTCGACACCGTCGGCGGGCTCATCGGCAAGAGCATCGGTCGCGTGCCCATCGTGGGTTCGCGCGCGGAGGTCTCCGGGCTGGCGCTCACGGCCGAACGGATGGCTGGTCGACGGCACCGGATCGCCTCGGTGATCGTCGAGCGCGTCGCCGTGGCTCACCCGGAGGGGGACGAGCGGACCGCCGAGCGCACTACGGTGGAACCCCAGCGCGAGGGAGTGTCATGACCACCAGTGAGACCGGCCCGTCCGAGGGGTATGCCGCCGACGCGGCCTCTTCGCCCGGCACCCCGCCGTACCTGGCCGGCTTCGCCTGCCTGGTCGGGCGTCCCAACGCGGGCAAGTCCACGCTGACCAACGCCATGGTCGGGCACAAGGTCGCGATCACCTCCTCCAAGCCGCAGACGACCCGGCACACCATCCGCGGCATCGTCACCAACGAGCGCGCCCAGCTCGTCCTCGTCGACACCCCGGGGCTGCACAAGCCCCGCACCCTGCTCGGGGAGCGGCTCAACGACGTCGTCCGCGAGACGCTGCTCGAGGTCGACGTCATCGGGTTCTGCCTGCCTGCCGACCAGAAGATCGGCCCGGGGGACGGGTACATCGCCCGAGAGCTCAAGGAGATCCAGCAGGGCAAGCGGCGTCCGGTCGTGGCCATCGCCACCAAGACCGACCGCGTCGACCGCCAGCGCCTCGCCGAGCACCTCATCTCCATCGACCAGCTGGGCTCGTGGGAGGCCATCGTCCCGTGCTCGGCGGTCGACGGGTCGCAGGTGGGAGAGGTCACCGAGGTGCTGTCGAGCTACCTGCCGACGTCGCCCGGTCCGCTCTACCCCGAGGGCGTCCTGACCGACGAGCCGCAGATGGTGATGATCGCCGAGCTCGTCCGCGAGGCGGCGCTCGAGGGTGTCCGTGACGAGCTGCCGCACTCGCTGGCCGTCGTCGTGGACGAGATGGTCCAGCGTGAGGGCCGGCCGGCCGACAAGCCGCTGCTGGACGTGCGGGTCAACGTGTTCGTCGAGCGGTCCTCGCAGAAGGCCATCATCATCGGCCGGGGTGGTTCGCGGCTGCGCGAGGTCGGCACCACCGCGCGGCAGGGGATCGAGGAGCTCCTCGGACAGCGGGTCTACCTCGACCTGCACGTGAAGATCGCCAAGGACTGGCAGCGCGACCCCAAACAGCTGCAACGACTCGGGTTCTGACGCAACCGGGCGCAGGCACAAGGCCCGGCGAGGCGCAGTGGTGAGGGTCACGCCATACCCGAAACCCGTTGCTGTGACACAGGTTTGGTGGGGTGGGCGTGGCTCTTCGGCGCCCACGACTTGAGATCGGTACGGCTTCTCGGCACAGTGGTCGGTTGACGGCGACGGTTTTGTCGCGCAACTTTCCCGAGACTTCCCGAGACTTCCCGAGACATCCCCGAGACTTCCCCAGACAGTGAAGGAGCGGCGCCCTCCCCAACGAGGGCGCCTACACCCACGTGGACACGACACTGACCAAGACTGGCCCGGCCGCACCGGCCCAGGCCGCGGGCGAGAACGACGCCCTCGACGCCCTGCACCCCGCTCTCGACCCCGTGGTCGAGGAGCACCAGGCCGACAAGCCGCAGAAGGTCGATACGATCGTCTTCGGCATCACTGCCGCGATCGCGATCGCCTTCGTGCTCTGGGGCTTCCTCAGCACCGACACCCTGAGCTCCGCCTCGGGTGCCGGCCTCGGCTGGGTCGTGCACAACATGGGCTGGCTCTTCTCGCTCGTCGCCTCGGGCTTCGTCCTGTTCGTCATCTGGCTCGCGGCCAGCAAGTACGGGCGCATCCCGCTCGGCCGGGACGACGAGGAGCCGGAGTTCAGGACCGTGTCCTGGATCGCGATGATGTTCTCCGCCGGCATGGGCATCGGCCTGATGTTCTACGGCGTCTCCGAGCCGCTCTCACACTTCGTCACGCCGCCGCCCGGCACCGGTGCGGCAGGGAACCCGCAGGCCGTGCAGAACGCCATGGCCACCACGTTGTTCCACTGGACGCTGCACCCGTGGGCCATCTATGCGGTCGTCGGCCTCGCGGTCGCCTACGGCGTCTTCCGCAAGGGCCGCACGCTGCTCATCAGCTCGGCGTTCGCGCCGCTGCTCGGCGAGAAGCGGGTCGGTGGTTCGGCGGGTCGCGTCATCGACATGCTCGCGATCTTCGCGACGCTGTTCGGCTCTGCCGCCTCGCTCGGCCTCGGCGCCCTGCAGATCGGCTCCGGTCTCGAGATCGTCAGCGGGCTGGGCAAGGCCGGCAACATGGTGCTCGTCGGCATCATCGCCGTGCTCACCGCCGCCTTCATCCTGTCGGCCGTCTCCGGGCTGGCCAAGGGCATCCAGTGGCTGTCCAACATCAACATGGTGCTGGCCCTGGTCCTCGCGGTCTTCGTGTTCGTCGTGGGCCCGACGGTCTTCATCCTCAACCTCATCCCGACCGAGGTCGGCAGCTACTTCCAGAACCTGGCGATGATGTCCGCGCGCACCGACGCTGCCGGTGGTGACGCCATGCAGGAGTGGCTGGCCGGCTGGACGATCTTCTACTGGGCCTGGTGGGTCAGCTGGACGCCGTTCGTCGGCATGTTCATCGCGCGGATCTCGCGTGGTCGGACCATCCGCCAGTTCGTCACCGGGGTGCTCCTCGTGCCGAGCGTCGTGTCGCTCGTGTGGTTCGCGATCTTCGGTGGCGCAGGCATCGACATGCAGCGCAAGGGCACGGATGTGGCGGGCGCCGGCTCTGCCGAGGGCACGCTGTTCGAGATGTTGTCGCACATGCCGCTGTCGACGATCACGTCGGTGCTCGTCATGGTCCTCGTCGCGATCTTCTTCGTGTCGGGCGCAGACGCCGCCTCCATCGTCATGGGCACGCTCTCCGAGCGCGGCACCCTCGCGCCGAGCCGCAAGACGGTGATCTTCTGGGGTGCCGCCACCGGTGCGGTCGCCGCAGTCATGCTCATCGTCGGTGGGGAGGACGCCCTGTCGGGCCTGCAGAACATCACCATCGTCGCGGCGCTGCCGTTCCTGATCGTGATGGTCGGGCTGGCGGTCGCCCTGGTGAAGGACCTCAGCAGCGACCCGCTCATCGTCCGGCGCGCGTACGCCGTCGCCGCAGTGGAGCAGGCTGTCGTCGCCGGCGTCACCGAGCACGGTGACGACTTCACCCTGACGTTCGCGGAGTCGGCTCCCGGCGAGGGTGTCGGCGACCTGGTGCCGACGCTTCCGGCGGCCGACGAGCCCGAGAGGGTCGATGCACGCCCGGGTTCTGCCACATCGTGAGCCGCTGAACCGTCGCACGACCGAGCCGACCTATCCTTGGTCCCATGAGAATTGGTGTCTTCGGGGCCACCGGGCAGGTCGGCTCGGTCATGCGTGCACTTCTCGCCGAACGGGGTTTCCCCGTCGACGAGATCCGCTTCTTCGCGTCGGCGCGTTCTGCCGGCTCGACCCTGCCCTGGGCTGGTGGCGAGGTCACGGTGGAGGACTCGGCGACCGCTGACTTCTCCGGCCTCGACATCGCGCTGTTCTCCAACGGGGGCGCGGCCTCCCGGGAGCTCGCGCCCAAGGTCGCCGCTGCCGGTGCGATCGTCGTCGACAACTCCTCCGCCTGGCGCAAGGACCCCGAGGTCCCGCTGGTCGTGAGCGAGGTCAACGCCGACGACCTCGCGACGATCCCCAAGGGCATCGTCGCGAACCCCAACTGCACCACCATGGCCGCGATGCCGGTCCTCAAGCCGCTGCACGACGAGGCCGGCCTGGTACGCCTCACGGTCGCGTCCTACCAGGCCGTGTCCGGCTCCGGAGGCAAGGGTGTGCAGGAGCTCGACGGCCAGCTGCGTGGTGGGTATGCCGCGGGCGAGCCTGCTGACCTCGCCCTCGACGGTCGGGCGGTGCAGGTCCCGGCCCCGAATGTCTACGCCGTGCCCGTCGGGTTCAACGTGATCCCGTTGGCCGGGTCGATCGTCGACGACGGTTCGCTGGAGACCGACGAGGAGCAGAAGCTGCGCAACGAGTCGCGCAAGATCCTGCACCTCGACGACCTGCGCGTCTCGGGCACGTGTGTCCGGGTGCCCGTGTTCACCGGGCACTCGCTGGCGATCCACGCAGAGTTCGACCGCGAGATCAGCCCCGAACGTGCCCTCGAGCTGCTGGCCAAGGCACCCGGCGTCGTGGTGACCGACGTGCCCAACCCGCTCGAGGCCGCCGGCAGGGACGAGGTGCATGTCGGGCGGGTACGTGCCGACCAGGCTGCCCCGGCGGGCAAGGGTCTGGTGCTCTTCGTCGTGGGGGACAACCTGCGCAAGGGTGCGGCGCTCAACGCCGTGCAGATCGCCGAAGAGCTCCTCAAGCGCCGCTGACGCCCCCGCGCGCCGACCCTGACGCCACGCGCGCCGACCCTGGCGCTGGCGCTGACGCTGACGTCGTCGTGTCGTCGTCAGGCCGCCAGGGCCAGCACCTCAGCGAGGTGTCGCTCCAAGCGGGAGGCCTCGGGCGCAGGTGGCGCGGTACTGGGGGCCGGCGGCGGCTCGCCGGCCGGCGGCGGCTCGTCGGTTGGCGGCCACTCGTCGGCTGGCGGCCACTCGTCGGCCAGCTGTCCTTCGTCGGCCGGCTGCCACTCGTCGGGGGGAGGCGGCTCGTCCGGCAGCAGGGACTCGGCTCTGGCGAGATCGGCGAGGGACATCCCGACGGGGAGTCCGGGTAGCCAGCCGCGTCGGACGTCGTGGGCGACCTGGCGGTCGACCCGGTCGGTGAGGTCCAGGTCCTGGGCGATCCGCAGCGGCCTCGGCGTGCTCAGGTGCACCCGCCCGTCGGGCGCGGTCCAGGCCACCGTGGCGTCGGCGCGCAGCTCTGCGCGCCAACCGCCGTGGTGCTTGAAGCGGTGGTGCGT
This sequence comes from uncultured Actinomycetota bacterium, assembly GCA_963731235.1. Taxonomy (GTDB): domain Bacteria; phylum Actinomycetota; class Actinomycetes; order Actinomycetales; family Dermatophilaceae; genus Pedococcus. The sequence continues at coordinate 36,827 of CAVSUT010000017.1, read as the reverse complement.
GCGACACAGCGAGATGAGGTTGCCGGGCGTGGTCAGGCCCACGGGATAGGGGACCACATGGTCGAGATCGCAGCGCTCGGCTGGCGTGGCGCAACCAGGGAACCGACAGGTCCCGTCCCGCGACCGTAGGCGTCGGCGGAGGGAGGCGCTCGGTCGGTAGGTGCGCGGATCTTGCACGATCGACCCGTCCGGATCCAACCGGGCCAGGCGCACCAGCGTCTCCGGTCGTGACAAGAGCTCGGCAACGACGGCGGGCAGCAGGGCGCCGTGGCGCGGAAGGTCGACGGAGCCGGGAACCACCCAGCACACCTCGGCAGTGTCGAGGCCGGACGAGGGCCGGGTGAGTGCAGCCAGCATGGGGTTGAGCTGATCCACGGCCACGGCCACGGCCGCGGCCACGTCGCCCGGTGCTTCACCAGTGTCGCGCCCCCGGGCCGCGAGGACCGGGACCACGAGCTCCACCGTGGTCTGCACCTGGGCGTTGGCGAGGACGAGATCGGCGAGCGCGTCGGCGCGGTGGCCGTCGATGGGCGTCCCGGGCTGGCTGCGGGCGTACTGGGCCGCCAAGGCGTCCACGGCGGCATACACCTCCTGGCTGACCTCGGTAGGCATCAGGACGTGCCAGCGGGCCATGCCCGGCCGCCGCCGGTCCGGCGCGACCACGACCTGACGATCAGCATGAGCCCGGCGAGCTGCCCGCTCATGGCTCTGCGGGTCGAGCTCACGCGCCACGGCCCTGGCCCGGCGCTCCAGCTGGGCGCGGCTCAGCTGTCGGACGCCGGGGGAGATGAGCGTGAGCTCTCCGGTCAGCGGGTCGAGGCTGGTCTCGAGCACCAGCGCCTCGAACGTCTCGCGGAGGCTGGGGTCGAGGTCTGCACTGGCATCGGCGACCACGTCCGCCCGGAAGCGCTCGAGCTCCCCCTGCCACTGGGTCGAGAACGTCGACTCGGCTGCGCAGACCAGCCACCGGTCCGACTCGAGGCGCTTGCGCACCGCGCGGGTCGAACAGTGCAGGGACGGAGCCAGCATCGAGGCGACCGTCCCGTGGACGTCCGGGCCGGGCACCCCGAGGGGCAGCGGGCGATCCTCCCGCTGCCGCTCCAACCGCTCCTCGACCCGACCGGCCAAGGTGTCCATCGCCAGCGACTGCCGCGCGTGCACGGCGCCGATCACCCTTTCGCAGGCGATGACGAAGGCCTCCGCCTCGCCCTCGCAGAGGCGCTCGAGGTGAGCCGGAGTGAGCCGGGCCACTGCTGCCATGAGCACCAACGGATCGGCTGCTTCCACGGCAGCAGCAGTCACCGCCCCGGCACCGAACCGCAGTGCCCCCTCCGCTGAGTCGGACGGCGGGATGGGAGGGTGCAGCGACATGTTCGTCATGTGCCCTCCCCGCCCTTGGATCGAATGTTTGTTCGAATCTACCTCGAGGGTCTGACAACGGGTCGGGACGACGCAGGCCACTGCAACTCAGACGTCGGTCATCCAGTGCTGGTAGCTCTTGCTGACCTGCATCCCGACGTGCTCGTAGAGCGGCAGGGCGCCGGTGCGTGAGTCGGTCGAGAGCTCACACCTCGTGGCGCCGTGGGCCCGGGCCCGCTCGAAGGCGTCGACGAGCAATGCCCTGGCCAGGCCCTTGCCCCGTCGGTCTGCGCGGACCGCGAGCTGGGCGATGTACCCGCACCCGTCGGCGACGATGGTGAAGGCCATGCCGACCGGAGTGCCTGCGTCGTCGACCACGAAACGGATCTGCCAGGGCTCGAACCGCGGTCGTCGGATGGTGTTGGCCGCCCAGTCGTCGAACGAGCTCGGCTGGCGGTCGGGCCACTCGTTGAACGCGTCCTCGACGAGCTGATAGGCGACCTGCGCGTCCTCACCCACGACCAGGTCGCGCAGCGTGTAGCCCGGGGGGAGTGCCTGGGGCCGGATGTCCACCCCCGGGGGAATGACCAGGATCCAGGCCCGCCAACCCTCGCGGTATCCCAGCGACTGGTAGAGGCGTTCGGCCGAGCTGCCCACGGGGACGGTCTGCCCCACGAGGTTCCCCCCGCGACGGCGCGAGCAGTCTTCGACCCAGTGCGCCAGCCAGGTCCCGATGCCTCGGCCGCGGTGGTCGGGGTGCACGGTGGCCTCGGCCCGGCGGGTCTTGTAGATCTCTGCGGCGGCCACCAGCCGCGAGCCGTCGAAGACCCCGATGCTCTCCTGTGCGAGGTCGAAGCTCGGGCGCTGCCAGTCTCCCTCGATGTCTTCGAGCTCGACCGCGACCTCACCGGTGTCGGCCAGCTCCGAGGCGGCGAAGAGCTCGAACATCGCCCGGGCGTCGGACGGCTCGAGGGGCCGGGAGAGGAGACCGTCGGGCAGGTTCATGAGGCCCATGGTGGCGGCTGGTACCAGCCCTGTGCACCTGGATTTTTCGCGTCGCCCGTCGGGGCGCCCGACGGGCGCCCGCCGCGCGCACGCGACCTCAAGGAAAGGATGGTGAACAGGTCTTCCCCGTTTCCCTCAAAACGTGAGAGAGTTCTCTCGAAATAGTTCTCTCACATCGAGGTGATCCTGTGCCGAACCCCTACGGCGATGTCGAGCTCTCGCCCCGCGGAATGCGCGCTCTGGCGCATCCCACGCGGCTGGCCATCCTCAGCCAGCTCCAGGCCCACGGGCCGAGCACGGCGACGGTCCTCGCACCGCAGGTGGGTGCCACGCCGTCGGTGACGAGCTGGCACCTGCGCCACCTCGCCGAGCACGGGCTCGTCCGGGATGCCGATGTCGAATCCGATGGTCGCCAGCGGTGGTGGGAGGCGGTGGGCCGCGGCTTCCGGTTCACCCCGACCCCAGACGGCACCGACAGGGATGCGGCGACGCTGCTGTCGCGCGTGATGGCGGACCAGGCGCGAGACCTGCCGCAGCGATGGGCCAACGAGGTCGAGCCGTTGCTGGAGGAGCAGTGGCGGCGCTCGGCCGGCCTGTCGAACACGACGATCGTCGTCACTGCGGACGAGCTCGCGCAGGTCGAAGCCGCCGTCGAGGAGGTCCTGGCGCCATTCGTCCTGCGCAAGAGCGACAAGGAGCGGGTGCCCGACTCCCGATCGGTTCGGATGCTGAGGTACGTCCTTCCGGAGGCGCCCGCCCAGGACGACGTCTCTTGAGTCGGACCCCGGGGCCACCTGCCGTCGCCCCCGTCACGCAGGAGCGGTTGCCCTTGTGGCGGGACCGCCGCTTCGCGACCTACTGGGCAGGACAAGGCATCTCGCAGTTCGGCGACCGGATCACCGAGCTGGCGCTGCCACTCATCGCCGTGACCTCCCTCCAGGTCGGCGCCTCCACGGTCGGGCTGCTCACCGCCGCCGTGTGGGCGCCGAACCTGCTGTCCCTGCTGGTCGGGACGTGGGTCGACCACCACGTGCGGAAACGACGGCTGCTCATCGCGGCCGACGTGCTGCGGGCCCTGGTGCTGCTCTCCCTCCCGGTGGCCCACTTCGTCGGGGCGATCACCCTGGCACAGCTCTTCCTCGTGGCCCTGGTCGCAGGACTGGGGCAGGTCCTCTACCAGACGTCATACCCGAGCTTCTTCGTCGGACTGGTCCGGCGCGACCAGTTCGTGGAGGCCAACAGCCTCCTCAGCGGTACGCGGTCGGCCTCCTTCGTGGCGGGGCCTGCCGTGGCGGGTGGCCTGATCCACGTGGTGACCGCCCCGGTGGCGATGCTCGTCGACGCCGTCACCTTTGCCGTCTCGGCAGTCCTCATCGGTCGGGTGAAGGTGCCGGACCTGCCCGTCGACACCACGAACGGGGACGGACTGCTGCGCCGGTCCCGGGACGGAATGGCCCTCGTCCTGCGGAACCCCTACCTGCGCGCCTCGCTGGCCTGTGCCACCACGATCAACTTCTTCAACCTGATGGCCGGCGCCCTCATCATCCTCTACGCCAGTCGCGAGCTCGGACTCTCGGCCGGGGTCATCGGCCTGGCCTTCGGGATCGGCGCCACCGGCGGCCTGCTCGGCACCGTGGCGGCCGGACCGCTGTCCCGTCGGATCGGCATCGGACGGACCATCGCCCTGGGTGCCGTCGTCTTCTCCGCACCGTTCGCCCTGATGCCTCTCGCCACCGGACCCACCTGGTCGCGGGCCGGGGTGCTGGCCCTGGTGGAGTTCATCTCGGCGTTCGGGGTCATGTGCCTCGACATCCCCCTGAACGCCCTGCAGACCGCTGTCACCCCCGACGGTGTGCGCAGCCGGGTCGCGGGGGCGTTCTCCACCGTCAACTACGGAATCCGCCCACTGGGTGCGATCGTCGGTGGCCTCGTGGGGGAGTGGATCGGCCTGGCGCCCACCATGGTCGTCGCCGCCGTCGGTGGGTCGCTCTCGGCGCTGTGGCTGCTGCGGTCGCCGGTCATCTCGACCCGCACCATCGAGGAGCTGGACGGTGTCGGGGTAGGGGCCTGACCTCGTCGGCACGTCCGGATCGTGGGCCGGGCGGCAGGCACGATGGACGTATGCCGCGTGGGCGGCATACCCTCCACGTGTGCGTCTCTCGCGCCTTCTCCTTCGCCGCCGCGGCGGGGCCTGACCGATCAGCCGCCCCTCGTCGCGGAGTAGCGTTGCCCTGGCTGAGGTTCTGACTGAACCACCCAGCAACGAATCGATAGGCGAGAGAACATGATCCATCCCCAGCAGCCGTCCGGGATGCCGGTAGCGAAGTACCTGCCCTTCCAGGACCAGATCGCGGTCGACCTCCCCGACCGGACCTGGCCGACCAAGGTCCTCGAGGCCGCGCCGCGGTGGTGCGCGGTCGACCTGCGCGACGGCAACCAGGCCCTCATCGACCCGATGAGCCCGGACCGCAAGAAGCGGATGTTCGAGCTGCTCGTGCGGATGGGTTACAAGGAGATCGAGGTCGGCTTCCCCTCGGCGAGCCAGACGGACTTCGACTTCGTGCGCATGCTCATCGAGGACGACATGATCCCCGAGGACGTCACGATCCAGGTGCTGACGCAGTGCCGCGACCACCTGGTCGAGCGGACCTTCGACGCCATCCGTGGGGCCAAGCAGGCCATCGTGCACTTCTACAACTCGACCTCGGTGCTGCAGCGTCGTGTCGTGTTCGGGCTGGACCAGGACGGCATCATCGACATCGCGCTGCAGGCCGCCCGGCTGTGCCGCAAGCTCGAGGAGACCATCCCCGACACGGTCGTCTACTACGAGTACAGCCCCGAGTCCTACACCGGCACCGAGCTCGAGTTCGCCGTGCGGATCTGCAACGCGGTGGCCGAGGTGATCGACCCGACGCCGGACCACAAGATGATCATCAACCTGCCCGCGACCGTGGAGATGGCGACGCCGAACGTCTACGCCGACTCGATCGAGTGGATGGTCCGCCACCTCGACCGCCGCGAGTCGATCGTCGTCTCGCTGCACCCGCACAACGACCGGGGCACGGGTGTGGCTGCCGCCGAGCTCGGTTACCTCGCCGGCGCCGACCGCATCGAGGGGTGCCTGTTCGGCAACGGCGAGCGCACCGGCAACGTCGACCTGGTGACCCTGGGAATGAATCTGTTCAGCCAGGGCATCGACCCGCAGATCAACTTCTCGGACCTCGACGAGATCCGGCGCACCGTCGAGCACTGCAACCAGCTGCCGGTCGCCGAGCGGCACCCGTGGGGCGGCGACCTCGTCTTCACGGCGTTCTCGGGCTCGCACCAGGACGCCATCAAGAAGGGCTTCGAGGACATGGACCGCCAGATGGCGTCCTCGGGGAAGCCGATCAACGAGCTGGTCTGGGGAGTGCCCTACCTGCCCATCGACCCGCACGACGTCGGCCGGTCCTACGAGGCGGTCGTGCGCGTCAACAGCCAGTCCGGCAAGGGTGGCGTCGCCTACATCCTCAAGGCCGAGCACCAGCTCGACCTGCCGCGCCGCCTGCAGATCGAGTTCAGCGGGGTCGTGCAGGCCAAGACCGACAGCGAGGGCGGCGAGGTCAGCTCGGCCCAGCTGTGGAACGCCTTCCAGGACGAGTACCTGCCCGCCGTCGACGGCGCCACGAACGCGTGGGGGCGGTTCACCCCGATCAGCCACACCCTGGAGAGCCAGGCCGGTGGCGCCGACCGGATCGTCGCCACCATGCTCGACGCCGGCGTCGAGGTCACCGTCGAAGGGACCGGCAACGGACCGATCGCCGCGTTCATCGACGCCCTCTCGAGCGTCGGGGTCGACGTCCGGGTCCTCGACTACGCCGAGCACGCGCTGTCCTCCGGTGGCGACGCCAAGGCAGCCGCCTACGTCGAGTGCGCGGTCGGCGACCGAGTGCTGTGGGGCGTCGGCCTGCACAGCTCGATCGTCAAGGCCTCGCTCACGGCCGTGCTGTCCGCGGTCAACCGCGCGGAGCGGGTGCCCACCACCGAGTGAGCCTGCCGTGTAGGCCGCCGGGCCGGCGACCTCAGCGGACGCCGCGCGGGCGGAACTGGATCGAGATGCGCGGTCCGACGGCGTGGCTCGTCTTGGGGATGGCGTGGTCCCAGGTGCGCTGGCACGAGCCGCCCATGACCACGAGGTCGCCGTGGCCGAGGGAGAACCCGATGGACTCACCGCCGCCGCGCGGACGCAGCATCAGCGAGCGTGCCGAACCGACGGACACGATCGCGACCATCGTGTCCTGTTCCTTGGACCGACCGATCCGGTCCCCGTGCCACGCCACCGAGTCACGGCCGTCGCGGTAGAGGCACAGGCCGGCGGAGACGAACCGCTCCCCGAGCTCCGCGGCATACCAGTCGCTCAGCTGGTCGCGGGCTGCCGCGAGGACGGGATGGGGGAGCGGCTCGCCCTCGGCGTAGAACTTCAGCAGGCGAGGGACATCCACGACGCGCTCGTACATCTCGCGCTTCTCGGCGTACCACGGGACGTCGTGGTGCAGGGCGTCGAAGAGCTGCTCGGCTCCGCCCAGCCAGCCGGGGCGGTAGTCGACCCAGGCGCCGCGGGTGAGCTCGGTGCGCGTGAGGCGGGTGTCGAGTCCGTGCAGCTCGATCTCGTCGGCGGTGTCGAGGAGCGAGCCCTGCAGAGCCATGGCCATGTCTGGAGACTAACCCATGTTCGAACGTATGTTCTAGAGGTCGGCGTTGACCAACCGTCCGAGCTCTGTCACGAGGGCGCTGCGCAGGTCGTCGTGCTGGGGGCCGAGGACGGTGTCGGGGTGCGGCGCCCGCCAGCGTTCGATCGGGTGCAGGGCGACGGGACGCCAGGAGTGATCAGGGCCCTCCCACTCGTAGCGCGGCCAGATGTGGGCATGGAGGAAGGCGTCGTGGTTGCCCTGGATCTCCAGGTTGATCCGCCGGAAGTCGGGGTCCCGGCGAGCGCAGACGTTCTGCACCGCCTCACCGAGGAGCTCCATGTCGGCCAGGAACTCGATCCGGCGCGCACGCGGCAGGTCGGTCAGCCGGTCCACCCCGGGGGTGTCGGTGATGAGCACGCAGTAGCCGGGCAGGAACTGCACGTCGCCCATCACGGCGAACCCTGCACCGAGGCGCCGCAGCACCGTGGGGTTCTCGCCTCGCAGGGCCGCGCCCACCCGGTCCGCTCTCCAGTCCGTCATGGGCGCGGAGGCTACGGCACCGCCTCCCGGCGAGCCAGCGGTGGTGGGAGACAATGGGGCCATGCCCCTGTACCGCGACGAAGGCATCGTCCTGCGCACCCAGAAGCTGGGCGAGGCCGACCGCATCGTCACCCTCCTCACGCGCGGGCTGGGCAAGGTCCGCGTCGTCGGCAAGGGAGTCCGCCGGACCAAGAGCCGCTTCGGGGCCCGCCTCGAGCCGGCGATGATGGTCGACGTGCAGTGCTACGAGGGCCGCAACCTCGACACCGTCACCCAGGCGGAGTCGCTCGCCTCCTGGGGTGAGGTCCTGGCCCGCGACTACACCACCTACACCGCGGCCGCCGCGATGCTCGAGACCGCCGACCGGCTGACCGAGGAGCGCGAGCCCAACCTGCAGCAGTACCTCCTGCTGCAGGGCGCGTTGCGTTCCATGGCCGAGGGCGCGCACGACCCCGGCCTCGTGCTGGACGCCTACCTCCTGCGCGCGCTCGCCGTCGCCGGTTGGGCGCCGAGCTTCCACGACTGCGCCATCTGCGGTGCCGGCGGCCCACACCGCGCGTTCAACCTCGCGTCGGGAGGCACCGTGTGCCCGGTATGCCGCCCGCCCGGCTCCGCGGCGCCGGCGCCGGAGACGCTCTCCCTCCTGGCCGCGCTGCTCGCGGGGGACTGGGTGATCGCGGACGCCTCCGGTGGGCGCCACCGCCGCGAGGGCAGCACCCTGGCCAGCGCCTTCCTCCAGTGGCACCTCGAGCGCGGTGTGCGATCGTTGCGCCTCGTGGACCGACGAGACCCCGACGCACTGAACCAGCGTGACTCCCGCGTGACCTGGTCGGCCGTGCCGATCGCCGCGGTGGAGAAGGTCGACCAGGCGCACGCCGCAGCCCAGGCGGCGCAGGCGTGAGCGCGGCATACCCGAAGCCCTTTCCTCACCCCACGGGAGCCCAGCCTCCCTCTCTGCCCAGGGAACTCATTCCGCACCACGTCGCCGTGGTGATGGACGGCAACGGTCGCTGGGCCAACCAGCGGGGCCTGGCGCGCACCAAGGGGCACGAGGCCGGGGAGGCCGCGCTGCTCGACGTCGTCGCGGGGGCCATCGACATCGGGGTGACACACCTGTCCGCCTACGCGTTCTCGACCGAGAACTGGAAGCGCAGCCCCGACGAGGTGCGCTTCCTCATGGGGTTCAACCGCGACGTCATCCGGCGGCGGCGGGACCAGCTCCACGAGTGGGGCGTCCGGATGCGGTGGGTCGGGCGCCGACCACGGCTCTGGGGCTCGGTCATCAAGGAGCTCGAGACCGCGCAGGAGCTCACCCGGGACAACACCGGGCTGACGCTCTACTTCTGCGTCAACTACGGGGGCCGGGCCGAGATCGCCGACGCCGTGCAGCAGATCGCCGAGCAGGTGCAGCGCGGCAAGCTCAGGCCTGGGTCGATCGACGAGAAGACGATCGCCCGCCACCTGCCCGAGCCGGACATGCCCGACGTCGACCTGTTCGTGCGGTCGTCGGGGGAGCAGCGCACGAGCAACTTCCTGCTGTGGCAGAGCGCGTACGCCGAGATGGTCTTCCAGGACACCCTGTGGCCCGACTACGACCGTCGGCACCTGTGGCAGGCGATCCAGACCTACGCCGAGCGGGACCGTCGCTACGGCGGGGCGGTCGACCTGCCGACCAGCTGACTAGCGCGCGCAGTCGGCACAGGTGCCGAAGATCTCCAGGGTGTGGTGGACGTCGGTGAAGCCGTGCTCGGCACTGACCTTGGTCGCCCATGCCTCGACCGTCGGTCCCTCGACCTCCATCGTGCGGCCGCAGTCGCGGCACACGAGGTGGTGGTGGTGCCCCGTCGAGCAGGCCCGGTAGACGGCTTCACCCTCGTCGGTGCGCAGCATGTCGATCTCGCCGTCGGCAGCCATCGACTGCAGGTTGCGGTAGACGGTGGCCAGTCCGACCTTGTCACCGGCCTCGCGCAGCAGTGCGTGCAGCTCCTGGGCCGAACGGAACTCGCCCGTCTGGGCGAGAACCGCGGCGACGGCTGCCCGTTGGCGGGTCGGTCGGCGCGTGGCCTCGGCAGGCTCGCTGGTGGCGCCGGTGGCGCTGGTGGCGCTGGTGGCGCCGGGGGCCCTACGGGCGGCCTCGGGGGAGCGTTCCTGGACTCCGGTCATCGGGGTGCCGCCTCCTTCGGTGCGAGCTCGTCGCGGTCGTGGCCGTCATCGTCGTGCCCGCCGTCCTGCCCGTCGTGTGCGTGCCCGTCGGGGGCGTGTTCGTCGTAGTGGCCCTCGTGCGGAGCGTGCCGGTGCCCGTCGTGGACGTAGTCGACGTGGTCGTCGTGGGCCACCGTCTCGTGCCCGCAACCGGGTCCGTGCTCGTGGTCGTGCCGTTCCGCCAACCGGTGACGGGCAGCTCGTGCCTTCGCGCCGAGCGCACCCACCGTGGCGACCACGACGAACGCCCCGATCGCGAGCAGCACGATCGTCCCGCCGGACGGCGTCTCCGCGAAGTACGACAGGATGACGCCACCCACGCTGGCGAGGACGCCGACGAGGACCGCCCAGCGCACCGATGCCCGGAAGCTGCGACCCAACAGCTGCGCCGTCGCGTTGGGGATGATCATCAGGGCGCTGATGAGCAGCAGCCCCACGACCCGCATGGACACGACGACCGTCACCGCGGTGAGGATCGCGAGGGTGATGTTGAGTGCCGTGACGGGAAGGCCACTGGCTCGCGCATACTCCTCGTCGTTGGCGACCGCGAACAGCCACGGCCGCAGCAGCCACGTCGTGAACAGCACGACGACCGCCAGGCCGGCGAACACCCACAGGTCGTTCTGGTCCGCGGTGGTGATCGCCCCGAAGAGGTATGCCGTGAGGTTGGACGGGCTGCTGCTCGGTGACTTAGCGATGATCACCACGCCGGCGGCGATGCCGCCGTAGAACATCACGGCCAGCGCGATGTCGCCGCTGGTGCGCCCGCGCCCGCGGATCACCTCGATGGCGACGGCGGCGGCCACGGCGAAGAGCAGGGCCGTGAGCACCGGCGCCTGCCCGGTGAGGAGCCCGACGGCGACACCGGCCAGCGCGACGTGGCCCATGCCGTCACCGATCAGGGACAGCCGGCGCTGCACGAGGAAGACCCCGACGAGCGGAGCGGCGATCCCGACGAGCAGGGCGGCGACCAGCGCCTGCCGCATGAAGTCCAGGGAGAGGATCTCGGTCATCGACGTGCTCCTGAGCGGGGGTCCAGCGGCCCGGCCGAGGGGGCGCCCGACAGTCGGGTCCTCGCGGGTTCGGGCTCGTCGTCGTGGTGATGGTGGTGGTCGTCCGCGAAATCGCCTGTCTGCGTGGCGAACTCGTCCGGAGTCCCGTCGAAGGCGATGTGGCCCCCCTGCACGACGACGATCCGGGTCACGATGCCCGCCAGCGCGGCGAGCTCGTGCGTCACGATGACCATCGTGGTGCCGCGGTCGGCCAACCTCGCCAGCACGGTCGAGAGCACGTGCTGGTTGGCGGCGTCCACGCCGGCGGTGGGTTCGTCCATGAGGAGCACGTCGGGGTTCGAGGCGAGCGCGCGCGCGATGAGCACCCGGCGCTGCTGCCCGCCGGAGAGCGTCGAGACATCAGCGGTGGCGCGGTCCGAGAGCCCGACGAGGTCGAGCGCCTGGTTGATGATCGCGGTGTCCTGCGCGCTGCGGACGACCGGGCGCCACCACCGTTGGTGCGGCAGGCGGCCGACGGCCACGATCTCCTCGACGGTGGCGCGCACCGACGCGGAGAGCGTGTGACGCTGGGGGACGTAGCCGAGGCGGGCGTGGTCGTGGAAGGAGTCACGGGGCTGGCCGAACAGCCGCACCTCCCCGCCGAGCTGGTCGTTGAGCCCGAGCAGCCCGCGCACGAGGGTCGACTTGCCCGAGCCGTTCGGTCCGAGCACGGCGACCACCTCACCCGCCTGCACCGTGAGGTCGGCGGCGGTGACGACGGCCTGGTCGGCATAACCGAAGGAGGCCCTGCGCAGCTCGATGATCGGGTCCATCACGAACACTCCTGTCCTGCTTCGAGGGTGGCCAGGTTGGCCCGCATGACGCTGAAGTAGTCCTGGCCCGCCGACTCCGTGGTGATCCCCTCGATGGGGTCGAGCACGGCCAGTCTGGCACCGGTCTCGCGGGCCAGGGTCCGGGCGACGTCCTCGCTGACCAGCGTCTCTGCATACACCGTCGTCGCACCGGTCTCGCGGATGTGGCGCACGAGGTCGGCCAGTGCGGACGGGCTGGGCTCGCTGTCCGGTGTCAGTCCGGTGATGCTCTCCTGGGTGAGGCCGTACGCCTCCGCGAGGTAACCGAAGGCCGCGTGCGAGGTGACGAGATCGGTGACCCTGCAGGACTTCAGCCCCGTCCGGAACTCCTCGTCGAGCGTGGTCAGTCGGGCGCGGAACGCCTTGGCGTTCGCCGTGTATGCCGCGGTGTTGGCCGGGTCGCGCCGGCCCAGCTCCGTGGCGATGGCGTCACCGACGTCGGCGTACCGCAGGGGGTCCAGCCAGAAGTGCGGGTCCGTGGCAGCGGCCTCGTGCTGGGAGTGCTGCTGCTCGGACTCGCCGGTGTGGTCCTCCGGGATCGCGGCGAGGTCGAGGCGCGCCGCGGCGGAGACGTCGAACGCGGTGTCGTTCGCCTCGCGCTCTACCGCGGCGTCGACCGCGGGCTGGAAGCCCTTCTCGTAGACGACCAGGTCGGCCAGGGCGACGGCGCCCACCTGCCGGGGGTTGAGCTCGAGGTCGTGCGGCTCGGCACCCGGCTTGGTCAACGCCTGGACGCTCACGTGGTCGCCGCCCACCTGGGACACGGCGTACTCGAGGGGGTAGAAGCCCGCGGCGACGGTGACCTTGCCGTCACCGGCACCCGACCCGCCCGTGGCACCGCAGGCGGAGACCAGGGAGAGGGCGAGTGCGGTCGCTGTCAGACCGAGGAGACGGGACTTCATGACAACCATTCTCATTCGGAATGAGAACCATTGTCAAGTTGTGTTCCTCGGAGCCGGGTCCTGTCAGGTGCGGGGAAAGGCCTGGGTCAGGGTGATCGCGAAGGCGATGAGCACGATGGTGATCCGCATCATCCGCTGCGTGGCGTCCATCGCCGGCCACGCGAGGTACAGGGTCCAGACGAGGAACAGCGCGACGAGCAGCAGCAGCACCCAGCCCCAGCCCGGCACGAACAGACCCGCGACCATCAGGCCCAGGATGACGAGGAAGGGCACGAAGCGAGGGAGCGCGTTCAACCGCTCGACGGCGGGAAGGCTGGCTCGCTGGATCGACTCACGCAGGGAAGACACGGGGGAAACCCTAGATGGTGGACCCCGGTATCCCTGCCTCGAGCGGCGGCGAGGGGAGCAGTAACCTTCTCCGCATGGCTGCGCCCTCCACCGTTGACACCGTCGTCTCCCTCTGCAAGCGCCGGGGGTTCGTGTTTCCCTGCGGTGAGATCTATGGCGGCACGAGGTCGGCCTGGGACTACGGCCCCCTCGGCGTCGAGCTGAAGGAGAACATCAAGCGGCAGTGGTGGAAGAGCACCGTCACCAGCCGGGACGACGTCGTCGGCCTCGACTCCTCGGTGATCCTGCCCCGCCAGACCTGGGAGGCCTCCGGCCACGTCGCGACGTTCTCCGACCCGCTGGTCGAGTGCCTCTCGTGCCACAAGCGGTACCGCGCCGACCACCTCCAGGAGGCGGTGGCGGAGAAGAAGAAGCTGGACAACCCTGATGACGTCAAGCTCGCCGACGTCGCCTGCGCCAACTGCGGCACCCGCGGCCAGTGGACCGAGCCCCGCCAGTTCTCCGGCCTGCTCAAGACCTACCTCGGTGTCGTCGAGGACGAGTCCGGGATGCACTACCTGCGTCCCGAGACCGCCCAGGGCATCTTCCTCAACTTCCTCAACGTCATGCAGTCCGCGCGCAAGAAGCCGCCGTTCGGCATCGCCCAGACCGGCAAGAGCTTCCGCAACGAGATCACCCCCGGCAACTTCATCTTCCGCACGCGCGAGTTCGAGCAGATGGAGATGGAGTTCTTCGTCAAGCCCGGGGAGGACGAGACCTGGCACCAGTACTGGATCGACGAGCGCACCCGCTGGTACACCGACCTCGGCATCAACCCCGACAACCTGCGCCACTTCGAGCACGCGCAGGAGAAGCTGAGCCACTACTCCAAGCGGACGGTCGACATCGAGTACCGCTTCAACTTCGCGGGCAGCGAGTGGGGCGAGCTCGAGGGCATCGCCAACCGCACCGACTTCGACCTCAAGACGCACAGTGAGCACTCCGGCACCGACCTGGTCTACTTCGACCAGGCCAGCGGCGAGAAGTACACGCCCTTCGTCATCGAGCCCGCAGCCGGCCTGTCGCGCTCGCTCATGACGTTCCTCATCGACGCGTACACCGAGGACGAGGCTCCCAACACCAAGGGTGGTGTCGACAAGCGCGTCGTCCTCAAGCTCGACAAGCGCCTTGCGCCGGTCAAGGCCGCGGTGCTGCCGCTGTCCCGCAACGCCGACCTGTCGCCGAAGGCCCGCGACCTCGCGGCCACCCTGCGCCAGCACTGGAACATCGACTTCGACGACGCCGGCGCCATCGGTCGCCGCTACCGCCGCCAGGACGAGATCGGCACGCCGTTCTGCATCACGGTGGACTTCGACACCCTCGACGACCACGCGGTGACCATCCGCGAGCGCGACACCATGTCCCAGGAGCGGGTCGCGCTCGACCAGGTCGAGGCCTACCTCGGGGCGCGCCTGCTCGGCTGTTGAGCCGGCCCTGGCTCGGCCACTACTGCCCGTCATGCTGCACCCTGCCCATGAAGCTTCGCGGGCAGGGTGCAGCTGCGTGGGCAGGCACCGCGGATCCGAGCGACGGTCGCCGCTCCCTGTGCCGTGGACTCTGACAGGCTGGGCGCGTGAGAGCACTCGGACGCAGCGGCGGCGTGACGGAGCCTCGTCGACGCTTCGCCGACGAGCCTGAACACGCCTGGCCAGGACGACTGCTGGGACTGGCGTTCGCCGGGATCTGGTTGGTGTTCCTCGCCGACGCGTTCTCCGCGGCATGGCGACACCGGCTCGAGCTGCGCGGGGACACCGCCCTGGTCGTGCTGGTCCTGTTCGTGATCCTGTATGTCGCGCACTTCAGCCACCTGCGTACCTCCGTCTGGGGGGAGTCGCCTCCGACGAGGCACCGGTGGTTCATGACCCGCACCGGCGTGGTCGGCTGGGTCGGGCTGGCCGTCCTGGCGGCCCTGTCCACGGCCACGATCGGGCAGGAGGGGGCCAGCACCTGGGTCTTCCTCGCCGTGTCGGGGCTGTGGACCTTCCGCCTGCAGCTCGGTCTCGTGCTCGGCCTGTCGCTCGTGGTGCTCTACGAGCTCCTGACCCTGCACGTCCGGGGGTGGAGCCACGACGCCAGCATCAGCATGTCGATGCTCCTGGCGATGGCCGCCGTGACCGGCGGCATGATCGCCTCCCAGCGTCAGCGCGCCCTGGCCGAGGCGAGGCGGGAGAACGCCCGCCTCGCCATCCAGGAGGAGCGCAACCGGATGGCTCGGGACGTCCACGACATCCTCGGGCACAGCCTGACCGTGATCACCGTCAAGGCCGAGCTCGCCGTCCGCCTGCTCGAGGTCAGCCCCGAGCGCGCCCGCGCCGAGGTGATCGACCTCGAACGGCTGGCCCGTGACGCCATGGCGGATGTGCGTCAGGCGGTCGCGGGGTTCCGGGAGATGTCGTTGCCGGCCGAGCTGGCCCGGGCCCGGTCCTCGTTGGCGGCTGCGGGGATCGAGGCGGACCTGCCGACCGCCGCCGACGTGGTCCCGACCCACCTGCGCGAGCTCTGCGCCTGGACGCTGCGCGAGGGGGTCACCAACGTCATCCGGCACAGTGCAGCCACGGCGTGCCGGGTCACCCTCGACGACCACGGGATCACCGTGACGGACAACGGACCGACCACCGCGAACGCCCCCCGCGCCAAGGTCGACGTCACCACCCGTGCCGGGGCGGGCACCGGCCTCATCGGACTGCGCGAACGCGCAAAGGCGTCCGGCGCCCAGCTGCGGACCGTGGTGCTCGAGCCCCACGGCTTCGAGCTGTCCGTCCGTGCGCCCGCCAGCCCGACGCTCAACGGGATCGGCGCGGGCGAGAGGGTGGACGCATGACGATCAAGCTGCTCCTGGCTGACGACCAGGCGATGGTGCGCGGCGCGCTGGCGACCCTGCTGGGTCTCGAGGCCGACATGGAGGTCGTGGCCGAGGTCGGTCGTGGGGACGAGGTGGTGGCGGCCGCTCGACGCACCTCTCCCGACGTCGCGCTGGTCGACGTGGAGATGCCCGGCCTCGACGGGATCGCTGTCACCGCAGCGCTGCACGAGGCACTGCCCGCGGTACGGGTGCTGATCGTCACGACGTTCGGGCGGCCGGGGTTCCTGCGGCGGGCGTTGCAGGCAGGGGCCAGTGGGTTCGTCGTGAAGGACACCCCGGCCCGCCAGCTGGCGGAGGCTGTCCGACGCGTCCACGCGGGCCTGCGGGTGGTCGACCCGGTGCTCGCAGCCGACTCGCTGTCCGGCGGGGACTCGCCCCTGACCGCGCGGGAGACCGAGGTGCTCGTCGCCGCTCGTGACGGCGGCTCGGTGGCGGACATCGCCAGGCACGTCAGCCTCACCGAGGGGACGGTGCGCAACCACCTGTCCTCGGCCATCGGCAAGACGATGGCGCGCAACCGTGCCGATGCCGTTCGCGTCGCCGACGAGTTCGGCTGGCTCTGACCGGTCGCTCAGCCGGTGGCGACGGGTCGGTCCGGGTCGCTGATCCAGTCGCTCCACGACCCGACGTAGAGGGTCGCGTCGATGCCGGCCTCGTGCAGCGCGAGCAGCTCGTGGGCGGCCGTCACCCCCGATCCGCAGTAGACGCCCACCGGTGAGCTGTCGGCGTCGATTCCCCACGAGGAGAACCGGTTTCGCAGCTCGTCCGCCGGGAGGAAGCGACCGTCGGGTCCGGTGTTGTCTGTGGTCGGGGCGTTCACGGCACCCGGGATGTGGCCGGCGACCGGGTCGATCGGTTCGGTGGCACCGGAGAACCGTTCGGCGGCACGGGCATCGACGAGCACCCCGTCGCGAGCCACCTCGGCGGCGGCCTGCGCGTCGAGGACCGGGAGCGAGCCTGCGCGTGCAGTGAACCCGCCCGCCGCGACGGAGGGCGCCGCGGTCGTCGTCTCGCCACCGGCCTCGATCCACGCGGCGAGCCCGCCGTCGAGCACCCGCACGTCACCCGCACCGACCCAGCGCAGCACCCACCACGCACGGGCAGCGGCGAACCCCGGCCCCTGGTCGTAGACCACGACCCGGCTGTCGTCCTCGACCCCAGCACGCCGCAGCGCGGCCTCCACGGACGACACCTCGGGCAGCGGGTGGCGCCCTCCCCGCCCCGGGGGACCGGCCAGCTCGGCGTCGAGGTCGACGTGGGTCGCGCCGGGCAGGTGCGCCGCGGCATACCGCTCCTGCCCGGTCGGGCCGGGCGTCCCGGTGAGGCTCCACTGGACGTCGAGCAGGACGGGTGGTGCGGGCCGGGCGAGCTCGGCCCGCAGGTGGGCGGCGCTGACGAGGGCACTCATTCGGCCAGTCAAGCAGCAGATGGGACACTGGTCGCGCCATGACCGCCGTGACCTCCTCCCAGACCAGCCCCACCGCGACCCCGCTGCTGCCGCCGTTGCAGATCGGGCGCCACACCATCGAGTCACCCGTCGTCCTCGCGCCGATGGCGGGCATCACCAACCGTGCCTTCCGTCGGCTGTGCCGCGAGTACGGGCGCGACGGGCTCGAGCAGGGCGGCGCGAGCGGGGCGACCTCGTTGTACGTCAGTGAGATGATCACCTCCCGCGCCCTGGTGGAGCGGACCCCGGAGAGCATGCGGCTCATCGAGCACGACCCGGACGAGTCCCCGCGGTCGATCCAGCTCTACGGCGTGGACCCCGCCACCGTCGGCGCGGCCGTGCGGATGCTCGTCACCGAGGACCGCGCCGACCACATCGACCTCAACTTCGGCTGCCCTGTCCCCAAGGTCACCCGCAAGGGCGGCGGCGCCGCGCTGCCGTGGAAGAAGGACCTGTTCACGGCCATCGTCACGACCGCGGTGCGCGAGGCGAGCGCGTATGACGTGCCCGTCACCGTGAAGATGCGCAAGGGCATCGACGACGACCACCTGACCTACCTCGATGCCGGGCTCACGGCGGAGCGCGCGGGGGTGGCTGCTGTCGCGCTGCACGGGCGGACGGCCTCGCAGGCCTACTCGGGCCAGGCCGACTGGAGCGCCATCGCGCGGCTCAAGGAGACGGTGCGCACCATCCCCGTCCTCGGCAACGGCGACATCTGGTCGGCCGAGGACGCCGTCCGCATGACGACCGAGACCGGCTGCGACGGGGTGGTCGTCGGGCGTGGCTGCCTGGGTCGCCCCTGGCTGTTCACCGACCTCGCCGCGGCGTTCGCAGGGACGACGGCCCGGGCCGAGCCGACCCTCGGTGAGGTGACGGCGACGATGCGCCGCCACACCGAGTACCTCGTCGACTTCTACGGCGACGAGTACAAGGCCTGCCGCGACATCCGCAAGCACATCGCCTGGTACCTCAAGGGATTCCCCGCAGGGTCGACCGTGCGGCACTCGCTCGCGCTGGTCGACTCGCTGGAGGCGTTGGACACCCTGATCTCGGCCATGGAGGCCGACGCACCGTGGCCGGGGGAGGCCGCTGAGGGCCAGCGCGGCCGGGCCGGCTCACCGCGCCACGTCGCCCTGCCGGAGGGGTGGCTGGACTCGCGGACGCTCAACGACGCCGCTCGCGCAGTGGTCGCCCAGGCCGAGCTCTCGGTCTCCGGAGGCTGACGACCACCGAGCCGCACCGCGCGAATCGGACGGAGGCCAGCATTTTGGGTCTTCCGCCCGGGGAGCGGGAGGCCTACGGTGTCGGCTGGGCCATCCATCCCGCCTTGGCCCATCCCTATCGAGGAGTGGACTGATGCGACGATCTCGCATGGTCGCCATCACCGGAGCCGTGGCCCTGGCCACGACAGCTCTGGCTGGGACGACAGCAACAGCGGCAGTAGGAACCACCCAGTCGACGTCGGTGGCCAGCTCAGGAGCTGACACCGGCTACGTCGTGCTCACCGAGCAAGCCTCCGGTGCGGACGCCCTTGCAGCCGAGCTGAGGAGCTCGGGCGCCCGGGTCACGTCGGTCAACCGCGCCATCGGCATGGTGACCGTGAGCTCGACCTCGAGCACCTTCCTCTCCCGGGCGCGTCACCTGTCCGGCGTCAGGCTCGCCGCCCGTGAGGTGTGCGTCGGCCGGGCACCGGACGCCGGTCGAGTCAAGGACCGCGTCCTCAAGGAGCACCAGGCCTCCGGGGGCAGCTCCGCCCGGAGCGCACACCCCACCAAGACCAAGAAGAAGTCCTCGGATCCGCTGGACTCGCTGCTGTGGGGCATGGACATGATCAACGCCCCCCAGGCCCACCGGGTCGACAGCGGTGACAAGCGGGTGAGGGTCGGGGTCATGGACACCGGTGTCGACGCCTCCCACCCGGACCTGGCGGCCAACTCTCGACAGCCGGCTCCGCAAAGGGGGGAGAGGAGTGCGTCGACCCCGCGAACGTCGACGACAACGGCCACGGCACGCACGTGGCCGGCACGATGGCTGCAGCGCTCAACGGCATGGGCGTATCAGGCGTCGCTCCCAACGTGGGCATCGTCAACGTCCGCGCGGGCCAGGACAGCGGCTACTTCTTCCTGGGCGCCACGGCCAACGCCCTGACCTACTCCGGGGACGTCGGGATCGACGTCGTCAACATGTCCTTCTACGTCGACCCGTGGCTCTACAACTGTCGCGGAGGCGCCCCCGAGGACACCCCGGAGCAGGCCGCCGAGCAGGACGTCATCATCGAGACCATGCACCGGGCGCTCAACTACGCGCACCGCAAGGGGGTCACCCTCGTGGCAGCCCTGGGCAACAACCACGAGGACATCTCGAACCCGCGGACCGACTTCTCGAGCCCCGACTTCCCCGGTGGCACGGAGCACCCCCGCACGATCGACAACGCGACCTGCTTCGACCTCCCGGTCGAGGGTCCGCACGTCATCGGGGTCTCGGCGCTCGGGCCCTCGCAACGCAAGTCGGACTTCTCCAACTACGTCAGCGACCTCAGGTCGGGCGAGCTCGAGGTCTCGGCCCCGGGTGGCTGGTTCCGTGACGGCCTCGGCACCGACTCGTTCCGTACCAACGAGAACCTCATCCTCTCGACGGCCCCGCGGAACGTGATGGTGGCGGAGGGGCAGGTCGACGCCAACGGTGACATCACCCCCCTCGGTGAGTCGCTGGGCACGATGAAGGACTGCACCGCCCATCCGGCCAAGGGGGCCAGCAGGTGCGGTTACTACCAGTACCTGCAGGGCACGTCGATGGCCTCACCGCATGCTGCCGGTGTCGCCGCGCTGGCGGTGTCGGCGCACGGGAAGGTCATGGGCAAGCGCGGTTTCGGGCTCGCCCCCGACCGGGTGCGTGACCTCGTCATGGACACGGCGACCAACCACGCCTGTCCCACGCCGGCCCTGCAGACCTACACCGACGTCGGCCGCTCAGCGGAGTACGACGCCCTGTGCGTCGGCAGTCCCCGCTTCAACGGGTTCTACGGCGACGGCATCGTCAACGCGCTCGGTGTGGTGCAGAAGCGGCACTGACACCGACCTGACCACCACAGGGCCGTGCCGCCCGCTCGAACCGAGCGGGCGGCACTGCCGCGTGAAAGCACCGCCGTGGTCAGGCGCTCTGGGCCGCCGAACCGTGGGCGATCGACTCGAGCAGCTGGCTGTTGAACGCCGGCAGGTCGTCGGGGTTCCGGCTGGTGATGAGGTTGCCGTCGACCACGACCTCCTGGTCGACCCAGGTGGCGCCGGCGTTGCGCAGGTCGGTCTGCAGGCTCGGCCACGAGGTCAGCGTTCGGCCCTCGAGGACGCCGGCCTCGATGAGGGTCCACGAGGCGTGGCAGATGGCGGCGACGGGCTTGCCGGAGGCGACGAAGTCACGGACGAAGCCGACCGCGTCCTCGTCGGTGCGCAGCGCGTCGGGGTTGGCGACGCCACCGGGCAGCACGAGTGCGTCGTAGTCGTCCACGGAGGCGGACTTCACGGTCTTGTCGACCGGTCGGGTCTCGGCCTTGTCGAGGTGGTCGAAGGTCTGCACCTCGCCGGTCTCGGGCGACAGCAGGACCGGGGTGGCCCCGGCGTCCGTGATGGCCTGCCAGGGGTCGGTCAGCTCGACGCGCTCGATGCCCTCGGCGGCGACGAGGAAGGCGATGGTCTTTCCACTCAGATGGCTCATACCTCTACTGTCGGTCCGGGCGTGGAACCTCGCAATCTGGACAGCCCACCGTCAGACCCTCGTGGCAGGCTGGTTGCATGATCGGGACACCGGGTGGGACCCCGGAGCGGCCGGCGACGTTCTTCTCCAGCGCAGAGGAGTTCGGCGCGTGGCTCGCCGCGCACCACGACACCGAGACCGAGCTCTGGATGGGGCTGTACAAGAAGCACGTGCCCGAGCGCGGCCTGGTCTGGGAGGACGCCGTGGTCGAGGCGTTGTGCTGGGGCTGGATCGACTCGGTCGCCCAACGCATCGACGAGGACGCGCGGCGCCAGCGGTGGACCCCGCGCAAGGCGGTGAGCAGCTGGAGCAGCGTCAACATCGCCACCGTCGAGCGGCTCAAGGCCGAGGGACGGATGCAGCCGTCGGGACTGGCTGCCTACGAGCGGCGCACGCCGGAGCGGTCCGGCATCTACGCCTACGAGAACCGTGAGCGCGAGCTCCCACCGGGGTATGCAGCGCAGCTCGCCGCGGACCCCCGCGCCAGCGCCTTCTGGGAGGTCGCCACCGCGACCTACCGCAAGCTCGCGGTCAGCTGGGTGCTGACCGCCAAGCAGGAGGTGACCCGAGACAGGCGGATGGCGCAGCTGGTCGACGACAGCGCCCACGGCCGGCTGGTCCCGCCCCAGCGCTACGGCCAGGTTCCGCGGTGGGTCGAGCGCGCCGCCGCCGCCGCGCTGGCGGCGGGTGCAGCGGGAACTGCCGGCACTGCCGAGACCCCCGGGGACGGTGACGCCTAGAGTTCCCCGCGTGGGGTACACCGAGGTCGACCGCGAGCGCTGGGTCCGCGAGGACCCGGTCCTCAAGCGTGCCGACCGCGACGACTTCGCCCGGGACCGCGCCAGGCTGGTGCACTCGGCGTCGCTGCGCCGGCTCTCGGCCAAGACCCAGGTCGTGCAGCCCGGCGACGACGACTTCGTCCGCAACCGGCTGACGCACTCCCTGGAGGTGGCCCAGATCGGTCGCGAGTTCGGGGCGGCCCTCGGCTGCAGTGCCGACGTCGTCGACACGGCCTGCCTGGCCCACGACCTCGGCCACCCGCCGTTCGGGCACAACGGCGAACAAGCGCTCGATGCCGTGGCGGAGGGCATCGGCGGTTTCGAGGGGAACGCCCAGACGCTGCGGCTGCTCTCGCGCCTGGAGCCCAAGCGCACCCACCCCGACGGACGCCCGGCCGGCCTCAACCTCACCCGGGCCAGCCTGGACGCCGCCACCAAGTACCCGTGGGCGAGGGGTGCCGCGCCGGTCGAGGTGGGGCCGACCCGCAAGTTCGGGGTCTACGAGGACGACCTGCCCGTGTTCGAGTGGTTCCGCGAGGGTCGGCCGTCCGCTGAGCGCTGCCTCGAGGCCGATGTCATGGACTGGTCCGACGACGTGGCGTACTCCGTCCACGACGTCGAGGACGCGATCGCCTCGGGCCGGCTCGACGTGCGGCGCCTGCGCGACGTGTCCGACGTCGACAGCGTCCTCGCGGTCGCCACCGGTCTGTACGCCGCCGACCTGGGCACCGACGCGCTCGGTGCCGCGCTGGAACGCGTGCTGGCCAGCGGAGCCGTGCCCGCGTCATACGACGGCACCCGGATCGACCGGGCAGCGTTGAAGGACATGACCTCTCGGCTCATCGGACGGTTCGTGCTCGCGGTGGAGGTGGCCACCCGCGAACGGCACGGGACCGGGTCGCTCGCGCGGTACGAGGCGGACCTCGTCGTCCCGGACGACACCCGCGCGGAGTGCGCCGTGCTCAAGGCCGTGGCCGCGCACTTCGTCATGCACGCCCAGGAACGGGTCACGGTGATGGCGGGCCAGCGGCAGGTCGTGCGCTCGCTGGTCGAGGCCTACCAGGCAGATCCGCCCGGTCGCCTCGACCCCGACCTGCTCGCCGACTGGAAGGCGGCCGACAGCGACGCCGCTGCGCTGCGGCTCATCGTCGACCAGGTCGCTTCGCTCACCGATGTCCGCGCGCTGGCGCTGCACGCCCGCTGGTGCTGACGCGCGCTGTCGCACGGGCGCCGGCGCGGGCCGGGAGCAGGCAGGTGGTGCCAGCCAGGCGGACAGGCGGCCTCAGACGGGGCTGAAGGCGCGGGCCTCGCCCACCACGCTGAGGCCGACGATCGAACCCGTGGCCGGGACGTCCGTGCCGTGGATGCGCGCGGTGACCACGGTGTGGTCGGCCTGCAGGCGCAGGGCGACCAGGGCGTCGTGACCGAAGTACGTCGTCGACAGCACCTCGGCGCAGGGACGGCCCTCCGCGACGGTGCCGAGCTGGATCTGCTCCGGACGCAGCAGCACGTCGACGGTGCCGGGGGGCGCGGGCTGGTGCACCGGGATGGTGCCGAGGGAGGTCGCGACCGAGCTGCCCTCGGCGCGACCGCGCAGGAAGACCGCGTCGCCGAGGAAGGCCGCCGCATGGCGGTCGGCGGGGGTCGCGTAGACCTCGGTCGGCGCGCCGACCTGGGCGAACCGTCCCTCGTGCATGATCGCGACCTCGTCGGCGAAGGACAGCGCCTCGGACTGGTCGTGGGTGACCAGGACGACGGTGACGCCCTCGTGGGCCAGGGCGTCCGCGACGGCCTGGCGGGTCGACGCGCGCAGGCCGGCATCCAGGGACGAGAACGGCTCGTCGAGCAGCACCACGGAGGGGCGGCGGGCCAGCGCGCGGGCCAGGGCGACCCGTTGCTGCTGGCCGCCGCTGAGCTGGTCCGGGCGCCGGTCGGCGAGGTCCGCGGGCAGGCCCACGAGCTCGAGCATCTCCTCGACGCGGTGGCCGGTGCGGCGAGCTGCCCGGGGGAGCCCGTACGAGACGTTGTGGCCGACCGACAGGTGCGGGAAGAGGTTGCCCTCCTGCGGGACGTAGCCGATGCCGCGGCGTTCCGGGGCGACCCAGGTGCCCGGCCCGACCACGGTCCGCTCGTCGAGCTGCACGGTCCCGGCATCTGGGGTCTGGAAACCCGCCACCACGCGCAACAACGTGGTCTTGCCGCAGCCGGACGGACCGAGGATCGCCGTCGTCGTGCCGGAGGCCACGACGAGGTCGATGCCGTGCAGCACCGGGCGCGGTCCGTAGGAGGCGTCGAC
This sequence comes from uncultured Actinomycetota bacterium, assembly GCA_963731235.1. Taxonomy (GTDB): domain Bacteria; phylum Actinomycetota; class Actinomycetes; order Actinomycetales; family Dermatophilaceae; genus Pedococcus. Next base: position 12,763 of record CAVSUT010000017.1, on the reverse strand, counting down.
ACCGCTGACGCGCAGGGTGGTCACAGGGCAGGCTCCTCGTCGGGTCGTCGCAGCAGCAGGTAGGTCAGGGGAGCGGACACGAGCACCATGGCGGCGGCATACGGTGCCGCGCCCGCGTAGTCGATGCTCTCACTCGCGCTCCAGAAGGCGGTGGCCAGTGTCTGCGTCCCCGTCGGGGCGAGCAGCAACGTGGCGGTCAGCTCGGTCGAGACGGCGATGAACACCATCGCGAACCCGGCCAGGGCCCCCGGCAGCGTCAGCGGCAGCAGCACCCGGACGAAGGCCCGCAGCGGGCTGTCGCCGAGGGCCCGCGCCGCATCGGTGAGCTCCTCGGGGGCGTGGGCCATGGCGGCGCGGATGCTCACCATCGCGCGCGGGATGAACAAGATCGCGTATGCCGCGACGAGGACGATGCTGGTCTGGTAGACCGCGTTGGCGTAGCGGACCGACAAGGTGACCAGCGCGAGGGCGATGACCACGCCGGGCAGCGACGACGCGACATACGTGGCCCGCTCGGCCAGCACCGACAGCCAGCTGCGCCGGCGGGCGATGAGCCAGGCGATGGGGAAGGCCGCCACCACCGTGATGACCCCGGCGCCCAGCCCGAGCCCCAGGGTGCTGCCCAGGGTCCGGAGCAGCTCGGCCACGTCGGGCGAGGCGTCGCCGGCCACGAACCAGTAGACGAGGCTGCCGAGGGGAACCCCGAGCGACAGCACCGTGAGGCCGGTCAGGGCCAGCAGGGCCGGGGCGGTCCAGGGGCCGAGCCGGGCCGGGAGCGCGCGACGAGCCGCGCCGCGGCCGAACCGCGAGTGCCGCATGGTGCCGCGCAGCAGCATCTCGACCGTGAGCAGGCCCAGGCACAGCGCGATGAGGACCAGGGCGAGCACGCTGCCGGCGCTGTTGCTGAACGCCACCTGGAACTGCTCGAGGATCGCCGTGGTGAAGGTCGGGAAGCGCAGCATCGCCAGCACGCCGAACTCCGACAGCAGGTGCAGCGACACGAGCAGCATCCCGCCGAGGGCCGCGGGCCGCAGCTGCGGCAGCACCGCCCGGAAGAAGGTCGGCCACGGACCGAGACCGAGCGAGCGGGAGGAGTCCTCCATGCTCTGGTCGAGGCCGCGCAGGACGGCGGCCACCGGCAGGAAGACGAAGGGGAAGTAGGACAGCGTCGTCACCAGCACGGCGCCGATGAGCCCCTCGAGGTCGGGGCGCACCGTGGTCCAGGCGTAGCTGTTGACGAAGGCCGGGACGGCCAGCGGCGCCACGAGCAGCACCCGCCAGAACTTCGCGCCCGGCAACGACGTCCGTTCGACCAGCCAGGCTGCGGCGATGCCGATGACGGTGGTCAGGGTGACGGTGAGGACGACCAGTGAGGCCGTGTTGCGCAGCAGCTCCCCGACCCGGGCGCGCCACAACAGGTCCCAGGCCGCGCCGACCCCCGTGTCGAACGCGGCGACACCGACGACGAACAGCGGCAGCACGCACAGCGCCGCCACGACGAGGCTCGCCGTGACGACTGCTGCCGGTGCGGAGGGAGCACCCCCACGGCGTCGGCCCACCTAGAGGATGCCCGCTGCGGTCATCAGCTCGATGACCTTGGGGCCGTTGAGCGTGTACGGGTCGACCTTCGGTGCCTGCAAGGTGTCCAACGGCTCGAGGGCCGCGTCGGAGGCGATGCCCTTGCCGACGGCATACTCCTTGGCGTCACTGGTCGCGAGCATCTTCTGCCCCTCGGCGCTGGTGACGAACGCGAGGAACTTCTGGGCGTTGGCCGCGTGCTTGCTCGACTTGAGCACCGCGCCGCCGGAGACGCTCACGAACGCGCCCGGGTCCTCGCCCCGGAAGTACAAAAGCTTGGTGTTGCCGCTGCCGGCCTTGGTCAGGGCCTGGTCGCGGTACCAGTAGTAGTGGTACATGATCCCGACCGGGACCTGGCCGGCGTTGACGGCCTTCATCACGGCGATGTTGTTCTGGTAGATCTTCGCGCCGTCCTTGAGGCCTCCGAGCCAGGCTGCGGTCTTCTCCTCGCCCTGCGTCGCGAGGATCGCGCTGACGATGGCCTGGAAGTCGGCGCCGCCGGCAGCAGCGCCCCAGCGACCCGCCCACTTCGGGTCCTGCAGGTCCATGATCGACTTCGGCAGCTCGGCCTGCGTGATCTTGGCGGGGTTGTAGACCAGCACCGTGGAGCGGGCGGCGATGCCGACCCACTCCTTGCTGGAGGGTGCGTAGGTGTCGCCGACCTGGGCGATGGTGCTCGCGTCGACCGGCGCGAGCAGCTTGGCGTTCTGCACCGTTGTCATGGCCGGGGAGTTCTCGGTGAGGAACACGTCCGCCGGGGACTTGGCCCCCTCCTGCACGATCTGCGCACCCATGGAGGAGTCGCTGCCGTAGCGGATCTGCACCTTGGTACCGGTGTCCTCCTGGAACTTCTCGGCCCAGGCCTCGGTGAGGTTCTCGTGCTGCGCGCTGTAGATCGTCAGCTTGTCCGGGTCGAGGTCCTTGCCCGCCTCGAGCGTGCCGCCGCCACAGGCGGTGAGGGCCAGGGTGGCGCTCGCGGCGAGGGCGGCCAGGACGGTCCGTCGGCGGATCACGGTCGGGTACTCCTACGAAGGGGATGGATGCAAAGGCAAGGCTTACCTTACTGCCCACTCCCGGGCTGCCGAAATCGCGGGGGGTGACGGTGGGCGTCGGTCGCTCCGGCGGGGACCTTGGCCCCTGTCGCGTGATGGGGCAGGGGCGCACCGTGGGGTCATGAGTGCTGACGTCGAACTGGTCGAGCTGCCCCCCGTCACGACCTTGGAGGTGCACGACCACGTGGCCCACGAGGAGATGAGCGACTTCCTCGGCAGAGCCTTCACCGCCGTCCTGGCCCGGGTCGGCCAGGAGTCGCTCGAGGTGGCTGGACCACCGTTCGGCCGCTACCAGCCGGCAGGGGAAGGGGAGTGGGATGTGGTGGCCGGGTTCCCCGTCGCGGGGGTCCCCGCCGGTGCCGGCGAGGTCCGTGCCGGTGCGGGCGAGGTCCGTGCCGGTGCGGGCGAGGTCCGCGCCGGGACCCTTCCGGGTGGGTCAGCGGCCCGAACCCTGCACGTCGGGACCTACAGCGAGGTCGGCCAGGCCTATGAGGCGCTGTACGCGTGGCTCGAGTCCCAGGGCCGTCGACCCACCGGCCCTTCGTGGGAGTCCTATCTGGACGGTCCGGAGGTCGCAGAACCCCGAACGGAGGTGTTCGTCGCGTGTGAGCCAGCCGCGACCGGTGGGTGACGCCGACGCACCCCGGACGCACCACCTAGACTCGGCCGCGACAAGGAGGGCCAGTTGCCGGGTCGGATCAAGGCCGAGGACGTCGCGCTCGTCAAGGAGCGCTCGTCCATCGAGGACGTCGTGCGCGAGCACGTCACGCTGCGCCCTGCGGGTCCGGGCTCGATGAAGGGGCTGTGCCCCTTCCACGACGAGAAGACCCCGTCCTTCAACATCCGCTCGACCGTCGGCGCCTGGCATTGCTTCGGTTGCGGCGAGGGCGGCGACGTCATCTCGTTCATCCAGAAGGTCGAGCACCTCAGCTTCAGCGAAGCCGTCGAGCGGCTCGCCCAGAAGCTCGGTATGGAGCTGACCTACGAGGAAGGTGGCCGGCCCCGGGACGGGGAGTCGCTCGGGCGCCGCTCCCGGCTCGTCGAGGCCCACCGCGTGGCCCAGGAGTTCTACCACCACGCCCTGCTCAACTCACCCGAGGCGCGCATCGGCCGAGACTTCCTGCGCGAGCGCGGGTTCGACAGTGAGGCGGCCAAGCGGTTCGGGGTGGGGTTCGCCCCGCGCGGTGGTGAGGAGATGTCGCGCCACCTGCGGGCCAAGGGCTTCACCGACGACGAGCTGACCCTCGGGGGCCTGTCGGGCCGTGGGAGCCGCGGGCTGTACGACCGGTTCCGCGGACGCCTGGTCTGGCCGATCCGGGACATCACCGGCGACACGGTCGGGTTCGGCGCGCGTCGTCTCTACGAGGACGACCGGATCGCGGCCAAGTACCTCAACACCTCCGAGACGCCGATCTACAAGAAGTCGAGCGTCCTCTACGGGTTGGACTCGGCGAAGAAGTCGATCGCGGGGGACCGCAAGGCCGTCATCGTCGAGGGGTACACCGATGTCATGGCCTGCCACCTCGCCGGCATCGAGGGAGCTGTCGCGACCTGCGGCACGTCCTTCGGTGTCGACCACATCAAGCTGTTGCGCCGCATCATGCGCGACGAGGCAGACCTCGCACCGGCCCGGGTCGTCTTCACCTTCGACGGCGACGCCGCGGGGCAGAAGGCGGCGATGCGGGCGTTCGGGGAGGACCAGCGCTGGGCCTCGCAGTCCTTCGTGGCCGTGGCCGACGGCGGCATGGACCCGTGCGAGCTGCGGATCGCCCAGGGGGACGACGCGGTGCGCCACCTCATCGACGACGCCGTGCCGATGTTCGAGTTCGCGGTCCGGACGACGATCGAGCGGTTCGACCTGTCCACCGCGGAGGGCCGCGTGCAGGGCATGCGGGCCGCCGCCCCCATCGTCAACAGCATCCGCGACAGCTCGATGCGCCCGGAGTACATCCGCACCGTCGCCGGGTGGATCGGCGTCGAGGTCGAGCAGGTGCAGGCCGAGGTGGCTCGCGCCCAGCGGATGGCAGCCCGCGACGCCAAGGCCGAGGGCGACGCACCGGCAGGCCGTGGCCCCCACCGGCCGGATGCCGACGTCGTGCCGGAGCCGTCGTTGCAGGAGGCCCGCTCGTCGCTCCCGGCCCCCGACCTGCGGGACCCGGTGGTCTTCGCCGAACGTCAGCTGCTGCAGACCCTGCTGCAGTACCCCGACAGCTTCGACGACACCGACATCGACGCCATCACCCCGGAGGCGTTCACCGCTCCGGCGCACCGGGCGGTCTTCGACGGTGTCCGGGGGGTCGGGGGACCCCAGCGCGGTGTCTCCACCCAGGCGTGGGGGGACGCGGTGGCCGAGGCTGCTCCGCTCTCGGTCCGTGGACTGGTGTCAGAGCTGTCGGTCGCGCCGCTGCCCACCCGTTTCGACAAGGCGACCGGGCTGCCCGAGCGCCGTTACATCGACTCGCTGCTCGTGCGGGTGCAGGAGGTCATGTTGACGCGCAGGATCGGGGACGCCATGTCGGCCATGCGCCGGATGGCGGCGGACCCCCACAGCGACCCGGCTGCAGCCCGTGCCCTCAGCGGCGAGCTGCAGGACCTGCAGCGCGAGCTCGCGCGGCTGCGCGACCGGGCCAGCTGATGGCGCTCTCCCTGCGCCGTTCGCCCAGGCTGCCCGCTGCGGTCCGCGATGCCATCGGCCTCACGTCGGGGGAGCGGGTGCTCTCCTGGGCGCCGGTCCTCGACGCCGGCGCGCCCACCGGCGCTGCCGTCGTCGCCACCAACCACACCCTGTATGCCGTCGACGCGACCGGGCAGCGTGAGCTGGCCCGCCCGTGGCACGAGGTGGACTCCGGGTCCTGGTCGGCCGAGCTCACCCAGCTCACCGTCACCTGGGTCGACGGGTCCAGGCCGAGCCAGTGGGTGCTGGGCGACACGACGCTGCTGCCCGAGACCGTGCGCGAGCGGGTGCAGTCCAGTGTCGTGCTGAGCCAGCACATCGAGCTCGGTCCGCGCCGGACCGTCCGCGCCGTGATCCGCCAGGACCTCGGTGGTGGCGGACTCGTGGAGCAGGTCGTCCTGGGTCGCGGGGTCCGTGCCGACGATCCCGAGGTGGCGGCCGTGGCGCAGGAGGCGCTCGCCTACCTGCGCGAGCAGGTCGGCCTGTCCTGACCGGTCTGCGAGGCCGCCGGTGTCGTCGAGGTGGTGGTGAACCGCTGTCACGAGTCGGGCCTGACGACGATCTGCCACCACCTCGAGGGTCGGCGTCAGCCTGGTCGGCCCGCAGGGTGTGCCGTTTTCAGGTCGGCGCGCATCCTTTGCTATGGTTGCGCAGCGCCAACGGCGGGTCCCGCCGAAGCACTTTCCCCTGTAGCTCAATTGGCAGAGCAGCCGACTGTTAATCGGCAGGTTGTTGGTTCGAGTCCAACCGGGGGAGCACACGAGAGGCCCGGGTCACCGACCCGGGCCTTCGTCGCGCGCAGGAGTGCACCTCAGTCAGGGGCGGCGGACAGTGTTGTTCCGATGGTGTCCCCAAGGTGGTGCGAGAGGACGATCGCGGCAGCGCCCAGCAGGCCCGAGTCCTGATCGAGCTCGGAGAAGAGCACCTCGATGCCGTCGGCGAGGGCGGGCATGGATCGTGTGACCACGCGTTGCTGCAGGGCGCTTCGGAAGTCCTCGCCGGCGTGGACGACGTCCCCGTGCACAATGAAGACGCGCAACGACAGCAACTGCACAAGGTTGGCCATGCCGATCGCGAGGTTGTCGGCATAGTCCTCGAGCAACTGCCAGGCTGCAGCGTCACCATCCGAGCTGCGAGCTGCGAGTCGGCCAGGGGACGTGCTGCGTCCCCCCTGATGCCCCGACGAGCAGCCTCGGCGCGGAGCCAGCGGGTGGAAGCCACCGTCTCCCAGCATCCCCGGAGCCCACACGTGCAGCGGGCGCCGTTCGGGTCGACGCAGGTGTGGCCCAGCTGGGTGGTGTACCCCCTGACGCCCTCCAGGAGGTGCCCAGGGAGCATGATGCCCGCTCCGACGCCGACATCGATCTGCATGGCAGCGAAGTCGCTGCGCCCTCGACCCAGACCGAACCACTTCTCGCCTATGGCGAAAGCCCTGACATCCTGCTCGAGTCGAACCGGCGCCTGGAAGCGTGCCTCCAACAACCCCGGTAGGGCGGTGCCTTCCAGACCCGGGACGGCGGTGCATGACAGGACCTGGCCGGCCTCGGGGTCGCAGAGCGCCGGTACGGTGAGGCCGAGGCCTCTCAGGCGCCCTCGGTAGGCGCCGAGAACTTCTTCGGCGGCGTCGAGGACGCGACGCTCCAGCTCCATCGAGCCACAACCGACGGGTAACGTCTCCCGGTGCCGGGAAAGCATGACACCCCGGGCGTCGATGACTGCCGTCTCGACGACGCCCCGGCTGACCGCGACCGCTCCGGACAGCAATGACTCGGGAGCAAAGGAAAGCGGTCGAGCCGGCTTGCCTGCTCCGCTGCTGTGAGGCTGGGCCTCGTCCTCAACGAGGATGCCCGACTGCAGCAGGCCGGTGACGATGGTGCTCACCGTTGCGCGCTGGACATTGATCCTGCGGGCGAGGTCGGCGCGCGAGGCTGGCCCGCTCTCGAGCAGGGACTGGAGGACCCTGGCCCGGTTGGCCGTGCCCACGTCGGAGGAGGAGAGCAGCCCCCCGACGGACGACGACGGCGCGGCGCGCGAGCCCTGGTGAGCGGTCACGACGGAAGTCTCTCACAACAGCAGGAAGTCAACCCTCTCGCTCAGAGAGCAAATGGGGGTGCAGAAGCGAATTTGACGGAGAGTGCGCCTTAATCAGCATCAAATTTGTAAAAGAGTACAACTATTCCGGGCGCATCCATTGACAGTGGCTTGGGAAGACTGCTTGGGTCGATGAAACTCCACGGCGGACAGCACAGCTGTGCCTTGCCTTACGAAAGGACCACCCATGGGAACGACTCGGAAGCCCGGCAGGGGTCGAGTCCTCTGCGCTGGATTCATCGGTGTGGCGCTGACGATGGCTGGTTGTGCGCCGGGAGCGAGCAGCAGCTCCGCTGGGGCGTCGACCGCGAGCGATGTGTCCACCACGGTTCCGACCGAGACAGTGACCCTGAAGCTCGCCTTCACCGACAGCCCCGAGATGACCAAGGCACTGGTCGACGCCTTCCACGCGAAGTATCCACAGGTCACCATCGAGACGCAGTACACGCAGTTCAACGACTACGTGAAGTCGCTGAAACTATCGATGTCATCGGACACCGCACCAGACATCGCGCAGTACAACGCGGCCCTCAAAGACCTCTCGGCGGCCGGCTTGATCGTCGATCTCAGCGGATACGAGGACGCCTACAGCTGGGACGCCGCCTTTCCCAAGTCTGCGCTCGACGAGCTCCGGGTCGACAAGACGGGCAAGGTCCTCGGCACCGGCAGTCTGGTGGCTGTGCCCGCTGGACTCTCGCTCGTCGGCCTCTACTACAACAAGGACCTGATGGCCGAAGCCGGAATTGCCGGCCCCCCGGCCACGCTCGACGAGCTCGAGGCGGACCTCTCGAAGGCCAAGCAAGCCGGCCTGACCGGTATGGCCCTCGGCGGGCTCGACACGGGGTCCCTGCATCTCTGGGGCAGTCTGATGAACTCGATGATGGATCCGACCGCGCAGCGCGACTGGATCAATGGCAAGGCCGGCAGCAACATCGTCACGGCCGACGCGATTGCTGCCACTGACGCCTTCGCCAAGTACGCCAAGCAAGGCTATTTCCCGGGCTCGGCCAACGGCACCAGTGCGAACGACGCCGCCACGGCCTTCGCCAAGGGAGGCTCGGTCTTCCACGTCAACGGGAACTGGGCCGCTGCGCAGTTGGGCAAAGCCATGGGCGACAACGTCGGGTTCTCCGTGTTTCCGCCGAAAGCGACTGGTGACAAAGCAGTAGGTAACGGCTTCAGTGTCTCCTACATGCTTTCCTCCAAGGGCACGCACCAGGCTGCGGCTGCGGCCTTCCTGGACTTCTTGCGCAGCCCGGAGGCCGCGGTGATCGAGAGTGAGGGTGGGTTCCTTCCGCCCAACGCAGAGGCGGCTCCCCCAGCGGAGGGGGTTCGGGCCGACCTGGCGAAGGCGAACCAGAAGATCGTCGGTGACGACGGGCTCATGCCCTTCCCGGACTTCGCAGCGCCGGCGATGCTCGACAGCCTCACCTCCGGGCTGCAGCAGGTGGCCGCGGGGAGGATGGACTCCAAGACCTTCCTGCAGTCGTTGCAGAAGGTCTGGGACTCCTACCATGTCGGCTGAGCCCGTAGCCGCCCCCGACCTCCGTCAACGCCGCAGTGCCGCCGCCGTGCGGCCCCGTCGCGACTGGGGGGCCCTGGCCTACCTCGCTCCTGCTGCGATCCTGTACCTCACTTTCGTCATCGCACCGGGGCTCCACACGGTATGGCTCTCCTTCTTCGAGTGGGACGGCATCACCGTGGGGACCTGGGCCGGGACCTCGAACTACCAGGCCGTCGCGCAGAACCCCGCCCTGCGCGGAGCGGTTCTGCACGCACTCGTCCTCGTCTTCTTCTTCTCCGCGATCCCCATCGCTGTGGGACTGCTCATGGCGGCATTGCTGGGGCGCCGTCGCCGCCGTGGGATGACGGTCTTCCGGGTGCTGTTCTTCGTACCGCAGATCGTGCCGATGGTGGCCGTTGGAATCACGTGGCGCTGGCTCTACACCCAGGACGGCGCCATCAACGAGATCCTCCGGACCGTCGGGCTCGAGCGGATCACCCAGGCCTGGCTGGGCAGCTTCAGCTTTGCCCTGCCTGCGGTCGGGCTGATCGGGTCCTGGGCGCTCACCGGGCTCTGCCTGGTGCTGTTCCTCAGCGGTATGCAGAAGATCGACAGGTCCCTCTACGAAGCGGCTCGCCTCGACGGCGCCGGACCGATCCGCGAGTTCTTCGCGGTCACCCTCCCTGCTCTTCGAGGGGAGCTGGCGGTGGCCCTGACCATCACCGTGGTGGCCGCGTTGGCGAGCTTCGACATCGTTTTCGTCACGACCAACGGCTCACCGGGTGACACCACCACGGTGCCGGGGTTGCTCGTTTACCGGTTGGCCTTCACCAACGGACAAGTGGGCGTGGCATCGGCCTTGGCCGTCACATTGACCGTGCTGATCGTCGCGGCGGTCGGCATCATCCAGCAGCTGATGAGGGAGTCGGAGTGAGGACCAGCCACGCCGCGGAGGCGACCACCACCTACGCCGTCCTCGCGGTGATGACGGTCATCACCCTGCTGCCTTTCGTGAGCATCGTCTTCGCTTCGCTCAACGAGCCGGGCACCCTGGTGTCAGGGCTCGCAGTGCCGGCGCACCTGAGCCTCGACAGCTTTCGTGAGGCCTGGACGACGGCATCGTTCGGGCGTCTGCTCTGGTCGAGCACCAAGATCTGTCTGGCGGTGGTGCCGATCTCCATCGCGTGCGCGACCCTGGCCGGCTACGCGCTGGGCACCATGCGGGTGCCAGGCGGGACGTGGATCTTCGGGGCCTTCCTGCTCGGACTCACCCTGCCCGTTGAGCTCATCGTCATCCCGCTCTACTTCGACCTGCGGTCGGTCGGTATGTCGAACTCGGCGTGGGGTGTCATCCTCGCCGAGTCAGGGCTCTTCATGCCGTTCGGGATCTTCTGGATGCGGACACACTTCAGGTCGATGCCGCGCGAGCTCATCGAAGCCGCGCAGATCGACGGGGCTGGATCGCTCACGATCTTGCGCCGAGTGCTGCTCCCCGTCTCGGTGCCCGCCGTCTCGACCATGGCTGTGCTGTTCTTCATGTGGTCGTGGAATCAGTTCCTGCTCGTGTTGATCCTCATCCAGGACCCCAGCAAACGCACCGCGCCAGCAGGCTTGGGGTTCTTCGTGGGTCAGTACTCCAGCGACGTGCCGGTGCTCGCGGCCGGCACGCTCATCGTCATCCTCCCGATCTTGGTGGTGTACCTCATGTTCCAGCGCAAGTTCATCAGCGGAATGCTCCAAGGAGCCGTGAAGTGAAGGCCACGCTGCCTGCGCCACTGACCGTGGGCGTGGTCGGAGCAGGAGGCATCGCCCAGCCGCACCTGGAGGCCTGGCGGCACCTGGGTGCACAGCTCGTGGTGCACTCGCTCGAGGGCGCTCAGGATGTCGCCGCCCGTCATGGCGCAGAGGTGGCTCACGACTTGAACGACCTCATCGCGCGGTGCGACGTCGTCGATGTCTGCACCCCGACGAACACCCACCACGACATCGTGCTCAGCGCCGCTGCCCGCGGTCGTCACGTCATCTGTGAGAAGCCCCTGAGCCATCGACGGGGGGAAGCGGTGGCCATGGTCGCCGCATGTGACGCTGCTGGCGTCCAGCTGCACCCCGGCCAGGTGGTCCGGTTCTTCCCTGAGTACGCAGCGGCCAAGGAGCTCGTGGCCGCAGGCCGCATAGGGCACCCGGCCGTACTGCGGTTGACACGGCGCGGTGCCCGACCCGAACGGTCCTGGTTCGCTGACAGTGAGCAGTCCGGTGGCATCCTCGTCGACCAGATGATCCACGACTTCGACTTTGCCCGCTGGTTGGCCGGTGAGGTGGTCCACGTCTTCGCCTCGGTGGTGGGTTCTGGTCCCGGGCCCACCATCGCGATGGCGGTGCTCACTCACGCCAGTGGCACTCTGACCCACGTGCTCGGCGGCTGGGGGCACAGACACGAAGCTTTCCGCACGTCGTTCTCCATCGCCGGCGCCTCTGGTCTACTCAGTCATTCGAGCCTGGCCACCGATGGCCTGGTGTTCGATCGTGCGGGTGCTTCCACCGGCGGCGAGCTGTTGCCGAGCGGTAGCGTCGCGACCTCGCCTTTCGTCACAGAGTTGGCCGAGTTCGCGGCCGCGTGTTCGGGGGGGCCGGTGCCACGGGTGACTGCGCGTGACAGCCTGGCCGCACTCGACATCGCCCTGGCCGCAGCACGGTCCGCCACCATCGGTGAGCCCGTTGAACTGACGGGGGTGACCGCATGACGCAACTTCGCGTGGGAGTGGCCTCTTTCGCCCACGTCCATGCCTCGGGTTATGCGCGACTGCTGTCCCAGCGACCGGATGTCGATCTGGTGACCAGCGACCCGGACGGGCAGGGTGGGGACGAAGGGCCCCGGGGGGCCGAGCTCGCCGCCCAGCTCGCGGTCCGCCACGTCGCCGACTACGACGAGCTGTTCGCCCAGGACCTCGATGCCGTGGTCGTCTGCACAGAGAACTCGCGGCACCGTGCGATCGTCGAGAGGGCTGCCGCCGCTGGCGTGCACGTTCTGTGCGAGAAGCCTTTGGCGACCACCCTCGAGGACGCGGCGGCGATGCGCGCCGCCTGTGAGGCTGCCGGGATCATCCTCATGACCGCCTACCCCGTGCGCTTCCACCCCGGTTTCCAAGAGCTGCGCGAAAGTGTTCGGCGCGGCGATCTCGGTCGGCTGCTCGCGATCACGGGCACCAACAACGGACAGGCGCCCATCGCGTCGCGCAGGTGGTTCGTGGACCCAGTGCTGGCAGGCGGTGGCGCTCTGATGGACCATACGGTGCACCTGGCCGATCTGCTCGACGAGCTGCTCGATGACCAGCCCGTCAACGTGTACGCGCAGGTGAACCGAATCATCCACGGCGCCGACGTGGAGGTCGAGACCGGAGGACTCGTGGCGCTGACCTACCCCGATGGGGTGGTCGCATCGATTGATTGCAGCTGGAGTGCTCCGGCCAGCTATCCCGGCTGGGGAGGTCTGACGCTGACGGTTGAAGGGGAGCGGGGGAGCGTCAGGCTCGACGCCTTCGCAGAGCGGCTGGAGGTGTTCGACGACATGACCGGCGGACTCCGATGGCATCCCTACGGCGCGAACCTGGACGCCCTGATGCTCGAGGAGTTCTTGGGCGCTGTACGCGACGGGCGGATGCCGCAACCCGACGGCGGAGTCGGCTACCGCACCCTGCAAATCGTGCGTGCGGCATACGCGTCGGCCGGGTCTGGAAGAGTCGTGTCGCTGGAGGGTGCCCTCTCGGTCTCGTGAGCTGCGACTGCTCACGCCGCGCTGGACCTACTTGCGGGGGCGGATCATCCGCGAGCCGGCGGCTGCGGACTCACCGGGCTCGGCGCGACCCT
>CAVSUT010000016.1:0-69942 GCA_963731235.1 uncultured Actinomycetota bacterium | reverse complement strand
GCACACGAGAGGCCCGGGTCACCGACCCGGGCCTTCGTCGTGCGCAGGAGCGCTGGACCTACGGGGCTGGACCTACTTGCGGGGGCGGATCATCCGCGAGCCGGCGGCTGCGGACTCACCGGGCTCGGCGCGACCCTGGACGATGTTCGGGACGTTCGTGGTCACCGCACCGGAGGTGGTGCCGCGCGCCTTGAGCCAGCGCTCGACATACGCCGCCACCCTGGTCAGGGAGTAGTTGATGACGATGAAGACGAGGGCGACGACGAGGTAGGCCGGAACCGTGTTGGAGTAGGCCGACCCGAGCGTCTTGGCGGAGGTGAGCAGCTCCGGGTACAGGATGACGGTGCCGAGCGCCGTGTCCTTGAGCACGACGACCAGCTGACCGACCAGGGCCGGGAGCATCGCCGTCAGGGCCTGCGGCAGCTGGATCGAGCGCAGCGTCTGACCCGCGGTCAGGCCGATCGACAGACCAGCCTCGGACTGTCCCTTGGGCAGGGAGTACACGCCGGAGCGGACCAGCTCGGCGATGACCGAGCCGTTGTAGAGGGTCAGGGCCAGCACGACACCCGCGAGGGGGGCGTACTGGTTCGGCAGCCACGAGGCGGTGGAGAACCAGCCGAAGAAGAAGAAGATCATCATCAGCAGCACGGGCACCGAACGGAAGAACTCGACCACGGCACCGCAGGTCCAGCGCAGCCACCGAGTGGTGGAGAGCCGGCCCATGCCGAAGAGGATGCCGAAGATGCCGGCCAGGACCACCGACAGGATGGCGGCCTTGATCGTCTCCCACAGACCCTTGAGCAGGTATTGCGTCCAGACCTCCGGGTCGGCGATGAACGGCTTCCACAAGGCGCCCTGCAGCTGGTTGGCCGAGCCCATCTTGCGGACGACCACGTACAGGAGGCCGAGGACGAGGACCGCCCCGACGGCCGTGAGGATCGCGTGGCGACGCCTGGCCTTGGGGCCGGGGGCGTCGAACAGGACCGACTCCGCACTCATCGCTTCACCGCCAGTCGCTGGGAGAGGTTGGTGAACAAGACACCGAGGGGAAGGGTGAGGATGACGAACCCGAGCGCGAAGAGGAAGAACACCGGCAGGCTGGCTCCTTCGTTCTCGGTGATCTCGGCCAGCTGCCCCGCGGCCTCGGCCGTGCCGAGGATGACGGCGGCGACCGTGGTGTTCTTGATGAGGGCGATGAGGGTGGAGCCGAGCGGCGCGATGGACCCCCGGAAGGCCTGGGGGAGCAGGACTTCACGCATCGACTGGGCGAAGGTGAGCCCGACCGAGCGTGCTGCCTCGGCCTGGCCGGCCGGGATGGTGTTGACCCCGCTGCGCAGCGCCTCGCAGACGAAGGCGGCGTGGTAGATCGACAGCATGATCACCGCCCACCAGTAGGAGTCACGGGACTGGTCCTGGCTGATGGCCAGCCCGAGGATGATGCTCAGCCCGAGGATGCTGAAGGCCATGAGCAGGGTCAGCGGGGTGTTGCGGATGATGTTGACGTAGCTGGTGCCGAGCAGGCGCAGCACCCGCACGGGGGACACTCGCAGCACGGCCACGATGGTCCCGATGACCAGGGACCCGATGGCCGAGAGCACGGAGAGCTGGATGGTCACCCAGAACGCGCCGAGGATGTCGTAGTTGCTCAGGATGCCCATGCATCACCTCTCGTGAAGAGCTGTGCGCGGTATGCCGCCGACCCACGCGAGGACCGGCGGCACACCGCGGGTTGCTGGTCGGGTCAGCTGCAGGCGTCCGGCTTGGGCGGGTTGGCGCTGTCGACCTTGAACCCTGCCGGGCCGAGGTTGTCGTCGACGGCCTTCTGCCATGCCCCGTCGGTGACCATCTTCTCGAGGGCGGTGTTGATCTTCTCGCAGGTCGCGGTGTCGCCCTTCTTGATCCCGATGCCGTACCGCTCCTCGGAGAAGGTCTCGCCCACCACCTTGAGCTTGCCCTTGTACTGGTCCTGCGCGGCGTAGCCGGCGAGGATCGTGTTGTCCGTCGTCACCGCGTCGACGCCGTTGGCGACGAGGGCGGCGACGCACTCGGAGTAGGTGCCGAACTCGCGCAGGTTGACGCCCGGGAACTTGTCCACGACCTTCTGCGCCGACGTCGAACCGGTCACCGAGCACAGCTTCTTGCCGGTCAGCGAGTCAGGCCCGGTGATCGAGGTGTCGTCGTTGCGGATGAGGAGGTCCTGGCCGGCGATGAAGTACGGCCCGGCGAAGGAGATCTTCTCCTTGCGGGAGTCGGTGATCGAGTAGGTGGCGACCACCATGTCGACCTGGCCGGTCGAGATGAGCGTCTCGCGCTGGGCGGACGGTGCCTGCACCCACTGGATGTCCTTGGCGTCGTGGCCCAGCTCCTTGGCGACGTAGGTCGCGACGTCGACGTCGAGCCCCTTGTACTCGGAGCCGACCTTCAGACCCAGACCGGGCTGGTCGAACTTGATGCCGATCTTGATGCCGGAGCTGCCGCTGCCGGTGCTCCCGGAGTCCGAACCGCTGTCCCCGCATGCGGCAAGGCCCAGCGCGATCACGGACACCGCGGCGACTGTGCCGATGTGACGTACCTTCATGTTTTCCTCCTGATGTTTGATCGCAGCGCTTCCGCGCTCGGTCGTGCAAGTCGTGCAGTTCGTGCGGTTCGTGCAGTTCGTTGGGTCAGTGGGTGAGGATCTTGCCGAGGAAGTCCTTGGCGCGGTCCGACTTGGGAGCCGTGAAGAAGCCTTCCGGTTCGTTCTCCTCGACGATCTGGCCCTCGGACATGAAGACGACGCGGTTGGCGGCCTTGCGCGCGAACCCCATCTCGTGGGTCACGACCACCATGGTCATCCCGTCCTTGGCGAGGCCGATCATGACGTCGAGGACCTCGTTGATCATCTCGGGGTCCAGGGCCGAGGTCGGCTCGTCGAAGAGCATGATCTTGGGGTTCATCGCGAGGGAGCGGGCGATGGCCACTCGCTGCTGCTGGCCGCCGGACAGCTGGGCGGGGAACTTCTTGGCCTGGTGGGCGACCCCGACGCGCTCGAGCAGCTCGGTGGCGTGCTTCTCCGCCTCGGACTTGCCCATCTTGCGCACCTTGATCGGGCCCAGGGTGACGTTGTCGAGGATCGTCTTGTGGGCGAACAGGTTGAACGACTGGAAGACCATGCCGACGTCGGCGCGCAGCTGGGCGAGCTCCTTGCCCTCCTCCGGGAGGTCCTGGCCGTCGATGGTGATCGTGCCGGTCTCGAAGGTCTCGAGACGGTTGATCGTGCGGCAGAGCGTGGACTTGCCCGAACCCGAGGGGCCGATGACCACGACGACCTCACCCTTGCCGATGGACAGGTCGATGTCGCGCAGCACGTGCAGGTCGCCGAAGTGCTTGTTGACGTTCTTGAGGACAACGAGGGGCTCCGTCATATTCGGCAACCTACCGGCTCGGCCCGCGAAGTGGACCACCCCGGCCGGTACTGTCACGCAATGGCAACCTGTCGCATCGCCGTCCGGTAGTGCCGTTTCGGGCACGGCGGGCGCATGGCACAGTGCGTCTGTGACGCCTCACCTCGCAGCCGACGCCGGCGTGCCGCTGGTCCTGGGAATCGACCTGGGCACGGCCAGCAGCAAGGGGGTGCTGACCACCGCGGACGGCGTCATCGTGGCGACCACCACCCGGCCACGGCCTCGATCCATGTCGATGCCTCGCCCCGGGTGGGCCGAGGTCGACGCCGAAACGGTCTGGTGGGGCGACGTCGTCGCCATCACCCGGGAGCTGGTCCAGGCCGCCGCCGGTGCACCCGTGGCCGCCGTCTGCATCAGCGGCGTCGGTCCCTGCCTCGTGTTGTGCGACGAGCAGGACCGTCCGCTGCGACCCGCGATCCTCTACGGCATCGACATGCGGGCCACCGCGGAGATCGACGACCTCAACGAGCGGTTCGGCGTCGAGACGATCCTCGGTGTCGCGGGGACCCCGATCACCGCGCAGGCCATCGGCCCCAAGGCGTTGTGGGTGCGACGCAACGAACCGGAGGTCTGGGCGCAGGCCCGACGCTGGTACAACTCCAGCTCCTACGCGGTCCGCAAGCTCACGGGCGAGTACGTCCTGGACCACCACACAGCCAGTCAGTGCGTCCCCCTGTACGACCTCGAGGCGAGGCAGTGGCACGAGCCCTGGTATGCCGCGTGCATGGGCGAGCTGCCCGCGCCGCGCCTCGCGTGGCCGGCCGAGGTGGTCGGTGCGGTGTCGTCCTCGGCGGCCGAGGCCACGGGACTCGCGCCCGGGACGCCCGTGTGTGCCGGCAGCGTCGACGCCTGGGCCGAGGCGCACAGCATCGGGGTGCGGTCGCCGGGAGACCTCATGCTCATGTACGGGTCGACGATGTTCGTGCTGCAGGTCCTGGAGCAGCCTGCTCGCCACCCACCGTTGTGGAACACCGTGGGAGTCGAACCGGGTTCGTGGTCGTTGGCTGCGGGGATGGCGACCTCCGGCACCGTCACCAGCTGGCTGCGGGAGCTCGTCGGCGACGTGCCGTTCGAGACGCTGGTGACCGAGGCGGCAGCCACACCGGCAGGGGCGGACGGCCTGCTCGTGCTGCCCTACTTCGCGGGGGAACGGTCACCGGTCTTCGACCCCCGCGCCCGGGGCGTCATCGCCGGGCTGACCCTGCGCCATACCCGGGGCCACGTCTTCCGCGCGGTCTACGAGGGCATCGCGTTCGGCGTGCGGCAGCTCCTGGAGCTCTTCGACACCCCGGAGCACCCCGTGCGTCGGGTCGTGGCCGTGGGTGGCGGCACCCAGGGAGGCCTGTGGACGCAGGTGGTCAGCGACGTGACCGGGTGGGAGCAGGACGTGCCCGCGCAGACCGTGGGAGCGAGCTACGGCGACGCCCTCATGGCTGCGGTGGGAGCAGGACTGGCCACTCCCGATACCGACTGGACGGCACCGGGGACCACGGTCGTGCCCAACCCGGTCGTGAAGGAGCGTTATGACGCCATGTACGAGCAGTACCTCGCCCTCTACCCGGCGACCCGCGCGCAGATGCACGCCCTCGCCACGATCCAGGAGCAGGGACAGGGACAGACTCGTGACCGGTGGTTCGTCGACCGGCTGAGCGAGGACATCGAAAGCGCCTCCGCCTGTCCCAGAGCGGGACCAGCGGAGGCGCTGGACGTGCGGCCTGCCCCTGATCGTCGGCCGCAGTCGGTTGTCCGCAGTTGATGAGACCGGGACCATCGACGCTGTCGGTTGGCTTCGCTGCTGAGTGGGGGTGCGCTCGGCCTTCCGACTCCTACGACAGTACGCCTGTCGGGCGGCGGTGCGGCAGGACCTTGACCGGACCTTTGCCCTCCGGGGGCCAAGTCCATACCGCGAACCGTGCCATTACGCCCGATACCTCACGTGCTGGGTCAAGACGCGAGGACGTGGGCCGACACGACCCGCGCGGTCTGCGCGTCGATCTCGTGGATGCCGTGGTCGCGCTGGGCGTGCCCGACGACGTCCTGCATCAGCAGGTCGCGATCGGTGTTCTCGAAGTGGGCGCTGCAGCCGGGCATGACGTCCCCGCAAGAGAGTCGAAAAGTCATGTCAGTCCTTCCAGTCGTTGTCTGTTGGTGGTGCCAGGTCGGGGGACGCGGGTCCACAGGACCAGCTCGTCGCCGGTCTGCTCCAGGCCCATGACACCGCCATGGGCCACGGTCAGGGCCCGGGCCAGGTACAGGCCGAAGGTGATCCCGGAGGTGTCGTCGTCGAGGTCGAAGGGCTCGAACAGGCCCTGCAGTCGCGCCGTGGACAGCGCCGGGCCCCGGCGCGTCACCCGGACCTCTGTCCAGGCGAGGGTCTCGTGGCTCTCGATCGAGACGGACACGGGCGTCGGCTCGAGATGCGCAGCTCCCCACAGGTCACGCAGGACGAGCGTGAACAGCCCGGCGTCGACCAGGGCGACATGGTCGGTGACTGACGCGGGGAGGTTGGCGGCCTCGAGGAGCGCGGTGACGGGCACGAGCTCGCGGGTGACCTTCAACCGGCCCAGGGACGCCGCCGCGAGCAGCTCGACATCGTGGACCCGGGTCTCCAGGGCGGCGTACGACTTCTGCAGGCGCTCGGTCACCCGGTCGAGCTGCTGGGGCGGGAGGTCACCCTCGACCAGGGCGTCGAGCCACCCACGGCCGACCGCCAGGGGGGTCCGCAGCTCGTGGGCGAAGGCTGCGAGGAAACGATCGCGGTGTGCGGCGGCCTGCTCATCGGGGGCGTTGGTCACGGCGCGGGTGCCGGCGTCGAGAAACTGCTGGACCCAGCGGTGCAGCACTGCGGGATCCACGTCGCCGCGGTGGGCCACGGTCGGGACCGGCTCACCGGCAAGGACCTCGCGCACCAGGACGACTCGCCCGTCCGGAGCCTGCGGGTTCCCGTGAAGGACCCGCAGCGATGTCAGCTTGCTTGGCATTCCCATCCGATCGGCTTCGCCTGCAACGAGATTCGTCCCGACGAGGAGCGCTGCGCGTTGGACGCAGACCACCATCGGGTTGTGGGGGAACTCTAGGGACCCCGTGGTTCGCCTGCGCGGGGAATGGTGAAGCTCGGGCCGGCCTCCGACCGTTCGGATGAGGGGTGCCGGCAGCGCGTGGCCCCTCGGCTCAGGTGCTGGGTATGGCGGAGTCGTCGAAGGTGCCGTCGATGACCTGGCTGGCGACCACCAGCAGGGGGCGTCCGGAGTGGCGTGCGTGGGTGCGCATGGCGGTGAACGCCCGGTCCATCTCGATGCCGTGGCGCTCGGCGAGGATGCCTTTGGCCTGTTCGATCAGGATGCGGCTGTTGAGTGCTCCTTGGAGCTGCTCGGCGAGGACCTGCTTCTCCCGGATGGCGCGCTCCTGGAGCAGGCCGATGGTGGCGATGTCGGCCAACCCCTGACCCAGGGTCAGGCTCTCCGGGGAGAGTCCTCCGGGGCGCGCCAGGAAGAGGTTCATCGAGCCGATGACCTCGTCGCGCAGTCGCAGCGGGAGGGCGTGGACCGACTCGAAGTGGGCAGCGCGGACCGCGGCGCCGAACGCCGGCCAGCGTCGTTCGGCCTCGTCGGGGTCGATGTTCACCACGGGTTGGCCTCCGCGGTAGCAGTCGAGGCAGGGTCCTTGGTCGTGCTGGAGCTCGAACAGCTCGAGCAGGCGTGACTCCTCGGTGGAGGAGGCGACGACCTGGAGGTCGCCGCGCTGGTCGGCGAGCATGAGCCCCGCCGCATTGGCGTCGAGCAGCTCGACGCTGGTCTCGGTCAGGGTGTGCAGGAAGTCGATGACGTCGAACTCGGCGACCAGCGTGTCGGCGAGCTCGACGAAGACATCCAGGAGACGTTCTTGGGTGACCATGTCGGGCCGCCTTTCGGGTGTGGTGGCGTGCTGGTTCGGGTCGGCGGTTCTACTCATGATCCTCTGTTTCAGGCGGAAAGCGCAGCCTGCGTTGCACGACGTCGTGGGCGACGTCCAGGATGCTCCGCTCGCTGGAGTACGCCCGGGCCCGCAGCAACAGCAGCGCCTCGGTCAACCCGACTCCGGCTTGGACCGAGATCATCCCGGTGGCCTGGTGGACCTCCGGTCGATGGTGTGCCCCGCCGCCGAGGTCAGGGTGCAGACCGGCGTCCAAGGGCATCTGGTCCTGCAGGTGCAGCAGGACCCTGGTGGCCGCATCCGCGAAGGCGAGTGCCTCGGCCAGCTCCACCGGGCTCAGCGTGCCGGGGACGTCGCGGTAGAGGTCCAGCACACCGAGGCGGATCCGCCCGACCTGCAGGGGGAACGCGAAGATGGCCTCGATCCCGGCATCCAGCGCGGCCGGGCCGAAGCCTGGCCAACGGGGCGGTCCAGTCTTCCTCAGCTCCGGCTGCAGGACGGGGCGGCCCGCCGCCGAGGCATCCACGCAGGGACCCTCGCCGAGGGTGAACTGCAGCTCCTCCATCGTCGACGCCGGGCCGTCGGTGGCCGCTGCCAGACCGACGGGACCCTGTTCGCTCATCAGGATGAGCCCGACCCCCGTCACGGGGAGGGCAGCTGCGCAGGCCGCACAGAGCACCTCGGGCAACGGCGACCCCAGCCGCCCGGCGGCGCCTGCCGCGAGCAGGATCTGCTGCACCCTGACCGTGGGCACTGAGTCTCACCTACCCCTCGGATTTGCGCGTCGGTGAATCCGGCGCCGGGTCTGGGGCATCGGCGTGTCGAGAGCACAGACGCTAGACCCCCCGTGGGTGGTGGGCAAGCAGGCGGCTGCTGCATCTGCTCATGTCGGCTGTGAGACACGGCGTCGGCAGGGTTGACACGGCCGAGACCGAGATGCCATTTTTGTGGACAAGCCACAGTATGTGGTGCTGCCCCGGACCCTGCAGCGCATCAACACCACGATGCCAACAGGACGGGGCTTTCTCATGCGGCACGTGACTCCCGCCTCTCCCTGCGGTCGAGGACTGGCCCGCGCCATGACCTGACCCCACGAACAGGCGCCGTCGCCACCTGTACACCAGGGGGTGCACCAGCGGCGACGGCGCCCAGCTTCCCCCCGCGGGCGGACACCAAGCGGCCCCCGCGGGGGGATGACAACGAGGACCACATGCCGAACCCCACGCGTCACCGTGAGCGGGTGACCGTTCCGAGTCCCGTCGAGGCGAGCTCCACCGACGATCTGGCTGCGTTGTTGGCTCGATCGGCAGGTGGGGATGCTGCCGCGTTCGCCGCCCTGTACGACGCGACGAGCACATCCGTCTACCAGGTGGTCCGGCGCGTGGTGGGGGAGCACGGACCGGTGGGGGTCCTCACGCAGGAGGCGTACCTGACGATCTGGCTCGACGCGCGCACCTACCGGCCCGAGGACGGCGATGTGCTCTCGTGGCTGACGAGGGTCGCCCACGCGCACGCCTTGGCGGCCGTGCCGGTCCCCCCACCGCGTCCACTGGCCATGGCGGCGGGCCCGCTGGGCGACGCTCGGCAGGGGTGAGCCGGGTGAGGAAGGATCTGCCCCGATCGGTGCGCAGCGGCGCGGGGGCGCTCGAGGCCGAGGCGGCGTTCGCGAGACTCCTGGCCGACGCCGCCTTCGACGACATCCTGGCCATGGCGCCGGCGTTGGTCCTGCAAGCCCTTCCGGTGGCGACCGCTGCCCTGCTGCAGGTGACGCGCCCGGGGAGCACGTGTCAGGTCACGACGTCGGCCGACCGGTGCAGGAGCTCTGCCGCCCCTGTGTCGCCTGCGCGCACGCAGGTCCTGGCTCTGCGGATCTGCCTCGAGGACCGTCCTGACGCTGGGGTCCTGCGTCTGTCCACCCGGTCTGCACACGGTTTCAGGGGCGCCACAGCGGTGACGGCCGCTGTCCTGACCGGCCAGCTCGAGTCTGCCCTGGACCGCGCGCACGCCCGAGAGAACGTGCAGCGTCCGCAGATCGGACCGGACGACCACCTCGACCTCGGGGTCGCGGTGGGTCTGGTCATGGCCAGCCAACAGCTGGACCGCGAGGCGGCGCTCGAGCTCCTGCACGGGATCAGCCTCCATGCTGGTCTCAGTGTGGCCGACATCGCCGCCCACGTGATCCGGATCGGGGAGTCGGGCTCGCACTCGACGCGGCTGCGGCTGGTGGACCCGTTGCCGGCCGCGACGGACGAGGCCCTGCGCTAGGCGGGGTCTCCCTGAGGCCACCCGTGCGTTGACACGGCGTGGACGATTCCGTCGGGGTCCAGGAGCTCGAACACCCGAGCGACCGACGCAGTGGCACCAGTCATGCCCACCCAGGTGCGGCGGGCTGCGTCGAGGATGAGCTCCACCGACGCGGCGTCGCAGAAGCGCAGCCGGCTCACGTCGAGAACAAGCCGTTCCCGCTGCCGGTTCTCGGCGGTCTCGAGCTCACGGGCGAGCAGGTCCCGGCTGGCCAGATCCGACTCACCGGTGAGGGTCAGGACCCAGACCTTCCCGCGGTCGTGATGGTTTGCGCTCAACATCCAGACCGGGCGCTCTGCGTCCACGATCTGGGGAAGGAATGTGCTCATCTGGCGCTCCCAGGGACGTGACGTCGCAACCGGGTCCAGGGCGGCCTTCGGTTTCACTGTACGCCCGCGGGGCCACTCCTGACCCCCGGGTGTAGCGCGCTTTGATTTCGGTCGCGACCAAAGCGGGAGCAATCATGGCAAGGTGCAACGGTGATCTTCGAGGGGTTCGACCTGGCCCGCGTCGCTGTCGACGAAGGAGTGTCCCTGAGGGTGCGGTCAGCCGGATCAGGGGCGCCGGTGGTGCTGCTGCACGGTCACCCGCGAACCCACACGACGTGGTACCGGGTGGCGCCGCTGCTGCTCGAGGCCGGGTACACGGTGGTGTGCCCGGACCTGCGGGGGTACGGACAGTCGTCGGCACCGGGGCCGGACGACGACCATTCGACCTACTCCGACCGGGCGATGGCCCGCGATGTCGTGGCCCTGATGGGCGAGCTGGGGCACGAGCGCTTTGCGGTGGTCGGTCACGATCGTGGCAGCTACGTCGCCTACCGGACGGCGCTGGACCACCCCCAGAACGTGACGAAGCTGGCCGTCCTCGACGGTGTCCCGATCGTGGAGGCGCTCGAGCGTGCGGACGCACGTTTCGCCGAGCTGTGGTGGCACTGGTTCTTCTTCTCCTCTCCGCATGCCGTACGAGTCATCAGCGCCGACCCGATGGCCTGGTACCGCCCTGATCGACAGGCCATGGGCGAGGAGAACTACGAGGACATGGTGCGGGCGATCACCCAGCCGGCGACCGTGCGGGCGATGGTCGAGGACTACCGGGCGGGGCTGCACGTCGACCGCCGGGCCGACGAGGCCGACCGGCGAGCCGGCCGGCAGATCACGTGTCCGGTCCTGGCGGCGTGGTCCAGAGACGACGACATGGGGCTGCTGTACGGCGACCCCGCCCGGATCTGGACACCCTGGTGCACCGAACCGGTCCGTAGTGCCGTCATCGACTCCGGGCACCACATGGCCGAAGAGGCACCCGAGCAGCTGGCGGCGGTGCTGGCCGAGTTCCTGGACGCGTCGTCGCGAGCCGGCCCGATCTGACCAGACGGCGCTGATCGGCGGAAACGCTGGTGGGGCAGGTCGGGCTTGAACCGACGACCGACGGATTATGAGTCCGCTGCTCTGACCGACTGAGCTACTGCCCCAGTGCGAGCTCGGCAATCGCCGGCTGCGCGCCGCGAGCCTACCGGCAGCGTGCACAGCGAGTCACAGGCACTGACAGCGGTGGCACGCCTGCGGCAGCGGATCGACACAGCGTCGGGCCGCACGGTAGAGCTCCACCCACCAAGGAGCACCCCATGAAGATCAAGATCGTCCCCGTCGCCGCCGGACTCGTCGCGGCCGCCGGCATCGCCATCACCGGCGCCTCGCTGGCCAGCGCAGACCAGACCCCTTCCTCCACCGCGACCACGAGCAACACCCGGTCCGGCCAGGGAGGGGCCACGGAGGGCGCAGCCGATCCCAGCACGCCGATGCGTTCCGACGAGCAGCTGCTCACCGGAGACACCGCAGCCAAGGTCACCGCCGCCGCCCAGGCCAAGGAGCCGACCGCAACCATCGAGCGTGTCGAGACCGACTCCGACGGCGTCTACGAGGCCCACCTGGTGCGCACCGACGGCACGCACGTCATCGTGCAGGTCGACGACAGCTATGTCGTCACCGCTGTCCAGGAGGGCGGTCAGGGAGGTCGTGGCGCTCCGGGTGGGGCTCCCGGGGGAGCCGGCGCGGGGGAGTCCTCGACCGCCCAGCCGAGCGCCACCACCTGAGCCGGCGCGGCCGGTCGTCGGGCCGGACCAGGCGACGGGTATGGCGCGTGGGCGACCACGCGCCATACCCGCTGCTGCCGCGACCGGCCTGCACCGGACGGGACTGGTGATAACGCTGGTGCCGAAGTGGTGCGTGGTGCACAATGGTCGCCAGCAGGCCCTAACTGAAGATCGCGGCAACACACCGAGCTCGACGCGTGCGCAGGTTCGTGGGGAAGACGTCCCTCGCACACCAAGGAGGCCCGGAATGTCTGTCGCGATGCCGCGTGTCACGACTCGCGGGGTGGTGTTCATTCACTCCACCCCCAAAGCGCTGTGCCCGCACATCACCTGGGCCGTGGAGTCGGCGCTCGACCGCCAGATCTCCATCGACTGGACCCCCCAACCCGCCGGTGCGGGGCTCGTCCGCGCGGAGTTCGCGTGGACCGGGCTGCAGGGGACCGGGGCCAAGCTCGCCTCGACCCTGCGCGGCTGGGACAAGCTGCGCTACGAGGTGACCGAAGAGCCGAGTCCCGGCGCGGACGGTTCGCGCTGGTCGCACACGCCGGCCCTGGGCATCCACCACACCTGGACCTCGGCGGCGGGTGACGCGGTGGTCAACGAGGACCGGCTGCGCGAGGTGGTCCGGCTCTCGCAGGGCTCCCCGGAGGCGATGACCGAGATGCTCGAGGAGCTCCTCGGCACCGACTGGGACGCCGAGCTCGAGCCGTTCCGCTATGCCGGTGACGGTGCTCCCGTGCGCTGGTTGCACAAGGTCGGCTGAGCTCCGGCCCGAATCTGGTCGAGCGCCGCTTCGGTCGCACGAGTGCCCCTCCCCGCAGGAGCGGGAAGGGGCACTCGACCAGGTCACCAGGGACTCAGGACCGCCAGGTCACGAGCGCGAGGTGGGACCGGTCACGGGTCACACTTGGAGGTGGAGTAGCTCGATGACGAGTTGACGCAGGTGGCCACGAACTTCTCGAAGTCCGCCTGGCGCCAGGTGTTCCAGAAGTCACCGTGGAGGGTCTCGCCGTCCTTGACGTTCGCGTGCTTGTCCGAGTCGAGCGAGATGTCGTTGCCCGGGCCGGTGTAGGCGAACTGGAAGGTCTCACGCAGCTCCACCATCTTGTTCGGGAAACCGGGAGGGCAGGTCGTCGAGCCCTTGGACTTCACCGCGTAGGCGTAGTGCGCGTTGTCGTTGGTGTTCCCGACGTCGGTCGACTTGTGGTTGGGGAGCACCCCGTCCCAGCAGGACGGGAAGTCGACGTGGGCAGTGAGAGTGTGGCCGGGCTTGCCCGACTGGCCGACGCACGAGGGGATCGAGGGACCGATCGGCACCCCCGAGAACTGACCGCAGCCCCAGTCGTGCCTGGTCGCGACCAGGCGGGTGTCGGCCGGGAAGGCCCTTCCCTGACCGAAGTCGTTGTGGTCGAAGCTGCGGTAGTAGGCGGTGAACTGCTGCGCGGGGACGAGCTGCCCGGCCTTCGCACCGGAGTGGTAGCGCAGCGCGGGGATCCAGTAGCCGGCGGAGTCGGCCGACGTCGACAGGCCGAGCACGTTGCGGCAGTTGTTGGTCGCACCCGCGAGGTTCGCGTAGTTGGCGGAGTTGGGCTTCGCCATCGAGTGCCACGCGGTGTTGCCGAAGAACTGGTGCTCGTGCTCGGAACCGACGCCGTTGTGGTTGACGATGGGGTCGTACCGACCGATCGCAACCACGGGTTGCTTGTTCTCGTCGCACTTGACCTTGCCCAGGGCTTGAGCTGGGGCGGCCGAGAGAAGGCCCGAGGTCGAGACGAGGGCGACGAGAGCCAGGACAATGCGTTGACGCATGTTTCTCCTTGGGTGGGGGATCGGCTGCGTCCGGGGCATGTCAGAACTCGACTCCATGGACGGGTCCCTGGGGGGAGGGGACACGTTTGTGGCAGCTGCGACAAGGCACGCCTCATCACCATCACCGACACATCTCGGCACCAGACCGGGTCGCCCTGCGTTCGCCAGTCGGCACGACCCCGGGCATGCCACGCTTCGCGCGACTCACATCGGGGGCTCGGCCCCGCCAAACGGGGGACCAACGAGCAGCCGAGCAGAGAGAGTACACGATCCCCGCCCCGACTCAACATCGTCGATCTTCAGGCACCGATCATGCGCGGATCTGCCTAGCGGACGAGCCTGCCCAGCCGCTGGGATCGACCCAGGCCCATCGCCTCACCAGCGACGTCCAGGGGTCGGTCGACGTCGCCCTGCTCCGACGGCAGGAAGGTGCGACCCGCCCTGGCCCGGATGACGCTGAGCTCGTGGACCTCGAACACCTCCAGGGGCAGGGTCCACAAGGACGGATGGTGCTCGACGACGACCACGTCGCCGTACTGGTGCACGCCGGTGACCAGCGAGTACCGGTACTCCACGGAGGAGTCGTGGTCCCTGACGCGGATGCTCTCCTGGCCGACGGTCACAGCGATGAACCGGCCGGGCACGACCTCCCGGGCCAGCCAGGCTTCGTGGCGGCGCATGGTCATCAGCACGAGGGCGGCATACGTGGCCAGACCCACCGCGGGCAGGGAACCCATGAGCCACCACGTCCGCTCAGCCGTGCCGGGGTGCTGCGCCACCCGGACGACGACGGCCACGGTGGCCACGGCCAGGGCCCCCAGGAGTCGACGGAGCAGGAGCGGGCTGCGGAGCGTATGGGCCCACAGCGCGGCGCGAAAGCGTGACGCCAGGTGGTCGTCGACCACCTGGATCCGCTCAACGCCCCAGCCGCGCGCGCCCGTCGCACCCACCACCCGTGACCTCCTCATCCAGACCAGCGGCCCCAAAGTAGCCGTCAGTGGAAGGTCGCGAGCGCGTCAGGAAGCAATCACCATCCGAACGGATGAGCCGGCCTTAACACAAGCAATCGCAGGGATCAGACGGAAGTGAACACCACCGCGACGTTGTGCCCACCGAACCCGAACGAGTTGTTCAGGGCGGCGATGTCACCAGACGGAAGGGCACGGGCCTCGCCGTGCACGACGTCGAGCTTGATGGCCGGGTCGAAGTCGTCGAGGTTGATCGTTGCGGGTGCCAGTCGGTGGTGCAGCGCCAGGATCGTCAGGACGCCCTCGAGGGCGCCAGCGGCGCCGAGCAGGTGTCCCGTCATCGACTTGGTGGCGCTGACCGGCATCGCGTCGGCGTCGTCGCCGAACGCCCGACGGATCGCGTTGGACTCGGCCACGTCACCGACCGGGGTGGACGTCGCGTGGGCGTTGACGTGGACGATGTCCTTGGGGGCCAGGCCGGCGCGCTGGACGGCCTCGACCATGGCGCGGGAGGCGCCGGCGCCCTCGGGCTCCGGCGCGGCGATGTGGTGGGAGTCCGCGGACATGCCGACCCCGCCGATCTCGGCGTAGATCTTGGCGCCGCGGGCCTTGGCGGCTTCGTACTCCTCGAGCACGATCACGGCGGCACCCTCACCCAGGACGAACCCGTCACGGCCGGTGTCGTAGGGGCGCGAGGCGCGCTCGGGGTCGTCGTTGCGGGTCGACAGGGCCTGCATCGCCGCGAAACCGGCGATGGGCAGCGCGTGGACCGCGCCCTCCGTGCCACCGGCCACGGCGATGTCGGCACGACCGCCGCGGATCATGTCGTAGGCGTAGCCCATCGCCTCCAGGCCGGAGGCGCAGGCGGAGACAGGGGTGTGCGCGCCGGCCCGGGCGCCGATCTCCAGGGAGACGGCCGCCGACGACGCATTGGGCATGAGCATGGGCACGGCGAGCGGGAAGACGCGGCGGGGGCCCTTCTCGCGCAGGTTGTCCCACTGCGACAACAGGGTCCACACGCCACCGATGCCGGTGCCGATGCTGGCGGCGAGCCGCTCGGGGTCGACCTCGGGGGCACCTGCGTCGGCCCACGCCTCGCGGGCCGCGATGATGGCGTACTGCGCGCTGGGGTCCAGGCGACGCACCTCGACCTTGCTGAGCACCTCCTCGGCGGGGGTCTTCAGGGTCGCGGCGAACTTCACGGGGAGGTCGTACTTCTCCACCCACTCGTAGGGCATGGTCCGGGCACCGGACCGGCCGGCGAGGATGGCGTCCCAGGTGTCGGGGACGTTGCCGCCCACCGGGGTGGTGGCTCCGAGGCCCGTGACGACGACGCGTCGTTCGGCGGTCATGTCTGGGTGCTCCTTCGTGAGGGGTGCGAGGGTGGGGTGCTGCTGCGGGGTGGCGGCCTGCGTGCCTGGTATGGCGCGGGCGCGCCACCCCGCCGGTGGTGCGGGTGCGGCGTCAGCCGCAGATCAGCTCTGGCTCTTGGAGATGAAGGACACGGCGTCGCCGACGGTCTTGAGGTTCTTGACCTCGTCGTCGGGGATGCGGACGCCGAACTTCTCCTCGGCGTTGACCACGATGGTCATCATCGACAGGGAGTCGATGTCGAGGTCGTCGGTGAACGACTTCTCGGACTGCACCGAGTCGGTGTCCAGACCGGTCTCCTCGTTGACGATCTCGGCCAGGCCTTCGAGGATCTCCTGCTCGCTCTGCGCCATGTGGCTCAGCTCCTTTGGTGTTCGACTGCGGTCGGTTGGGTTGATCAGCCCGGTGTTTCACCCGCGGGCCAGCGGGAGCTCTGGGTGTGGCTACGGCAGGACGATGACCTGCGCGGCATACACCAGGCCGGCGCCGAAGCCGATCTGGAGGGCCAGGCCGCCGCGCGGTGCCTCGCCGTCTCGCAGCAGCCGCTCGGTCGCGAGCGGCACGGAGGCCGCGGAGGTGTTGGCATTCTCGGCGATGTCGCGGGCGACGGCGATGTCCGAGGGAAGCTTCAGCTGCTTGATCATCGCGTCGATGATGCGCATGTTGGCCTGGTGGGGGATGAAGGCGTCGAGGTCCTCGGCGCGCACGCCAGCAGCGTCGAGCGCCTTGAGGGCCACCGGCGCCATACCCCATACCGCCCAACGGAACACGGTCTGCCCGGCCATGCCGATCGCCGGCCAGCGCAGGCCCTGCTCGTGGACGTCGACCCAGGACTCGCGCTGCGAGATGGCCTTCCACTGCGCACCGTCGGATCCCCAGACGGTGGGGCCGATGGCGGGGGTGTCGGACGGACCGACGACGGCCGCACCGGCGCCGTCACCGAAGATGAAGGCCGACCCCCGGTCGTTCAGGTCGGTGAAGTCGGACAGCTTCTCGACACCGATCACCAGGACGTGGCGGGCGCTGCCGCCGCGCACCATGTCGTTGGCCAGGGTGATGCCGTGGCAGTACCCGGCGCAGGCGGCCGAGATGTCGAAGGCGGCGGCCTGGATGCCGAGGCGGTCGGCGACGATCGGCGCAGCCGCAGGGGTCTGGTAGGGGTGCGTGACGGTGGCGAGGACGACGGCGTCGATGTCCGAGGCCTGCAGGCCGGCCATGGCGAGCGCCTCGTGGGAGGCGAGCACCGACATGTCGACCACGGACTCGTCCTTGGCGGCGAAGCGGCGGCTCTTGATGCCCGAGCGCTCCTGGATCCACTGGTCGGAGGAGTCGATCGCCTCGACGAGCTCGGCGTTCATCACCACGCGCTCGGGGCGGTAGGCGCCGACCCCGAGGATGCGGGCGTAGGTGGCTCCCTCCGGAGCCGAGATCGAGCCGGTGCCCTTGGGGGCGGGTGTGGTCATGTCAGGCCTCTTGCACGTCGTCGGAGATGAGCTGCTGGGCGGCCGCGAGGTCGTCGGGCGTCTTCACGGACAGGGTGGTGACCCCGGGCATTCCGCGCTTGGCGAGCCCCACGAGGGTGCCCGCCGGGCAGAGCTCGATGAGCGTGGTGACGCCCTGCTCGACCATGGTCTGCATGCACAGGTCCCAGCGCACGGGGTTGCTCACCTGCTGGACCAGCCGGGAGAGCACCTCCGCGCCGGTGGCCACGGCGGCACCGTCGCGGTTGGACAGCAGGGTGACCCCGGGATCGCTCACGTCGAAGGCCGCCGTGAGCTGGCCCAGCGCCTCGACGGCCGGTGCCATGTGACGGGTGTGGAAGGCGCCTGCCACCGGGAGCGGGATGACCCGGGCCTTGGCCGGAGGGTCGGCGCTGAGGGCCGCGAGCTGGTCGAGGGTGCCGGCGGCGACGGTCTGGCCGGCTCCGTTGGCGTTGGCGGCGGTCAGGCCGTGGCGCTCGAGGACGGCGGCCACCTCGGCCGGGTCGCCACCGAGGACGGCGCTCATGCCGGTCGGGGCGTGGGCGCTCGCGGCAGCCATGCCGGCTCCGCGCTCGCGGACGAAGACCATGGCGTCGTGGTCGGACAGCACTCCGGCGAAGGTGGCGGCGGTGATCTCGCCGACCGAGTGGCCGGCGGTCACGCCGACCGTGCCGGTCGGGCCGTCCGGGAACAGGACCGCGGCGGCCGCGAGCCCGGCGCCGACGATGAGGGGCTGCGCGACCGCGGTGTCCTTGATGGTCTCGGCGTCAGAGGTCGTGCCGTGCGTGACGAGGTCGAGTCCGGCCACGTCGGACAGGGTCTGCAACCGCTCGCGGAAGGCCGGCACCTCGAGCCAGGGCGTGAGGAAGCCGGGGGTCTGGGAGCCCTGTCCGGGGCAGACGATTGCGAGCACGGTCCCAGCCTTGCGGTCCGTGTCGACGTCGGGCGTGGCCGTTTGGCACGAACATCCGGGACGGGTTTTGGAGGTTTCCTCCAATGGCGACCGGCAGTCGTGCTCTCAGTGTGTCGGTGTGTAACGCACGGCCGAGGGGCCGGGACGGCTCAACCGGCCCAGCGCCAGCGCGATCCGCACCGTGTGGGCGTCGTGCGGGTCGGTGAGCTGGTAGCCGGTGAGGTCGGCGATCTTGCCCAGACGGTAGCGGACCGTGTTGGGGTGCACGAACAACAGTCGCGCGGTGCCCTCGAGCCCGCCACCGGTCTCGAGGTAGGACGCTGCCGTGTCGAGCAGCGCACCGCCACCGGCGGACAGCGGGTGCCAGATCCGGTCCAGCATCAGGGCTCGCGCGGGGGCGTCACCGATGAGCACGCGTTCGGCGAGCAGGTCGTCGGCGGCCACCGGGCGGGGCGCCTCCGGCCAGGCCTGGGCGCACGAGTGACCGGCCAGCGCGGCCCGGGCGGAGCGGCCCGCGGCGAACAGGTGGGGGACGGTCGGTCCGACCACGACCGGGCCCTCACCGAACTGGTCGCCGACCTCGCGGGCCGCGGCGAGGGCATCCTCGACGTTGCCGAGGATGCAGACCAGGCGACGGCCCTGGACTGCCGCGAGGGTGTCGACGCCCACGCGGGCGGCCGCCCGGCGCAGGCTGTCCACGACACCGGCGGAGCTCCCGGGTGGGGTGCTCCCGGCGACGACGGCCACTCGGGTCGTCGAACCCCAGCCCAGCGCAGCAGCGCGGGACTGCATCGAGTCGTCGGCCTCACCACGCAGGACGGCGTCGACGACCAGCCCCTCGAGCCGGGCGTCCCACGCACCCCGTGCCTCGGCCGCGTGCGCGTAGACCTCGGCCGCGGCGAACGCGATCTCGCGGGAGTAGCGCAGCACCGACTCGCGCAGGGCCTGCTCCTCGCCGGGCTCCGCCAGGGCGGTGGCATCCTGCTCGACGACGTCGACGACCGAGCGCACGAGGTCCAGGGTCTGGCGCAGGGTGATCGAGCGGGTCAGCTCGCGGGGTGCCGTGCCGAAGACGTCGTCGGTGAGGGGGATGTGGTCGCCGCCCTCCCGCAGCCACCCGATGAAGGCCGCGATGCCCGCCTGGGCCACGAGCCCGACCCACGACCGGTCCTCGGCCGACAGTGCCCGGTACCAGTCGTGCGCCGCCTCCATCCGACGGGTGGCACCGCTCGAGAGCTCGCCGGCCGCCCGCTCCACCCGGTGCAGGGTGGCGGGGGACGTCGTGACCGTCGCGGGCGCCATACGGGCAGTGTATTTGTATGGCGCCCACAACGGCCGGGGAGCAGCCCCACGGGTCGACGCACCTCCTGCGACAGGCGGACCGATCCTTGAGCTAGGTTCGCGACCATGTGCCCGCAGTCGTCGCCCGGTCGTGGGGTGCTCGGGTTGGTCCGCGTGGTGGCCGCGGTGGTCGTCGGCGCGGTCCTGCTGGGCGGGTGCGCCACGTCGTCATCGGCGCCGGCGCAGGAGGAGGCGCCCCGGGCGACCCGGTTGCGGGCCGAGCCGCTCGTCATCGCCCACCGCGGCGCCTCGGGCTACCTGCCCGAGCACACCCTCGCGGCCTATGCGCTGGGGGCGAAGCTGGGGGCCGACGTCATCGAGCCGGACCTGGTCCCCACCAAGGACCGCGTCCTGGTCGTGCGCCACGAGAACTTCTTCGGCGACTCGACGGACGTGGCCGCACACCCGGAGTTCGCGGACCGCCGCACGACCAAGGTCGTGGACGGTGTCGCGGTGACCGACTGGTTCACCGAGGACTTCACCCTGGCCGAGCTGCGCACGCTGCGGGCGCGCGAGCCCAAGCCGGAGCTGCGCCCCGAGAGCGCGACCCACGACGGGGAGTACCTCGTGCCCACCTTCGAGGAGGTCCTCGACCTGCGGGAGAAGCTCACCGAGGACCTCGGACGCACCATCACGATCGCCCCGGAGATCAAGCACTCGACCTACTTCGCCGCACTGGGCATCCAGCTGGAACCGTTGGTGCTCAAGGCCTTGCGAGCCCACCGACTCGACCGAGGCCGGCGCCCCGCTCGTCCTGCAGTCGATGGAGCTGACCAACCTGCAGGCGCTCGCCCGCGAAGGCCTGGCAGTGCCGCTGGTGTTCCTCACCAAGCGCAAGGGCAGCCCCTACGACCTCGTCGCCGCCCGCGACCCGCGGACGTGGAAGGACCTGCTGACGCCGGAGGGGCTGCGTGGGCTCAGCGCCGACGGCATCGACGTGCTCGGACCCGACAAGGTGCAGGTGATCGGCCGACAGGACGACGACGACCTCGGCCGCCCCACCCGGCTGGTCGCCGACGCCCACGCGGCCGGCCTGCAGGTCATGCCCTACACGTTCTGCGCCCAGAACGAGTGCCTGCCGGCCGACTACCGTCGCGGCGAGGAGGACGCCGCGGTGGGCGACGCGACCGGCGAGCTGCTGGCATTCCTGCGGGCCGGGGTGGACGGCGTCTTCACCGACGAACCGGACCTCGGCGTCGCCGCCCGCGCCGAGCTGCTCGGCGCGGGCTGACCCGACCGGCTGCTCGGCGCAGGAAGCTCAGACGTGGTCGCGCCAGGAGTGCTGCGGGTCGTACCCCAGCACCCGCCGCGCCTTGTCGATCCCGAGCAGGGTCTCGTGCTCGCCGAGCTCCTTGCGCACCTCGACGTCGGGGAAGACCTCGGCCACCAGCTCGGCGCTGGACCGGCTCATCACGGTGTCGGCGTTGGCGATGACGAACACCTCGACACCGGGCTCGGTCCGCTCCAGACCCAGCCGCACGGCCTGGGCCCCGTCGCGCGCGTCGATGTAGCCCCAGAGGTTCCACTGGCGCAGGGACGGGTCGGCATCGAAGGACGGGAACGCCGCGTAGTCCTCGGGGTCCATGACGTTGGAGAACCGGAGCCCCACCATCGTCAGCTCGGGGTCCCAGCGGCAGAAGTGCCCGGCCATCTCCTCCTCGAGGGCCTTGTTGAGCGAGTACGTCGTCTCAGGACGCGGGGCGTACTCCTCGTCGACGGGCACGTAGGGCGGGGGAGTGTCGAAGGGCAGGCCGAGCACCGTCTCGCTCGAGGCCCACACGACGCTGCGGACCTTGAGCGCCCGTGCGGCGGCGAACACGTTGTAGGTCGCGGCCGAGTTGTTGGCGAACGTCGCCGCGTTCGTCGTCAGGCCGGGGGCAGGGACCGCCGCGAGGTGCACGACGGCGTCGACGGCGGTGGAGTGCTCGTCGACCCCGCCGGAGAACGCCTCGAAGACCTGGCCGTAGTCGGTCAGGTCGACCGCCACGAAGGGTGTCTCGGGCGACGCCGGTCGGGTCCGGTCCAGGGCGAGCACGTCGTAGCCAC
This sequence comes from uncultured Actinomycetota bacterium, assembly GCA_963731235.1. Taxonomy (GTDB): domain Bacteria; phylum Actinomycetota; class Actinomycetes; order Actinomycetales; family Dermatophilaceae; genus Pedococcus. The sequence continues at coordinate 48,262 of CAVSUT010000016.1, read as the reverse complement.
TCTCGGCCAGGTGGGCGACGACGGTGCGGCCGAGCTTGCCGGACGAGCCGGTCACGGCGACGCGGCGGCGCGGGGTCTGCGGGGAGTCGGAGGTCATGACCCCATCCTGCCCCAGTCTGCGCCCTTCCCCAACAGGAAGGTATGCCGCCTGCTCATGATGAGCAGGCGGCATACCTGTTGTCCCACAACGGGATTCAACGCACCCGGCTCGGGGCCGGCCCGGTGGTCAGGCGGTCAGCTCTCGCCACCCGCGTTGCCGGAGGTGCCGGCGGTGACGTCGAGCAGGCGGTAGCGCGAGGCGGCCTCGCGAGGGACGCTGCCGTCGATCTCGCCGCGCTCGGCCAGCATCTGCAGCGCCCGCACCGCGACCGAGGGGCCGTCGATGTGGAAGTAGCGACGGGCGGCCGGCCGGGTGTCGGAGAAGCCGAAACCGTCCGCGCCGAGCGACGCGAAGTCGCCGGGCACCCACTGCTGGATCTGGTCCTGCACCTGGCGCATGTAGTCCGACACCGCGACGACGGGGCCTCGGGTGTCCTTCAGGCGCTGGGTGACGTAGGGAACGCGGCGCTCCTCCTCCGGGTGCAGGAAGGCCTGCTCGTCGCAGGCCAGGCCGTCACGGCGCAGCTCGGTCCACGACGTCACCGACCACACGTCGGCGACGACGCCCCAGTCGTTGCGCAGCAGCTCCTGGGCCTCCAGCACCCACGGCACACCGACACCGGACGCGAGCAGCTGCACACGGGGTGCCTCGTCGCCGACGCCCTCGGTGCTCCCCGGCGCGAAGAGGTGCATGCCCTTGAGGATGCCCTCGCTGTCGACGTCCTCCGGCTCGGCCGGCTGGCTCATCGGCTCGTTGTAGACCGTCACGTAGTAGATGACGTTCTCCGGGTCGTCGCCGTACATGCGGCGCAGCCCGTCCTGCATGATGTGGCCGATCTCGAAGGCGAACGCCGGGTCGTAGGACACGACCGCGGGGTTGGTCGCCGCGAGGATCGGGCTGTGGCCGTCGGCGTGCTGCAGGCCCTCACCCGTCAGGGTGGTGCGACCGGCGGTGGCGCCGATGAGGAAGCCGCGGCTCATCTGGTCGGCAGCCGCCCAGATCGAGTCACCCGTGCGCTGGAACCCGAACATCGAGTAGAAGACGTAGATCGGGACCATCGGCTCGCCATGGGTGGCGTACGACGTCCCGGCCGCGGTGAAGGCGGCCATCGAGCCCGCCTCGTTGATGCCGAGGTGCAGGATCTGGCCGTCCTTGGCCTCCTTGTAGGCCAGCATCAGCTCGGCGTCGACCGAGGTGTACTTCTGCCCGTGCGGGTTGTAGATCTTGATCGTCGGGAAGAACGAGTCCATGCCGAACGTGCGGGCCTCGTCGGGGATGATCGGCACGACGCGCTTGCCGAACTCCTTGTCGCGCATGAGCTCCTTGAGCAGTCGCACGAACGCCATCGTCGTGGCGACCTGCTGCTTGCCGGTGCCCTTCTTGACGATGTCGTAGGCCGACGCGTCGGGCAGCTTGAGCGGCTCGTGCTGCACGCGGCGCAGCGGCAGCGGACCACCGAGCTTCTCCCGGCGCTCACGCAGGTACTGGATGGTCGGGTCGTCCGGTCCCGGGTGGAAGTACGGCGGCCGGTAGGGGTCCTTCTCGAGCTGCTCGTCGCTCACCGGGATCTTCAGGCTGTCGCGCAGGCCCTTGAGGTCGTCGAGCGTGAACTTCTTCATCTGGTGCGTGGCGTTGCGGCCGGCGAAGTGGCTGCCGAGACCGTAGCCCTTGATCGTCTTGGCGAGGATGACGGTCGGCTGGCCGGTGTGGTTCATCGCAGCCTGGTAGGCGGCGAAGACCTTGCGGTAGTCGTGGCCACCGCGCTTGAGCTTCCACCACACGTCCTCGTCGGACCAGTCCTTGACCATCTCGCGCGTGCGCGGGTCCTTGCCGAAGAAGTGCTCCCGGACGTACTTGCCGTCGTTGGCGCGGAAGGTCTGGTAGTCGCCGTCGTTCGTGGTGTTCATGATGTGCGCGAGGGCACCGTCACGGTCGGCTGCCAGCAGCGGGTCCCAGCCACGGCCCCAGACGACCTTGATGACGTTCCAGCCCGCACCGCGGAAGAACGACTCGAGCTCCTGGATGATCTTGCCGTTGCCCCGCACCGGGCCGTCGAGGCGCTGCAGGTTGCAGTTGATGACGAAGGTGAGGTTGTCGAGCTCCTCGCCGGCCGCGAGCTGCAGCAGCCCACGCGACTCGGGCTCGTCCATCTCGCCGTCGCCGAGGAACGCCCAGACGTGCTGCTGGCTGGTGTCCTTGATGCCGCGGTTGTGCAGGTACTTGTTGAACTGCGCCTGGTAGATGGCGTTCATCGGGCCGATGCCCATCGACACCGTCGGGAACTGCCAGAAGTCCGGCATGAGGCGCGGGTGCGGGTAGGACGGCAGCGCGAGCGGCTCGCCGGCCACGACGTGGCTGTGCTCCTGGCGGAACCCGTCGAGCTGGTCCTCGGACAGCCGTCCCTCGAGGAACGCGCGGGCGTACATGCCGGGGGAGGCGTGCCCCTGGAAGAAGACCTGGTCGCCGCCACCGGGGTGGTCGAGGCCGCGCCAGAAGTGGTTGAAGCCGACCTCGTAGAGGGTCGCGGCGGAGGCGTAGGTGGAGATGTGGCCACCGACACCGATACCGGGCGCCTGGGCGCGGTGGACCATGACGCCGGCGTTCCACCGCAGGTAGGCGCGGTAGCGCCGCTCCACCTCCTCGTCGCCGGGGAACCACGGCTCGGCCTCGGGGCTGATCGTGTTGATGTAGTCGGTCGCCGTCAGGGACGGCACCCCGACCTGCATCTCCCGAGCGCGTTCGAGCAGCTTGAGCATCACGTAGCGGGCCCGCTGGCGACCGCCCTCCTCGATGACTCCGTCGAGGGAGTCGAGCCATTCCTGGGTCTCATCGGGGTCGATGTCCGGGAGCTGGCTGGGGATGCCGTTGAGAATGGGTCCGGCTTCCTCGCGTGCGGCCACGGTGGTGAGTCCTTTCTCGCGCCACGGTCGCGGGGTTGCCTGCGACCAGTCCCCATCTTCCCCCCTCAGCAGGCGTCGGTCACAACCCGGTCCGGCCTACTGGCCAGTATCCGGAGCGTGGGGGCACATATATGTGCCGTCACGCCGGTTGTGGGCCTCAGCCGAGGTCGAGACGGTGCTCGCCGGAGTAGACCGTGAGCCGTGGTGCCCGGGCGAAGCCGACCAGCGTCAGACCCGCCTCCCGGGCCAGCCCGACGGCCAGCGACGACGGCGCGGAGACCGCCACGAGCGCGGGGATCCCGGCCATCACGGCCTTCTGCACGAGCTCGAAGCTCGCCCGGCCGCTCACGACCAGGACGTGGCCGGCCAGGGGGAGCCGGTCCTCCCGGCCGGCCCAGCCGATCACCTTGTCCACGGCGTTGTGCCGGCCCACGTCCTCGCGGACGACCAGGGGCTCACCCTCGGGGGTGAACAGGCCGGCCGCGTGCAGCCCGCCGGTCCGGTCGAACACCTTCTGCCGGGAACGCAGGACCTCGGGCAACCCGGCCACGACGGCCGGTGACAGGCGCACGGGGTCGGTGTCGACGGCATACGGGCGGTGGGTGGTGATCGCCTCGATGCTCGTCTTGCCGCACACGCCGCACGCACTGGTCGTGTACTGGTTGCGTTCGCTGCGCGACAGGTCGACGGTCACGTCGGGGGCCAGGGTCACGTCGACGACGTTGTAGGTGGGGGAGCCGGACTCGTCCTCGTCGAGGCAGTGCATCAGCCGGGCGACGTCGGTGGCGTGCCGCAGCACCCCCTCGGTGAGCAGGTAGCCGAGGGTGAGGTCGAAGTCGTCGCCGGGAGTGCGCATCGTCACCGAGATCGACGTGCCGTCGACCCGCATCTCCAGCGGCTCCTCCACGGCAACCGTGTCCGGTCGCGAGACGGTCCGCACCCCGTCGGGGGTCACCTCGAGGCGTACTGCCGGCGTCCGCTGCGTCACCCGTCCCACAGCGGCCAATGTAGGCGGTGCCGCCGGCCGCCGCGCACCCGGAGGTGGGTTCGCCTGCCAGGCGCGCGGTTTCGCGCCACCACGGGTAACGTTCCCGAGGCGGTTCTTTGCCCCGAAAGGCCGCATACAGGAGGTAAGTGCATGTCGGTCCTCGACCGCAGCCGGTCCATCGCCGGTCCCGGCTACAGCAAGTGGCTGATCCCCCCAGCCGCGCTCGCGGTGCACCTGTCCATCGGACAGGTCTACGCGTTCAGTGTCTTCAAGGTCTCCCTGGTCGACCACTTCGGCACCTCGCAGACGCCGATCGCGTGGATCTTCTCCATCGCCATCGTCATGCTCGGGCTGTCCGCCGCAGTTCTCGGCACCTGGGTCGAACGTGCCGGACCCCGCAAGGCCATGGTCGCCGCGGCCCTGTTCTGGAGCGTGGGCTTCTTCGTCGGCTCGCTGGGTATCGCGACGACCCAGCTGTGGCTGCTCTACCTCGGCTACGGCGTCATCGGAGGCATCGGCCTCGGCATCGGCTACATCTCGCCGGTCTCCACCCTGATCAAGTGGTTCCCCGACCGTCCCGGTCTCGCGACCGGTATGGCGATCATGGGCTTCGGCGGTGGCGCGCTGATCGCCTCACCGGTCACCAACAAGCTGCTCGCGGTCTTCGACTCCGGTTTCGTCCCCACGGTCAAGGGAGCGGTGGCCGACGGCCACGCGCTGAGCATGACCTTCCTGGTGCTCGGCCTCGCCTACCTGGTCTTCATGCTGTTCGGCGCCTCACTGATCCGGCTGCCCCCGGATGTCGACGACCTGCACTCCGAGGGCGCGGAGCACCGCGCCGGCAAGAACGGCGCACAGGTGCGCGCGGCGACCGCAGTCCGCACCAAGCAGTTCTGGCTGCTGTGGGTCGTGCTGTTCTGCAACGTGACCGCCGGCATCGGCATCCTCGAGCAGGCCAGCCCGATGATCCAGGACTTCTTCCGTGACGGCAGCACCTCGACCGTCACCGCGGCCGCCGCCGGTGGCTTCGTCGGTGTGCTCTCGCTGGCGAACATGATCGGCCGGTTCGTCTGGTCCAGCACCTCGGACGTCATCGGACGCAAGCCGATCTACATGATCTACCTCGGCGTCGGCATCGTGATGTACGTGCTGCTGGCCACGATCGGCCACATCTCCACGGCGATCTTCGTCATCCTCGCCGCGGTCATCCTGTCCTTCTACGGAGGCGGTTTCGCCACGGCTCCGGCCTACCTCAAGGACCTGTTCGGCACCGTGGAGGTGGGCGCGATCCACGGACGGCTGCTCACCGCCTGGTCTGCGGCGGGAGTCGCCGGACCGCTGATCGTCAACAAGGTCCTGGACGCGGCGGGCAAGCCCGGCACGCTGAGCAACGGTGACTACCGGCCGGCCCTGTTCACCATGGTCGGGGTGCTCGTCGTCGGGTTCGTCGCCAACCTGCTGATCACCGAGGTCGGTTCCGACCGCTTCGACACCACCCACGCGGACGCCGTCCGCACCGACCGCACCGACCCCGTCGGCGAAGGAGCCCTCCGATGAGCGACACCCGCGCCCAGCGCACGACGTCCGCCGTGACGACCAACCCGATCGTCGTGACGGCGGCCTGGCTGGCCGTCGGCACGCCCCTGGCGTACGGCCTCTGGCAGACGATCCTGAAGGCCTCCAAGCTCTTCGGCGGATAGGTTGGAGGCGTGAGCACCACGCCTTCTCCCTTCCACCCCGAGCCGGACCGGGACACCGCCACAAGCGGTGTCCCGGTTCGCGTCCCGACCCCCGACCCGGGTGGCGCGGCGGGCTTCGGGTCGGGCCCCGCCACGGTCCGGCTCTACGACGACCTCGGTATGCCGTGGCAGCCGGTGTCGCAGCGGCTCGCCACCGCGCGGCTCCTGGTGCTCGGCCTGGTGCTGACCCCCGCGCTCGTGGTCCTGGTCGCCCTGGCGGCCTTCGTCTGGGTGTGGTTCTGGCTCGGTGCCGCCCTGCTCGTCGCCCTCGGGGTGTGGGCCTGGTGGCTCATCGGACGCCAGGTCTCGGCGATCAGCTGGGTCGAAGGAGCCGAGGAGCTCGTCGTGCGACGTGGTCGGTTGTTCCGGTCGGTCGTCTCGGTGCCGTACGGCCGGCTGCAGTACGTCGACGTCCAGTCCGGGCCGCTCGAGCGGCGTTTCGACATGGCCACCGTCGAGCTGCACACCGCCTCGCCGGAGAGCGGGGGACGGATCCCCGGCCTCCCGACGGCCGAGGCCGAGCGGCTGCGCGAGCGGTTGGCTGCCCGCGGGGAGTCGCAGCGGGCCGGGCTGTGAGTGAACCCGCGGGGCGCACGGACCAGCCGTGGCTGCACCTGCACCCGCTCTCGCCGATCCTGCGCGGAGGCCTGGCCTTCGCCGCACTGGTGGCCTACTTCGTGTCGCAGCAGCTCGACACCCTCTTCGGCGCCAGCGGGGACGACCCGACGCGGGGGCACCTCGGCTGGGCCGTCCTGGTCGTCGCGGGGGTCCTGCTCGTGATCGTCGCAGGGTCCTGGCTGTCCTGGCGGTTCTCGCGGTACCGCGTCGGCGTGACACTCATCGAGCTGCGCACCGGGTTCCTGTTCCGCCAGCACCGGCAGGTGCGGTTCGACCGCATCCAGGCCGTCGATGTCGGCCGACCCCTGCTGGCCCGGCTCACCGGCCTGTCCGAGGTCGTCGTCCAGTCGGCCGGTGGTCGCAACTCCCAGCTCAAGCTGTCGTTCCTCGCTGCCTCGCGCGCCCAGGAGGTGCGCGAGCAGCTCATGTCGCTCGCGAGCGTGGCGGACTCGGGGACCCGGGCCGATGATCCCCCTGCGAGCACGTGGGGTGGCGCGCTCGACGTCGCCGACCCCAGCCGTCCCGCCGATGGCGACCCCGCGGCGGCGGGGATGGTCGGCCAACGCGTCGTGCTCGTGCCGAACGTCCGGGTCGTGCAGTCCATCCTGTACCGGGGCCAGAGCGTCTTCCTCGTGCTGGCCGTACCTGCGCTGGTCGGCTCGTTCATCGGGGGAGTGGGCGCCAACGTCGCCTGGTTGGGCCCGATGACGTTGGCCCTGGGGACTGCGCAGTTCAAGCGGCTGATGCACGAGTGGAACTTCGAGCTGCTCCACCGTGGCGACCGGCTGCGCCTGCGGCACGGCCTGACGGACCTGCGCGCGACGACGGTGCCGATGCACCGGATCCAGGCGGTCGAGGCCAGCCAGCCCCTGCCCTGGCGACTCACCGGGTGGTGGCGGCTGCGGATGAACGTGGCCGGTGCCGGTCAGGGTGAGGACGCGACCGAGACGGTGCTGCTGCCCGTCGGCACCTTCGAGGAGGTGCTGGGCGTCCTGGTGCTCGTGCTGCCCGGCACGCCGCCCGAGGTCATCGCAGCGGCCCTGCTCGGCGACGGGCCCGGCTACGGCTTCACCACCGCGACGGCGCGGGCCAGGCGACTGGACCCGCTCGGCTGGCGCCGGCTCGGCTATGCCGCCGCACCCCAGGTGCTGGTCACCCGGCGTGGTCGCTGGTGGCGCGCGGCCCAGTTCGTGCCGCACGCCCGGGTGCAGTCGCTCAAGGTGTCGCAGGGACCGCTGGAGCGCTCACAGGGGGTCGCGTCGGTGCACCTGGTGTCGACGCCCGGGCCGGTCTCCCCGGCGGTCGCCCACCTCGACCTCGCTCAGGCCGAGCGCCTGCTCGAGGAGCAGGTCGTCCGGTCCGGGTTGGCCCGTCGCCACACCTGAGGGCGCCATGGCCCGGACCAGCACGGTCAGCGGCGCTCCAGGCGGACGACGAGGGACTTGGCGACCGGCGTGTTGGAGCGCAGCGCGACGTGGTCGGCCGCCATGAGGACGTTGGTCTCGGGGTAGTACGCCGCCGCGCACGAGTCGGCGGTGGGGTAGGAGACCAGGGTGAAGCCCTCCGCGCGACGCTCGGTGCCCTCGAACTCGCTGACCACGTCGACGACCTCCCCCTGGTGGAAGCCGAGGCGGTGCAGGTCCTGCGGGCTGACCAGGACGACGCGACGGTTGCCGCTGATGCCGCGGTAGCGGTCGGCGTGGCCGTAGATCGTGGTGTTGAACTGGTCGTGGCTGCGGATCGTCTGCAGCAGCAGCCGGCCCGTCGGGAGCTCGAGCACCGGCACGTCGCGGGCGAGGAACTCGGCCTTGCCGGACGGGGTGTCGAACTGGCGGTGGTCGCGCGGACTGTGGGGCAGCAGGAAGCCTCCCGGCTCGCGGACCCTGGCGTTGTAGTCCTCGAAGTCCGGCACGACGCGTGAGATGTGGTCGCGGACCAGGTCGTAGTCCTGGCCCAGCGCGGCCCAGTCGACCGCACCGACGTCGGGCACGAGGTGCTCGGCGAGCCCGGTGACGATGGCGACCTCGGAGCGGCACTGGTCCGACGGCGGCTCGAGTCGGCCCTCGGACAGGTGGACCTGTCCCTGGGAGTCCTCGACGGTGACCCCCTGGGGGCCGCGGGGCGTCAGGTCGCGGTCGGTGCGTCCCAGGGCGGGCAGGATCAGCGCTTCCCGGCCGGTGACCGTGTGGGACCGGTTCAGCTTCGTCGACACGTGGACGGTCAGGTCGCACGCCCGCAGCCCCGCATGGACGACCGGGGTGTCGGGCGTGGCCATCGAGAAGTTGCCACCCATCCCGACGAACACCCGGACCGACCTGTCGCGCAGCCGCTGCACGGCGGCGACCGCGTCGACGCCGTGCTCGGTCGGGGGAGTGAACCCGAACTCCGCCCCGAGCGAGTCGAGGAACGCCTGCGGCATCTGCTCCCAGATGCCCATGGTGCGGTCGCCCTGCACGTTGGAGTGGCCACGGACGGGGCACGGCCCGGCGCCGGGCTTGCCGATGTTGCCCTGCAGGAGCAGGACGTTGACGATCTCCTGGATCGTGTTGACCGCGTGCACGTGCTGGGTCAGCCCCATCGCCCAGCAGACGACGGTGGCCCTGGACTCGACGAACCGCTGCGCCAGCGCCTCGATCTCCGAGCGGTGCAGACCGGTGGCGTGCTCGGTGGCGGCCCAGTCGATCTCACGCACGGCGGCGGCATACTCGTCGTAGCCGGCCGTGTGCCCGTCCACGAACGCACGGTCCAGCACCGTGCCCGGTGCGGTGTCCTCCGCGCGGACGAGCAGGTGCCCCACCGCGCGGAAGAGCGCGTGGTCGCCACCGAGGCGGATCTGCAGGTAGTCGTCGGCCAGCGCGGTGCCGGGTCCGATCAGGCCTCGGGGGGTCTGGGGGTTCTTGAAGCGGATCAACCCGGCCTCGGGCAGGGGGTTGACGGCGACGATGACGGCGCCGTTCTTCTTCGCGTTCTCGAGGTGGGTCAGCATGCGCGGGGCGTTGGTGCCGGGGTTCTGGCCGGCGATGACGATGAGCTCGGCCTGTTCGAGCGACTCGAGGGTCACCGCACCCTTGCCGATGCCGATCTGCTCAGTCATCGCCGTGCCCGAGGACTCGTGGCACATGTTGGAGCAGTCCGGGAGGTTGTTGGTGCCGTAGGCACGGACCATCAGCTGGTAGAGGAACGCTGCCTCGTTGCTCGTGCGCCCGGACGTGTAGAAGACGGCGTCGTCGGGAGTCGACAATGCCAGCAGGTGTCGGGCCATGAGCGCGTTCGCGGCGTCCCACGAGATCGGCTCGTAGTGCGTCCCACCCTCGGGGAGGTGCATCGGCTCGGTGAGGCGGCCCTGCTGCCCCAGCCACCACTCGCTCTGCTCGTCGAGAGCGGCCACCGCGTGCCGGGCGAAGAAGTCACGGTCGACCCGGCGCTGGGTCGCCTCCCAGGCGACGGCCTTGGCACCGGACTCGCAGAACTCGGCGACGTGCCGGTCGCCCGGCTCCGGGTCGGGCCAGGCGCAGGACGGGCAGTCGAAGCCCTGCTCCTGGTTGAGCCGTCCGAACACCCGGGCGGTGCGGGGCAGGCCCATCTGCTCGGCCCCGTGCCGGAACGAGTTGACGACGGCAGGCAGTCCGGCAGCCCACTTCTTCGGCTCGTGCGCCTCTGCTGCACCGGTGGGGTCGGCCGTGGCCAGGGGTTCGCTGCTCGTGACGTCGCTCGAGGTACCCATGCAGCGACACTAACCCGCGTCCCGGGGCCGCGCGGCCGGGCAGGGACGTCCACATCGCGGCCGATCTGCGACGATTCCGGGGACTTGGTTGCGCAAACGGCCAGGACAGAGTGGACTGTGCGCCACAGTCCCCGACCATCTGGGTCGACGACAGGAAACAGGAGAAGGCACGTGAGTACGTCCGCACAGGCGGCGCCGCACGGTGGGGCCGACCGTCTGGGGTTCACCGCAGGCCAGGTGATCCAAGAGTTCGGCTACGACTCGGACGTCGACGACGCCCTACGGTTTGCCATCGAGGACCTCACCGGCAACGACCTCGAGGACGAGGACTACGGCGACGTGGCCGACTCGGTCCTCATCTGGTGGCGCGAGGACGACGGCGACCTCGTCGACGCGGTCGTCGACGCCCTGACCAACCTGGCGGATGGTGCCTTCATCGTCATCCTCACCCCCAAGGCGGGTCGCCCCGGGCACGTCCAGGCCAGCGACATCGAGGAGGCCGCCACCACCGGTGGCCTGCACACGTCCGGCACCGTCAACGCCTGCGAGGACTGGACCGCGACGAGGCTCGTCGCCCCCAAGTCAGCCCGCCGGTGAGCTCGCTGGCAGACTGCCAGCCATGACCTCACCGCTCGCGGTCGGCGCCACCGCACCCGACTTCACCCTCAGGGACCAGAATGGCCAGGAGGTCACGCTGTCCTCGTTCCGGGGCGACAAGTGCGTCGTCGTGGTCTTCTACCCCTTCGCCTTCTCGGGGATCTGCACCGGCGAGTTCTGCGAGATCCGCGACAACCTCGGCGCCTTCGTCTCCGACGACGTCCAGGTGCTCGGCATCTCCACCGACCACATGTTCACCCAGCGCGCCTGGGCGGACCGGGAGGGGTACTTCTTCCCGCTCCTGTCCGACTACTGGCCGCACGGAGCGGTGGCGCAGTCCTTCGGCGTGCTCCACGAGGGTGCTGGGGCAGCACTGCGCGGCACCTTCCTCATCGACCGCGAAGGCATCATCCGCTGGTCGCTCATCAACGGGATCGGCCAGGCCCGTGACTTCAGCGGCTACCACCAGGCCCTGCGCGAGCTGACCTGACGCAACAGACCCGGTATGCCGCGGGTGCGGCATACCGGGTCTGTTGAGTGTCGTGCTGGTTACTTCTTCGGCGGGGTCACCATGAGCCGCGCCATCTGGTTGCGCTGCATCGTCATCGCGACGGTGACGGTCGTGCCGTAGCCGACCTTCGAGTCCGCCGGGTTGCCGGTGCCGAGCCCGTCGCCGTACTGCGACGGGATGAGCTTGCCGTTCTTGTCCACGATCCGCACCGTGTACGGCGCGTTGCCCCGGGAGGGAACGACCGTGGAGGCGTCAGCGTCGCGGTAGAAGTACGGCGCCTGCGCGTTCAGGTCGGGACGGTACTCGATGCCCGGGTACCAGCCCTTGTTGTCCGTGAAGGTCCGCACGGCGGCCTGCTTCGGGTGGGTGTTGCAGGCCACCTGGGTGACTGCTGTCGTCGGTCACGCACTCCTTGAAGGGGTAGGTCCCCACGAGGTTGAACGCGGCGTTGGACGACTGCGGTCGCGACGGCAGGTTCTTCAGCCGGCTCGGGTCGAGCGCGGCCGCGGCGCCGGTGCGGCGCAGCGGGTCGAAGTGGCTGTCGACGATGAGCAGGCCACCCTTGGCGCCCTCGCTCGGCAGGGCCGAGAGGTTGTTGAGGACGTGGTTGGCGTTGCCGAACGTGGTGTCGCGGTACCAGACCAGGGCACCGGGGGCGTTGTACTTGATCTTCTCGACCCTCCAGGCGCCGTCGACCTGGTAGGTCGTGTCGTAGGCGTACTGCAGGCCCTTGTCGAACCCGTCGAAGTTGCGCCACTCGACCAGGTAGTACTGCGCCTTGGTCTGCGTGCCCGTGTCGAGGATCCAGCCGGTGCCCGAGGTGTCCACGAAGGTCCCGACCTTGGCGGTCCAGCCGTTGTTGGCCTCGGCGTCGTCGCTCCACACCACGGTCGCGCCGTTGGTGAGGGAGAGGTCGTCGACGAACCAGCCGCGGTCCTCGAAACCGGCGTCGGTGGCATAGTGCAGGCGGACCTGGATGGTCTTGCCCGGCGTAGGCCGTGACCTTGGCGTAGTGGTGCTCCCAGCCGTCGGTGGCGCCGGTGAGGCCGTACTTCTTGTTGCCGAAGGTCTTGAGGTTGCCGTTGGGGTCGGGGTAGGTGTCCGACGTGGAGACCTCGGCGCCGGCGGCGTCGTAGACCTTCTGCTCGGTCCACGTCGAACCGCCGTCGGTGGAGACCTCGACGAAGCCGAAGTCCCAGTCCTGCTCGATCGAGTAGTTGTTCCACATCCAGAACTTCGCGTCGGTCGACCCCGCGGGGACGCTGACCGTACGGGTCAGGGTGTTGTCGGCCCACGCCTGGTCGCCGCTGGAGAACCACATCTTCGAGCCGCTGTGCGGCGTCGCGAGGGTGATCGTCTTGTTCGGCAGGTTGATCTTGAGGCCGTCCTTGGTGCCACGCGGGGTGCGTGACGCCTGTCCGACGAGCACCGACTGGCGACGGTCGCCGGGGTTGATGACCTTGGGGTCGGCCCAGCCGAGGACCCACTTGTCCCAGATGCCCATGTGGGTCGGCATCGACTGGAAGATCGGGCCCGAGTGCGAGCCGGAGCTCATCAGGTCCCAGAAGTCGACGTCGGAGTCGCCACCGCTGGCGGTGTCGTAGAGGTCGGGCAGCCCGAGGTCGTGACCGTACTCGTGGGCGAACACACCGACGCCGGAGTCCTCCGGCTGCACGATGTAGTTGCTCAGCTTGAGGTTGGTGCCGGGCACCGGGGCGCCACCGGCGACAGCCGAGGAGTGCGCCCAGATGGCGTAGGTGCCCTCGGCGCCGCCGCCGCCGGACTTGTCCTCGCCGGCGTGGACGAGCACGACGTGGTCGATGACCCCGTCCGGCTCGTGGAAGTTGCCGTCACCGTCGACGTCGCCCTGGTCCTCGATGTCGTAGTCGGCCCACGGGAAGCTGGGCTGCGCCTTGGCCAGTGCCGCCACGGCGTCGATCGGCAGCTGACCGGCACCGAGCGGGTTGCTCGGGTGGCCCTGCATGTCCTGGATCGCGTCGTAGGTCCAGTCGCCGTTCTCGTCCTGGTGGCAGCGCGTGGCGCCGTAGTAGGCCTCCGAGTGGGGCACGGTGATCCACGGGGTGGCTGCACCGTCCACGGTGTAGGCGCCCTTGGACATCTCCTCGTACATGTTCTTCATCGTGTAGCCGGAGATGTCGAAGCCGGGCTTGCCGTCGGGACCCTTGAGGTCGGTGCGCACCCGCTGGGTGATGCCCGTCTTGGTGTAGAGCATCGTGTTGTAGTGCGCGGACGAGAAGTCCTTGACCCACATGGAGTTGTTGTCGAGCAGTCGCGTGCTCGCAGGGTTGGGGATCGTGTTGTGCTTCGGGCCGTTCTGGATGTTGCCCGCGACACAGGTGTCGGACCCGAACTCAGAGGGCACCATCGAGGAGCGGAAGTCGTCGTTCGCCTGGTCGTTGAACTCGACGAGGATCGTCAGCAGCTTCGCCTGCTGCATGCTGGGCGCCTGCTTGAACTTGCGCTTGATCGCCTGGGGGCTCTGGCCGGTGCGCAGCGACTGCGCCTCCACCTTGGCGAGTCCACGTGCGGCCACCGGGTTGCCCTTGGCGTGCTTGACGTCGAACTTCTTGGCCTTCTCGAGGGCGGTCGCCTGGCGGGCGAGCACCTTCTTGTCCTTGGTGACCTGGGTGTCGGTGCCGAAGGCGCGTTCGACCTGGGGCGCCACGGTGTTGAGGTACGAGCTGCCGCCGACGGCGGCACTGGGACTGGCCGGCGCGGGTGCGGGTGCGGCCGACGTGGTGCCCGCTGCGCCGACAGCCGCGAGGCTGGTGGCGACGAGGGCGAACGTCGGAACCACCGCGGCGGCCCGGAGTGCACGCCCCGTGATCCTGCGATGAGTCATTTTTCCTCCAAGTTCTGACCCGGGCCAGAGAGTGCCGGGTGCAGGGACCTCTCGCTGTGAGAGATCACGATGGGGGGCATCCTGCACCGCCCAAGGGGGTTTGGGAAGGAGAATCCGCACAATCCGGTGCCTCCGCCGCCAATTCCCACGCATCGGTGCCGGCCTGACACAATGGCGCCGCGCGGTGCGGCCGTCCCGTCCGCGCAGGGGCCTGTAGCTCAGTTGGTAGAGCACCGCGTTTACACCGCGGGTGTCGTCGGTTCGAGCCCGGCCGGGCCCACGTGCACCCCACCCTCGCCGACGTCGTCCGCGCCCTCGAGGGCTTCTACCCGCCGTCCACGGCGCAGTCCTGGGACCAGGTGGGGTTGGTGTCCGGCGACCTCGAGCAACCGGTGGCCCGCGTCCTGTTCGCCGTCGACCCGACGCTGGCCGTCATCGAGGAGGCCCGCAGCCTCGGCGCCGATCTCGTCGTGACCCACCACCCCCTGCTGCTGCGGGGGGTGCACAGCGTCGCCACCGCCACGGCCAAGGGCGCCAGCATCACCGCGCTCGTCGTGCACGACATCGCGCTCTACGTCGCCCACACCAATGCGGACGTCGCCGAGCCGGGCGTCAACGACGCGCTCGCGCAGGCCTGCGGACTCACCGACATCGCGCCGCTCGCCCTCGTCGAGGGCCAGCCCCTGGGCCGGGTCGGCAACCTCCCGCAGCCCATCAGCCTCGCCGAGTTCACCGCCGCCCTGTATGCCGCCCTGCCCCCGACCGCCGGCGGGATCCGGGTCGCGGGCCCGCCCGATGCTCCGGTGCGGCGGATCGCCGTGATGGGCGGTGCCGGCGACGACATGTTCGACCACGTCCGGGCCTCTGGAGCGGACGTCTTCGTCACGGCGGACCTGCGGCACCACCCGGTGCTGGAGGCGCGCGAGGAGGCCCGTGGAGGGGCCCCCTACCTCGTCGACGCCGGCCACTGGGCGACCGAGTCGCTGTGGCTCGCCGGGGCGGCGCAACGGCTGGCGGCGGCGCTTGCGGAGGGGGACCGGACGGCCTCTAGAGTGGAGACTCACATTTCCACACTGCGCACCGACCCCTGGACCTTCGTCGTCGGTGCCGAGCCGCCCGGAGGTATGTCCTGAAAGCCGACCCGTCCCGTCAGTGGAGGCTCCTGGACCTGCAGGCGATCGACACCCGTCTCGACCAGATCGCCCATGCGACCAAGAACCTGCCCCAGCGTGCCCAGCTCGCCGAGCTCGAGCGGCGCGCCGCCCTCCTGGACTCCGACCTCGTCCGGGCGCAGACCACGTTCGGTGACATCCAGCGTGAGGTGGCCAAGGCAGAGACGGACGTCCAGCTGGTCCGCGACCGGGCAGCGCGCAACCGGGCGCGGCTCGATGCCGGCACCGGCACCGCCAAGGACCTGCAGGCGCTCCAGCACGAGCTGGACTCGCTCCAGCGTCGCCAGAGCGAGCTCGAGGACGTCGAGATCGAGATCATGGAGCGGGCCGAGGGAGCCGAGGCCGACGTGACGCGTCTGGAGGCCGAGCGGGCCGAGCTGACCGCGGAGCTGCAGGCGGCCACCGCGGCCAGGGACGACGCCCTCAAGGACTACGACGCCGAGCGCGCCACCGTGGCCGGTCCGCGGGCCGACACCGTGGCTGGTGTGGGCGCCGACCTCGTCGCGCTGTACGAGAAGATCCGCACGCAGACGGGAGGGCTCGCGGCCGCGCCGTTGCGCCAGCGCCGTTGCGGTGGGTGCCAGCTCGAGCTCAACACGGTCGAGATGAACCGCATCAAGGCAGCACCCGACGACGAGGTGCTGCGCTGCGAGGAGTGTCGACGGATCCTCGTCCGCACCTCCGAGTCCGGCCTCTGAGCGGTGGGTCGCCAGCTCGTCGTCGAGGCCGACGGCGGCTCCCGGGGCAACCCCGGGGTCGCCGGCTGGGGCGCCCTCGTCCGTGACCCCGCCACCGGTCGCATCCTCTGGGAAGGTGCTGCGCCGCTGGGCAAGGAGTCCAACAACGTCGCGGAGTACTCCGGCCTGATCGCCGGGCTGCGCGCGGCCCAGCGCATCGACCCCGGCGTGCACGTCGAGGCGCGGTTGGACTCCAAGCTCGTCGTCGAGCAGATGTCCGGCCGCTGGAAGATCAAGCACGAGGACATGCGCCGGCTCGCGCTCGAGGCCCGCGAGCTGGCTGCCCTGATCAGCCGCGGTGGCGGGTCGGTGACCTACACGTGGATCCCGCGCGAGCAGAACAAGGATGCCGACGCACTGTCCAACGACGGCATGGACGGCCGCACCATCGACCGCATGCTGGAGGAGGCGACGTCGGCCGAGGAGCTGGTCGAGGAGATCATCGACCCGGCACCCGGCACGACCGCGCCCGTCCCCGCCGCCGGTCAGGGCACGCCCACCAGGCTGGTGCTGGTGCGCCACGGCGTCACCGACTTCACGGTCCACGCGCGGCTCGACGGCCGCGGCGGCGCCGACCCGTCGCTCAACGAGACCGGCCGCGCGCAGGCCCGGGCCGCCGGAGTCGCCGTGGCCCACCTGCTCGGGGGCACGTCGGCCCGCGTGGTCACCTCGTCACTGACCCGCGCCGTGGAGACCGGTGCTGCGGTCGCGGCCGCGGTCGGCGTGGACCCGGAGCGCGACGGCGCCTGGGACGAGCAGGACTTCGGCGACTGGGACGGCGTCGGCGTCCACGACCTCGCCCGTGAACAGCCGACCGAGCTCGCCCTCCTGCGCAGCGACCCGGCATACGCCCGTCCGGGCGGCGAGTCCCACCTCGAGCTCGCCGAACGCGTGCTGGCCGCCTACGCGCGGGTGGTCGCCGCGGGCGGCACCACGGTCGTGGTGTGCCACCGCAAGCCGATCATGGTGGTCCTCGCGCACGTGCTCGGGATCCCGCACGACAAGATCTGGCGGTTGGCGGCGGCGCCGGGGTCGCTGACCGCGCTGGAGGTCTGGCCGGACGGGAACGTCTCGGTCGCGTTCACCAACCGCACGTAGGGGTGCGCCGCGGCGCAACCGCCCACGATGCGAGCGAGCTGTCTCACCCTGCGGCCGGCCGCCTACCCTTGGGACATGAGCTATGCCGGAGATGTGGCGCCCCAGGATGCCTATGCCGCGTTGGCGGCCGACGAGGACGCGGTCCTGGTCGACGTGCGCACCAGCGCCGAGTGGAACTACGTCGGCCTGCCCGACCTCACCGACCTCGGGAAGAGGGTCATCTGCGTGGAGTGGCAACGCTTCCCCGACGGCGCCGTGAACGGTGACTTCGTCGAGCAGCTGCGCGACGCGGGTCTGCCCGACGGGGCCCCGATCTACTTCCTGTGCCGCTCCGGCGTCCGGTCCATCGCTGCCGCCGACGCGGCCACGGGCGCGGGGCTCGAGCCGGCCTACAACATCACCGAGGGCTTCGAGGGTCCGCACGACGACCAGGGGCACCGCGCCGTCTCCGGGTGGAAGAACGCGGGGCTGCCGTGGCGGCAGGGATGAGCGACGGACCGTCGTTTCGCCCCGACACGGTCGCGGTCCGCGGGGGACTGACCCGCAGCCACTTCGACGAGACGTCCGAAGCGCTCTACCTCACGTCGGGTTTCGTCTACGAGAGCGCGGAGCAGGCAGAGGCCGCGTTCAAGGACGAGGTCGACCACTTCATCTACTCGCGCTACGGCAACCCGACGGTGTCGATGTTCGAGGAGCGTCTGCGCGAGCTCGAGGGGGCGCAGGCCTGTTTCGCCACCGCCTCGGGCATGTCGGCGGTCTTCGTGGCGCTGGCGGCACTGCTGGGCCAGGGCGACCGCGTGGTGTCCTCGCGCGGCCTGTTCGGCTCGTGCTTCGTGATCCTCGACGAGATCCTGCCGCGCTGGGGCGTGGAGACCGTGTTCGTCGACGGACCCGACCTCGAGCAGTGGCGTGAGGCCCTGTCCGTGCCGACGCAGGCCGTCTTCTTCGAGACCCCGAGCAACCCCATGCAGGAGCTCGTCGACATGCGGGCGGTGTCCGACCTCGCCCACGCGGCTGGTGCGCAGGTCGTCGTCGACAACGTCTTCGGCACCCCCGTGTTCTCACGGCCGCTGGACCACGGCGCGGACGTCGTCGTCTACTCCGCGACCAAGCACATCGACGGCCAGGGCCGCACCCTCGGCGGTGCCGTGCTGGGCACCAGCGAGTTCGTCCACGGCCCGGTCAAGAACCTCATGCGCCACACGGGCCCGGCGATGTCGCCGTTCAACGCCTGGGTCCTCGTCAAGGGCCTGGAGACGCTGAGCCTGCGGGTGCGCCAGCAGGCCGCCAACGCGCTCGCCGTCGCCGAGGCGCTCGACGCCCACCCGGCGGTGGCCAGGGTGATCTACCCGTGGCTGCCCTCGCACCCCCAGCACGAGCTGGCCCGTCGGCAGATGCTCGGTGGTGGCACCGTGGTGACGTTCGAGCTCGACGGCGGCAAGGCCGAGGCCTTCGCCCTGATGAACGCCCTGCGGGTCGTGGACATCAGCAACAACCTCGGTGACGCCAAGTCGATGGTGACCCACCCGGCGACGACGACCCACCGCCGCCTCACGCCCGAGGGGCGCGCTGCCGTCGGCATCACCGACGGCACCGTGCGCATCTCGGTCGGGCTCGAGGACCCCCAGGACGTCATCGAGGACCTGCTGCGCGGACTGCCGGGCTGACCCTCGTCGGGACGACCCTGACGTCATGGCCGTCACCCGTGAGGTGTCGGACGTTGCGGGGTCTCGGACGGGGCGATCTCAGAGGGGGCGGGCCAGGGCTGCGACCGACAAGCCTCCGGCCACGAGGGCGCACACCAGCCCCTGGGCGGCGAGCTTCCACGGGTTGACGGACAGGCCACGGGCCCGGCACCGCTGGGCCCACAGCAGCGTGGCCAGGGACGCCCACGGCGTCACCAGCGGTGCGACGTCGACGCCGACGAGAAGCGCCATCAACCGCTGCGGCGTGTCAGCGGTCACCGACTCGAGGGCGACGTAGGCGGGGAGGTTGTCGGCGACGTTGGCCACCAGGGCCCCCGCGCCGGCCACGCGCGCGAGATCCAGTGGCGCCGTCCCGGCTCCGGCGAGCGACACCAGCACCGGCTGCAGGCCGTGGCGCAGCGCGAGGTCGATCACGACGAAGAGCGCGGTGACGCCCAGGGCCAGCCGCCAGGGCACGGACAGCCGGTGCAGCAGTGGCCGGTCGCGGACGGCGACCGCCCCGAGCAGCACCACGGCTGCCACCGACGAGACCCAGGCGGGGGAGAGCCCCAGCGCGAACAAGGGGCCGACCGCGAGGCAGACCCCACCGGCGGTGCGGAGCATGACGGGGTCGTGCGGGTGCGGGGGAGCGTCGGCTGCGTAGCGCCCGCGGAGATCCTTGCGGTGGAACCACCACAGCACGGCCAGGGTGCCGACGACGGCCGCCACGGCCGGGGCAGCGGCAAGGCGCACGTATCCCGCGTGACTGACCCCGAGATCCGCGAAGTGGTGCAGTGACAGGAGGTTCGTCAGGTTGGACACGGGCAGCAGGAGGCTCGCGGTGTTGGCCAGCCACAGCGTCGTCATGGCGAAGGGCAGGGGCGAGATGTCCAGCTGCGCCGCGATCGCGAGACCCACCGGTGTCAGCAGCACGGCTGTCGTGTCGAGGCTGAGGAACACGGTGCAGACGACGGCGACGAGCACGAACAGCAGCCAGAGCAGGGGCACGCGGTGCCGGCCGGCTCGCGCGGCCCAGTGCCCGGCGACGTCGAAGACGCCTGTGGCGTCAGCGATCTCGGCGACGACGGTGATGGCGACGAAGAAGACCAGGACGGGGGCGATCCGGAAGAAGAGGTCGGTGAGGTCGGAGCCGGTCACGGAGTCGTCGTCATCCGCGCCGTGGCATCGAGCACCCAGGGTCGGCCCGCTCTTGCCGGAGGCGTGAGGGCGACCTCGAACTGGTCGTCGAGGAGCTCGAGCAGCTGGGGGACCCTGCGCACGTCGCGGCCGACCTCGCACAGGCGCCGGGTCACCAGCCCGCGGGTGTGCTTGGCCATGTGCGTGGCACCCGGTACGCGGACCTGGACCCAGCGGTCGGTGAGACCACCCTGGGGCGTCCAGGCCGCGGCATACGTGCTGGAGCGGCAGTCGACCACGAGCCCACTGCCGGCGACCTCCGGCAGCACCTCGCTGAGGCTGGGGCTTCCACACGCTGGCGAGGGGGCCGACCCCGGGGAGGTTCACCGCCATCGAGAGCCGGTACGGCGTGATGGCATCGGTCGGGCGCACGGCGCCGTACAGCGCGGACACGACGACGACCCACCTGTTGGCGCGGCGCTTGGCGGCGCTGTCGAGCGAGGCGTGGTCGAGGGCGTCGTAGAGGACGCCGGAGTAGACCTGCGACGCGGGCAGCGAGGGTGCCTCGCCGAGCACGGTGTTGCGCGCGATCTCCGTGGTCAGGTTGGGGCTGACACCCAGCACCCCGGCGGCGCCCGGACGGGCGCTGACCTCGGCCACGGCGGCCGACACCGCGCGTCGGGTGTCGGTGAGCTGCGGGAAGCTCAGTCGCGCGGGGTCGACCGGGCGTCCGCGGGTGCGACCCGTCTTGGACTCCGACGGGGGCAGCAGGATCAGCACGGGGCCAGACTAGGTCTGAGCTCCAGGAGGTGGTGCGCCGGTCCGCTGGATAGGTTGGTTGGCATGCCGATTCGACGAATCCAGGTGGGGAAGCCGGTGGCCGAGCGGGCCGTCGCCCAGTCCGCGGAGCTCCAGGCCAGGTTCGACGCGGTGCGCGCCGAGAACGACGTGCCGCGGGGGTTCCCACCGGAGGTGGAGGCCGAGGCGGAGCAGGTGGCGGCGTCGCCGGACCTGCCCGAACGCGACGAGACCGCCGTGCCCTTCCTGACGGTCGACCCGCCCGGGTCCATGGACCTGGACCAGGCCCTGCACCTCGAGCGCGACGGCGAGGGCTACCGCGTGCGGTACGCGATCGCGGACGTGCCGGCGTTCGTGCGTGCCGGTGGCGCCATCGATGCCGAGACCCGGCGCCGTGGGCAGACGATCTACGCCCCCGACCGCCGGACCCCGTTGCACCCGTCCGTCGTGAGCGAGGGGGCGGCGAGCCTGTTGCCCGACCAGGTGCGGCCGGCGTACGTGTGGGACATGCGCCTCGCTGCCGATGGTGAGGGCACCCACGTGAGCCTCTACCGCGCCCTGGTCCGCAGCACCGACCGGTTCGACTACGACCAGGTGCAGGCGGCGGTCGACGCCGGAGGCGCCGACGAACGGCTCGAGCTCCTCAAGGAGGTCGGCATCCTTCGCATCGAGCTGGAGCGCCGGCGTGGTGGGGCGAGCCTGCCCATGCCGGAGCAGGAGGTCACCGAGGACGAGGGCGGTCACTACCGGCTGCACTTCCGGCCGCCGCTGGACGCCGAGGACTGGAACGCGCAGATCTCACTCATGACCGGTATGGCGGCAGCCGAGCTGATGCTGGGGGCGAAGGTCGGCATCCTGCGCACCATGCCCGCGCCGGACGAGTCCGCGGTCCGGCAGTTCCGTCGCGCGAGCCGGGCCCTGGGGGTCGAGTGGCGCGAGGACGTGCCGTACGGCGAGTTCCTGCGCACGCTGGATCGCACCGACCCCAAGCACCTGGCGCTGATCCACGAGGCGACGGCGTTGTTCCGGGGGGCCGGCTACACCCCGTTCGACGGGTCGGCGCCCCAGGACTCCCAGCACGCGGCGGTGGCGGCCGCCTACGCCCACGTCACCGCGCCCCTGCGCCGGCTGGTCGACCGGTTCGGGCTGGCGATCTGTGCGGCGATCAGCGCCGGGACCGAGCCGCCGGGCTGGGCCCGTGAAGCGCTGCCCTCGTTGCCCGCGGTGATGGCCAGCTCGGGCAAGGTGGCCAGGGCCGTCGAGCGTGGGTGCGCCGACGCCGTCGAGGCAGCGGCCCTGGAGGACCGGGTGGGCGAGGTGTTCGACGCGGTGGTCGTCGACCAGCGCGCCGAGGGCCGCGCGGTCGTCCAGGTCGAGGAGCCGGCGGTCCTCGCGAACGCGACGGGCGACCACGACCTCGGCACCCGGGTGAAGGTGCGGCTGGTCGAGGCGAGCATCAGCACGAGCACGGTGAGGTTCGAGATCGTCCCCTAGTCGGCCAGCCGTCGAACGGCCCACCGGTGGAGGAGCCGGTCCCGCAGTCGGCCCTGCTCAGGTCGGGGGGTCGGTGGGGGTCGTCGCGCACGGGTCCGGCGTCGGGTCACCGGTCGTGGTCGTCGAGGTCGTGGTCGTCGAGGACGAGGTCTGCGTGGACGGTCGTCGGTGGAGGTCTCGGTCGGAGGTCTCGGTCGTGGTCGCCGGGTGGGGGAGGTGGTGGACGCCGGGTCCGGGATGTCCGTGGTCGACGACCCGTCGGGGTCGTCGTGGTGGAGTCGCTCGGGGTCGGTGTCGGACACGAGGACGGTGTCGTCGTGCTCGTCGTGGTGGTGGACGATCCGGTCGTGGTGCTCGTCGTCGTCGACGCGCTGGTGGACGTCGAGGTCGGGGTTGTCGTCGTGGTCGGGTTCGCGGTGCTCGTCCACGTGGGGGTGCCGGGTGGCGTGGTCGCGAGGTCGACGTCGTGCTCGCTCGACGCGCTCGTCGCGAAGCTGGTGGTGGAGGGTCGTGGGGTCGTGGCGCCCGTTGACCCGGCAGGTCGGGCAGCGGCCAGGACCGGCGGTCGTGACGGTGGGCCCACCATGGGGGTGCGGGCGGACGGCGCGAACGGAAGGGTCACCACGGACCGAGGGACCGCCCCGCCCGGCGACACCGTCTTCATGAGGCGCAGCACGTCGGCGAGGTAGACGTCCGAGTGGTTGTAGGACAGGATCGCCGAGCGCAGGTCGGCGCTGGTCGACAGGTCGCGTCCGCCGGCGCAGAGGTAGGCGGCGGCGGAGTAGGCGCTGTCCTCGACATTCTGCGGGTCGCGGGTGCCGTCGGCGTTGCCGTCCCGGCCCCAGCGCTGCCACGTCGAGGGGATGAACTGCATCGGGCCGACGGCCCGGTCCCACGTGGGGTCGCCGTCGAGGCGTCCGCCGTCGGTGTCGAAGATCGCGGCGAAGGCGCCTCCGTTGAGCACCGGTCCCAGGACGGCGGGCACGGCGCGGTGGTGGCTGTCCAGGCGCCGACCCGCGAGCGAGCCGGACTCCACCTGGCCGATGGCTGCGAGCAGCTCCACCGGCAGGTGGCACGACGTGGGGGCCGAGGCGACCGCTGACCGGTAGGCGTTCCACAAGATGACCGGAACGCTGGTGGCCCCCGGCGAGGGGGTGCCCGACGCGGGGTCGACCGCGGTGTCGAGGGATGCGGCCAGCGTGGCGACCTGGAGGGGGCCGGCGAGCACCTGGTCGATCGTCAGCAGACCGGTGCGGTCGCCGACCACGAGGTCGCGTGGTGTGACGTCCCAGTCCGCGGCACTGCCTGGCGCAGAGGCGGCATCCCGCTGGGTGGGGCCCGTCGGTGGGGCCGAGACCGTCGGTGCCTTGTCGGCGCTGCCCTCCGACCAGCAGGGCTGCGCTGAACGCCACCATCGAGAGTGCGCTGAAGAGCGGGCGCGCCACCGGGATGCGGACCACGCGTGGTCCACGCTTCGGGTCTTGCTCGGCCATCAGTCTTCCCCCCTGGGTCGGCCGTCGGTCATCCGGCACCGTGACATCGCGGTCCCCCCTCGGGGCGATGGTAAGCCGGATCCCGTGGCGAATCGACCCCCACGAGGACGAGATCCTGCCCCCGAAGTGACGGATGTGACCCGAGGTGTTCCTGTGGCCCGAGCGGCGCACCACGAGTCGCAGAGCGAGCGAGGCGACGACGAGCTCGGCGGTAAGAGGTCGAGGCCGTCGCTCGGGCACAGGCGCCGGCCGACGGAGGAGGTCGCGGACGGGTCAGGACATGCCCTGATGGTCGCGTTGCGACCTTGGGCAAACCTTGGGGTGTGGGTGAACCCCTGGCCCGCACACAGCTGCCCAGCACCATCAGGACGATGTGCTGGGCAGCTGCGTGGTTGGGCGGTGCCCCGGACGGAGGTGAGGGGTGGTCCGGGGCCCGCGGTCGTGGGGTCCTGCTCGGGGGTGCCGGACCCGGGGACCCCTCGTCCCCGGGCCGGCCATGGTCAGCTCACCGGGCCTGTACCGTGTTGGACCGCGCCGACGGAACACCGGTGCCGATGGCGTTGAACGCGTTCACGTCGAACTGTAGTTGCCTGCCGGCAGGGTGATCACCCGGTCGAGGACGGTGGCAGCGACAGTCGTCTGGCTGACGAGGTCGTGGTGCCGTTGGCGTTGACGCGGTAGGCGTTGACCCGGTAGTTCGTCAGCGGCGAGCCGCCGTTGCTGGCCGGTGCCGACCAGAACGCCCTGGCGGTGACTGCGCCTCCGGCTCCACCCCGGCGGGCGACACCGATGATCGGTGCGCTGGGTACCGTAGCCGTGGTCCCGGCGGTCGGGGTCACGGTGTTCGACGCCGCCGACAGGCCGCTGGTTCCGTTCGCATTGACCGCCTGCACCCGGAAGTTGTACGCCGTGCCGTTGGTCAGTCGCCGTGATGACGGCGCTGGGTGTGCTGCCGGTGATGGTGGTCGTCCTGACCACCGTCGTGCCCGGTCCGGGTCTGGACGATCCAGCCGGTGATCGGAGAGCCACCGTCGCTCCCGGGGGTCCAGCTCAGGTTCGCACTGGCGTTGCCGGCAACAGCCGTAACGCCTGTGGGAGCTGCAGGCGGGGCTGCGGGGCCTGCGGGGTGACCGCGTTGGAGGGGGCCGAGAGTGTGCCGTGTCCGAAGACATTGTTGGCACGCACCTGGAAGGTGTAGGTCGTGCCGTTGGCGAGTCCTGTGACCGTGCGGCTGGTTGCCGTCCGGGCGATCCCGGTGATGGTCTGGGTGACCACACCGCCGGAGCTGACGACGACGTCGTACGACGTGATGGGCGAGGTACCGGTGGCGAGGACCGGTGCGGTCCACGTGACGGTGGCCGAGCCCGTGGTGGTGGTGCTGGGCGACGACGTCGCGCTCACGTTGGTGGGTGCTCCGGGCGTCACCACAGCACCACCTGGTCGGTGAACTGGAGGCGCTCGATGCCCCGAAGGGTGTCGACGCCGTCCGAGACCTTCTGGGTGGCCCCGTTGACGGCACCGGTCTGGGTGACCGTGAGGCTGCCGTTGGCGTTGGGCACGATGGTGAAGGACGCCCTGGGGGCGAGGAACACCGCCGTGTCGACTCCGGTGTCGCCCGCCGGAGCCGGCACGATCTCGCGCACCGACACCAGCTGGCCCGGGTCCAGAGTGCCGTCGAAGATCGCCTGCTGCAGCGTCTTGGGGTTGCCGGCCTGGTAGGTGCCTTCCATCAGGGTCGTCGACCCGATCTCGGGACCGGAACCGTCTGGCGTTGGTGCGGACGCTGATCCGGACCTGCAGGGAACGGTCCCCGTCGATGATGTCGTTGGCGCCACGACCGGTGATCGTGTCGCTTCCGCCACCACCGAGCAGGATGTTTCCCGTCGCCCCAGATGGGACCGGAGAGAGGACAGGAGCCTGCCGCGGAAGCTGCGACCACCGGAGCCAGGTCGCCCGTGAGCGGCTGCGGCACGATAGCCGAGAGCCCACTGATGCGGTTGACCCCGGCCTGGTCGAGGACGTTGCAGCCGGTGAAGCCGGCGCCGCCGAGGACGGCGGGCGCGTCGTCGGTGCCCTTGATGACGTCGTTTCGGTTCGAGCCCGAGTCGGCCTCGACCTCCTGCCAGCGGTCGCGGTTGACGACCACCTGGATCGGCAGCGGCCCGAGGTTGTTGTTGATCGACATGTCGTCGTCGGCGCCCACGGTGTTGTACTGGTGGATGGCCCAGTCGAACCCTCCGGATCCCGCGTTGCGGTCGACGAAGGCGTTCTGCGACATGATGTCGTCGCCACCCTCGGAGTCGTAGTCGTTCTCACCGACCTGGCCCACGAAGATGTCGTGGCCCGGGCTGGTCTCGGCGGGGTCGTCGAAGAACGGGGCTGCGTGGTCGCCGATGAGCAGGTCCTGGCCGGAACCACCCTGGATCCAGTCGTCACCGCCGTCGCCGAACACGGTGTCCGTGCCGAGCCCGCCGATGATGAAGTCGTCGTCGGGTCCTCCGAACTCCTCGTTGTCGTTGGCGCCGCCGTTCATGAAGTCCTTGCCGTCGCCGCCCATCATGATGTCGATGCCGCTGCCGGCGTCCATGGCGTCGTTGCCCGGACCACCCTTGAGGACGTCCGCACCACCGGTGTCGGTGATCCGGTCGACACCGTCACCACCGATGACGACGTCGTCACCGGAGTTGCCGTCGAGCCAGTCGTCGCCGTCGTTGCCGAGGATGGTGTCGTTGTCGATGCCACCCTTGACCCGGTTGGACAGGGCGTCGCCGTTGTAGACGGCCTGGCCGTTGATGCCGGCAGGGTCGACGGAGTTGGTCAGCTTGTAGGTGATCTGTCCGTTGGGTGACCGGGTCAGCAGCAGGTTCTCGTTCGCATTCGGTCGTCGGGTCGTCGGCGACCGTGGATCCGAACTGAATGAACCCGGCCGCGGTGTTGGCGAGGTTCTCGAGCTGGAACTTGCAGTCGGCAGTGGCGAACGCGTCCTGCTTGAGGGTGTTGGTGTTGTCGGTGTTGCGCATGACCAGCTCGGCGAAGCTGTTGCTCTCCAGCTGGGCGCGCAGGTTCATGCCCGGCGTGCGGGCCAGGTAGTAGAACCGGTCACCGTTCTGCAGGTCCGTCATCGAGTTCTCGAAGACGTAGTTGGACGTCCTGCCGAGCAGGCCGCCGTTGATGTCGGTCGCCTCGGCGAGGCCACCCATCCACAGGTCGACGGTGTTGATGCCGGTCTCCTGGTTGGCCCAGTCACCGCTGCCGTTGATGAAGTCCATCGCTTCAGGGCTCGGGTTCTGGCCGAACCCCGGGTTGACGACCAGCTGGGCCGCAGTGCGCTTGGCGACGTAGCCGTTGGCGCCCACGACGCTCGGGAAGGTGCCGTAGGCCGCCACGAAGTTCACGAGGGACTCCGGGTGCTTGAGGTTGTTCCCGAAGTCGGCCCAGCTGGTGTAGGGCGCCAGTCTGCCCGTCGTTGGTCTGGCGCGTGGATCTTCCGGCGCACCTCGTTCAGCGTGGGGATGCCCTCCGAGCGGGCCCGGGTCATGTTGATCGTGGCGAGGTCCAGCGGCAGCCCCAGCAGGTTGCTGCGCAGGGTGTCGGTGACGAACTCGTCGATCTCCTGCCCGACCTGGTCGGACATGCCCATCATGATCCCGCCGGCAGCAGCCTCGGAGCTGATGGTGGCTCCGTTCTGGTTTCGGTGGTACTCCGGGGGGTTGAGGAACCCGTCGAGCAGCGAGATGTCGTAGTGCTGCGGCGGTGTGGTCGAGCCCGCTGCCCGCGGGGCGGTGCGGTCGATCGTCTCGGTCAGCATCGAGTGGCCGAAGCGGTAGACGGCGTGGGCGAACTCGGCAGGGATCGTCGGGTTCACGTCGCTGTGGTAGGTGTGGAACGGGTCGATGGCGGGCTGCACCTTGCGGCCGAACTCCTCGAACACCAGGTGCTGGTACTCCATCTCGGTGACGAAGCGGGCGGCCTGGAAGAGCCGCTGGCCGTAGGTCCATCCCGCAGGGCCGGTGGTGCGGGTCCACTGCGCCAGGACGGTCGCGGAGACCTTCGTGGTGAGCGTGGTGTTGATGTCCGCGACGAGCCGGTCGTGCTCGGAGTGGAAGACCTGGTGCACCGCCGAGAGGGCGATGTTCTCGTTGACTCGACCGTCACCTGCGGTGAAGTGCGAGTCGAGCAGCTCGTCGTCGTAGGTGTTGGGGGCCTGGCCGTCGAGCTGGGTGCCCGCGATCGTGTCCGCGTCGGGGTCCTTGCACTCGTTGGGGCTGTTGACCCCGGGACGTGGTGCAGGGACCGACCGAGCCGGGGTCGGCGTCGTGGGCGATGTCGGTGAGGAACGGCGTCTGGAAGTGCAGGACGTTGGCCGGCGGGGCGACCGGGGAGGCCAGGTCACCTTCGACCGTGCCGGTGGCCGTCACGTACTGCGGCAGGCCACGGGCAGGCCCGGGGAGGAAGTTGCCGTAGGCGTCGGTGGCCAGCATCGGGATGTCGAGCACGTCGACGTCCCGGAGCTTGAGGCCGAGCACCTTCGCCGCCTGGTCCTTGGTCGTCTGCCCACGTCGACATGCCGCCGGCGCGCAGGTCGTTGGTGGCCAGTCCGTTGGCCACGCTGGGACCGCCGAGCAGGCGACCGGTGTCCTTCGGGTGGCTTGCAGCGTCCAGCGTCGTACTCGCGCAGGAACGCCTGGTGCGTGCCGTGCGAGGTGTAGGTCTGGCTCTGGTCCACCAGGGGGGTGTCGGTGTTGTCGGCGTCCTGCACGTCGTCGCCCGTTCCCGAGCACTGCCGTCCGGGCCGGGCTGGTTCTGGCCGCGGGTGAGGACCATGAAGCGCAGGTTCGCGGCGCCAGGTCGTCGGCCGTTCCGAACTCGCCGTCATCGCCCGAGCACCAGCGGGTCGTCGTCGCGTAGGGGGACGAACACGGTGCCGCCGCCCTTGACGGTCTGGTCGATGCCGTGGTCGAAGAACTGACCGAAGATCGTGAAGAGGCCGTTGAACGGCGGCGACAGCCCGACGTCCGTGGTCACGTTGGGGATGGACAGCGTCTCACCAGCGAGGCGTGCAGCCACTGGGGTTGCCGTCGGCGTCGCACGGGAAGACCCCGACGTTGCCCTGGCTGCGGATCGGGAAGCCTGCTGCGGCGACGGCCGCGGGGTTCTTGGCAGTCTGGTCGACGATGAGGTTGCTGATCTGGCGCGGCTGGGAGTCGAAGACCATGTGGCCGGGGGTCTTGGCCTTGTAGGTCGTGGGGGACCCGCTACCGGGGAACGGCACTCGGCACGTTCTCAGCGTCCCTGAAGTCGGGCGTGGCCAGCCGGGGGAAGGGGACGTCCGCCGCACCGAAGGTCTCCCGGCCGGGTACGAGGTTGTTGCACTCACCGCCGACGGTGCGCAGTCCGTAGGTCGTGAGGATGTCGGGCACCTGCTCGACGTCGGGGATGCCGTCGTTCGGCTTGTTGAGCAGCCCCTTGCAGGGGTCGGTGGGGGTGGCCGTGGCGGCGTGCCGCTCGGCGATGTTGATCTGCTTGAGGATGAACGAGAGGTCACCGGTCGTGACCGTGAAGCCGGCGCCGACCGGGGCCACGGCCGCGCTGGCGGCCAGGGCTGGTTGGAGCAGGAGGGCAGCGACGACGGCGCCGACGGATCCGAGGACCGTCAGTCGTGCCGGTCGTCGCAAGGTCGCTCTGCGTCGGTGGCCACCGGGACCGGTCCGACTGCCTCCGGAGTCCCGGAGCTCGCGGGTAACACGCTCGAACCGTGCGGGGGAACTGGCCATGACACACCTGCCTCGTGAGGGAATGACAGGCTCACAGTGGAGGCACGACCTTGTGAAAATCTTTGGTGGTCGGCTGCGCTGGGCAGTACGGCGGGTTGGGCACGGCGCGGAATGCTCAGCGGGGCAGGCTGGCGCGCACCGTGGTTCCCTGCGGCCGTCGGGGTTCGACCACCACGGTTCCCCCCGCCTCCGCGATGGTCTCCCGCACGATGTCGAGGCCCACGTGACCGGCCACCCGAGGGATGTTCACCCGGTCGGTGCCGCGACCGTTGTCCGACACGCGCAGCTCCACGGCATAGGGCGTGATGCTCAGCTCCACGTCGACGACGCTGGCTTCCGCGTGCTTCGACACGTTGAGCATGGCCTCGCGGGCCACCCGGTAGATGAGTCCGGCAGTCACCGGGTCGACGCCCGGGTCGGGGCCGAGGTCGAGGTTGACCTCGAGCCCTTGCTGGGCCAGGCCGGACCCGAGGTCGCGGATGTGCGTTGTCGAGGCCGGCGACGGGTGGCGTGACCGGGAAGAGGTTCGCGATGATGTCCCGCAGCAGCCGGATGTCGCGCCGCAGGATCTCGGCGGTGCGGTCGACCGTCGCGTAGGTGCCGTCGCCCGACCTCCCGAGCGACTCGAGGGTGACGGCCACCCCGGACAGGTCCTGGATGATGTCGTCGTGCAGGTCCTGGGCGAGACGCTGTCGCTCGAGCTCGACGGCCTTGACCGTCTGGGCCAGCAGGCGCTGCCGAGACCGACGGATGCTGCTGACCCGTCGCGCGAGGCCGACGGCCAGCGGCAGCTGGGACAGCGCCAGGGTGCCGAGGGCGAGCATGCCCACCGGCGCCATCTGGGTCACCAGCTGGTTGCGTTCCCGTTCGACCCGGACGAGCGGGAAGTACATCTCGTAGACCATGTCGGTGTTCGCCGCGGACGACGCGACCAGGTAGACCTCGACGAGCGAGTCCTGGGCCTGCTCGAGGCGGTTCTCGTCCTGCTCGAGGGGGGAGATGGTCGTCACCGGAGCACCCCCGAGGCGCGCCTTCGCCAGGTCGGGGTTGGACGGGAACTTCTGCCCGATGAGCTCGTGCGCGTCCGAGTAGACCACCGTCCCGTCCGGTGTCCAGATCTTCACCCGCGCCAGCGAACCGTCGCTCATGCGTGGGACCAGGCGCCGGTCCATGGCGGCGACCGCTTCCGGCCGCGAGGCGATCAGGTCGTCGGTGACCGCAGGCGCCAGCAGCCGGCGGACGATGCTCGCGCCGTCCTCGCCTGCGCTGTCGAGCGCATGGGCCTCGGCGATGCGGCCGAAGACGACGAAGGTGGGCACCGACACCACGACCAGGGCGACGGCGCCATACAGCAGGTAGCGCACGACAGCGTGTCGGACCTCCGCGGACTCGGAGGTGGACGGCGTGCCGCGCGTCATGGTCCCTGCCCGACACCCGCCCGGTGGGTCGGCTGGTCGATCGTCACCAGCCCGAGCTGTGCCGCGATCACGACGGCCTCCAGCTGGCTGTGCGCCTGCAGCTTGGTGAGGATGGTCCGCACGTAGCTGCGACAGGTGCTCAGCGAGATGTTGAGCTCCTTGGCGATGTGCTGCACGTCCTCACCGCGCGCCAGCAGGGCGAGGACGTCCAGCTGGCGGTCGCTGAGCCGGACCGTGGCCGCAGGCGGGTCCGCGGCCTCGGTGATGAGGTGGACCATCAGCTCGGGGTCCACGGCGACGTGACCCGGGCCGGCGGTCCGGACGGCCTTGAGCATGTCGGCGAGCGTGCCGTCCTTGGCCAGGAAGCCGCAGGCCCCTGCGACCAGGGCGTCGCCGGCGAACTCGGGCTTCGCGTGGGCCGTCAGCACGATGACCCTGGCGAACGGGTCGATCTCCATGATCTGCCGGGTGGCGTCGAACCCCGAGGAGTCCGGGAGCTGCAGGTCCATGAGAACCAGCTCGGGGCGCAGCGCGCGGAACATCGCCACGCCCTGCGCCGCTGTGGTCGCGCGCCCCACGCTCTCGAGGTCGGGCTCGCGGTCCAGCGCGTCCGTCAGCAGCTCGGCAAAGGTGGCATGGTCGTCCACCACCATGACCCGTGTCCTGTTTTGCGGCTCCACCATTCAATCGGCCCCCTGCTCGTCCCGCTACAACGAGAGCCGTCGATGGTGTACCCCTGCCCCGACCCCACCCGGCCCCAGTTGATTGTCAGGCAGTTCGGGCTGTGGCGGCTCCACCATTCGGCGTGCCGCTGACCAGGGTCAGGAGGCCGGAAAGGACGAGACGAGCCTCCTCGAAGGGCACCGGCGAGGCCGGTCGCGGCGCTGGTCCGCGGTCGACCGGGGATGCCGGGGCCCGCGACCCGGCCACGAAGTGCAGGCTGACCACGGCGTCGAGCAGACGGCTCAGCTCGCCGTTGGCCTCGTTCGCGCCGCGCAGGAGGCGCACGTAGACCTCCTGCAGGACGCGACCGGGGGAGCACCCGAGCTCGCGGGAGAAGACCAGGCGGCAGTCGTTGTAGGCCCGCAGTCCCTCCGCGTGGAGCCCCAGCCGCTCGACGCTGGTCAGGTAGGCGATCCAGGCCGCCTCGTCGAGGGAGTCCTGGGCCAACGCCTGCAGCGCCCAGTGCCGGGCCACGGCCGGAGCCAGGTCCATGACCTTGGTGGCTCCCTGGACCAGCTGGTCCCGCCAGCTCGCCGCGTGGTGTCGGCGCAGGTCCACCAACCACTCGAGGTCGCCCTCCTCGGGCAGCACCTCTGCCTCTCCCAGGGCGAGGGCCTCGACGAACAGGGGCAGCGAGTCGGCTGCCGAGGTGCGCGGATCGTTCGCCATCGCGATGAGCCGGCGGTAGCGGTCGAGGTCGAGGTCGACCCGCGACATGTCCACCGTGTAGCTGCCGGCCACCGAACCGATGATGTCCTCGATACCGGGAGCAGCCGTGTGCAGGTGCTTGCGCAGGACGCAGGTGTAGGTCTCGAGGTTGGCCTTGGACCCCTTTGCGCCGTCGCCCTCCCAGAGCATGGAGACCAGCTTGTCCTTGGAGACCGGCGCTCCACCGTGGGCGAGCAGCGCCTCCAGGATGAGGCGCGGCTTGGTCCCTCCCAGCTGCCGCGGCCCCAGGACTGCCGGCGCCCACCCGGAGGTGGAAGCCCCCCAGGAACCCCACCGTCAGTCGTGCTGTCGTCGTGCTGCCCTGTCGCGTCGGGCGTGCCGTGATGTTGTCGATCGTTGTCGTCATGGTTCCCCTCTCACCGTGTACGAGGTTGTCCCATCCCGCGTCGCCGCACACGGTGCATTTCGAGCAGTTGCGCCACCCCCAATCCTGTGTGGCCCGACATGACCACGGCACATGGTTCGCAGGAACTAGTCACTTCGGGTCAGGTCGCAGGTATGCCGCGTGGCCGGCCACGCGGCATACCTGCCCTATCCTTGGCGGCGGATGAGTCGGCCAGGCGGTCGCGTCGGTGGGCAACCACCGCCGAGGAACGTCCGGGCTCCACAGGGCAAGGTGGTGGCCAACAGCCACCCGGGGCGACCCGCGGGACAGTGCCACAGAGAACAGACCGCCACGGTGGACCACGCAGCTCCGGTTGCGCAGGCACCGCGGTAAGGGTGAAACGGTGGTGTAAGAGACCACCAGCGGGCCAGGTGACTGGCCCGGCTAGGTAAACCCCACCTGGAGCAAGCTCAGACAGTGTGCGTTCGAGGGCTGCCCGCCCGAGTACACGGGTAGAGCGCTGGAGGCAGTCGGCAACGGCTGTCGTAGATGGATGACCGTCACCGCGGCCCGGGTAACCAGGCCGCGGGACAGAACCCGGCGTATCGGCCGACTCATCCCCTTACAGCCTTCTGACCTGCGGTTTTTCAATCCAGCAGAGCCGTCACTCGGAAGAACCTGTTCCCCCTGGAGGAGACAGCGCATCTGCTGCGCGTTCCCGCCAACGCCAAGCGTCTCCTCGAGAGCCTGCAGCAGGCGCACGCCGGTGAGCGGCACGAGCACGACCTGGTGCAGTGAGGCTCGTCTTCACCCCATACGGCTGGGGCGACTACACCTACTGGTTGACCGCTGACCGCACCACGCTCGAGCGGATCAACCGCCTTGTCGAGGAAGCGCTGCAGGCCCGCTTCCGCTACACGTAGGCGGACGAGCCTGCCGCCGTGTGGTAGGTCGACAGGCGGTGAAAAGACGCAGGCCCTTTGAGCAGACCTGACAGGATCGGGGTATGGGCCGCGCTGGAGGAACATGAAGGCCGTCGTCTACGAGCGGTACGGCGGCCCCGACGTGTTGCGTGTCGAGGACGTCCCCACTCCGTCCCCCGCGACCGGGCAGGTCCTGGTGAAGGTCGCAGCAACGTCGATCAACCTCAGTGACTGGGAGGGCCTGCGTGGCTCGCCCTTGTACGCGCGCCTGGGTGGGCTGCGAGCGCCGCGACACCCCACGCTCGGCTCGGACATCGCCGGGGTTGTCGAGGCCGTCGGACACGGCGTCACTCGATTCCAGCCGGGTGACGAGGTCTACGGCGACAACCTGCGGCTCATGGGCGGCTTCGCCGAGTACGCGGTCGCACCCGAGTCGGCCCTGGGCCTCAAGCCAGCGGAGCTGACCTTCGCCGAGGCGTCGACAATCCCGCAAGCCGGCGCGATCGCGCTCCAAGGCACAGCCGGCGCCTCAACAGGGCGACGAGTGCTCATCAACGGGGCGGGTGGTGGGTCCGGTTCGTTCGCCATCCAGCTGGCCAGACGTCTGGGTGCACACGTCACCGGCGTCGATAATGTGGACAAGCTGGAGTTCATGCGAACCCTCGGCGCCGATCAGGTGATCGACTACCGTCGCGACGACTTCACCCGGGGCCACGACCCGTACGACCTCATCCTGGACCTCGTCGCTCATCGGTCGGTGTTCGCCTACCGTCGCGCGCTCGCTCCCGGCGGCAGGTACCTCTGCGTCGGCGGCTCCGTCCGAGCGCTGCTGCGGGTGCTCACGGTCGGTGCAACCGCGGGCATGATCACGGGCCGCCGCCTCGGGATGCTGGTCGTGAAGCCCGGTCCGGCCCACTTCCAGCCACTGACTGATCTGTGCGTCGCTGGTCACGTGGGCATCCACATCGATCGCACCTGCACGCTCGAAGAGGTACCGGAAGCCTTGGCCCACGTCGGTGAGGGCCGCGCCCTCGGCAAGGTCGTCATCATCCCAACGTGACGGCGGCTGTCTGCAGTCTCAAGCGTTCCCGAGTTGCGCCGTGATTGCACGACTCAGCTCGAGGTAGGCGACAGGCGGCGGTATGCAGCGGGTTCAAGGACCGCTGGTTCGTACGGAAACGCCGATGGTCGTGCGACTCACAGGGGGCCGGGGGCGATGGCGACCTGGTCCTCCTCCAGCGGAATCGGCGGGGTCCCAGCGATGACCACGCAAGCTCGCTCCCGCGGCCGCTGCCGGTCGAGAAAGCGCAGCTCCTCGGACATCCACTCGTGCCAGAACTCCCAACCTGCGCATCAACTCCGACACCCTCAGCCTGGAGCTTCTGTGACCGGTCGACCACACGGCCATGCCGCCGGGTGGGCGGTCGCCACGCGGCTGCGAAGAGACGTAGGTTCACCTCGAGCTGGGGTCGAGCAGTCGGCTGCGATTCTTCGGCGTGCGCCGCCGTAGACTCCGGCGCGTGAGCAACCCTGCGGCGTACCCCACGATGGAGGACGTCATCGGCAACACCCCGCTGGTGCGTCTGCAGCGACTGCCCGGGCCGGAGAACGAACGCCGGGGCAACGTGCTGCTCGCCAAGCTCGAGGGGAACAACCCGGCCGGGTCGGTGAAGGACCGGCCGGCGATCACCATGATCCGGGGCGCTGAGGCGCGAGGGGATATCTCCCCCGGCGACACCCTCCTGGAAGCCACGTCCGGCAACACCGGGATCGCCTTGGCGATGGCGGCGGCGATCAGCGGCTACCCACTGGTCATCGTGATGCCCGAGGACGCCTCGACCGAGCGGATCCAGACGATGAAGGCGTACGGAGCCGAGCTGGTCCTCACCCCGGCAGGTGGCGGCATGGAAGAGGCCCGCGACGTCGTGACGCGGATGGAGCAGGAGGGCCGCGGCCGGGTCCTGGACCAGTTCGGCAACCCGGACAACCCCCGTGCCCACGAGGAGGGGACAGGCCCTGAGCTGTGGCACCAGACCGACGGACGGATCACGCACTTCGTGTCCGCGATGGGCACCACCGGCACGATCACCGGGGTCTCGCGGTTCCTGAAGTCGCGCAACCCTGACATCCAGATCGTCGGGGCACAGCCCGCAAAGGGCTCCAAGATCCCGGGGATCCGCGCGTGGCCACCGGAGTACGTGCCGAAGATCTTCGACCCTTCGGCGGTAGACCGGACCGTGGAGGTCACCCAGACCGACGCCGAGGAGACGGCCCGCCGGCTGGCGCGCGAGGAGGGCATCTTCGGCGGTGTCTCCGCAGCCGGCGCCTGCTGGACCGCCCTGCAGGTTGCCCGGGAGGTCGAGGGGGCGACGATCGTCTTCGTGGTCTGCGACCGCGGCGACCGGTACCTCTCCAGCGGCGTGTTCCCCGCCTGAAGGTTGGCACGCCCGGAGACATCCGGCCCCGAGCACGCGTCATGAAGTGCCATTCCGTCCGCGAACGTCAGGTCACTACGCGGCGGAGAGGGCTAGGTCCGCTCAGTGCCAGAGGTAGGCACGAGGACTGTCGCGTGATGGCCGGGAGTTGCGAGTTTGGCGTCGCGGGTGACAAGCGGGGTCTCGAGAGCTTCCGCAAGCGCTAGGTAGGTCGCGTCGTAGCTGGTGAACTGGTGGCGCAACGCCCAGATCCGCTCGGCGAGCGGTGGTGTCTCATGCCGGCTGATGGTGAAGGAGAAGTAGTCATCACGGGCCTGCTCAGCCCTGGTCGAGGTCAGCTTCCTCCCGCGTTCCAGCCCGCGAAGGACCGAGAGCACTTCGACGTCGAGCAGGTGTGGCGCGGCGAGGTCTGCACTGAGCAGGTCCAGGAGATGTGGGTCGACGTCGGTTCCGACCAGGGCCTCGACCATGGCCGAGGCGTCAACGACGATCATCGTCGTTCGGCCGAGACCGCCTCGAGGACCTCCCGCGTGGTGGGTCCCGCGGTACGGTCCCGCTGACGCAGCCGGGCCGTGATCTGCTCGTTCGTCGGGCGCGAGGCGATCTTGGTCAGCTCCTTGGCGACGTACGCGGACAGCGACGTTCCCTCCTGGGCGGCGCGTTCCTTCAGGGTGCGCGCAACGGTGTCGGGGACATCCCGGATGTAGAGCGTGCCCATGACGCGATGCTAGCACGGTGCTAGCGCCGAATGTCTAGCGGACCATCGGGCGGGTAGGTGGCTAGGTTTGACCGGTGACCACGGTCGAACCGCAGAGCTGGCACCACGGGCTGGTCGCGCGCTGGTGGTCGCTCTTTCGCGACTCAGGACCCGAGATCGCCTACTTCAGGCAGTTCGTCGAGGCCGGTCAGCCAGCCCTGGATGTCGCTTGTGGAACGGGTCGGCTGCTCGTGCCATACGTGGCAGCCGGTCTGGACGTCGACGGGTGCGACGTGTCCCCGGACATGGTGGCGTTCTGCGCGCAGGCAGCCCAGGCCGTGGGTGCGTCGCCCGACCTGAGCTGCCAGGCGATGCACGAGCTCGACCTGTCCCGCCGATACCGGACGATCTACGTCTGCGGGGGATTGGGGTTGGGATCGACCCGGGAGCAGGACCAGCAGGCGTTGCGCCGCCTCTACGACCACCTCGAGCCCGGTGGGCGCCTGGTCCTGGACAACGAGGTCCCCTACTCCGATGCGACGCAGTGGGGCCTGTGGCCCGCCGGCCAGCGGGGCGGCCTGCCGCAACCCAGCGAGCCTCCCGGGGCCCGCCAGCTCGGGCCCGACGGTGACGAGTACGCGCTCAAGTCGCGACTCATCGCCCTGGATCCGCTGCACCAGCAGGAGACTTGGGAGATCCACGCCTACCGGTGGCGAGATGGTGCCCTGGTCGCCGAGGAGCGACACCACCTCACCTCGAACGTGTACTTCTGCAATGAGCTCGTGATGATGATCGAGCGGGCCGGCTTCACCGACGTCGAGGTACGCGGCGCGTACAACGACCTGGCCCCCACAGCTGAGGACTCGTTCCTCGTGTACGTCGCCACGCGCGAGTAGGCCCAGGTGCACACCGTCGCCCGGACCGGTTGAGCGCCTTCAAGCTCGGGCTGATCAGGAGGCGATGGACTTCACGGCGGTTGTCGTCTCGGCCTATCGCCGGTCACCCAGACCGCGGACCCATGGGAGCGCCGCTTCCGGGTACAAGGGCAGCGACACGGCCGCGTCCTGGAAGGGACGCCAGGTCACCGGAACGATGCTGCCGTCGCTCTCCGTCAGCGTGGCGCCGGACACGGCGGGTGGCGGGTCGAGACGACCCGAGTAGAGGAACACCACCTCGTGCGCCGGCACCTCGTCGATCCGGAAGATGTTCTCCACCTCCGCGAGGAAGGTGAGGTCACCGATCCTCGCTCCGAGCTCCTCGGCGACTTCGCGCACGATGGCGTCACGGTGGTCCTCGTTGGGCGCGACCATCATCGCCTTCACCTGGATGCGGGCTCGGTCGATGAGCACCTGTGGACCTTAGCTGGCGATGTCCGGTGCAGGCACCCAGGACGCAGGTCCGAGTCGCGCTCTCGACGTCGGTCAAGCGCAGATCATCGGCATGCTCCCCAAAGGTCCGCTGCGGTACCGATGGGGGACGTTCCTACCTCCCGACCTGCAGTCGTCGCTAGCTCGCTCGGTTCGCCAAGATGTGGTCGCAGACACGCCAGGCGTTCGCCATGATGGTGAGCGTCGGGTTCGCCCCCGTTGCCGTGGGGAACGCGGAGCCGTCGACGACGAACAGGTTGTCGACCTCGTGGGCTCGGCAGTTGCGGTCCAGGACTGACAGCTCAGGGTCGTCACCCATCCTGGCGGTGCCATGCTGGTGGGAACAGTTGCCGGTCACCTTCTCTGCGTACACGCGGTCGACCTGCTTGGCCCCCGCAGCATCGAGGATCTCCCCGCACCGGTCCACCAGGAACCTGCCCTGGTCGATGTCGTTCTGGTGGGTCTGAAGAGTGATACGGGCGACTGGGAGCCCCCAGGCGTCCGTGACGTGCGGGTCGAGGTCGACCCGGTTGTCGTGCTGCGGCATGTCGTGCAGCACCATCGCGACTGCCATGCTGTGGCTGAAGTAGTCACGATCGTTCTGCTTGGCCTCGGCGCCCCAGGTAGGTCGCCCCGGTAGTCCCCAGTTGATGGGGAGGGGGATGCCGACGCCTGCGGCCGCGATGTGCCCGCCACTGACGAACCCCCGGGAGTCGTCATGCTCGTAGAACTGGAAGCTGCTCGCACTGACGTAGCCGCCACCCGCCCAGGCGTTGATCGGATCCTCGAAGGTGCCGACCGACGCGCTGTACTCATGGAAGGTGACGTTGCGGCCCACGAGGTCGCTGCCGTTGGCGAGTCCGTGGGGAAACCTCGAGGACGTCGAGAGCAGCATCAGCCGGGCGGTCTCGACCGCGCCGCAGGCGAGGATGAAGACATCGGCCTCCTGCTCCACGAGAACGCCAGCGGCGTCCTCGTACACGGCGCTCTTGATGCGTCCCCGCGAGTCGACCGTGAGCTCTCGGACGTAGGAGTCCGCGCGCAGGTCGTATCGGCCCGTGGCCACGGCATCGGGGATGAAGACGTTCAGGGCGCTCGACCGGGTGCCGCTGGGATCGCCGTGCTGCTGTGCGAAGGCGCTGAGGACCGTGGCCGGCCGCCCGTTGAAGGGCTGCGACAGGGCCGCTTGCGGGGTCGGGAAGGAGTTCCAGCCGAGCTGTTCACAGCCGAGGTGGAACTTCTCGGCGTAGCGGGACTGCGGCATCGGCGGGCAAGGGTAGCCCCGCGTGCGAAAGGACTCGAAGGCGTTCGCGCCGGCCTGCCCCGAGACGCCGAAGGCCCACTCGACCTTGTCGTAGTACGGCTCCAGCTCGGCGTACGTGATCGGCCAGTCAGCCAGAGTGGTCCCCGCAAGATCGCCGGCGATGCTGCGCAGGCGGAAGTCGTTCTCGGTGAAGCGTGGAAGCCACCCCTGCCAGTGGACCGTCCCGCCTCCGACCATCTGGGGAACCGGGCAGAAGAGGTCCACCTCCGCTTCGCTCTCGGCGTCGCGCCGTGAGGTGCGGGGGTTCAGCAGGGGATCGGGCCACAGGTTGTAGCGGTTGACGTTAGCCAGCTCGTCCCCGCCGAACGTCTCCTTGGTGCGCCAAGGACCCTTCTCCAGGGCGACCACGCGCATGCCTCCCTCGGTGAGCACCTTCGCGGCGGCTGCCCCCGAGGCGCCGGCTCCGATGACCACGGCGTCGACTCGCTCGGGCTTGGTCACGGGGATGGTCATGAGGGCTCCTCCAGGCTGCGGTGGGTCGGGTTGTCGGCGAAGTACTGGCGGGTCGTGTACCGGCCGGTGTGCACCTCCGCGAGATCCTTCGGCCCCGGGAAGCCGATGGTCTGCCAGCCGACCTGGCCGCGGTTGCCGCCGTAGATCGGATCTGCGAGATAGCCCTGTCGGGTGTGCGTCACGAGCAACCCGAAGAAGTCGAGGTCGGACTCGGCGCTGGTCTGCTGCAGGGCGGGCTCTTCGGGACCGCCGTAGTTGATGGTCGGAGCCGTCGTGCCGCGCTCGAGGCTGCGGAGGATCTCGTCCTGCTCGGTCTCCCCGAGCCGGACGAAGGGCATGCCGTGACCGTCTTCGGCCCGGTGGTCGAGCTCGAGCACCCCGGCGACGTACACGCTGCGCGCGTGGTCCACCCGCTGCTGCCAGGCCGACGCCCGCGGGCCGGTGAGCGTCTCGAACCCGCTGCCGTCGGGCAGGGCATAGATGTAGTCGATGCCGGACAGGTAGCGGTCGAGGAAGTCGATCGTGCCGGCCTCGCGTGCGCCCGGTGTGTCGTCAGTGGGGATGATGCGAGCCATTGCCGCCTCCAGCGTCTCCCGCTGGTGGGTGTCGAGGAAGGTGTCAGCCACGGAGGCCTCCGTTCGGGTCGTGGGTTCAGGCGATGATGAGGGGTCGCAAGGTCTGGTGGGCGACGACCAGCCCGGTCTCGATCCGGGCCTCGCTGCCACCCCAGACGGGGTCCTCGTGCTCCACCGACAGCACGCCGTCGAACCCGCCCTCGTAGAGGGTGTCCACGACCCGGTTCCAGTCGACCTGGCCCCGCCCGGGGATGCGGTAGCGCCACCAGCCGACGTCCCACGGATCTGCGCTCTTGTCCGCGATCCCGGGCCAGCCGAACCGGTTCCGCTTCTCCGGGAACAGCTCGATGTCCTTGGCCTGCGCGTGGGCGACGCGGTCCACGTAGGGACGCAGTGCCTCCACCGGGTCGATGCCCATCCAGACCAGGTGGGAGGGGTCGTAGTTCAGGTAGAGGCCCAGCCCGAACATCCACTCCCAGAGCTCTGGGGAGTAGGCAAGGTTGCCCGGATACCCGTCCGGGTGCCAGCCCTCCATGACGCAGTTCTCGATGACGAGTTTGACGCCCTGCTGGCCGGCGTGGTCGACGAGCCGCGGGAAGATCCTCT
Organism: uncultured Actinomycetota bacterium; assembly: GCA_963731235.1. Classification (GTDB taxonomy): domain Bacteria; phylum Actinomycetota; class Actinomycetes; order Actinomycetales; family Dermatophilaceae; genus Pedococcus. Next base: position 7,259 of record CAVSUT010000016.1, on the reverse strand, counting down.
CGGCCTCGCGAAGGTTGTCCGCCACGCTCTGGCCGGGGTGGCGGCCGATGAACGTCCCGACGGTGGGCACCTCGAGCAGGGCGGCAGCGTCGATGCACGCGATGACGTGGTCGTTGACCGCCTGGCGTTCACGGGGGTCCGGGTGGAGGTTGTTGTCGTAGAACGCCAGGGACGACAGGGTGAGATCGAGCTGGCCGAACAGCTCACCGACCTTCTCGGCCTCGGCGCCGGTGAACGACTCGGCCGCGATGTGGCTGGCGGTGAACGGTCGATCACCGAGCGCAGGCCACGCTGCCACCTCCAGTGCCTCGTAGTCATGCGCCGCTGCCCAGTGGGCGATGTCTTCGAGCGACCGGTTCGGCAGGCAGGCCGTGAGGAATCCGAGTTTCACGAAGGGACCTCCACCCATGAGTTCTTGGCGGCCGAGGTCAGAACGGCCTCGGTGATGACGGCGGCCCGGTGGCCGTCGCTGAAGCTGGGGAGCCCCTCGGGCCGCGGTCCGGCCACCGCGGCATACGCATCGGCCATGAAGGCGGTGAAGCTGTCCTGGTATCCCTGGGGGTGGCCCGCCGGCAGACGGGAGTATCCGGCGCCGCCGCCGGCTGCGAACGTGTCCGGTCCGCGGGGGACGATCTGGTTGGTGGACCGCCCACCCACCCAGAGGGAGTCCGGGATCTCCTGGTCGAAGACGTAGGCCGCGTCGGTGCCGTCGAAGGAGAACCAGAGCCGGTTCTTGCGGCCGAGCGACACCTGGCTGGCGACGACCGAACCGGTCGCGCCGCGGTCCGTCTCGAACATCACCGTCGCGCCGTCCTCGGTCCCCACGCTGGAACTGCCGTCGGTGCCGGTCCTGCTCGCGTGTGCCTGGGACATCTGTGACACGAGGCGCGTGATGCGGTGTCCGGTGGTGAACTCCATGACGTCGCACCAGTGGACGCCGATGTCGCCGAACGCCCGCGACCCACCGCCCCGCTCCGGGTCGACCCTCCAGTTCGTCTCCTGTGAGCTGGAGAGCCAGTCCTGGAGATAGGAACCGTGCAGCATCCACAGGTCACCCGCCTGTCCACTGGAGATACGGTGCCTCGCCTCGCGCACCGAGGGGTAGAAGCGGTAGACGAAGGGCACTGCGGTGACCACGCCCGTGGCCTCGGCCGTCTGCGCCAGGACGGCGGCACGCTCCGCGGTGGTGGCCAGCGGCTTCTCGCAGATGACCGCCTTCCCGGCCTTCATCGCAGCAAGCGCCAGGTCGTAGTGCGTGTCGTTCGGCGTGCAGATGTGCACCACGTCGACGTCGTCGGAGGCGATGAGTGCCTCAGCGGACTCGGCGCCTGCAAGGGCTCCCAGTCGCACGGCTGCCTGGGCGGCTGCCTCGGGGGAGTGGTCGGCGACCTGCGTCACCACTCCACCGCTGGCTCGCACGGCATACGCGTGGACGCCGCCGATGAAGCCCGCGCCGATGATTCCTGCTCTGCAGTGTGGGCATGATGGTCACTTCTTCCGGGCGAGTGCGACGGCCAGGATGATGATCACGCCTCGGACGACCTGCTGCTGGCTGCTGTCGAGTCCGGCCAGGATGAGGCCGTTGTTGATGAGTCCGATGAGGAGGGCCCCGAAGAGCGTGCCGACCACGGAGCCCGCCCCGCCGAAGAGGCTGGTGCCGCCGAGGATGACGGCTGCGATGGCCGACAGCTCGTCGCCGGCGCCCCACTGGAACCGGCCGGACTGCAGTCGCCCCGCGTAGAGCATGCCCGCCACGCTGGCCACCGTGGCGGAGAGGAGCAGCACCTGGAACTTGATCCGGCGGGTGTTGACGCCGGTGAACTGAGCTGCGGTGCGGTTGCCGCCGGTGGCGAGCACCTGTCGGCCGAAGCGAGTCTTGGCCAGCACGATGGCGCCGATCGTCACGAAGATGGCGCTCCACGCGAGCAGCCCGGGAATCGGGCCGAAGTTCCCCCCGCCGAAGATCAGGTTGAAGGTGTCGTTCAGGATGGGCTGGGGCGCCGAGCCGGTGATCCACTGGGCCACTCCTGCGGCGATGCCGAGCATGCCCAGGGTCACGAGGAACGACGGGATTCCGAGCAGGCTCACGAGGGCGCCGTTCACTGCGCCGACGGTGAGGCCTACCGCGAGTCCGGCGAGGACGCCGGGGATGATTCCCCAGCTGGACAAGGCCATGGCCGTCACGACACTGGACAGTCCGGCCACAGAGCCCACGGACAGGTCGATCTCGGCGCAGGCGATGACGTAGGTCATGCCCACGGCGATGACGGTGATGGTCGCGGTCTGGCGGAAGATGTTGAGCAGGTTGTTCGAGGAGAGGAATCCCTCGTCGCGCAGCAGGATGCGAAGAAGGCGAAGACGACGACAAAGCCGATGTAGATGACGTAGCGGCGCCAGTCGATCGTGGAGAGGCGGCTCGTGAGGGAGTCCTCTTCGGCGCTCTCTCTGGTGGGTGCTGTGGTGCTCATGGCTCAGACTCCTTGAACGGCGAGTTGGAGGGATTCTTCGTCGACGATCTCGCTCCGCAGCAGTTCGCGGGTCACTGAGCCGTCACGCAGGATGAGGATGCGGTCGCTGACCGCGAGGAGCTCGGGATACTCCGAGGAGATGACGATGACGGCTTTGCCGGCGTCGGCCAGGGCACGGACCATGTCGAGGATCTCGGACTTGGTCCCGATGTCCACTCCTGCTGTGGGTTCGTCGAGGATGAGGACGTCGGGTTCGGTGCCCAGCCACTTGGCGATGACGACCTTCTGCTGGTTGCCGCCCGAGAGCAGGCGGATGGGCCGGCTGGGGTTGGCCGCCTTGATGGCAAAGCGTTGGATGAGACTGGAGGACAGGGCTTTCCCTGCCTTCCCGTCGAGCAGCGGGCCCTTCTTGAGCTTCCCCAGGAGCGGCAGCAGCAGGTTCTCGCGTACAGAGTGGTCCAGGACCAGTCCCTGCTCGCGTCGGTCCTCGGGGATGAGCGCCAAGCCGTGACCTATCGCGTCGCGGGGGTCGTTGATGGTGACCTCCTTGCCGTGGAGGCGGATGGTTCCGCTGGTGGCCCTGTCGATCCCGAAGAGGGTCCGCGCCAGCTCGGTGCGCCCACTGCCCATCAGGCCCGCCAACCCGATGATCTCGCCTGCGTGGACGGTGAAGGAGACGTCGCGCACCAAGGGGCCGCTGGTCAGCCCGGACACCTCCAGCAAGGCCTCTCGCTGTTCGAGCCCCTCCCGCTCGCGGTAGTTGAGCTGGCCTTCGATCTTCTTGCCGACGATGCCCTCGACGATCTGCTCGGGCGTGACGGCAGCCAGTGGCTCGGTCAGGAGGCGTCGCCCGTCGCGCAGGATGGTGATGCGGTCGGCGATGCGGTAGATCTCGTCCATCCGGTGGGAGATGTAGATGATCGAGATGCCGCGGTCCTTGATCCGGCCGATCAGATCGAAGAGCGCCTCCGTCTCGTGCTTGGCCAAGCTCGCGGTCGGCTCGTCCATGATCAGGACCTGGGCATTCTGGGCGAGCGCCTTGGCGATCTCGGTGAGCTGCCAGTAGGCGGTTCCCAGGCTGGCCACAGTGGCCTTCGGGTTGACCGAGACCTCCATGTCGGCAAAGACGTCCCGGGCCTTCGCGACGGCAGCGCGGTCGTCGATGAGGCCGAACCTTCCAGCGGGTTCATCGGCCAGGAAGATGTTCTGAGCCACGGTCAGGCTCGGGACCAGGCTGAACTCCTGGAACACCATGCCGATGCCCGCGGCTCGCGCGCTCTGGATGGAGCTGATGTGGACGGGCGAGCCGTTGACGCGGATGCTGCCCTCGTCGGCCCGGTAGACCCCCTGGAGGATCTTCATGAGCGTCGACTTGCCGGCGCCGTTGCCCCCGGCGAGTGCATGGACCTCACCACGGCGGACCTCGAAGTCCACGTCATCGAGGACGACCACGCCGTCGAATGCCTTGTGTATGCCGTGCATCTCCACCGCTGAGGCAGTGCCGCTCTGATCGCTCACCGTGAACTCCGTTCCAGGGGCGGGATGGACCGCATCGGGTCCATCCCGCCGGGATGGCTACTTCTTGTACGAGCTCTTCAGGTCGGCCGGGGCCTCCTCGTGGTAGACCTGCTTCCAGGCTTCGAGAACGTTGGAGTGCTCGACCGGGAGCGCAGGGATGGCCACGTAGCCAGGCTGCTTCTTGCCCAGCAGCGCGCCGGCGGCCAGGTCGACCTGGGCCACGCCCATGTCGAAGGGACGCTGTGCGCCGAGACCGACGACCAGCTCATTCTTCGCCAGCGCAATGGCGACGTTCTTTCCGAGGTCCTCCGTGGCGATCTTCAGGTCCGCACGGCCAGAGGCGCGCGCCGCCGCCATGACGCCCTCCGCGGGAACGTCCCAGACGGCCCAGATGCCGGCCAGGGTGGGGTGCTTGCTCAGCATGGCGTTGGCGACGCTCTGGGCGTCACCGGCGAAGTCCGGTCCGGCGATGCCCTGCTCCTCGACGATCTTGATGTCCGGGTAGTCCTTGGTGATGGTGGACTTGAAGGCGTCGTACCGCTGCTTGGTCACGAAGAAGTCCGCCTCATGGAACACGAGACCGATCTCGCCCTTGCCGCCCAGCGCCTTGGCCATGAGGTGGGCCGACACCACGCCGTTACCGAAGTCGTCCGCGGACACGACAGACACGTAGTCCTTGCCTACCGTCATGCCCTGGGCAGTGTTGCCGATGAAGACGAGCTTGACGCCCGCTGCCGCGACCTTCTTGTATGCCGAGGCCGTCGCCACCGGGTCTGTGGGGATCGAGATCATGATGTCGGGCTTCTGGGCGAGGACCGTCTCGATGTCCGACACCTGCTTGTCCGGCTTGAAGTTGGCATCCGTGGTGGCGATGACCTTGATGCCCAGACGCGCGAACTCCGACTTCATGCCGGCCACCTGGGCATTGGACCAGTCGTTGCCGCCGTAGTGCATGACGATGGCGGCCGTCGCGTTCTTGGCCTTCACCTGGGCCACCTCGGCGTCGCTGAGCTTCGCGTCCTCGGGCGCCGCGGCCTCCTCACCGTTGGCGCCCTTTCCGAGGACCTTGCCCTCGATGCTCGCCAGGGCAGCCTCGGCCTTCGACGACACCCCGGGGTCGACCGCACTGGTGGTGGTGGAAGCTGCGCTGCACCCGGCCGTGGCCAAGGCGATGGCGGCAGTCAGGCCCGCGAGGCGGTACGTGGTCTTGTTCATCGGTTCTCTCCTGAGGGGATGGTGCCGCCGGCAGTCGCGAGCAGCGCGTCGAGGTACTTCTTGCTTGTGGCGGCGGCCTCACGGGGGTCGCCGTCGTAGGAGTCCAGCTCGACGACGATCCAGCCGTCGTAGCCGCTGTCCTTCACGGCGGCGATGACGTCGTCGAAGTCGACGTCGCCCTGACCGAGGGGAAGGAACCGAGTCGTCGCCACGTCCACGTCCTTGAGGTGCACGTGGCGCAGTCGGGTGGCATACCGGCGGATCAGGGCCGCAGGGTCACCGCCACCGGCAGTCAGGTGGGCGGTGTCGGGGCAGAAACCGATCCGAGAGAGCTGCATCAGCCGGTCGAGCTCCTCCGGGCTCTCGACGATGGTGGACAGGTGCGGGTGGTAGCAAGCCACCAGACCCGTGCTCCTCGGCGATGTCGGTGACCTGGTCGAGCGCGGCACCCAGAGCGGAGTAGTCCGCGTCGGTGGTCCCTGACGCCCTGCGGGCGCCGCCGCCCACGATCAGGTTGTCCGCCCCGAATCGCGTAGCGAGCTAGCCGCCTGACGCACCCGGTGCAGCTCGTCGGCGAGGATGTCCGGGTAGATGAAGTTGCCCCCGGTGTAGACACTGGCAAGCACCACGCCTGCGCTGGTGAGCAGGTCCATGAGCTCGGCGGGCCGGTGTGCGTAGTCCGTCACGTTGCCGTCGAACATCTCGACACCCTCGTACCCCAGGCTCGCGATGTCGGCGATGGCGCGGTCCATGGGGCCGTTCACGCGGTAGAAGAGGTCCTTGACGCTGGTCACCCCGGTGGCGTCGCCCACGACGCCGCCCCAGGTGATGGTGTGATAGCCGAGCCTCATCGTCGAGTTCCGTCCTGTCTGCCGTGGGGCCGGTCGTAGCTGTCGAGTTTTCCTTCTGTTATGCATACTTCTGCATGTAGAGTGCAAAAGTCAATAGGTATGGTGCTGATATCTTCGCACAGACAGAAAGGAGGCTGACATGGAAGCCAGAACTGCGGGGCCTCGCCCCGGACCACGTGGCCGACCTCGTGCAGGTGCTGGATGCGCTGCGCTCCGGCCGGGTCAGCACGCGCCCGGGCTCGCCGATGTGACGGGTCTGGGCAGAAACGTCGTGACGCAGCGCGTAGCCCGTCTCATGGACGCCGGCCTGCTGGTCGAGGGTCCCACTCTGCGGTCGACCGGTGGCCGCGCCCCGCGGGGACTGCGGTTTCCCGCTGAGGCCGGCCGAATCCTGGTAGCAGAGCTCGGCGCGACGAGCATCGGGGTAGCCGTGAGCGACCTGGGGGGGACCCTGCTGGCCGAGCACGAGGAAGAGGCGGATGTGACCGTGGGGCCGGTCACGGTGCTCACCCGTGTGGCCGAGGTCTTCGACGCCTGCTGGACCGCTCGGCGCCGGCGCGCCCGTGTGGGGTATGGGGATCGGCCTACCGGGCCGTCGAGTCCGCGACCGGTCGGCCCGTTGCGCCGCCCATCATGCCGGGCTGGGACGGGTTCGACGTCCGCGGCTTCTTCGCCGGGCGGTTCCGAGCGCCGGTCTGGGTCGACAATGACGTCAACGTGATGGCACTGGGGGAACTGCGTGACGGACGCGCCAAAGGCTTTCGCGACGTCATCTACGTGAAGATCGGTTCCGGTATCGGAGCAGGCCTTGTTTCTCAGGGCGGCTGCACCGGGGTGCCCAGGGCTGCGCGGGCGACATCGGGCATGTGTCTGTGGAAGAAGGGTTCACCGTGCTGTGCCGGTGTGGCAAGTTCGGTTGCCTCGAGGCACTGGCTGGAGGGGCAGCCCTGGCCCGCGACGGCGAGACCGCTGCCCACAAGGGGGAAAGTGCCTACCTGGCCGATCTGCTTGAGCACGGGGGCAGGATCGACGCTCGCGCCGTCAGCGACGCAGCCGTTCACGGCGACCCCGTGGCGATCAACCTCCTGGCCGGCTCGGCGCGACTCGTCGGGGAGACGCTGGCGCGCATCGTGAACTTCTTCAACCCTTCCCTCATCCTTGTCGGAGGGGGAGTCTCGGAGGCCGGCGACTACTACCTGGCGGAGGT
>CAVSUT010000015.1:0-561081 GCA_963731235.1 uncultured Actinomycetota bacterium | reverse complement strand
AGAAGGACGGTGTCATCGAGATCGAGGGCACGATCGTCGAGGCTCTCCCGAACGCGATGTTCCGGGTCGAGCTCTCCAACGGTCACAAGGTTCTCGCTCACATCTCGGGCAAGATGCGTCAGCACTACATCCGGATCCTCCCCGAGGACCGCGTGGTCGTTGAGCTCAGCCCGTACGACCTGACCCGTGGCCGGATCGTCTTCCGCTACCGCTGAGCACGCTCACCAGCTAGACCTGCAGGCCCGCCCCGGGTCGGCAGTGCCAGATCGACTCGAAGCAGAGGCTATGAAGGTTCAGCCCAGCGTCAAGAAGATCTGCGACAAGTGCAAGGTGATCCGCCGTCACGGTCGGGTCATGGTCATCTGCGAGAACCTGCGCCACAAGCAGCGCCAGGGCTGAGCAGGACCTGGGTCCCACCAGGGGCCTCCGCCCGGGTTCACGCCCGGAGCACGAGTCGCATCTCTTCGAGAAGCGCAGACAAGTGAATGACGCAGTACCCGGCCCCTGTGCGCGGCGTCGTCGACAGACGACATCAGTGCCGACCAGGACGTCACCCCCGGCCCGGAGGCCGAGGACCGGTGCCCCGAGGACAGCCTCGGGACCAAGCCCGGAACGGTACTGCCCCAGACCTCCGGTGAAACAAAGGAACACACAACATGGCACGTCTTGTTGGTGTGGATCTCCCGCGCGAGAAGCGCGTCGAGATCGCTCTCACCTACATCTTCGGAGTGGGCCGCACCCGCTCCCAGCAGGCGCTGGCTGCCACGGGCGTGAGCCCGGACACCCGCGTCCGCGACCTCACCGACACCGAGCTGGTCCAGCTCCGTGACTACCTCGAGGCCAACGTCAAGATCGAAGGTGACCTCCGTCGTGAGGTCGCTGCCGACATCCGCCGCAAGGTCGAGATCGGTTCCTACGAGGGTCTGCGCCACCGTCGCGGCCTTCCCGTGCGTGGTCAGCGCACCAAGACCAACGCGCGCACCCGCAAGGGCCCGAAGCGCACCGTCGCCGGCAAGAAGAAGGTTGGTAAGTAATGCCTCCCAAGGCTCGCACTGCCGGCGCCAAGAAGGTGCGCCGCAAGGAAAAGAAGAACATCGCCCACGGGCACGCTCACATCAAGAGCACGTTCAACAACACGATCATCTCGATCACCGACCCCGCTGGTGCCGTCATCGCCTGGGCCTCTGCCGGCCAGGTCGGCTTCAAGGGTTCGCGCAAGTCCACCCCGTTCGCCGCGCAGATGGCCGCTGAGGCTGCCGCCCGTCGCGCGATGGAGCACGGCATGCGCAAGGTCGACGTCTTCGTCAAGGGCCCCGGTTCTGGTCGCGAGACCGCCATCCGCTCCCTGACCGCCACCGGCCTCGAGGTCGGTGCGATCAGCGACGTCACCCCCTCGCCGCACAACGGCGTCCGCCCGCCCAAGCGCCGTCGCGTCTGAGAACTGGGAGATAGAGAACACTCATGGCTCGTTATACCGGCCCCATCACCAAGAAGTCGCGTCGCCTCAAGGTCGACCTCGTCGGCGGCGACAAGAACTTCGAGCTCCGTCCCTTCCCGCCCGGCCAGCACGGCCGTCGCCGGATGCAGGAGAAGGAGTACCTCACCCAGCTGCAGGAGAAGCAGAAGGCTCGCTTCACCTACGGCGTCATGGAGAAGCAGTTCCGCGGGTACTACCAGGAGGCCTCGCGCCGCTCTGGCAAGACCGGTGAGACCCTGCTGCAGATCCTCGAGTCCCGCCTGGACAACGTGGTCTACCGCGCCGGTCTGGCCCGCACCCGTCGTGCGGCCCGCCAGCTCGTCACGCACGGCCACTTCGAGGTCAACGGCCGACGCGTGGACGTCCCGTCCTACCGCGTCGAGCAGTACGACATCATCACCGTGCGCAAGCAGTCCGTGAACACGTTCCCGATCGAGCTGGCTCGCCAGACCTTCGGCGAGCGCCCCACCCCGGCCTGGCTCCAGGTCGTCCCGGGCACGCTGCAGATCATGATCCACCAGCTCCCGGAGCGTGCGCAGATCGACACGATCCTCACCGAGCAGCTGATCGTCGAGCTCTACTCGAAGAACTGACCCACACCTCGGTATGCCGCGTGCGCCCCGTGCGCACGCGGCATACCAGGCAGGTCTGGCCTGGACCACAGACAGAGGTGGACCAGCCGGCCGGTTGAGAACCGGCGAATTCATCGGCGTCATATAGCGGTCGCCGACGAGAAAGGAACCACCCCGTGCTCATCGCACAGCGCCCCTCACTCAGCGAAGAGGTCGTTGCGGACAACCGCAGCCGCTTCGTCATCGAGCCCCTCGAGCCCGGCTTCGGCTACACGCTCGGCAACTCCATGCGCCGCACGCTCCTGTCGAGCATCCCCGGTGCCGCCGTCACCAGCATCCGCATCGACGGTGTGCTGCACGAGTTCTCCACGATCCCCGGTGTCAAGGAAGACGTCACCGAGATCATCCTCAACATCAAGGGCCTGGTCGTCTCCTCGGAGCACGACGAGCCGGTCGTGATGTACCTGCGCAAGCAGGGCTCCGGCCCCGTCACCGCTGCGGACATCGCCCCGCCGGCCGGTGTCGAGGTCCACAACCCCGGCCTGCACATCGCCACGCTCAACGGCAAGGGCAAGGTCGAGATGGAGCTGACCGTCGAGCGCGGTCGCGGCTACGTCTCCGCCAACCAGAACAAGTCCGGCGACCAGGAGATCGGCCGCATCCCGGTCGACTCCATCTACTCGCCGGTGCTCGCCGTGACCTACAAGGTCGAGGCGACCCGTGTCGAGCAGCGCACCGACTTCGACAAGCTCATCGTCGACGTCGAGACCAAGAACTCCATGGCTCCCCGTGACGCCATGGCCTCCGCCGGCAAGACCCTGGTCGAGCTGTTCGGCCTGGCGCGCGAGCTCAACGTCGAGGCCGAGGGCATCGACATGGGCCCGTCGCCGACCGACGCCGCCCTGGCCGCCGACCTGGCGCTGCCGATCGAGGACCTCGACCTGACCGTCCGGTCCTACAACTGCCTCAAGCGCGAGGGCATCCACACCGTGGGTGAGCTCGTGGGTCGCAGCGAGGCCGACCTGCTCGACATCCGCAACTTCGGCGCGAAGTCGATCGACGAGGTCAAGGCCAAGCTCGTGGGCATGGGTCTGGCGCTCAAGGACAGCCCGCCCGGGTTCGACCCGAGCGCGATCGCTGACAACTACGGCGACTACGACGACGACTTCGCTGACGACGGCCGCGCGCTGGCCGAAGACGAGCAGCTCTGACCAACCGCCGCTGAGGTGGCGGTGTCGAAACCGCTGCCTCACACATCAAGGAGAACCTAAGAATGCCTACCCCCACCAAGGGTCCCCGTCTCGGCGGCGGTCCGGCTCACGAGCGCCACATCCTGGCGAACCTGGCCAGCTCGCTGTTCGAGCACGACTCCATCACCACCACGGAGGCCAAGGCCAAGCGCCTGCGCCCGCTGGCCGAGCGTCTGGTGACGTTCGCCAAGCGCGGTGACCTCCACGCTCGTCGTCGGGTCCTGTCGGTCATCGAGGACAAGGGTGTCGTCCACCGTCTCTTCACCGAGATCGCGCCCGACATGGCCGAGCGTCCCGGCGGCTACACCCGCATCACCAAGATCGGCGCCCGCAAGGGTGACAACGCGCCCATGGCCGTGATCGAGCTCGTCCGCGAGCCGCTGGCCAAGAAGGCCACGGTCAAGGAGGCGGAGGCCGCCACCAAGCGTTCCGCCAAGCAGTCCAAGGCGCAGGAGCCCAAGGCCGACGAGCCCCAGGCCGACGAGCCCCAGGCCGAGGAGGCTGCGGTCGAGACCGAGGCCACCGACGCAGCTGTCGAGCTGCCCGCGGGTGCCATCGCCGCCAACGAGGACGGTTCGTCGCCCGACGAGGCCTACGTCGCTCAAGGGCAACGCCGATTCCGGCAAGTACCACGAGGCCGACGGCCAGTGGTTCGAGCAGACCCTACGCCGAGTTCTGGTTCAAGTCCGCCGATTGGACGCCCGCGCTAAAACCGGCGTCATCACACATTAATGACAACCTAACAATGCTTACCCCCAACAAGAGTTCCCCGTCTCGGCGGCGGTGCGGCTCACGAGCGCCACATGCTGGCGAACCTGGCCAGCTCGCTGTTCGAGCACGACTCCATCACCACCACGGAGGCCAAGGCCAAGCGCCTGCGCCCGCTGGCCGAGCGTCTGGTGACGTTCGCCAAGCGCGGTGACCTCCACGCTCGTCGTCGGGTCCTGTCGGTCATCGAGGACAAGGGTGTCGTCCACCGTCTCTTCACCGAGATCGCGCCCGACATGGCCGAGCGCCCCGGCGGTTACACCCGCATCACCAAGATCGGTGCCCGCAAGGGTGACAACGCGCCCATGGCCGTGATCGAGCTCGTCCGCGAGCCGCTGGCCAAGAAGGCCACGGTCAAGGAGGCGGAGGCCGCCACCAAGCGTTCCGCCAAGCAGTCCAAGGCGCAGGAGCCCAAGGCCGACGAGCCCCAGGCCGAGGAGGCTGCGGTCGAGACCGAGGCCACCGACGCCGAGGCCACGGAGTCGAGGCACCGAGGTCGAGGCACCGACGCCGAGGCCACGGAGTCCACCGAGGGCCACCGAGTCGACCGAGGGCACCGAGTCCGAGGCCGACGAGGCCAAGGCCGGTTCCTGATCCGGTAGCCACCGGCTGAACTGTCGAGGGCCGCTCACCCCCTGGGGTGGGCGGCCCTTCGCCATCCCTCGAGTCTTTGCGCGTCCTACCCGGTCCTGACCGGGTCAGGACGCGCAAAGACCCACAGACGAAAGACCCACAGACGAAAGACCCACGGCCTGCAGGTATGGCGGTACAGGGCGGCGCCGGCCGGGGACGCCGGCGGCGTGGCTAGGCTGGCCACATGGTCGAGGAGGGAACGGGTGACGAGGCGTCCCTGGTCCGGATCCGGATCGACCTGGGCTACGACGGCACCGAGTTCTCCGGGTGGGCCGCGCAGCCGGGGCTGCGCACGGTCGAGGGCGAGCTCTCGGCTGCGCTGACCACGCTCCTGCGCGCCACCGCACCCGTGCGGCTCACGGTGGCCGGGCGTACCGACGCGGGGGTGCACGCCCGGGGCCAGGTCGTGCACGCCGATGTCGACGCCGGGGCCTGGGCGGCTGTGCCAGGGCGCTCGGACCGCGCGCCGGCGACCGCGGCCCGGACCCGGCTGGGCGGCATCCTCCCGGGGGACGTCGTCGTGCACGCGGTGACGCAGGCCCCGGACGGGTTCGATGCACGCTTCTCGGCCCTGCGCCGTCGCTACCTCTACCGGCTCTGCGACGACCCGGCGGCAGCGGACCCGCTGCGCCGGCGCGACACGGTGCACACCAAGCGTCCGCTGGACGTCGCGGCGATGGACCGCGCGGCACGCACGCTGGTGGGCCTGAACGACTTCGCGGCGTTCTGCAAGAAGCGCGAGGGGGCGACGACGGTGCGCACCCTGCTCGAGTACTCGTGGGCGCGGCTGGACGACGGGACGCTTGCGGCGACCGTCGTCGCCGACGCGTTCTGCCACTCCATGGTGCGCTCACTGGTGGGGGTGGTCGTCCCGGTCGGTGAGGGCCGCCGGCCCGCGGACTGGCCCGCCGAGGTCCTGAAGGCCATGCGGCGCGACCCCGCGGTCAGCGTGATGCCGCCGCACGGGTTGTCGCTCGAAGAGGTCATCTACCCCGAGGCGGGCGACCTGGCGGCCAGGGCGGCCGAGTCCCGGTCGACGCGTTCGCTCCCGGCTCCGGTCAGTCCGTGATGCCTGCGTAGCCGATCGCGTCGTGGATGGCGAGGCCGGCGAACGACGGGGAGCCGGCGTAGGCAGCCAGGACGAGGCTGAGCTGGCCCTCCATCTGGCTGCGCGTCTGGCCGTGGAAGGTCTGCTTCACCGAGACCGGGTCGTCGCCGAGGTGGTTGGTCTCCTGACCGATGCGAACCGGACGACCGAGCTCCGCACCTGCACGAACCTCGTTGGCGGACAGGGCGATCGATCCGTCGACGCCGTCGGCCTTGCGTCGGTACGCCATCACGGTCACGGCGTCGGTCCGCTTCATGACCTCGCGGTCGAAGGTCGACCCGTTGGCCGGGATCTCGTCGAACCAGAACGGGATGTCCGCCTCGATGGGGGTGTTGCCCGCCGCAGCCTGGAACGCGTCGAGGGTGGCGAGGTACCGCTTCACGACGGCCTTGCGGTTCGTGGTCCAGGCGGGTGTGTTGTACGGCTCCATGTCGATGTGGACGCCGGTGAACAGGCCGGTGGCGAGGGCCGGTTTCAGCCAGGTCCTCACGACCGCGGACGGGTTGTCGATCCAGCCCGGGTCGCCGCCGAGGGCGTCCACGCGCAGGCCGGCCGCGTCGGCGAGGGTGACGAGCGAGCGGAGCTCGGCGAGCTTCGGGGAGGTGCCCACGTTGGTGGGCACGGCGGCATACAGCTGACCGATGCCGCGGGAGGTGGCCAGGGTGACGACCGCCTGGGGGTTCGAGGTGTCCCAGACCCACATCGCGCGGGCCGCGGCGGGACGGTCCATCCGCGAGGCGACCGCCTTGGGCGTGGGCTTTGCGCGCCCTGACCCGACCTGGGCGGCCGTCGCCTGGGCGGCCGCGCTCACGCCCAGGACTGCGAGGAGGGACACGAAGGTGACCATAGCGAGGGCGCGCGAGGGGATGGGGGAGCGGGGCACGGGGACGACCTTTCGACGACACGTCGATGCTCGCCGACCGAGTCACCAGACCTGAGGTGACTTGGCCAAGCCTTGACCGTCGTCTCCTCCGTACGGCCAGCCGCCCGCTCCCAACTGGTGCGGATGTGGCGACGGAGGTGCTTCTGCTGTGGGAAAGCTGCACCAACGAAGCGATATCGAGGTGACGCAGGACGGCCGCGTGGAGCACTCTTGTCCCGTGGGCCACATCGACGTCAACTCCGTCAGCTTCGTCCTGCCCGACGGCAGGCCGCTGCTCGACGAGGTCTCGCTGCGGGTCGGCGAGGGGGCCAAGGTCGCCCTGATCGGCCCCAACGGCACGGGCAAGACCACCCTCGGACGGATCATCGCCGGTGACCTCAGCGCCCATGACGGGGCGGTCACACGGTCGGGTGGGCTCGGGGTGATGCGCCAGTTCGTGGGCCAGGTCCGTGACGAGTCCACCGTGCGCGACCTGCTCGTCTCGGTGGCGCCGGCGGCGATCCGTGCAGCGGCGGCCGAGATCGACCGCACCGAGCTGGCGATGATGGAGCGAGACCGTGAGGCCGACCAGATGGCCTACGCCCAGGCCCTGGTCACCTGGGGCGATGTCGGCGGGTACGACTACGAGACGCTCTGGGACGTGTGCACCGTGGCGGCCCTCGGTATGGCGTTCGAGAAGGCGCAGTGGCGCAAGGTCACCACCCTGTCGGGCGGGGAGCAGAAACGCGTGGTGCTCGAGGCGCTGCTGCGTGGTCCGGAGGAGGTGCTCCTGCTCGACGAGCCCGACAACTACCTGGACGTGCCGGCCAAGCGGTGGCTCGAGGACCAGCTCATCGCCTCGCCCAAGACGGTGCTGTTCGTCAGCCACGACCGCGAGCTGCTCGACCGCGTCGCCACCCGGATCGCCACCCTCGAACCGGGCAGCGCCGGGTCCAGCCTCTGGGTGCACCCCGGACGCTTCTCCACCTACCTGCAGGCGCGTGAGGACCGGAACTCCAAGCTCGAGGAGCTGGCCCGCCGCTGGGACGAGGAGCACCTCAAGCTCAAGGCGCTCGTCATCATGTACCGGCAGAAGGCCTCCTACAACTCCGACATGGCACCCAAGCTGCAGGCCGCGGAGACCCGGCTGCGAAGGTTCGTCGAGGCGGGGCCGCCCGAGGCGATCCCGTTGCGGCAGAACGTCAGGATGCGGCTGAAAGGCGGGCGCACCGCCAAGCGGGCGGTGATCGCCGAGGGTCTGGAGCTCACCGGGCTGATGCGTCCCTTCGACCTCGAGGTGTGGTTCGGCGAGCGGGTCGCGGTCCTGGGCAGCAACGGCTCTGGCAAGTCGCACTTCCTGCGCCTGGTGGCGTGCGGAGGCAGCGACCCCGACCTCGAGCACCGTCCGGTGGGCGACGTCGTTCCGAAGCAGGTCGAGCACACCGGTCGGCTCCGGCTGGGGTCGAGGGTGCGGCCCGGGTGGTTCGCCCAGACGCACGAGCAGCCGGCCCTGACCGGTCGCACGCTGTTGGAGATCCTGCACCGTGGCGACGAGCACCGCACCGGTCGCCCTCGGGAGGAGGCGGCCCGGGTGCTCGACCGCTACGGCCTGGCGCGGGCGAGCGAGCAGACGTTCGAGTCGCTGTCGGGTGGGCAGCAGGCGAGGTTCCAGATCCTGCTCCTCGAGCTGTCGGGCGCGACCTGCCTGCTGCTCGACGAGCCCACCGACAACCTCGACCTGCACTCGGCCGAGGCGCTCGAGGAGGGTCTGGCGGCGTTCGAGGGGACGGTCGTCGCGGTGACCCACGACCGCTGGTTCGCGCGGGGGTTCGACCGTTTCCTGGTGTTCGGCGCGGACGGCCGGGTCTACGAGAGCGACGAGCCCGTGTGGGACGAGGGGCGGGTGGCGCGCGCCCGCTGACCGTCCGTGGGCCGCGTCGTCGCAGGTCAAGAGATCGCAAATCTTTGCTGAAACTTGCAGCCGTCTGGCGAGCGGGGTCGACGCGGCCCTAGGGTGTGCCCGCACCCCCGCAGCAAAGGAGCTGTCAATGGCCCGTTCGTCCGTCATCGCCGCCGTCAGCGGCGCAGCGCTCGTCCTCTCCGGAGCGCTGGTCCCACTGACCGCCGAGCCAGCCCAGGCGGCCGCCCGGACGGTGACCCTCGTGGGGTCGCTGCAGTCCGAGCTCGGGTGTGATGCGGACTGGACCCCCAGCTGCACCGCCACCGACCTGACCCAGGTCGGCGCCGGCACCACCTATACCAAGACCGTGAGCGTCCCGGCCGGCACCTACGAGTACAAGGTCGCCATCGACCACGCGTGGGACGAGAGCTATGGCGCCGGCGGCGTCAAGGGTGGGGCCAACCTGCCGCTGGTCCTCGAGGGTCCTGCCGAGCTGGAGTTCAGCTACGACGACGAGTCGCACCAGATCGGTGTCCGACCCGTCACCCTCTCGGGGCCGGCCACCTCCGCGGACCGGGCGTATGCCGCCGACTCCCTGCGCGCGCCGCTCACCAAGGAGCGCTACTACTTCGTCATGGCGGACCGCTTCGCCAACGGCGACAAGGGCAACGACCTCGGGGGACTGACGGGCGACCGGCTCGCGACCGGCTACGACCCGACCGACAAGGGCTTCTACCACGGTGGTGACCTCAAGGGCATCCAGGGAAAGCTCGACTACATCAAGGGCCTCGGCACCACGGCGATCTGGCTGACGCCGTCGTTCAAGAACAAGCCGGTGCAGGGTTCGCCGGGCAACGAGAGCGCCGGCTACCACGGGTACTGGATCACCGACTTCACCCAGGTCGACCCGCACCTGGGCTCCAACGCCGACCTCAAGGCGCTGATCGCGGCCGCGCACGGCAAGGGGATGAAGGTCTTCTTCGACATCATCACCAACCACACCGCCGACGTCATCAGCAACCAGGAGGAGCAGTACACCTACCGCGACAAGACGGCGTTCCCCTACAAGGACGCCGACGGCACGGTCTTCGACGACCGGGCCTACGCGGGCAAGCCCGGGTTCCCGACCATGGACCCCAAGACCTCGTTCCCCTACACCCCGGTCTTCACCAACCCGGGCGACTCGACGGCCAAGGTGCCGGCCTGGCTCAACGACCCGACGAACTACCACAACCGTGGTGACTCGACCTTCGCCGGTGAGTCCTCCGAGTACGGCGACTTCGTCGGCCTCGACGACCTGTTCACCGAGCAGCAGGACGTCGAGCAGGGCATGGAGGACATCTACAAGGCGTGGGTGGACTTCGGCGTCGACGGCTTCCGCATCGACACGGTCAAGCACGTCAACATGGAGTTCTGGCAGTCCTTCGGCCCGGCGATGGTCGAGCACGCCAAGAGCCGCAAGAACGACGACTTCTTCATGTTCGGCGAGGTCTACGACGGCCGGCCGTCGGTCATGTCGCAGTACACGACCACCGGCAAGCTCCAGGCGACCCTCGACTTCGGGTTCCAGGGCCAGGCCACCAGCTGGGCCCAGGGCAAGTCGGGCACCGACCTGCGCGACCTCTATGCCGACGACGACTACTACACCGACACCGACTCCAACGCCTACCAGCTCCCGACGTTCCTCGGGAACCACGACATGGGTCGTGTCGGCTACCTGCTCCAGGGCAAGGACGAGGT
Source organism: uncultured Actinomycetota bacterium (assembly GCA_963731235.1). Lineage (GTDB taxonomy): Bacteria > Actinomycetota > Actinomycetes > Actinomycetales > Dermatophilaceae > Pedococcus. Next base: position 550,771 of record CAVSUT010000015.1, on the reverse strand, counting down.
CGGCCCTGCGCTGATGTCGCGGGTCAAGCTGGCCGACTCCCTGATGTACCTCACCCGCGGGCAACCGATCACCTACTACGGCGACGAGCAGGGCTTCGTCGGTTACGGCGGTGACAAGGACGCGCGCCAGGACATGTTCGCCACCAAGGTCGCCGACCGCACCAAGCCGGACGGCTCCGTCGACCGCGGCTACACGACCCAGCCCGTCCTTGGTGGGACGGCGGGGTCCCAGGACCGCTACTCCACGAGCGCCCCCCTCTACCAGCACATCAAGTCGCTGTCGGCGGTGCGCGCCGCCAACCCGGCGCTCGCGGACGGCGCGCAGGTGCACCGCTACGCCAGCAACGACGCCGGCATCTTCGCGTTCTCCCGCATCGACGAGGGCAAGCGGGTCGAGTACGTGGTGGCGGCCAACAACGCCACCACGGCCAAGTCGGCGACGTTCGCGACCTATGGCCACCAGCAGCGGTTCGCCCCGGTGTATGGCGCGACGAGCGCCGTACGCTCCGGCAAGGACGGCCGCGTCACGGTGAGCGTGCCGGCCCAGTCGGTGTCGGTCTGGAAGGCCACCTCCCCGATGGACAAGCCGAAGTCGGCTCCAGCGGTCTACCTCACCTCGCCCGGTGCGGGTGACGTCGTCGGTGGTCGCGCCGAGATCGGCGCAGCTATCTCCGACAACACCTTCGCCCAGGTGAGCTTCCTCTACCGCCCGGTCGGCACGACGGCCTGGCAGAAGCTCGGCACGGACGACAACGCGCCGTACCGCGTCTTCCAGGACGTGGGCACGATGGCCAAGGGCACCCTGCTGGAGTACCGCGCCGTGGCCAAGGACAGCGCCGGTCACGTCTCGGCGTCCTCGTCCTACGGCATCGTCGGCGACCCGCAGGCCAGCGGCGGTGGGGACGGCGGTGGCGTCGGCCCGGTCACCCAACCGGACAGCGTCAGCGTCCCCGGCAGCCACAACAGCGAGATGGGTTGCGGCGGTGACTGGGCGCCGGACTGCACGCAGGCCCAGCTGACCCTGGACCCCAACGACCAGATCTGGAAGGGCACCTACACGCTCCCGTCGGCCGAGTACGCCTACAAGGCAGCGATCAACAAGGCCTGGGACGAGAACTACGGTGCCGGTGGTCGCCCCGGCGGCGACAACATCAGCTACACGGCGCCGAGCGGGCCGGTGACGTTCTACTACGACCACGCGACGCACTGGGTCACCTCCGACGCCCAGGGCCCGATCATCACCGCGCCGGGCGCCTTCCAGAGCGAGCTGGGTTGTCCTGCCGACTGGAGCCCGGGCTGCATGCAACCCTGGCTGCAGGACCCGGACGGCGACAAGACCTACACCTGGTCGACCGACCGCCTCCCCGCAGGCACCTACGAGTTCAAGATCGCCCACGGCCTCAGCTGGGACGAGAACTACGGTGCCGGTGGTGCCGCGGGTGGTGCCAACCTCTCGGTCACCGTGCCGGCCGACGGGATGGTCACCTCGATCTCCTACGACCTCGCGACCCACGAGGCGACGACCAAGGTCGCCCGGGCCGGTTCGGCGCCCGACCTGACCAAGCAGCGGGCGATCTGGGTCGACCGCGACACCATCGCGTGGCCGGCGGCGATGGTCCCCGAGGGGGCCAACCCGGCGCTGCTCAAGTGGCGGCTCGCCTGGTCCGCCGACGGCGGCCTCGCGGTCGACGCCGAGGACATCACCGGGGGTTCGTCGACCCCGCTGACGCTGGACCCCGGCGGCCTCGACGCGGACGTCACCGCGGCGCACCCCGAGCTCAAGGGCTACCTCGCCCTGCACCTCGACAAGAAGACGGCGAGGGCGGTCCCCGAGATCCTGCGCGGCCAGGTCGCCGTCGGCATGTACGACTCGCTGAGCCGCCTGCTCGACGCCACCGGTGTGCAGATCGCCTACGTCCTCGACGACGTGTATGCCGCCGACGCGGCCAAGCGCGCCTACGGTGTCACCTTCGCGGGGCGCAAGCCCTCGTTCCGCCTGTGGGCACCGACCGCACGCAAGGTCGATGTCCTGACGTGGGCGCCCGGCGCCGCTGCTGACGCGCCGACCAGCGCTGCGCAGCGAACGACCATGAAGCGTTCCGGCGACGGCTCGTGGTCAGCCTCGGCGGGGTCGCGTGACGCCCGCTACCTGTACGAGGTGACCGTCTGGGTGCCCAGCACCGGCAAGGTCGAGACCACCCTGGTCACCGACCCGTACTCCGTTGCCCTGACACTCAACTCGACCCGGTCGGTGGCCGTGGACCTGTCGGATGCGGCATACCGTCCCGCCCTCTGGTCCGCGACGAAGGCGCCCGCGCTCAAGCAGGACGTCGACTCGACGATCTACGAGCTCCAGGTCCGTGACTTCTCGGTCAACGACACCACGGTGAGTGCCGAGAACCGTGGCTCCTACCTGGCCTTCGCGGAGAACGGCAACGGCACCAAGCACCTCAAGGCGCTCGCCGCTGCAGGGCTGAACACGGTGCACCTGCTGCCGACGTTCGACATCGCCTCCATCGAGGAGGACCCCGCCAAGCAGTCCAAGCCCGCCTGCGACCTCGAGTCGTTCGCGCCGGACAGCGAGCAGCAGCAGGCCTGCATCGAGCCGACCCGCGCCGGCGACGCCTTCAACTGGGGCTACGACCCGTGGCACTGGATGGCGCCGGAGGGCTCCTACGCCTCCACCGCTGCGAAGGCGGACGGCGGGGCCCGGGTGTCGGAGTTCCGCACCATGGTGGGTGCCCTGCACCGGGACGGACTGCGCGTCGTCCTCGACCAGGTCTTCAACCACACGCCCACCTCGGGCCAGGCCTCGACGAGCGTCCTGGACAAGGTCGTGCCCGGCTACTACCAGCGGCTCAACGCGACCGGTGGCGTGGAGACGTCGACCTGCTGCCAGAACGTCGCCACCGAGCACACCATGGCCCAGAAGGCGATGGTCGACGCGGTGGTCCTGTGGGCCAAGGGCTACAAGGTCGACGGGTTCCGCTTCGACCTCATGGGTCACCACAGCAAGGCCAACATGCTCGCCGTGCGAGCGGCCCTCGACCGGCTGACCCTGGCCAAGGACGGGGTCGACGGGAAGAAGGTCTACCTGTACGGCGAGGGTTGGAACTTCGGGGAGGTCGCCGACAACGCGCGCTTCGAGCAGGCCACCCAGGGCCAGCTCGCCGGCACCGGCATCGGGACGTTCTCGGACCGGCTCCGTGACGCCGTTCGCGGTGGTGGACCGTTCGACGAGAACCCCCGCACCCAGGGCTTCGGCAGCGGCGAGGCGACCGACCCCAACGGCGACAGCGCCGCCAACCCGGATGCGGCGACACGGCTCAAGCACGACACCGACCTCGTGCAGCTCGGGATGGCGGGCAACCTGCGCTCGTTCGCCTTCCGGCTCAACGAGAACGGCGCCGTCACCCAGGGCAAGGACGTCGACTACAACGGCTCACCGGCCGGCTACGCCGAGCAGCCGGACGAGGTCGTCACCTACGTCGACGCCCACGACAACGAGACGCTGTTCGACAGCCTGGCGTTCAAGCTGCCGCAGGCCACGACCATGGCGGACCGCATCCGGATGAACTCGGTCTCGCTGGCCACCACCGCCCTCGCGCAGACGCCGTCGTTCTGGCACGCCGGTGCCGACCTGCTGCGCAGCAAGTCGCTGGACCGCAACAGCTATGACAGCGGCGACTGGTTCAACACCCTCGACTGGACCGGGGCCGACAACGGGTTCGGTCACGGGCTGCCGCTCAAGGGCGACAACGAGGCCAAGTGGCCGTACATGGTGCCGCTGCTCGCCGACCCGGCCCTCAAGCCGAGCGCGAGCGAGGTGCAGTCCGCCAGCGCCCAGGCGCAGGAGCTGCTCCGGCTGCGCTTCTCCACCCCGCTGTTCCGGCTCGGCGACGCCGATGCCATCCGGGCGAAGGTCAGCTACCCGGCCAGCGGCACGGCCGACGCCCACCCCGGGGTCATCGCGATGCGGATCGACGACACCGTCGGCAAGGATGCCGACCCCCGCCTCAAGGGCCTGGTCGTCGTCATCAACGCCTCGCCCGACGCGGTGACCCAGAAGGTGCCCGGTCTCGCCGGCGCTTCGCTGACGCTGTCCCCGGTGCAGGCCGGTGGCGCCGACGCGGTCGTCAAGACCTCGTCGTGGAACGCGGCGGCCGGTACGGCGTCGGTCCCGCCCCGCACCGTGGCGGTCTTCGTCCAGCGCTGACCCGCCACCCCCGTCCCGCAACCCTTCCCGCCCCATACCCCACGCTCCCGCCCCATACCCCACGCTCCCGCCCCATACCCCCGTCCCCTGTCCTGCAACCTTTGCTAGCAAGGGTTGCGGGACAGGGGACACTTTCCACGGTGTCCGCCTTCAGCTAACCCTTGCTAGCAAAGGTTAGGAGGCGAGCGCGGGCGGCAGGGTCAGGAAGCGAGGGCGGCCGGAGCGGTCCGTTCCTGGCGGATCGCTGGGAGGTATAGCGCCGCGCCGAGGATGCTGAACGTGCCGGCCACGATGATGGCGGTGGGAGTACCCGCGTGCTCGGCGAGCGGGCCGAGGGCGAGCAGGCCCAGGCTGTAGCAGCCCCCGGCGACCATGGAGTTCATCGAGAGCACCGTCGTACGGTTGCGGGGCTGCGCCTGCCGGTGCAGGAGCGCGTTGTGCACCGGACCGCCCGAGCCGTGCAAGGTGTAGGTGATCAAGAACGCGGTCACCAGCCCGACCGGCCCGGCCATGAGTCCCATGACGACGACGAACACCCCGTTGAGCACGCGGGCGGCCAGGGCGGTCCAGCCCACCCCGATCCGGCGGCTGGTCAGGCCGGCCGCAGCGGATCCGACCGCGAAGAGGCCCCAGGCGGCGGCCGACACCGGGCCCATGAGCGCCCCGGCGCGGGTCTCGCCGCCTGCGACCTCCGCGAGCCGCACCGGCATCAGGGTCTCGAAGGCGATCATGCCCACCGACCAGAAGACCTCGACGAGGACCAGGGCCAGCAGCACGCGCGAGGCACCCAGCGTGCGGATGCCGTCGACGACGACACCAGGTGCCTGTCGTGCGGAGGCCAGCGCCCGACGGAACCCGGTCGCGTCGACATGGGTGCGAGGTTCACGGACCAGGACGGCGACGGCGACCAGGTGCAGGACGAAGAAGCCGATGGCAACCCAGTAGGGGAGCTCCAACGCCGTCATCGAGCGCACCGGGTGCCACGCGATGAGGCCTCCGGAGAGCAGCGCGCCCGAGGCGATGGCCAGTCCGAGCACCATGCCGGCGCGCGCGAGGCCGTCCTCGACGCGGGTGGTCGGGTCGTCGGCGTGGGCGGTGTCGACGTACCAGGACTCGAGCGGACCGGAGTCCAGCGCCCGGAAGACGCCCTGCAGCAGCAGCGCCACGACGAAGGCGGTGAAGGTGTGGGCGGTGACGAAGACCAGCCCGGAGACGAGGGCGACGATGGCAGAGGCGACGAGCACCGGGCGCCGGCCGAGGGCGTCGGCGAACCCCCCGGTGGGCAGCTCGAGACCCAGGACCACGAAACCCTGCATCGAGAAGATGACGCCGATCTGGGCCAGGTTCATGTCGCGCTCGAGGGCGAGCAGCGTGGTCACCCCGATGGTGAGCCCCACCGGGAACCAGCGGGTGAACGAGAGCAGCAGGAGCACCCGGCGGGCCTGGCGCGCTCCGACGTGGGTCGTCATGGCTGCTCCGTCCCACGAGGCGCCCGGTCCAGGTCCAGCGGGTAGAGGAGGTTGTAGACCGCCAGCCGCCGGGCGGCAGGGTTGCCCTGGCCGACGCGTCGGTAGCGCGCGAGCAGCTCGTCGAGCTCGGTCTTGAGCTGCTCGACCTGGGCGGCGGTGGCGACGATGAAGGAGTCGCTCATCCCGGCGGCGTCGCGCCATTCGACCGGCCAGGTGGCCTCGACATCCAGCCACCGTTCGAACTGCTCGCCGAGGTGGCGGCTGTAGTCCCGCACCAGCCAGTTCAACGCGGTCTCGGCATCCTCGTCGCCGGCGAAGTCACTGGCGTCGAAGGAGTGGTAGTCGGTCGCTGCCTGCCACAGCCGGCGTTTGCCCTCGCCCTCGCCGGTGTCGCTGACGAGCCCGACGGCCTCGAGCTTGCGCAGGTGGTACGACGTGGCGCCGGAGTTCGTGCCGAGGGTGCCGGCGAGGTCGGTGGCGGTGGCCGGACCCCCCACCCGCAGCGTCGACAGCAGCCGCGAGCGCAGCGGATGGGCCAGCACCTTGAGGGAGGACGCATCGAGCCGCAGGCCGACGAAGTCGGCGGGATCGGGGGAGTCAGTCGAAGCCATGCGTGCACAATACCTGTGCACACTCTCTTTGCACAAGACCTCTGCACGTTCCGGCCAGAATGGCATTCCTGCAGGTCAGGTGCCCTTTGCGGGGGTGAGGACAGCGATTAGGGTCCTGACCGCACCGCCCGTAGAATTGGGAACTGTTGTGCCGTGCGCCCTCGCAAGGCGACACACCAGCGCCTCGGGCGCCCACGGCACACCGATCCTTCCCAGCAAGCAAAGGGCCAGTACATTGCGCACTTTTACCCCGAAGCCGGCCGAGGTCACTCGGACCTGGCACGTCATCGACGCCACGGACGTCGTCCTGGGTCGCCTGGCGAGCCAGACCGCGATCCTCCTGCGCGGCAAGCACAAGACCACGTTCGCGCCGCACGTCGACGGCGGTGACTTCGTCATCATCATCAACGCCGACAAGGTCGCCCTCACCGGCGCCAAGCTCGAGCAGAAGAAGGCGTACCGCCACTCCGGGTTCCCGGGCGGCCTGCGCAGCACCTCCTACACCGAGCTCCTCGCCAAGAGCCCCGAGAAGGCTGTGGAGAAGGCCGTCCGCGGCATGCTCCCGCACACCACCCTCGGGCGCGAGCAGCTGACTCACCTCAAGGTCTACGCCGGCGGCGAGCACCCCCACGCGGCCCAGCAGCCGAAGCCCTTCGAGATCTCACAGGTCGCGCAGTAAGTCCGCAAGGACCTGTGCAAGAAAGCGAATTGAGGACATCACGTGGCTGACACCACCGAGAACATCGACTCGACCGACGAGGTCGAGCTCACCGAATACACCTCCGAGTCCGAGGGCCCCGTCTCCGGCGAGGCCGTCCGTCGCCCCAGTGCGTCGGCTCCCGGCGCCGCAACGGGTCGTCGCAAGCAGGCCATCGCCCGCGTGCGCATCGTCCCCGGCACCGGCGAGTGGAAGATCAACGGGCGCACGCTCGAGCAGTACTTCCCCAACAAGGTCCACCAGCAGATCGTCAACGAGCCGCTCACGCTGCTCGAGCTCGACGGCGCCTACGACGTGCTCGTGCGCGTCCACGGTGGTGGCCCCTCCGGCCAGGCCGGCGCGGTGCGCCTCGGCGTGGCCCGCTCGCTCAACGGTGTCGACGAGGAGCTGAACCGTCCCGCACTGAAGAAGGCCGGCTTCCTCAAGCGCGACTCCCGCGTCCCCGAGCGCAAGAAGGCTGGTCTCAAGAAGGCCCGCAAGGCGCCTCAGTACTCCAAGCGCTGATCCTGGCGGCGTCCTCGTGGCGCCGGCTGGTTTCACCACCGCCATGGCGGCACCCGCACGTCGGGTGCCGCCATCGCGGCGTCCGGGGGAGTAGGTTCGTTCAGATGCCTGCGTTCCCGGGTGCTCCGCCCGGTGACGGCCCAGCCGTATGCCGCGGGACGCCCGACCACCGAAAGGTTCACCACCCATGGCCACACCGGCACGACTGTTCGGGACCGACGGGGTCCGCGGCCTCGCCAACGTCGACATCACCGCTGAGCTCGCGCTGCGGCTGAGCGTCGCCGCCGCCCACGTCCTCGGCGACGAGGCCCGCAGGAACGGCCGGCGGCCCAAGGCCGTGGTCGGCCGTGACCCGCGCGCGTCCGGTGAGTTCCTGTCCGCAGCGGTCATCGCCGGCCTCGCGTCGGCTGGGGTCGACGTCTACCACGCCCACGTGCTGCCCACGCCGGCGATCGCGTTCCTCACCGCCGACACCCATGCCGACTTCGGCGTCATGCTCTCGGCCTCGCACAACGCCATGCCCGACAACGGCATCAAGTTCTTCGCCACCGGCGGCCACAAGCTCGACGACGCCGTCGAGGACGAGATCGCGGCCCGGCTCGACCAGGAGTGGGAGCGCCCGGTCGGCGCCGACATCGGTCGGGTCGTGACCATGCCCGACGGCCACACGCGATACATCTCCCACCTGTTGGCGGTGCTGCCCAACCGCCTCGACGGGATCACCGTCGTCATCGACGGCGCGCACGGCGCCGCGAGCCTGGTCTCACCGGAGGTGTTCCGCCTCGCGGGTGCCACCGTGCACGAGATCGGGACCGAGCCGGACGGGCTCAACATCAACGACGGCTACGGCTCCACCCACCTCGACCACATCAAGGCGGCGGTCAAGGCCAAGGGCGCCGACCTCGGCATCGCGCACGACGGTGATGCCGACCGCTGCCTCGCGGTGGACGCCGACGGCGTCGAGGTCGACGGTGACCAGATCATGGCCATCCTCGCGGTCGACCTGAAGGAACGCGGCGCGCTGGCCCAGGACACCCTCGTGGCCACGGTGATGAGCAACCTCGGGCTGATCCAGGCCATGGAGCGCGAAGGCGTCTCCGTCCGCCAGACCGGCGTGGGTGACCGGTACGTCCTGGAGGAGATGCGGGCGTCCGAGCTGTCGCTCGGGGGCGAGCAGAGCGGCCACGTGATCTTCCTCGACCACGGCACCACCGGCGACGGGGTGCTCACCGGCCTCATGCTGGCCGCCCGCGTCTGCGCCACCGGTCGAACGTTGGCCGACCTCGCGGCCGTGATGCGCCGGCTGCCGCAGGTGCTGATCAACGTCAAGGGTGTCGACAAGTCCCGTGTCGAGAGCGACACCGAGCTGCAGGAGGCCGTGGCCAAGGAAGAGGCGGCGCTGGCCGGCACCGGTCGGGTGCTGCTGCGCAAGTCCGGCACCGAGCCCGTCGTACGCGTCATGGTCGAGGCGGCCGACGAGCAGGAGGCCCAGGCCGTGGCGGACCGCCTCGTCGACGTCGTCAGGGCGCGACTGGCCCTCTGAGGCCACCACACGTCGGGAAGCGGGTATGCCGAGCGGTCACCACCCGGCATACCCGCTTCGACCATCGCGTCGACGTCGGGGAACGCTCGGCGTCAGGGCGTGACCCGGCGCAGCACCACCCAGGCTGCCGCGCCGAGGGCGACGGCCAGGACGAGGGGGTAGCCGCTGGTCAGGGCCAGGGTGTTGGTGTCGGTGAAGAACCGCCCGACTGCGCCCCAGGCGTGGCGCCAGGTGACGAGCAGGCCAGCGCCGCAGCCCAGCAGGAGGCTGGCCGTCGACAGGGTGTACATCCCGCTCTGCCCCCACCTCTTGAAGACGGTGCCCATGAGCATTCCCAGGGCCGAGACGCACACGAACGGTACCGAGTAGGTGAGGAACAGCTCGACAGGGTTGCCCCCGCTCAGGAAGCCCGGGCTGAAGAACCGCATGTGGGCGCCCCAGCCGTTCGTGGCGCCCTCCACCTCGTGGAGGGCGGTGAGGACGACCCCTGCGAGCACGGACTGCCCCAGGACGTACAGGCACGTTCCGTGGAAGAAGCTGCGGCGGGTCGAGCTCAAGCCGATCGCCAGCGGGAAGACCTGGGTCCACAGCGAGAGGTTCGCGAAAATCGCCACTGCGTAGAGCGAGGCGAGCCCGCCGGTCTGGCGGTCGGCGACGGGGACGTCCGTGAGGCCGAAGATGGCGAGGTTCACGAAGAACGAGATGGCCAGGATGAGCCACGGCCAGAACAGGGCCATCGGTCCAGGGAGCAGGTGGATGCGCAGGATCTTCAGGGCTGCGGTCATGAGAGCCGGGCCTCCTCGTGCTGGGACAGGGTGTCGGGTCGGAGCGCGGGACCTGTGGTCGTGCGCACGACCAGCTGCTGGAGTGATACGGGCTCGAGGCGGAGCCCGTGCCGCTCGGGAGCGCCCATGGGCGTGCCTCGGACGGTCAACCGCGTGAAGCCGCCCAGGTTCTCTCGGTGCACGACGTCGTGCCCGGCGGCGAAGTCGTCGACCGCCCTGCTCGGGCCGCTGACCACGACAAGACTTCCTCGCAGGGTTTCGGTGTCCTCGTCGACGACCACCCGCCCCTGGTCCAGCACCACGACGTGATCGAGCAGGTCGCTCACCTCGTCGATGAGATGGGTCGAGAGCACGATGGTGCGCGGGTGCTGCCCGAAGTCGGCCAACAGGCGGTCGTAGAAGAGCTGGCGAGCCACCGCGTCGAGCCCGAGGTAGGGCTCGTCGAAGATCGTCAGTGGTGCACGTGATGCGAGCCCCAGCACCACCCCGACCGCGGACAGCTGGCCGCGCGACAGCTTCTTGACCCGCTGGCCGGTCCGGAGCCGGAACTGGGCGACCAGCTCGTTGGCGAGGTCGTCATCCCACCGCGCGAACGAGATCCGTCCGGCCGTGAGGACGTGGCGCACCGTAAAGGCGTCGGGGTAGTGCTGTCCCTCGCGGATGAAGCAGATCCGATCAAGGACGTCGGAGTTCTCCCACGGGTCCTCCCCGAAGGCCCGCACCTCGCCCGAGCTCGCGAAGGTCTGGGCGGTCAGGATCTGCATCAACGTCGTCTTGCCGGCGCCGTTGCGTCCGAGGAGGCCGTGAATGGCGTTCTCCTCCAAGCGGATCGAGACATGATCCAGCGCGGTGACGTCTCCGAACCGCTTACTGACGTTGTCGAGCTCGATGATGCTCACTGGGCTTCCTCCCACACGTCGATCAGCTTTCTCACGTAGTCAGGCTCGATACCGAGCTTGTGCGCCTCGGTCATGAGCGGCGCGACAAACTGCCGGGCGAAGTCCTCCCGGCGCCGTTCGAGCAGGCGCGATCGCGCCCCGGTGGCGACGAACATCCCGATTCCCCGCTTCTTGTAGATGACCCCGTCGGTCGCGAGCTGGGCCACGCCCTTGGCTGCCGTGGCCGGGTTGATCCGGTGAAAGGCGGCGAGCGCGTTGGTCGAGGGGACCTGGCTCTCCTCTTCGAGCGAGCCGTCGACGATCGAGTTCTCGATCTGCTCGGCGATCTGGAGGAAGATCGGCCGGCCGTCGTCCATCACCGAGCGACCTCTCGGTGAGCCGGTTCCTTAGTCATGTAGCTAACCATGCAACCAGATCAGCCACCGTGTCAAGGGCCCGTCGACGTCGTCAGGGCGCGACCGGCTCGCTGAGCTCCAGGAGGTCGTCGACGATGTGGCGGGCGATCTCGAGGGCGCTGGTGGCGGCCGGGGAAGGGGCGTTGAGGACGTGCACCACCCGACCGACCCTCTCGACGAGGAAGTCGTCGACGAGCCGTCCGTCCCTGCGGACGGCCTGGGCGCGTACGCCTGCCGGTGACGGGACCAGGTCGTCGTCGCGCAGCTCGGGCACTAGTCGGCGCAGGCTCTGCCCGAAGAGGTGCCGCGACACCGAGCGAGCGACCTCCCGGGCCCCGGCGCGGTGGTGGCGGGCAGCGAGCCGCCAAAACCCCGGGTAGGTCAGGGTGCCGCGCAGGTCCGGCCACGACGCCGTCCGCCAGTGATAGCCCTCGCGGGCGAGAGCGAGCACGGCGTTCGGGCCGGCGTGCACGTGCCCGTCGACGCCCCGGGTGAGGTGCACCCCGAGGAAGGGGAAGTCGGGGTCGGGCACGGGGTAGACGAGGCCACGAACGAGTGAGGTCGCCGCAGGCCTGAGCTCGTAGTACTCCCCCCGGAACGGCACGATCCGCGCCGACGGCTGGTGCCCCAGGCGACGGGCGACGACGTCGGCGTGCAGCCCGGCGCAGGCCACGACCAGGTCGGCCGCCAGGTCCCCGGCGCTGGTACGGACCACGGTCCGCCCGTCCGTGGAGTCGTGCGCACCGAGCACCTCGGTGTCGAGCAGCAACGTCGCCCCCGCCGCCTCGAGCCGGCGCGCCAGGGCCGCACACACGTCCCCGTAGTCGATGATGCCGGTGGCGGACACGTGCAGTGCCGCCAGGGCCGCGACGTGGGGTTCGTGCTCGCGTGCCTCGCCGGCACCGAGCTCACGCACCTCGAGCCCGTTGGCGACACCGCGCTCGTGGAGCTGCCGCAGCCCCGCGAGCTCGTCCTGCCGCGTCGCCACGACGAGCTTGCCGCACACGGCGTGGGCGATGCCCTCGGCCTCGGCGAACTCGACCATCGAGGCGGCGCCCGTCCGGCACAGGCGTGCCTTGGCAGAACCGGGCGGGTAGTACAGCCCGGAGTGGATGACGCCGCTGTTGCGTCCCGTCTGGTGCCGAGCCCAGCCGGGTTCCTTCTCCACGACGGTCACCTCGCGGCCCGGCCGGGTGCGGCACAGCCGCTCGGCCACGGCCAGACCGAGGATGCCGCCGCCGATGACGACGACGCGGCGTGGGGTGGGCATGCGGTCAACCTACCGAGCGGTGCCGGGTGGTGACGGTGACCCTGGTCACGGTGTGCCGAATCGTCGTGTCCGAGAACACGTCTCGCGTCGTGGACTTCGGGAATGGCGCGTTCGTGCGACGAGTTGCGCAGACGTACCCGAAAGCCCGACAGACAGGACCGCCATGCCCTTCGAAGCAGTCAACGAGACCCTCTACACCATCGCAGCCTCCGCCCAGGGTGGGCGCCAGGGACGCGTGCAGAGCGAGGACGGCGTCGTGGACCTGGCGTTGGGCAAGCCGGGCAGCACGAGCAACCCGAAGGCGAACCCGGAGACGTTGTTCGCGTCCGGGTATGCCGCCTGCTTCAGCGGGGCGCTGGCCGCCGTCGCGCAGAAGGAGGGCGTGGATGTCAGCACCTCGACCGTGACCGCCACCGTGGAGTTCGGGACGACCGACAGCGGCTTCGGGCTCGCCGTCGAGCTCACCGCAGAGATCCCCGGTGTCGACGAGGCGACCGCGCAGAAGTTCGCCGATGCGGCCCACCAGGTCTGCCCCTACTCCAAGGCGACCCGCGGCAACATCGACGTCATCGTCACCGGCAAGGCCGCCTGAGCGGTCACACCGCACAGGCGGGGTATGGCGCGTGCCCACCACGCGCCATACCCCGCCTTGGTGGGCGCTGACCTCAGAAGAGCTGGTCGAGCAGGCCGCTGTCGACGTCGTAGAGGAATCCTCCGACGGACACCGAGTCGGGGATCAGCGGGTGGCTGCGCACCGCGGCGACATCGGCGCCGAGAGCGGCGCGCTGGTCGGTGACCACGTGGAAGCCCTGCCACGACGCGTCCTGACCTGCGGATTCGCCGACCCTCGCCCGAAGCTCCTGCTCGCTGTTGGAGGCCATCGCGCAGCGGGTGTGCGGCACGATCAGGATGCGTTCGACCCCCAGCAGGTGCACGCCGAGGACCAGCGCCTCGAGGGCGTTGGAGGTGACGCGTCCACCCGGGTTGCGGAAGATCTTGGCGTCGCCGGGCTTGAGGCCCACGAGTGCGCAGCGGATCGATGCGGGAGTCCATGCAGGTGACGATGGCGACACCCGCGTGGGCGATGCCGTCGAACCCTCCGGTGGTGAACTCGGTCTCGGCGTATCGCTTGTTGGCCTCGACCAGGTCGCCGAATCCCTTTGCCTTCGTTGATGACTCGCTCACAGCAGACCTGCTCTCTTCGGGATGGACATGGCCATCGGCTTCGTGGTCGAGGCGAAGAAGTCGTTGCCCTTGTCGTCGACGACGATGAAGGCGGGGAAGTCCTCGACCTCGATCTTCCAGACGGCTTCCATACCGAGCTCGGGGTACTCGAGGACCTCGACCGACTTGATGCAGTCCTGGGCGAGGCGAGCGGCCGGGCCGCCGATCGACCCGAGGTAGAAGCCGCCGTGGGTGTCGCACGCGTCGGTGACCTGTGTGGACCGGTTGCCCTTGGCCAGCATGACCATCGAGCCACCGGCGGCCTGGAACTGGTCGACGTAGGAGTCCATCCGTCCCGCCGTCGTCGGGCCGAACGAGCCGCTCGCATAGCCCTCCGGCGTCTTGGCCGGCCCGGCGTAGTAGACGGCATGGTCCTTGAGGTACTGCGGCATGCCGTCGCCCGCGTCGAGGCGTTCCTTGATCTTCGCGTGGGCGATGTCGCGAGCCACGACGAGCGGTCCGCTGAGCGAAAGACGTGTCTTGACAGGGTATTTCGTGAGCTCTTCGCGGATCTGGTCCATGGGCCGGTTGAGGTCGATGCGGACGACGTCGTCCTCGCCCTCGAGGTGCTCGTCGGTCGTCTCCGGCAGGAAGCGTGCCGGGTCCTTCTCGAGGACCTCGATGAAGACGCCCTCGGGGGTGATCTTGCCGAGGGCCTGGCGGTCGGCCGAGCAGGACACCGCGATGGCCACGGGGAGCGAGGCGCCGTGGCGGGGGAGCCGGATGACACGGACGTCGTGGCAGAAGTACTTGCCGCCGAACTGGGCGCCGATGCCGAAGTTGCGGGTCAGCTCCAGCACCTGCTCCTCGAGCTCGGTGTCGCGGAACCCACGCGCCGTCATCGCGCCCTCGCGCGGCAGCTCGTCGAGGTACTTGGCGCTGGCGTATTTCGCTGTCTTCAGGGCGAACTCGGCACTCGTGCCGCCGATGACGATGGCCAGGTGGTAGGGCGGGCAGGCGGCGGTGCCGAGGGAGCGCAGCTTCTCGTCGAGGAAGGCGAGCATCCGCTCGGGGTTCAGGATCGCCTTGGTCTCCTGGTAGAGGAAGGACTTGTTGGCGCTGCCGCCGCCCTTGGCCATGAAGAGGAACTTGTAGGAGTTCTCGTGGCCCGGCGCGGTGTCGGCGTAGAGCTCGATCTGGGCCGGCAGGTTGGAGCCGGTGTTCTTCTCCTCCCACGTCGTCAGCGGGGCCATCTGCGAGTAGCGCAGGTTGAGACGGGTGTAGGCGTCGCTGACACCACGGGCGATGGCCCGCTCGTCGGTGCCCTCGGTGAGGACGTGCTGGCCGCGCTTGCCCATGACGATCGCGGTGCCGGTGTCCTGGCACATCGGCAGCACACCGCCCGCGGCGATGTTGGCGTTCTTGAGCAGGTCGAGCGCGACGAACTTGTCGTTGTTGCTCGCCTCGGGGTCGTCCAGGATGCGGCGCAGCTGCGCCAGGTGCGCCGGGCGCAGGTGGTGCGCGATGTCATGCATCGCGGTGTCGGTGAGCAGGCGCAGCGCCTCGGGCGCGACCTGCAGGAAGGTCCGCCCACCGGGGCCCTCGACCGTGCTCACACCCTCACTGGTGACCAGCCGGTACTCGGTCCGGTCCGGACCGATCGGCAACAGGTCCTCGTAGGGGAACTCGGGTCCGGGGGGGATCTCCGGCATGGTGCTCCTGTCCTCAGGTCGCCGTGGCGACTACAGCTCGTCGAGGCTGGGGGCGTAGGCCCCGGCCTTCCCGACGGTGATTGCACTCGTGGCCAGGCCGCGGTCGACGGCGGGCTTCACGTCCTCCAGTGTCGCGCCCCGGAGGCGCTCGCGTGCACCCGGGTCGCCCAACAGCCCGGCGACCACCAGCCCGGACACCAGGCCGGCCATGAACGAGTCGCCGGCTCCGACGGTGTCGACGACGCGGTCGGCCGGGGCGGGCTCGGAGACGGTGTGCTCGTCCGAGGCGACGCGGTAGATGACCCCCTCGCCACCCAGGGTGACCAGCGCCATCCCCGCGCCGAGTCCGACCCAGCGGGCCAGGACCTGCTCGGGTGCCTGGCCGGGGTACAGCAGCTCGAGGTCGTCATCGCTGGCCTTGACGACGTCGGAGAGGCCGACCAGCTCCTCCACCCGGCTCCGCACGACATCGAGGTCGCCCATGATGCTCGGGCGGATGTTGGGGTCGTAGGACACCGTGCCGACCTCGCGGACCGCACGCAGGGCAGCGGTCACGCTCTGGGCTCCGGGCTGCAGGACCGTGGCGATGGAACCCGTGTGGACGTGCGAGGTGCCCGGGGCCAGCGCCACCTCCGGCAGCCCCCAGTGCAGGTCGAAGTCGTAGGTCGCTGCGCCGCCCTGGTCGAGCGTGGCCGCGGCCACGGAGGTGCGTTCGGCGCCGAGGCTCTCGGGCAGCACGTGGACCCCGTGCCGTCTCAGGTGCCCGGCGATGCGTGCGCCGCGCTCGTCGTCGCCGAGCCAGGTCCCGAAGTCGACGGTGTGGTCGAGGCGGGCCAGCCCCACCGCGACGTTGGCCGGGCTGCCGCCGATGTGCTCGGTGGACTCACCGCTGGCATCGGTGACGATGTCGACGAGGGCTTCGCCGATGACGAGCAGGCGGTGGCTCATGGGACCTCCTGGGCGTGCGGGGTGGCGTGGTCGAAGTCGATGGAGCTGTAGGCGCGCAGCTTGGCGAGCTGGTGGTGGCTCTCGATGAGGCGGATGGTGCCCGACTTGCTGCGCATGACCAGCGAGTGGGTGGTGACCCCACCGGCGCGGTAGCGGACGCCCTGGAGCAGCTCGCCGTCGGTGATCCCGGTGGCGACGAAGAAGCAGTTCTCGCCACGGACGAGGTCGTTGGTCGACAGGACCCGGTCCAGGTCGTGCCCTGCGTCGATGGCGCGCTGCCGCTCCTCGTCGTCCTTGGGCGCGAGCCGGCCCTGGATGACGCCGCCCATGCACTTGATCGCGCAGGCGGCGATGATCCCCTCGGGGGTGCCGCCGACGCCGAGCAGCAGGTCGATGCCGGTCCCTTCGCGGGCGGCCATGATCGCGCCGGCGACGTCGCCGTCGGAGATCAGGCGCAGCCGGGCACCGGCCTCGCGGACCTCGGCTGCGAGCTGGTCGTGACGGGGACGGTCCAGGATCACGACCGTCACGTCCTCCACGGTCTCGCGCTTGGCCTTGGCGACCCGGCGGATGTTCTCCGCGACCGGCAGGCGGATGTCGACGGCGTCCGCGGCCTCGGGTCCGGTCACGAGCTTGTCCATGTAGAACACTGCGGACGGGTCGTACATGCTGCCCCGGTCGGCCACGGCGAGCACCGCGACGGCGTTGGACTGGCCCTTCGCGGTCAGGGTCGTCCCGTCGATCGGGTCGACCGCGACGTCGCACTCCGGGCCGTTGCCGTCGCCGACCTCCTCACCGTTGTAGAGCATCGGGGCGTCGTCCTTCTCGCCCTCGCCGATGACGACGACACCCTTCATCGAGACCGTCGAGATCAGCATCCGCATCGCCTCGACCGCGGCGCCATCGGCACCGTTCTTGTCGCCCCGGCCCACCCAGCGGCCGCCAGCCATGGCGGCGGCCTCGGTGACGCGGACCAGCTCGAGGGCGAGGTTTCGGTCAGGTGCCTCGACGCCGACGCGAAGGGACGAGGGGAGGTGCTGCTCGGACATGCATCAGTTCCTTCACGCGGCGGCGGGTGAGTGCCCCCGAGACTATCGGTGGCAGGGGCAGTTGGCGCCCCACGGTGCGCGTCAGGGACGATGGGGTGGTGAGCACCCAGGCACCCCGCAGTTCCTACGCCAACGGCTCCGTGCCCAACATGCTCCGGTCGCTGCTCGTGATCGGCGCGCTGGTGGCGGTCCTGATCGCCGTGGTGCCCCGGGTCAGCGGGGTCTCGCAGCCACCCGTGGACGTGGCTGGTGCCTCGGTCGCCTTCGCCCGCGAGAGCGGCTGGCCCCTCGAGCGCCCGGAGAACCTGCCCGAGGGCTGGAAGGCCACGAGTGTCCGGTTCGTGTCGTCCACCGACGGGCTGCGGACCTGGCACGCGGGCTACCAGTCGCCCACCGGCAACTACGTGGCCATCGAGCAGACCAAGGACGGCACCGCGAAGTGGATCGAGGCGCAGACCAACCGCGCCGCGGTGACCGGCACGGTCGAGGCCGGTGGCCGCACCTGGACCACCTACGTGCGCAGCGGCAAGGTCCAGAACAGCCTGGTCCACGAGCCCGTCGCCGGGGACGAGCTGACGACGATCGTCACCGGGACCGGCACGCTGGAGGAGCTCACCGCCTTCGCGGGAACCCTCCGAAAGGCGCCCACCGGCTGACCAGCGGGTGCCCGCGGTTCACGAGCCGTCGGTGTCCTCGGTGAGTGCAGCCTCGGCGCCATCGAGCCACGTGCTGCAGTGCGCTGCCAGGACCTCGCCCCGCTTCCACAGCCGCATGCTCTCCTCCAGGCCCACCTGTCCGCCCTCGAGCTGGGCGACGATCGTGATGAGCTCGTCGCGCGCCGCCTCGTAGGACAGCTCCGCGACGTCCGGGAACTGCTCGGTGGACGCCGTCTGCTCTGCTCCCTTGGCCATGGGCAGGAAGCCTAACCGGCCCCGGTGGTCAGGCCCACGACGCGGGTCGCGAAGTCGCCACGGGCCACCCTCACCCGCAGCAGCTCGTCCGGGGCGACATCGTCCTGGTCCATGACCACGCCGCCGTCGCGGTGCTGCACGACGGCATACCCGCGCTCGAGGGTGGACAACGGCGAGAGGGTGCGGACCTGCGCGCGGAGGTGACCGATGTGGTCGCCGGCCCGGTGGACCGAGGCCAGGACGCGGCGCTGCGAACGTGAGGTGAGGGCGTCGAGCTCGGCCCGGCGGGCGTCGATCATGGCCGCCGGGTTGGCCACGACCGGCCGCGAACGCAGTGCCACGAGGTGGCGGCGTTCGCTGGCGACGTGTCCGGCCAGGGCACGACGGGCCCGGTCGCGGGCCTGCCGTATGCCGCGGCGCTCCTCCTGCGCGTCCGGCACCACCCGCTTGCCCGCGTCGGTGGGGGTGGAGGCGCGCCAGTCGGCGACGTGGTCGAGCAGCGGGGTGTCGACGTCGTGGCCGATGGCCGAGACGACGGGGGTCCGGGCTGCAGCGACCGCCCGCAGGAGGGCTTCGTTGCTGAAGGGGAGCAGGTCCTCGACCGAGCCGCCGCCCCGGGCGATGACGATGACGTCGACGCCGTCGGTCCCGTCGAGCTCCTGGAGCGCGGCCATCACCTCCTGCACCGCGGCCGGGCCCTGCACCGCGACCTGACGGATCTCGAACCGGACCGTGGGCCAGCGGCGGCGGGCGTTCTCGATGACGTCCTTCTCGGCGGCGCTGGCCCTGCCGCAGACCAGCCCCACGGTCCGCGGCAGGAACGGCAGGGCCCGTTTGCGCTCGACGTCGAACAGCCCCTCGGACGCGAGGGTGCGCTTGAGGTGCTCGACCCGGGCGAGCAGCTCGCCCACGCCGACCGGCCGGATCTGGCGGGCGTCGAGCATGAGCGAGCCGCGCTGGGTCCAGAAGACGGGCTTGGCCTGGAGCACGACACGGGCGCCCTGGGCGACGGGTACGGGCATGGCGTCGAGGGCGTTGGTCGAGATGGCGACGGACAGGGACATGTCCACATCGGGGTCGCGCAGGGTGAGGTAGGCGGTGCGGGAGCCGGGACGACGGGTGAGCTGGACGACCTGCCCCTCGACCCAGAGCACCGACATCTTCTCGACGTACTCGCCGATCTTCATGCTGAGCAGCCGTACCGGCCAAGGGGACTCGGCTGTGGTGTCGCCGGCCCGCTCGGGCAGGGGTGGGCGCTGCTCGGAACCGGTCACGGGCTCACTCTAGGAGACCGAGGAGGACGTCCTCGCGTGGTCCGGGCCGGCGATTGGGGTGCTCCAGCGCGGCAACCTACGATGGGGTCATGACTGACACCACCGGACAGCCCACCAAGCGCGTGCTCCTCGCCGCGCCCCGCGGGTACTGCGCGGGCGTCGACCGCGCCGTCGTCACGGTGGAGAAGGCCCTCGAGCTCTACGGACCGCCGGTCTACGTCCGCAAGGAGATCGTGCACAACAAGCACGTCGTCACCACGCTGGAGAAGCGTGGCGCGGTGTTCGTCGAGGAGACCGATGAGGTGCCCGAGGGTGCCACCGTCATCTTCAGCGCCCACGGCGTCGCCCCGGTCGTCCACGAGGAGGCCAAGGCGCTGAGCCTGAAGACGATCGACGCGACCTGCCCCTTGGTGACCAAGGTGCACCGGGAGGCCGTGCGGTTCGCCGGCGACGACTTCGACATCCTGCTCATCGGCCACGAGGGCCACGAGGAGGTCGTCGGCACCTCCGGCGAGGCACCCGAGCACATCACCCTCGTCGAGGGCCCCGACGACGTCGCCAACATCACCGTCCGCGACCCGGAGCGGGTCGTGTGGCTGTCGCAGACGACGCTGTCCGTCGACGAGACGATGGAGACGGTGCGCCGGCTGCGTGAGCGGTTCCCGTCCCTGCAGGACCCGCCCAGCGACGACATCTGCTACGCCACCCAGAACCGCCAGCTCGCCGTGAAGCAGATGGCCCCCGACTGCGACCTGATGATCGTCGTCGGCTCCCGCAACTCCTCCAACTCGGTGCGCCTCGTCGAGGTGGCGCTCGAGCACGGCTCGCGCGCCGGCCACCTCGTCGACTACGCCGACGAGATCGACCCGACCTGGCTCGAGGGCGTCACCACCGTGGGGGTCACGTCCGGTGCCTCGGTGCCCGAGGTCCTGGTCCGCGACGTGCTGACCTTCCTCGCCGAGCGCGGCTACGGCGACGTCGAGCCCGTGGTCGCCGCTCAGGAGAGCCTGCTCTTCTCGCTGCCCAACGAGATCCGGCGCGACCTCAAGGCTCGCGGCATGAGCGACAAGATGCGTCACGACGGGGCCTTCGAGGAAGCCGGCTCGCTGCACTGAGCAGCGGTCTCCTGCTCGGGGCGCGGGCGCACGGTGTAGCTCAGCCCGATGATCCCGTCCACGACGAGGACCAGGGTCCAGAGCCGCGCGGTGCCCCACAGGGCGGCTGTCCGGTCTGCGTCGCCGACGACCACGATGGCCAGGCCGAGCAACCCACACCCCACGGCCCAGGCCGTGAGGTGACGCAGCCAGGCGCGGCGTTCGTATGCCGCGTGGGCACGGCCGTGCCGCGGTTTGCGCGTGGGGGCAGGCCCGTCTGCATACCGGTGCGCGAAGCGCTCGTCCGCCCAGGCGACCATGCGGTGGCCGAACCCCACGGACACGCCGATGTAGATGGCGGCGAGGGAGTGTGCTGCCGTCGCGGTGCCTCCCGCGCGCAGGTCGAGAGCAGTGGCGGTGAGGAGGATGAGGTCGACCAGGGGAGCGCAGACCAGCAGCACCCGGCTCAGCCGCTCGCGGCGCAGCAGGTAGCGCGCCGCGAGGCCGGAGAACAGGACGACCCAGAAGAGCACCTCGCAGGCGAGGATCAACCCGATCAGCATGACAACATCCATTCTATTTAGTACGTGTGTAATGTTAAGTAAACTAGCACGACCGTGATAGAAAGCAGCGTGCCCAAAGTCGTCGACCACGATCAGCGCCGCGACGAGATCGCCGACGCCCTCTGGAGGGTCGTTCGTCGCGATGGTGTCGCTGCGGCGTCGGTGCGGACGGTCGCCGCGGAGGCGGGGTGGTCCACCGGGGCGATCCGTCACTACTTCTCGAGCCAGGGCGAGCTGATGGCCTTCGCCA
The DNA here is from genome assembly GCA_963731235.1 of uncultured Actinomycetota bacterium. Taxonomy (GTDB): domain Bacteria; phylum Actinomycetota; class Actinomycetes; order Actinomycetales; family Dermatophilaceae; genus Pedococcus. The sequence goes on along the minus strand of CAVSUT010000015.1, from coordinate 529,396 downwards.
TGACCACCCTCGACGAGCGCGCCAGGGCCAGGGTCCGACGACGGATCGCGGCGGTCGACCTCGACGCGTTCGACCCCGATGCGCTGGTGGAGGTCCTCGGCGAGGTCCTCCCGGTGGACGCCCAGCGCAAGGCGGAGTCCGAGGTCTGGCTGGCCCTGCTGGCCAGCGCGCGGACCGACGAGCACCTGCGCGCTCTGGCCGACGACGCGCACCGGAGCCTGCGTGGGCTCTGTGAGGGCCTGGTGCGCCACGTGGCCGGGGACGCGGGCCCGGGGTTCGACCTGGTGGGGGAGACCGACCGCCTGCACGGGCTCCTCGACGGTCTCGCCGTGCACGGCACGATGTATCCCCGGCAGATGCCCCGAACGAGACTGCGCGCCGCCGTGCGCGCGCACATCATGGATCTGGAGGGTCGCGCGGGTACGGTTCGACCATGATCGACCTGTCGGCCACGAAGCGGCGGATCCTGGCTCGCCTCGTCGCGCGCGGACCGGCCGTGGTCGACCTGTCCCTGCTCGACTCGGTGCCGCGACGCCTCCTGCGACCGCTGCGACGTGAGGGCCTCGACCCCATCTCGCGGTTAGGTCCCGGAGCCGGTGACCCGGTGCACCGGCTGGCCCACATGTTCGGGATGAACATCTGGCTGGTGTCCGGGCACCCCGAGGGCAAGGCCGTTCTCGCCGACAGGGCCCGCTACAGCAACGACGTCCGGCCGTATGTCGGCGCCAGCGGCGGCACGGTCGGCGGGCTCGGCTTCACCGACCCGCCCGAGCACTCCCGCCTGCGGGGACTGCTGACGCCGGAGTTCACGATGCGGCGGATCCAGCGGCTGACCCCACGGATCGAGCAGATCATCGACGCGCAGCTCGAGGTGATGGCGGGCAAGGGCTCGGAGGCCGACATCGTGGAGGACTTCGCCTTCCCGATCCCCTTCCTCGTGATCTGCGAGCTGCTCGGGCTTCCCGCCGAGGACCGGGCCCGCTTCCAGTCCCTGTCGCACGCCCGGTTCGACGTCTCCGCCGGCGGGGCCAGCGCCTTCGGGGCGATGTCGGCGTCACGAGACTTCCTGCTCGAGGCGACCCGGCGCCAGCGCCAGGACCCGGGCGACGGCCTGCTGGGGAGGATCATCGCCGAGGCCGGCGACGACGTCACTGACGAGGAGATCGCCGGCTTGGCCGATGGGGTCTTCACGGGCGGCTACGAGACCACCGCCAGCATGCTCGCCCTCGGCTCCCTGGTCCTCCTGCGCGACCGACCGCACTTCGAGCTCGTCCGCGACGACCCCGCCGCCATCGACCGGGTGGTCGAGGAGATGCTGCGTTACCTGTCCGTCGTGCAGATCGCCTTCCCCCGGTTTGCGCTCGAGGACCACGACCTCTTTGGTCGCAAGGTCCGCAGGGGCGATGTCGTCATCGTCGCCCTGGCCAGGGGAGGACGAGACTCCCGAATCGGCCCTGACCTCGACTCCTTCCGCCCGGACCGCCCGCCGGTGCCCCACCTGGCCTTCGGCCACGGGTTCCACCGCTGTGTCGGGGCCGAGCTCGCCCGGCTGGAGCTGCGGATGGCCTTCCCGCGCCTGGCACGACGGTTCCCCGAGCTGAGGCTGGCGGTGGACCCTGGCGAACTGCGGTTCCGCGACCAGTCGATCGTCTACGCGGTCGACTCCCTGCCGGTCCACCTGGGGTCCGCCACGTCGCGGTTGGAGGCGTCGGGGGCCCGGTCCCGCGACTCCGAGGCCAGGTCCAGCTGAGGCCTGGCGTCCTCGGCGGTCGCCGCCTCGAGCAGCTCCACAGCAGTGAGCACCCGAGGGCCGGTCTCGACCGGGCGCGCGACGGGCAGCTCGTCCTCGACGATCTCGAGCTCGTGCATGCGGCGAGCGGTCACGAACACCCTCGACTCCAGGGCGCCCACCATCTGGTTGTAGGCCTCGACCGAGCGCTGGAGCGCCCCACCCATCCGGGCTGTGTGGGATCCGAGGGTGCCCAGACGGGCGTAGAGCTCACGGCCCACCGCCATCAGCTCCCGCGCGTTGGCGGTCAACGCGTCCTGCTGCCAGGTGAACGCCACCGTGCGCAGCAGGGCCATCAGCGCACCCGGTCCGACCAGCACGACCCGACGGGACATGGCGTCCTCGTGCAGGCTGGGGTCGGCGGCCAGGGCCGCGGACAGCATCGCCTCGCTCGGGACGAAGCAGACCACCATCTCCGGCGAGCTCTCGAACGCCGACCAGTAGTCCTTGGCCGCGAGAGCCCGCACGTGGCCCTCCAGGTGTGAGGCGTGCTCGCGCAGCAACCGGGTGCGTTCGCCCGTGGGTAGGTCGTCGGCCTGGGCCTTGAGGAAGGAGACCATCGGTGCCTTCGAGTCGACGACGAGGTACTTCTGCCCGGGCAGTCGCACCACGACATCGGGTCGCACCTGCCGGTCGTGCCTGCTGACCCGGTGCACCTGTTCGTCGAAGTCGCAGCGCGCGAGCAGGCCGGCGTGCTCGAGGACCCGACGCAGCTGCACCTCTCCCCAGGCCCCGCGCACCGTCGAGGCGTTGAGCGAACCGGCGAGGCTCTGGGTCTGGCGTCCCAGAGCCGTCGTCGACGCGTGGACCTGGGCGATCGTCTGCTCGAGGGCTGCGTACTGGTGGGTGCGGTCCCGTTCGAGGGTGCCCACCTGCTGCTCGACCCGACCCAGCGCGTCGCGCAGCGGGCCGAGCACCGCCGCGGTCTGGGCGTCGTCGGACAGGGCTGCTTCGAGGTCGACGACGCGCTCGCGCAGCAGGTCGCGCTCGGCGCTCACACCGGCCCAGCGGGCCACACCGAGCTGGCGACACACCGCGACCGCGACGGCCGCACCGACGGCGAGACCAGCGAGCAGGGCGAGGACGAGTTCCATGTCGAGGACTGTGCCAGCCCCCACCGACAGGGAGCGGGAGGTGGCGCCGGGTAGCGTGCCCGACATGTCCGAGACCGCTGCCGACCACCACGTGGGTCTGCGTGCCCCCTTCGTGGCGGGTGCGCGATGACCACCGGCCCGTCGGCCCAGCCCGTCCTCGTCGACGACGACCTCGTCGTCCGTGGGCTCGACGAAGGTGCCGCCGATGCAGACCTCCGGGCCTTCGAGGTCCTGTGGCAGCACGAGCGCGTCGGACGGGTCGAGCTCCTGGCCGGCGAGACCGGGGACGCGGAGGTGATCTGGGTCTTCGTCGCGGAGTACCGCGCTGTCGGCATCGTCGAGCGCGCCCTGCGACTGGTGCTGCGGTGGGCCTTCGACGACCTCGGGCTGCGCCGGGTCGAGGCGAGGGTCGAGGACTCGGACCGCGACGGCGTCCGCGCCGCCATGCGGGCCGGGCTGCGCAAGGAGGGGGTCAGCCGCTCCCAGAACGTCCCGGGTGGGCGTGGTGACGTCGTCGTCCTCGGGATGCTGGCCGAGGACCCCCCGCCGGAGAGCCGTGAGGGGTTCATCGCCCAGCTCAACTCGGCGCTGCCCACCAAACGCGCCATCGCCCAGGGGATCATCCGCGACGCCCGGGACCGGGTGCTGCTCTGCGAGCTGGTCTACAAGCAGGAGTGGGACCTCCCGGGTGGGGTCGTGGACCCCCACGAGTCGCCCGCCCACTGCGTGGTGCGTGAGGTGCGCGAGGAGCTGGGTGTCGAGGTCGAGGTGCTGGGTCTGCTCGCCGTCAACTGGCTGCCACCGTGGCGGGGCTGGTCCGACGCGACCGTCTTCGTCTTCGACCTCGGGGTCGTGCACGACGACTTCACGTCCGCGATGACGCTGCAGCCACGGGAGATCCGGGCGGTCCACTGGGTGGGGGAGGAGGAGCTCGACCGGCACGTCGCGCCATACAACCAACGCCTGCTCGCCTTCCTCGCGACCCACTCGGGCCCGGCCGCGTACCTCGAGGACGGCCTGCCGGCCCTCTGAGGTCTGGTATGGCGCCATCGCCGCAGGTCAGCGCGCGACCCGACGTGCGCCCGGGGGTCGGCACCGGTACTGTCGCCGAGTCATCTTGCCGGGGAAATCGTCCACCACACGGAGTGCACCATGACTGACTCGACCATGTCGCCGCTTTCTGCCGAGGAGCTCGCCGCCGAGGGCAGCACCGCGCTGCCCGACAAGGAGGTCATCAGCCTGCTCGACCTCAACGCCGACCTCGACATCGGCCTCGACGCCGCAGCGCCCATCGACCTCGCGGTCGCCGCGAACGCCAACGTCGCCGCCCCGATCGACGCAGCGGTCGGCGCCAACGTCCTCTCCGCCGGCTCGACGGCCCAGGCGATGGCCGACCAGGGCGCCATCATCGACCAGGGCATCACCGGCGAGGCCGTCGCCGAGGGCAGCCAGGACTCCACCATCGACCAGGCCGACGCGGCTCCCGCCCCCGTCGACGAGGCCACCCAGACCCCGACCACCGAGCCGACGGTGCCGGGTGCCTCCCCGACCGACGCCATCGACGCCGGGGGCCCCATGGACGGACCCCTGCTCAACGTGGACGTCGACCTCGCTGCCGACCTCGACCTCGCTGCCCCGATCGCCGGAGCGGTGGCGGCCAACGCCAACGTCGCCGCGCCGATCGACGCGGCGGTCGCTGCCAACGTGGGTTCCATCGACTCCAACGCGGTCGCGCTCGCCCAGCAGGACGCCATCATCACCCAGGACATCGACGCCGACGCCAACGCGTCGACCGACCAGACCTCCGACATCTCGCAGTAGTCGGCGCGACCACACCCTGACATGACTCCCTTCGAGGGGCCCGGCGCCCCGACCGGGCGCGAGCCTGCCCCCGAGCCGCAGCGCTCGGGGGCGGGTTCGCCGCCCGGCCCCACCGACGCGTCCACCGCCGCCACAGCCCCCGCCGCCACCGCGTCCGCCACCACCACCGAAGCGGTGGTGCCGGTCCGCGCCGACGGCGTCCAGCTGCTCGGCGAGGTGCCCGGCTCCGGGTACCGCGTGACGCCGGCGCTGGTGCGCCGCGGCGACGGCCAGACGATCCAGCTCACCCCCCTGCTGTACGCCGTGCTGGAGCAGGTGGACGGGCGCCGCACCACGGCCGAGGTCGCCGAGGCGGTCGGCGCCGCGATCGGGCGCCAGGTCAGTGCCGAGGACGTCGAGACACTGTGCGACGCCAAGCTCCGGACCATCGGGGTGCTCAAGAAGGCTGACGGCTCCGACCCGGAGCTCAAGCGGTCCAACCCGTTGCTGGCACTGCGTTTTCGTTATGTCGTGACCGACCCGAAGGTCACCCGGAGGATCACCGCGCCCTTCGCGCTGCTCTTCGCGCCGGTTGTCGTGGCGCTGCTCGTCGCGGCGTTCTTCGCGGTCTGCGGGTGGGTGCTGTGGCACAAGGGGCTCGCCTCGGCGACCCACCAGGCCTTCGACCAGCCGGCGCTGCTCCTGACGGTCTTCGCCCTGACGGTGGTGTCCGCGGGGTTCCACGAGTTCGGCCACGCCGCAGCGGCGCGATACGGCGGTGCGACGCCGGGGGCGATGGGGACGGGCCTCTACCTCGTGTGGCCGGCGTTCTACACCGACGTCACCGACAGCTACCGCCTCGGCCGGGCCGGTCGCGTGCGCACTGACCTCGGCGGGCTCTACTTCAACGCCATCGTCGCCGTCGTCATGTTCGGCGCCTGGTGGGCCACCGGGTGGGACGCGATCCTGCTCATCATCGCCACGCAGGTGCTCCAGATGGTGCGCCAGCTGGCCCCGTTGGTGCGCTTCGACGGGTACCACGTCCTGGCCGACGTGACCGGTGTCCCCGACCTCTACCACCGGATCAAGCCCACCCTGGTCTCCCTGCTGCCACGGCACTGGAAGGACCCGGAAGCCACGGTGCTCAAGCCGTGGGCCAGGGCCGTCGTGACGACCTGGGTCCTGGTCGTCGTGCCGGTGCTGGCGTTCTCGCTGCTGATGATGGTGCTCAGCTTCCCCCGGGTCGCGGGGACGGCGTGGGCGTCGCTGGGTCGGCAGTGGGCGCGGATGGAGGCCCAGCTCGCCGACGGCGACCTGCTCGCCGTGCTCGTGCGGGTGCTGTCGATCGTGGCCATCGCCCTGCCCGTGCTGGGAGTGGTGTTCATCGTGAGCCGCGTGGTCCGCCAGGTGGTGCTCGGCACCTGGCGCAGGACCGAGGGACATCCCGTACGCCGCGGGGTCGCCGGCCTCGCGGCCCTCGCCATCGCGGCCGGGCTGGTCTGGGCGTGGTGGCCGCAGCCGGGCACCTACCGACCGGTCCAGGCCTACGAGCGTGGAACGGTGGCCGACGCAGTCAACGCGACCTTCGTTCGCACGGGTGTGACGCCCGCCTCGGGCCGGATCCAGGAAGGGCGGCAGGGGGCCGGGCGGGCCGTCCTGCCGAAGGGCGTCACCCTGCCCACCGCGGAGTCGCCGCAGCTCGCCGTCGTCATGGTCCCGCGCCCTGGGCAGACCGCCCCGGACGGCTCGGCCCTGCCTACGTGGGTGTTCCCGTTCGACCGGCCGCTCCCGCCGGGCGAGGGCGACAACCAGGCGATGGCCGTCAACACCACCGACGGCTCGTCCCTCTACGACGTGGCCTTCGCCCTCGTCTGGGCTGACGGGAACACCGTCGCCAACGCCAACGAGGCGTATGCCTTCGCGTCGTGCACGGGCTGCCAGGCGGTGGCGGTGGCGTTCCAGGTCGTCGTCATCGTCGGCGACGCCCACGTCGTCGTCCCAGAGAACATCGCAGCAGCGGTCAACTACAACTGCGTCCAGTGCGTCACCCAGGCGCTCGCGACCCAGCTGGTGGTCACCCTCTCGGGGCCGCTGAGTGCCCAGAGCGCCTCCGAGCTCGACGCACTGTGGGCGCAGATCTCGGCGTTCGGCGCCTCGATCCAGGGCGTCCCGCTCAGTGAGCTCCAGGGTCGGCTCAACGAGTACGAACGCCAGATCCTCGCGATCCTGCGCAAGGACCCGGCGTGGGTCGAGCCGAAGGCGGGCAGCGCGCCGGCGACCACCACGGGGCCGGCAGCGACGACCTCGACCACCGCAGGACCTACCGGTGCGACCACTTCGTCGACCTCGTCTGCATCGACTTCCTCTGCATCGACGACGGCAACATCGACGTCGCCGACGTCCGGCAGCACGTCGTCGAGCGCATCCTCGACGAGCACGTCCCCGTCGTCGTCGGCCAGCCCCTCGAGCAGCACCGGCCCAACGTCCTCGGCCACGTCGAGCACGAGCCCGTCGTCCTCGGCGACGCCGACGACTTCGGCGACTTCCGGGGTGGCGCAGCCCACGACCAGCCCCTGAGGTGACCGTGCGCGGCATACCCTCCTGTTGGGTCGGGTATGGCGCGCACGGCGAGGGAAGGGCGAAAGATGGGCGAGCAGGTCAGCGAGTTCGACGAGGGGTCCGCAGTTGCGCCCCGCGTGGACGAACCAGGTGCCTACGACGTGGCGCTCGGCGACGGGTGGCGCATCGGCGGCGGGGTGAACGGCGGCATCCTGCTCGCGACCATCGGACGCGCGCTCGCGGTCGAGCTCGGCGCCGCTGACGACGAACGCCCGGCGCACCCGCACCCCCTGGCGATCAGTGCCTACTTCCTGACGCCAGGCGCCCCGGGCCCGGCCACGCGTGCGGACCTCGGTGCTGCGTCGCGGTCGCTCGGTGTCCAACGGGCAGGCCTCCCTGCTCCAGGACGACGGCTCCGGTGCTGAGGTCGAAAGGGTCCGGGTGCTGGCGACCTACGGCGACCTGGCCACGATGGACGAGGCGGCGACGACCACGGCCACCCCGCCCGAGCTGCCGCCGCCGGACCAGTGCCTGTCGACCGACCAGGCGCCGCCGCAGTTCCTCAAGGCCGCCTCCCTGCTGGAGCGGCTGGACCTGCGACTGGACCCGGCCACGACGGGCTGGGCCATGGGCAAGCCGTCGGGCAACGGGGTCATCCGCGGCTGGCTCCGCATGGTCGACGGTCGCGAACCTGACCCTCTGCTGCTGCTCCTGGCCGTCGACGCGCTGCCACCGGTGGCGTTCGAGCTGGGGCTTCCTGGATGGGCGCCGACCCTCGAGCTCACCGCGCACGTCCGGGCGCGGCCCGCCCCCGGATGGCTCCGCGTGAACCTCACCAGCCGCACCATGTCCGGTGGCTACCTCGAGGAGGACGCCGAGGTCTGGGACAGCGAGGGACGCCTCGTCGCGCTGTCCCGGCAGCTGGCGAGGGCGGCCACCCCGCGACGGTAGACTCTCGGCCTTGTGGCTCTCACTATCGGAATCGTCGGCCTGCCCAACGTGGGCAAGTCCACGATGTTCAACGCCCTGACCAAGAACAACGTGCTCGCCGCGAACTACCCGTTCGCGACCATCGAGCCGAACGTCGGGGTGGTGCCCCTGCCGGACGCGCGACTGGGCAAGCTCGCCGAGATCTTCGGGTCGGAGAAGATCCTGCCCGCGACGGTGTCCTTCGTCGACATCGCCGGCATCGTCCGCGGCGCCTCCGAGGGGGAGGGGCTGGGCAACAAGTTCCTCGCCAACATCCGTGAGGCCGACGCGATCTGCCAGGTGGTGCGCGCCTTCGAGGACGGCGACGTCGTCCACGTCGACGGCAAGGTCTCGCCGGCTTCCGACATCGAGACGATCCACACCGAGCTCATCCTCGCCGACCTGCAGACCCTCGAGAAGGCCGTGCCGCGGCTGGAGAAGGAGTCGCGGATCCAGAAGGACAAGAAGGCCTCCTACGACAACGCGGTGCTGGCCCAGAAGGTCCTCGAGAAGGGCGACACCCTGTATGCCGCGGGCGCGGCTGCCGGGGTCGACCTCGCTGACGCGCGTCAGCTCGGGCTGCTCACCACCAAGCCGTTCATCTACGTGTTCAACCTCGACGAGGACCAGCTCGGCGACGCAGACCTGCACGCCTCGCTGCGTTCGCTGGTCGAGCCTGCGGACGCGGTCTTCCTCAACGCCAAGCTCGAGATGGACCTCATGGAGATGGCGACCGAGGAGGCGATGGAGCTGCTGGAGTCGTTCGGGGCGACCGAGTCCGGCCTCGACCAGCTGGCTCGCACCGGGTTCCACACCCTCGGCCTGCAGACCTACCTGACGGCCGGCCCGAAGGAGTCGCGGGCGTGGACGATCGGCCGGGGCTGGACCGCCCCGCAGGCTGCCGGCGTCATCCACACCGACTTCCAGCGTGGGTTCATCAAGGCTGAGATCGTCTCGTTCGACGACCTGGTCGAGGCCGGGTCCATGGCTGCTGCGAAGTCGGTCGGCAAGGTCCGCATCGAGGGCAAGGACTACGTCATGGCCGACGGCGACGTCGTGGAGTTCCGCTTCAACGTCTGAAACAGGTCGTCAGCGCAGGTCGACGACCTGCGATCTCCCCGTCCGGCGCCGGTGCGGACATGCGGCCCGCGCACCTGTCGACCGCGCGTTGCGTCCGGACCTGCGCATCTGGCATGTCAGGAGTGGACAGGGGCGCGTCGCAACACGATCGCGACAAGCGGGCCGACGACGATGAGCGTCAACCAGACGATCGAGATCACGATGATCTCGAAGACAGTTCTCCTGTCCATGCCGTAGAGCACCAACACGGCCACGAGCGCGACGACCGCCGTCAGGAAGTTCAGCAGGAGCACCCAACGGATCGCCCGTTCGACCCTGTTCCTTCCGACGAACACCGGAGCGAGAAGCGCCAACGCGAGGCTCATCAGGAGGTATCCGAGCTCCTCGAGCGCGATGAAGACACCGTATGGGTTGTACATGGTCAGCATCGCCCAACCGTCGAGCTGCCCCCTCTCGAGGCTCACCGGCACCACGGTGACCTGGATGAAGTAGTCGATGAGCAGCACCGCGGCCGCAACGCTCGCGAAGCACAGCCCGAGCAGGCTGAAGATCTTCCGCATCGAAGGAGCGTAGAGATGCACTGACGCGACCAAAGCGACGAAGAGGAGCATCAGCAGCATGGCCGGATACATCCATACGTAGTCCCCGGGCCATTGTGCAGCGATGACGCTGCTCGTGAACGGATAGGGAACGTCGTCGGGGAGAGCCGTCAGTGCCATGGCGAACGTGACGACCGTAACGATCGTCAGCGCCAGCGCGATCCAGGACCCCAGGTGCATGGCGGTAAACCGGTCCGTGCCGTCGGACCCCGACGGTCTCGCTCCATGCTCCTCGCCGTCGGACATCGCGGAAACCCTCAGCACTGCCATCGCCATTCATCGTGCCCCCATTTCGGTGTGGCCTGATGCAGCCCCGGCCTAGCCCGTCAGCAGGGCGGCCAGGGTCACGCCCCAGGCGTGCGCACGCTCAGGCTCGCCGGGCTCCAGCGGGCCCTTCATGCCCGCCACGCGGAAGTGCTCTGCGGGCACCAAGCGCGTCCCTCCGAGCTTCGCCAGGCCCTTCTCGATGCTCTTCGAAGCATGGTCCATCGCCACGACGGCCTTGGGATGCGAGCCGCGGGTGTCATAGGCAACCGTCCGCTGCCCGGGCACGAGGGAGGCGCTCCCGAGCCACTCGCGCACCCCGATCCCCTTGCTGACCAGTGGGACGTCTGTCCTGGCCTCCGCGCTCTCACGAGTGTTGGGTCTCGGCATGCTCCAGGCATGGTTGGGCGACCCCAGGACGAGGAGGTCGACGTCCGAGCCGATCGCAGTCGGGGCGGCGTCCACCTCGATCGCTTCGGCCGCAACCCCCGCCTCGATCAGCCCAGCTGCGATGGCCCTCGCCACCTGCTGGTTGTCGCCGAACATGGACTCATAGATCACAACGGCCCGCATACGACGACTCTATGCCCGCAGTGTCGCGCGGGGTCGGCGCGCGGAGCGCGGCCTCGGCCACACGTGCGCGACCGTATCCATCCGACGCGGCATGGTTGGATCCCGCCTCAGCGCCACACGGGCTCGGCTTGGGCCCCCTCTTCTCGCCAGCCGTCGCCGCCCGAGTTCACCTGTTGTGCCCTTCGGCGTTGCCGGTCATGAGGGGACCTTGCGCGTGAACGTGAAGTGGGTGACGCCGCTGGGGGACGAGACCGCCTCGATGTCGTACGCCTCCTCGAGGGACTCCAGACCGTCCCAGACACGGACGCCGCGACCCAGGACGATCGGGACCTGGACGAGATGCAGGTGGTCGACGAGCCCGGCGGCGAGAAAGTCGCGTACGACGCTGGGGCCGCCCCCGATCCGGACGTCCTGGCCGTCAGCTGCTTCGCGAGCCTTCTCCAGCGCTTCGGCAGGGGAAGCGTCGAGGAAGTGGAAGGTGGTGCCGCCCTCCATCTCCATCGAGGACCGCGGATGGTGGGTCAGCACGAAGGTCGGTGTGTGGAACGGCGGGTTGGGACCCCACCAGCCCCTCCAGTCCGGGTCGTCCCGCCATCCGGGCGGGCCGAACTTGTTGGCGCCCATGACTTCGGCGCCGATGCCGTGACCGTGCCGCTCAGCGAAGGCGTTGTCGACGCCGTTGGTTCCGGCTGCATCCCAGAACCGGGTAGCGAACATCCATTCGTGCAGTCGCTGGCCCGCATGACCGAACGGCGTGTCGGCGGTCTGCGGTTCGCCGGTGGCGAAGCCGTCGAGGGAGATGGCGAAGTTGTGGATGCGTGCGAGTGACATCGGTCGTTCTCTCCAGTCGTCAGGTGCGCTCTGCGGACCTGGCCTGCGTCTGGTGCCGGAGCAGCACGTCCACGACGAACTGGTGGTCCTCGAGCTGGGGGAGCCCGGACACCCCGAACCAGCCCACCACCCCCGCCCCCCGGACCCGCAGCGGAAGGGCGCCTCCGGCGGCGGCATACATGGCGGGGGACAGGGCGAACTTCTCGGCGAGGGTGATGCCCTGGTCGTGGCACAGGCGAGCCATGGACAGAGAGGAGCGCTCGAACCGCATGACCACACGTCCCTTGCGCCGCAGCCACTCGTCGTTGTCCCGCGTCGAGCCGGGTAGACCACAGTGGAACAGCTGGTGGTCGCCCCGCCACAGTCCGATGGAGATGGGATGCCTGCGCTTCCTGGCGGACTCGACCGCCGAGGTCCCCAGCTCCCAGGCGACGTCCTCCGTCAGGGCGGGGAGCCACAACGTCTCCTCCTCGGCAGCCAGTGCAGCCAAGGTCGGCCAGGTGGTGATGTCAGATGGCAAGAGTGTCGACCTCCTCGAGGACGCGCCTCGATCGATCCCGCAGAACAACGCTGGAGCCGATCCTAGCTACGGCTGAGCGCCAGTCCGCAGCGTCAGTGCCCCGAGAAGTCCTCCAGTTTTCGGCGCCCAGAACGGCGATACTCGCTCCATGAGCGAGATGGACGTGGAGTTCGAAGGTCCGGTGATCGAGTGGCGGGGGCCAGCGCCGTTCTACTTCGTCGCCATTCCGGAGGAGGAGAGCGCGGAGATCAAGTTCGCCGCCAAGGGGGTGGAGTACTGGGGCCAGGTGCCGGTGGTGGTGCGCATCAGCGACACCGAGTTCACGACTGCGCTGTTTCCCAAGGACGGGCGCTACCTCCTGCCGTTGAAGGACGTGGTGCGCAAGTCGGCGGGGATCGAGCTGCACCAGGTGCTGACGGTGGCGTTGACCGTTGGGCGCCAGTAGCGATGGCTCAGGGCGCCGTACCTGGTCGTCGGGACCGGTGGCGCGTCTTCGCCGAGGTCTACCGTGGTTGAGGTCGGCACCCAAGCCGACGCACACGAGTGAAGGAGTGGATCATGGCCCACGGAGACATCACCCACATCGAGATCCCGGTGACCGACAACGCCCGCGCGACCGCCTTCTACGGCGCGGTTTTCGGCTGGGACATCAAGGAGGCGCCAGGCTTCGAGGGCTACCCCATGTGGCAGGCCCCGAACAAGATCAGCGGCGGTGGACTGGTGTCCCGCTCGGAGTCGTCGGAGAGCCCGCTCAGCTTCGTGGAGGTGGACTCGATCGACGACGCGGTGGCCAAGGTGGTCGAGCTCGGCGGCACTGTCCTCAAGCCCAAGCAGCCGATCAGCGAGTCGAGCTGGTGGGCGAGTGTCCTCGACCCGGACGGCAACCCGATCGGGCTCTATGAAGGCGCTACCGAGATGGCTTGATCCCGCTGCCGAAACTCGGCCACTCTAGGTGGATGGGGACACCAGGGGGCCCGGCGCCGACCGTACCCGAGATGCGTGCAGAGATCGCCCGCATCACCTACCGCTACCTGCGTTGGCTCCTGGTCCTGCTGCCGGCGGTGCTCTTCGTCGTCACGGTCGCGTATGCCGCCATCCGGCAGGACCTGGAGACGTCCATCAGTGCCTACTACGGGACCCCGGTGCGGGATGTCTTCGTGGGGGTGATGATCGCGACGGCAGTCTGCCTGGTGGCCTACCAGGGTTCGACCCTGTTGGAGGACTACACCCTCAACGGCGCCGGCTTCTACGCCGTGTTCGTCGCCTTGATCCCGACCAACCTGGACGAAGTCCTGACGTCGTTGGGCGAGAACCCCCCGCCGAGTGGGGCGACGGCGGGGGACTACGTCACGGCCCTGCGGATCGCGATCGCCGTCGTGCTCATGCTGTGCATCGGGCTCGTGGTGATCGAGTTCAACGAGTCCGCGCGCCTGGAGGAGCTGTGGCACCGGGGCACGCAGAGCCGGGTCTTCATCGTTCTGACGGCCGGTGTCCTGTTCGTGTTCTTGGCATTGGCCGCATGGCGGCTGTATGTCCCGGCGCCCGACGAGGTGACGATGGACGGCTTCACCCTCGGGTCCGTGGACGTCCGAGTCCACGACCTGGCGGCCATCCTGCTCATCGCCGCGCTGGCAGTGGCCGTATGGAGTCACGCGTGGCCCGAGGTGGTGGCCACCCAGGAAGGGGCCGGGGCCATACCGAAGACGGATCTGGCGGTGAGCAACCGCTACAGGCTGATCTTCGGGGCGATGCTGGCTGGGCCGTTCCTGTTCGCCCTGGTGTACCGCCGCTGGGACCCGGACCACTGGATCATCCTGCTGGAGTGGTGGGAGATCGCGCTCTTCGGCTGCTTCTGGACCCTGGAGAACATCCGGACGAAAGCCTTGGTCGAGGCCGCCGCAGCGCAGGAGTCAGAGGGGCGCTGACGGGGCCGAGGCAGGTGCGACGCCGTCAAGGAACCGCAGCGCGCGCTTCAGGAGCAGAGCCGTCGCCGCCGAGTCGTACGACGCGAGCGACGAGTCGGTGAAGAGGTGCTCGTTCCCCGGGTAGAGGAACACCTCCGCCTGGTCGGTCGACGCGGCCAGCTCCTGGGCTGCATCGAGGTCGCCTCCCTCCTCGGTGAAGAAGGGGTCGGCATCCATGCCGTGCACCTGGACCGGGACGCCGTCGGGCCACCGCTGCCCGAACTCGGAAACGGGCACGCAGGCGTGGAACAACAGCGCACCCGCGGCACCTGCGCGGGTCTGCGCCAGCTTCTGGGCCGGCATCACTCCCATGGAGAAACCCGCATAGACCAGGCCGTCCGACGGCAGGCTCTCGGCGGCAGCGGTACCCCGCTCGAGGAGGGCCTCGAACCCCGTCTGACGGGCGTAAGCCATGCCGTCCTCGATCGTCGCGAACGTGCGACCGTCGAACAGGTCCGGCGTGTGCACGGTGTGTCCTGCCTGTCGCAGCTCGTCGGCGAAGGCCACCACTCCCGTGGTGAGCCCCTGGACATGGTGGTAGACGACAACCTCGACCATCGGTTTCCCTTTCTCATGCCGAATCGATCCAATAGTTTGGAACGTTCTGTCAGAGTAATCTGATCAGGACATGTCCAGCAATACCCCTCCCGACTACGAGCTCGCGGACCGGCTCGCACTCACGACGCCTGCGCAGGTCCGTGCCATCAGCAACCCTTTGCGCACGACGGTCCTGGGCTTGCTCCACGAGCGAGCCGCCACCGTGACCGAGCTGGCCGCCGCGGTGAGCCGGCCGAAGAGCACCGTCGCCCACCACGTCAAGGTCCTGACCGAGGCGGGACTGGTACGCGTCGTACGGACCCGCCGGGTCCGCGCGGTCGAGGAGCGCTTCTACGGCCGCACCGCGCGGATGTTCTACGTGGCCGTGGAGCAGGGCCCCGACGACCCGGACCTGCCCGGCGACTTCAACGACTTCGAGGTCGCCGCCCAGGAGTCGGCTGCGGCGTTCCGAGACAGGCGGCTGTGGGGCTTCATCCGGCATGCGCGCCTCCCGGAGGAGCGGGCCGCCGAGTTCTGGGAGCGGATGGCGGCCCTGGTGCAGGAGTTCGACCAGCTGCCCAGATCTGGCGACACGGTCTACGGCTTCGCTGTCGGCATCTATCCCACCGACGGCCCAGCCCTGCCAGACGCTCCCTCATGAGCAGGTGGCACCAGCGCTGTCGAGCCCAGCGCGAATCCAACCTAGGCGTCCGCGGCGGCTCGCGCATGGTCCAGGTCAGCCTTGGTGAGCACCGAGCGAGTCTGCACACCGACCTCGTCGAGGGGTCCGCCGGGCCGGCCGCTCCTGTCGATCGCGCACGTCGCCACCGAGACCGTCGCCCCCAAGGCACGCAGTGCGAGGGCGGCCGCCCGCGCGGCACCGCCGGTGGTCAGGACGTCCTCAATTAGTGTCACGCAGGTGCCTGCCACGTCGAGTCCCTCAGCTAGCCGGCGTGTGCCGTACTCCTTGGCTCGCTTTCGGACAAACACCACGGGCAAGCCGGTGATCGAACTGACCATTGTCGCCAGGGGGATGCCCCCGAGCTCGAGCCCGCCGAGGATCTCGGTGTCGGGGGGCAACAGCGGCACCATCTCTTGAGCCACCGTCCGGAGAATCTGCGGGTGGGTCTCGAACAAGTACTTGTCAAAATACTCTGTGGCGGTCTGCCCCGACCGCAGTGTGAACGTCCCCGTCAGTCGACAGGTCCGGTCGATCAGGGACGCGAGCTCAGACTGGTCCATGAGGCCAGCATCTCAGCCCGTCCGCTCGGCTACCGGTGCCAGGGCAGGTGTATGCGCGGCTACGTCCTCGTCACCCGTGGAGGTCCGAGCGCGTTGCATCCGAGGCAGGGGCGTGTTCACCTGATCTCATGGAGATCCAGCGCGTCGTACCCGACCTGACCGTGACTGACCTCGCCGCAGCGGTCCGCCAGCACACCGCTGTCCTGGGTCTCGACGTCGTGATGGACCACGGGTGGATCGTGACGCTTGCCGACGCCACCGGGCACCAGCTGAGCCTGATGACGCGTGATGCGACGGCCGGGACCAACCCAGACGTCTCGGTGTTCGTCGACGAGGTGGAGGAGGCGTACGCCAGGGCCCGAGCGGCCGACGTCGAGATCGTGCACCCGCTCACCGAGGAGCAGTGGGGCGTGCGCCGCTTCTTCTACCGCGACGCCTCCGGGCACGTCATCAACGTGGGTCAGCACGTCTGACGCAGACTGTCAGGCCAGGTCCGGTGCGCGGGCTCTGTCCGCTGTAGCCGCCGCTGGCTGGGCGAGCTGCAGCAGGCGCCGCCAGACGAGGATGGCGAAGACCGACCACGGCGCCAACGACAGCACCGCGAACGCCAGCCCGACCTGCCCGAAGTTGGCGGGAACCGCCATGAGGGCGGCGCTCACCAGACCCCATACCGCCGTGGTACGGGTGAAGATCGAGGACCGCAGCATGAGGACCGCCAGGATCAGCAGGGTCGCGAATCCGAAGAAGTAGTAGACGTCGTAGCCGGTGCCGGTCCACGTCGCGAGCATGCCGTCTCCGGTGGCCAGCAGAGCCGTGCGACCGGCGCCGTCCGCGTCGGCGTACGCGTGGGCGAGCGTCAGCATCTCGACCGGGCGTGTGGAGGACATGAAGGCGGCCATGCCCACCACGGCGAACGCGAGCGCGACCACGACCGCCGACCGGTTGACCCGCCACAGCACGACAGCCAGCGCGATGTGGACCAGGTACGCCAAGGTGTTCGAGACCATGAAGAGCAGGTCCAGCGAGATCAGGCCGAGCACCGGGTTGTCCAGCAGCAGGTCGAAGAACCCGGCAGCGGAACCTGGCGGTGGCCAGATGAGGTAGCGGCCGATCTCCACGACAACCAGCACGACGGCCGCGAAGGCGCACCACGCGCCGGTGAGGAGCAGCCCGCGCCACTGCAGCACGTCGCTGCGGACCACTGCCGTGTCGACGTCGGTCATGGTGGTCTCCTCGTCCGCGTTGAGCATTCGTGTTGCTGTGTTCCTTTCACGGTAGGAGCGCCAACGGGCGGTGCGTAGAGAACGAAGTCCTTGCGCCACCGGAGGAGCGGTTCCGCCGCGGACCGGCGTGGGCTCGAGCAGCGGGGGTGCGCTGCGCCTTGGGGAACCCCGCGTAGCCCGGGTGGTGGGTCGTCCTTTTGCGGGTCGCCGTCAGATGGCTCAGCGCAGACACTCGTGGCGGGCGGCTCCAGGCGCGCAGCGCGAAGGGGTCGTCACAGGGGGTGGCGATGACGGGGGCAGCCATGGGTGCAGGTGGGGTAGCTGGACGGGGCCGGATGCGGGCTGTGCGCCGTTGGGCGGCAGCAGTGGGGTTCGTGTTGAGCGCCTTGGTGGTGGTTGGGGGCCCCTCGGGTGCCGCTCCTGCGGGAGGTGAGCCATCGACCAACGGATCGGGCCAGGCGCTCCAGGCGGCGACCGAGCCCGTGCAGGGACACGGGTCGACCGTGCTGATCGGCGACTCCGTGCCGTGTCAGGACGTGGTCTTCGTCGGCGCACGGGGGTCCGGGGAGGCGGCGGACGCCGCCACCGCGAACATGGGCGAGCACACACATCTGGCCTTCCAGGAGTTCGTCACCGCGCTCACCAACAAGCCGCGCACCTACCGGGTGGGTTACTGGGCCGCTACCAGCCATTCTCCGCGCCCCGTGTCAGATCTGCCCGACGCACCCGACAGGTTCATCCAGGGGATCGACGACGGCGTCGCAGAGACGCTGGCGTTCTTGACCCACCGGATGGACCGGTGCCCGAGCGAGCACTTCGTGTTGGCGGGGTACTCCCAGGGGGCCATGGTGATGCACCGGGTCATGTGGCAGCTGGAGTCCACCCAACGACTGGCCCCACTGGACGGGATCGTGGTCATCGCCGACGGAGACCGGGTCCCCAACCAGGGCGGTCAGGCGTACGGCACCAGCAGTCGGGACGTCGACGCCAGGGGCGTCGCGTTCTCCGGCGATCCGAGCAGTGGGACGTACGGTGCCACCCGCCGAGACGTGCCCGACGTGTTGAGCGCCCGCTTCCACTCGATGTGCGACCGTGGGGACGTCGTCTGCGATGCCGGCTATGACGGGCCGCGTCAGATCAACGGCCCGTACGTCCACAAGCATCACTATCTCAAGGTCGACGATGTCACCGCCAAGGTCATGCGTGCCGTGGGCCGCGCCACCGGTAGTCGCAGCCCGACGCCTGCAATGAGCATCACTGCTCCGTTGCGGTTCACTGCCGCCATCGGAATCCCGTACGACCTGGCGCTGACCACCAACCAACGAGGAGGCAGGAACGGCGCTGCCGTGGTCTGGACGCTGGCCGAGGGTGGCCTCCCACCTGGTTTCGTACTCAACACCGACGGGAAGTCGCTCCGTGTCGACGCCCGCCTCGCCGGCAGCTTCTCCTTTGCCTTGCGCGCCACCGACCGCAACGGGCAATGGGTCGAGGGCACCTTCGACGTCACGGTCACCCCTGTAGGCGGTGGGCGCGCTTTCGTGTCGAAGAGCGTGTCCGTGGGGCACAGGCATGCGTGTGCGCTGACCACTGGTGGCGCCGTCTACTGCTGGGGCGCGAACAGCCAGGGCCAGCTTGGCAACGGCACCACGACTGATGCGATGACCCCGGTCAGTGTCACGGGTCTGACTGGCGGCGTCACTGCGATCGCCGCCAACTACAACCACACGTGTGCCGTCACCAGCGAGGGGGGCGTCCTTTGCTGGGGTGAGAACGACTATGGGCAGCTCGGGGACGGAACCACCACCGGCGCGAACGAGCCTGTCTCCGTGGTCGGCTTGCGCACCGGCGCCAGGGCCGTCGCGACAGGCCCCGAGCACACCTGCGCGGTCGGACGCCGTGGCGCCCTCTCCTGCTGGGGGCGAGGCCACCTGGGACAGCTCGGCGCCGGGTCCACGGCCAGCTCAACGGTGCCGGTCCCCGTCACCGGTCTCGGGCGGGGTGTCACGGCAGTCGCTACCGGCGACGGGCACACGTGTGCGCTGGCCGGCGGCGGCGCCCTCTGCTGGGGAGGCGACTACTTCGGCACGCTCGGCAACGGCACCCGCGTCAATTCGGCCGTCCCGATCTCCGTGCCCGGCCTGGCCAGCGGCGTCGACAGCATCACCGCCGGGAACTTCCACACCTGCGCCGTGAAGGACGACGGTCGCGCACTCTGCTGGGGAGACAACGACAGCGGGCAGCTCGGCGACAATCTCGCCACGCACGTGCCTGGTCCCTACCCGGCCAACACCAGCTCTGCCGTTCCGGTGCCCGTCACCGGCCTGGCTGCCGAGGTGATGCAGATCAGCGGTGGGTTGTTTCACACCTGCGCGCTGACCAGAGGCGGCGCCGCGTTCTGCTGGGGACGAGGGACAGGCGGCGAACTAGGAAACGGGTTGATGGCCGACTCAGCCATCCCGGTTGCCGTCACCGGCTTGGCCGGTGGGGTCAGGAACATCGCTGCTGGCTGGGGACGGACCTCGGCGGTGTCCAGTGTCGGCGGGATCCTGAGCTGGGGTTTCAACTTCAGTGGCCAGCTCGGCAATGGCAACAGCACCGACTGGGGGGTGCCTGTACCTCTGCTCGGTTCGTAGGTGCCCCGGTTAGGTCCGTCACATGCCCCTTCCGGCAAAGTCGGAGGGTCACCCGTTGGCCAACTCCGCACCCTCTGCGTGTAACGCACGCCACATCGCGCGGGGTTTTGGTGCAGTACTTCGTGGGTATTGGTCTCTTACCGGGCCGCGTGGCCCCACTTCCCCTCTGGAGCGCCCATGTCGACCGACGCCATCACCATCCTCCGTGCCGACCACAAGGAGGTCAGGTCCCTCTTCCGTGAGTTCGAGAAGTCGACCACGACGCCGGCCCGACGAGGCACGATCGTGGAGAAGGTCATCGAGCTCCTCACGGTCCACACCTACATCGAGAACGAGGTGATGTACCCGGAGGTCCGTCGCCTGCTGCCTGACCTCGAGGACGACATCCTCGAGTCCTACGAGGAGCACCACGTCGCCGACGTGCTGGTGATGGAGCTGGCGGCCATGAAGCCGTCGGACGAGCGGTTCCGGGCGAAGACCATGGTCCTCATCGAGAACGTCCGCCACCACATGGACGAGGAGGAGAACGACTGGTTCCCCAAGGTGCGCGAGGGACTGGGCCGCAAGGTCCTCGGGCAGCTGGGTGAGCAGCTGCTCTCGGCCAAGGAGACCGCCCCGCGTTCACCGGCCCAGCCCAGTGCCCTCAAGAAGGTCGTCGACGCGGTGGTCTCCTGACCGTGTCCGGCACGATCCACGAACCCAGCCTGCCCGACGTCATCCGTGACCTCGCCAGCGACCTGGACCAGCACGAGACCGACGAGGTCGCAGGTGCGCTCGAGACGATGGTGCTGCACCCCGACTACCCCTGCCTCGGCGCGCGATCGGTCTTCAACCGGGACCGGGCGACGGTGGTCGTCCTCGAGCGGATGGCATCCGAGGAGGCGACCGAGCGACTCCACCACGCACTGCGTGACTTCGGCCGGGACACCGACCTCGATGCCGGCTTCGCCTCGCTCGTCGCGGTGTTCCGGGACACCACCAGCGATGACGAGTCACAGTTCGAGTCGCTGCTGTGGCAGCAGCTCGAGGCCTTGCACGAGGCGGACCGCCAGCCGTGGAACCCCCAGGTCTCCGACGACCCGGCCAACCCGCACTTCGCGTTCAGCGTCGCCGGCACGGCCTACTTCGTCGTGGGCCTGCACCCCGCGGCATCGCGCATCGCCCGGCGGACGCCGTACCCCACCCTCGTGTTCAACCTGCACCAGCAGTTCGAGGACCTTCGGGCCTCGGACCGCTTCGAACGGATGCGTGACACCATCAGGCGCCGGGACGCGGCCCTGCAGGGTGAGGTCAACCCGATGGTCGCCGACCACGGTGGCAGCTCGGAGGCCAGGCAGTACTCGGGTCGCGCCGTACCGACCGACTGGCAGGCCCCAGTGAGCTTCGACGAGGAGAGCCAGTGATGCAGCAGGAGACCAGCACGACCCCGGACCCGGGTACCGAGCCCGGGACGACCGACGACGGCGTGCGCAGGCTGTCGCCGCAGACCGGCACCGGCTTCCTGCTCAGGGCCGGGGAGGTCCTGACGGTCATCGACCCGACCGGGGGACAGGTCAGCGACCTGTTCTGCTTCGCGGCCGACGACCACGGCGAGTGGTTGTCCAGTGGTCGCACCATCGACTTCGCGAACACGATCTTCCTCACCACGGGTCACACGCTGTACAGCAACCGCAGCACGCCGATGCTCACGGTGGTCGAGGACACCTGCGGTCGCCACGACTTCCTCCTCACCCCCTGCAGCCAGCAGACCTTCGACCTGCTGTACCCCGAGTTCGAGGGCGCCTACCACCCCAGCTGCCTGGAGAACCTCGTGACCGGCCTCGCGAAGTTCGGGGTCACCTCGGACATGGTCAGCACCACGCTCAACATCTTCATGAACGTGTGGCCGGAGCCGTCGGGGGAGCTGCACATCGACCCGCCCACGTCGGTCGCAGGTGCCCGCTTCTCGGTGCGCGCCGAGATGGATCTCCATGTCGGCCTGACGGCCTGCTCCGCCGAGAAGTCCAACGGTGGGGTGTGCAAGCCGATCGACTACGTCGTCGGTCCCGGCCAGAGCTCGACGCGGTAGCACCACCCGGCACGCCCTCCTGAGCTCGGTCTCCCCTGTTCGGTCAGCCTTGTCCGGTTCGCCGGTGAGGTGGAGTGCGACGACGTAGCGTGATGCCGTCGCCGATCGAAAGTGTCTGTCCCTGCTCATGGTTCGCCGTCCCGACCGCCACTGGCCCGCTGCTGCGGGCTTGGTCGTGCTGGCCGCTGTGGCTTCCGGCTGCATGCCGGCGAACGCGGACTCGCCGGCCTTCTCGACGCTGACCCGCTCGGCCGATACGGCAGGCTCGGCACACCCGGCCGGCACGACAGGCACCGCCGAGGCGGACTCCGAACCCGCTCCGGTCACGCTGCCCACCCCCGCAGGGGCGACCGCGACCACCGGCACGACCTCGCCCACATCCGCGGAGGGGGCGTCCACGTCGGGTGACCCCTCGGTCAGCAAGCCCACGAAGGCGGCGACCGCCACCGTGCGCCCCGGTGTGGCCGTGACGACGCTCGCCTCCCTGCGGGTCGCCGGGCGAGCACCGAAGACGGGTTACGACCGGCTCCGCTTCGGCCAGGCCTGGGCGGACACCGACCGCAACGGCTGCGACACCCGCAACGACATCCTGCGCCGCGACCTGACGGCAGTCACCCTCAAGGCCGGCACCCACGGCTGCCTCGTCCTCCGGGGATCGCTCAAGGACCCCTACACCGCCAGGACCATCAGCTTCGTCCGCGGTGTGAGCACCTCCACCGCCGTACAGGTCGACCACGTCGTCGCCCTCTCGGACGCCTGGCAGAAGGGCGCGCAGCAGTGGTCCACGACCAAGCGCACGGCCTTCGCCAACGACCCGCTCAACCTCCTCGCCGTCGACGGCCCGACGAACGCCCGCAAGGGGGACGGCGACGCGGCCACCTGGCTGCCGCCGCGCAAGGCGATCCGCTGTGCCTACGTGGCACGTCAGGTGGCGGTCAAGCACCGGTACGGGTTGTGGGTCACCTCGGCCGAGCGCGACGCCGTGATCCGGGTGCTCAGCACCTGCCCCGGCCAGGCGCTGCCGACCGCCACAGCTGTCCCGCTGGGCGCAGGCCACGTCGCGACCGCGCCGACCCCGGCACGGACCACTGCCGCCAAGCCGCCGGGCACCAAGCCGCCGGCCACCAACGACCTCGGCCCGCACCGACCCGCGGTTCGGCACGTGCCGGGAAGCCAACGCAGCCGGGTACGGCCCCTACCGCCGCGGTGTCGATCCCGAGTACGACTGGTACCAGGACCGCGACCACGACGGGCTCGCCTGCGAGCGCTGAGCCGGGGTCGCCCTGACCGTCCGACGTGCTGGGCGGGTCCGGAGTCCGGTGTTCGGGTATGGCGCGCGGCCGGTTACGTGACGGAGTCCTCCTCGGGTGCGAGCTCCTCGCCATCGGGCGCACTTCGGGGTGAGATGCGGACCTCCGTCACCGCGTGCCGGGCGACCGCGAGCACCTCGATCGTCCAGCGAACCGTGTGGACCTCGTCGCCCGGTCGCTCGGGCACCCGGCCCAGCAGCTTGAGCACCAGCCCGGCCACCGTCGCATAGTCGGAGGACGGCGGGACATCGAGCTCCACCCCCACGTCGGACAGGTCGTGGACGGGGAAGGTGCCGGGCAGGACCACCGTGCCGTCCTCCTCCTGGTGGGTCTCGAGGACGTCGGGGTCGGTCTCGTCCCAGATCTCACCGACGATCTCCTCCAGCAGGTCCTCGAGGGTGACGATCCCGTCCACCGAGCCGTGCTCGTCGACGACGATGGCCATCTGCTGGCGCTCCTCACGGAACCGCCGCAGGGCCTCGGAGATCCGTACCGTCTCCGGGAGCATGAGTGCTGGCTGCGCCCGGTTGACGACGGGTTCCTCACCGCCGTGGATGACCGCGCCCCAGTGGACGACCCCGACCACCCGGTCGAGGTGGTTGCCCTCGGTGACGGGCACACGGGAGTGACCCGATTCGGCCATCGTGTCGCGGGCTTGCGCCACCGTCGCGTCGCCGGGAATCGTCACGACCGAGCCGCGCGGCACGAGCACCTGTCGGACGGTGCGCTCACTGAGCTCCAGTGCACCACTGATGATCTCGCGCTGCTCGTCGTTGAGCTCGGGGTTGCTCGTGACCAGGTCACGCAGCTCCTCGGCGGAGATGTCTCCCGAAGCCGCCTCGGTCTTCCCACCGAGCAGCCGCACGACGAGGTCGGTCGCGACACCGAGGACGACCACCGCGGGTCGCGACAGGGTGGACAGGGCATCCAGGGGACGGACCACGGCCAGGGCCCACGGCAGGGCCAGCTGCATCGCGAGTCGTTTGGGTGCCAGCTCGCCGAGCACGAGCGTGACGAACACCAGCACCAGCGTGACGGTGGCCACCATGACGGGCTCGGCAGCGGAGCCGAGGCCGGCTGCATACGGCACCAACGGCTCGGCCAGGGAGACCGCCGCGGTCGCCGACGCCAGGAAGCCGGCCAGGGTGATCCCGATCTGCGTCGTGGCGAGGAAGCGGTTGGGGTCCCGGGCGAGGCGGACCAGTCGTAGGGCGCGCGCACCACCGGTGCGTTCGAGCTGCTTGAGCTGTCCTTCCCTCAGCGAGACCAGGGCCATCTCGCTGCCGGCGAACACGGCGTTGAGCAGCACGAGGGTGGCAACGAGGGCGATGTCGAGCCAGTAGCCGGACATGGCGGGGGACTCACCGGTCCTTGATCAGTCGTCCGCGGACGACGTCGGAGTGGGCGGGGGATGAGTTCGGCCAACGGCTGCCCGACGCCGGAAGTTCCGTTGAGGTCCTACAGCTGGGTGCCGACGAGGGCGCCGATGCCGTAGGTGACCGACATGGCCAGGATGCCGCCGGCCACGTTGCGCAGGACGGCGCGCTGGCGGCGCGCCCCGCCGAGCTGGGCGCTCACCGCTCCCGTGACGGCCAGGGCCACCACGACGGCCAGCGCGGTGACGAGCACGCGAGCCCCCTGGGGCGGCAGCAGGATGGCGACGAGGGGGAGCAGGGCGCCCCCCGTGAACGCCGCCATCGAGGCCCAGGCGGCGTGCCACGGGTTGGTCAGCTCGTTGGGGTCGATGCCGAGCTCGGCCTCGGCGTGGGCGCCGAGGGCGTCGTGCTCCGTCAGCTGCACAGCCACCTCGCGGGCCAGCTCGGGCGACAGGCCCTTGCCCTGGTAGATCTCGGCGAGCTCGGCCAGCTCTTCGTCAGGCATTTCGCGCAGCTCGCGGGCCTCCTTGGCCAGCAACGCCCTCTCGCTGTCCCGCTGCGTGCTGACGGAGACGTACTCGCCCGCGCCCATGCTCATGGCACCGGCAGCCAGGCCCGCCACGCCGGCGGTCATGATGGTCGTGCGGTCACTGGTCGCCGCAGCGACACCGATGACGATGCCGGCTGTCGACACGATGCCGTCGTTGGCGCCGAGGACGGCCGCCCGCAGCCAGTTGAGCCGCGTCGCGATGCCCTGGTCGTGCGCCTCGCCGTCATGTGGGGCGGTCTCGATCTGCACCTCAGCCACGGGACTGCGCCCCGATCTGGCCGGCGGCCTGCGAGATCTGGTGGGCCAGCTCGACGTCCAGCTGGGTCAGTCCACCCTGGTCGTGGGTCGACAGCACGAACCGGACCGACCGCCACCGGATGTCGATGTCCGGGTGGTGGTTCATCGACTCGGCGTCGACGGCGACCTCGTCGACGAGGCGGATGGCGGAAGGGAAGTCGGGAGCCTCGAAGGTCGCCACGATCTGGGTGTCGGCCACCGCCCATCCGGGCAGGTCGCCGAGCTGGCGTTCGATCTCCTCATGCGTGAGCAAGCGGGACATGCGCCCCACTCTGGCAAGGATCGGTCCGGCTGTCACCGAAGCGCAGCCTCACCTCACTGGGCCGCGCGGCCCAGGCCCGCACGCCAGCGCGGCCGTCCACCGTCAGAGAGCTTCCTGGATCGAGGCCGGGCCGAGGAAGTCGTCGTCGTCATCGCCGGTGTCGGCCGGGGACGTGACCGACCCCTCGACCTGGTGCATCGGCACGTCACCGGACTCGATCTGCTCGGCCCAGTGGCAGGCCACCCGGTGCGAGTCGGGGACCCCGGCGATCTGCAGCGTACGCAGCTGCGGACGCTCGGTGTCGCACCTGGTCTCCTGCTTCCACGGGCAGCGGGTGTGGAACCGGCAACCCGTGGGCGGGTTGGCGGGGGAGGGCAGGTCGCCCTGGAGCAGGATGCGCTCGCGACGGTCCTCGACCACCGGGTCCGGCACCGGCACGGCGGACATGAGCGAGCGCGTGTACGGGTGCAGCGGCCGGGTGTAGAGGTCCTCGGCGTCGGCCTCCTCGGCGATCGCACCGAGGTACATGACCCCGATCCGGTCGCTGATGTGGCGCACGACGGCGAGGTCGTGGGCCACCACGAGGTAGGTCAGGCCGAACTCGTCCTGCAGCTCCTCGAGGAGGTTGATGACCTGTGCCTGCACGGACACGTCCAGGGCGGAGACGGGCTCGTCGGCGACGATGAGCTTGGGGTTCACCGACAGCGCCCGGGCGATGCCGATGCGCTGGCGCTGGCCGCCGGAGAACTCGTGCGGGTACTTCTTCAGCGCCGCGACCGGTAGGCCGACCGCCTTGAGCAGGTCGCGCAACCGGGTGTTGGCCTGTTTCGCGTCCTTGGCCAGGCCGTGGGCCTTCATGCCCTCGAGCAGCAGCGACTCCACGGTCTGGCGCGGGTCCAGGCTGCCCATCGGGTCTTGGAACACCATCTGGATGTCCTGGCGCTTGTGCCGCAGCTCCTCACCCTTGAGGGCTGCGATGTCGATCCCGTCGAACTCCACCGAGCCCGAGGTCGGCGGCTCGAGGTTGAGGATCGCCCGGCCGAGCGTCGACTTGCCGCAGCCGGACTCGCCGACCAGCCCGTACGTCTCGCCCTTGCGGATCTGCAGGTCGACCCCGTCCACGGCATAGACGTACCCGATCGTCTTGTCGAAGATGACCCCCCGCTTGATGGGGAAGTGGACCTTGACGTCCTTGACGTCGACGAGGATCTCGTCGCTGATGGTCACGGGGACTCCTCCACGGGGTTGTGGCAGCGGAGCGCCCGGGGGCCGTCCTCCACGAACACAGGGGTCTGCTCGACGCATACGTCGATGGGCTGGGAGCACCGGGGGGCGAACGCGCACGCGTGCTCCCACGGCAGGTTGTCCGACACCGAGCCGGGGATCGGGGTCAGCTTGGCTCCCCGTTCCCCGGTGAGACGGGGTATGGAGCCGAGCAGGCCGTGCGTGTAGGGGTGCCGCGGCTGGGCGAAGAGCGGGTGCCGGTCACCGCGCTCGACGATGCGGCCGGCGTACAGGACGTTGATGCGGTCCACCAGCCCGGCGACGACGCCGAGGTCGTGGGTGATCATGACCAGCGCCGTCCCGCTGTCCTCGACGAGCTCCTTGAGCAGCGCGAGGATCTGCGCCTGGATCGTCACGTCGAGGGCCGTGGTGGGCTCGTCGGCGATGAGGACCTTCGGGGCGCAGGCCAGGGCCATCGCGATGAGCGCACGCTGCCGCATGCCCCCGGACAGCTGGTGGGGGTAGTCCTTGAGGCGCCGCTGGGCGTCCGGGATGCCGACCTTGTCGAGCATGTCCTTGGCCAGCGGCCGGGCGGCCTTGCGGGACAGGCCGCGGTGCCGCTCGAGCACCTCGGTGACCTGCAGCCCGATCGGCACGACGGGGTTCAGCGAGGACAGCGGGTCCTGGAAGATCATGCCCAGGTCGCGACCGCGACGGTCCCGCATCTGGTCGGCCGACTGCTTGAGCAGGTCGGTGCCGCCGTAGAGGACCTCGCCCTCGACCGTCACCCCGCGCTGGGGGAGCAGGCCCATGATGGCCAGGGAGGTGACGGACTTGCCGCAGCCGGACTCGCCGACCAGACCCACGGTCTGCCCGGGGCGGACGTCGAAGCTCACCCCGTCGACCGCCACGAAGGGCTTCTCCCCGTGCCGCCGGAAGGTGACGGTCAGGTCGCGGACCGACAGCAGGGGCTCCTGGTCGTGGCCCGGGGTCCGGAGGTTCTCGATGGTCTCGGTCATGTCCTGCTACCTCCGGCTCTTGGGGTCGAGGGCTTCTCGCAGCGACTCGCCCATCAGGGTGAACCCGAGGGCCACCACGATGATGCACAGCGCAGGGTAGACCGCGAGGTGCGGGTGGTCGTAGATGTAGCGCTGGGCCTGGCCGAGCATCTGGCCCCACTCCGGCTGGCGGTCGTCGGGGTTGCCGAGCCCGAGGAAGGACAGGGCCGCAGCGTCGATGATCGCGCCGGCGAGGACCAGGGTGGACTGGACGATGACCGGGGCGAGCGAGTTCGGCAGGATGTGCCGGAACACGATCGCCGACCTCTTCACGCCGAGCGCCCGGGCAGCCAGGACGTGGTCGGTGCCGCGCTGGGCGAGCATCGAGCCACGCAGCAGCCGCGCGAAGATCGGGATCTGCACGACGGCGATGGCGATGATGACCGTCCACTGGTTGGGGTTCTTGGCCAGGGCGGCGATCGAGAAGGCCAGCAGCAGCGACGGGATGGACAGCATCACGTCGACGGCGCGCATGACCACGGCGTCGACCCAGCCACCGAACGCGCCGGCGAGGGTGCCGAGGCTCAGGCCGCCGATGAGGCCGAAGACGGTGGCGAAGACGCCCACGATGAGGGTCTGGCGGCTGCCGACCAGCAGTCGTGACAGCAGGTCGCGTCCGCGGGAGTCCGCGCCGAGCGGGAAGCCCGGTTCCGGCCCGGGGATGGGGTTGGTCTGCGGGCGCACCTTGTCCAGCAGGAGGCCCTGGGTCGGGTCGTGCGGGGCGATCAGCGGGGAGAACAGCGCGAGCAGCACGAAGAGGATGGTGATGCCGGCTCCGAGCAGGAAGACCGGGTTGCGCCGCAACCGCTTCCACGCGCTGGCGATGAGCGAGACACCAGAGCTCTCCTCGATCGCGCCGGCGTCGGAGACGGCGACCATCGTGGCGGTCCCCCCACGGTGGGAGCCGCCGGCGCTCGCGGCCAGGTCGTCGATCTTCTGCTTCTTGGCTTTGGGGTTCAGGGGGTTGGACACAAGGTCACCTCGTCCGAACTCGGGGGTCGATCACGGCATACGCGATGTCGACCAGGAGGTTGACGACGACGAACGTCACGGCGGCGGCGAGGATCAGGACCTGCAGCACCGAGTAGTCGCGTCCGAAGAACGCCAGGGCCAGGGCTTCACCGATGCCGCCGAAGGAGAAGACCTGCTCGGTGAGCACGGCGCCGACGAGCAGTCCGCCGGTCTGCAGGCCGATCGTCGTGACGACGGGCAGCAGGGCGTTGCGCAGGATGTGGCGCCCACGGATGACCCTGTTGGTCAGGCCCTTGGACTCGGCCGTCCTGACGTAGTCCTCGTCGGTGACGTCCAGCACGGCGGCGCGGGTGATCCGGAAGATCACCGCGAACGGGATCGTGCCCAGCGCCAGGGCGGGCAGGATCAGGTGCTTGACGGCGTCCCAGGCGGCGTCGTACTCCCGCGTGAGGATCCCGTCGAGCACGAAGAAGTTGGTGACCCGGGTGGCGTCGACACCGGGGGACTGGCGTCCGGAGACCGGGAGCCAGCCGAGCTTGATCGCGAACCAGTACTTCAGCAGGAAGGCCAGGAAGAACACGGGCACGGCCACACCGATGAGTGACCCGACCACGCTGAGGTTGTCGAACCAGGTGTTGCGGCGGCGCGCTGCCATGTACCCGAGCGGGATGCCCAGCGAGACGGCGAGCACGATGGCGAACAGCGCCAGCTCGATCGTCGCGGGGAAGCGGGTCAGGAAGATCTCGAAGGCGTCGGTGCCGGGCTGGACCTTGATCGACGACCCGAACTGGCCCTGGGCGGCCCGCTTGAGGAACGTCCAGTACTGCACGTAGAGGGGCTGGTCGAGCCCCAGGGAGCGTTCCAGCGCGGCTCGGCGCGCGGGGGTGGCGCGCTCACCGAGCATCGCGGAGACGGTGCCTCCCGGCAGTGCGCGCAGCCAGAGGAAGACCAGCAGCGAGAGCACGACGACCACCCCCACCATCTGGGTGAGTCGACGCAGGATGAATCTCAGCACAGGGGCTCAATCTCCTTCGCTTGCGACGGTCGAGGGTCTCACGACAGTCGTGCGTTCACGACTGTGGCCGTCCCGGCGATTCTGCTGGGACGGCCACAGTCTTAGGAAGTGCTGTTCGAGGTCAGCCTCGAACTCGTTACTTCTGCACCGTCACCGAGGCGAAGGTCTCGGCGGTCAGCGGGCTGGCCACCATGCCCTTGACCTTCTCGCTCACGACCAGGGCCGGCGGCGAGTGGCTGATCGCCAGACCGGGGAGGTCCTGCTCCATGATGTCCTTGTTCACCTTCTCGTAGGCGGCAGTGCGCTCGCCCTCGTCGACGATGGCGTCGGCCGCGTTGAGGTCCTTGGTGAGCTGGGCACCGTACGAGGTCGCGCTGGTCTTGAAGTCGTTCTCCTTGAGGTTCGAGAAGAACGTGCCGATGAAGTTGTCGGCGGAGTTGTAGTCACCGGTCCAGCCCAGCAGCCACGAGTCGAACTGGCCGTTGTCGACCCCGTCGAGGTAACCACCGTTCCACGGCTTGGTGACCGCGACGACCTTGATGCCGACGGCCTCGAGGTCGGTGCGCATGGCGTCCCAGATCTTCTGGGGGTCCGGCATGTACGGACGCGAGACCTCCGACGGGTAGGCGAACTGCAGGGTCATGCCCTCGGCGCCGGCCTCCTTGAGCAGCGACATCGCCTTGGCCTTGTCGTAGGCGTACGGCTGCAGCTCCTTGTTGTAGCCCGCAACCGTCGGCGGCACGAACTGCGTCGCGACCGTCGCGCCCTCGGGCAGCTGGGTCTTGACCAGCTGCTCACGGTTGAGGGCGTAGTAGATGGCCTGGCGGACCTTGAGGTCCTTGAGCTTGGGGTTCTTCACCGGGTTGAAGCCCATGTAGAGGATGTTGAAGGCCGGGCGGACCAGGAGCTGGTTGCCGCTGTCCTTCAGACCCTTCCAGTCGGCGGGGTTCGGGAGGTCGTAGCCGTCGATGCTGCCGGCCTCGAGCTCCTGACGACGCGTGCTCTCGTCCGGGATGATCTTGAAGACGAGCTTGGCCGTCTTGGCCTTCTCGCCCCAGTAGTCGTCGTTGCGCACGAGCGTGACCGTCTTGTTGGCCTCGTCGAACTTGTCGAGCTTGTAGGGGCCGGTGCCGACGGGGTTCTTGGAGTAGGCCGGGTAGCCGAAGCCCTCGCCCTGCTTGGTGACGTTGTTGGCGTCGCCGTCCTTGAGCGCCTTCGGGGACTGCATGGAGAACGAGTCCAGCGACAGGGCCGTCGGGAACTTCGACGTGGGGCGGCTGATCTTGACGACCGCCGTCATGTCGTCCTTGGCCGTGCAGCCCTGGTAGAGGGCGTTGGCGGCGTCGCTCTTGAACGAGCCCATGACGTCGGCCCAGTAGCCGGCGGGGCCGCCCTGGGCGATCTCGTTCTGGTCGAACATGCGCTCGAGGTTGTAGCAGACCGCCTCGGCGTTGAACGCCTCGCCGTCCCAGAACTTGACGCCCTCGCGCAGCTTGAACGTCCACTCCTTGCCGTCGGCCGAAGCCTCCCAGCTGGTGGCGAGCTCGGGCTCGATGTCGGCGGTGCCCGGCTTGATGCCGACCAGGCCCTCCATCATCTGACGGGTGACCCGGAAGGTCTCGCCGTCCGTGGCGTAGAAGGGGTCGAACAGCTCGGGCGCACCTGCGGCGCCGAAGGTGATGGTGTCCTTGGTGTCACCACCGCTGGAGGAACCGCTGCTGCTGGCTTCTCGATCTGACTGGGCGCAGGCCGTCAGGATGAGGGCCAGCGTCGTCGCCAAGACGACCGGAGTCGCCTTTCGCGTGAGCTTCATGAATACCTCGCTTGTGTGCGAACTTTGGTCGACCCGGTCGGGCGCCAAGGGTGCTGCCGTGTGGTGCGGTCCGCAGGGGCATGCGTGCGCAAACCTTCTACGGTTGGTCGCAGACCCTAGCGAGAACTGCGGTGCCCGCACCGCTCCGCCGCGGAAATTAACAAAAGTGAGACACATGCCGGAAAGAGCACGGTTCCCCGTGGTGCGCGCCGTCGTCGGCGCCGCCATCGTCGACGACCTCGACCACCCGACCCGGCTGCTGAGCGCCCGTCGGACCGAGCCCCCGGCGCTCGCCGGGGGCTGGGAGTTCGCCGGGGGCAAGGTGGATCCGGGCGAGAGCGACGAGCAGGCGCTGCACCGCGAGCTGGCCGAGGAGCTCGGTGTCACGGTGCGTCTTGGTGAGGTCGTGCCGGGTCCGCTGGACGGTGGTCGGTGGCCCCTGGGGGAGTCCTACGCGATGACGGTCTGGTGGGCGGTCGTCGAGACCGGGGTGCCGGCGCCGCTGGAGGAGCACGACGCGCTGCGCTGGCTCGGCCGGGCCGACCTGTACGACGTCCCCTGGCTGCCTGCCGACCTGCCGATCGTGGACGTCATCGCCGCCCGCCTGCGCTGATGCGACCCGAGCCCCGGGCCGCCGCGGCACACCCGGGCACCGTGGTGGCGGTCACCCCGCCCACACGGGGTGGTCCCGACGTGCTCGAAAGCCTGAGACAATGGTGCTCATGCCCATGAAGACCCGCGGTGACATCCGCAATGTCGCCATCGTTGCCCACGTCGACCACGGAAAGACCACCCTGGTCGACAAGATGCTCTGGGAAGCAGGCGCCTTCGGCGAGCACCAGCACGTCGACGAGCGTGCGATGGACTCCGGTGACCTCGAGCGCGAGAAGGGCATCACCATCCTCGCGAAGAACACCGCCATCCACTACGCCGGGAAGGCCGCCGCCGACGCGGGCCTGGCCGATGGCGCCACGATCAACATCATCGACACCCCCGGTCACGCCGACTTCGGCGGCGAGGTCGAGCGCGGCCTGTCCATGGTCGACGGGGTCGTGCTGCTCGTCGACGCGTCCGAGGGCCCGCTGCCCCAGACGCGCTTCGTGCTGCGCAAGGCGCTGGCCGCCAAGATGCCCGTCGTGCTGTGCATCAACAAGGTCGACCGCCCCGACTCCCGCATCGCCGAGGTCGTCGACGAGGTCTACGAGCTGTTCATGGACCTCGACGCCGACGAGCACCAGATCGAGTTCCCGATCGTCTACGCCTCCGCCAAGAACGGCCGCGCGTCGATGACGCGCCCGGAGAACGGCGGCCTCCCGGACTCCGAGAACCTCGAGGCGCTCTTCGAGACGATCCTGTCGACGATCCCCGCCCCGACGTACGACGACGAGGCCCCGCTGCAGGCGCACGTCACCAACCTCGACGCCTCCAACTTCCTGGGTCGCCTCGCGCTCCTGCGCGTGCACAACGGCACGATCCGCAAGGGCCAGCACGTCGCGTGGTGCAAGGTCGACGGCACCGTCGAGCGCGTCAAGATCACCGAGCTGCTCATGACCGAGGCGCTCGAGCGCAAGCCCGCCGAGTCCGCCGGTCCCGGCGACATCATCGCCATCGCGGGCATCCCCGACATCATGATCGGCGAGACCCTGGCCGATGCCGAGAACCCCATCCCGCTGCCGGTCATCACGGTCGACGAGCCGGCCATCTCCATGACCATCGGCACCAACACCAGCCCCATGGTGGGCCGCGTGCGTGGCTCCAAGGTCACCGCCCGCATGGTCAAGGACCGCCTCGACAAGGAGCTCATCGGCAACGTGTCGCTGCGCGTCCTGACGACCGAGCGTCCCGATGCGTGGGAGGTCCAGGGCCGCGGCGAGCTCGCGCTGGCCATCCTCGTCGAGCAGATGAAGCGTGAAGGCTTCGAGCTCACCGTCGGCAAGCCGCAGGTGGTCACCCGCGAGATCGACGGCAAGACCCACGAGCCGGTCGAGCGCCTGACGATCGACACCCCCGAGGAGTTCCTCGGCCCGATCACGCAGATCATGGCCGCCCGCAAGGGCCGCATGGAGCAGATGACCAACCACGGCACCGGCTGGATCCGCATGGAGTTCCTCGTGCCGTCGCGCGGACTCATCGGCTTCCGGACCGAGTTCCTCACCGAGACCCGTGGCACGGGCATCGCCCACCACGTGTTCGAGGACTACGAGCCGTGGTTCGGCACCATCACGACGCGCACCAGCGGCTCGCTCGTCTCCGACCGCACCGGCGTCGTCACGTCCTACGCCATGGTCAACCTCCAGGAGCGCGGGACGCTGTTCGTCGACCCGACCACCGAGGTCTACGAGGGCATGATCATCGGCGAGAACTCCCGCGCCGACGACATGGACGTCAACATCACCAAGGAGAAGAAGCTCACCAACGTGCGCGCCTCCTCCTCGGACAACTTCGAGAAGATCGTGCCCCCGCGCAAGCTGAGCCTCGAGCAGTCGCTGGAGTTCTGCCGCGAGGACGAGTGCGTCGAGGTCACCCCGGAGGCCGTGCGCATCCGCAAGGTGGAGCTCGACCAGACCGTGCGCGCCCGCGCCGCGTCCCGGGCGCGCAACGCCTGATCGCGGCGGGCTGGTACGCGTGCTCATCCGACGCCTGCTGAGCTCACCACGGTTCGGCCTGCCGGTCCGCAGGCCGAACCGTCGACCCGTGGTGGCGGCCGCCGCGGTGGCGGTCGCCGTCACGGTGTCCGGCTGCACGGCCGACCAGGCCGCGGCACCGGACGACGGCGTGCCCGGTCGCCTCTCGGTCCTGTCCCTCGGCCCGGTGGCCAGCTGGGACCCCCAGCGGATGACGTCGGCGCAGGACGTGGCCTTTGCCGGCCGCACCTTCCTGCGCACCCTGACGGCCCACCCCGCAGGTGCCGACGCCGCCGCCCAGCGGGACGTCGTCGGCGACCTCGCGACCGATGCCGGGACCCCCGACGACTCCCTGAAGGTCTGGACCTTCACCCTGCGCAGCGGCACCACCTGGCAGGACGGTTCACCGGTCACCTGCGAGGACGTCCGGTACGGCGTGTCCCGCTCCTTCGCGAAGCCGTGGGCCGACGAAGGGCTCAACTACCCGCTCGCCTACCTCGACATCCCGCGCAAGGCCGACGGCACGTCGACCTACGGCGGACCGTTCGACGGAGCGACGCAGTCGGCCTTCGACAAGGCCGTCACCTGTGAGGGGTCGAAGGTCACCTTCCGGCTCAGCACGCCGATGGTCGACTTCAACGAGGTCGTGGCCCTGCCGGTGTTCGCGCCCGTCAAGAAGACGAAGGACGCCAAGGAGGACGGGACGTATGCCGTCTTCTCCAGCGGCCCCTACCAGCTGAAGGATCCGTGGGACCCCAGCTCGGGTGGCACCTTCGTGCGCAATCCCAAGTGGGACAAGGCCTCCGACCCCATACGCCGCGCGGAGCCCGACTCGATCCGGTATGTCGAGGGCATCGAGTCCCAGACCGCGGTCCAGCAGGTGATCGACGACCAGGGCGAGCACAGGCGGTCGGTGACGCTCGACTCGGCCCCGCCGGCCATGCAGCAGCAGGTGCTCTCGGACGACGCCCTGAGCCGTCGCGCGATCAACCCCGTCGGGCAGTTCGTCGACTACCTCGCGCCGAGCTTCGCCTCCCCGGTGATGCGCAACGCCGACGTGCGCCGCGCCCTCGCGCTGGCCACCAACCGCGACGGGTACGTCACCGCGCTGGGTGGCACGAGCGCTGCCGAGCCCACCTCGACCCTGCTCGGGCCCGCCCTGGCCGGCCACCGCGACACCGACCCGCTGGGTGGCTCCACCGCGGGCGACCCCGCGAAGGCCCGGGCTGCGCTGCGCGACTCCGGGCTGACCCTCCCGGTGAGGATCAGGGTCGCCTACCGCTCGACGCCGACGGCGGACAAGGCGATGGCGGCCCTGCTCAACGGCTGGGAGCGGGCCGGCTTCGAGGTGCTGCTGCAACCCATCGAGGAGGACTACTTCTCCGTGGCCGCCGAGCCGGGCCGCGCGGCGAAGACCGACGTCTTCTGGGCCAACTGGGCCCCGGCCTGGCCTGCGGCCTCCACGGTGCTCCCCCTGCTGTTCGACAGCCGGCTGAACCTCTCCGACAGCGGCACCGGCCGCGACCTCGGGGCCTTCTCGAACGACGCCGTCGACAAGGAGATCACCCGGATCGGGGCGATCACGGACGCGGCTGCGCAGGCGGCAGCGTGGGCCGACCTGGACGCCGACCTGGCCACCAAGGGTGCCTATGTCGCCCTCGCGCAGCGCAGGTCCCTGTTCATCGCCGGCACCGCCGTCAGCGGGCTCAGCGCCAACGAGGCCCTGGGCGGGTTCGTGGACCTGGCGACCATCGGTGTGGAATAGCCACGTGACCACCCCGGCTCCCGCCATCGCGGGCCCCCTGCTGTTCGTCCACGCCCACCCGGACGACGAGACGCTCACGACGGGCATCACCATGGCCCACTACGCGCGAGCCGGCCACCGGGTGCACGTCCTCACCTGCACCCTGGGTGAGGAGGGCGAGGTGGTGCCGCCCGAGCTGGCGCACCTCGACTCCCACCACGACGACGCGCTCGGTCCGTACCGCCGCGAAGAGCTGCGGGCAGCGATGGCTGCCCTCGGGGTCACCCACGAGGTGCTGGGGGAGGACGAGGACCGCGGGTCCGCCTACCGCGACTCGGGGATGGCCGGACTGGACGAGCCTCCCGGCCCCGACACCTTCGTGCGAGCCGACCTCGACGTCGCCGCCGGCCTGGTTGCCGACGTCGTCCGCAGGGTCCGCCCGGCTGTCGTCGTGACCTACGACGAACACGGCGGCTACCTGCACCCCGACCACGTGCAGACCCACCGGGTGACGTGCGCGGCGGTGGCCTCCCTGCCGGCCGGGCAGCGACCGCTGCTGTATGCCGTGCTCACCCCGCGCTCCTGGGCCCGCGAGGACCGTCTCTGGCTGGCTGACCACCTGCCCGCCGGGTCGCCGTGGTCGCTCCCCGATCCCGAGGGGTACTACCCGCCGTCGGTCGTACCCGACGCGCAGGTGACCCACGAAGTGGTCGACCCCTCGCTCGTACCCGTCCAGGCCGCGGCCCTGCGTGCACACCGCACCCAGCTCACCGTCGACGGACAGACCTATGCCCTGTCCAACTCCGTCGCCGCCCGGCTCTCGGGTCGCGAGGGCTTCGCCCTGCTCGACCCCGAGACGGGGGCGCTGGTCCGGCGTGCCGCCAGCGGCCGTGATCTCGCCGACGGCCAGACACCCCGCAGCACCGACCTATGTGAAGGAACGCCCTCGTGAGCGCCGAGATCCCGACCACCGCCGTGGACACCGACCAGTTCCGGCTGGCGATGGGGCGGTTCGCGACGGGCGTCACGGTCCTGACCACGCGCAGCGGCGAGCACGACCACGCCATGACAGCCAACGCGATCACCTCCGTGTCGATCGACCCCCTCCTCGTGCTGGTGTGCGTCGAGGTCGACGCCCGCTTCCACGACGCGGTCACCGAAGCCGGCATCTGGGGCGTGAGCATCCTCGGTGCCGAGCAGCGCCCGGTGGCGCAGTGGCTCTCCACCCAGGGCCGCCCCCTGCACGGCCAGCTGGACCGCATACCCCACCACCGGGGCGAGGCCACCGGCGTGGCGCTCCTGGACGGAGCGATGGCAACGATCGAGTGTCGAACCACCGACGTCCACCCTGCCGGGGACCACAGCATCGTGGTCGGCGAAGTAGTGTCGCTCTCGAGCAACGAGCACCCCGCGGCCGCGCTGGTGTACTACCGCAGCCGCTACGAGGCGCTGAAGTGATGGGAGGGCGAGGCGTGAGGGAAAGCGGCTCCGCTGGTCTGAGGTTCGGCATCGCCCTGGCGGTGCTGTTCTCTGCCTACCTCGGCACGGCCTGGTTCCTCGGACGCCACGTGCCGGCCAGCACCACGGTGGCGGGGGTGCCGATCGGCGGGATGACGCCGGCGGCGGCCGAGCGCACGCTCGGACGTGCGCTGGGGGGCCGGCAGGACGCCACGATCACCGTCACGGCCGGCGAGAAGTCCGCCCAGCTGAAGCCCGCCGACGCGGGCCTGGCCCTGGACCTGCCCGGCACCGTGGACACGCTCAGCGGCTTCAGCCTCAAGCCGTCCCACCTCTGGAACCACCTCACCGGCGGGGACGCGGAGCCGCTCAAGACCTCGGTCGACCGCGACAAGCTCGAGGCCGCCGTCAAGGGCATCGAGTCGAGCCTCGACACCCCTGTCGTGCAGGGCTCCATCACCTTCCCGTCGGGCAAGGCCGTCGTCGTGCAGCCGGTGGCCGGGGCGACCCTGTCCGTCCCGGGCACCGCCGACGAGGTCGCGGCCCGCTGGCCGGCCAAGGGCCCGATCGGCGCGAAGTTCGACACCGTGGAGCCCGAGGTCCCGGCCGAGGAGGTGCAGCGCGCGGCGACAGAGTTCGCGAAGCCTGCCATGTCCGGGCCGGTCACCGTCGTGGTCGGTGCCACGAAGTTCTCCCTGAAGCCGGCGCAGTACGCGCCCGCCCTCTCCATGAAGGCGCAGGACGGCAAGCTCACCCCTGCGGTGGACGACGCCAAGCTCGTCGCCGCGGTGCGGGGAGCCGCCGCCGCGGCCGGCCTGGAGACCAAGGCCGTCGACGCGAAGATCACGTTCAAGGGCACCAAGCCCGTCGTCATACCCTCCGCCACGGGGTCCACGCTCGACGACGCCTCGGTCGTCAAGGCCGTGGTGCCGGCGCTGACGTCGGCGTCGCGCACGGCCACCGTGACCGCGAAGACGTTGCAGCCCAAGCTGAGCACCGCGCAGGCCAACAAGATCAAGCCCAAGGAGGTCATCTCCTCCTTCACCTCGGTCTTCCCGTACAACCCCCCGCGCACCGAGAACATCACCATCGCGGCACGCACGCTCAACGGCGCGTACGTGGCGCCGGGCGAGACGTTCAGCCTCAACCAGCGACTCGGTCAGCGGACGGCGGCCAAGGGCTACAACTCCGCGCCGGTCATCAACAACGGTCGCCTCACCACGGACTACGGCGGCGGCATCTCCCAGCTGTCGACGACCCTGTTCAACGCCGTCTTCTTCTCCGGTGCCAAGATCGAGGAGCACCACCCTCACAGCTTCTACATCTCCCGCTACCCCGAGGGGCGCGAGGCGACGATCTCCTGGCCGGACGTGGACAACCGGTTCACCAACGACACCGGGAACGGGATCCTGATCCAGGCGTACGTCTCGGACAGCTCGGTGACGGTCACCTTCCACGGAACGAAGGTCTGGGACGTCGAGGCATCCAAGGGCCCGCGACGCAACATCGTGCAGCCCAAGTCGATCGTCGACGACGCCAAGGGCTGTGTCACGCAGACCCCGTCGCCGGGGTTCGACGTGACCGTCACCCGGATCTTCAAGAAGGCTGGGAAGACGGTCCGGACCTCGCAGTTCAACACGCACTACATCCCCGAGGACAAGGTCACCTGCACCAACCCGTAGGGGTCGCGTCCGCGGTGAGGTAGGCGTAGGAGGAGTGCACGGCGAACCCCGACCGGCGGTACAGCCGGATCGCCGCCTCGTTGTCGTGCTCCACCTGCAGGTGCATCAGCGACACCCCTTCGGCACGCAGGGCGACCGCAAGGCCGGCGGACAAGTGCGCGGCCAGACCACGCCCTCGGTATGCCGGGTCCGTCCAGACCGCACCCAGCCCACCCCACCCGGCACCAATTCCCAGTCGTGCCAGGGCGATCGGCGTGGTGCCAGCAGCGTCTGCCGCGCGCAGCCCGAGCTGCTGCGAGAGACCGCCGCCGGGCGTGATGCTCCCGAACAGCACCCGGGGGCTGCCGCGCAGGACGGCCTCGGTGGCGCCCGGGACCGTCGCTCGGGTCCGGTGGTGGGCCGCCAACCACTGCGGTGAGAGCTCGTCGACGATGGTGAGGGCAGGGCCACCCGGGTCCGCTGCGGCGACGGACTCCCGGGGTGCCGTGAGGTTGAGCGTGCGGCTGCCCACGGTGTAGCCGCGGCCCAGCAGGAGGGCGCCCAGCGGGTCGCCGGCGGGGTCGAAACCCTGGGGGCCTGCAATGGCGAACTTGGCAGGGAGGTCGCGGGCGGCATACCAGTGCTCCACCTGCTCGACCGCGGCCTGGAGGGGCCGACCCGGGCTGCCGACGGGCACCACGGAGTTGCCCCGCTGGGTGTAGCCGGCGGAGGCGCGCAGCACCCAGTCGCCCAGGTCCGCGCTCTCCACGGCGCCCCAGGCCGGCACCATGACCCGTTGGAGGTCCTCGATCGACAGGGCGAGGTGGGGCGCCCCGCGGCGCGCGGGCTTGGGCGGGATCTCCTTCGCGGCGGACACCCGGGCGATCGCGATGGTCACCGGACCTCGGGAGGTCTCGACCACGACCTGCTCGGCGTCGCGCCCGGTCAGGACGCCGACGCTGTCGGTCAGGGTGGCCCCGGTGGCGGCATCGGGCTCGGCCAGCCGCCACCTGACCACCACTCGGGACCCCAGGGGGATCCTCCGCACGTCTGCTGGCATGGGCCGCATAGTATGTCCGGCATGACGTACGTGATCGCCCAGCCTTGCGTTGACCTCAAGGACAAGGCCTGCATCGAGGAATGCCCGGTCGACTGCATCTACGAGGGCGAGCGCTCCCTCTACATCCACCCCGACGAGTGCGTGGACTGCGGAGCCTGTGAGCCGGTGTGCCCCGTCGAGGCGATCTACTACGAGGACGACACCCCCGAGCAGTGGGCCGACTACTACAAGGCGAACGTCGAGTTCTTCGACGACCTCGGCAGCCCCGGCGGTGCGGCCAAGCTCGGCATGATCCCCAAGGACCACCCGCTGATCGCCGACCTGCCCCCGCAGTCCCACGACGAGTGAGCGACGCCGCGTGACGAGCCTGCGGGCTCTGCCTGACTTTCCCTGGGACTCGCTCGCTCCGTACAAGGAGCGGGCGAGTTCCTTCGCTGTGGGTGGGGCCGACGGCGGGTTGGTGGACCTCTCGGTGGGCACCCCCGTCGACCCCACCCCGGCGGTCGTCCAGGAGGCGCTGCGCGCTGCCGCCGACGCACCCGGCTACCCGCAGACCTACGGAACCCCCGCCCTGCGCGAGGCCGTCGCGGCGTGGTTCGCGCGACGCCGCGGCGTGCCGGACCTGGACCCCGACGGCGTCCTGCCGACGGTCGGCTCCAAGGAGCTGGTCGCCTGGTTGCCGACCCTGCTCGGACTCGGCGCCGGCGACGTCGTGGGGTTCCCCGGCATCGCCTACCCGACGTACGACGTGGGCGCCCGGCTCGCGGGAGCGACGCCGCAGGTCGTGGACGGCCTCAACGCCCTGGGGCCGCTGACTGCGGCGACCACGCCGAAGCTGTTGTGGCTCAACAGCCCCAGCAACCCCACCGGTCGTGTGCTCGGCATCGACCACCTCGCCAAGGTGGTCGCCTGGGCGCGGCAGCACGGGGTCGTCGTCGCCTCCGACGAGTGCTACGCCGAGCTCGACTGGCGCACCGACTCGACCGAGCCGACCACCCCGAGCATCCTGGACCCGCGGGTCTGCGGCGGCAGCCACGAGGGCCTGCTCGCCGTCTACTCACTGAGCAAGCAGTCCAACCTCGCGGGCTACCGCGCGGCCTTCGTGGCCGGGGACGTCGCGCTGGTCCGTCGGCTGCTGGAGGTGCGCAAGCACGCCGGCATGATCGTGCCGTGGCCGGTGCAGCAGGCCCTGACCGCAGCACTGGCCGACGACGCGCACGTCGCCGAGCAGAAGGCGAGGTATGCCGCGCGCCGCACCACGCTGCATACGGCCGTCGAGGCGTTCGGCCTGCGGGTCGACCACTCCGACGCCGGTCTCTACCTGTGGGCCACGCGCGGCGAGGACTCCTGGGCGACGGTCGACGCCCTCGCCGCGCGCGGGATCCTTGTCGCACCAGGCACCTTCTACGGTCACGCGGGCCGCGAACACGTGCGGATCGCCCTGACGGCGACCGACGAGCGGGTCGAGGCCGCGGCCGCCCGGTTGCGCGCCTGAAGGGGGCCGTTTTCCGGCGGCGCCGTGTTCTGGGGTAGCGTCGAGATGCGCGAGGCTCGCCATGTGGGGATGCCCGCCCCGGCACATTTGAGGATGGTTACGCATGAGCAATGACGGATCCGCAGGCGCGACGCTGAAGGCCGGCGACACCGAACTCGACCTCCCGCTGGTCAAGGCGGCCGAGGGCAACGACGGTTACGACATCAGCAAGCTGATGAAGGAGACCGGCAACACCACCCTCGACATCGGGTTCGTCAACACCGCTTCCTGCAACAGTGCGGTGACCTTCATCGACGGTGACGAGGGCATCCTGCGCTACCGCGGTTACCCGATCGAGCAGCTCGCCGAGAAGTCGAGCTTCCTCGAGGTCTCCTACCTGCTCATCTACGGCGAGCTGCCGACGCAGGCCGAGCTCGACGGCTTCGACCAGAAGATCCGTCGCCACACGCTCCTGCACGAGGACCTGAAGGCGTTCTTCGGCGGCTTCCCGCGCGACGCCCACCCGATGCCGGTGCTGTCGTCCGCGGTCTCCGCGCTGGGCACGTTCTACCAGGACAGCCTCGACCCGTTCGACAAGGAGCAGGTCGAGATCTCGACCGTGCGCCTGCTGGCCAAGCTGCCGACGATCGCGGCCTACGCCTACAAGAAGTCGGTCGGCCAGCCGTTCCTCTACCCCGACAACTCGCTGTCGGTGCCGGAGAACTTCCTGCGCATGACCTTCGGCCTGCCGGCCGAGCCCTACGACCTCGACGACGACATGGTCAAGGCGCTCGACCTGCTGCTGATCCTGCACGCCGACCACGAGCAGAACTGCTCGACCTCGACGGTGCGCATGGTCGGGTCCGCCCAGGCCAACCTGTTCAACTCGGTGTCGGCCGGCATCCACGCCCTGTCCGGACCGCTGCACGGCGGGGCCAACTCGGCGGTCCTGGAGATGCTCGGCCAGATCCAGGCCGACGGTGGTGACGTCGACGCGTTCGTCTCCAAGGTCAAGAACAAGGAGGACGGCGTCAAGCTGATGGGCTTCGGCCACCGGGTCTACAAGAACTACGACCCGCGTGCGGCGATCATCAAGAAGACCGCCGACACCATCATCAACAAGAACGGCGTGATGGACCCCCTGCTCGACATCGCGCTGCAGCTCGAGCGGCGCGCCCTCGAGGACGACTACTTCGTGGAGCGCAAGCTCTACCCCAACGTGGACTTCTACACCGGCCTGATCTACAAGGCCATGGGGTTCCCGACGCGGATGTTCACGGTGCTCTTCGCGCTCGGCCGGCTGCCGGGCTGGATCGCGCAGTGGCGCGAGATGATCGAGGACCCGGAGACCAAGATCGGCCGCCCGCGCCAGATCTACACCGGCGCCACCGAGCGCGACTACGTGGACTTCAGCGCCCGCTGATTTCCCTAACCTTTGCTAGCAAGGGTTAGCGAAAGGGGGACAAGGTGCGCCTTGTCCCCCTTTTCGTATGGTGTGCTGAGTTCCCGTGGTCTTACCGAGAGCGGCGGGCTCGGGCGATGGCGCTGTCGAGGCGCTGGCCGATGAGCCGGTGGTGGTCGAGCTCGGACCACGTGAACCGGACCACCTGCCGACCCTCGTCGCGCAGGCGGTCCTCGCGCCACTTCTCTGCGACGAGCGCCTCGCGACCGGTCGGCGCCGCGCCGGGGCTGACCCCGACGCTGTCACCGCCGGAGTACTTGAGCAGCCCGTCGAACTCGACGAGCACGCCTTCACACCCGCCCCCGCCCTCGAGCTCGAAGTCGCAGCGCCACCGTCGCCCGCCGGCCGTGACCCAGACCTGCGGGGTGAACTTGTGGCCCAGGAGCCGCATGACGTGGG
Organism: uncultured Actinomycetota bacterium; assembly: GCA_963731235.1. GTDB lineage: Bacteria > Actinomycetota > Actinomycetes > Actinomycetales > Dermatophilaceae > Pedococcus. The sequence continues at coordinate 485,892 of CAVSUT010000015.1, read as the reverse complement.
CGAGCCGGGTCTCGCCGACCGACTCGTGCCGCCCGTCCGCGAACTGCAGGAGGGCACGCACCTGCTGGATACCGGGATGGTGGGCGCACAGCGCGACCGCTGCGTCGAGACCCTCGGGGGTGATCAGTCCGGCACGCAGGGCACCGTCCGCCGCGACGAGGCTCTCGAAGGGGTGGCGTCTGGCCACGTCCTGCGGCGGGTAGAGGCCGACCTGGACGCAGGCGACCCCCACGTCGACCGTGGCCAGGCCGTCAGCCGTGCGCACCGGGGGCAGCGGCGCCTGCGGATGGAGCACGGCCCCGGTCCGGTGGCGGGTGTGGTCGCCACTGGTGCGGCTGAGGTGGGCAGTGCGCAGGTCGGCCTTCCAGAGCGGCACGCCGTGCAGCACCAGGGCGGACTGGTGGCTGGCGACCACGCGGCCCTCGAACGACCTCAGCAAGGCGACGGTCAGCAGCCGATGCTGGCGACGCTCGGTCTCGAAGACGTCGTCACCCAGCCACGGCGCCCGGGCGCCGTCGGGCGGGCACACGGCATACCAGCCGCGGATGAGGCGCCGCAGGTGACCGGTGGCGACCCGGGTGCGCAAGCCGTAGGCGTCGATCCCCAGCCGGGTCGCATCGGCGCTGGACACGGTGGCGTGCTCGGCGAGGTCGTGCAGGTCCATCCCCGGAGGGTGCCAAAGATCAGGCCCTGCCCGCGCAGGCCCTGTGGACAACTCGACGCCGGGCCCGACTCAGCACACCCTGGCGCAATCAAGACACCGTGGAAAGTGTCCGCTCTCCGCCAACCCTTGCTAGCAAAGGTTAGGGAAATCGGGGGCGGGGGCGGGGGATGAGGGGTGAGGGGTGAGGGGTGAGGGTGAGGGGTGAGGGGTGGGGCGGGTCAGGGGGCGAAGGTGACGGTCACGGTGTTCGCTGGGCCGCCCTTGATGGTCGTCCAGGTCCAGCCGTCGGTGTCGCGGGTGCGGTTCCACTCCTTGGACCCGACCCGGACCTTCGTGGCGCCGTACTGCGCGGCCTTGGCGACGGCGAACGACCCGGCGCTCCACGCCTGCTGCTCGGAGTCCGCCTTGACCGTGAGCACCCTCCCCTTGACCGAGCTCGAGACCCCGAGCTCCTGCGACAGGGTGGCCTTGAGGTCGGCGGGCTGGCCACCGGTGGCGTCGTCGAGCCGGCAGCCGAGACCGCCGGGGGAGTGGCCGCTCAGCGCCGAGGCCATCAGGCGGCCTTCCTGCTCGTGGTCGGCGTAGGCCTCGGGGTAGGCCGAGCGCTGCACCTCCTGCGCGATCTCGGTGATGCGCATCTGCTCGTACCCGTCCACCTTGACCAGCGCGTCGTAGAACTTGTTCGTCGCGTAGACGGGGTCGAGGATCTGCTTCTCGGTGCCCCAGCCCTGGCTCGGCCGCTGCTGGAACAGCCCGACCGAGTCACGGTCACCGTAGGTGAGGTTGCGCAGCTTGGACTCCTGGATCGCCGTGGCGATCGCGATGGTGCCGGCGCGCGCGGGCAACCCGCGCTTCTGCGCGATGGCCACGATGGTTGCGGCGTATGCGGTCTGGCTGGGGTCGAACTCCACGCTCGTCCCCAGCGCGGTGGCCTGGCACCGTGGCCCGCCGAGGTTGTGCAGGGTGCCGCGCAGGCCCAGCCAGCCAGCGCCGACGACGCCCACGACGAACAGCAGCACCACCAGGCGAGTGGTCAGCCGACGGGTCCGCGAGACGGGCCGGTGCTCGGAGGGGACCGTGTCCCGCTTGCTCGAGGCCACGGCTAGTCGTTGGCGTGCAGCGCGGAGTTGAGCACGATGCCGTGCCCGTCGCGGGCCCTGGCCTGCACCGTGCCGGTCACCGAGTTGCGGATGAAGAGCAGGTTGTCCTGTCCGGAGAGCTCACGGGCCTTGACGACCCGGTCGTCGGCGAGGGTGACCTTGGTGCCGGCGGTGAGGTAGAGCCCGGCCTCGATGACGCAGTCGTCACCGAGGGCGATGCCCAGGCCCGACTCGGCCCCGAGCAGGCAGCGCTGGCCGACCCGGACCCGCTCGCTCCCGCCACCGGACAGCGTGCCCATGGTCGAGGCGCCTCCGCCGATGTCGGACCCGTCGCCGACGACGACTCCCTGGGAGATGCGACCCTCGACCATCGAGCTGCCGAGGGTGCCGGCGTTGAAGTTGACGAAACCCTCGTGCATCACGGTGGTGCCCGGCGACAGGTGGGCGCCGAGCCGCACCCGGTCGGCGTCGCCGATCCGGACACCGGTGGGCACCACGTAGTCGGTCATCCGCGGGAACTTGTCGACGCCGTGCACCTGCACCGGCCCGCGAGCCTGCATCCGCGCCCGGGTCAGCTCGAAGCCGTCGACCGCGCACGGGCCCTGGGTGGTCCACGCGACGTTGACGAGCACCCCGAAGAGGCCGTCGAGGTTGATGCTGTTGGGCGGGGTGAGGCAGTGCGACAGCAGGTGCAGGCGCAGGTAGGCGTCGGACGGGTCGGCGGGGGCGACGTCGAGGTCGATCTCGGTGGTCACCAGCTCGCGGCGCACCCGACGCACCTCGTCCGAGCCGACGAGCGCCGCGAGCTCAGCCGGGGCCTCCGCGTCGGCGGGTCGCACACCGAGCGCAGGCTGGGGGTACCAGGTGTCGAGGACTGTTCCGCTGTCGGTCACCGTCGCCAGTCCGAAACCCCATGCGCTGCGCTCACTGCTCATGGTGACAAGCCTAGGGGAGCGCGATGGCTGCCCGGGACGCTGGATAGGGTCGTGGACATGGCCGACCACCTCGACGCACCCGCCCCCCTGGACCTCTCCGCCGATGTCGTGACCTTGACCGCGGCGCTGTGCGACATCGAGTCCGTCAGCCTCGACGAGCAGCGGGTCTGCGACGCCATCGAGGCAGCCCTGGCGCCGCTGGACCACCTGAGGACCACCCGCATCGGGAACACGCTCGTGGCGCGCACCGAGCTCGGCCGCGGTGAGCGGGTCGTCCTCGCCGGCCACATCGACACGGTCCCGCTGACGCGGGAGCCCGCCAACCTGCCCACCCGCCGGGAGGGCGACGACCTCGTCGGACGTGGCACCGTCGACATGAAGGGCGGGGTCGCCGTCCAGCTCAAGGCCGCCCTGGTCACCGAGCCGAGCCGAGACCTGACGTTCGTGTTCTACGAGGGCGAGGAGATCGACAGCAGGCACAACGGCCTCCTGCACGTGCAGCAGCAGCGCCCCGAGCTCATCGCGGACGCCGACTTCGCGGTCCTGCTCGAGCCCACCGCGAGCCAGGTCGAGGGCGGCTGCAAGGGCACCCTGCGCGTCGACGTGACCGCCCACGGTGTGGCAGCGCACTCGGCCCGGCCGTGGAACGGGCGCAACGCCATCCACGCTGCCGCCGACCTGCTGGGCCGCCTGACGGCATACGAGCCGGCCACGGTGACGGTCGACGGGCTGGACTACCACGAGGCGCTCAACGCCACCGGCATCCGCGGCGGCATCGCCGGCAACGTCATCCCGGACGAGTGCGTCGTGACGGTCAACTACCGCTACGCCCCGGACAAGACCCCCGAGGCCGCGCTCGCGCACGTCGCCGAGGTGTTCGAGGGCTTCGAGCTCGTCGAGCTCGACAACGCCCCCGGCGCCCGGCCCGGCCTGGACCTGCCGGCGGCCAAGGCGTTCGTCGAGGCGCTCGGCCTGCCCGTCATCGCCAAGGAGGGCTGGACCGACGTGGCCCGGTTCTCCGCGATGGACATCGCCGCCGTCAACTTCGGCCCGGGCGACCCCAACCTCGCCCACCACGACGACGAGCGTTGCCCCGTCTCGCAGCTCGTGTCCGCGGAGGCCGCCCTGCTGCGCTGGCTCGCCTAGCTCGCGGCACGCACCCGCTCGCGTAGGTTGGGCGCGTGACCCACGAGACGACCTCCAGCAAGGACTACGAGTACCACACCGGCCCGGTGACGCTGCGGGGTTCGCGGGTCCCCGGGACCACGACCGACCAGCGGCTGCTGGACAGCCGGGGCTCGAGCGAGTGGGTGCACACCGACCCGTGGCGGGTGATGCGGATCCAGAGCGAGTTCGTCGAGGGGTTCGGTGCGCTCGCCGAGCTCGGCCCCGCCGTGAGCGTGTTCGGGTCGGCCCGCACCAGGCCCGGCACCCCGTTCTACGAGCTCGGCACCGAGGTGGGCCGCCGCCTGGTGGAGAAGGGGTATGCCGTGATCACCGGCGGTGGGCCGGGCGCCATGGAGGCGGCCAACCGTGGGGCCATCGAAGCCGGCGGGGCCTCGGTGGGCCTCGGGATCGAGCTGCCGTTCGAGCAGGGGCTGAACGAGCACGTCAACCTCGGCGTGAACTTCCGCTACTTCTTCGCCCGCAAGACGATGTTCGTCAAGTACGCCCAGGGGTTCATCGTGCTGCCGGGCGGGTTCGGCACGCTCGACGAGCTCTTCGAGGCGGTGACCCTGGTGCAGACGCAGAAGGTCACGTCGTTCCCGATCGTCCTGATGGGGACGCAGTACTGGGGCGGTCTGCTGGACTGGTTGCGCGGCACCGTCCTGGAAGCCGGGACGGTCAGCGAGAAGGACATCGACCTGCTGCACCTCACCGACGACGTCGACGAGGCCGTCCGCCTCGTCACCTCGACCAACCAGAGCGCAACCGAACAGGCCGTGGCACCCAAACGTCCCGAGTGACCCATGGACTTCCCGGCGCGCCGGCGGCGATGATGGAGCGGTGAACATCTCGCCGCTGCCGAGGCACGGTGACGTCGTGGTCGGCCGTGACGTCGCCGGTCGGACGCTGCGCATCTCCGGCCACCCGGAGAGCGGACGAGTCGTGCTGTCGATCTGGCAGGACACCGTGTGCCGGGCGACGGTGCGCCTCCTCGCCGAGGACGTCCCCGCCGTGGTCGAGATGCTCGCCCGCAGCGCCCTGACACCCTCGTCGTTGGACGGGGACGGGGACGGGGACGGGGACACCCGGGCCTTCGACGCGGCCGGCTGACGCCGGGACCCGTCCTGCGGCGGCCCGCCTGTCACACGCAGGTGACACGTGGACCGATGACCGGGCTGAATAGGCCGCTTCCAGCACTTCGTGCGACGATCACCTGCGTGATCTGGGTCTTCTTCACCGTCATCGCCGTGCTGCTCATCGGCGCTTTCGCCGCGCTCGTGACCGGTCGTCTGGGTTACGACCCGCTGGCCGAGGCGACGACCACGCAGAGCACGCCCGCGTTGGCGGACGGCTTCGCCTCGGACGAGATCTCGGCGGTGCGCTTCGACACCGCCCTGCGCGGCTACCGGATGGACCAGGTCGACGCCGTCCTGGACCGGCTGCAGACCCGGATCGCCGAGCTGGAGAGCCCCAGCGACACGGTGCGCTGACGTCATGGCCACCCTCCACCTCACCCGCCACACCAGCGCGAGTCCCACGGCGGTGTGGGACGTCGTCGCCGGTTTCGGCGGGTACGGCGACTGGATGCCGATGACCCGGATGACCACCGATGACGGTGCCCCCCGCGTCGGGTGGGGCTTCGCCGGCATCAGCGGGATCGGACCGCTCGGCTTCTCCGACTCCATGCTCGTCACCCGCTGGGAGCCGCCCGCGGTCGGCTCGGCGTCGCCCGCGGCCGGCTCGGCCTCGCCCGCGCAGCCCCGGCTCCGCCTCGCCCGCCAACGGCTCCGCCGCACCGGCCGTGTTCCGGATCGTCAAGACGGGCCGCCTGCTCGGCGGCTGGGCCGAGATCACCGTCACCCCCGAACCCCACGTCAGCAACCCGGGGGCCATCGGGTCCCGGCTCGACTGGGTCGAGGACGTGGTGGTGCGCCCCCTGCCCTTCAAGCGCGTCTTCGAGCCCGTGCTCGACCGGGCCAGCGCCTGGCTCTACGGTCGCGCGATCGACGCGATGCTCGCCCGGGCGGTCGAAACCACCCGGGGCGCCGGGTCGTCCCGGTGAGCGGCCTGGTCGTCGGGGCCGACGGACTGCCGCGCTGCGCCTGGGCCGGGTCCACACCGGACTACCTCGACTACCACGACACCGAGTGGGGTGTTCCCGTCCACGGTGAGCAGGCCCTGTACGAACGACTCACCCTCGAGGCCTTCCAGTCGGGACTGTCGTGGCTCACCATCCTGCGCAAGCGGGAGTCGTTCCGCGCGGCGTTCGCGGGCTTCGACGCCGAGGTGGTCGCGAGCTTCGACGACCGTGACCGCGAGCGCCTGATGGGCGACGCCGGCATCGTCCGCAACCGACTCAAGGTCGATGCCGCGATCCACAACGCGGGCGCCGTCCTGGCCCTGCGCGAGCACGGCGGCCTCGACGCCCTGGTCTGGTCGCACGCCCCCACCGAGCACACTCCACCCCGCTCGGCCGAGGACTTCCGCGCGACCTCGCCGGAGAGCATCGCGCTCGCCAAGGGGCTGAAGAAGGCGGGTTTCGTCTTCGTCGGCCCGACCACGATGTATGCCGCGATGCAGGCCTGCGGGCTGGTGGACGACCACGTCGTGGGTTGCCACCGTGCGGGCACCGGGGCAGCGGCGCTCGCCGCGCCCGAAACGCCCAGGACGGCCGGGACGGAAGCGGCGGCCGGGGCGGCCGGGGCGGCCAGGGTGACACCGTGACGGTGAGAACGGTCCTGCTGAGGTCGCTGACCGTCAAGGTGGCGCTGACCTACCTGCTGCTGCGTGCGTTCTCGGCGCTGCTGCTGGTGCTGGCCAGCCGCGACCAGGTCGTCATGCCCGACTGGACCGGCCCGAGCGTCGAGCCGATCGACATGACCGTGCTCTGGGACGGCAGCTGGTACCGGCACGTCGCGCTGGAGGGGTACCCCAACCCCCTGCCCGTGGACCAGGCCAGCGGGGACGTCACGCAGAACGCCTGGGCGTTCTACCCGCTGTTTCCGCTGCTGGCCCGGATGCTCATGTCCGTGACCGGGCTGGGCTTCCCCGTCGTCGCCTCGAGCCTGGCCCTGGTGGCCGGGCTGGGCGCCAGCATCCTGATGGGACGGCTGCTCGCCGAGAAGGTGGGGGACCGGGTCGCCCTCGCGGCCGTCGCCGTCTGGGCGGCCTTTCCCGCTGCGGTCTCGCTCCAGCTCGCCTACACCGAGTCGCTGGCGATGCTCGTGCTCTGCGGGCTGCTGTGGGCGCTGGTGCGGCGCAGCTGGCTGCTGGTCGGGGGACTCTCGCTGCTCCTGGGCCTCACCCGGCCCATCGCGGTGCCCGTCGTGCTGGTGGTCGCGGTGTCGGTCTACCTCCTCTGGCGCCGCCGTCGACAGCAGAACGTCACCCGGGGCGAGCTCTTCGCGGCCCTGGCCGCGCTCGGCACCTCGGCCGTGGGTGCGGTGCTGTGGCCGCTCATCGCCTGGCAGGTCACCGGGTCCCGCAGCGCCTACACCGACACGATGTCCTCGTGGCGCGCCGGGCGGGACATGACGCCCCTCAAGCCGTGGCTCGGGATGTCGCAGTGGGCGTTCCGCGAGTTCGACGGCGCTGCCGTCTACGGTCCGGTGGGCCTGGCTGCCCTGGCCACCACCATCGTCGTGCTCACCTGCGGGCCGTGGGCGACCCGGCTCGGCCCGGAGCTGCGGGCCTGGTGCCTGGTGTACCCGGCCTACCTCGCCGTCGTCCTCGACCCGATCACGAGCATCTTCCGCTACGCCCTGCCGCTCTTCCCGCTCCTCGTGGTGATCCTCGGTGGCGGCTGGCTCGACCGAGCCGCGCGGTTCCTCACGGTGCGGGTCGGCCTGCTCGTCGCGGCGGGGATGGCCGGGCAGGCGGCCTGGATCTGGAAGCTGCTCGTCTACCACCCGCCCTCGGACTTCCCGCCGTGACCGCCGTCGCCCGCCTCCGCAGCGTCCCGTCGCTGCTGACCTCGCAGGGTCGCAGCGCCGTGGCGGGGTGGGCGCTGCGCCGCCCGGTCGTCTTCCTGCTCCTCTGGTATGCCGTCACGCGCGTCGTCGTGTTCGTCACCATGGCGGTGGCCGCGACGTGGTTCCAGACGCCCGCGGGGGTGGGCCACCTCGACCCGTCCGTCGGCGACATCCTCGCCGGCTGGGACAGTGTCTGGTACCGACGGATCGCCGAGGACGGCTATCCGGTGCCGCTGCCGGCAGACCCCGACACGGGGCTGCTGACCTACAGCGCGTGGGCGTTCTACCCGGCGTTCCCGATGCTGGTCCGCGTCCTGATGCTGACCGGGCTGTCCTTCGGCGTCGCTGCGGTGCTGCTCAACCTCCTCCTCGGGGCGGCCTGCACGATCCTGGTGTGGAAGTGCCTGAACTTCGCCATGCACGCGGCCCCCCAGCCGGCCCGCGAGCGGCTGGCGCTGGTGGCCGGGGTCCTGTGGTGCCTCTACCCCGCCACGGCCATCCTCGTGATGCCCTACACCGAGGCGCTCGCCGCGGTGCTGATCGCTGCCTCGCTGCTGCTGCTCATGCGACGGCAGTACGCCCTCGTGGCCCTGGTGACCGCCGGGCTGGGGTTCACCCGTGCTGCGGCCCCCGCCATCGCGTGTGCGGCGATCGCGCACCTCGTGCTGCGCTGGCGCGAGGACCGGGCCATCGGCGTGCCCCCGCTGCGGGGGCAGCGCACCACCGCGGCCCTGATGCTGCTGGCCACCGCCGCCTCCTCGATCGCGTGGCCGGTCGTCGTCGGCATCGCCAGCGGGCTGCCGATGGCGTTCTTCGACGTGCAGGCCGCGTGGGGGCAGAAACCGGAGTCGGGACCGTACGTCCTGTGGCTGTCGTGGGCGTGGACCGCGCACGGCCTCGCCGGGGTGGCGGTCCTCGTCGGCCTCGTGGCGACCTACATCGCCCTCGTCCTCGGCCGGCACGGACGCTGGCTGGCGATCGAGCTGCGGGTCTGGGCGCTGGCGTACCCGCTCTACCTGCTCGCCGTGGTCCGACCCATCACGAGCATGTGGCGCTTCCTGCTGCTCGACTTCCCGATCGCCGCGCTCGTGGCCTCGGTGGCCATGCGCACCTCGACCGGCGAGCGGGTGGTCCGGCACTGGCGTCGCCGGGTCGCCGTCGTCGCGCTGGCCCTGCTCGGCGGCATGTTCTGGTTCACCTGCACCCTGCTGACCTACACGCCGTGGGCGGCCGTCCCACCCTGACGGGACCCGGCTACTCGCCGGTGAAGACGGGCTTCTCCTTGGCCAGGAAGGCGGCGACCGCAGCCAGGTGGTCTGCGCTGGCGCCGGTGAGGGCCATGTACTCGCCCTCGCGCTCGAGGGACTCGCTGAGCCCGTGACCGGCGCTGAACGCCACCGCCCGGCGGATCGAGCCGTAGGCCAGCGTCGGGCCCGAGGCCAGCGTCGTGGCCAGCTCGCGCACCGCGGCATCGAGCTCCTGCGCCGTGACGACGCGGGTGACCAGCCCCAGGGCGAGGCACTCCTGCGAGGGCACGGTGCGGGGCAGGAGGAGCAGCTCCTTGGCCCGCGCAGGTCCCACGAGTCGCTGCAGGCTCCACGACGAGCCGGAGTCGCACGACAACGCGATCCCGGCGAAGGCGAGGTTGAGGCCGGCGGAGTCGACCATCACCCGGAAGTCGGCTGCCAGGGCGAAGGCTGCACCGGCGCCGGCGGCGACCCCGTTGACGGCGGCGACGACCGGCTTGTTCATCGTCGTCAGCAGCTCGACGATGGGGTTGTAGTGCTCGGGGACGGTCCGCCACAGGGAGGGGTCCTGCTGCTGCTGGAGACGGATGTGCTCCTTGAGGTCCTGGCCGACGCAGAACGCCCGACCGGTCCCGGTCAGCACGACACACCGCACCCCGGCGTCCTCGGCGACCTGCGTGAGGGCGGCGAGCAGGGCCTCCTTCGTCGGGGTGTCGAGCGAGTTCATCGACTCCGGCCGGTTGAGCCGGACCGTCGCCACCGCACCCTCGCGCTCGACGACGACGGGCTCAGGTGTGGACTGCGGCGCGGCAGGTGTCTGGGTCATGTCGGACATCATGCACCGCGGGCGCCCGGGCGTCGGGGCCTCACCCCTGACCCGGATTTCGCCTGTGAGCAGGTTCACGGGATAATGGAGCAAATCTGGCACGCACGGGCGGAACTCAAGCACTGGCGTGGACCCGCGTGCCCAGCAGCAGACCACGCCATACGGAAAGGGACACACCCATGGCGGCAATGAAGCCGAGGACTGGTGACGGCCCGCTCGAGGTGACCAAGGAAGGTCGCGGCATCGTGCTGCGCATGCCCCTCGAGGGTGGTGGGCGTCTCGTCGTCGAGATGACCCCCGACGAGGTCCGTGCGCTGGGCGAGGCCATCGACAACTGCGAGGGCCTCAAGTAGCCCCGTATCCACACCTTTTCGAGGACCCCCGCCGGCATCCCGCCGACGGGGGTCCTCGCGTCTGCGGGGGGTACGGCGCGCGTGGGGTCACCGGCCGCCCGGGTATGCGGCGGCCTCCCGACGGGTGGGTAGGGTCGGTGCGTGCCTGCTCCTGAACTGCTCGACCCCCCGTCCAGCTCGTGGTCCGTCCGGCCCGACCCGCTCGCCGACGTGCTGGCCGACCTCGACCCGACCGACCTGGTCCTGGCCGTCCCGGTCCACCGTGGCGGCCTGCCGGCCGGTGAGGACGCCGCCGCGTCGCTGCACGCCGTGGGCCTGGACGTCACGGACGTCCAGGCGGCCCACGAGCCCTCGAGCGAGCCCGGCGCGACGACCCGTATCCCCCTGGTCCCGGGAGAGCGCGCGGCCAGGACCGTCCTGCTGGTCGGCGTCGGTGATGCCGACCCCGCAGCCCTGCGCCTCGCTGGTGCGGCTCTCGGGCGGGCCGGTCGCGGACGGGCCCAGCTCGTCGTGGCCGTGGCCGACCTCGACCCCCTCGCCCAGGCGGCGCTCGCCGAGGGGATCGCGCTGGGCGGCTACACGTCCCCACGCTGGCTCGGTACCGACGCGAAGCCGGCGACCCGGCCGGTGACCGAGGTGACCCTGGTCGGGGACCACGACGCAGCCGTCTGCCAGCGAGCGGTCACCCGGGCCCGGGCCACGATGCTGGCTCGCAACCTCACCGTCGTGCCGTCCAACACCAAGAACCCGGCCTGGATGGCGGCGCAGGCCCGCACCGTGGGTCGCCGGGCAGGGCTGGACGTCAAGGTCTGGTCCGACCGGGACCTCAGGGCTGAGGGCTTCGGTGGGCTGCTGGCCGTGGGCAGCGGGTCGGCGACGCCGCCCCGGTTCGTCCAGCTGTCGCACGCGCCGAAGGACGCGACGTCGACAACGCCGCACGTCGTGCTGGTGGGCAAGGGCATCACGTTCGACACCGGCGGGCTGGACATCAAGCCGGCCGAGGGCATGCTCGCGATGAAGACCGACATGGCGGGCTCGGCGATCGTGCTGGCCGTCGTCGCGGCGTGCGCCGCGCTCGAGCTCCCGGTGCGGGTCACCGGTCTGCTCGCCCTCGCCGAGAACGCCGTGAGCGGCAGCGCCTACCGGCCCTCGGACGTCATCACCATGTACGGCGGTCGCACCGTCGAGATCGGCAACACCGACGCAGAGGGCCGGATCGTCATGGCCGACGCCCTCGCCTACGCCGACGCACACCTCGAGCCCGACGTGCTGGTCGACATCGCCACCCTCACCGGTGCGGCGCGGGTGGCGCTGGCCCGTTCCATGGCGCCCCTCTACGCCACCGACGAGGCGCTCGCCGACGCGCTCGTGGCGGCCGGGCAGGCGACCGGGGAGCTGCTCTGGCCGTTCCCGCTCGTGCAGGACTACCGCTTCGCGCTCGACAGCGCGGTGGCCGACGTCAACCACATCGCGGGCACTCCCGTCGGTGGCGGCTCGATCACGGCAGCATTGTTCCTGCGCGAGTTCGTGGGCGAACGACGCTGGGCGCACCTCGACATCGCCGGGGTGGGCCGGTCCGATGTCGACCGCGGGCTCCTCACCAAGGGTGGGACGGGCTTCGGAGCCCGCCTGCTGCTCACGTGGCTGGAGGAGATGAGATGAACGCGGGATACGGGTTGTCGGTGCGCTGGTCGCTGCAGGACGCACCGAGTGATGTCGCGACGTCGCTGAGGGACTACGTGGTCGGGACGTCGATGGCGAAGTTCATGTTCCTCGACGGGCTGGCGTTCAAGACGTGGCGGATGGTCGAGGGACAGTGGTTCGAGGGCACCTACGTCTTCGACCAGCAGGTCTACCGCGACGACTTCCTCAAGGAGTTCAGCCAGTCGGCAGCGGAGTCCGCGGGCAGCACGATCATCGGGTCCCCGCCGATCCTCATGGAGCCGTTCGAGGTCGTCGCGATCGCCGAGGGTCCCGAGCACTTCCGCCGGGGTCCCGGGCCCGGCACCGCCTGAACGCCCGCCCCACGGCGCTCACACCGCATCAACGCATCGCCCCACCGCCGCACCGGCAGTGGGGCGATCCGCGTCAGCGCTTGACTGCGGCCAGGACGCCGTCGCCGACAGGCAGCAGGGCGGGGACGAGCCGGTCGTCGTCGCGCAGCTTCTTGCCGAGGTCGCGCAGCACGGTGGTCTGCTCGTCGCGCGCCGCCGGGTCGGCCACCTTGTCATGCCACAGCATGTTGTCCAGGACCAGCACGCCGCCGGAGCGCAGCAGCCGGATCGCGTGGTCGACGTACTCGGGGTACTCGCTCTTGTCGCCGTCGACCACGACCATGTCGTAGGCGCCGTCGGTCATGCGCGGAAGGACGTCCAGGGCCCGGCCGGTGATGACGCGGGTGCGCTGGTGCACGACCCCGGCCTCGGCGTAGGCCTTCTTCGCGGCACCCTGGTGCTCGGCGTCGACGTCGATCGTCGTGAGGATGCCGTCGTCGGGCATGCCCTGGAGCATCCAGAGGCCGGAGGTGCCCGCTCCGGTGCCGATCTCGACCACCGAGCGCGCCTTCACGGCCGCCGCGAGCAGGCGCAGCAGCACGCCGGCACCGTTGCCGACCGGGGTCGCGCCGAGCTCCTCGCCGCGGCGGCGGGCGTTCTCGATCACCTCGTTCTCGGTGACGAACTCCTCGGCGTAGGCCCAGCTGGCCGGTTTCTGTGCACTCATGCGGGAAACCCTACTGCCGCGCGCGCACCCCGCCGGCCCCGCGGCATACAGGTAACGCTCAGGTTGTTGAGCAACTATGCAGGCCAATCGGTCGTCTGGACCGAATACAGGGTGTGGGCGCCACCAGTGCGCCCGACGGAGGTGAGGGACGTGACCGCGACCGACACGATCGGCCCGGCCCGACAGGATGTCCACGGTGACGTCCAGGAGGCCCCTGCCTGGGTGCCCCCGACGTGGGAGGAGATCGTCGAGCAGCACTCTGCTCGCGTCTACCGCCTGGCCTACCGCCTCACCGGCAACCCGCACGACGCCGAAGACCTGACGCACGACGTGTTCATCCGCGTCTTCCGGTCCCTGCACAGCTACCAGCCCGGCACCTTCGAGGGCTGGTTGCACCGCATCACCACCAACGTCTTCCTCGACAAGATGCGACGCAAGCAGCGCATCCGGTTCGACGCGCTGTCCGACGAGCGCGCCGCCCGGCTGCCCACCCGCGAGGCCGGGCCCGAGGCGATGTATGACGCCACCCACTTCGACGACGACGTCCAGCGGGCGCTGGACGCGCTGTCACCCGACTTCCGCGCCGCCGTCGTGCTGTGCGACATCGAGGGCCTGTCGTACGAGGAGATCGCCACGACCCTCGGCGTCAAGCTGGGGACGGTGCGCTCACGCATCCACCGCGGTCGCGCCCAGCTCCGCGAGGCCCTCGCCCACCGCGACCCGACGCTCGATCGTCCCGCCCTGGACCTCGACCGCACCCCCGTGGCAACGTCCCGACGCCGCCTCCCGGTGATCCGCCGCGCGGTCCCGGGGTCGCGGTGAGCCGGGTCGGCCTGCCCGGCGCCCGTTGCCTGGGCGCCGACCTGACCGCGTATGCGGACCGGGCGATGAACGCTGCCACCCTGCTCCGGTGGGACCGCCACGTGGTGGCGTGCGGCAGCTGCCGCAGCGCCGTCGACGAGGAACGCCGCGTCCTCGCCTCGCTGCGCTCGCCCTCGGCGTCCGGGGTCTGCGGGGTGTCCGGTGACCTGCGGGGGATGCTGCTGGCGCTGGCGAACGACCCGCGCGGGCCCGACCGGGCCTCCGGACCAGCAGGTGGCGCTCCCGCCCCCTCCGCCTGGTCGCTCCCCATGGTGCCGCCCGTGCCCTCGGCCCCGGTGCGGGTGGTGGACCGGGGAGCCCCGGCGATGCACCGGTCCGCGCGTCGCGCGACACTGTCCGCCGGGCTGGCGGCCGGGGCCACCGCAGCGGCCGCCTGGAGCCTGGTCGTCACCGGCAGCAGCCTCACCCCGCCCGCCCCGGCGACCGTCACCCCCGGGACGGTCCAGCGCGCCCGGCCGGCCCCGGGCTTCGTCGCCGCAGTCTTCACCGTCCCGGCCCTCGCGGCGAGGGCGTCGACCGCCCCGTCGCCGAGCACGCCGCCCACCCAGTTCACCCCCGACCCGGGCGCGGCGCGGCTGGGTTCGGCACAATCGACTCCATGAGCGACGAGCGTCCCCCGACCAGCGACCAGCCCGGTCACGAGTCGGGACCACAGGGGGGCGAGACTGCGCACCCTGCCACGGCGCCGACCGAGCCTTCCGAGACCATCTGGGACCCGTGGGCCCCGCCGCGCGACGGAGGCGCGACGCAGGTCGAGCCCACCCCGCGTCAGGACCCCACCCCCCAGCTCGACCCGGCGCAGCAGCACGACCACACCCAGCCGGTCGACCTCTCGCACACCCAGGAGATCGCCCGGTCGCCCGCACCGGTCCCGGTGTGGGCGAGCGAGCCCACCGGGTGGCCGACCCAGGACGACCGCGCAGCGATCGCCTCGGAGTCCGCGACCGGCGCGACCGGCGCGACCGGCGGGGTCGGCGCACCGCCGGCTGCCCCCGGTGCCGGCTGGGACCCGATCTCCGCGCCCAGCGCCGACGCGGGCTACCGGAGCCAGCACCCCGTCTGGGTCGGCGACCAGCCGGTCACCACGACCGCCCCGCATCACCGGGGCCCCGGCTGGGGCGCCCTGGTCGCGGTGGCGGCGGTCGCCGCCCTGGTCGCGGCGACCCTCGGTGGCATGTTCGGCGGCTGGCTCGGTGCGACCGACCGGCTCGGGTTCGGCAAGCTCGACCGCACCGGCACGTCGATCCCCACGGTCGGGGCCGGCGCCACCGCGCGCCCGGAGGGCAGCATCGCCAACATCGCGGCCAAGGCGCTGCCCAGTGTCGTGACGATCAAGGTCAAGGGGGCCGACGGCGCCGGGACCGGCTCGGGGTTCGTCCTGGACCGGGACGGCCACATCGTCACCAACAACCATGTCGTCGCCAGCGCCGCCGATGGTGGCACCATCGCCGTCGAGCTCTCCAACGGCACCGAGATCGAGGCCACGATCGTGGGTCGGGACAGCTCCTACGACCTCGCCGTCCTCAAGACCGACCGCACCGACCTCGTCCCCCTGGTCATGGGCTCGTCCAAGGACGTCGTCGTCGGCGACCAGGTCATCGCCGTGGGTGCGCCCCTCGGCCTGGAGTCCAGCGTGACCTCGGGCATCGTCAGCGCCCTCAACCGACCGGTGAGCCCCGGTGGCGACGGTGACCAGCAGTCCTTCATCAACGCCATCCAGACCGACGCGGCGATCAATCCCGGCAACAGCGGGGGGCCGCTGCTCGACATGCAGGGTCACGTCATCGGCATCAACTCGGCCATCGCCCGGATCCCCGGCGCTCCCGACGTGCAGTCGGGCAACATCGGAGTGGGTTTCTCGATCCCGAGCGACCAGGTGGCCAAGACCGCCGCGCAGCTCATCAAGACCGGCAAGGCCGAACACCCCATCATCGGTGTCGTCCTGGACCGGCAGTACTCCGGCAACGGCGTGAAGATCCTCACCTCCGGCTCGAGCGCGGCCGGGGACCCCGTGAGCAGGAACGGCCCCGCCGACAAGGCGGGGATCAAGCCCGGTGACATCATCGTGGAGTTCGACGGACGCCCGGTGTCCGACGC
This sequence comes from uncultured Actinomycetota bacterium, assembly GCA_963731235.1. Classification (GTDB taxonomy): domain Bacteria; phylum Actinomycetota; class Actinomycetes; order Actinomycetales; family Dermatophilaceae; genus Pedococcus. The sequence goes on along the minus strand of CAVSUT010000015.1, from coordinate 469,929 downwards.
CGACGACCTGGTCGTCGCCATCCGCGCCAAGAGCGTGGGGGACGCCGTGCCGATGAAGGTCAAGCGGGGGAGTGAGACGATCAGCGTCACAGTCACCCTGTCGGGCACCTCCGGCAGCTAGAACGGAGTACGCGTGGTCGACATCAACGGGTGGGAGTTCATCGCCCTGATCGTGCTGGCCGTGGTCATCCTCGGCCCGGAGCGGCTGCCGGACTATGCCGCGAAGCTGGGCCGGTTCGTGCGCCAGGCGCGGTCGATGGCCGAGGGTGCCAAGGGACAGCTGCGGGAGCAGATGGGCCCGGACTTCGACGACATCAACTGGAAGCAGTACGACCCGCGGCAGTACGACCCGAGGCGGATCGTCCGCGAGGCGCTGCTCGAGCCCGACGTGGACGACGAGCAGGCTGGGGTCGGTGGCGGTCCTGCTGCCGAGGCGCACGACCCGTCGCGGGCAACGCCCTACGACGTCGACGCGACCTGACCCACCGCCGCCCCCGTCGGGAGCCCGAGCCCGTGATCGGTGCGCGGGGCGACGGCGCCGTATGCGGTCAGCGACCGACGGGGGACAGGCCCAGGGAACGCCCGGCCAGGCCGCGTGAGCGTGTGCCCAGGCCCCGCGCGATACCGCTCAGCACCACGGCCGCCGCGGACTCCGGGTTGCGCAGGACGACGGGCACGCCCTCGTCGGCGCCCTCACGCAGGTTGGTGTCGAGCGGGATCTGACCGAGCAGGGGCACCTCCGCGCCGACCGCCCGGGTCAGCGACTCCGCCACGCGCTGGCCACCACCGGAACCGAAGATCTCCTGGCGGGAGCCGTCGGGCAGCTCGAGCCACGACATGTTCTCGATGACCCCGACGATGCGTTGGTGGGTCTGCAGGGCGATGGACCCGGCGCGTTCGGCCACCTCGGCAGCCGCCTGCTGGGGAGTGGTGACGACGAGGATCTCGGCGCCGGGGATGAGCTGGGCGACCGAGATCGCGATGTCACCGGTGCCCGGGGGCAGGTCGAGCAGCAGGACGTCGAGGTCGCCCCAGAACACGTCGCCGAGGAACTGCTGCAGAGCGCGGTGCAGCATCGGCCCGCGCCAGACGACGGGCTGGTTGCCGGGCACGAACATGCCGATCGAGATGACCTTCACCTCGTGGCTGATCGGCGGCAGGATCATGTCGTCGACCTGCGTGGGACGGTGCTCCACCCCGAGCATGCGGGGCACCGAGAAGCCGTAGACGTCGGCGTCGACGACCCCCACGCGCAACCCGCTCTGCGCCAGCGACGCCGCGAGGTTCACGGTGACCGAGGACTTGCCGACGCCGCCCTTGCCGGAGGCCACGGCATACACGCGGGTCAGGGAGCCGGGGCGGGCGAACGGGATCTCCCGCTCGGCCACGCCCCCGCGCAGCTGCTCCCGCAGGGCCACCCGCTGCTCGTCGCTCATCACCCCGAGCGTGACGTCGACAGCGCTCACACCGGGCACCTTCGCGAGTGCGGCGGTGGTGTCCTTGGTGAGGGTCTCCTTCATCGGGCAGCCCGAGACCGTGAGCAGGATGGTGACCGCGACCCGTCCGGCCTCGTCCACGGTGCAGCTCTCGACCATGCCGAGCTCGGTGACCGGCTTGCGGATCTCGGGGTCGATGACCGTCGCGAGCGCTTGCTGGAGGGCCTCTTCGGTCACAGGTGCCAGGGGGTGGGACATGCCCCCATGCTAGGTCGCGGACTGGTCCCGCGAAGAACCGGTGGGGCCGTTGCGGCTGTCGTCTCCCTCACGACGTCGCGCCTCGAACCCCCGCTCGTCGAGCTCCTCGAGCAGGCTGCGCAGCTCGGAACGGACGAAGTCACGGGTCGCGGTGTCCCGCATCGCGAGCCGGAGCGCCGCGACCTCCCGGGTCAGGAACTCGGTGTCGGCGAGGTTGCGTTCGTCCCTGGCACGGTCCTGCTCGAGGGCGACGCGGTCCCGGTCGGCCTGGCGGTTCTGCGCGAGGAGGATCAGGGGTGCGGCGTACGAGGCCTGCAGGCTGAGCATGAGCGTGAGGAAGATGAAGGCGTACGGGTCCCAGCGAAGGTCGGCCGGACCGAAGGCGTTCCACGCGATCCAGGCGATGACGAAGGCCGTCATGTAGATCAGGAAGCGCGGCGTGCCCATGAACCGGGCGAAGCGCTCGCTCCAGACGCCGAACGTCTCCTGGTTGAGCGAGGGGCTGGGCAGCAGGCTGCGCCGGGTCTCGCGCGGCTGGTCCAGGCGGGCGGCGTTGCTGCGGTTGCGCCGGTCAGCCACGGGTCACCTCGTGCCGCTCCTCACGCCAGTCGTCGGGGAGGATGTGGTCCAGGACGTCGTCCACGGTGACTGCCCCGACGAGCCGGCCCTCCTCGTCGACCACGGGTACGCCCACGAGGTTGTACGTGGCGAGCATCCGGGTCACCTGTCCCAGCGGCGCCTGCGCGCCGAGCGGCTCGATCTCGTTGTCCAGGATGCTGCCGATCGAGCCGTGCGGGGGTTCGCGCAGCAGCCGCTGGATGTGGACCATGCCGAGGTACTTGCCCGTGGGTGCCTCGTGCGGGGCGCGGCAGACGTAGATCGTGGCGGCCAGGGCGGGGGAGAGCTCGACACGACGCACCACGGCCAACGCCTCGGCGATCGACGCCTCCGGGCCCAGGATCACCGGCTCGGTGGTCATCATGCCGCCGGCCGACTCCTCGTCGTAGGTCAGCAACCGGCGCAGGTCGGCCGCCTCGTCGGGCTCCATCAGCTGCAGCAGCTCTTCCTGCTTCTCGGCCGTGAGGTTGTGCAGCAGGTCGGTCGCGTCGTCGGGCTCCATGGCCTCGAGGACATCGGCAGCGCGCTCGACGGACAGCGAGTCGAGGATCTCGACCTGGTCGTCCTCGGGCAGCTCCTCGAGGACATCGGCGAGCTTGTCGTCGTCCATCGCCTCGGCCACCTCGGCCCGGCGCTTGGGTGACAGGTCGTGGATGACGTCGGCGAGGTCGGCGGACTTGAGGTCGTCGTAGGTCTCCAGGAGCAGTGCCGCGGACTGTGCGCTGGCCGACTGGTGGATACCGGTGACGTCCTCCACCGGGACGACCACGGTGGTCCCGCGACGACGGCGGAACGGACCGATGGCTGACCGGCCGCCCCCGCCCTGCCGGACGAACACCTTGGAGATCGCCCAGTCGCGGTTGCGTTCACGCTCGATGGCCACGTCCTCGACGGTGGCGGGGTAGGGACCCTCGGGATCGGCCACGGTCACCGGGCCGCTCGAGGATCTCGGCCATGACGAGGACCTCGTTGGTGCGCTGCTCGAACCGGCGCATGTTGACCAGGCCGGTGGTGATGACCTGTCCGCCGTCGACCGAGGTGACCCGGGTCATCGGGACGAAGACGCGGCGTCGGCCGGGGACCTCGACGACCAGGCCGATCACCCGCGGCCGCCGCCGTGAGGCGCCGAAGGTCACCACCACGTCGCGGACGCGGCCCACCTGGTCGCCGAGCGGGTCGAACACGCTCAGGCTGGTCAGGCGGCCCACGAAGACGCGCGACGGAGTGCTCACGCCGCAAGGTTAACCGGCTGGTCAGCCCCCGTCGGGGAGGCGGTTGCCGCGCCGCCGCCGTGGTCGTCCGCGCCAGTGCCACGGACGCCAGTGGGAGGTGGTCGCCTCGCTCGCGGGCACGGGAGCGGCGCCGGAGCCCGAGGGATAGCTGCCGGGCGCCTCGAGCGGCGCACCGTACGGCGCCAGCGCGCGGACCGTGCACTCCCGCGCCCACCGGTCGAGCAGGTCGTCGGTGGCGTTGAGCCGGGCGCCCTTGAGCGCCTCCGTCGCCGCCGCCCACCGCTCGTCCTCGGGCCGGATCTCGCGGACGCTGGCCGACACCGTGAGCAGGCGACCACCGGTGTCCTTGCTGCGCACCACCAGGGTGACGTCCTCGGGCAGCCACGGCAGCGTCTGTTCACCGGGCCCCGAGACGAGGTAGACGGTCTCGTCCGCCCAGGCGTGCCAGCACGGCCAGGCCCGGTCGCCGGGGGGCTGGACCCACATCAGCCCGGACTTCGTGGCCGCCTCGGCGAACAGGGCGGTGACGTTGAGGGGCGCGGCCGCTGGCGTCGGTGCCGTCGTCCCGGCTGCCTGCGGTGCGCTCCCCGGCTGCTCCGAAGCGGTGTCGGTCACACGTGAACTCTGTCATAACCGTCGCGTCGCCGTCGCTGCTAGCGTCGCCGCGTGCGCAGCCCCAAGGACTTCTTCGCCCCCCTGGCCGTGGGTGCCCCGGCCCCCCTGACGCAGGTGCCCGCGCGGCCCTCCCGGGTGATCCACTTCTTCGACCCCAGCAACGAGAAGATGGCGGCGAAGGTGCCGTCGATGGTCGGGACCGTCGACGTCCTGCTCGGCAACCTCGAGGACGCCGTCAGGGCCGACCGCAAGCTCGCCGCGCGCGAGGGCCTCGTCGCCATCGCCAGGGCCACCGACTTCGGTGACGCCACCCAGCTGTGGACGCGGATCAACAGCCTCGACAGCCCGTGGGCGCTCGACGACCTCACCACCCTGGTCACCGAGATCGGCGACCGGCTCGACGTCGTCATGGTCCCGAAGGTCCAGGGCCCCGAAGACATCCACTACGTCGACCGGCTGCTCGCCCAGCTCGAGGCCAAGGCGGGGCTGACCCGACCGATCCTCGTGCACGCGATCCTCGAGACCGCCCGCGGCGTCGCCAACGTCGAGGAGATCGCCGGGGCCAGCCCGCGCATGCAGGGCATGTCGCTCGGGCCGGCCGACCTCGCCGCCGACCGGCGGATGAAGACGACCCGCGTCGGTGGTGGGCACCCGGGATACCTCGTGCGCCAGGACCCGCCCACGGGCGTCGACGACGCCGTGCACGCCTCCCGCGCCGTCTACCAGCAGGACCTGTGGCACTACACGATCGCGCGCATGGTCGACGCCTGCGCGATGCACGGGATCTTCCCGTACTACGGCCCGTTCGGGGACATCGCCGACGTCGTCGCCTGTGAGGACCAGTTCCGCAACGCGTTCCTGCTCGGGTGCGTCGGCACGTGGTCGCTGCACCCGGTGCAGGTCGAGATCGCCAAGCGGGTCTTCAGCCCGTCGCCCGAGGACGTCGCGCACGCCCGGAGGGTCGTCGCCGCGATGGGTGACGGCACCGGAGCCGTGATGCTCGACGGCAAGATGGAGGACGACGCGAGCCTCAAGCAGTGCCAGGTGATGCTCGAGCTCGCGGAGCGGCTCGCCGCCACGGACCCGGCTCTGGCACAGGCGTATGCGGCCGAGTCGCCCGACCACGCGGGTGAGGGTTCCTGATGGGTGACCTCCGCGCGGCAGGTGAGCAGGCGGCATACCGGCCTCGTCGTTCTGTCCTCTACATGCCGGCGTCCAACGAACGTGCGCTGGAGAAGGCCAAGACCCTCCCGGTCGATGCGCTGATCCTCGACCTCGAGGACGCCGTCGCCCCGGACGCCAAGGTGCAGGCTCGCGAGAACGCTTGTGCTGCAGCGCGATCCGGGGGTTACGGCTCGCGTGAGGTGACCATCCGGATCAACGGGATCGGCACCCGGTGGCACGACGACGACCTGGTCGCGGTCTGCGCTGCTGGTCCCGACGCCCTCGTCGTGCCGAAGGTCGGCTCGGCGCAGGAGGTGCACGCGCTCGTCGCCGCCATGGAGGCTGCCGGTGCGCCGACGCACACCGCCCTGTGGGCCATGGTCGAGACGCCCGCAGCGATGCTGCACTGCGAGGAGATCGCCGCGGCCTCGGAACGGCTGACGGTCCTGGTGATGGGGACCAACGACCTCGCCAAGGAGCTGCAGGCCGAGCACGTGCCCGGTCGCCAGCCCCTGCTCGCCGGGCTCGGGCTCTGCCTGCTCGCCGCACGAGCCACGGGCACGGCGATCCTCGACGGCGTCTACAACGACGTGCGCGACGCCGAGGGTTTCGCGACGGAGTGCCTGCAGGCGCGGCAGATGGGGTTCGACGGCAAGACGCTCGTGCACCCCGGCCAGGTCGAGCCGTGCAACGAGGTGTTCGCCCCGAGCGCCGAGGCGGTCGAGGAGGCGAAGGGCATCCTGCAGGCGTGGGAGGACGGCGCCGGGGCCGGTGTCGTGACCTACGGTGGCCGGATGGTGGAGAGCCTGCACGTCGAGACCGCACGTCGCGTCCTGACCGTCCACGAGGCCGTCTCTGCCGCTGCAGCAGAAAGTTGAGAGATCAACTCTGCGGGAGAGGCAACCTTTTGCCGGGGCACTGCGTCTAGGTGAGTGCGGTCGCCCTCGGGGGGAGGGCGACCGCGCCAACTTCCGGGCGGGTGCGGGGCGAGTCCGGGGCAGGTGGGGAGCTCTGCTCCGCATGCGCCGGTGCCAGCGCCGCAGGTCTCGACTCGGCAACGACCCACTTGCGTGGCAACCCGCGGGCCGGCTGGTGCGTCACCCTGAGTGAGGTTTCGTACGGCACGGCCTCGACCGCGCAGCGACGAGAGGGACACCATGCTCCACCAGCGACTCGGCTCGATGACTGGCTCGACCACCGCCCTGGCGGCTGCCCTGCTGGCGGCGGCCACGGCCCTGACCGGGTGCGGCGCGGTCTCGCTCGGCGGGACGGACAGCCCGGCGGGCGAACCGGTGGCAGCGCCGTCTGCGACGTCCCCCGCAGCCCCCTCGTCACCGGCGGATCCACCCACGACCGCCGGCCCGACGACCCAACAGCCCCAGCCGTCGGCCACGGCCACGACCCCGGCGAGGCCGAGTGCGACGGCCACCACGCCGGCCCCGACCACGCCGGTGACCAAGCCGGTGACCAAGCCACCGGCGAAGCCGACCCCGACTGCTCCCGCGCCGACCACGCCCGAGCCGGCCCCCAAGCCCGTCCCGACCGAGGGTGACACTCTCCACGTCGGTGACTCAGGTCCCTACGTCAAGTCCGTCCAGCAGCGGCTGTCGTCGCTGGGGTACTGGAACGGCGGGGCGGACGGCGTGTACGGACTGCTCACGGCCCAGGCCGTGATGGCCCTGCAGAAGGCAGCCGGACTCGGCCGCGACGGCGTCTACGGTCCGGCGACGCGCCGGGCCCTCCAGGCCGGCACGACCGTGCAGTCGCGGATCGGGGGGACCGGTATCGAGATCGACAAGGGGCGCCAGCTGTTGCTCATCGTGCGTGGAGGGCGGGTCACCACCATCCTCAACACCAGCACCGGCAGCGGCGAGACGTACACCTCGCGCGGTAGCCAGCACGTCGCCACCACCCCGGCCGGATCGTTCAGCACGTTCCGTTCCGTCGACCGCCTCGACAAGGGTCCGCTCGGTGACCTGTGGCGGCCCCGCTACTTCAACGGTGGCATCGCGGTCCACGGTGCGGGGTCCATCCCGGGGTACCCCGCCTCGCACGGCTGCGCCCGGCTGAGCAACCCGGCGATGAACATGATCTGGGCCGAGAACCTCATGCCGATCGGCAGCCGCGTCGTCGTCTACTGACCCACCTGGAGTGGTCCATGTCGCGAATCGCCTACAGCTTGGCGGCGATCCACTCGAGCTGGCTGCGGGCGTGCTCGCGCCAGTAGGCGACCGTGTGCCCGCCGTCGTCGATGGTCAGCTCCGCCGACGGCAGCGCCTCGGCGAACGCACGGTTCCCCGCCACGAACGGGTCCCGGTCGCCGCAGTCGAGCCGGACGGGGATCTGCGCCAACACGTCGGTCCGGCTGAAGACGTCGTGGGCCAGGTAGTCCTCGCGGTCGTCGAAGGCGCCGGGCGAGGCGCCCCCGGGCCCGGTCCAGAGGGCGGCGCTCTCGGCGACTACTGCGCCCACGGTCGCGGGTCCGAGCTGGGAAGCCAGCAACAACGAGCCGTAGCCGCCCATCGACCACCCGAGGAAGGCGACCCGACCCTGGTAGCCGCCCAGGCGGCGTACGAGAGGGAGGAAGTCGTGGACGACCATCGCGCCGGAGTCGACGCCAGAGCGCCGCGCGTGCCAGTAGCCGTCGCCGCCGTCGACTGCCGCAAGGGTGAGCCCGGTCGCCGCGACGTGGTCGTGCAGGCGCAGGCCGTCGAAGGCGTAGCGGGCGGTGCCCCCCTTGCCGTGCAGGACGATGACGACGGGGCTGTGCGCGAGGTCCCCCTCGGGCAGTGCCACCTCCCACCGGACGTCCCGGCCCGGCCAGTGCTCGCTGCGCAGGGTCCCCGACCGGCGCTCGGGGCTGCTGGCCCCGCAGCCGGCCAGGGTGAGCGCACCAGCGGCAGCCCCGACCAGCACCTCGCGCCGGCTGACCGTGGACATGGTCGGAGCCTAACGGCCGCTCGAGGTGGCTCAGGTGGCTCAGGTGGCTCAGTCCTGGCCGTGCGCAGCCGCGAGGCTCACCACCGGGCTGTCGCGGCTGCGACGAGGTCCCCGAGCAGCTCGCCGGTGTCGGCGGCCAGACCCCGGGTGGTGAACCAGCGGCACATGTTGACCACGTCGCGCTCGAGGAACTCGAAGCCGCGGGGGTTGCCGATGATGTCGACGATCTGGGGCCAGTCGATGAAGACGAGCCGGTCGCGGTGCAGCAGGACGTTGTAGGGCGACAGGTCGCCGTGCGTCCAGCCCCGCTCGGCAAGGACGAGCATCACCGACCGCAGCTGCTCGAAGAGCTCGGGCAGCAGGTCGGCGTCGGGCCTGGCCTGCGCCAGGCGGGGTGCCGCGACGCCCTGCTCACCGATGAACTCCATGAGCATCTCGCGGTCGTCGAGCTGCACGGGGTAGGGGACCGGGATCCCCATCTCCCACAACGCCGCCAGCGCCTCGAACTCGGCCATGGCCCACTGCCCGGAGAGCAGCTCCTTGCCGAAGTCGGTGCGCCGCGCCATGGCGCGCATCTCCCGGCTGCGGCGGACCCGGCGACCCTCCTGGTAGCCGGCGTCGCGGTGGAACATCCGGTGGTCGCCGGTCCGGTAGCGCTTGGCTGCGAGGTGGCTGTCGAGCGCAGGTGAGTCCGTGCCGTCGGGTACCCAGCGTCGAACGACGTGGACATCGGCCTCCTTGCCCGTCTTGAGGACGCCGAGGTCGGTCTCGACCGCGCCGAGGGCGGTGATCACCCAGTCGGGTCGGGGTTGTGGACCGTGCGTGGCACCGTCCCAGCTCGACCAGCGCTCACCTTCGGGCGGTGCGTCGGGTCGGCTGTCGAACGAGAAGAGGTCAGACCCCTGACGGGCCGTGGACTCCTGGAACTGCATGGGTGTACTCCAAGGAAAGAAGGGAGAGGGCGCGGATGGTGCCCGGGACAGTCGTGGACATCTCGACCCTCCTTCTCTTCCTGCTGGAGCTCTGGCGCGTGGCTCGGTCGCCCAGCGCGTATGGAGCGAGCGTGACAGAGCCATCCACGCCGCGCCACCGAATTACCGCGACCGGGTGACCACCCCACCTCTGGGTGGGGAGGCTCACACGCGGTGGACCTGTGCCGGGACTGGGCGGCTCGGCATACTCGCGGGAGGTTCCTTTCCCGCGAACGCAAGGTGGCGATCCCCGGATGTCCCGACTCCAGCAGACCGATGGACTGACCGACGAGCAGGTCGAGCTCGTCAAGCTCGTGCGCGAGTTCGTCAACGAGCAGATCATCCCGGTGGCCCAGGAGCTCGAGCATGCCGACGAGTACCCCACCGACATCGTCGAGGGCATGAAGGAGATGGGGATCTTCGGCCTGATGATTCCTGAGGAGTACGGCGGCCTGGGGGAGTCCCTGCTGACCTACGCGCTCGTGGTCGAGGAGATCGCCCGCGGCTGGATGTCGGTCAGCGGCATCATCAACACGCACTTCATCGTCGCCTACATGCTGCTGCAGCACGGCACCGAGGAGCAGAAGCAGCGCTACCTGCCGCGGATGGCGACGGGTGAGGTGCGCGGCGCGTTCTCGATGAGCGAGCCCGGGCTCGGGTCCGATGTCGCGGCGATCAGGTCCAAGGCGGTCAAGGGTGAAGGCACCGGCGAGGCCACCGAGTGGACCGTGACCGGCCAGAAGATGTGGCTCACCAACGGCGGCAGCGCGAATCTCGTTGCGGTGCTGGTGAAGACCGACCTCGGCGCGGACTCGGTCTACAAGAACATGACGACCTTCCTCGTGGAGAAGGAGGCGGGGTTCGGCGAGACGGCACAGGGCGTCACCATCCCCGGGAAGATCGAGAAGATGGGCTACAAGGGTGTCGACACCACCGAGCTCATCCTCGAGGGGCACCGCACGACGTCGGCCCAGATCCTCGGCGGTGAGCCGGGCAAGGGCTTCTACCAGATGATGGACGGCGTCGAGGTCGGTCGGGTGAACGTCGCCGCCCGTGCCTGCGGTGTGTCGATGCGCGCGTTCGAGCTGGGCATCGCCTACTCCCAGCAGCGTGAGACCTTCGGCAAGAAGATCGCCGAGCACCAGGGCATCCTGTTCCGCCTCGCCGACATGGCGACCAGGGTCGAGGCCAGCCACCAGATGATGGTCAAGGCAGCCCGGCTCAAGGACTCAGGGAAGCGCAACGACCTCGAGGCCGGCATGGCCAAGTACCTTGCGTCGGAGAACTGCGCGAACGTCGTCGAGCAGTCCTTCCGCATCCACGGTGGGTACGGCTACTCCAAGGAGTACGAGATCGAGCGCCTCTACCGGGAGGCGCCGATGCTGCTCATCGGGGAAGGCACCGCCGAGATCCAGAAGATGATCATCGGTCGCCGACTGCTCGAGGACTTCGCCCTCAAGTCCTGACCGGGACCCCTTCGCTGCGCTCGTATGGCGCGGACCGCTCAGTACCGGGGTGCGGCCGGGAGGCCGAAGTAGTCCTCGAGGCTGTGGAACCGGTCGGCCTGGTAGTCGCGCGCCAGGGCGGTGCCCACGTAGCGCAGGTGCCACGGCTCCGGGTTGTAGCCCGTCGTCGCGGTCTGACCGCTCTCGTACCTGACGATGAACCCGTACCTCCACGCGTTGGCCGCGATCCACCGGCCCTGTGGCGTGTTCCCGATGCACGTGTAGGAGCTGCAGCCCGAGGCGCCGACGGGTGAGAGGTCGGTGCCGAGACCGGTCTGGTGCTCGGAGTAGCCCGGGCGGGCCACCCAGCGGTCGGCCTCGGTGACCCCGCTGCTGGCCACCTTGGCGGCATACACGCTCGACTGGTAGCTGAACGAGCGGTAGCCGCTGAGCATGGCGACGCTTCCCGCGCCGGCAGCGCGGGACCCGGCGGCCAGGCTGGCCAGGGCCGCTGCGGCGTCCGAGCGCAGCTGCTGGCCGTTGATGTTGGGCAGTGCCGGGCTGGTCAACGGTGAAGGGGCGTAGCGCAACGGCTGCAGGGGGCGCTTCTTGTTGACGACCACCCACAGGCTCGATGCCGCCGAGGTGCTGCGGCAGGGTTCGAGGGCGCCGACGAGGCCGCGGATCGCGCCCGGACCCCCGACCAGACGGATCCTCGTGATGGCGGATCGGTCCAGCTCGCTGCGCACAGGTTCGTTGGCGCAGTAAGGAATCGAGAGGTAGAGCGGGCGTTTTGCTCGTCCTGCGAGAACGCCCACCGCCAGGGCGTCGGCGAACCCGTTGCCGGCAGCGACATAGGCGTCGCCCGTGGCCAGGTCGGGAAAGGCTCGGGAGCTGACGGCGACCGCAGTGGCATAGCGATCGGCGCCTGCTGCGCGGGTCACGGCGCCTGCACCCACCAGGGCCTTGACCCCCGCCTCGATGCCCGAGGACACGGCGCCGGTGCCTCCCGCCAGCTGGACCGTCGTCACGCCCAGCTCGGTGAGAAGCTGTCGCGTCGAAGCGGGCAGGGTTCCGGAGCGGCCGTCGACGAGGACGACGGGTCCTGCGGCGGCAGACGCGGCAGGACCGGCCGCCAGCGCGTCGGCATACCCCTGGCCGGTCGCGACCCAGGCGGTCCGCGCACCGGACGGGAAGCCCTCGCGCGCCAGGACGGCCGACGTCGCGTACCGGTCGCTGCCGCCCAGCCGGCTGACCGGCAGGCCCAGTGCAGCGACCTCGGCGGTGACCCGCGCGCCGATGGCGCCGGTGCCGCCCACGACCACGACGCGGTCAGGGGCGAGGCGACGCAGCTCGGTGGCGGTCGTCGCGGTGAGCCTGTCGGGCTGGGTGAGCAGCAGGCTGCCACCGCGGGCCACGGCCGTGGGCCCGGCGGCGAGCGCGTCGGCGTACTGCACCCCCGAGGCGAGGTAGACGGTGGTCAGGCCCGCTGGATCAGCGGTGGGGAAGGCGGCCCGGGAGGCGGCGACAGCGGTGGCGTAGCGGTCGGCTCCGCCGAGACGATCCGTGGTGCGGGCGGCTGCGGCGGCCTGTTCTGCCGCCCGGTCTGCTGCAGCCGAGGCGAACCGGGTGGTTGCGGCCGGTGTCCGGTCGTCGGGTTCGACGCCTGCGGCTGCCTCGGCAGCCGAGGCGCCGAGGAGGGCGGCCACGGCACAGGCCAAGGACGCCCTGGCGCGACGGGTGGTACGGGCCGGGGGCATCCCACCAGAGTGGCACCTCATCCCGTGGGGCGAAAGAGTGGTGCCCCTTCGACGACCGAACGGGTGAGCCCCCTTCGGCCGGACGTTCAGGCAACGTCCAGCGGGCTTTGACACACTGGGGTCATGAGCACGCAGCCGACCGCCCTCAGCCGCTCCCGCGCCGTCCTCGCGCTGGAGTACCCCATGTCCCTGGGCCGGTACGACACCTACGACAAGGCGCAGCGGGCGGTCGACTACCTGTCCGACCACGAGTTCCCCGTGCAGAACGTCCTCATCGTCGGTACCGACCTCAAGCAGCTCGAGAGGGTGACCGGCCGCCTGACCCGCGGACGCGCCGCCCTCGGCGGGCTGATCTCCGGCGCCTGGCTCGGCCTGTTCGTCGGCTTCATCTTCGCCCTCCTCGACAGCCAGAACAGGGCCGGCCTCGCCAGCATCCTCGCGACGGTGGCCTTCGGCGCGCTGTTCGGTGTGGTGTGGACCCTCATCGGCTACCAGATCACCCGTGGCCCCCGGGACTTCACCTCCGTCATGCAGGTGGTGGCCACGCAGTACGAGGTCCTCGTCGAGCACAAGTTCGCGGTCCAGGCCCGCGAGCTGCTCACGCAGATGGACCCGATGGCGGCGGCCGCGGCGCAGGCGCAGGCCAACCTCGACGCCGCCCGGCGTGAGCAGGGCCACAGCGGCTCCTAGCCCGCGACACCAGGGGCCGGGAAACGGGAAATCCGCAGGCAGACAACCGTAGGCAAGCCCGCGCTCGGGGGAGCACACTGCAAGAGGCATCCGTAATGCTGTGTTGCAGCCCGGCTCTTGATGGGGGACTCCCATGGCCCGGTCCGCCGACGGTCCCGTCGACCCCGCGCAGTCGCTCGACGCGGGCATGCTGGCGGCGCGCCTCGGTGAGACCCAGGAGCAGCTGGCCGCGACGAGCGAGATCCTGACCGTCCTCGCCACCTCGGTGACCTCTCCGGACGAGGTGTTCGACGCGATCGTCGGCAGGGCGGTGCGGCTGTGTGGTGCGGACGCGGCGCAGATCCAGGTCATCGAGAACGACGAGTTCCGGCTGGTTCGCTCCGCGGGGGCCACTGCCGAGTACGTCGACGTCGTCAACCACCTTCGGCCCAGCGCACACACGCGCTCCACGCTCGTCGGCCGGGTTGCGCTCGACCGAGCGCCTCACCAGATCCCCGACGTGCTGGCGGACCCCGAGTATGCCGGGAAGGCCTACCAACAGGTCGGCCGGTTCCGCACGATCATGGGTGTGCCCATGATCGTCGTCAACGACGTGGTGGGGGTGCTGTCGGTCTGGCGCCGGAACGTGGCGCCGTTCGACGAGCAGGACATCGCCGTGCTGCTCACCTTCGCCGCTCAGGCGGCACTGGCACTGCGCACCGTGGAGCTGTTCCACGCCGTGCGGGACGGCGGCCTGGAGCTTGCGCGCAAGGTCGAACAGCTCGAGGCGCTGGCCGAGATCGGCCAAGCGATCAGCTCGACCCTGGACCCTGACCAGGTGCTCGGCACCATCGTCCTGCACGCCGTCGAGCTGTCCGGGGCCGACGGTGGCTCCCTGATGGAGTTCGACGAGGAGTCCCGCCTGTTCCGGGTGCGCACGACATATGGCACGAGCCCTCCCGTCATCACCGCCCTGGAAGCCACCCGGATCCACGTGGACGAGACCTTCGTCGGCCGTGCCGCCCTGACCGGCACGCCGATCCAGGTGCCCGACCTCACCAAGGTCCGGCTGGACCCGCACCTGAAGATCCTGCACGACGCCGGCTGGCGCTCCCTCGTGGCCATCCCGTTGGCGCGCTCCGAGCGGATCGTCGGCGTGCTCGTCGTCCGTCGCAAGACCACGGGCGCCTTCACCGAGGCAACCTGCAACATGTTGTCGGCGTTTGCGAGCCAGTCCGCCGTGGCCCTGACGAATGCCCGCCTGTACCGCGAGCTCGAACGGCAGCGTGCCGAGCTCGCGGTCAGCAGCCAGCACAAGTCAGAGTTCCTGGCCAGCATGTCGCACGAGCTGCGAACGCCCCTCAATGCCGTCATCGGGTTCTCGGAGGTGCTGCTCGAGCGCATGTTCGGGGAGCTCAACGAGCGACAGGAGGACTACCTGCGGGACATCCTCGGCGCCGGGCGGCATCTTCTGGACCTGCTGAACGACGTGCTCGACCTGTCCAAGGTGGAAGCCGGCCACATGGAGCTGGACCAGACGACGTTCCAGCTCGCCGATGCCGTCAGCCAGGTGCTGGCCCTGACGCGCGAACGCGCCGCCCGTCATGACGTCACCCTGAACACGGACCTGGCCCCGGGAGTGGCCTACGTGACGGCAGACCAGCTGCGGTTCAAGCAGGTGCTGCTCAACCTCGTGGGCAACGGCGTGAAGTTCACGCCCGACGGGGGAACCGTGACCGTGTCAGCGTGGCGCGAGGGCGATGACCTGTTCATGACGGTGGCGGACACCGGCATCGGTATCGCCCCGGACGACCAGGTGAGGATCTTCGACTCGTTCCAACAGGGCACACGCCCCGCCTCCGTGACCGAGGGCACCGGGCTCGGCCTGACGCTCACCCGACGCATCGTCGAGCTCCATGGGGGCCGGGTGTGGCTCACGAGCGAGATGGGCGTCGGCAGCACCTTCGGTTTCAGCCTGCCGGCAGCAGCAGCCGCGACAGTGGAGTCGCAGCCCGGGTGGACCCGCCCTGCCATCGACGACACCCGTCCAGCGGTGGTGGTGATCGAGGACGACCCGAGCTCCTCCGAACTCGTCGGTCTCCACCTTGCCGCAGCTGGTCTGCGGCCGGTTCCCGTGCGCAGCGGCGAGGACGGCCTCGAGGCGGTCCGCGCGCTTCGACCCACGGCCGTGGTCCTCGACATCAGGCTGCCGGGCATGGACGGCTGGGACGTCCTCAGCCAGATCAAGGCAGATCCAGAGCTTGCCGGAACACCGGTGGTCGTCGTCTCCGTCCTCCCGGACCGTGGACGCGGGTTTGCCCTCGGCGCCTCCGACTACCTCGAGAAGCCCGTCTCCGGCGAGGTGTTGCTGGGTGCGGTGTGGCGCGCCGTTGCGGACCGCGTGGACCACGGCGAAGCGGAGGGTCGGCGTTCAGTTGCGGTCATCGACGACGACCCGGCGGCGTTGGAGCTCGTGCGCGCAACGCTCGAGCCCCAGGCATGGCGGGTCTCGACGTTCACGAGCGGGGCCGATGCACTGGACTCGCTCCGCTCCGTGGCCCCGTCGGTCGTCCTCGTAGACCTGCTCATGCCCGACACGGACGGCTTCGCCGTGATCGACGCCCTGCGCGCCAGCCCCACGACCGCCTCGGTCCCCGTGGTGGTGCTGACAGCGAAGTCGCTGACCGAGGACGACCGGACCCGGCTGCAGGGACGGATCGAGTTCGTCGCCTCCAAGAGCCAGCTCGACCTCGGGGGGCTGGCCAGTCGGTTGGCCCAGCTCGCGAGCACGAGGGCGACGGAGGCAACCTGATGCGGGGAGAAACGGTGCTGCTCGTGGAGGACAACCCGCGCAACCTCAAGCTTGCCCGCGATGTCCTGGAGTTCGCAGGATTCGCCGTGACCGTTGCCACGACCGGGGAGGCGGCCCTGCGTGAGGCGAACCGCAGCCTGCCGGACCTCATCCTGATGGACCTGCAGCTCCCCGGAATCAGTGGACACACGGTCCTCGCCCGGTTGCGGGAAGACCCTCGCACGGCCGGCATACCCGTCGTGGCACTGACCGCGTTCGCGATGCCTGCGGACCGGGAACACGCCTTGGCCGCGGGTTTCGACGGCTACCTCGGGAAGCCCATCAGTGTGCGGGAGTTCCCCGCCCAGGTGCGCGCCCACCTCCTGGCCGGTCGTTCGGGAGGTCGCGGTGTCTGAGGTCCGCGGCACGGTGCTGGTCGTCGACGACCTGGCCCAGAACGTGCGGCTCATGGACGCGGTGCTCTCACCGCGCGGCTACACGGTCGTGGGGGCGAGCTCGGGGGAGGAAGCTCTCGCGCTCGTCGGCGTGCACCTGCCCGACGTGATCCTGCTCGACGTGATGATGCCGGGCATCGACGGCTACGAGACCTGCCGGCGACTTCGGTCCGACCCCGCAACCTCCTACCTCCCGGTGGTCATGGTGACGGCCAGCGGGGAAGCGCAGCGGTTGAAGGCCCTCGAGGCCGGCGCCGATGACTTCATCACCAAGCCACTCGTTCAGGCCGAGCTGCTCGCTCGGGTGCAGTCCCTGCTCCGCATCAAGCGCTACCACGACACGGTGACCACCCAGTCCGAGGCCCTGTCGGCGTGGAACCGTGAGCTCGAGGCGCGCGTCGACGCCCAGGTGGCAGAGCTGGAACGGCTCGGGCGGCTGCGCCGGTTCCTCTCACCGCAGATCGCGGGCCTCGTCGTCGACAGCGGGGACGAGTCCTTCCTCCAGAGCCACCGGACGGAGATCACTGCGGTCTTCACGGACCTGCGTGGCTTCACGGCGTTCGCGGAGACGGCCGAGCCCGAGGAGACGATGGAGGTCCTGTCGGACTACCACCTTGCGCTGGGGGAGCTCGTGTTCGAGTACGAGGGGACCCTCGAGCACTTCGCAGGCGACGGGCTGCTCGTCTTCTTCAACGACCCCGTGCCCTGCCCGGACGCGCCAGAACGCGCAGTGCGGATGGCGGTGGACATGCGGGAGCGGGTCGCCGACCTCTCGCAGAGGTGGAGACGGCGTGGTCACGACCTGGGGTTCGGCGTGGGGATCGCCCAGGGGTACGCCACGCTCGGCCGGGTCGGGTTTCCCGGGCGCTACGACTATGCAGCCATCGGCACGGTGACCAACTTGGCCGCACGGTTGTGTTCGGAGGCAGCAGCCGGGCAGATCCTCGTGACACAGCGCGTGTTGACCGGCGCCGCCACGGCAGTGGTGGGCCGCAGCGTGGGGCCACTGGCGCTGCGGGGCTTCAGCCGCCCCGTCGACGCCCACGAGATCGTCGGGCTGACAAGTGCGGAGGATTCGCCATGACCTCGACCCAGGGAATGCCAGCGCAGTCGACCGCAGGCAGCACAGGTGGTCTCACCCTCGACGAGCTGGACGACGCCGCTCGGAACGAGGCCTTCGATGCCCTCCAGGCTCGCATGCCGCAGGTCTGGCGGGACATGAGGCGTGATGCGCCCGACGAGTCGGTGGTGGTCATCCCGTCGATGACGGTGGACCGCGTGGTCGCGAACCCGGGCGGCCTGAACCAAGCGCTGGAAGAGCGGTTCCTCTTCTTGTTGCTGCTGCTGCGCCAGCCGCGGCTGCGGATGGTCTACGTGACGTCCCTGCCGATCGACCCACTGGTCGTGGAGTACTACCTGTCGCTGCTGCCAGGCGTGATCCCCAGCCACGCCAGGAGTCGGCTGGAGCTGGTCGCCGTCGGCGACGGCGGTACCGAGCCCCTCTCAGCGAAGATCCTGGCGCGGCCCCGCGTGGTCGCTCAGATCAGGTCGCTCGTGCCGAACCGCTCGCGGTCCCATCTCATCCCCTACAACACGACCGAGCTCGAACGTGACCTGGCGGTCACCCTCGGGATCCCGATGTATGGCGCGGATCCGCGCCTGTTCCCCTTGGGGACCAAGACGGGCTGTCGGCGGCTTTTCGCCGAGGTAGGCATCTCCCACCCCGCCGGCTACGAGGACCTGCACTCGCGCGAGGATGTCGAAGGCGCCCTCCTTTCGCTCCGTCGAGATCGACCGGGCGTGAGCGCTGCCATGGTCAAGCTCAACGAGGGGGTCTCGGGCGCGGGCAACTCGCTGGTCCGGCTCGACGGCCTTCCACCAGCAGGCGACGTGGACGAGGAGGCAGAGCTCACCCGTCGAGTCGACGCGATGGAGCTCGAGGACGAGAGCATCTCGGTCGGGGCCTACCTCGCCAAGCTGGCCGAGCGGGGCGGCATCGTCGAGGAACGGATCGAAGGGGACGAGATCCGCAGTCCCAGTGTGCAGCTCAGGGTCACTCCCGCTGGGGGAGGTCGAGCTGTTGTCGACCCACGACCAGATCCTCGGCGGCCCCAGCGGACAGTCCTACCTCGGTTGCCGGTTCCCCGCCGATCCCGAGTACGCGGGGTTGATCACTCGGGACGCCCAGCGGGTGGGCGACCGACTCGCCCGACACGGGGTGCTGGGCCGTTTCGCCCTGGACTTCGTCACCGTGCGCCACGGTGACCGGTGGGCGGCGCACGCCATCGAGGTCAATCTGCGCAAGGGCGGTACCACCCACCCCTTCCTCACCCTGCAGTTCCTCACCGACGGTCGGTACGTGGCCGATACCGCGCGCTTCCTCACGCCGAACGGTGCAGAACGGCACCTCGTGGCCACCGACCACCTCCAGGACCCGAGCCTGCGGGGACTTCGGGTCGAGGACCTGTTCGACCTCGTCGCCCGCGCTGGGCTGCACTTCGACCAGTCGAGGCAGACCGGGGTCGTCTTCCACATGATCAGTGCCCTCACGGCCTACGGCCGCGTGGGGGTGACCGCCATCGGTGAGTCGCCGGAGGCAGCGGACCGCCTGTATGCCGCCGCGGAGAGGGCGTTGCTGGCGGAGGGCCGCTCGGCGCTCCAGGCCGACCCGGTGCCCACCTGACCGTCCAGGGAGCCCACCCGAGGACGGCCAGGGGGCTGTGGTTGTTCACGGCGCGATGACCGTGGCGTGGAGCAAGGCCTCCACGACGACCTGGTGCCAACCGACCCGGTCGGTAGCGGTGCGGCAGGAGGCACCTCCACAGCGGCACTCCCACACCCAACGGCCAGCGACGCGCCGGACGCAGGGGTGGTGGTGGGCTGGGTCGGGACGGTGTCGGCGGACGGTGTTCATGACCTGCTCCTCGGTCCTTGCCGGCGGACCGGCTGCTCAACGGTGGGATCTCCCCACGGTCGCGTCGCCGAGGTCCGCCGTCTGTGGTCGTGGGCACACCCGCTGTGTGCTGCCGGTGACACGACGGGGCCGGGCGTGCTGCACTGACTCATGGAATGGCGGCTGTTGGGCGGGTTGCCAGACCGGGAGCGCCGACTCGTGATGGCCAGTGCGCGGCGGCACCGGTACGGCAGGGGTGAGGTCATCTTTCACGAGGGTGACCTCGCGGAGACCATCCACTTCGTCGCCGAGGGGCGGGTGGCGGCGCGACGCACCACTCCTGCGGGGGACAGTGCGACCTTCGCCGTCATGGGCCGGGGGGAGGCCTTCGGCGAGATGGCGATGCTCTCGCCGTCGGCGCGGCGTACGTCGACGGTGTCTGCCCTGGAGCCGACGGTGACACTCACCCTGCGGTACGCGGACTTCGACCGGTTGCGAAGAGCGCACCCAGCGGTCGAGCGGCTCCTCGTCGACGTGCTGGCGGAGCGGGTGCTGGGGCTGTCCGACCGCCTCGTCGAGGCGCTGTACCTTCCCGCCGACGTGCGTGTGCTGCGTCGCCTCGACGGGCTGTGCGACCAGTACGGCGAGGGCGACGACGCGGGGGCGGTCCGCATCCCCCTCACCCAGACCGAGATCGGCGAGCTGTGCGGCGCCTCCCGCGCCACCACCAACAGGGTGTTGCAGGCGCTGGTCGTCGCGCGTCTGGTCACGCTGCGGCGCGGCGGCGTGGAGGTGCCGGACCGAGAGCGCCTCCACCGGCGCGCGGTCGAGGGTCAGTGAGGGACGAGGGGTCCCTGCGCTGGACCGTCCGCGGTGCCGACCGATGCCAGCCGGGTCAGCTCAGCGGGACTGGACGTCGCGGATCCAGGCCTCGACGTCGACGGACGTGCGGGGCATCCCTGCCGACAGGTTCTCGTGGCCGTCGGCGGTCACGAGGACGTCGTCCTCGATCCGCACGCCGATGCCGCGGAACCGCTCGGGTGCCTTCAGGTCGTCGGCCTTGAAGTACAGGCCCGGCTCGACGGTCAGCACCATGCCGGGCTCGAGCTCGGCGTCCATGTACTCCTCGCGGGTCGCGAGCGCGCAGTCGTGCACGTCGAGGCCGAGGTGGTGGCTCGTGCCGTGCACCATCCAGCGTCGGTGGTACTGCCCGTGCTCCTTGTCCAGGGTCGCCTCGACATCGACGCCGTCGGGCAGCAGGCCCCACTGGTGCAGGTGCTCGGCGATGACGCGGATCGCCGCGGCGTGCACGTCGGAGAACTTGTTGCCCGGCTTGACCGCGGCGAGACCGGCTTCCTGCGCGGCGTACACGGCGTCGTAGATCTCGCGCTGGGCGTCGGTGAAGGTGCCGCTCGCAGGGAGGGTACGGGTGACGTCGGCGGTGAACAGCGAGTCCACCTCGACGCCGGCGTCGAGCAGGATGAGGTCGCCCTCGTGGATCTCCCCGGTGTTCTTGATCCAGTGCAGCGTCGTGGCGTGGTCGCCGGCGGCACAGATCGAGTCGTACCCGACGCCGTTGCCCTCGTGGCGGGCGGTGAGCCCGAAGACACCCTCGACCCAGCGCTCGCCGCGCCCGTTGGCCAGTGCCTCGGGCAGGTCGGCGATGACGGCCTCGAACCCGTGGTGCGTCGCGTTGACGGCCTTGCGCATCTCCTCGACCTCCCACTCGTCCTTGGTCAGGCGCAGGTGGGACAAGAAGTGGGCGAGCTCGTCGTCGCCCTCGGTGAGCTCGTCCTGGTCGGTGTTCTCCGAGGAGCGGGCCGCGTCGAGCTGGCGGGTGAGGTCGCGGTCGGCGTCACGCACGACCCGCACGGTGACCTCGCCGGAGTCCTTGACCGCGGCGTCCGCGAACTCCTCGATGTGCCGGCCGGTCAGGCCGAGCTCGGTCTCGATGTCCTCGATGGTGGGACGCGCGCCCACCCAGAACTCGCCGTACCGCGCATCGGCGAAGAACTCGTCGCTGTCGCGTCCCGCGAGGGGGCGGAAGTAGAGGATCGACTCGTGCGTGCCGTCGTCACGCGGCTCGAGCACGAGCACGGCGTCGGGCTCGCGGTCGCCGCCGAGGCCCGTGAGGTGCGCGAACGCGGTGTGCGGGCGGAACACGTAGTCGGTGTCGTTGCTGCGCACCTTGAAGCCCCCGGCGGGGATGACCAACCGGTCGCCCTCGTAGGCGGCGCTCACGGCGGCTCGGCGCGCGGCGGCGTACCGGGCGGCCTCGGTCAGCTCGGTCGCGCCCGGGGCGCGGGGAGCCCAGTCCTCGGCGACGAACGCGCGGAACTCGTCGGTGGTCGGGCGGGCACGGTTCTCGGGCTTGGTCTGCTCTTCACTGCTCACGGCGCCATCGTGCCACGACGGACCTCAGCTCGGGGAGAGCAGTGCGAGCACGGCCTTCTCGACCGCGGCCTGACGCCGTTCGGGGCTGCGGAACCGGCTGGGGTCGACGGCGATCGTCGTGCCCGACTCGTAGCTGTCGAGCACGCGGGGGTCGATGTAGGAGTTCTTGGCGATCGTGGGGGTGTTGCCGAGGTAGCTCGCGACCTCCTCGACGGCGGCCTTGATCGCTCGCCTGCGCGACGCCTTGGTGTCGCCGGGCTCGTCGCTGACGCGCAGCGCGGCGGCGGCGAGGACCGTCGCGTGCCAGGTGCGGAAGTCCTTGGCAGTCATCTCGCCGTCGAGCAGCTCGCCGAGGTAGGTGTTGACCGTGGTGGCGTCCAGGTCGGCCCACCTCGCGGTGTCCTGGAAGGCCAGCAACCGCTTGCTCGCCGAACGGCGCTTGCGCATCCGGTCGAGGGCCTCGATCGCGGCGGTGTCGTCGATCTCGATGCAGTGCTCGATGCCGGACTTGCCCACGAAGCAGAACACGATGACGTCACCCTTGCGACGCACGTGCTGGCGTTCCAGCGTGGTCAGGCCGAACGACCCGTTGTCCTCGGTGTAGGCGTCGCTGCCGATGCGGAAGTAGCCGAGGTCGAGCAGTCGGACCGCCGTGGCGGCGGCCCGGGCACGCGGCATACCGTCCAGCGCGAGGTCGCGCAGGATGCGCTTGCGGGCGGCAGGGAGCCGGGTGGCTGCCCCGAGGACGCGGTCGAACTTCGCCGCGTCGCGCTTGAGGCGCCAGTCCGGGTGGTAGAGGTACTGGCGCCGCCCGGCGACGTCGCTGCCGACGGCCTGGATGTGGCCGTGCGGGAGCGGGCAGATCCACACGTCCGTCCAGGCCGGAGGGATGGCCAGCGAGCGGATGCGCTGGACGTCGGCCTCGGGCAGCCGGACGCCGTCGGCGTCGAGGTAGACGAACCCGCGGCCGGCGCGGCGGCGGGTCCAGCCGCGCGAGGCGGGGGAGACGGTGCGCAGGCGAGCCATGATCGGACCCTAAGGGAAAACCGCAGGTCAGGCTCCTCGAGGAGAGGGGACGGCGGTGGGGAGCGGGCAGCCGGGCGCGGTCGCGGGTCCTACAGGGTGCTGTCGGGGCCGCTGCGTCGCGCCTCGTCCGCCGACGTGTCGTCGGGCATGGTCTGGCTGACGCGCTCCGCCTCGACGCGGCCGAGGTAGATCGCGACCTCGCGCCGGGTGCGCTCCTCGTCCCAGCCGAGCACCGGGGCGACGAGGGCTGCGGCGACGGGTGCGGCGGACACCCCGCGGTCCCAGGCCTCGATGGAGATGCGGGTGCGCCGGGTGAGGATGTCGGTGAGGTGCAGCGCACCCTCGTGCGAGGCGGCGTACACGACCTCGGCCAGGAGGTGGTCCTCGGCGCCCTCGAGGGGCTCGCCGAGCTCGGGGCGCTCGGCGACGAGGTCGAGGACCTCCGAGGTGAGTACGCCGTAGCGCTGCAGCAGGTGCTCGACGCGGGCGACGTGCAGGCCTGCGGTGGCGGCGAGGCTGTGCCGCTGGTTCCAGACCGCGGCGTAGCCGACGGCGCCGACGAGGGGCACCGTCTCGGTCGTGGACGCGGGCACGCGACGGGAGATCGCCTGCACCGCCTCGTCGACGGCGTCCTTGGCCATCACCCGGTACGTCGTGTACTTGCCGCCGGCGACGACGACCAGACCGGGGGCGCTGTGGGTGACCACGTGCTCGCGGGAGAGCTTGCTCGTGGACTCGGACTCCCCGGCGAGCAGGGGGCGCAGTCCGGCGTAGACGCCCTCGACGTCCTCGTGGGTCAGCGGCGTCTGGATGACCCGGTTGACGTGGTCGAGGATGTAGTCGATGTCGGCGCGGGTGGCCGCCGGGTGGGCCTTGTCCAGGGCCCAGTCGGTGTCGGTGGTGCCGATGATCCAGTGCCGGCCCCACGGGATGACGAACAGCACCGACTTCTCGGTGCGCAGGATCAGGCCGGTCGAGGAGTGGATGCGGTCACGCGGCACGACGAGGTGGACGCCCTTGGACGCGCGGACGTGGAACTGCCCGCGCTCGCCGACCATGGCCTGGGTGTCGTCGGTCCAGACGCCCGTCGCGTTGACGATCTGGCGGGCGTTGATCTCGAACTCCTCGTCGGTGAGCTTGTCGATCGCCCGGACCCCGGTGACCCGCTCGCCCTGGCGCAGGAACCCGATGGCCGCGACGCGGTTGGCGACGTGGGCTCCGTAGTGGGCGGCGGTGCGCGCGAGCTCCATGGTGTGGCGGGCGTCGTCGACCTGCGCGTCGTAGTACTGCACGGCACCGGTGAGGGCGTTGCTCTTCAGGCTGGGCATGAGGCGAAGCGCCTGGCGGCGGGTGAGGTGGCGGTGGTGGGGGAGCCCAGCGCCGCCGCTGGCCGCCATGGCCATCGCGTCGTACAGCGCGATGCCGGACCCGACGTAGAACCGCTCCCACACGTGGTGGTTGAGCGGGTAGAGGAACGGCACGGGCCGCACGAGGTGCGGGGCGAGGCGGGTCAGCAGCAGGCCGCGTTCGTGCAGTGCTTCCTTGACCAGGACGAAGTCGAGCATCTCGAGGTAGCGCAGACCGCCGTGGATGAGCTTGCTCGAGCGTGAGGAGGTGCCGCTGGCGAAGTCGCGCTGCTCGATCAGGCCCGTGGACAGGCCTCGGGTCACGCCGTCCAGGGCCGTGCCGGCGCCCACGACACCGCCGCCGATGACCAGGAGCTCGAGCTCCTCACCGGACTTCAGCTTCTCGATGGCGTCCTGACGTGACTGTGGCGACAGCCCTGTGGCGGTTCCCGTGGTCATGGCCTACTCCTCGTCGACGTCCACCCAGTCCAGGGTGCGTTCCACGGCCTTGCGCCACCCGGCATACCCCGTGGTGCGCTGCTCGTCGCTCCAGGTCGGCGACCAGCGCTGGGACTCCTGCCAGTTGGCACGCAGCTCCTCGGTCCCGGACCAGAAGCCAGTGGCCAGACCAGCAGCGTAGGCCGCGCCCAGTGCGGTGGTCTCGGCGACCTCCGGGCGTGAGACGGGGACGCCGAGGATGTCGGCCTGCAGCTGCATGCACAGGCTGTTCGCGGTGACGCCGCCGTCGACCTTGAGCACCTCCAGCTCGACACCGGAGTCCTTGCTCATGGCGTCGGCGACATCCCGGCTCTGGTAGCAGATCGCCTCCAGCGTGGCCCGCGCCAGGTGCGCGCCGGTGTTGAAGCGGGACATCCCGACGATGGCGCCCCGGGCGTCCGGTCGCCAGTACGGCGCGAACAGCCCTGAGAACGCGGGGACGAAGTACATCCCGCCGGTGTCCTCGACGGACCGGGCCAGGACCTCCACGTCGCCGGCACCGGAGATGATGCCGAGCTGGTCGCGCAGCCACTGCACGGCTGAGCCGGTGACGGCGATCGACCCCTCGAGCGCGTAGACCGGCTTGGCATCGCCGAACTGGTAGCAGACCGTCGTCAGCAGGCCGGACTCGCTGCGCACGATCTCCTCACCGGTGTTGAGGAGCATGAAGTTGCCGGTGCCGTAGGTGTTCTTGGCCTCGCCGGGGCTGAAGCAGACCTGACCCACGGTCGCGGCGTGCTGGTCGCCGAGGTCACCGGCCAGCGGCACCTCTGCGCCGAGCGGCCCGCCAGACCGGGTCGTGCCGTAGAGCTGCGGGTCCGAGCTGGGTCGGATCTCGGGGAGCATCGAGCGCGGGATGTCGAAGAAGGACAGCAGCTCGTCGTCCCAGTCGAGGGTGCGCAGGTCCATGAGCATGGTCCGGCTGGCGTTGGTCACGTCGGTGATGTGCACGCCGCCGTCCGTGCCACCGGTGAGGTTCCACAGCAGCCAGGTGTCGATCGTGCCGAACACCGCGTCGCCACGCTCTGCAGCGGCCCGGGCGCCGTCGACGTGGTCGAGGATCCACTGGACCTTGCCGGCGGCGAAGTAGGCGGCGGGAGGGATGCCGGCGCGTTCGCGGATGACCGCGCCGCGGCCGGACTGCTCGAGGGCGCGGGCGATCTTGTCGGTACGCGTGTCCTGCCAGACGATCGCGTTGTGCAGCGGGCGGCCGGTCCTGCGGTTCCAGACCACGGTCGTCTCGCGCTGGTTGGTGATGCCGAGCGCGCACAGGTCGCTGCCCTGCAGGTCGAGGCGCGCCAACGTCGAGCCGATCACCGTCTGGGTGCGTTCCCAGATCTCCAGCGGGCTGTGCTCGACCCACCCGGCGCGCGGCATGATCTGCTCGTGCTCGAGCTGGCGGCTGCCCACCTCGGCGCCACTGTGGTCGAACACCATGAAGCGGGTGCTCGTCGTCCCCTGGTCAACTGCACCAACGAAATCGGCCATGGTCCGACCCTAGCGGCCGGGCGCCGCCGCGCGCCGGGTCGCTCGGAGAGCAATCCGTGGCCTCAGAGCCACGGAAGGTCGTGGTTGCGTCCGGGTGGACGACCATCGGTGGCGCCGGGGCCACCGATGGTCGTCCTGGGTATGCCGAGTGGGTCAGTCCTTCGGGGCGGGTTCGACCAGCTCGGGGCGGCCGGGCTGCTCACCACCGCGGGCGGCGAGGTAGCTCTCCTTGGGCACCATCACCTTGCGGCGGAAGATGCAGACCAGGGTGCCGTCCTGGTTGTAGCCCTTGGTCTCGACGTGGACGACGCCACGGTCGTCCTTGGACCTGCTCTCCCACTTGTCGAGGACCTCGGTCTGGCCGTAGAGCGTGTCACCGTGGAAGGTCGGCGCGACGTGGCGCAGCGACTCGACCTCGAGGTTGGCGATGGCCTTGCCCGAGACGTCGGGGACGGACATGCCGAGCAGCAGCGAGTAGATGTAGTTGCCCACGACCACGTTCTTCGCGAACTGCGTCGAGCCCTGCGCGTAGTTCGCATCGAGGTGGAGCGGGTGGTGGTTCATGGTCAGGAGGCAGAACAGGTGGTCGTCGTACTCGGTCACCGTCTTGCCGGGCCAGTGCTTGTAGACCGCGCCGACCTCGAACTCCTCGTAGCTGCGTCCGAATTGCATGAGGACATCCTGCCGAGCGGGGAGCGCCCGCGACACCGGTATGCCGCGTGGGTTGCCTCACAGCGTGGCCGAGTGGTGGCTCAGCGCAGGACAGGGATCCCACGGTCATCCGTCGCGGACCCGCCCAGCATCCGTTGCGCGGAGGTCAGCCCGTCGATCACGGAGACCTCCCACGGCGTTCCCTCGAGTGGCCGCAGCGGGACCGAGAAGGACGTCCCGTCGCTCAGGGTGTAGTTCGCCCTCGTGTTGCCAGAGGCAGGGCCGGCGCCCCAGACAAGCCCTCGCTCGGGCACCGCGTCCGCACCCTGCACCGGTCCCCGCTCGGGGTGCGAGAGGGCCACCGCACCGAGCTGGGTCGCGCCCCCTGAGCCGTCCAGCAGGTAGAGCCGGCCCTCGTTGCGATCAAGCGCACCATTGGGGGAAGCCACGAAACGGTAGCGGCGGACCTTGCCGTCGGTCCCCGTCTGGGCGAACTCTGTGCTCGCCGGCGCCTCGAGCAGCCGGTCCGCACGCAGGACGTCGGAGGTCCCGGAGGAAGCGGGAGCGGTGGTCCGGACGAGGGGGTTGTCAGCCACGGCGGCCGCTACACCGAGGGCGACGACGACCGCGGTCGCCGAGGCGATGGCGGTGACTCGGCGGCGACGCACGCGGCGACGGCCGCTGTTCAGGACGGCATACGGGTCGAGGCCCATGGGTGGGGCGGTGGTGCGCTCCAGGACTTCGGTGAGGTCAACGGACATGGGAGCTCTCCTCTCGCTGAAGGGATTCACGCAGCTTGGCCAGGCCTCGCGAGGCGCTGGACTTGACCGACCCCAGGCTGATCCCGAGCAGGTCGGCGACCTGCGCCTCGGGCAGTCCGGCGTAGTGCCGCATCACGACGACCTGGCGTTCGCGCAGCGGCAGGAGCGCGAGCAGTCGGACCACGTGGTCGGCGTCCTCGGGCCCGGTGTCACGGGTGGGGCGCTCGGGCAGCAGGTCGACGACCGTCTCGCGCCCGGACCGTCGCCGGTCGTCGATGTGCAGGTTGAGCAGGACCCGCCGGGTGTAGGCCAGGGGGTCCCCGTCGGCGACCCGCGCCCAGCGGACGTAGACCCGCTCGAGGGCTGCCTGGACGAGCTCTTCCGCCTGGACGGGATCACCACAGATGAACCACGCCGTCTTGAGCAGGCGTGGGGACGCCCCGCGGACGAAGTCCACGAACTCCGCATCAGCCTGTCGTGGCATCCGTCCCCCCTTCTGTGTCCTTGCACCCTGTCACCCTCCAACGGAGAGGGTGCCCGATTGGTTGAGTGCCCGGCCCTACCCTTGGGGCGTGTCCATCGACCTCCACACCCACTCCTCGGCGAGCGACGGCACCCAGCTCCCCGCGGACGTGGTGCGCTCGGCCGCGCAGGCCGGTCTGGACGTCGTGGCGCTGACCGACCACGACACGTATGCCGGGTGGCCGGCCGCCGTCGCCGCCGCCCTCGAGCTGGGGGTGGACCTGGTCCGCGGCGTCGAGATCTCCTGCACCCACCGGGGCGTGAGCATCCACCTGCTCGGCTACCTCGTCGACCCGCAGCACCCGGAGCTGGCCGCCGAGCTCGCCCGGGCCAAGGACTCCAGGGAGCGCCGCCTCGAACGCATGGTGGCGGCGATGGCCGCGGACGGCATACCGGTCTCGCTCGAGCAGGTGCGCGCGGTGGCGGGGGACGGGGCCACCCTGGGCCGGCCGCACATCGCCGACGCCCTCGTGGCCAGTGGGTTCGTCCGCACCCGCGACGAGGCGTTCGAGGACCTGTTGCGCAACGGCAGCCGCTACCACGCCTCGCACTACGCGCCCGACGCGGTGCGGGCCGTCCAGCTCGTGCGCGCGGCAGGAGGCGTGCCGGTGATGGCCCACCCGTTCGCCAACAGGCGGGGCTGGACCGTCGGCGACGACGTGATCGAGCTGCTGGCCGGGGCCGGGCTCGGGGGCCTCGAGGCCAGGCACCGCGACCACACCCCGCGCGAGCAGTCACACGCAGTCGACCTCGCGGCGCAGCTGGGGCTGTTCACGACCGGCTCCAGCGACTACCACGGCGCCGGCAAGCCGAACCTGATCGGCGAGAACACCACGCACCCCGAGGTGCTCGCCCAGATCGAGGAGCAGGCGAGCAGCGACATCGAGGTGGTCCGGGCGTGACCCACGAGGTCCCGGCCCTCGTCAGTGGCAGTGCCTAACATGGCTGGCATGCAGCAGGGGAGCCCCGTCGCGCCGGGGGGTACAGGGCGGGGTGCGTTCGTGCAGGACTCCTTCGGGGGTATGCCGCGGCGCCTGTTCCGGGCCAGCCCCAGCCGCCTGCTCGCGTGGGTCGACTGCCCGCGCCGCTACCGCATGCAGTACCTCGACCGTCCGTCCCCGCCGCAGCGTCCGCAGCGGGCCCACACCTCGGTGGGCACCGCGGTGCACAACGCCCTGCGCGACTGGTGGGACCTCGCTCCCGCGACGCGCACCCCGGAGGCCGGCGCCGAGCTGGTGCGGACCTCGTGGATCCACGCGGGGTTCCGGGACGCCGACCAGTCGCTGCAGTGGCGCGAGCGGGCCCAGGGGCAGGTGCGGACCTACCTTGCCGACGTCGACCCCGGCGACCAGCCGCTGGGCATCGAGCGCACGGTCTCCCTCAAGACCGGGGAGCTCGCCCTCCAGGGGCGGATCGACCGGCTCGACGACCGCGGCAGCGAGCTGGCGGTCGTCGACTACAAGACGAGCCGGTGGGAGCCCACCGACGACGACGCGCGCACGTCCCTCCCGCTCGCGCTCTACGCCGCGGCCGCGTGGAAGATGTTCCGTCGTCGCTGCGTACGGGTCGAGCTGCACCACCTGCCGAGCGGCGCCGTCGCCACCCACGAGCACACGGGGGAGTCGCTGCAGCGCAAGATCGCCGAGGCCGAGTCGATCGCCCGGGACGCGCGCCGGGCGGAGGAGGACTACGCCGAGGTCGGTGCCGACTCGGGACGCTTCCCTGCCTCGGTGGGGCCGCTGTGCCAGTGGTGCGACTTCCGGGCCCACTGCCCGGAGGGCCAGGCCTTCGGACCGGAGAAGTCCGCGTGGGCCGCCCTGGAGGACCCGGCGCGCGCCGGGGTGGGGTCGCCGACCGCGCGGTAGAGCCGCGCCCGGGGGAGCCCACCGGTCAGAAGCTCCACCTGATGCCGACACGTCCGGGACCCACCCGGTGCACCACGTGCTGGACGCTCGTGGAGTCGCGCAGGTCGACCAGGGACGAGGTGGTCCGGCCGTCGACGACGCTGAAGGTCTCGACGGTCGCCGGCAGCTTGTCGGGGTGAAAGCGCACCCAGATCATCAGCTCGGTGACGCGATGCTGCAGGAGGTACTCGATCGACTGCTCGGGGTCGAGGTCGCGCGGCAGGGTGACCCGGTGCTCGGCCGCGGCGGTCTCGTCCACGCGCAGCGGCCGATCGAGGATGATCTCGGCGGCGAAGACGCCCTCGGCGTCGTGGGAGATCGTGCGGCCGACATGACAGCCGCTCACGGCGGTGAAGGTGGCTCGTTCGCCGCTCGGCTGGGCTGTGGCCAACAGGGCGGGAAGGCGCTGGGCGCCGTCGCGCATCGCGCGGACGACGTTGCGGATGGTGCGGACACGTTGGACCCCGTCGGCGTCGACGTCCAGGGTGTCGTGGACCGTGAGGTCGACCAGCTCGAGGTGCGCGCCGAAGCCGAGCTGCTCCATGGCCCGGCTGGCGAGGGCGAACTCGACGGGGAGGGCGGCCGGCCGGGGCAGCTCACGCGTGGGCCCGGGGCGCTTGCGGGGACCGAGCTTGGTCAACAGGTGTCCGCGCGGGACGCCGAGGATCTCCTCGAGGTGGGCGACCGCCTCGAGCGAGCTGAGCCGCTGGGGCTGGCTACGACCCGACTGCCAGTAGCTCAGGGTCGCGATGCTGACGGTGGTCCCGCGTTCGTCGAGGCGGCGGCGCAACGACTCGAGGCTGCGTCCGCTGCGCTTGACCGCCGTCCGGAAGGCGACCGGGAAGGCGGTGTCGTCGAGTCCGTGGCTGGCCCCGTTGCCCGGGTGTCGCGGCGTCAGCACAGCCATAACCTCTCCTGCTGGCACGTCTGCGCCGCCCGTGGTAGCCCTGCGCTACCTCCAACACGATAAGTGTTCAACTACCTTCCCGCTCGTGGGCGGCCCAGACCTGTCCGTATGGCCGCCGCAACACCACCGTTCGTACCTGACAGACTGGTGCCACGGCACACCTATCGCACACGGAAGGGCCTCCGTTGGCCAGAGCTCGCACCCGGCCCGCCGCCATCGTCTCGGTGGCCAACCAGAAGGGCGGCGTCGCGAAGACGACGTCGGTCGCCTCCCTCGGAGCAGCCTTCGCCGAGCAGGGCAAACGTGTCCTGCTCGTCGACCTCGATGCGCAGGCGTGCCTGACGTTCAGCCTCGGCGTGGACCCTGACGAGGTGGAGGCCTCGGTCAACGAGGTCCTGCTCGGCAAGGCCGGCATCGCCGACGTGCGGGTGGCGTGCGACGACGGGGTCGACCTCGTCCCGAGCGTGATCGACCTCGCCGGTGCCGAGGCCCAGCTGCTGCCCCGCCCCGGCCGCGAGTACGTCCTGCGGACGGCGCTGGAGGACATCCGCAGCGAGTACGACGTGATCCTGCTCGACTGCTCGCCGAGCCTGGGTGTCCTGACCCTCAACGCACTCACCGCGAGCCAGGGCCTGGTCATCCCCATGCCGTGCGAGATGCTCAGCCACCGTGGGGTCGGCCAGCTGCTCGACACGGTTGCCGACGTGCAGAAGATCCTCAACAAGGACCTGGTGGTGCTCGGCATCCTGCCCACCATGTTCGACGGCCGGAGCAACCACGCGCAGGAGGTGCTCGCCGACGTCGGCGAGCGTTACGGCCTGCCCGTGCTGAGCCCACCGATCCCGAAGACGGTGCGGTTCGCCGAGGCGCCGGCGGTCGGTCGCAGCATCCTCAGCACCTCTCGCACCTCCAAGGGTGCGAAGGCCTACCGCGAGGTCGCGGCCGCCTTGTCGAAGAAGCTCGCCGCGCTGTGAGCCGACGTCCGCGCCCGTCGCCCGGCACCCCCGGGGACGGGAGCACCGTGGCGGCACCTCAGCCGAACGGCTGACCCCCTACTGAGCCGATCGGGCCGGAAACACCCCCGGCGGCGTGTCGGAAGGTATGGGGCTGGCAAAGCGGTCGTGACGTCAGCCGGATCGGCTGCGACGATCTGCAGGTCGCCGCGAGATACGACCAGACCCCCTGCTGGTCGTCCAGCGCGGCGCAGACCCGAGGAGCACCTCATGTCGCGCGCCCCCCAGCCGACCGCCACCGCCCGTCCGACCACCGCCCACGCCGGCCCCCTGCAGGTCGTCCTCGCGGCGATCGCCGTGTGCGTCCTGTACTGGTCCGTGGGCATCAACGACACCTCGGTGACGACCTCGCGCAGCAGCGCGCCGAGCGTGCACCTCCAGCAGATCGGGAGCGCCACGACGGTCGGGTCCGCCGTGGCCGTCGAGCTCTCGGCGTCCGGGCAGGTGCGGTAGCCCTCCACAGAGCGTGCTCACGCTTGCTGGTTCCGGTGCGGGCGCACCAGGACCTGGAGCGGTCGCGGAATAGTCGGACCAGCAAGGGACTTGTCCCCTGACGGTGACTGACCCCGACCTCCCCAAGGAGAACCATGTCCCGCACTGCAGCCCTGTCCGCCGCGTCCGCTGGAGCCGCCCTCGAGGCGACCACGATCGAACGGCGCGAGCTGCGCGATGACGACATCGTCATCGACATCGCCTTCGCCGGGATCTGCCACAGCGACATCCACCAGGTCCGCGAGGAGTGGGGCAGCGCCATCTTCCCGATGGTGCCCGGTCACGAGATCGCCGGCGTCGTGTCCGAGGTCGGCGATGGTGTGACGCGCTACCAGGTCGGTGACCGGGTCGGCGTCGGCTGCATGGTCGACTCCTGCGGCGAGTGCGAGTACTGCAAGGACGGCGAGGAGCAGTTCTGCGTCAAGGGCGCGGTGATGACGTACAACGGTGAGGGCTACGACGGCGAGAAGACGATGGGTGGCTACAGCCAGCAGGTCGTGGTCAGCGAGCGCTTCGCCCTCCGCATCCCCGACGCCCTCGAGCTCGACGTCGCGGCGCCGCTGCTGTGCGCCGGCATCACGACGTTCAACCCGCTGAAGCGCTGGGGTGCCGGCCCCGGCAAGAAGGTTGCCGTCGTGGGCCTCGGTGGCCTCGGCCACCTCGGCGTCAAGTTCGCGGTTGCCCTCGGCGCGGAGGTGACCGTCCTCAGCCAGACCACCTCCAAGGAGGCGGACAGCACCAAGTTCGGTGCCGTCGCGCACTACGCCACCAAGGACGAGGCGACCTTCCGAGGAGCTGCGTGGGTCGTTCGACCTCATCCTCAACACGGTGAGTGCGAACCTGCCGTTCGACGACTACCTCTCGCTGCTGCGGGCCAACGGCGCCATGGTCAACGTGGGAGCGCCGAGCGACCCCAGCACCTTCGTGGCGTTCTCCCTGATCGGCGGGAACAAGGCGCTTGCCGGCTCCAACATCGGCGGCATCCCGCAGACCCAGGAGATGCTCGACTTCGCTGCCGAGCACGGCATCGCTGCCGAGATCGAGACGATCGGCGCAGACCAGGTCAACGAGGCCTACGAGCGCGTCGTCAGCTCCGACGTGCGCTACCGCTTCGTCATCGACACGGCGACCATCGGCGCCTGACCGGTCCGCCCGCGCTCAGCCCCTGCCGATGTTCGAGCGCCAGTAGTCGAGCACGGGCTGCAGGGCTGCCCGCGCGGCTCGGACCTGCGCGGGTGACTCGGCATCGAGGTTGCCGGGAGTCGGTTCGGCGTCATCGGCTCGCGAGAGCATGATCGCCGACCACGGCTGTCCCGGGGCCGCCAGGATGAGGTTGAGCCCGGGATGTGCCGAGCGGGCGTCCGTCCGCCGCTCGAGCACGAAGTCGACGAGCGGCTGCCAGTCCCTGTCCCGCAACGGGACCCGCACGGCGAGGAAGGAGTCCCGGCTCCTGGAGGCCACGCCCGGCTCGACCCAGTGCAGGCACTGGGGCCCGGCCGTGCTGCGCAGGGCTGCGACGTAGTCGGCGGCGGCTCCCAGGGTTGCTCGCGGGCCGGTGTAGGCGAGGTTCAGCGAGCCTGCGACGCCGGCCGGGCAGGTCGTCTGCGGGTCCTCGGGCAACGCGTCGTCGCGGTCGTAGTCGGGGGCTGCGGCGGAGGTGTGCACCTCGACGTGGTCGACGCTCGGCGGTATCGCCATGGCGAGCCGGGTCAACGAGACGGCAGGCGTGACGCGGACGTCGATCGACGGCAGGGTCCGGTCGTCTCCGGGGTCGAGCGCGACGGCGAGCACCCCGGGCAGGGCGCGCGCCGCTGCCCCGGCCACCCGTGACCAGCTGTCGGTGTCGAACTGCCGCCTGCCGTCACGTCCACGAGCGATGACCTCGTGGTGGCCGTCCAACCCGAAGCCCATCCCCGACAGTGACGCGACCGTCTGCGTGGCGGTCGGGGAGGCCGGGTCGACGGTGAGGATCGCGCGGGCCTGGCGGTCGCCCTCGCGATCCAGGGTCAGCTCGACGGTTCGGTCGCCCTCGAGACGGGCGGCCTCCCGGAACGCCTGAGCCGCTCGCTCTGTCGCGGTCGCGCCCCGGCTGACGACGACGGTGTGAGGTCCGTCCGTGGCCGTGACGGGCACCGACTCCCAGCGGCTGACGCCGTCCCGGACCGCCTGGGGCCGCGCTCGATCCATCGTCCGAGCTGCCGCGACGAGGTCCGATCCCGGTGCGAAGGTCGCGGTCAGGTGGGGCGGCCACGGCGCGATCGAGATCGACGTGCTGCGCAGCCCCGCCACGTCGCGAGCGGCGGTCAGGACGGGCAAGACCTCGGCATTGGTGGCGGGGACGCCGAACGCCGTCACCACATCTGCGTCGTGCTCCAGCTGGACGGTCCAGGAGGCAGCCTTGGCGTGGTCGGCGGCGTACCGCTCGAACGCCTGCATGAAGTCGCCGACGACCGTGGCGCGCAGGGGCCCAGCCATCGTCGCGGTGGCGGTCGGGGTGGGGACGCGGGCCGCCTGGACGCCACTGGCCAGCGCCCGCGACGCGTCCATGCGGACGGTCAGGACCCCGGGCTGGTCACGCAGCCAGCGCTCGAACTGGGCCTGCGCGGGCAGCCGTGTCACGGCCAGCCACGCGACGCCACCCACGAGCAGCGCGGCCAGCACCAGGGCGACGTGCTGCGTCGCCGGATGTCGTCGATGTCCCCCCACATCGCGAGGATGCCAGCACGTCGTGGTTCCCGCAGGGAGTGTGGCCGATCCGCAACCACACCGAGATGCACCAGGTATGCCGCGCGGCCCGGGCCGCGCGGCATACCTGGTGCGTGTCTGTCCGTCCCTCGTCCGGCGAGGTGTCAGGCCTGGGTGGCCTCGCCCGCGTCGGCACCACCGCGGGTGCGACGACGGTTGCGGTTGCGACGCGGCTTGGCCGCGGTGTCGCCACCCTCGACCGGGACGCTGTCGGCGCGACGCTCGCCGGAACGGCCGCCCTCACGACCGCCCTCACGACCGTCGCGGCTACCACCGTCGCGGCTACCACCGGCACGACCACGGCCGCCATCACGGCCGCCGCCGTCACGACCGGGACCACCCGCACCGGCGCGGCGGCCACTGGACTTGCCGGTCTCGCCGAGGTCCTCGAGCACCTCCGCGCCGAGACCAGCCAGCGTCTGCGAGGCCTTGGGCAGACGACCCTTGGCGGTGCGCGGGATGTCCAGCTGCTCGTAGAAGTGCTCCGAGGAGGAGTAGGTCTCCTCGGGCTCGGGGATGCCGAGGTCGAGGGTCTTGTTGATCAGGCCCCAGCGCGGCAGGTCGTCCCAGTCGACGAACGTGACCGCGATACCGGTGTTGCCCGCGCGGGCGGTGCGACCGATGCGGTGCAGGTAGGTCTTCTCGTCCTCGGGGCACTGGTAGTTGATGACGTGGGTGACGTGGTCGACGTCGATGCCGCGGGCCGCGACGTCGGTCGCGACCAGGATGTCGACCTTGCCGTTGCGGAACGCGCGCAGGGCCTGCTCCCGGGCGCCCTGCCCGAGGTCGCCGTGGATCGGGGCGGCGGCGAACCCGCGCTCGCTGAGGTCGTCGGCCACCTTGGCGGCAGTGCGCTTGGTACGGCTGAAGATGATGGTCCGGCCCCGGTCGTTGGCCTGGAGCATGCGGGCGA
The DNA here is from genome assembly GCA_963731235.1 of uncultured Actinomycetota bacterium. Taxonomy (GTDB): domain Bacteria; phylum Actinomycetota; class Actinomycetes; order Actinomycetales; family Dermatophilaceae; genus Pedococcus. Next base: position 434,022 of record CAVSUT010000015.1, on the reverse strand, counting down.
GCATCTCGACCTTGTCCATGGCGTGGGCGCGGTAGACGAACTGCTCGACGGCCTTGACCGTGTGGGCGTTCTCCTGGTCGTCGCCCATCGCGCGGATGTGGGTCGGCTGCTTCATGTAGCGGCGGGCCAGGGCGACGACGGCGCCGGGCATGGTCGCCGAGAACAACATGGTCTGGCGCGTGGGGGACGTCATGGCGAGGAGCTTCTCGACGTCCGGGAGGAACCCGAGGTCGAGCATCTCGTCGGCCTCGTCGAGGACGACGGACTTCACGTGCGACAGGTCGAGGTGGCCCTGCTTGGCGAGGTCGATGAGCCGACCCGGTGTGCCGACGACGATCTCCACCCCGGCGCGCAACGCCTCGATCTGGGGCTCGTAGGCGCGGCCACCGTAGACGGTGAGGACGCGGATGCCGCGACGCTTGCCGGCCCGCTCGAGGTCACCGGACACCTGGACGGCGAGCTCGCGGGTCGGGGCGACGGCGAGGGCCTGCGGCTTGCCGGCGTGCGGCATACCGTCCCAGGCGTCGTCACCGCGGGCGGTGGTGCGGTTGAGCATCGGGACGCCGAAGCCCAGGGTCTTGCCGGTGCCCGTCTTGGCCTGGCCGATGATGTCGTGGCCGGACAGCGCAACCGGGAGGGTCATCGCCTGGATGGGGAAGGGGGTGATGATCCCGGCGTCGGTCAGGGACGCGACGATGTCGGGGTGCACGTCGAAGTCGGCGAAGCTGGGCATCGCCGGCGTGGGCGTGCTCGGGGTGGTCTCAGTCATGGAGTTCTCTCGATCGGGGCTCTCCCGTGGGAGGCCGTCGCGCAGCGGGCCGATCGGAGGTCTTCGTCCATGCTCGTCGAGCGGTAGCGCGGACCACGTCCGCGGCTGATTCGTGCCGACCGGGCACCTTTGACGCGACCAGTCTACCGCCGGGGTCGGGACATCCCCTCATCACCGTCGTCCTACGGTGGGTCGTCGCGCCTCGGCGGGCGGCCCCACGCCGTTAGGGTGACGGACATGACGCAGGACGACTGGCTGGCCGATCCGCAGTACCGCGAGGCGGTGGCGGACCTCCTCGGCGCCCTGGCCTACGGTGAGCTCACCGCCTTCACGCGCCTGGCAGGGGACTCCGAGCTGTCGCCGACGCAGCCGCTCAAGGCCGCAGTCGCCGGGCTGGCGGTCGCCGAGTTCAGGCACTACGAGATGATCGTCGCGCGGCTCGACGACATGGGGGTCGCCCCCGAGACGGCGATGGCCCCGTTCATCGCCCCGGTGGACGCCTTCCACGAGCGGACCCGTCCGAGCACCTGGCTCGAGGGCCTGGTCAAGGCGTACGTCGGTGACGGCATCGCCACCGACTTCTACCGCGAGGTGGCCGCCTACGTCGATCCCTCGACCCAGCAGCTGGTGCACTCGGCGATGCAGGACGTCGGTCAGGCCGACTTCGTGGTCAAGGTGGTCCGGGAGGCGATCCGCACCGATCCCCGCATCTCGGGCCGGCTCGCCCTGTGGGGCCGACGCCTGGTCGGCGAGGCCTTGTCGCAGGCGCAGCAGGTGGCCGTGGAGCGCGACGCCCTCGCCTCGCTGCTCGTGGGCGGCGCGGGGGGACCAGACCGCCCGAGCGCCGACCTTGCTGAGCTGGGCCGGATGTTCGCCCGGCTCACCGACGAGCACACCCGCCGGATGGGTCGACTCGGCCTGGCCGCCTGAGCCCGGACACCGCCGCGCACCCCGCCGCTGACTTCGCGGCCGGACATGCCGAAGGGGCCCGGTCCGTCTGGACCGGGCCCCTTCGTCGTCGAGGTGACGTCAGGCGTGGTTCGCGCCGCGACGTCCGGTCATCCGCTCGTAGATGACGATGAAGACGGCTGCGACCACGACACCAGCGAGGAACGGAACGATCTCGAAGCCGCCGTTCGAGTTGTTGTAGCCGAGCTGGTAGACGAGGAACGATCCGACCAGGGAACCAAGGATTCCGAGGATGATCGTCATCACGACCGAGATGTCCTGCTTACCGGGGAGCACCAATCGCGCCAGAGCTCCAATGATGAGTCCGGCGATGATGGCGCCAATGATCGTGCTAATCATCGTTCACTCCTTCTGCACGGGGGTTGCCTGTGCTGTTGCCTGGGGCCGCGGTGCGGCCCTCACGACGACAACTCAACACCGTCACGGGCTCAGCCGCACGCTGGCGGGCCGTCGGAGAAGGTCACGGACCGGGAACGATTTGGGCGAGTTTGCGCAGGTCACCGGCCCTGCGGTATGAGCGAGAGCCACGGTGTCGACCCGGGTCGCCGGGGTGCCCGTGGGGACCCCGGCGACCCGCGTCTCAGCTGTTGCCGAAGCCGACGCCGCGCTTCTCGGACTCGCCGATCTGCACGTAGGCGAGCGCGCCGGCCGGGACCACGAGGAGCCGACCCTTGTCGTCGGTCAGGGCCAGGGCGGCGCCCTTGTCGATGGAGGCCGTCACGGCCTTGGCGACCTCGTCGGGACTCTGGATGGACTCGATGACGACCTCGCGGGAGACGTTCTGCACGCCGATCCGGACCTCCACGGTGGTGGCCTTTCTGGAGAAGGGGAGCACGCGGCACACCTGCCGGTGCGGTACTGCCGCTAAGGCTAACCAGCGTGCTCGGGGGAACCTTCCCCGCCCACCTTCGGGAACGAGCCGAGGCCGCGCCAGGCGAGCGTGCCGACGAGACGGGCTGCCTCGTCCTTGGGCACGTCCGAGCCCTGCGCCAGCCAGTGCCGGGCGCTGACCTGGGCGAGGCCGGTCAGTGCCATGCCGAGGAGCGAGGCATCTTCGTCGGGCAGGCTGGTGTCCTCGGCGATGACCTCGGCCACCGCCTCGGCGCAGACCAGGCCGACGGCGTCGAGGCGGTTGCGCACGGCCGACTCGTTGGTGAGGTCGGACTCGAAGATCAGCCGGAAGGCCGCGCCGTCCCTGGAGACGAAGTCGAAGTAGGCGGCGATGGAGGCGTAGACGCGCTCCTTGTTGTCGTGGGTCGAGGCCAGCGCCTCGCGCACCAGCATCTCCAGGCCTTCGCTGTGCTTGTCGAGCAGGGCGAGATAGAGCTCGAGCTTGCCCGGGAAGTGCTGGTAGAGAACAGGTTTGGACACACCCGCGCGTTCGGCGATGTCGTCCATCGCCGCGGCGTGGTAGCCGGACTCCACGAAGGCTGCCTGGGCGGCCTCGAGGAGCTGGGCACGGCGGGCGGACCGCGGCATCCGCTGACCGCGGGCGGCCTCGGTGCCGGTGTCGGTGCCGGTGTCGGCGCGAAGCGACATGCGTGCCTCTCTCGCAGGGAGCGCACCACCGGGCGGAGGTGTCGGGAACATCGTACGGGTGGGTAACGTGAGTCACATGGCGATCCCACCGCTGGTTGCGCCCGGCCCCGAGCTCACGCTCGAGCAGAAGGGCCGGTACGCCCGGCACATCCTGCTGCCCGACATCGGCCTGGAGGGCCAGCAGCGGTTGTCGAACGCCCGGGTGCTCGTCGTGGGTGCGGGTGGTCTGGGATCGCCGGCCCTGCTCTACCTCGCCGCTGCCGGTGTGGGCACGATCGGGATCGTCGACGACGACGTGGTCGAGGCCTCGAACCTCCAGCGCCAGGTCGCCCACGGGGTCGCCGACGTCGGTCGGCCCAAGACCGAGTCCGCGGCCGAGACCGTCGCGGCGATCAACCCGATGGTGACCGTCGTGCGCCACGACGTGCGGCTCACTTCGGAGAACGCCCTGGAGATCCTTGCCGACTACGACGTCGTCCTCGACGGCGCCGACAACTTCGCGACGCGGTACCTCGTCAACGACGCCTGCGTGCTGCTCGGGCTCCCGCACGTGTGGGGGTCGATCTACCGGTTCGACGGCCAGGTGTCGGTCTGGTTCGCGGGCTACGGACCCTGCTACCGGTGCGTCTTCCCCGATCCGCCCCCGCCGGATGCCGTGCCGTCGTGCGCGACCGGTGGCGTCCTCGGGGTGCTCTGCGCCGCAGTGGGTTCGGTGCAGGTCGCCGAGGCCGTCAAGCTGGTCGTGGGGCGCGGGGAGACGTTGGTCGGGCGGCTGCTCGTGCACGACGCCATGCGCCAGACGTGGGACTCCCTGACGGTTCGGGCCAACCCTGAGTGCCCGGTCTGCGGGGAGTCCCCGACGATCACCGCGCTGGTCGACTACGAGGAGTTCTGCGGCACCGGGGGCGCACCGGCCGTCGAGTCGGTGGACGAGGAGTCGATGACGTCGGCGGCACGGACCGCGTCGTTCGCCGAGGTGTCCGTCACCGAGCTGGACGAGATGCTCGCCGCCCGTGAGCGCGGGGAGACCCGGTTCGAGCTCGTCGACGTCCGCGAGCCGGGGGAGCGCGCGATCGTGTCGATCCCCGGCGCCCGTGCCGTGCACCTGGACGACTTCCGGTCCGGCGCGGCCGCCCGCGTGCTGCCCCGCGACATACCGGTGGTGGTGCACTGCAAGTCCGGTGCCCGCTCGGCGGAGGCCGCCGGCCTGCTCGCCGCCACCGGGCGCCGCGACGTCAGCAACCTCACCGGCGGCGTGCTCGCGTGGGTGCGCGAGGTCGACCCGACCCAGCCCGTCTACTGAAGGAATGCGAGTTGGCCACGCAGACAACGGGATTCGGACAGCCGAGTGAGTTCGCCGACGACGTCCTCGAGGTCGTCGACCAGATTCCCGAGGGCATGGTCATGACGTATGGCGACATCGCCGAGCTCCTCGGCCGCGGCGGTGCGCGCGGGGTGGGCTCGGTGATGGCGAGGTACGGGTCGGACGTCCCGTGGTGGCGCGTGCTGCGGTCCGGTGGGTACTTCCCGCAGGGCCTCGAGGACGAGGCCCTCGGGCACTACCGCGCCGAGGGCACCCCCCTGGTGCGCGGCCAGGTCGATGGTCGCCGGGTGGACCTGTCGGTGGCCCGGTGGAAGGACGCCCGTCGTCCCGCGGTGTGATCGAGCCGTCCCACGTCGCCGACCACGGCCAGATCGGTGGGGACGGCGGGCGGTCCCGGTGGGGCGTGGCCGCCGATGTCGGCCCGAGGTGATGGAATCGGCCCCGTGCTGATGCTCCGCCGCGCCCCGAGCCCGGTCGTCGACGCGCCCGCGCTGGACCAGGTCCAGCGGCAGGCCGTCGACCACCGTGGTGGAGTGCTGCGCGTGCTCGGCGCGCCGGGCACCGGGAAGACCACCACGGCCATCGAGGCCGTCGTCGCACGGGTGGGGGCCGGCGAGGCGACACCCGACCAGTGCCTGGTGCTGACCTCGTCGCGCGTCAACGCCGGGAGCCTGCGCGAACGCGTGACCGCGCGCCTGGGCCGGACCTCCACCGAGCCCCTCGCCCGCACGCACCAGGCGTTCGGGTTCGGGATCCTGCGGCAGGCTGCGGCCCTGCGTGGCGACCCGACCCCGCGCCTGCTCAGCGGTCCCGAGCAGGACGTCATCCTGCGGGACCTCCTCGCCGGGCACGCCGCCGAGGACACCGGGCTGGTGGCCGGCCTGACCCCGGCCCCGTCCTGGCCCCCGGCGCTGCACGCCGCCCTGACCACCCGGGGGTTCCGGGCCGAGCTGCGGGACCTGCTCATGCGTGCGGTCGAGCTCGACCTCGAGCCCGACGACCTCGCCCGCCTCGGCGTTGCGCACGACCGCCCCGAGTGGGTCGCTGCAGCCGAGGTGCTCGACGAGTACGACCGCGTGACGGCGTTCTCGGCCCCGGGTGCCTACGACCCGGCCTGGATCCTCGGTGCTGCCGCAGACCTCCTCCTCGAGGACGCCGACGCGCTCGACCGGCTCCGCAGGAGCCTGCGTCTGGTCGTGGTCGACGACGCCCAGGAGCTCACCTCCGCGGCCACCCGGCTGCTCCGTACGGTCGCCGCCCCCGGGATCGACGTCATCCTGCTCGGCGACCCCGACAGCGCGGTGCAGACGTTCCGCGGGGCCGACCCGCGCTACCTCGCGGACGGCTGGACCGAGCTCGGCGACGGCCGGACCCTCGTGCTCCCCACCGCGCACCGCCTCCCGCAGGTCGTGCACGCCGCTGCAGCGCGGGTGGCGCCCAAGATCGGCGCGCTCGGGGGCGGCAGCCAGCGCGGGGCCGCACCCGGTCGGGTCGGTGGGCAGGTCGAGGTCCGCCTCCTGCGGGCGGTGAGCCAGGAGGCGAGCTTCGTGGCCGCAGAGCTGCGCGAGGCCCATCTCAGGCACGGGGTGCCGTGGTCGCAGATGGCGGTCGTCGTGCGTGGCCAGGGCCGCACCTCGACGCTTCGTCGCGTCCTGATGTCGGCCGGCGTGCCGGTGGCCGGTAGCGCCACCGACCTGCCCGTCCGCGACGAGGTCGCGGTGCGCCCACTCCTCGCCCTGCTCGAGGTGGTGCTCGCCATGGTCCGCGTCGACGCCGGGTCGGAGCCGGCTCCCGCGATCTCGCCCCAGGGGGCCGTCGACGCGCTCCTCTCCCCGATCGGGGGCGCTGATGCGGTGGGGCTGCGCCGGCTGCGTCGCGCGCTGCGGCGGGTCGAGCTCGCGGCCGGGGGCAGCCGCACCAGCGACGAGCTGCTCGCGGAGGCGCTGACGGTGCCCGGTTCGCTGGTCGAGCTGGGACCGGAGGGGGGACCCGCCCGCCGGGTGGCTCGCACCATCGCCGCGGGGGTCAAGGCGGCTCGCGGACGCTCGGAGGACGGCACCTGGCGCTGGGGGGCCGGCGTCAGCGCGGAGTCGGTGCTGTGGGAGATGTGGTCGGCCACCGGGCTGGCCCCGGAGTGGCAGGCCGCGGCCCTGTCCGGTGGTCCGGCGGCGGCACGCGCCGACCGAGACCTCGATGCCGTGGTGGGGCTGTTCGACGCAGCGGCGAAGTTCGCCGACCGGCTGCCGCAGGCCGGCCCCGAGGCGTTCCTGGTCCACATCGGCAGCCAGGACATCCCCGGCGACACGCTCGTGGCGCGTTCTGCCGTCGGTGAGGCCGTCACGATCACCACGCCGCAGGCTGCTGCCGGGCGGGAGTGGGCGCTGGTCTTCGTGGCCGGCGTCCAGGAGGGGGTCTGGCCCGACCTGCGGCTGCGTGGTTCGCTGCTCGGGTCCGAGCGGCTCGTCGACGTCGTTGCCGGACGGACCTCCACGTTCCGGGCCGCACAGGCGGCAGTGCGCTACGACGAGACCCGGCTGCTGCTGGTCGCCCTCACCCGGGCGACCGAGCGTGTCGTCATGACCGCGGTCCGCAGCGACGACGAGCAGCCCTCGGTCTACCTCGACGTCGTCGATCCCGACACCATCACCGAGCGGGGCGACCGACCGTTCGCCGAGGTGTCGCGCACGATGACGCTGCCCACCCTGGTGGGCGAGCTGCGGCGCCAGCTGCTGTCCGAGGAGGCCGTCACCCGCCGCACCGCGGTCGCCGCGCTGGCCAGGCTGACCCACGAGCGCGTGCCGGGCGCCGATCCGGGGCAGTGGTGGGTGATGCGCTCGGTGTCCGACGAACGCCCGTTGCGCACCGCCGACCAGCTCGTCCGCGTGTCACCGAGCAAGGTCGAGTCGTTCGGCAAGTGTGGGCTCCGTTGGTTGCTCGGCTCCGTGGGTGGCGACGGGCCGTCTGTGGGGGCGGCCGACATCGGCACGCTGGTGCACGACATCGCCGCCGAGCTCGGCGATGTCAGCGCCGAGGAGATGGTCAAGGAGGTCGACGAGCGCTGGGCCCGGCTGGGGATGGCGTCGGGCTGGGTCTCGGACCGCAAGCGGGTCGAGGCGCACGAGATGGTGCGTCGGCTGGCACGGTACTTCGACGAGGCCAGGGCGCACGGCTGGGTACGTCTCGGGGCCGAGCTGGACATGAAGGTGACCCTCGGACGTGCGGTGCTCAGCGGCAAGGTCGACCGCCTGGAGCAGGTCACCATCGGCCAGCAGGGCCCGACCGGCCTGCGGGTCGTGGACTACAAGACCGGCAGCAGCAAGCCCAGGGCCGAGGAGCTCGAGCGCCACCCCCAGCTCGGCGCCTACCAGCTCGGGGTCGAGCAGGGTGCTTTCCCCGAGCACGGCACCACCTCGGTCGGGGCCGCCCTGCTCCAGGTCGGCAAGGCCGCCCTCGTCAAGACGACCCTGCAGGCGCAGAAGTCACTGGCCGAGGACGAGGATCCGCACTGGGCTGCCGCCCTCGTCGCCGAGACCGCGGAGGGTATGGCCGGCGGCACCTTCTCGGCCACCGTCGGCGAGTGGTGCAAGCAGTGCCAGGTGCGTTCGTCCTGTCCCGCCCAACCCGAGGGGAGGGTCCTGTGACGACCTCGTCCACCGTTCCCGGCCGGGGAGTCCCGGCAGCACGCCCGTCCGCTGCGTCGGCACAGCCCCGGTTGTCGGCCCGTGAGGTCGCCGACGCGCTCGGACAGCCGGCACCCACGCCCCAGCAGGTCGCGGTCATCGAGGCGCCGATGTCGCCGCTGCTGGTCGTGGCGGGAGCGGGTTCGGGCAAGACCGAGACGATGACCGGCCGCGTCGTGTGGCTCGTCGCCAACGGCTTCGTCGAGCCCGACCAGGTCCTCGGGCTGACCTTCACCCGCAAGGCGGCCACCGAGCTGTCCGAGCGCATCGGCGCGCGGCTGCGCCTCCTTCAGCAGCGCGAGGTCTGGACGCCGCGGCCGGACGACGGCGAGAGCGACGCCGAGGTGCTCGGTGGCACGCCGACGGTCTCGACCTACCACTCCTACGCCGGGCGTCTGGTGCGTGAGCACGCGCTGCGGCTCGGGTTCGAGTCCGAGTCCCGGTTGCTGTCGGAGGCGGCTGCCTGGCAGTACGCCTCCGAGGTCGTCGCGGCCTACGACGGCCCGATGGACGACGTCCCCAACGCCGAGTCGACCGTCACGGCGGCCGTGGTCGACCTGGCCGGGGAGATGGCCGAGCACCTCGTCACGCCGACGCAGGTGCTCGAGCACCTCGAGCTGGTGCTGGCCTCGCTCGCAGCGCTGCCCCCTGGCGCGAGCCGGGCCAAGGACCTGCCGGGCGAGGCGAAGAAGATGCGTGAGGCGCTCAAGGCACGAGCCGGGGTGCTGCCGATGGTCGAGCGCTACCTCGCCCTCAAGCGCGCACGCGACGCGATGGACTTCGCCGACCAGATGGCCCTGGCTGCCCAGCTGGCCCTGACCTTCCCCGACATCGGCTCGATCGAGCGACAGCGGTTCGGTGCGGTGCTGCTCGACGAGTTCCAGGACACCTCGGCAGCCCAGCTCGACCTGCTCCGGGCCCTGTTCGTCGCCCCGGGGGAGCCGGTGCCGGTGACCGCGGTCGGCGACCCGCACCAGTCCATCTACGGCTGGCGCGGCGCGAGTGCCACCACCCTCAGCGCCTTCCGCGACCAGTTCCGCGACGGTCCGGATCCCGCCCCCGTACGCCCCCTGGCGACCAGCTGGCGCAACGACGAGGCGATCCTCGACGTGGCCAACTCCGTGGCGGCCCCCCTGCGCGAGAAGTCGATGGTCCCGGTCGAGGAGCTGGGGCCTCGCCCCGGTGCCGGGTCCGGGTCGGTCGACGTCGCCCGAGTGCTCACCGCCGGGAGCGAGGCAGCGCTCGTGGCGCAGTGGCTCGGCGACCGGCGAGCAGCAGGGGCGAAGTCGGCAGCGGTGCTGTGCCGCAAGCGGTCCCAGTTCGCGGCGATCATCGACGCCCTCGAGACGCGCAACATCCCCTACGAGGTGGTCGGCCTCGGTGGGCTGTTGCTGACCCCCGAGGTGCAGGACATCACCTCGCTGCTGCACGTGGTGCACGACCCCACCCGGGGTGACCAGCTGATGCGGCTGCTCACCGGCCCGTTGTGCCGACTCGGGGCAGCAGATCTCGACGGGCTGATGGCCTGGGCGCGCCACCAGCAGGACATCCGCCAGCAGCAGGATGTCCGCCATCGCGAGGCGAGCGGCGAGCCTGCCGCCGTGCACGACCAGTCGCCGGACAGTGCCGACACCGTGAGCCTCGTCGAGGCGGTCGACGACCTGCCACCGCCGGGATGGCGCGGCCGGGACCAGCAGGCGGTCAGCGAGGTCGCGCTGCACCGGTTGGCCGGGCTGCAGCACGCCATCCGCAGGCTGCGCTCATTGAGCAGCCTGCCCCTGGCCGACCTCGTGGGCGAGGCCGAACGCGCCCTCGGGCTCGACATCGAGGTGCTGGCTCGCGAGGGATACACCCCGGCGGCGGCCCGGGCCCACCTCGACGCGTTCGCCGATGTCGCAGCCACCTTCACGACCAGCGCCGACCGGCCCAACCTCGGCGGGTTCCTCGCCTGGCTCACCGCTGCCCTCAAGGAGGAGCGCGGTCTCGACAAGGGCTACATCGAGGCGTCCACCGACGCCGTCCAGGTCCTCACGGTGCACGCCGCCAAGGGCCTGGAGTGGGAGGCGGTCGCGGTGCCGGGTCTGGTGGAGGGGTCGTTCCCCGCGCTGGCGTCTGCGGCGAGCCGCGTCGGCGACGACGGCACCTGGACGCTGTCCACGCCCAAGGGACGCGGCTGGATCGCCGGACTGCAGGACGGTGGCATCCCCTACGCCCTGCGTGGTGACGTCTCCGGCCTGCCCCACCTCGACTGGTCCGGGGCCACGGACTGGAAGGACATCGAGTCCCGCGTCGAGGACTTCCTGCTCGCCAGTGGCCAGCACGGGGTCGCCGAGGAACGTCGGCTCGCCTACGTCGCCTTCACCCGGGCCAAGACCCACATGCTGCTCACGGCCCCCGTCTGGACCGACGGCAAGACACCGAAGGTCACCTCGCGCTTCCTCACCGAGGTCGTGGACGACACCAGCCTGCCGGTGCGCCGTCTGGAGTGGGTCGACCTGCCCGATCCGCTCGACCCCGAGGCGACGCAGAACCCCGCCACCGCCGACGTCGTCAGTGTGCAGTGGCCGGCCGACCCGCTCGCCGCGCGCCGCGAGGCGCTCGAGGAGGGAGCGAGGGCCGTGGAGGCGGCGATTCACGAGCACGCCGCCGGCCCACCCGTGGACGAGGTGTCCGAGCAGGGCCTGCTGCCGATCCCGGGCGCCGAGCTCAGTGTGCTCGAGGAGCTGGACCTCCTGCTGGAAGAACGTCGCCGGCTCGGAGCGCGCAGCGACGTCACGGTGCTCCTGCCGCGGCACCTGTCCGCGTCCGCGGTCGTGGCATTGGCCCAGGACCCCGACCGGTTCGCGTCGTCGTTGCGACGACCCATGCCCGAGCCGCCGGCGCTCGCGGCCCGTCGTGGCACGGCATTCCATGCCTGGGTCGAGCAGCACTACGCCAGGGCCGCCATGGTCGACATCACCGACCTGCCCGGCAGCGCCGACGACGACCCGGGTGACGATGCCGAGCTCCCTGCGATGAAGGCGCACTTCCTGGCCAGCGAGTGGGCCGGGCGGGTGCCCACCGAGATCGAGATCGCCGTCGAGACGGTCATCGACGGCATCGCCGTGCGCGGTCGCATCGACGCGGTCTTCCCCCGCGCCGGCGGGGGCTACAGCGTCGTGGACTGGAAGACCGGGGCCACACCGACCGGCGAGGCGGCCCGAATCCGGTCACTGCAGCTCGCGGCCTACCGTGTCGCGTTCGCCCGCCTGCGCGGGCTGGAGCTCGACGAGGTCGATGCCGCGTTCTACTACGCCGGGACGGGCGAGACGGTGTGGCCCGAGCTGCCGGACGACCAGGACCTCGCGAAGCTGCTGGCGGGCGTCCCCGAGTAGGAGCTGTCCCTGAGCAGGAGCTGTCCCGCCGCGGCCCGAGCTGCGGGTCAGCGGCCGGTGTACCCGGGCTCGTGCTCAGGCCCCGGGTCGTCCTCGTCGAACTCGAGCAAGGACGGCTGGGCAGACTGGGCAGGAGCACTGGCACGGACGGGGATCTCGGTGGTGGCGTCCCCGCCGTCGTCTGACTCGTTCGACTCGTCGGTCTCGTCGGTCTCGTCGGTCTCGTCGTCAGGCTCGTCGACCGTGACCCCGGCGCCGAGGTCGGGCTGGTCGCCGCGCTCGTCGTCCTGGGCCTCGGCGGTGACCTCGTCGTCCTGCGCGTCGCCAGCGAGCTCCTCGTCCTCGTCGACGGTGGGGGCGAACATCACCGCCACGTCCTCGTCGTCCTCGTCCGCCTCCACGACGACGGGGGGCACGACCACCGCGGAGGCCGGGGGAGCAGCAGCCGCTGCTTCACGTCGGTAGTCGTTGGTGGCTTCGTCCTCGGCGTGCAGCTGCTCGTCGAGCTGGCGCAGGGAGGCGGCGTGCCGCTCGACCACCAGGCGGTTCCCCCCACTGACCGCGGTCATGAGCTCACCGAGCACCCGCATCTGGGCCACGAGGCGGGCGCGGGTGAGCAGGTGGGGGTCGGGTCGCTCGGAGCGCGCGTGGGCGTAGGCCTCCATGAGGGTGTCGAGCGCGCCCTCCGACGTCTGCGTGACGAGCGCCGAGAAGTCGTCGGCAGGGTCGGCGACCTTGGCGTCCTCCCAGCCGGTGAAGGCCTTGACCCGTCCGGTCGCCGCGTCCTGGTCGTCGTCGAACACCACCAGGACCTGGTCCCCGGTGAGGTCGCCGTGGGTCGGTGTCGGCGCGAACCGCCACAGCACGACGTCCTCGAGCAGCTTCTCCCAGCGGGTGAGCAGTCCCGTCGGCACGTGGCCGGTGGCGGCGGCGCGGTCCAGCTCGGTGAGTCGTCGTGTCCGGTAGGTGTCGGCGTCGTAGGCCGGCAGGCCCGCCTCGTCGAACAGGCCGTGGTCGGTGTTGTGCAGGGCTGCGATCGAGCGACCGAGCTCGGCAGCGAGCCCCGGGCCGGCCGGCAGCGCCGCGAAGTCGACGTTCTGCCCCGGCAGGTACGGATAGATCGCAGCGCGGCCACCCTCCTTGAGGGCGACGAAGCCCTTAGGGGTCGGCACACCGAACGGCAGGCGTCGGGCGAGCAGGGTCAGCAACCCGAAGGTGGCCTCCATCTGCGCCGCCGCCCCCTGGGTGCGCGGCACCCGGATCACCCAGCGGCGGTGCTGGGTGTCCTGGATGAACGCCACGTCGTAGTGGTGATCAGGTGCCCCGGGCAGGGCTTCGACACTGGCGGGGTCGAGTCCCGGAACGGCCGCACTGGCCAGTGCGGCAAGGAAGAGGGGGCTACGGTCCACGCGCCCACCGTATGCCGATCGGCCGCGCCTAGGGTGGAGGCGTGGGCTCCTTCGCCAAAACTCTCCCGAATCTGTCGCTCGCCCGGCCCGGTCTGGACCGGATGGCGGACCGTCGCCTCGAAGCAGACCTGCTGTCGGACCTGCTCGCCGACGCCTCCACGCAGGTGCTCGAGCTGCGGGGTGACCGGGTCGACGTGACCCTGGACGGACCAGACCCGGCTCTGCGCCTGCGCCCGCCCGAGCCCAGGGACCGGACCCGGCTGGGACTGTTCCTCGGGGCGGACGAGGACGGCACCGCATACGTCGCGGTCGCTTCTGAACCCCCCGTCGAGGCGACCGACCAGGACGACGCCGGTCGGACCCTGCGGCAGGTGGGGGCCCTGCTCGGCGACCGGGACGCGGCGTTGTTCACCACGGCCCTGGCCCTGGCCAACTGGCACCGGGTGCACCCGTTCTGCGCGAGGTGCGGCGCACCGACCGAACCCGTCTCGGCAGGCTGGCTGCGCCGGTGCACCGTCGAGGGCAGCGAGCACTACCCGCGCACCGACGTCGCGGTGATCATGTCCGTCGTCGACCCGGACGGTCGGCTCCTGCTGGCGCGCGGCGCCGGGTGGGGCGAGGGGCGGTTCTCGGTGCTGGCGGGGTTCCTCGAGCCGGGGGAGAGCCTGGCGGGGGCGGTGGCGCGGGAGGTGCGTGAAGAGGTCGGCCTCGACGTCCACGACGTCGAGTACCTCGGCGACCAGGCGTGGCCGTTCCCGAACTCGCTGATGGTGGGGTTCACCGCGCGGTCGAGCACGGCCGCGCTCACGCTGCAGGAGGCGGAGATCGCCGAGGCCCGGTGGTACACCCGCGAGGGGCTGCTGGCCGCGGTGGGCGATGGCTCGCTGACCGTCTCGCCGCGGGTGTCGATCGCCCGACGCATCGTCGAGCACTGGCTCGGGCACGAGATCGCCGACGTGCCCTGAGGGCACGTCGGCGATGGTTCGAGCACGCGCCGTGGGCGGCGCGGGCAGCCGTGGTCAGGCGGCGAGCCGCTTCTTGACCTCGTTGATGGAGGGGTTCGTGGCGGCAGTGCCGTCGGGGAAGAGCAGCGTGGGCACGGTCTGGTTGCCGTTGTTGGCGTCCATGACGAACTTCACGGCCTCGGGCACCTCCTCGATGTTCACCTCGGTGAACGCGATGTTCTCGCGGCCCATCTGCGTCTTGAGGCGGTTGCAGTAGCCGCACCAGGACGTGGTGAACATGGTCACGGAGCCGGGGGCCGGTGCCTGGAAGGTCGACATGTGGGGAAACGCTCGCTCTCTGGATCGGGAGTGGTCGCAGGTGGTAACCACACAAGGCCCCACAATCTTCCGCTGCGCGGCCTTGACGGCTGTGACCATGATGGTTCATGACCCCGACGACACCTCGATCCGTCCCTGCTGGCGCTCGCCGCCGACCACCACCTCGGCGCCCTGGCCGCGCTCAAGCGCGACGGCCGGCCGCAGCTGTCGATGGTGAACTACGCCTTCGACCCCGAGGCCGTGGACGGCCCCACGGTCCGCGTCTCGGTCGTCGACGGCCGGGCCAAGGTCGCGAACCTTCGCCGCGACCCGCGGGCGTCGCTGCTGGTCACCTCCGAGGACGGCTGGTCGTATGCCGTCCTGGAGGGCGATGCGCAGCTGTCACCGGTGGCGCACGCAGAGGACGACGACACCGTGGATGAGCTCGTGGAGCTGTTCAGGACCATCCGTGGTGAGGACCACCCGGACTGGCCCGAGTACCGCGCAGCGATGGTGGCAGACGCGCGGCTGGTCCTGCGGATCCGGGTGAGCCGGGTCTACGGGCTCTCGCAGTGACCTCGCCCGGCGTGGGGTCCGCCACCCGGTCACCTCGCGACCGGGGCGTCACCGACGTCTGACAGGATCGCGACGATGCCCAACCTGCCCCAGCCCTTGTCGCCGTTCGGTGCCGTCGCCCCGTCCCCGGACGACGTGCTCGCCGCGCTCGACCCCGAACAGCGCGAGGTGGCAGCCCACCCGCTCGGGCCGATGTGCGTGCTGGCCGGTGCCGGCACCGGCAAGACCCGGGCGATCACGCACCGCATCGCCTACGGGGTCCACTCGGGCGCCTACCAGCCCCAGCGGGTGCTGGCCGTGACGTTCACCGCGCGGGCCGCGGGCGAGATGCGGACCCGGCTGCGTGACCTCGGCGTCGGCGGGGTGCAGGCGCGCACCTTCCACGCCGCGGCCCTTCGACAGCTCCACTACTTCTGGCCGCAGGCGATCGGCGGCGCTGCGCCCGAGGTGATGGCCCAGAAGGCGGCGGCGGTCGCCCAGGCTGCCGCGTCGCTGCGGCTCGACCTCGCCCGCGACCGCACCGCGATCCGTGACCTCGCTGCCGAGGTCGAGTGGGCCAAGGTCTCGATGCTCACCCCCGAGACGTATGCCGCGGGCGCGCGGGCCGCGGGCCGCGAGCCGCCCGGTCTGGACCCGACGGCGATGGCCCGCGTGCTCGAGGCCTACGAACAGGTGAAGACCCAGCGCGGGGTCATCGACTTCGAGGACGTGCTGCTGCTCACGGTCGGCATCCTCGCCGAGCGCGACGACATCGCCCGGGCCGTGCGGTCGCAGTACCGCCACTTCGTCGTCGACGAGTACCAGGACGTCAACGCGCTCCAGCAGCGCCTGCTCGAGCTCTGGGTGGGGGAGCGCGACGACCTGTGCGTGGTCGGCGACCCGGCCCAGACGATCTACTCGTTCACCGGGGCCAGCCCGCGCCACCTGCTGGAGTTCCCCAAGGCCCACCCGACAGCCACAGTGGTCCGGCTGGTCCGCAACTATCGCTCCACCCCGCAGATCGTCGGGCTCGCCAACCTCATCGTGCGTGGTCCTTCGGGGGCCATGCGCAGCAACGCGGTGCAGCTCCAGGCGCAGGCCACCGACGGGCCCAACCCTGCGCTGACCTCCCACCCGGACGACCCGGCCGAAGCCGCTGCGATCGCCTCCGAGATCGCCGAGCGGGTCGCCCAGGGGGTCTCGCCCGGCGAGATGGCGGTCCTCTTTCGCACCAACGGCCAGTCCGAGGCGTTCGAGACGGCGCTGACCGAGCGCGAGGTCCCCTACCTCGTGCGTGGGGGGCAGCGCTTCTTCGCCCGCAAGGAGGTGCGTGACGCCATCCTGCTGCTGCGAGGGGCGGCACGTTCCGACGATGGCTCGGTCGCCCTGCCCGAGCTCGTGCGTGACGTCCTGCTCGGGGCCGGCTGGACCCGCGAGGCCCCGAGCGCCGGCGGAGCCGCCCGCGAGCGGTGGGAGAGCCTGGCCGCACTGGCTGCCTTGTCCGACGACCTCGTGGCCGCCGGCCCCGACGCGCGGCTGCCCGACTTCATCCGCGAGCTCGACGAGCGGGCGGCTGCCCAGCACGCACCCGCCGTGCAGGGGGTCACCCTCGCGTCGCTGCACGCCGCCAAGGGTCTGGAGTGGGACGTGGTGTTCCTTGCCGGTGTCTCCGACGGCTACCTGCCGATCACGATGGCAGACACTCCTCCGGCCATCGAGGAAGAGCGCCGCCTCGCGTACGTGGGGGTCACCCGGGCTCGCAAGGAGCTCCGCCTCTCGTGGGCCGGCGCCCGCACGCCCGGGGCCCGGGCGAGCCGGCGCCCCTCGCGGTTCCTCGACGGTGCAGCCAGCATCCTCGGCGAGGGGGCTCGGTCCCAGCCGAAGAACGCCTCCGGTGGTCGCCGCGCAGGGGGCAAGGCCGGGAAGCCGGTGCTGCCCGCGCACTGCCGGTCCTGCGGCACCGAGCTGACGAGCGCGGCCCAGCGCAAGACCGGCCGTTGCGCGGACTGCCCACCGACCTACTCCGAGGCGACCTTCGAGCGCCTGCGCGAATGGCGCCTGGCCGTAGCCCGGGAGAGCAGCGTGCCGGCCTACGTCGTGTTCACCGATGCCACGCTCACGGCGATCGCGGAGCGTGAGCCCACCTCCGAGGGGCAGCTGGCCCAGATCTCGGGGGTCGGTGCCCGCAAGCTCGGGCTCTACGGCGAGCAGGTCCTCGCAGTCCTCGGTGGCGCATCAGCCGATGATGTTCTCGAAAGTCGTTCTGCGGCAACAGATTCCAACGACTAGGCAGCCGCGCACCAAATCATCTTCGAAAACCTCGTTAAATCCGTTGCTGCGGCCACGACTGCTGCCCTACCCTTGACGAGCACGCCTGGTCGGCACCTCGACCGGACCACCGCGACACCACGAAGGAGGTTGGCCCCATGGAGAACATCACGATGACGATCGACGCGACGCACCAGTCCCGCGTCCGTCCCGTGTGCCCCGAGGCCGGCCGTGACCTCCTCGTCGGCACCCGCGGATGGGTCTCGCAGCTCACGGGGATCGCTGTGTCCGCACCCGTCGCCTTCCGCGCGAACTCTGATGTCCAGGCCCCGGTGGGCTACATCGGCGGTTTCGACGCCACCCCCAGCACCAAGGATCGTGCGTTCCGTCCCTTCGGAGAGCCACCTGTCTAGGCCACCAGCCAGCAGGCCCCTCCAAGGCCGCGGAACCCGATCACCGGGATCCGCGGCCTTTTTGTTTGTCCCCACGGATGTCTTCCGCTTCACGCAATGAGGAAGAAGCAGCACCACATGGATCAGTCCGACAGCACCGAAGAGAACAGGCCGACCCCCGACCGGGGACCCATCGGCCAGAACGCAGCACCAGCCTTCGCCACCACCGTGGCGGGACGACGAGAGGGAGGTGACACCCGATGCAGCTGAGCGCACTGCACGACCTGAACGAGCAGGCCGCGACCGTAGGCGCAGGCATCCCGTGTCGAGAGAACGACGCCGAGATGTGGTTCGCCGAGAGCCCGGCCGACGTCGAGTTCGCGAAGTCGCTGTGCCACACGTGTCCGGCACGGCTGTCCTGCCTGGCAGGCGCCATCGACCGTGCCGAACCGTGGGGCGTATGGGGCGGTGAGCTCCTCGTCCAGGGAGCCATCGTCGCCCGCAAGCGGCCCCGCGGACGTCCACGCAAGAACCCGGTGGCCGCGTGAGCCACCCCCTTCGACTCCAGCACTCACCCATGAGGAGCTTCACCATGTTCCAGGCCTTGTACGCCGACCTGGCGCGCGCTCATCGACAGCGCCGTCAACGGGAGTACCAGCGCCAGCTCGAGGCGAAGGCGCAGCACGACATGCTGCTCGCCCTGCCTCGCATGCTGGTCCGGTGACCCGGCCCACGAACCCGCCGGGACCCCCGCTCTGGGGTGTCCCGGCGGGTTCTTCCCTGTCCGGATCTCGTGGCTAGGCTGGTCGGCATGGTCACGCAGATCCGGATCGCCCAGGACGAAGCCGCCGACGAGGTGCTGAGCTCGGACCCGTTCGCACTGCTGGTGGGGATGTTGCTCGACCAGCAGTACCCCATGGAGCACGCGTTCCGCGGGCCCTGGAAGATCCTCGAGCGGTTCGGGACCCTGGCTCCCGGCGCCATCGCCGCGGCCGAGCCCGACGCCTTCGCCGACCTGTGCTCGACCCCGCCGGCGATCCACCGCTACGGCCGCTCGATGGCGGGCCGGGTGCAGCAGCTCGCGGTGGTGGTGCGCGATGAGTACGACGGCCGCGCCGAGTCGATCTGGCAGGACGCCACCGACGCCGACGACCTGCTCGGGCGGCTGCGGGCGCTGCCCGGGTTCGGCGACCAGAAGGCGCGGATCTTCGCCGCCCTGGTCGGCAAGCAGCTCGACGTCCGTCCGCCCGGCTGGCAGGAGGCGGTCGGACCGTACGCCGAGGACGGCAGCTTCCGCTCGGTCGCCGACGTCGTCGACGCGCAGTCCCTGGCCAAGGTGCGCGAGTTCAAGCAGGCCGCCAAGGCCGAAGCCAAGGCCGGAGCCAAGGCCGGAGCCAAGGTCAGGACCGCACCGGCCAAGGGCAGCAAGGCCTGACCATGGCCGAGGAAGGGCAGGACGGGCAGGACGACCGGTCGGGCGCCGCGGCACCGGCGCCGGCTCCGGTCTGTGCCACCTGCGGGACGACGGCGCCCGACCCCGCGCTCGCCACGATCACCTGGGTCCGCGCCACCGAGAACGGGCGTGAGGTCTGGACCTGCGACCGGTGCAGCCGTGAGCACCTGCGCAGCATCGAGGCGAAGCTCGACAGCACCTGGTGGTGAGGTCCGCCGGACCCTTCAGTCGATCGGCGGCGGCAGGGTGTGCAGCTTGAGCCCGGGCATGTGCTCGATGACGATGTCCCGCGCCGGGATGGTGCCGCCCAGCTGGCACAGCACCCCGATCCCGCCGAGCCAGACCCGGTGGATGAGCAGGTACGACGGTGGGAGGTTGAGCTTCATACCGACGAGGAACTCGGGCCGGCGCACGTCGTTGACGTGGGCTGCGACACTGCGCAGCCACTCCCGGCTGAAGGTGAACTCCTCGTGCTGCAGCGGGTCGATGAACGGCTGGAGGTAGTCGAGCAGGGCCTTGGCGTCCAGTGACATCGACGGTTTGATGAAGCCCTCGGAGCGCAGGCCCGCCTCCAGCCCCCGGGCATCTCCGCAGAGCGCGGCGGCCGCCAGCGAGCCCATCGCCGAGGGCAGTCCCTGGGGGAGGCGGTTGACCGCGCCGTAGTCGATGACCCCGAGCCGGCCGTCCTCGAGGAGGCGGAAGTTGCCGGGGTGCGGGTCGGCGTGGAGCAGCCCGGCGCGGGCCGGGCCGACGAGGAGGAACTCCATGTAGCGCTCGGCAGCAGCGTTGCGCTGGGCCGGGGTGCCCTTGGCGACGATCGTGGACAGGGGGATGCCGTCCATCCACTCCGAGACGATGACGTGCTCGCTGTTGACCAGCACGTCGGGCACGGCGAACCGCGGGTCGTCGCGGAACACCTTGGCGAACCGTCGTTGGCTGGTGGCCTCGAGGTTGTAGTCGAGCTCCTCGGACATCCGCGACTTCAGCTCGTCGGTGATCGGCTTGATGTCCATGCCGGGGATCCAGCCACCGGCGAGGCGGGCCACGCGGGCCAGCTGGTTGAGGTCGGACAGCAGTGCCTTGCCGGCCCCGGGGTACTGGATCTTCACGGCGACCTCGCGGCCGTCGCGCCATACGGCACGGTGCACCTGCCCGATCGACGCCGCAGCCGCCGGGACGTCCTCGAAGGACTCGAACTTCGCCGTCCGCCAGCGCGGTCCGAGCTCCTGGGCGAGGACCGCGTGCACCGTGGCAGCCGGCAGCGGGGGAGCAGCCTCCTGCAGCTTGGTGAGGGTCGCCCGGTAGGGGGCGGCCATCTCCTCGGGCAGCGCGGCCTCCATGACGGACATGGCCTGGCCGAACTTCATCGCCCCGCCCTTGAGCTCACCGAGCACCTTGAACAGCTGCTCCGCGGTCCTGGCCTGCAGCTCCGCTGCCACGAGCTCGGCGGACTTGCCGCCGACGCGCTTGCCGAGCCCGATCGCCGTACGGCCCGCGAAGCCGAGCGGCAGGCTGGCCAGACGGGCCGTGCGGGTGACAGCACGACGGGGGAGCTCGTTCATCCCGCCATTCTCACCTGTCGCGGGGAGTTCGCGTCGGCGGGTGGGGCACAGGTCACCCGTACGGCGCACGAGCAGCGCGGGTGGACGGCCCACTCGCGCTGTCGCACGCGGGGCCACGGGAGCCCCACCTCCAGCGACCGGCTCGGCGGCAGCGGCTGTCCGTCGACGACCCCCAGCACCACCATCGCCGCCATGCCGGCCGCAACCGCGACCAGCGTCG
Source organism: uncultured Actinomycetota bacterium (assembly GCA_963731235.1). Classification (GTDB taxonomy): domain Bacteria; phylum Actinomycetota; class Actinomycetes; order Actinomycetales; family Dermatophilaceae; genus Pedococcus. The sequence continues at coordinate 413,246 of CAVSUT010000015.1, read as the reverse complement.
TCTCGCCGCTGACGTCCTGGCCGGCCCCCACCGACGGACGGGTGAGCTGGCCGAGCAGGGCGGGCCAGGCGGGGTCGAGGTCGGCCCGGGTCAGGTCCAGGCAGCGCAGGCACGGCCCACCGGCCACCACGAGCGGCCCGACGACCACCTCGACGTCGTGCAGGAGGACGGGCAGGACGGGTATGGCGCGGCGTCGCCACGAGTGCGCCGCTGCCGGGTCGAGGGCGCCCCTCGCGGGCAGGACCACCACGGCCGGTGCGGGGAATGCACGGTGCTCGCGGGCAGCCTCGTGCTCCCAGTCGTCGACCGAGCGCGGGCCGTGCGACACCCGGCCGACCCCGGCGCGTCGCAACGCGGTCGTGAGCGCGGCCGGCAGGTCGCCGCGGCCGGCGACGATGACGTGCGCTGAGCGCCGAGCCGCCAGCGCGGCATACCCGGCGGTGGGTGGGGAGCTGGTGCGCAGGAGGGCCTCGGTGTCGGGGGCGAGCACCGCCCGCACCACCGGTGGCACGGACGAGGGAGGCGCGGCCTCGACGACGAGGCCGCAGGTCAGCAGCTCCTCGAGCAGGGCGGCACCGGATCCGGTCGTGAGGACGGCGGGCACCTCACGGGTGCCGTCGAGGTCCTCGAGGGCCTCGACCTCGGCCTGGCTCAGCCCGCCGACGACCACCGCGTGGTCGGCGGCGGTGCCGAACTGCACCTGACCGGCTCCGCGCCGCAGCGCCGGCCACAGGGTGCGCAGGAGCGGGCGGCGGGTCACCCGCCACAGGTTGGCACAGCGGCAGGGCGCGTCCGCCCGTCATCCACAGACCTGCCTAACCGACAGCGAGGGGCGGCTCGACCGTGTGGTCGAGCCGCCCCTCGCGATGGGTCGGCCTGGGTCAGGCCTTGCCGAGAATGCGGTTGAGGTTGGTCCCGCAGACGGGGCAGACACCCTTGGCCATGCGGCGGCCGTTCGTCTCCACGACACGGCCCTCGGCCTCGCGCTTCTCCTTGCACTTCACGCAGTAGAACTCGCCCTTGTAGGTCTCTTCAGCCATCGCCATGTCTCCTTGTCGATCTCGGCACACGGTGCGCCGTCGGACTTCGGCCACGGTAGACCATGCTGAGCACAAAATCGCGCAAGGGGGCGTGTCCCTCGTGCTCAGCCCCGCCCCTAGGCTTCGCGCCATGACTGGTCGACAGTGGTGGGACGAGACGTTCGAGGACCTGCAGGTCACGCGCCGGGAGAGCTCCGGGCGGGGGGTCGCGGTGGTGACCCTGGACCTGCCGCAACGACGCAACTCCATGAGCGCGGCCATGACCGGGTCCTGGGTCGACCTCATGGGCCTGTTGCGACACGACCCCGAGCTTGCGGCCGTCGTGGTGACCGGCGCCCCGCCCGCCTTCAGCGCCGGGGGTGACCTGTCGTGGATCGTCTCCGAACCCGATGCCGCGGTGTCCGACCTGCGCGCCCGGATGCTCACCTTCTACAGGTCGTGGCTCTCGATCCGCGACCTGGAGGTGCCGACCCTCGCTGCCGTCAACGGGTCCGCGATCGGGGCAGGGTTCGCCCTCGCCCTCGCGTGCGACCTGAGGTATGCCGCCGCTGACGCCAAGCTGGGGGTGCCCTTCACCGCCCTCGGGCTGCACCCGGGCATGGCGACCACGTGGTCCCTGCCCGATGTCGCGGGTCAGGCGGTCGCCCGCGACCTGTTGCTCACCGGCCGGATCATCAATGGTGACGAGGCATTCGGCCTCGGCCTGGTCTCGCGCGCGGTCCCTGCCGACGAGGTGCTCGACGAGGCGCTCGCCGCTGCTGACCGGATCGCCGCAGCCGCGCCGGTGGCCACGCGGCTGACCCTGCAGGCCCTGCGCGGCGGGGGACACGCCGACCTCGAGACGGCGTTGCAGTGGGAGGCGCTGGCGCAGGCCACCACCCTGGCGACCCAGGACGTCCACGAGGGCATCGCGGCGGCGGCCGCCCGTCGCACGCCGCAGTTCCGCGGTCGGTAGCCGACCCGGCACGAGCCGGCGCCGTGACCCCGGGTCTTTGAGCGGTAGACCCTGCCCTGACCGGGTGAACCGCTCCAAGACTCCGCAGGGGGTGGGCGACGCGCCGACCTGGGCGGGTGTCGCGGCACAGATCTGCGGCGTTGTCAGATCCGTCACCTATCGTGAGGAGCATGGGGAGTACTGACATCGAGGTCAGGCGCAGTCGCCGACGGCGTCGCACCGTGAGCGCATACCGCGAGAACGGTCGCACCATCGTGCTCATTCCTGCCCGGTTCACCCGCGCCGAGGAGCAGCAGTGGGTCGCCACGATGCTCGACAAGCTCGACAAGGGCGACGCGCGTCGCAGGCCCAGCGACGGACAGCTCCAGAAGCGTGCGGCCGAACTGTCGCTGCGGCACCTCGGGGGTCTGGCCAAGCCGACGAGCATCCGGTGGGTGACCAACCAGAAGTCCCGGTGGGGCTCGTGCACGCCGGCGGACGGCACGATCCGGATCTCCACGCGGGTCAAGGGGATGCCGGCGTACGTCCTGGACTACGTCATCCTCCACGAGCTCGCGCACCTGCTGGCCCCGGGCCACGGGCCGGAGTTCTGGAGGCTGCTCACGTCCTACCCGCGCACCGAGCGCGCCCGCGGCTATCTCGAGGGCGTCGCCGCCACGGCCGGGCTCGACCTCGGCGAGGAGGACGAGGTCGTCGAGGGCGGCGCCGAGGAAGCAGCTCTCGGCATCGAGACCGCCGACTGAGCTCAGCCGAGCAGCCGTCGTGCTGATCGCACGAGGGGGCCGAGCTCGGCCTCGGTCTCGGGTGGCATGGCGTCGACCGGCCACCAGGCCACATCGAGCGACTCGTCGCTGACGGCGTAGGCCGCGTCGTCGTCCACCACGCCGGCGAACCGGATGTCCAGGTGTTCGGCACAGCGACCGAACGCGGGCGCGGGGAGCTCGTGCCGGTGGAGCTGCACGATCCGGGGGTCCAGCCGCAGGCCGATGATGCCGCTCTCCTCGCGTGCCTCTCGGGTGGCAGCAGCCAGCACCGTGTCGTCCTCGGGCTCGAAGTGGCCCCCGAACTGCAACCACCTGCCGGCCTTGGCGTGCAGGGTCAGCAGCACCTTGTCGAGCGACGAGCTCAGCACGATGGCGCTGGCGGTCAGGTGCCGGGCAGGCCCCTGCTTCCACAGGGCGGCCGGGTGCACCCGGCAGTGCTCGAGGAGCTGTGTGCGCCACCGCTCCTGCTCGGCGTCCGGGGCCTGCCACGCCTGCAGGCGGTCCATGGCGTCCTCACGAAGGGCGAGGTAGGCAGGCGGGACCTCCGGGGCGGTCGTGCTCACTGACCGCCCTCGTCGGCGCGGTTCCTGCCCTGCTCGTCGCCACCTTCACGCAACAGCTGGTCGAGGGCGGCATCCATCTCGGAGTCTGCGGACGTGCCGACCCGGTCGACGTAGCCCAGGGGGTCGTCGAGGTCGGCAGCCGTCGGTGCGACGTCGGGGTGGCCCCAGGCGGCGTCACGGCCCTGCTGGCCGTGGCGGTCCTCGAGCGCGGCCCACAGGTTGGCGGCATCGCGCAGGCGACGTGGCCGCAGCTCCAGGCCGACGAGCCCCGAGAACGCCTTCTCGGCCGGGCCGCCGATGGCGCGGCGGCGGCGTACGGCCTCGCCCAGGGCAGCCGCCTGCGGGAGGTGGTCGCGCGTGGCGCGGTCGGCCACGACGTCGACCCAGCCCTCGACGAGGGCCAGGTAGGTCTCGAGGCGACCGAGCGCCGCCCGCTGGTTGTCACTGGGCTCGGGACGGAAGAGCTGGTCCTGCAGGGCGGACTGCAGCGCAGTGGGGTCGCTGGTGTCGACCGAGGTCAGCGCCGCCTCGATGCGGTCGGTGTCGATGCTGATGTCGCGGGCGTAGTCGCGGACCGCGGCGAGCAGCTGCGGACCGATCCACGGCACCTCCGAGAACAGCCGGACGCGGGCGGCCTCCCGCACGGCGAGGTAGAGCCGCACCTGGTCGAGGTCGACGCCGAGCCCCTCGGCGAAGGCCTCGACGTTCGCGGGAAGCAGCACGACCGAGCGGTCGGCCACCAGGGGCAGACCCACCTCGGTGCCGCTGACGGTCTCGGTCGCCAGGGCCCCGAGCGCCTGCCCGACCTGAAGGCCGAACATCGACGCGCTCATCTTGGCCATCATCGGCTCCATCTGGCCGATCAGGGCCGACGGGTCCATACCGGCCGGAAGGAGGCCCTCGGGGAGCGCCCCGTCGCCGAGCTCCTTCATCTGGGTGCGCATGGCGTCACCGACGGCTCGGCCCACGCCCTCGGCGACCGGCTCGACCAGGGTGCGCCAGGTCGGCATCGTCGCCTCGACCCACTCGGCGCGGCTCCAGGCGTGCGTGGTGAGGCCGGGCGCCTCGAAGGCCGTGACCTCGTCGAGCCACAGCCCGGCGACCTGGGCGGCCGAGGCCACCTGGCGGACGGTGGCCTCGCTCACGCTGGCGTCACCGGCGGCCGAGACCGTCTTGCGGGCGGTGTCGGTGGCGAGCGCGACGTTGAAGGGACCCTCGTCGGTGCTGGCGAACATCGCCTGCACCTGGCCCATCATCACCTGCAGCATGGCCGGGTCGACCTGGTCGATGCCCATGTCCTTGAGCGTGCGCGCCATCTCGGGATCGATCCGGCCGCCGGTGATCTTGGCGATCATCTGCTCGAGCTCGGGGGGCAGGCCGGACTCGGTCGGTTCGTCGCGGGGTTCGTCGGGGGTCTGGGGGTGGTCGGGCACAACGGCTCCTCGGCAGTGCTGAGAGGATGGGCTTCCCCTAGACAACCACGCGGAGGCCATGGTGAGTTCCCCTGGGCGCCCCGGAACGGGTGGCGTTCGCTCGCGGCGTAGCACCATCGACGTGGCTGTCGTGGGCACCGCTGACGCCGCGAGCACCGCCGTCCTGCGGGCGCTGCTCACCGCGGCCGCGCGAGGCCACGCCGCACCCGGCGAGCCCGGCTCCGAGTCCCGCATCGGCACCGTCGTCGCGGTCGACACCGAGCGTCCTGTCGTCGGTGGGGTCGAGTTCCGCCTCGCTGACCCGGCCGACCCGTCGCTGGCGCAGGCGCTGGCGGGAGTGCACGCGGCGGTCTACGTCGCTGCGAGCACCAACCTCGAGCAGGACCTGGCCCTCGGCTCCCGGCCCCGCCGTGAGCGGAGCCTGCGGCGCGCGCAGACGGTGATCGCCGCTGCGGCCGCCGCCGGGGTGCGCCACCTCGTCGTGGTCACCGGTGCCCAGGTGTATGGCGCCCTCCCGGACAACCCCGTACCCCTCGACGACGACGCACCGTTGCGGGCCCCGGCGGACGAGGGGCAGGTGGGGGACCTGATGGACGTCGAGCAGCTCGTGGCCGTTGCCCGCGACGTCCACCCCGGGCTGCGCCTCACCGTCGTACGACCGGCGGCCCTGGTCGGCGAAGGGGTCGACACGGTCACGACCCGGCACTTCGAGGCGCCACGGCTGCTGACGGTGCGTGGCGCGGAACCAGCCTGGCAGTTCTGCCACGTCGACGACCTCGGGTCGGCCGTGGCGGTGGTCGTCGCCCGGGGCCTCGCGGGAGCGGTCTCGGTCGGTGCGCCGGGCCACCTGCGCCAGTCCGACCTCGAGCGACTCACGGGGATGCGTCAGGTCGAGCTGAGCCTGGGTGCCGCGATGGGAACTGCCGACCGGCTCCACCGCGTTGGGGTGTTGCCGGCACCCGCCAGCGACCTGGCGTTCGTGGCTTTCCCGTGGGCGGTGTCCTCCCACACCCTGCTGGGTCGCGGTTGGGTGCCGGTCCATGACAATGAGACGTGCCTCGGTGTCCTCCTGGACGCCATCCGGGGCTCACACGCGGTCGCGGCGAGACGCCTGGACCGCAAGGACGCCGCCCTCGGGGCGGCCAGTGCCGCAGTCGCCCTCGTGGGGACCGCGGCGATCATGCGGCGGCGCCGCAGGAAGGGTGCGACAGGATGACCGAGCCGACCACCGGGTCGACCACGGAGGAGACCCCTCCGACGGAACCGACCGGGTCGACCGGGTCGACCACCGAGCTGTCCAGCGAGCTGCCCACCGGTGCCGAGGTCGTCCTGTGTGACGTCCGCGACGAGGCGCTCAGCGTGGACGAGGTGCTCGGGCTGGTCCGCCACCCCCAGTCCGGGGGGATCGCCTTGTTCGTCGGGGTCGTGCGCGACCACGACCACGGCGCACCCGTCACCGCCCTCGACTACTCGGCGCACCCGAGCGTCGTCGACGCCCTGGCCAAGGTCTGCCGGGAGGTCGCCGACCGCCACCCGATCGCCCGACTCGGTGCCGTGCACCGCGTCGGCCACCTCGAGATCGGTGACATGGCCGTGGTGGCCGCGGCGTCCGCACCCCACCGTGGTCAGGCCTTCGAGGCCTGCCGTGACCTCATCGACACCCTGAAGTCCACGGTGCCGATCTGGAAGCACCAGCAGTTCACCGACGGGTCCGACGAGTGGGTGGGCCTTCCGTGAGCTCGCCCGGTATGACGCCGTCCCCGATCGACGAGCCCGGCGCGCGTCGAGGCGCGGGCCAGTCCGACCCCTACCGGCTGGGCCGGCGCTCGTCGGCGAGCCTCATCGCGCTCTTCCTCGCCATCGCCCTCGGCGCCCTCTCCACGATCGTGGGCCTGCCCTACGTCGTGATGAAGCCGGGTCCGATCACCAACACCCTGGGCCAGCATGCAGGCAAGGACCTGATCACCGTGTCGGGGGCGCCGACCTATCCCACCGAGGGCGCCCTGGACTTCACGACCGTGCGGGTCGCGGGTGGGCCCGGCTACCGGGTGACCATCTGGGACGTGCTCAAGGCCGCCGTCGACCCCAGCGAGGAGGTCGTCGACGCCGAGCTGTACTTCCCCAAGGGCGTCACCGACAAGCAGGTGGAGGAGGAGAGCACCGCAGAGATGATCGACTCCCAGCAGGAGGCGATCGCCGTGGCCATCAAGGCCACCGGCCAGAAGGTCACCACCCACACCGTGATCGGCCAGGTCGCCAAGGACGCGCCGTCCGCTGCGCTGCTCAAGGCCGGTGACGAGGTCCTCGCTGTCGACGGCAAGGCCGTCGACACTCCGGACTCGATCCGCAAGGCGATCAGCACCCACAAGGCGGGGGAGACCGTCGACCTCACCCTCCGGCGCAGCGGGAGCTCGGTCGACGTCGCCGCCAAGACGCGCGACTCGGGCGGCCGCGTCACGGTCGGCATCTTCCTGGGGACGAGGTTCGACTTCCCGTTCGACGTGAAGATCGACGCGGGCAACGTCGGCGGCCCTTCTGCGGGAACGATGTTCGCGCTCGGGGTCTATGACCGGCTCACGCCTGGTGCGCTGACTGGTGGCACCAAGATCGCCGGGACCGGAACCATCGACGCGTCGGGCACCGTGGGTCCGATCGGTGGCATCCGCCAGAAGCTCGTCGGCGCCCGTGACGGCGGCGCGAAGTGGTTCCTCGCCCCGGCAGACAACTGCAACGAGGTCGTCGGTCACGTCCCGGACGGGTTGAAGGTCGTGCGGATCGCCACCTTCGACGAGGCCAAGAAGTCTGTCGAGGCCATCGCCGCAGACCAGGGCAACAGCCTGCCCGGCTGCACGAAGTAGCCGCTCAGTCCTGCAGGGTCGCGCGCAGCGCGTGCACCAGGCCGGGGGCGATGTCCTGGCCCAGGGCGACCTGGTCGTCGCTGTCGTGGGCGCGCTGACGCAGCAGGCAGCGGCTCTGGCCGTCGCGGGTCACCGCGACGAGCAGGCGGACGTCCTGGCGCTTGGGGTGCGCAGCCAGTGCGTCCACGGCCGACTCGGCATGGACGGGGAGGTCGCGTTCCGCCTCCGGAGGCACCACGATCCGTTCCACGGCCAGTGCGGCGCCGACGACGCCGTCCGGCCAGGCGATACCGCCGAGCAGCGACTCGAGGTTGGAGGTCCGGGGCAGGTCCTCCTGCTCGATCGCGCTGAGCGCACCCTCGACGAGGTCGGCACCCTTGAGCTGGGCCTTGAGGTGCGGCTCGCGCGCGACGAGGTCCGAGGTGGCGACGAGGGCGAAGAGGCGCGGGTTCTGGTCCCAGCCCGAGGCTGCGACGTGGCGTTCGGTGTCCAGGGCGGCGATGGACAGCGGGTCGGCGACAGGTTGGGACGGCTGGCTCACGGGCCCATCGTGCCGCATCCGCGCACTCGCGGCTGCACGCGGCATACCCAGCGGGTTGCCAGCTGACACAAAGGCGTGACCTAGGGGGACGTGGGAACCACAGGCGCGCTCGGTAAGTTGGTCCCACTACCAGCAGGCCCCCATCGTGGGAGGCGGCGCGGCAGATCGGGCGTGGAGTGAGTTCTTCAGAGTGGTTCGGGCAGGACGGGCCTGGCAACGAGGGCGGTCGGGGCGAGGGCGCCCCACGTCCCGGCGGGGCGGGGGCCGGCGGACGACGTCCCCCGACCCTGAACTTCCGGCGGCGACCTGGGCCGCTTGCGCCGACGATCTTCATCCTCGTCGCGCTCGCCTTCCTCGTCTCGATCGGTGCCTCGCTGTGGACCGAGGTGCTGTGGTTCGGCTCCGTGGGCTACACGAGTGTGTTCACCACCCAGCTGGTGACCAAGATCGTGCTCTTCCTGATCGGCTTCCTCATCACCGCGGCCCTGGTCGCCTCGAGCCTGCTCATCGCCTACCGCACACGCCCGATCTATGCGCCGGTCACCGCTGCGCAGCAGAGCCTGGACCAGTACCGCGAAGCCATCGAGCCGCTGCGCAAGGTCGCGATCGTCGCGGTGCCGGCGATCCTGGGCCTGCTCGCGGGAACTGGTGCTGCGGGGCAGTGGCAGACGTTCCTGCTGTGGCGCAACGGCGACTCGTTCGGCACCAAGGACCCGCAGTTCAACATCGACCTGTCGTTCTTCGTCTTCACCCTGCCGTGGATCCGGTTCGTCCTGGGCTTCCTCACCATGGCCCTGGTCATGGCGCTGCTCGCCGCGGCCTTCACCCACTACGTGTACGGCGGCCTGCAGATCCAGACCCGCGCCGAGCGCACCACCAAGGCGACCAGGACCCACCTGGCGATCCTCGTCGCGATCCTGGTCCTCGTCCGAGGAGCCACCTACTGGTTCGACCGCTACTCGCTGTCGGTCAAGGAGTCCTCGCTCCTGACCGGTATCCGCTACACCGACGCCAACGCGGTCCTGCCGGCCAAGGCCATCCTCGCCGTCGCCGCGATCATGGTCGCCGGCATCTTCATCGCCTCGATCTGGACCCACTCCTGGCGGCTGCCGGTCATCGGGGTCGCGACGCTGGTCATCACCTCCCTGGTCGTCGGCACCATCTACCCGGCGCTGGTGCAGCGCTTCCAGGTGCGGCCTTCGGAGAAGTCCCTGGAGCAGCCCTACATCGAACGCAACATCAAGGCGACTCGCGCCGCCTACGGCATCGAGTCGGTCAAGTCGACGGCGTACACCGCGACGACCGAGGCCAGCCAGGGTCAGCTGCGTGACGACGCGGAGACGATCCCCGGCATCCGCCTCGTCGACCCGATCGTGGTGTCGCCGACGTTCAAGCAGCTGCAGTCGGTGAAGTCGTACTACGCCTTCCCCGACGCGCTCGACGTGGACCGGTACTCCATCGACGGCAAGGTCCGCGACACCGTGGTGGCCGTTCGCGAGCTCGACCTCAACGGCGTCCCGGCCAACCAGCGCAACTGGCTCAACGACCACACCGTCTACACGCACGGTTTCGGAGTCGTCGCGGCCTACGGCAACCAGCGCACGGCCGACGGCGAGCCGGTGTTCTACGAGCGGAACATCCCGCAGTCCGGCAGGATCGGCGAGTACGAGCCGAGGGTCTACTTCGGGGAGAAGTCGCCCACCTACTCGATCGTCGGTGGCGCGCCCGGCACGGCTCCGCGCGAGTTCGACTACCCGGACAACAGCGCCGCAGGCCAGAAGAACACCCAGTACGCGGCCAAGGGCGGTGTGGCGCTCAGCTCCTTCCCGCGTCAGGCGGCCTACGCACTGAAGTACCGCGAGCTGAACCTGCTGCTGTCCGACGCGGTGACCGACAACAGCCGCCTGCTGGACCACCGTGAGCCGCTGGAGCGCGTCGAGCGGGTGGCGCCGTGGCTGACCCCTGACGGCAACCCCTACCCCGCCGTGGTCGATGGCCGGATCCAGTGGATCATCGACGGCTACACCACCTCGGCCGACTACCCGTACTCGCGGCTCACCGAGGTCGGCACCGCCACGTCGGACTCGGTGACGGCGCGCTCGAGTGCGGTCCAGTCGATCGGCTCGGGCAAGGTCAACTACATCCGCAACTCGGTCAAGGCCACCGTCGACGCCTATGACGGCTCGATCAGGTTGTATGCGTGGGACGACAAGGACCCGGTGCTCAAGGCCTGGAGCAAGGCGTTCTCCAACACCGTGCTGCCGATGTCGCAGATCAGTGGCGACCTGATGTCGCACCTGCGCTACCCCGAGGACCTGTTCAAGGTGCAGCGGCAGATGCTCAACCGCTACCACGTCACCGATGCAGCCTCCTTCTACGGTGGCCAGGACTTCTGGGAGGTCCCGGAGGATCCGGCCCAGGAGCAGCAGAATGTCGACCAGCCGCCGTACTACCTGACCCTGAAGCTGCCGGAGCAGGAGACGGCGAAGTTCTCCCTGACCACGACGTTCAAGCCGGTCGGTGACCGTCAGGTGCTCTCGGGCTTCCTGGCCGTCGACGCCGACGCGGGCAACACGAAGGGCGAACCCAGCGCCGACTACGGCACGCTGCGGTTGCTCGAGCTGCCCAAGGACAGCCAGGTCAAGGGTCCTGGGCAGGTCCAGAACGACATCGGCTCGTCCAACCAGACGTCCGCCGCGTTCAGCCTGACGCTGTCGCAGTTCCTCAACAACGCTCGTCAGCCCGGCTCCAGCGTGACCCTGGGCAACCTGCTCACCCTTCCCGTGGGTGGTGGACTGCTCTACGTGCAACCGGTCTACATCAGCGCCAGCAGCACCACGGCGTTCCCGCTGCTGCGTGCCACGGTGGTGGCCTTCGGCAACAAGCTCGCGTGGTCCGACACCCTTGACGGGGCGCTTGACGGCCTCTTCGGCGGCAACTCGGGCGCGACCGCAGGCGACTCCGGCACGGGTAACGAGACGCCGACCACCCCGCCGACACCGACCACCCCGCCGACGGGTGGCACACCGACTCCCAGCCCCACCAGCTCGGGCCCGGTCGACGCGGACGCACTCAGCAAGGCGCTCGCCGACCTGCAGGCGGCGTATGCCGAGGGTCAGGAGGCGTTGCGCAAGAACGACTTCACCGCCTACGGCGCAGCGCAGAAGAAGCTCGACGACGCGATCAAGCGCGCCGTGGCCGCTTCGCCCAAGGGTGGCAGCGTGACGGTGGCGCCGTCCCCGTCGGCAACCACGCCGGCACCGAGCGCGACGACCCCGTGACCCGCCGATGACGACGGACTGAGAGGGGCGCCGCGGTCCTGTGACCGCAGCCCACGGCGACGCCCTGCGACGATTTGGAGATGGCGCAGGGCGTCCCGTAAGGTTGGGTTTACCGACGCGGGGTGGAGCAGCTCGGTAGCTCGCCGGGCTCATAACCCGGAGGTCGCAGGTTCAAATCCTGCCCCCGCTACAAAGTGCGTCCGAGAAATCGGACGTAGCCCCCAAAACCCCCTCCCATGGGAGGGGGTTTTGGCGTACCCGGGGGACTGTGCGGACCAGTTTGTCGGACGGCAGTAGGGGTTTGTCGGACCTGTGTCTGGACATCCGACCCCCCACGCGCACCGAGTCCAAGGGGTGTCCAAGCGTCTCATCCACGCCTGCGAGGGGCGGGGTCGCGCGTCGACGACGCCTGCCCACGGGTGGACAGCGACGGGCGCGCCTGGACACCCCGGAAACACCTGATTGCGCATTCCGTTCCGCTCGGGACGGTGCCCTTCTGTCGGCGGCGCCCCTGCCCCGGCAGGAGGACGGAACCATGTCAGAGAACACCACTCCCGCGGCGAAGAACGCCGGGGAGGTCGCCACCGTGGCACAAGCCGCCAAGCTCGCCGGTCGCGACGAGAAGACCATTCGCCGGTGCCTGCCCACCCCGGCCAACAAGGACAAAGGCCAGGTGCGCCTGCCCGGCGCATACCAGGACGGGACCAGCCCCAACGCTCCCTGGTTCATCCCGGTCAGCGACTTGGAGGCCGCCGGCTTCTGCACCCCGGCCCCGTCGGCCGGCTCGAGCAACGCCTCCGACGCCCTGGCCCGCCAGCGCGACGAGCGCGAGCTCGTTCGCCTTCGGGACGAGCTCGTCACCTACCGGGCCGACAACGTGGCCAAGGCGCAGCTGCTCGCCGACCGTGACGCCCAGATCAGGGAGCTCAACAAGCAGCTTGCGCTCATGCACTCCCTCGCCCAGACCCTCGCTGGCAGGGCCGCCTGATGGCCGGCGGACGCCCGGCGACGGGAAGCGTGCGCACCAAGAAGGGGCGTGTCTATGCCTCGCTGCCCCCGGCCGAGGGTCAGCCTCGTGACGAGGTCCCGTTCGGGGCAGACGAGAGTGGTGCCAACAAGTGGGTTGGAGTGGCCATGGCCGCCTGGACGGCCGGGGTGCCGGTTCCTGACCCGCTTGCGTTCGGAGCTCTGCGCGGCCTGAAGGGTGCTAACCACAAGGCTCCTCGTGCGGGTGCGGTCACCCAAGGTCATGCTGGCGCAGCGTTCGGGCAGCACCCCATGGCGGTGGCGCAACCAGCGTCACAGGGGCCGGCCGAGGTGGCGCACCTCTCCGACACCTACGTCGCGGGGCGTGGACACGACATCGACGCCCTGTTTGGGCTCTTCGTGACCCACTACTACCGCAACCTCGAAGCCGCCGACGCTGCTCGCGAGGTGGCGGTCGAGGACCTCTGGAAGGACCACATCCTCCCGTTCCTCCAAGAGCAGGCGCGGGCCGCTCACGGCAGCGACGTCTTCTGCGTCGAGGAACTCACCCTTGTGCTCGCCGGGGAGCTCCGGTCGGTGCTGCTTGGCAAGGGGGCGAACTGTGTCGAGGAGGAGCGGACGAACACCCCCTCCTTGGAAGGCTCGGTGACGGTGGAAGAGGCTGTTGCACTCACCGGTGCCAGCAAGGCCACCATCGGACGCCGGCGGCGCGAAGGACGATTCGAGGGCGCCCAGCGCGTCGACGGAGTCTGGCGGATTCCGCTGGAAGACCTGCGCCAGTGCGGTCTACTCGACGGCAAGCCGTTGCGTCGGGGCCGGCCGCGGCAGGGTGCCGGACTCAGCACCGGCAGCGCCGGCAACATCATGTGGGTCCTGGCCAAGGTCGTGGAGTTCGCCAGGAACAACGGCGTCACCATCGTGGGCGACCCCACGGCAGGGATGACGTCCAAGCGCTCCCGGAACCGCACCCCCCGGGCCGACCGCAATGTCGTCTCGCTCGCCGCCACCCGCTCTCTCGCGGCGCACATGCACGTCGTCCACCAAGCCGTCTTGTGGATGATGCGGCTCCTCGGCATGCGCATCTCGGAGGTCTACGGCATCAAGGTCGCCGACGTCTTGGACGACGGCGGCCGCTACGCGGTCGTCCGCCTCCGCGCGCAAGGCGGCCGCAAGTTCCTCGTGCGCCGAGGCGACGACATCGTCACCGTCGACGAGAAGGAGCAGCTGAAGAACGGTGAGTCCTACCGCGCCATCATCGTCACCGGCACCGTGCTGACCCTCGTTCGAGGACTCATTCACGCCTTCCACACGTCCGCGGACGGGACGGTCGACTACGACGCAAGGCTGGTCCCCGGCATCCAGAGTGAGAACAAGAGCGGCCAGCACAGCTTTCGCATGGGCCTATCCGCAGCGCTGGCGGGCGAGCGCCTCACCGACCCGGGAAAGCTGGAGGACAAGGTTGTCCCGCACGACCTGCGCAAGGGCCTGACGACCGATCTCGAGTGGTCCGAGGGTCTCCACCGCCTCGCCCTGCTGCGGATGTTCGGCCATGCACCGGGCGACGACGTCCACGGGCTGGCCTACACGCTCGACAAGCCCAACCACGCGTCGAGCCGCGCAGTCGCGGACCGCGTCCACGAGATGGTCAGCGCCGAGCTCAACGGGCTCACCGTCGTGCCAACGCCCAAGGAGCCGAGCTGGGGCAAGGACAACCCCATCCGGGCGAGGCTCGATCACATCCGCGGGGCACTGGCCGAACTCGGCTGGCTCGCACTTCACGAGCCGGGCACGTGCGACGCGTCCGAACCCGTGCTCGACACAGCCCAGATCGCCTCGCTGCTGGGTCAGCCCATCTCGACCGTTCGCACCTGGCTATCGGCAGGTGTCATCCCTGCGGAGACGCACCCCGGACCCAACGGCCGCGACCAGTGGTACGCGCGGATGGCCGACGTCATGGCCTTCCAGGAGGCTGAAGCCACCAAGGTGCACCTCCATGATGTCGCCGCGCAGGTGGGCTCGACCTACCACCAGGTGTACGTGGCCATGAACCGGATGGGACTCGACCTCGCGCGAGACCCCCGAACCGGGGAGTACCTCGTCACCGACGAAGCCCGCGCCGCCCTCGTCGAGCACTTCGAGACCGAACGGTCGATGCAGGACCGGACCGTGACCATCAACGAAGCAGCGAGCCGACTGAAGGTCTCGCCGGTCGTGGTGCTCGCCTGGGTCAGAACAGGGCGGCTGGAACTGGACTCAGGCGCAGCCGCGACAAGGGGGGTAGATCGACTCACCGCAAGATCTGTGGAAGCTGCGGCGGCCCTTCGCGGGTAGGCGGACGAACGTGCCGGGTGTGCGAGAGAGGCACCGCTTCACACGGCCGGTCGCGGTGCATTGCGTGGCTGCGGCCCTTTCGGGTCAACTGTGCCCGTTCTGTCCCCTTACCCGATTACCCTCAGACCTAACGTCATCAACCGGGGGGTGCTGTTGTCAGCGAACGAGGCGTTCTTCACGCGGCGGCAGGCCGCAGCGGTGCTCAAGCACGGGGTCGTGTCCCGCTATCTGCCCGTCTTCACGACGATGGCGGGCACCGGTGCTGACGAAGTGGTGCTCCTGGACGGGTATGCCGGACCTGGCCGGTACGAGGATGGCACGGCCGGGTCCCCCCTCCTGCTGGTGCGCACTGCGCGCAAGACGAGCCAGTGGTCGCGTAATGCTCGCTGCCTGTTCTGCGAAGCGGACATCGACAACGCCACGGACCTACGCCGGGTACTGAGCGCAGAAGCAGGGGACGACTTGAACTACGAGGTCTTCGACGGTCCCGTCGAAATGTGGGCGACCGGCATCGTGCGTGACGCGGGGCAGTCGCCCATGCTCACCTTCCTTGACCCGTTCGGTGCCGCGCTCCCGTACAAGCTGTTGACGGAGACCTTGTTGGGACGGCCTGTGAGCTCCCGGACGGAAGTACTGCTGAACATCAACGTGGAGATGGTCTGGCGCATCGGAGGGAGGCTCACGGAGAAGGTGCCCAGTCCTTCGACGGAGAAGACCCTGTCGACCCTGGACCTCTTCTTCGGGGATACCTGGTGGCGGGAGGAGTTCCTGCACGCTCGCGACAGTCGCGGCGCCGCGGCAGAGGCAGCCCAGCACGTCGTCACCGAGTTCTGCCGGCGGATCCGGGAGGCGACAGGGTTCGATGCGTTCCAGGTCCCGGTGCGGCGACGCCCCGGGCACGCCCCCTTGTTCATTCTCACACTGTTCTACCGTCATCCCTTCGCGCCGTGGAAGTTCAACGGTGCCGCCTCCGGGGCCAACGGCGACTGGCGGCTGGCATGCGCCGGGGAGGACCTCGACAAGGAGCTGTCTGCGGTGCCGGTCATGGACGACCTGTTCGGCGACGGAGCTGCCGCGGCGAAGCTGATCCGCGAGCAGCGTGCCGGCGCGTGGCACGTGCAGGAGAAGGAACTCGCGGCGGGCTGGATCGGCACGATCGAGCAGAACCTGGAGCGGCTACTCAGCGTCCAGCCCAGCGTCGACCTGGCGCTGAACATTCGCGACGTTTACGGGAACACGCTTGGGCTTGCTCGTGACACGCATGTGAGGCAGGCATGGGACGGCCTGGTTGAAGCGGGTGTAGCCGCACCGCGGCCAAAGGGCGTGAGGTACGAACGCGCCACGGTCTTCCGCGCCTGACTATGCGGCCCGTGGGTACTCGTCCCAGGTGCGACCGTCGAGTTCTCGGCCCAGCATCTTGGGTGTGCGACCGCCCCACTGCTTGAAGAAGAAGGGGACAGACGCATCAACGCATGCGTCACGAATGCCGCGTGCCCACGAGACGTCCATGGGCCGGTAGGCCGGTCCTGACTCTCCGCCCGCGATGACCCAGCCCACACCGGTGAGGTCGATGCCCTCAAGAGGGCCCAGGAGCGGCTCGCAGGACAGGAAGCGGACCGCGGCCGGGACCCGACGGAGCTCGTCGACGCGGTGCAACTGCTCTGACGACTCCACCGAAACCCCGAGCCACAGGTTGTCTGGCCAGTCCAAGCTGTCAGCCAACCGGCGTGCCCGGAGCGCCCGCTTGGTCAGCAGTTGGTACGTGTGTTGCGGCGTGTCAGCGATGACGTCGAAGACGTCTCGGATGAACCCAAGAGGAACCTTGGCGTGGAACAGGTCCGACATGGAGTTCACGAACACAACCCTTGGAGACCGCCAGCGGTATGGCTGTTGGAGGGCCTTGGGGTGGGTTGCGACTCCAAATCCCGGTCCGCTCGTCCGCGGGTCGCCATCGGTCTGGTACTTCTCGGCGCCCATGGCCTTGAGCCGCTTGGACAGTGTGAGCGCGTAGCAGTGGTCGCAACCGGGTGAGATGCGGTCGCAGCCCGTGACGGGGTTCCACGTTGCCTCGGTCCACTCGATGCTGGACTTGTCAGCCATCAGACTCCCCTTTGCCTCGAACGTTCGTTCGAATATGGCACGAACCTGTGACATCCACAGGTTCGACCTTGGGCATCCTTCCACTCATGCCTCGGACACGAGTCTGGCGCACGAAGGTCTTGGTCGTGGCTACCTCGGTGCTCAGCGTGGCGACAACGTCAACTGCGTAGCCAGGCGGGCGGCCCTGGTCTGAGCTTCCTCGCGAAGGGACCCGCCGCCACCTGTCCCTGTGACCGGCTCGAGGTAGGCGGCGGGGAAGGCGACCTGCGCCCAGCCCGCGTCGGAGCTCGGCGCTCGTCGGCAGGTCGAGCACAGAACCCCGAACCCGGAGGCTGCTACCTCGGGGAGCAGTGCCACGCTATTCGCCCAAGCTCGACGGCACCCGTGCGGGCACGGGAGGAGTTGTACGCGAGACCGGCCGCTTCCTGGAACGTAGCGAAGGTACTGAGGGCGTGTGAAGCCTGCGGTGCGGTGAAGGGGCCGCACCAGCTGGCGGATGGCGTCCTCGGTGACTCCCATCGCCAGGGCAGCCTCCATCACGCTGAGCCCTCGAGCGGGTGCGCCGCCTTGGTCCAGGGTCGCGACGAGCTGCTGGACCCAACGCACGTCATCGGGACACGCCGCGTCGCCCCAGGCCAAGGCCGGGTCGAGGTAGGTGGATGCCAGGAGGTCCACCCAGCCCTTGGGCCATGGGAGCGCCTCGACGGTGTCAGGGTCGTCTGCCACGAGGGCGTGCACCACCTGCCTGACCGCCTGCACCGGGTGGTCGACAAGGGCGTTCTTCGCTCCACGTGAGGTGACGCCGTGCTGCACCAGCCATGGCATGACGCGGGCGCAGAGCAGCCGCTTCCTGGACACTTCGAGGACCTGCGCGACGTCGTCGAGGCTGCGGCCCTCGTCGAAGACGTAGCGGGCGACGATGTTCGGTGTCGCTAGGGCTTTCCCGGGTCGGCTCCGCACGTTGCGGATGACCCCGTCCAGCCGGAGCACGGCTTCACCTCCGTCGCGCAGAGGCAGGGCTGCGGCAGCCCGCCAGTGCATCTCGTCCCCTCGGACGCTGAAGGCCCAGTCGCGGAACACGCGGTCTGCCAGGAGACCGAGCTGCCGGGTGCCGCGGCCGTTCGTCCGGGCGGCGCGCTCCAGACCGACGACCAGGTACGCGGCAACGGTGACGTTGGCTTCGGCCGTGTCTTGGCTCTCGGAGAGCTCGGCGTCGCTGAGCGCGTCGATCTGGCGCGTCAGGTCCGCAGCCACGAGCAGTGCCTTCTCGGCGTCCTCGTCCTGGGTGGCCGCCATCGCGTCGTACTTGTCGGCACCGGCGAAGTCGCGTGCGGCAGCGCGACGTCCCGACTGGATGCGCAGGGCATCCGCGTCCTCCGATGCCGTCTGGGCAGCCGCTTCGGCTGCCCTCACCCGGGCTCGTAGCGCCGGGCGGCGGTCGATCGAGGCGTTGCTGGCTCGGACGAGCTCGGCGGTGGCGAGAGTCTCCGGGTCCAGCGCCTGCTCCACTGCCGCGTCCAGGGAGACGGCGACGGACGCTGTCAGCTCTGCGAGGTTCCCTGTCCCGGCGATGTGGTCAGGACGGTGCTCGCCGGCACCTACCCAGTGCCAGCTGGTCTGCCCCTTGCACCGGCCGACGGACTGGCGCCGGAACAGGACGATGAAGTTCTCGCGGCCGCTGTTGTTCTGGCGAGCCTCGACACCGAACTCGGTGGCCTCGTCGGTGTAGCGCGCGTCGGGGTGACCCGGCTCGCAGGTCCAGTTCTCGAAACGCTGGAGCACTCGCCGCTGCCCGTCCTGATGTGCTCGTCCACCGGTCGGTCGGGAAGGTGAACGGAGCTCCCTCAGCAGGCGTGCCCCGACTTGGCGGCAGGTCTCGTCGGACAGTCCGAAGCGCAGTATGGGCGTTCCTGTCTGCGGGTCGACCGGCCACGGCCATGGCGCCGACAACACGTCGAACCAGCCGTACTCGTCCTTCTCGTCGGCGTAGGTGGCTGGGACGCCGTCGAGAACGAGGCCGCGGCCGCGGATGTCGTTCTTGAGGCGGCGGTGGTATCGACCGGTTCGGACCAGTTCCGGCTTGGCCATGAACTGCAGGGTGTCGGCATCGAACAGGGCGCGGGGGTCCTCACCTGCCTCGTACCGGTCGATGTCCTCGGGAGTCGGGGTGGTGCCGGGAGCGAAGTTGGACCGGACGAAGATGCTTTTGGCGGCGTCGTAGGTGGCCTGGGGGTTGCCGGCCATCGCGGCGTACGTGGCGCCGGGGTCGATGTGGGAACGGCGCTCGATCTTGCCCGCCTGCTCGAGGTCGATGAGCTGTGCCCCGATGGCGTGCCATGGCGCTCCTTCCGCGACCATGCGGTAGAGGCGCGCGAGTGCTTCGGCGCGCTCGGGCTGTCCCTGCGGCAGCAGTCCCTTGTCGCCCTCGCGCACCGGGCGGCCGTGCTCGTCGCGCTGCAGCCGCCACCCAAGGGGCATCTGCTTCTCCGAGAGGGCGGCGCCGCCTGTGCGGTACTTGAGGAGGCGCTTGCCGGTGAGCTTGTGACGTCGAAGCGGGTCGTCGTTGGAGGCGACGAGACCGAGGGCCCCGAGGGCGAGCTCGTCCCCAGGGTTCTTGAGGTCGTACTCGCGTCCTCCCAGCACCATGCGGATGTCGCGCACCTTGCACTTGCTCTTGAGCTGAGCCCAGTCCGCCGCGTCACGACCCGCGCGGGTGACGTCGTCGGCCCAACGCACCTTGGTGAGGCTGGGGTAGTGGTTGAGGATGGCGAGCATGAGACGGGTGTAGCCGTTCTCGTCCTCGCCGTCCTCGCGCACGATGTGTCGCGTCGTGGAGGAGAGGGTGATGCTGATGATGAGGTGGTCGCCGACCAGAGCGACCGCGGCGATGGGTTCGGTGCCTGTGGCGTTGTGGTGCAGGTCCTGCATCCGAATCCACCGGATCCCGTACTTCGCCCCAACCTCAGGGTGCTGTGGGTCCCAGGCTTCGTCCGGCCAGGCACTGATGGTCTGGATGGCCAGGTCGGAGCCGTAGATCGAGCTGTGTACGCCTCGCTGGCCGGCGATACCGGCCAGGTGGCCGACAATCGAGAAGCGCGTGATGTCGACGATGAGCGGGCATCCGTCCGGCAGAAGCCGTGCCAGCGGCAGGAAGACCTTGCTCGGGCTGTACAGGTTGTTCACGTGTCCTCCAGGGTGATGGGTGGGTGCGTGGTGCACCGTGCCGTGAGGACCGTGAGCGGCATTGGCTGCGATACAAGAGCCGGCACTCATCGAAATGGACCGGGACTTCTACACCGTGCGAACAACCTTGTGGGCGACGCGCACGCGGACGAACTCGGCGGCCAAGAAGGGGTCGACGGAGGCGAACTCGTCAGCCGTCATACCGCGAAGGCGCGAGACCTGCTCGCGGTACACGGAGGTCGGGGTGGTGACCTCGACAGGTCGGGGGAGGGGTAGTGACTGAGGCATGCAGGGACAGGTTGGGGCTGTAGGGCTGAGGCCAAGCCGGGCCGCCCTTGAGAGGGAGCGATAACCCGCATGGGTGTCCCCCTTGTGGGTGAACCTGCCGCCTCCACAGTGGCAGTCGGGTCACCAACAAGGCCCCCACTGACAGTGGGGGCATGAGCCCCTCACGCTGTGGTCATCTCCGCTGGAGTTCACCGTGACACCAAACCAGCCGCTGCGCGCCAACCTCGTCGCAGCCAGTTCCACTCCACCGTCCCGCCGCGAGGAGTCCCGACTCCTGCGCTTGTGGATCCAACTGACCTACCGCGCCGCCTCTGCGGCCGCCCACGGGTCCGAGGAGGAAGCCTCGCTTCGCGCTTCACAGATGCACGTTGAGGAGGCGCTCCTCGAACGGTTCCCCACCTGCGAGCCCCTGCTTACAGAGCTCGTGATCTGGGAGTCTGCCTTGCTGCACGACGGAAGCGGCGTGCCCATCAGCGCGTGCCTACTGTGTCGACGGGCGAGCCTCGAGTTGCCCGCCGGAGTGCCGCTGCCCTTCTCGAACAAGGGAGGAAGCCTGTGAGCCTCTCCGCCCTCCCAATGTCAGAACACGACTTGGTCGACGTCACCGCAGACAGCCTGGTTCTGACAAATCTCGTGGTCCACCACCCCGAGACCGTCGCCATCGCGCGCCGCCAGCTCACCGAGCACGGCCCAGATGCGCTGGCAGACCTCATCCGCCGCGCCGTCCCGGTCGGGCTACTCGCCCTCACCACAGGGGCGGCTGCCACGGACACCGCTGTCATCCAGCGCACGCTGGACGGCTTCGCACGCAACGTGGATGACCGTTCAGAGGCGGCCCTTGCCGGGCTGAACCAGACCTTGGACCGGCTCCGGGACGGGGAACATGCTGTCGCCAAGGCAGCCCATGAAGCGCTGAGCCGACTCCCGGCCCAGCTCGAGAGGGTGCTGTCTGGTGAAGCGGCCAACGTCCGCGCGGCTGTCGCCGAAGCGGCTCGGGCCGTTCAGGACGCAGGCACAGCCGAAGTCCGGGCCGCCCTGACGCAACACTCCGAATCTGTGCGAAACACGCTGTCACTCGACCGGGACGGACCCGTCCTCACCCTCAAGACCGACATCCTCACCGAGCTCAACAGCACCCGCCGCGAGCTCAGCGAGCAGATGGCAACCGTGCGCGGACTCCTGACCGCCGCCCAAGCCACGACGAAGGCGTCAGCCAAGAACAGCCGCGCCATCGGCGCCGACTGGGAAGAACACGCCATGGGACTCATCGCCGATGTCTGCGCTGCCGCAGGAGACCAGTTCACCGCAGTAGGCACCCAACGAGGCGTCAACGGTACGACGCGGCGCAGCGGCGATGGCTTGGCGCAGTTGTCGCCGGCCATCACCGGCCACGGACGGCCGCCGGTGCATCTCGTGCTCGAGGCGAAGCTTCGCAGTCGGGCACTCTCGGCTTCCCAGCTGAAGGCTGAAGCCATCAGTGCGCGGGAAGTCCGCGGAGCGGCTGGGTGTCTGATCTTGGTGCCCACCCCCGCTGAGGTGCCAGGAGGGGGACGGTTCGCCCGTGTGGACGACCTCTCCTTCGTCGTCGCAGTAGACGACCCGGACACGCTCAGCCTCGTGTACCTCACGACGCGAGAGCTGGTGGCGCTGGTCACCGTCCGCCAGCACGGCGACGACGGTGTGGACGTCGCGAAGGCGCAGGCTCAGCTTCAGCACGCGCTGACCCTCCTGAACGAGTTCGACGATGTCGGCCGGCTCGCCGGAGCGGCGAAGAAGAACCTGGAGAGCCTGCTGCTCACCGGCGCCAGGGTGCGCACAAGGCTGCACGAGGCAATCACCGCGGGTCTGCAGACGCTGCACCCGTGAAACACCTCGAGGGAGGGACGCATCATGCGTCCCTCCCTCGTTGTCGTGTGGACAGGCTCTCCCGGCAACCGGCTTACACCAAGGGGGCGCAGTCCTCAGGGAGCGCTGACAGCGCAGCCAAGCGCACCTCCGTCACCGCTGCGGCCCACAACTCCACGCACTCCCAACCGCACCCGGGATGCGATGGCGGGTCCTCACCGCAGATGCCACCACATCGGGAGGCGCGTGCCACTGCGATGACGGCGCTGCGGTTGCGGGGGTGCGGGGTCGCAGAGTCAGAAGGGGATTCGGGGAAGGGGCTCATCGTCGACATGCGCCCAACCGTGCGGAGTCCGCGCCAGCCGGCCACAAGGTGCGAAGGCACGCTCTGCCCTGTCAGGCGGCAGCGTCGAAGACCTTCAAGGCGGCAGCGCGCTGCCCCGAGGTCCCTCGGAACACCAACGCCGGGTCCACCAGGATGCGTCGTGGCCGCGTTCCGCCCATGTCCTGCCGCTTGATGAGCCCAGCCCCCTCAAGCTTGGTCAGAGCCTTACTCACAGCGGAGCGCTCGTGGCCGATGCGTCCGGCGAGTTCGGAGATGTGCGCGTCGAGCGTGTTCTCGTACTCCATCGAGCTGATGAGCAGGAGCAGGAGCTTCCACTCGAGTGCGGAGAGGCGCAGGTTGGTGTCGGCCAACAGCGCGAGGAGCGCTTCCTGGAACAACAGGCTGAAGGATTCTTTGTGGCGTGGGCGCTTGATGACGCCGACGAGCTGGATTTCGCCGGTCTCGACGTTTGCATACTGGGGCACTCGGAACTCCTCGAACAGGGCCGCCGTGTTGCGGCACGATCTACCTGTCCGGGGTGCTTCTGAACGGACACGGGTCTGTGGTGACCTCGACACAAGGCACCCTCCGTGACCTGTGGTGATGCGGCGCTGTTTCTACGCTCTCTCGGAGTTCCACCAGGTGCTGACGGACGTCGTGGCGTCGCTGCGCTCCGCCCGCGGCCTGCGGCCGCATCATGGAGACCGCCCCCTGAACGTGTCCGGTCTGATGTCCTGCGCACCGTACCGTCAGGCCGGCACGACCATGGGCTGCAGCCGATGGGGCAGGGGCTCGTGTGCAAGGCTGCGTCCGTGAGCGACGCGCAGGAGCCCCAGGCTGACCTGGACGTGCTGATGGCTGGCCGGTCACGGTTCACCGTGCACTTCTCCAAGAGCCAAGCCGCAGCAAGCCTGTGGGACTTCGGTGAGGACGAACTCGCCGAGCGCGCCCTGCACATGGGCGACCAAGACCTCCACCTGATCCGGAACATCGCCGCTCACTACGAGAGCCCCAGCTACCCCCTGCCCGTGCAAGGCTCCCGCATCACCCACAACCATGTCACCGCGCTCGCCACCGTCACGTACTTCGAGGGGCAAGCTCGGCCCTTGGCGCGCAGCCGTAGACGCCCCGCAAAGAACCGCCCGCCGCGCTTCACGCCGGTGCCACCGAGACCCGACGACGGCCTGCCCCGGGCGCCCTGACCAGCCCGTCGGGAACCGAGGGACGACGTGCCGAGGCTGGCGCCGGACGCAGTGGCGCGTACCCCCGACGTCTCTCAGCGCGTTGCGTTCCAAGAGCGCGATGCGTGCGGCAGCGTCATCGCGACGTCGTCGTTCCCGTCCCCGTCGTGCGGTTCAGCCAGCAGGGCGGCCAAGCGCTGCCGGGCGCGGTGGTAGCGACTCCTGACGGTTCCAGGCCGCTTGCGCAGGATGGTCGCAATCTGGGCCTGGGTGAAGCCTTCCCAGTGGACGAGCCGGACGATCTCAGCGTCTACGGGGTCGAGCTGGGCCAGGGCGGCATCCACAGCGAATCGGGTATCCCGGTCGACGGGGGGTTGCGCGGCCAGTTCATCCCGCAGCCGGCTGGTCAGGGCGGTTCGCCTGGTCTGACCGCGGCGGTGCCCCGCAAGGACCCGGGACGCGACGCCGTACATCCACATGCGGGCGCCGGTTGGGTCGGTTGGTAGGTCGTCAACGCGGCGCCAGATGACCAGGAGCGTCTCGCCGAGGAGGTCGCCGGCGTCAGCGGGTTGAGCTACCCGACGGGTGAAGTACGCCAGTAGGTGGGCGGCTTCGTCGGTGACGAGGCGTTCGACGTTCGATTCGTCAGCGTGCACCGTCTTGCCCTCCAGGGCCGGTGCATGACAGGGAGTGGCCGGTGACGCGTGGTTCGTGTGGTGCTGGTCGGCCGGTCAGGCCGGGGACGTTGGCCAGGGTGCGGCGGGTCAGGTCTGGGCCGAGGGACTCCAGCGCGTGGTTGTCGTCCCCGAGGGTGGTGCGTGTCGTCACTGGGGAGGTGTTGATGATGCGTTGCCCGTACCCGGTCCAGTCGGTGCTGGTCGTCAGGTCGTTGATCTGGCGACGCTGTAGGGGTGTCACGTCGGCGAACTCGATGAACGCCAGACAGTGCACCGGCCGTCCGCGGTAGTTGGTGTAGTCGACGGGGATGCCGGTGGTGGTGCGCTCGACGCCAGACTCAAGGGTCTGGAAGGGGGGAACGCCCAGCAGGTAGGCGCTCGTCGTCCCTGCCGCGGTGAGCGCAAAGACGCCTGCGAGCAGGACGGGGACGGTCCACCTGCACGCCCCACGCCCGCTCCGTTGACGGGTGCTTCCGGCTTCGAGGCGGGTCTGGGCATGGGTGGCGGTCACGAGGTTGGTGACTACGTCTGCGGGGACGACGGGACCAGGGGGTGGTCGCAGCAGCGTGTCGAGGTCGCGGCCAGAGGGTGACGCGGGTGTTGGTCGGGTGGTCATCGCGGCTTCCTTCAGAAGTTGTCACCCCTTCATGGCCGGTTGGGTCTGGAGTGTTGCATGCACCAGGCGAGCAAACGGGCCACGCCAGCCCTGGTGTGCCGCCCATCGCGCAGCGACCAGACCGCCGTGCACCCTCCTTGCAGGTGGTTCGTCGAATCTGCTGCCGAGCGGGCGGGTGTGCGGCACCATCGTGAGCGTGAGCCAGCGACAACACCCGCGCCCAGCACGGGCGGCGCTGTTCGTGGCGATGGCTCTCGCCGTGTCTCTGGGAGCTGGTGGCTGCGCCAAGGTTGACCGTGAGGCGGGTGCGACGGCGAAGTGCTTCTTGCCGGTATCGCAGAAGGCGGGGTTCGACCAGGACCTGACGCCCTTGCAGGTGGTCACTGTCACCAACCTTGGCGGCGGACGGTACCGCGTCGAGGGGAGCGCATCTGCTGGCGACAAGACGGTCGCGTACACGTGCGAGGTGGCTCCCGATGCCAGCGACAAGCTGCGGGGCTTGAGGGTGACGCGTTTGGACGTCGCGCCGAACTGAACTGCCGCTCTCATGCTCCAACCCGCTCGTCTCCCACGTGTGCCCGGTTGGTCGGCAACATAACCCGCGCATCAACGCAACCTTTCTCGCAGGTGCTGCGTGCATAGGGTGCACGCACCAGCCAAGGAGATGGAATGACGCGACGAGATGACGCGGGGTTCTCGGACTTCGTCCGAGGTGCTTCGCCACAGCTGCTGCGCACAGCGTGGCTGCTGACCGGATCTCGCGCAGCGGCCGAGGACCTGGTGCAGGGAGCGCTCGAGCGTGTGTACGTCGTCTGGCCCCGCATCCAGCAGGAGGCGGCAACGGCCTACACCCGCCGCATCATGGTCAACCTGCACATCGACACCGGACGTCGGCGAAAACGAGAACGCCTCACCGACGACGTACCCGAGGTGTGGAGCCCTGACCAGACCAACAACGTCGTCCTCGCCGACCACCTCCAGGAAGCACTGAAATCGCTTCCCCCACGTGAACGGCAGTGCGTCGTTCTGCGGTTCCACGCCGACCTCAGCGAGGCCGACGTCGCCGACCTCCTCAACATCTCGACAGGGACGGTCAAGTCCTCAACATCTCGGGGGCTGGCCAAGCTCCGCCAGACCATGATCTTGCAAGGAGAGCACCATGTCTGACCCCATCATCGACCTGCTGTCAGCTCCGCCGGTACCGACCATGCACGTCGACGAGGACGTCATCAGGGTGGGCGGCTTGCGTCGAGTTCGCCGGCGTCGCCTCATCCGCGGGACCAGCACTGGCCTTGCTGTCGTCGCAGCCGCTGCCGCGGTCTGGGTCGCTCTGCCCCAAGGCGCGACCCGGGACCTGGCACCCGCAGGGAGCGCTATCGCGACCCGGCACACCATGTCTGCGCTCGACAAGAAGGTCGCCGGCATCGTGTCCTCACCCTCCGCGGTTCCCCTCAAGCTGGACGACGGGACCCGCGTCTGGATCGACGCAGGAACTCTGGACCAGAAGGGGCACATGCGCCTCGCAGCCCGGTCCACCTCCGGAGAGTCGTTGGGCGCTGGGTCGAAGGCCACCGAACCCGTAGGGCGCCCGTACAACGTCCCCATCGACTGGACTCGCACGCTGCTACCGGACCGGCTCCTGGTCTGGGGTGTCGACCTGGAAGGGACCACCGACTTCAAGCCCGACCTCAACAGCGGCGCAACGGTCGTCTCCACCGCCACGGCCGTCATCCCGGGCACCCACAGCATGGTCTACGTCCTCGACGTCCGCGCACCCGGCGCAAGCGCCCCAGCGTCGGTCAACGTCGTGACCGGCGTTGCCTCGAAGACACCGACCTCCTGGCCGCCGAAGGGCTAAGGGCCGAGCACGAGCGCTACCCCTCACGCGCTCCCACGCCCATGGCCGCGAGGCCCCTCATCGTAGGGAACGGTGGCTGATGAGTGCCGGGCCTGTCGGTGCGGCCGAGTACTCTTATCACATGGTTGTAGTTCGCCCCCGCCCGGGGGTGGCTGCGCCGGGGTATGGCGTCTCAGCGTGGAGGCGGCACCAATCCGCCACGTGTAGAGACGAGGACAGGCGATGGGTTTCACCGCACAGCTTCTGGACGACATCCGTGCCCAGCTGGCTCCTGACGACGCTGCTCTGGACGAGGCCCGGGCCCGCCGCGAAGCGGTCCGTGCCGCAGCGCTCAGCTTCCAGGGGAGCCGCCACACCTTTGCGTCGGGCTCTTTGGCGCACTGGACAGCCAACTGCCCCGTCCACCTGCGCGACAAGGGCTTGGACGCCGACTGCGGCGTGATCCTCGACCGTCGCGTCTACCCGTGGCTGGGGCCGGACTCCGCGACCGGCGAGGGGCCGAACGAGATCGTGGAGGAGATGCGGTTCCACATCCAGGAGGAGGTGGCTCGCAACTACCCCAAGGTTGAGTCCCACTTCCCGGAGAAGCGGGCCATCCTTCTGGAGTTCCACGAACCTCTTCCGAACGGGGAAGACCCCACGGTCGATCTCGTGGTCGGCCTCGAGCGTGTGAACGGCCTTGGCCTGTGGATTCCCAACACCAAGAACGACACGTGGGACCCTTCCCACCCTCAGGGTCACACGGACCTGCTCACTGGCGAACCGAAGGCGCTGCGCGTCACTCGGGCGCGGACCATCCGCCTTGCCAAGGCCGAGAACAAGCGTGTCCCGGACCCGCTGCTGTGCTCGTTCAACATCGAGGCCCTCGCGCTGATGTTCGTAGCTCCCGGCGCCGGGGTTCCGCAGGCGCTGGTGCGACTGTGGCGTGAAGGTGCGGTGGACCTGCGGGCCCGGCTCACCCCGGACCCGACCCGGGTGTCCGCCCCGATCAAGTGCCGCGACCGGCAGGCGGCCGCCGATCGCTTTGAGACAGCCGCGAACCGTCTGGAGGCCGCGCTGACCTACGACGACGACGAGAGGTGGGTTCGCCAGCAGCTCGCCACCCTTTTGCCTGAGTTCGTCGCCCGCAGCCGCAGCGAGGTCACCAAGGCCCGCGCGCTGGCCGCGTTGAAGGGGGCGTCGCCACTGTCGGTCACCACCGGTGGGGTCCTCAGCGCAGGCTCCGGGCTCGAGCTGAAGAACCCGCGGTCGTTCGGGACTGTCCGCTGAGGGGTCGCCCGCCCCGACCGCGGCACCCGCAGTCGTGGCTGCAGGACTACGCCACCCGGTTCCGGGCGGAGGCAGAGCTGCGCGTTGCATACCCCGACCTGTGCGTGCGGCGTCGCCGCGCCGACCGGTCGTGGGTGCACGTGTACACCGCCACGGTCGCCGTGCCCGGCTATCCGTCGCGCGTTGTGACCGCGGAGTTCGACCGCCGCGTGGCCAGCCACCCCGAGGTGTACGCGGACGGCCAGACCGCCTCCCCTCACCGGTTCGACGGTCGCGGTGGCACGCGCCTGTGCGTCTGGTACCACTCGGACCCGCCAGAGCGTCGCTGGGTCCCCGAGGACGGGCTGCTGCGCCTGTTCGGCATGGTGCAGACGCACCTGCTCAAGGAGGCGTGGTGGCGCGAGAGCGGGCAGTGGGTCGGTGACGAGGCCCCGCACTCTGCACGCCCAGACCAAGCGTCACCCGACCAGGAATCGACGGGCCAGGCAGCCCCGGACCACACGAAGGCAGACACCCTGTGACCGCCACACCCGCGCCAACCAGTACGACGACCATCACGCCTCCCCCCTCGACCACCACGACGACGCTGTTCCCGTCCACGGCATCTGCCACGACAACGGCTGTGACCGAAGGCGCAGGGGGAGGGGTGCTCGGGCTCCTGCTGACCGGTGCCGTGCTCGCCGCGGTCATCGGCGCCGTCGTAAACACGGCCTTGGCCCGGCGCAAGAGCATGGAAGAGGAACGTGCCCGGGTGCGGGGGGTCTTCGCCGAGGCGTTTGAGGTCGTCGCCGCGTACAAGGAGTTCCCGTACGCGATACGCCGTCGGCGTCACGACAAGCCGGAAGCCGAACGGGTCCGCATCGCGCAGGACATGTCCAGCGTGCAGGCCAAGCTGTCGTACTACCGAGTGTGGACGACGGCCGAGTCGCCGGAGGTTGGCAGCGCGTACGCCGTCCTCGTCAAGGAGCTACGCCGCGTCGCAGGGGCGGCGTGCCACGACGCATGGCTCGCCCCCGCTGCGACCTCCGACGCCGACATGAACATCCCGCAGTCAGCGGTCGACCTAAGCCAGCTCAAGCCTCTGGAGGACGCGTTCGTCGCGGCGTCGAAGGCGCACCTCGACCACTTCCTGCGGCTGCGTTCGCTGGTGCGGACCCGGCGTTGAGCCCCCACGTGGCACCGCCGCGAGTGCGGATGGCGGCTGGTCTCCGACCAGTGCCAGAGCACGGCGACGATGATCGAGCCGCGGCCCGAAAGTGCAACCCGACTTCATCGTGATGAGGACGCTTGATGACACCAACCAGGTGGACCTCGCCGTTGTCGGCGTTATTGAAACCTGGGCATGCCCGCTCCTGAGACGGATGTCGCCGTGTTGCGACCCATCTACAGGTGACCCCCGTGGCCAAATCCGCATGGGTCTGTGGTGGCGTCGCCACATAGGCCCCCCTCTGACCTGCGGAGATGCCGGGCGCTTCTACGCTCTTCACGCACTGACATGTGCATGCTGCGGCGTCGCTGCGCTCCGCCCGCGGCCTACGGCCGCAGTCATGGACCGTGGTCCGGATGGGGCATGCGAACAGTCGATGTGCCGCGAACGGCGTCCAGTTGAAGCTGCAGTGCCACCCTCGAGGGACTCGTCACAAGGAGGCACGTCTGGACCGGGCCGGACGGCGGCCCCTTGGGCAGCCAGTGCAAGTCGGAACGGAGAGGGTGTCGGCATCTTGCGGCCGTTGCCGTCATCATCCCGCGTTCTGCGCGTCCGGCTCCGTAGCTGACTGGCCCTCGACGATGACGCGTGAGGAGTCTCGATGTCGCAGCGTTGTTGGCAGCGATTCCTCCGCCGCCTCGATGAGGCGCAGGTCAGCCTCGACATGCAGCCGGGCGTTGGTGATGAGCAGTGAAACGACAGCGTTGGCCCTGTGCTCGCGTTCAAGCCCGGTGAGGTTGCGGATCTCGCGCATCAGGTGGTTTCGCTGGGTGGCCAGTACCTCGTCGAGTACTTCACGTTCGCCGGTGCGCACTGCGGCCACGACCTTGAGGAAGAACTCGTCGCGGTAGCCGCCCGCGCGGGGGGTCGGCGCTTCCAGCCATCGGGCGAGTTCGGCGTACCCCTCGTCGGTGAGCTCGTAGACGACTCGTTCGGGCTTGACCGCCTGGCTCTCGCGGTGGGTGACCGCCAGGCCGTCGCGCGCCAGACGGTCGAGCAGCTGGTAAAGGTGACCGATGTTCAGCTGACCCCACTGGGGGCCCACCGCCTCCTCGAACGCGCCCTTGAGCTCGTAGCCGTGGCTCGGGCCGTCCGCAAGGAGGGAGAGAACGACGTGGTGCAGTGGCATGTCGGCTCTCTCTCGGCGGCGATGGGTCATGACCCGACCGGGCGGCGGACCCGGTGGTCTCGGGTTGGACACAGCGTGCCAGAGAGTCCTTGCATAGTCACTAGGTATGCGTCAGAGTGTGCCGCGTGTTGAGGATGATGCGGTCACAGCTGGTCCACCGGCGCAGCCGGACGCTGGCCATGTTCCTCGGCATGCTGCTGGCGACGACGGCATTCACGGTGCTCACCGGCGCGGCCGACACCTCGCGCCTGGTGGTGCGCGGTGAGGTCGCAAAGAACTTCCGCCCTGCCTACGACATCCTCGTGCGGCCGGAGGGGGCCGCCACGAGCCTGGAGAAGGCGCAGGGCCTGGTTCGCGAGAGCTACCTGTCGGGGGACAGTGGCGGCATCACCCTCGCCCAGTACAAGCAGGTGAAGTCCCTCGACGGCGTTGACGTTGCGGCGCCGGCAGCGATCCTGGGCTACGCGATGCAGAACGCGACGATTCCGATCGATCTGAGCCGGTACGCCGGCGCTGCAGGTTCGGGGCGCAAGGTTCTACGGATCGACGTGACCCGGAAGACGGACTCGGGCCTGACGACGGTACCGGGGGAACGGACCGTCTTCGTGTACGTCACCGACGGGAAGGTGACACCGCTGGACGCCAACGCCTCCTCGATTCCCGACCCGTACGGGCCGACCGAGTCCGTCAACGGCAAGAAAGTGGTGCTCTGCCCCTTCGGCAGCTCTGAGTTCTCCGGGCCCGGTGAGGGCGAGGTCAGTGGTCCGTTCAGCCAGCTGCGACGTACCGAGACAGAGTGCTGGCAGCGCGGGACCCTCGGGGTGGTCATGGGCCGTACACGGGCCGAGCCGACCAAGACCGTGACGATGCCGTTGCCGTGGTCGTTCGCCTACCTGGTGGCGGCTGTCGACCCGGTTGCGGAGGCGAAGCTCGTCGGTCTGGACAAGGCCGTGTCGAAGGGGCGCTACTTCAAGGGCAACGAGTCCTGGGCCGGCGTCCCGGCCGAAGGGCCTGGGGGGTACAAGGACAAGATGGTGCCTCTGCTGCTCAGCTCGCGCCCCTTCTCGGAAGGTTCGGACGATCTCATGGTCAGCGACCTGGGTGCGGCGGGAGTGAGCGCGATGACGTCGGGGGCGGACCCCGCAGCGTTGCGAGAGAGGTTGCTGCCCATGGCCGGCACGAAGCTGGGCGCCTCCAGGGTCACCACGCAGCAGGCATTCGCCAGGCTCCCGGACGGCACCGAGAGTGGCTCCGAGACGGACTTCACCTTCCCGGACAGCCTGGGCGACTTGTGGACGGCCAGCGCCCCGGACATCCGCGCCGGTGACGGACGGTCCGTGTCAGTCGTACCTCGCGCCGTGGACCCGACCCGGCTCGACTACAACGGGTTCTCCAGCGCCTACCTGCCGTTGGCGGAGACCCAGGACACCCCGTTCCGCCAGATCCAACACCACGCAGTCGAAAACACCGCCGACGCCAACGACCCGTTCTTCAAGATTCCCCGCCCCAACGTCGTCGGACGCTACGACCCGACCAAGGTCAGCCAGGGCAGCGACCTCTCCTCGGTGCCCCTGTCCCTCTACTCACCCAGCAGCCTGACCGGTGTGGACGCCGCAGCCAAGGCAGCGCTCAAGGGCGGTCAGCTCGCCCCCAACGGCAGCATGCTGGGCTACGCCCAGGAACCGCCGATGATGCTCACCACCATCGACGCCATGGACGCGTTCACCGCCAAGAGCTCGTTCCCCACCCTGGCCAAGGCCGCCAAGGCACCCATCGGGTCCATCCGAGTCCGGGTCGACGGAGCTGTTGGCATCGACGCCCTCAGCCGCGAACGAGTCCGCAAGGTCGCCCAAGCCATCACCGACAGCACCGGCCTGTCCGTCGACATCGTCGTCGGCAGCTCACCCGCGCCGGTGGCCGTGAACCTGCCCGCGGGCAAGTACGGCCGCCCCGCCCTCAACCTCCAAGAAGGCTGGGTGCTCAAGGGTGTCGGCGTGGCCCTGCTGCAGGCCGTGGACCGCAAGAGCGTGGCCCTTTTCGGACTCATCCTCACCGTCTGCGCACTGTTCATGACCAACGCCGCGACGGCCGCCGTCCGCTCACGCAGGACCGAGCTCGGCGTCCTGGCCTGCCTGGGCTGGTCGCGGCGCATGCTTTTCCGCGCCATCCTCGGCGAGCTCGCCCTCGTCGGCCTCGCCGCCGGCATCGTCGGCGCAGCACTCTCATGGCCCATGAGCGCCCTTGCCGGGCTGCACATCTCACCATGGCGGGCTGCCCTAGCCATCCCCGCAGCCGTGGTCCTGGCCGTACTTGCAGGCGTCCTGCCCGCCCGGTCCGCAGCTCAAGCCCATCCGGGCGCCGCCGTACGGCCGCCGGTTCTCACGCCTCGGCGACCGGCGCGACTGCGAACCGTCGCCGGCCTCGCGCTCACGAACCTGCGCCGCGTTCCCGGGCGCGCCGCCGTCGGCACCCTCAGCCTCGCCATCGGTGTCTGCGCGCTGACCGTCCTGGTCGCCATCACCCGCACCTTCAACGGCGCGGCCGTCGGCACCCTGCTCGGCGATGCCATCACACTCCAGGTCCGAGGGGTCGACTACTTCGCTGTCGCCGCCACCATCGCCCTCGGCGGACTTGCCACGGCCGACGTGCTCTACCTGAGCGTCCGTGAACGGGCTGGCGAGTTCGCCGCCCTGCGCGCGACCGGCTGGACCGAGGGCGCTCTGACCCGACTCGTGTCCTGGGAAGGGCTCGTCATCGGCGTCACCGGGGCAGCGGCTGGCGCCGCGGCGGGCGTCGGTCTGACCGCGTGGTTCACCTCCGATATCGCTCCCACGACCCTGGCGGCGGGCGGGATGGCAGCCCTGACCGGAATGGTCGTCACCCTTGCCGCTCTGACCATCCCCGCCGCCGCTCTGCGTCGGCTCCCCACCGCAGCCGTGCTCGCCGAAGAGGAGTAGCCATGACCACTCGAACCCGCCGCAGCGAGCGCGACAGCACGCATGGGAGCCAGGTCAGGCACGGCGCCCCCATCCGCGTGGATGACCTGGTCAAGACCTTCGGCTCCCACCACGGTGACGGCATCGCCGCCGTCGACCATGTCGACCTGGACATTTCCGCCGGGTCCGCGGTCGCTCTCACCGGCCCCTCGGGGTCGGGCAAGTCCACCTTGCTGCACCTCATCGGGGCGATCGAGGCGGCCGACTCGGGCACCATCACGGTCGGCGAGACCGAGGTGACGTCGCTCGCCGCAGGCAAGCTCGCCGCGTACCGGCGCACCGTCGGGTTTGTCTTCCAGCGCTACCACCTGCTGCCCGCCCTCACGGCCCTGGACAACGTCCTCGCACCGGTCCTGCCGCTCAAGGTCGACTTCGACAAGCACGCCCGAGCCCGGGACCTCTTGGCGATGGTCGGACTCTCCGGTCGCGAGGACGACCTCCCGTCACGCATGTCCGGCGGCCAACAGCAACGCGTTGCCATCGCCCGAGCCCTCATCAACGACCCTGCGCTCATCCTCGCCGACGAACCCACCGGCAACCTCGACACCAAGACCGGCACCGAAATCGTTGACCTGCTCCTCGAGCTGCGCCGCGAACGAGGCACCACCCTGCTGCTTGCCACCCACGACCTCACCCTCGCCTCACGCTGCGACACCGTCGTACGCCTTCGGGACGGTCAGGTGAGCGACGTCCAGGATCTCACTGGTGGCTTCACGTCGGCCGAGACGCTCGCGGGCATCAACCGCCTCGACTGATCCTCAAACGACCCGGCGGCAGTGTGGCCGCGCGGATCGCTGCGGCGCGTCCGACGTCCGCGCGGACCGGCAGAATGTCGGACGGGATCGGACTCGAAAGTCGGACGGACCCAAGCAGAGGGGCGCCGACCTGGACAGAAGGGGCTGGACACGAGTGGACATCACGAAGAAGGTGCAGGTCAGCGGCTTGAGCTGTGACGTGGCAAGCCGAGCGTCGCTGGTTCAGATTTCACCCCCGCTACCAACGTGTCGACGACGAGGGCCTGGTCCAGTTCAGCTGGACCGGGCCCTCGTCGTTGTCCGGCCCCGCCGTTCGCGCCACCGGGGAGCGACTCAGCCGGACGCCTGCAGCCAGGTGTGGATGCGCACCGTGGTGCCGGCGTCGCCGGAGCGGACCTGGACGAGGTCGGACAGCTGGTTGGCCATCCACAGCCCACGGCCCTGTTCGTCCGCTGTGGGCGGCAGGCGACGCCCCACCATGGGGTCAGAGATCCGTCCCCGCCCACGCACCTCGCAGACCAACGAGTGGTCCTGTTCCCAGATGCGCAGCTCGCTCGCTCCGCGACCGTGGCGGACGCTGTTGATGGCCACCTCGTGGACGGCCAGGACGAGGTCGGCGGTCCGCGCGGCGTCCAGTCCCGCAGACGATGCGCGCGCCCTGACGTCCGCGCGGACGAGGGCGAAGTCATCACCACCGAACACGCGATGGGAGACCGCGACCTGGACCCCCGGCAGGTCCGTCTCGAACATCGTCCCGACGTGATGGGCTCCGCCGTAGGTGGTGCTGCCGCGGTGGGTCTCGACGTCGACGACCACAGGGTGCGAGCGGTGCGCCTCGACCACCACCTCCCGGGACAAGCTCCCGGTGTCATACGGACACATCAGCCACAGGGGTGTGTCGGTGTCGACAGCCATGTTGAGCAGGGCTTCGTGCATCTGGCACTCGGCGAGCTCGACCAGTCGCCGGCCGTGCCAGATCGGCTCACCGATGCCGCGCACCGGTTGCCCTGGGTGCTCATCGGTGAAGCGTCGCCAAGCCGGGATGATCCGGGCCGGGTTGGCCCCCATCTGGACCATGTCGACGAACTCGACCCCGCGCGCCTCCCCGTCCAGGGCGTCACGCAGCACCTCGATGCGCGGCGGTGTCGCGGCGACCATCACCGGTTGCCCGGCGGCCAGACCTTCCCTGATGAAGGGAACGGTCCCGCAGACGAACTCTTCGTCGCCGTCCCAGAAGAAGGCCTCGTGCCGGTAGCCGTCATGGGTGCGGCGCGGGGTCTTGCGGCGGGGGCCGGAGGCGGCGTCAGCCCGTGCCCCCGCCGGAGCGGGGTGCTCGTGGGCTGCGTGCTGTGACGTATCCGCTCCCTCCCGAGGAGGTTCACCGCCAAGCCCTGGCACTCAGCGTGCAAACGTCGTCGTAAGAGGGTACGCCGAAAACACCCTGCCGGACTGAGCCGGACCCCTCCACATGCAGATGGTCACCCGGTTCGGCCACCCTTGGGTGATTCGTCCTGCCGTTGACTGAGTCGTCCGCACCGGTCACGTGTTCAGTTCTGGCTACAGGTGCGGGGGTGTGGCGCCGCTGACTGGTCACTGTGATCAGGTGGGGTCGCGGGCGCGACTAGGAGGTGGTGAGCTCAGCCACGATCGTGGCGAGGTCGGGCTCGTTGCGCCGGTTGTACGGGAGCTTGGACAGGACCATGCCCATGGCGCAGCTGTTGGTGAGGGCGGCCCCGCTGAGGCCGGCACCGATGCCGGCCGAGATCCACTTGGTCCACGGAGCGACGGTGCTGGCCAGTACCCCGACCAGCACGATGCTGCCGGCGACGAGGCGGACCTGGCGTTCGAGCTCCCACGTCTGGGCCCCGACGGTCAGCGGACCCCCGGCGGACTCCCAGGCGGTGATGCCGCCGGTGAGGACGTGCAGGTTCTCCAGACCGGCGGCGGCCAGGACGGTCTCGGCCTGGCTGGCGCGGGCACCCGAGCGGCAGACCAGGACGACGTCCTCGCTCAGGTGCGTGCGCAGCTCGTCCCGGTGCTCGCGCAGCAGGTCCAGCGGCACGTTGTAGGAGCCAGGGATGTGGGAGGTGGTGAACTCGGCCGGGCTCCGGACGTCGAGCAGGCGCGGGCCGTCGGCGGACGTGAGCCAGTCCTGGACGGTGTGGGCGTCGAGTGCAGCCGGCCGGCGGGAGGAGGTGCTCTGGGGACTCAGGGTGGTCGTGTCGGTCATGGTTTCCTTTCGGGCGCGCCGAGATGGTCCCGGCGCGTCGTTGCGTGGAGGTGCAGCGGGTCGATGCCGCGTCGGCACCGGGTCGGTGCCGACGCGATCGCGGGTGGTCAGAACAGCGCGGGGATGCTGGTCGCTGCGGTGTAGAGCGCGACGGCGATGAGCAGGATGGAGAAGGCCCTGGTCAGGTGGCGGGGTTCGACGCGCGAGGTGATGCGGCCGCCGAACAGGCTGCCGACGATGGCCGCCGCGGTGAACCCGGCGATCAGCGGCCAGTCGAGGTCGACGCTGCCGGAGGAGATTCGGGCGGTCAGGGCGGTGGCGCTGTTGACGGCGATGACGAGCAACGACGTGCCGACGGCCACAGGCATCGGGAACGACAGGGCCAGGACGAGGGCCGGGACGAGCACGAAGCCGCCGCCGACTCCGAAGAACCCGGTCAGCAGGCCTACGGCGGTCGCGGTGACCACGACCTTGGCCAGTCGGGGGCACGCGCAGGCCAGCGGGCTGAAGCTCAGGAACGGCTCCTCGGTGTGGTCCTGCTTCTCGGAGGCGCCGTCCGAGCGCAGCGACCGTCGGAGCATCAGCGTCGCGACGACGAACATCAGTCCGGCGAACGCGGTCAACAGGACCTCGGGAGCGACGCGGGAGGCCAACGCGGAACCGGCGAACGACCCCGCTGTGCCCAGGACGCCGAACATCAGGCCCTGGCCGAAGCGGACGCGACCGGCCCTGGCGTGCGGCGCCAGGGCGATGAGTGAGGTGGCGCCCACGATGAGCAGGGAGCTGGTCGTGGCTGCTCTCGGGTCTTGGCCCAGGACGTACACCAGAGCCGGGACGGTGAGGATGGAGCCGCCGCCGCCGAGCGCGCCGAGCGCGAGGCCGATGATCAGTCCGAGGGGTATGGCCAGAAGTGGCACGGGGTGGGTTCTCTCCTAGGTCGGGGGCCCGCCGAAGGTGGACGCAGCAACGTCCCCCTCCGCGGGGGACCGGGTGCACGGCCAAGGCCGTGCACCCGGTCGGTGGGACTCCGCGTCGAGGGACGGCGCCCTGGGGCAGGGCGGCGGAGCGCTGCGTCAGATCAGCGGCCGAAGAGTCGTCCGAAGAAGGACCCACCGCTGGCAGCAGCAGTCTCGGCAGCGTCGTGCCCGGGGCAACGGTCGGCGCGGGGGACGCCTGCCATGACCTGGTCGACGTGCTGGCCGCAGCCGGCCCAGGTGGTCTTTCCGCAGACCTTGCAGGTGGCGGGACGGCACATAGTTGTTCTCCTTGTTGTTGCGGGTTGGGTGGTGCGACGTGGGTGTAGCTGGGGTGTGGTGGTGCGGGTGGTGAAGGTCAGGCTGCGTCGGTGATGGTCAGGCCCGAAGATGCGGCGTTCTCGTCGAAGCTGTCGTCCACGGCGACCACGGGGACACCGTTGGCGGCCAGGACGGAGGCGCCGATGGACGCGCGGTACCCGCCTGCGCAGTGGATCCAGACCTCGCCGGACGGCACCTGGTCCACCCGTTCCAGCAGCTCGTGCAGCGGGATGTTCACCGCGCCGTCGATGTGCCCGTTCTCGTACTCCGAGGCGCGACGGACGTCCAGGATGGCGACCTGGCGGTGGTGACGAACCTGCACGAGGTCGGCGAACGTGGCCCGCTCGAAGGTGCCGAGCGGCTTGTCGGTCCACTCCGTCGGGGAACCGGTGGCGGCACCCTCCAGGTGGTCGACGCCGATGCGGACGAGCTCGCGCTGGGCTTCGGCGACCTGCTCGGGGGAGTCGCCGAGCAGCGTCAGCGGAGTGCCCCAGGGGATGAGCCAGCCGAGGTAGGTGGCGAACTGGCCGTCGAGGCCGAAGTTCAGGCTGCCGTTGACGTGGCCGGCGGCGAAGGCGGTGCGGGTGCGCAGGTCCACGACCCACTCACCCTCGGCGATGCGGGCTGCCAGGGTGGCCTTGTCCGCGGACTCGGGGGCGGACAGGTCCGGTGCACCCGGGCCCTGGCTGTTGGCCGGACCCATGTGGGCGTAGTACGCGGGGTAGGCGTCCAGGCCGGCGAGGGTGTCGGCGACCCAGCGCTCCTCGTCCTGGGTGAGGGCGGGGTTCTGCCGCTTCTCCGTGCCGATGGTCGAGGCCGTGGTGTCACCGGTGGACCCGGCCGAGCAGAACGACCCGAAGCCGTGCGTGGGCAGGACGTGGGTGTGCTCCGGGAGCTCGTCGGCGAGGCGGTGGGCCGAGGCGAACTGCTGGTGGACGAGGTCGTCCGTGTGCTCCTCGCCCATCAGGTCCGGGCGTCCGGTGGAGCCGAAGAGCAGCGACCCGCCGGTGAACACGCCGACCGGCTCGAAGTCGGTCTCGGAGTCCTTGGGGGCCTCCAGGGCGTAGGACAGGTGGGTGTAGGTGTGGCCCGGGGTGGCGATGGCGCGCACCCGCATCGTCGGCGACACCTCGACGACGTCTCCGGCGTTGATGGGCGCCCGGTCGTAGGCGACGTCGTCGGCGGCGTTGACGTGGTAGGTGGCACCGGTGGCCTGCGCCAGGGCGAGCCCGCCGGTCACGTAGTCGTTGTGGATGTGCGTCTCGAAGACGTGGGTGATGCGCACACCGGCCTCGGTGGCCAGGTCCAGGACGCGGTCGATGTCGCGCTGGGGGTCGATGACGACGGCCACCTGCCCGTCGTGGGCGAGGTACGAGCGGTCGCCGAGGCTGGAGGTGTCGATGGAGACGATCTCCGGCGTCACGCTGGTGGTGGTGGGGGTGCTCATGGATGAGTCCTTTCCGGGTTGGCCGGTGGGTGGGGTGGGAGGGATCGCTGCGGTCAGCTGGTCGGCCGGGGACCGGTCACGACGGGGCGCCCGGAGGCGACCCAGGCCGAGGTGCCGCCAGCGACGGACAGTGCCTTGAAGCCGGCGTGCACGAGGTAGTCGGTCATGGCACCGGAGCGGTTGCCGCTGGCGCAGACGACGTACACGTCGCGGGAGCGGTCGAGATCGC
Organism: uncultured Actinomycetota bacterium; assembly: GCA_963731235.1. GTDB lineage: Bacteria > Actinomycetota > Actinomycetes > Actinomycetales > Dermatophilaceae > Pedococcus. The sequence goes on along the minus strand of CAVSUT010000015.1, from coordinate 373,863 downwards.
CGGTGCGTGAGGGGAGCTGACCCATCGGCATCAGCACGGCGCCGGGCACGTGCCCGCCGACGTACTCGCCGGGCTCGCGGACGTCGATGACGGCAGCGCCGTCGGCGTGGGCGGCGGCGAACTGCTCGAGAGTTGCTTGGGACATCTGAACTGTTCTCCTTCAGTCGGCACATACCCAGTGGGGTATACGATGGTCCAACCGTAGTACCCCCGGGGGTATTCCAGTCAAACGCGGGGGCGCCTTCGTGATGTACCCCACCAGCAGTGGTTCAAACCGGTGGGAATGATCGAGGACCGTCCGGCGCTGAATACCCCGGTAGGTATAACCTTGCCACACCAGAACCGAAGGAGAACCATGAGCACCAAGACCCTGACCGGTGAGAACTTCGAGTCCACCATCACCAGCTCCGACATCGTCCTCGTCGACTTCTGGGCAGCGTGGTGCGGCCCGTGCCGCCAGTTCGCCCCCGTCTTCGAGGCGGCCTCCGCCCAGCACGAGGACGTCGTGTTCGGCAAGGTCGACACCGAGGCCGAGCAGGCCCTGGCTGCCGCCGCACAGATCACGTCCATCCCGACCCTGATGGCCTTCCGCGACGGCATCCTGGTCTTCAGCCAGCCCGGCGCGCTGCCTGCCGCCGCTCTCGAGCAGGTCCTCGAAGGCGTCCGAGCCCTGGACATGGACGACGTCCGTGCCCAGCTCGCCGCCCAGACCCAGTCGGCCTGAGCGTCGGTCGACGCCGGCACCGAACAAACCCTGGTACGACAGATCCACCCGCTGACCCCAAGGAGCCCATCGTGAGCTACGCCCTGAGCACCACCGTCAACCGACCGTTCGCCGAGACCCTCGAGGCCACCCGCTCGGCCCTGTCCGACCAGGGCTTCGGCGTCCTGACCGAGATCGACATCGCGGCCACCCTCAAGGCCAAGCTCGATGTCGACATCGCCTCCCAGGTGATCCTGGGTGCCTGCCGACCGCCCCTGGCCCAGGCGGCGCTCGAGGCCGAGCCGTCGATCGGGCTGCTCCTGCCGTGCAACGTCGTCGTCCGCGCCGTCTCGGACGACAGCACCCTGGTCGAGGCCATGGACCCCGCGATCATGGTGACGGTGACCCGCAACGAGAAGCTCACCGACGTGGCTGCCGACGCACGCGAGCGCCTGCGCAACACCCTGGCCGCGCTCGACGGCACCTCCAACGACTGACGCACCCATCCACCACCCGCGCTTGCGTGGGCGCCATACCGAAGGACATCTCATGGTCACCCTCAACTCCGACGACATGACCCCGGTCATCAACCGGCTGCGCCGCGCCCAGGGCCAGATCGGCGGAGTGATCCGCCTCATCGAGGAAGGTCGCGACTGCCGCGACGTCGTCACGCAGCTCGCCGCCGTCAACCGCGCCCTGGACCGGGCCGGCTTCGCGATCGTCTCCTCCGGTATGCGGGAGTGCCTCACCTCGCCCGAGGGCATCCGTTCCGAGGACCAGGCCACGATGGAGAAGCTCTTCCTCACCCTGGCCTGATCCTCGGCGGACGCCTGCTCAGGCGTCGACGATGACCGGGATGATCAGCGGGCTACGGCGGTGCTTGCGGTGGACCCAGTTCGAGGTGGCCTTGCGGACCAGCTCCTCGATCTGGTCGAGGTCGTCGACCCCGTCCTTGGACGCCTTGGTGAGGGCCTGCTGGATGGCAGCGGTGGCGTCGGTGAAGTCGATGGTGTCCGCAGCCAGCCCGTGCACCATGTAGTCCGGGTCCTCGGTCAGCTTGCCCGTGTCGGGGTCGATGATGCACACGATCGTCATGACCCCTTCCTCGGCGAGCGTCCTGCGGATGTGCAGCGTCTCCTCGGTTGCCCCACCGACACTGGCGCCGTCGACGTAGACGAGCCCGGCCGGCACCTTGCCCGTGATGCTCACGCGTCCGCGCACGAGGTCGATGACCGAGCCGTCCTCGGCGATCAGGGCCCGGCTGGGGTCGATCCCGGTGCGGATGGCGATGTCGGCGTTGGCCCGCAGGTGGCGCCACTCGCCGTGCACCGGCAGGACGTTGCGCGGCTTGATGATGTTGTAGCAGTAGGACAGCTCGCCGGCGCTCGCGTGACCGGAGACGTGCACCTTGGCGTTGCCCTTGTGGACGACGTTGGCGCCCCAGCGGGTGAGCTCGTTGATGACCCGGTAGATCGCGTTCTCGTTGCCGGGGATCAGCGAGCTCGCCAGCAGCACCGTGTCGCCATCGGTGACCTCGATGGGGTGGTCGCGGTTGGCCATGCGTGACAGGGCCGCCAGGGGCTCGCCCTGGGAGCCGGTGCAGACGAGGGCGATCTGGTTGGCGGGGAGCTGCTCGAGCTTCTTGAGGTCGATGACCAGGCCCTGGGGGATGTTCAGGTAGCCGAGCTCGGCAGCGATGCCCATGTTGCGCACCATGGAGCGACCGACGAAGGCGACCTTGCGGCCGTGCTCGTGGGCCGAGTCGAGCACCTGCTGGATCCGGTGCACGTGGCTGGCGAAGCTGGACACGATGACACGGCCGCGCGTGGTGCGGAACACCGTGTCGATGGCCGGTGACAGCTCGCCCTCGGAGATGGTGAAGCCGGGCACCTCGGCGTTGGTCGAGTCGGACAGGAAGAGGTCGACCCCCTCCTCACCGAGCCGGGCGAACGCACGCAGGTCGGTGACCCGGCCGTCCAGGGGGAACTGGTCCATCTTGAAGTCACCGGTGTGCAGGACCAGGCCCGCCTCCGTGCGGATGGCCACGGCGAGGCCGTCCGGGATCGAGTGGTTGACGGCGATGAACTCGCAGTCGAACACCCCGAAGGTCCGTCGGTCGCCCTCCTTCACCTGGACCGTGGTCGGGGTGATGCGGTGCTCCTTGAGCTTGGCCTCGATGAAGGCCAGCGTCAGCTTGGACCCGACGACCGGGATGTCGGCGCGTTCGCGCAGCAGGTACGGGACGCCGCCGATGTGGTCCTCGTGCCCGTGCGTCAGCACGATGGCGTCGATGCGGTCCAGGCGGTCCCGGATCCAGGTGAAGTCGGGCAGGATGACGTCGACCCCGGGCTGGTGCTCCTCGGGGAAGAGCACGCCGCAGTCGACGATCATCAGCCGACCCTCGTGCTCGAAGACGGTCATGTTGCGGCCGATCTCGCCGAGGCCGCCGAGCGGCACGATGCGCATGCCGCCCTTCGGCAGGGGGGCGAGGGCGTCCTTGGTCCGGCGACCGCGCCCGGAGCTGCGGCGACTCATCGTCGTGCTCCTTGCGTCAGCGGGGACGAGGCAGGGCGTGCCTGCAGGGGAGTGTTCATCGGTGTCCTTCGGGTTGGGCTACGACAGTGCTGGTGGTGCAGTCACCCGCCAGTGTCCTATGCCGCCGGTCAGTCTCCTTCGCCGAGGTGTCCGGCGAGGCGGGTGTGGCGTTCCTGGCTGGCCTCGTTGAGGCCGAGGATGGTGACATTCTTGCCCTTGCGGGCATACCGGGTGGTGATGGCGTCGAGCGAGGCGACGGTGGACGCATCCCAGATGTGGGACCGGGACAGGTCGATCACGATGTTCCGGGGATCGCCGACGTAGTCGAACTGGTGCACCAGGTCGTTGCTGGAGGCGAAGAAGAGCTCACCGATGACGGCATACACGCGGGTGTCCTCGTCGGGGTGGGCCACGTCGACGACCTCGGTGAAGTGCGCGACGCGACGGGCGAACATCACCATGGCGACCACGACGCCGACGATGACACCGATGGCGAGGTTGTTCGTCGCCACCACCACCGCGACCGTCGTCACCATGACGAGGGTCTCGCTGCGCGGCATGCGGCGCAGGGTCGCAGGTTGCAGGCTGTGCCAGTCCATCGTGCCGACCGAGACCATCACCATCACGGCCACCAGGGCGGCCATCGGGATGATGCCGACGATGTCGCCGAGTCCCACGACCAGGACCAGCAGGAACACGCCCGCAAGGAAGGTCGAGATGCGGGTGCGGGCGCCGGAGGCCTTCACGTTGATCATGGTCTGGCCGATCATGGCGCAGCCGCCCATGCCGCCGAAGAAGCCGGTGATGATGTTGGCGGTGCCCTGGCCCCAGGCCTCGCGGGTCTTGTCCGAGTGCGTGTCGGTGACGTCGTCGACGAGCTTGGCCGTCATCAGCGACTCCATGAGTCCCACGAGAGCCATCGCCACGGCGTACGGGCCGATGATGGTCAGGGTCTCGAGGTTGAACGGCACATCGGGGAAGAACAGGGACGGCAGGCTGTCCGGCAGCTTGCCCTCGTCACCCACGGTCGGCACCGCGAGCGTCGTCGCGACGGTCACGACCGTGAGGACGACGATGGCCACCAGCGGGGCGGGGACGGCGGTGGTCAGCCGGGGGAGCAGGACGATCATGAGGATCCCGCTGGCGACCAGGGGGTAGACCGCCCACGGCACGTCGACGAGGTGCGGGACCTGGGCCATGAAGATCAGGATCGCCAGGGCGTTGACGAAGCCGATCATCACCGAGCGGGGGATGAACCGCATGAGCTTGGCGACGCCGCTCAGGCCGAGGGTGACCTGGATGAGCCCGCCGAGGATGACGGTGGCGATGAGGTAGTCCATGCCGTACTGGCGCATCACCGGTGCGATGACCAGCGCGATGGCCCCGGTCGCCGCGGAGATCATGGCCGGTCGTCCGCCGAGGAAGGCGATGGACACCGCCATCGTGAACGACGCGAACAACCCCACGCGGGGGTCGACGCCGGCGATGATCGAGAAGGAGATGGCCTCGGGGATCAGCGCCAGCGCGACGACCAACCCGGCCAGGACCTCGGTGCGCAGTCGCTTCGGGGACCGCAGGGCGGCGCGCACCGAGGTGACCTCGTGCTCGTGGGCGAACGTGGGCTCCGGGTGTTCGAGCGCGGGGGAGGGTGGGGTGGTGGACACGGTGGTGCTCCTGGTGGATGCGGGCGGGCGGCCGCGGCGGGGCCGGGCCCGGCACGTCGTCGTGTCGGGGCCGATGGTCTGGGTATGGCGCGGCCGGGAGCCGCGTGGGTGCTGTCGGTCACGGGGGTGGCCCTGTGCTGCCGACGTGGTCGTGGGCTAGGCGAGCTCGGCGGCGAGGTGGTCGGAGAAGGCCTGGGCGCTGTCGGCCTGCTCACGCAGGTCGGCGAGCTTGTGGTCCACGAGCGCGTGGTAGCTCGCGAGCTGTTCGCGCAGGCTGTCGCGGGTCCTGGCTGACAAGCGCGGGTTGGCAAGGCGGTCGCGGACCTCGACGAGGTCGCGCATCTGTTCCAAGGTGAAGTCCAGCGGCTTCATCAGCTTGATGAGCAGCAGCCGGGCGACGGCATCCTCGTCGTAGAGGCGGAACCCCCCGGCGCTGCGCTGCGCCTCGGGGAGGAGGCCCACCTGCTCGTAGTGACGGATCGTGCGCAGCGACAGGCCGGTGCGTTCGGCGATGTCGCCGATCTGCATACGGGCGGTGTGCGGCACGCGAGGATCTCCGTCGACGGGTTGGGGTGGGCGGCGACAACCCTACCCTGACGTGAGGGTAGGGATGTGCCGCTCGCTCTCGCACGGGTCTTTGAGCGCCTCACCCGGTCCTGACCGGGTCAGGCGCGCAAAGACCCCGGAGCTCGCGGCGGCGAGGTGCCGCCGCCGGAGCCTGGCGGCGCCCGCGGGGGTCACCACGTGACCTCGGCGCAGCCGGTGTGGGTGTCGGGCTCGACCTGCAACGTGGCGTGGTCGACCCCGAACCTGCTGCGCATCACCTGGCGGGCCTCGTCCAGGACGGCATGCGCGTCGGTGCTCGGGGCGGTGACGAGGTGGGCGGTGGCGACGTGCATGCCCGAGGTGAGCGTCCAGACGTGCAGGTCGTGGACGTCGTGCACCCCCGGCACGGCGCCGAGCGCACCGGCCACCACGTCGGCGTCCATGCCCACGGGTGCCTGCTGTCCCAGGACGACGAGCACCTCGCGGCCGAGGACGACGGCGCGGACGGCGACGAAGACGGCGATCGCCAGCGCGACGCCGGTGTCCCACCAGGCGCTGCCCGTGGCAGCGACCAGGACCCCCGCCACGAGGACACCGAGCGACCCCACGGTGTCGGCCACGACCTCGAGGTAGGCCCCCTTGACGTTGAGGGACTCCGCGGCGCCACGACGCAGCAGGGCGAGGCAGGTGACGTTGACCACCAGCCCGAGGCTGCCGACGACGACCATCGGGGTGGAGGCCACCTCGGCCGTCGTCCCGATCCGTCCCAGCGCCTCGACCACGATGTAGACCGACACCCCGAGCATCAGGAGCACGGCCAGGCCCGAGGCGAACACCTCCGCCCGGTACGAACCGAACGTCCTTCTCCCCGTGGTGTCGGGTCGCGCGGCGATGCGGGTCGCCACGAGGGCCGCGCCGAGGGCCACCACGTCCGCAGCCATGTGCCCGGCGTCGGACAGCAACGCCAGGGAGCCTGCGGCCAGGGCGACGACCAGCTCGACCACGAAGAACCCTGCGACGAGGAAGAACGCCGTACGCAGCCGCCAACGGTGGGCGGCTCCGGCGTGGCCGGCCACCGGCGCGTGGGAGTGGGAGCTGCCCACGGAGTCAGGAACCGTCCGGGGAGCTCATCTCACGAGCGTACCCGTGAGCGGGCGAGCGCCCCGCAGGAGCGGGCGCCGGTGGAGGTCGGTCAGTCCTCGTCGAGCGCGTTGAGGCCCAGGTAGCCGCAGGCACGCCGGGCCGGGCTCAGGTCGTCGTCGCGCAGGGCGCTGAACTCGGCCACCAGACCCTTCGACACCACCGAGAGGTCGAGGTCGGTCTCCTCCGCGCGCCAGGTGAGCAGCTCGAGCGCGGCGTCGCCCGTGAGCCCGAAGGCGGCGATGAGGACGCCCTTGGCCTGTTCGACGGCCAGGTCGGGCACGAACGGGCGCCGCTCGACGAGCGGGAGCGCAGCGGCCGCGTGCGCTGCAGCGGTGGTGGCGGCGAAGGCGTCGGTGAGGTCCACGAAGTAGCCCTGCACCGTGGTGATCGCGCCGTCCGGTCCGTGACCGGCCTCGCCGACCGAGAGCACCTCCCGGACCCGCCCGTGGGCATCGACGACGCGGTGCCGACAGCAGAACGGTTCGCCGGTGGCCAGGACGTGGCGCAGGGTGCTCTGGGTGGCGGTGAGGTCCCCGGGGTGCTTGTGCGCCATGAGCAGGCCGGTGGTCGGCTGCATCTCGCCGTCGACCAGCCCGTGCAGCTCGAACATGCCAGGCGACCACCACCAGTCGCCGGTGGCGACGTCGTAGCGGAAGCGAGCGGCCGGCTCGGCCGTGCCCGCGGTCAGGGCCAGCAGCGGGTCCCACGCCGGCGCTCCGGGCTCCTGCGGCAGGATCGCGACGCGGTGGGCTCCCTCGTGCTGCACGGCCGCTGCGCCGGAGGGTGGTCGGACGTCCTCGGCAACGGGCTCGTGGACGTCGGAGCGGGGCCGGACGGTGCTCATCAGGATCTCTCGCGGAAGGGGTGGTGGCGACAGATCTACCACAGGCGGGAGGCCCGTTGGGGATTGCGCGGCCGACGCCCGGGTTTGTCACGGTATGCCGTCGTGCCCGGCGTCCCCGTCGCCGACGCGGCCGCTCCCGTGGGCGTCGAGCGGGGAGCGGGGGGTGGGTCAGCGCAGCACCTCCCGCCTCCCCGGGACCGCCGCGACCAGCCGCTGGGTGTACTCCTGCCTCGGGTGGTCGAAGATGTCGACGGGGTCACCGTGCTCGACGACCTTGCCGCCCTGCATGACGTAGACCTCGTGGGCGACCAGGCGCACCACCGCCAGGTCGTGGCTGATGAACAGGAAGGCCAGGTCGAGGTCGCGCTGCAGCTGCACCATGAGGTCGAGGACCTGCTCCTGCACCAGGACGTCGAGGGCACTGACCGCCTCGTCCATCACCACGAGCTCCGGACCGAGTGCGAGGGCTCGGGCGATGGCGACCCGTTGGCGCTGACCGCCGGACAGCTCGTGCGGGTAGCGGTCGGCGACGCTGCGCGGTAGTGCCACCTGGTCGAGGAGCTCGTGCACCGAGCTCGTGCGCGAGCGGTGGTCGCCGATCCGGTGCACCCGCAAGGGTTCGGTGACGACCTGCGTGACGGTCCAGCGGGGGTCGAGGGAGGCGTACGGGTTCTGGAAGACCGGCTGGACCTGTCGCCGGAACTCCTTGAGCCGGGTGCGCCGCAGCGTGGACAGGTCGACCCCGCGGTAGGCCGCGACCCCGGCGTCGGGGGTCTCCAGGCGCAGGGCCAGCCGGGCCGCCGTGGACTTGCCCGAGCCGGACTCGCCGACGATCGCGACGGTGCGTCCGCGGCATACCTCGAGGTCCACCCCGCCGACGGCGACCAGGGGTTCGCGCCGTCCCCTCAGCCGGTAGCACCGTTCGACACCCTGCAAGGACAGCAGCACCTCGCGGCTGGCCGGGTCGGCTTCGGCTCCGGCGGGCTCCCGCGTGATCTTGGGGGTGGCCAGGCTCGGCGCGGCTGCCAGCAGCCGCCGGGTGTACTCGTGCTGGGGGGAGTCGATCACCTGCGCGGACGAACCCTGCTCGACGACCTCGCCGCGGTACATCACCACGACCCGGTCGGCACGCTCGGCGGCCAGGGCGAGGTCGTGGGTGATGAGCAGGACTGCAGCGCCGACGGTGGCCGCGAGCTCGGCCATCTGGTCCAGGACGAGGCGTTGAACGGTGACGTCGAGCGCCGAGGTGGGTTCGTCGGCGATGAGCAGCTGCGGCTGGCAGGCCAGGGCCATGGCGATGAGCACGCGCTGACGCATGCCCCCCGAGAACTCGTGCGGGTACTGCTGGAACCGCGACCGCGCGTCCGCGATGCCGGCCCGCTCGAGCAGCTGCACGGCCTGGTCCCTGGCGTCCTGTCCGGTCGCCCGGCCGTGGACCTGCAGTGCCTCGACGATCTGGGCGCCCACGTTCATCACCGGGTTGAGGTTGGTCATCGGGTCCTGCGGCACCATGCCGATGCGGCTGCCGCGGATGCCGGTCATCGCCTTCTCGCCCAGGGCCGTCAGCTCGGTGCCGTCGAGCCGGACGCTCCCGGAGTCGATGTGGCCGTTGCCCGCCAGCAGGCGGTTCACCGCAGCGGCCAGCGTCGACTTGCCCGATCCCGACTCCCCGACGACGGCGACGGTCTCACCCCGCTCGATGCGCAGGGTGACGTCCTTGACCGCGGCGATGGGCCCGCGTGGAGTGGTGAAGCTGACCGACAGGTTGTGCACGGCCAGCAGGGGTGCGGACTCCATGGCCGTGGCGCTGCTGTTGGCGGGGGTGGACCTGCTCATGGGGCTCCCGTCCCTGTGCGTCGTGCCTGGTGTGTCGCCGGCTGTCGGCCGTCGTGCGCAGGCACGAGCGGGCCGAGGTGGACCAGGGTGGTGGCGGCGATCTCGGGGGTGCCCACGAGGTCGGCGCGAGGGGTGCGCGGGGCGTCGATGCGGCCCGTGGTCGTGTGGAGCCGCGTCGCGCAGGCCGCGACGACGAGGTCCCGGTCGAGCGCCACCCCCAGCCATGTGCCGGTGAACCCCGCATGGACCGCCATCGGAACCCGTTGTCCTGCAAGGCTGGCCGTCATCAACCAGAACCCGAGGCCGCGGTCGGGCGCGATCGGCTGCGGCGTGGTGAACTCACGGACCACGCGTGGGGGGACCACATCGGGGTCGACCAGCGAGCGTCCCAGCACGAGCAGCTCCGGGATGCTCGCGAACAGCCCCGCGTGGCCGGCGACGCCGCCGAGCGCGTGCGCTGCGTTGCCGTCGGCCGCCTCGCCGACCACGGTGCCCGCTCGCCAGCCCCCGAAGTCGGTCACGGTGTCGGTGGTGGGGTAGGGGTCTGCGGTGGCGACCATCTGGTGCTCGATGACGTCGCTGTCGGCGCCGGCCGCACTCTGTCCGGCCGGCACGGGGCCGTATGCGGTGCGGGCCAGTCCCAGCGGCCCGGCGACTCGCTCGGCGAACGCGACGTCCTGCCGCTGTCCGGTCACCTGCTCGAGGAGCGCGCCGAGGACGATCATCCCGAGGTCGGAGTAGACCCACGACGCGCCCGGCTCGGTGGCCAGCGGTGTGGTGGCCGCGAGGGTGAGGGCCTCGTCACGGTGGGTCGTGCGGCAGTAGAGCGGCAGCCAGGGCGGGAGTCCCGAGGTGTGTTCCAGGAGCTGGCGCACGGTCACCGTCGCGCGCGCGGTTGCCGCCGACGAGGCCGATCCCGATCCCGTCGCGGCGGCGAAGACCGGCAGGTACTCGGCGACGCGCTCGTCGAGGTCGAGGCTGCCGTCCGCGACGAGCCGCATCGCCAGCGCGGTCGTCGAGGCGACCTTGGTCACCGACGCGAGGTCGAGCCGGGTGTCCACCGTCATCGGCTGCGGGGTGTCGCCGCGGGCAACGGCCGTGGCCTCCACGGCGGCCACGGCGGACCCGGCAGCTGCGACGGCGGCATCCCCGTCGGCGAGTACGCCGACCACGGCACCGGCCGGGTAGGTGCCCGCGCGCCCGAGTGCGAGAAGCGCCTCGGCGGCCTCCTGCACGACGGCGGTCCACCGGGACGGGAGGCCGGCAGCGGCGTCGCTCACCGGTGCCCCGTGCCTTCCAGGACGATCCGCACGGGGGCGACGCCGCCGGGTACGGGGAGGACGCCGCGGCCCGACGGCGCGGGGGTGATGTGGCCCAGCACCCGGGGGCCGCGGGCGCCGGTGCAGGTGGGCACGTTGCCGGCGATGCCGTGCATGGTGGCCCAGCCGATCAGCGCGAACGCCACGGCCTCCTTGGCATCCGGGTCGAGACCGAGCACGGTGCTCGGCGAGAACCGCGCGTGCGGTGCGGCCGCGGCGAGGGCGTCGACGAGTGCCGGGTTGTGCACCCCACCACCGGACATGAACACCTCGTCGACCGCGTGGGCCGCCAGTGCGTCGGCGACGGTGCGTGCGGCGAGCTCCACGAGCGTGGCCACCAGGTCGGGGAGGGGGAGCCCTGCACCGTGCCGGGCGAGGGCGTCGTGGACGTAGGCCGCGTGGAACAGCTCCTTGCCCGTGCTCTTGGGTGCGGGGGCGCGGTAGTAGGGCTCGTCGAGCAGGACCTCGAGCAGACCGGGCGACACCGTGCCCGCCTGCGCGATCAGCCCGTCGCGGTCGTAGCACAGCGGGGTCGACGGATCTGCCGCGACCACGGCATCGATGAGGGCGTTGGCGGTCCCGATGTCCCAGGCGACGGGGTCGGCTCCGGGAGCGCACACGGTGACGTTGGCGATGCCGCCGAGGTTGAGCATGGCGACCGTGCGGCCCTGTGCCACCAGGGGCTGGGCGACGAGGGTGTCGAGGACGGGGACGAGCGGGGCCCCCTGCCCACCGGCGGCCACATCGGCGGACCGCACGTCGCTGATGACCGGCAGACCGGTGGCCTCGGCGATCCAGGCGGGCTGGCCGACCTGCAGCGTGCCCTCGGTGGCGCCGTCCTCGACCCAGTGGAAGACCGTCTGCCCGTGCGAGCAGACGACGTCCACCGGACCGAGACGAAGGGCGCGGTGCGCCTGCACGGCCGCGACGGCAGCCGCGGCGAACTCCCGGCCGATCAGGGTGTCCAGCCGCGTCACGTCGTCCACCGACGTCGACCCCGGTGGCAGGGCAGCCACCAGGGCAGCGCGCAGGTGCGGCCTGTACCCCGTGGTGGCGACGTGCTCCACGCGGCCCACGAGGGTGTCGCCCTCCTGGCGGAAGTCGCACACCGCGACGTCGATGCCGTCGTGGGAGGTGCCGGAGATCATCCCGAGGACCTTCATCGTCCACCCCGGCTGCGCGGGTCGAGGGCGGCACGCAGGCTGTCACCGACGAGGTTGAGGCCGACGACGAACACGACCAGTGCAGCGCCGGGGAAGGCGAGCATCCACGGCGCGATCGTGGAGAGGGTCTGCGCGTCGAACACCATGCCGCCGAGCGACGCGGCGGGCGGCGGTGTCCCGAACCCCAGGAAGCTCAGGGCCGCCTCGGTCAGGATCGACCAGGACAGGGACAGGGTGACCTGCACGATGAGGATGCCGCGCAGGTTGGGCACGACGTGGACGAACAGCGTCGACATCCGGGACCGGCCGACCGCGGTCGAGGCGGTGACGTACTCGACCGAGCGAAGGCTGAGCACCGGCCCGCGCGCGACGCGGGCGAAGATCGGCAGGTAGACCGCGCCGATGGCCAGGCTGACGGTGACCCAGTTGCGCTCGAGCGTGGCGGCCAGCGCCAGGGCCAGCAGCAGCGACGGGAACGCGAAGAGCACGTTGGTCAGGACCCCGACGACCCGGTCGAGCAGACCGCCGTAGTAGCCGGCGAGGACTCCCAGCAGGATGCCGACCGTCCCGGCCGCGCCGACGGAGACGACGGCGATGCGCAGCGAGTTCGCGAGCCCGGCTGCCACTCGGGAGAAGATGTCCCGGCCGAACTGGTCGGTGCCGAACCAGTGCGCGCCGGAGGGGCCCTGCAGGGAGGCGACCACGTCCTGCTCCGCAGGGTCGTAGGGGGTCAGCCCGAGGAGGCCCGCGAGGGCCAGCACCACGACGAGTGCGGTGAGGACCAGGCCGACGACTGCCGCGGGCCGCCGGAAGGCCCGCATCAGGGCGCCGCCCCGCGTGCTCTGCACGGGGACAGCCACGGTCTCGGCGCTCACTCGGCACGCACCCTGGGGTCGACCAGTCGGTAGAGCAGGTCCGTGACGAGGTTGACGGCCACGAACATCACGGCGATCACGAGGACCGTGCTCTGCACGACGGCATACTCCTTCTGGTTGAGGCCGAGGAGCACCTGGCGACCGAGGCCCGGGATCGAGAAGATCTGCTCGACGACCAGCGCCCCACCGAGCAGGAAGCCGAACTGCAGCCCGCCGATGGTGACGACGGGGATCAGGGCGTTGCGCAGCACGTGGCGCACCTGCAGGCGATGCCCGGCCACCCCCTTGGCCCTGGCCGTGCGGATGAAGTCCTCGTCCTTGATGGCGAGGACGGACGCGCGCGTCGTCTGGAAGACGGGGGCGGAGATGCTCACCCCGAGGACCAGGGCAGGCAGCAGCATCTGCTGGAGGTTGAGCCCGAGATCCTGTGCAGGAGTGGCGAACTCCTCCCCGTTCGGGTTCCAGCCGACGGTGTTGGCCAACCACGTCGAGACCACGGTGGCGACCAGGAACGTCGGTAGGGACAGGGCGAGCAGGCTCGCCAGCTGCGTCCCGTTGTCGCGAGGCGCGCCCGGTCGGCTGGCCGCCCACAGCCCACCGGGAACTCCGAGCACCAGCCCGACGAGGATGGACAGCACCGCCAGCTCGATCGTGTTGGGCAGCGCCTGCGCCGTGAGGTCGAGGACGCTCTGGCGTGAGTTGGCGGCGATGCCGAGGTTGCCGGTGAGCACCCCCTGCAGCCAGGAGAAGTACTGGGCGACCAGCGGCTGGTCGAGGCCGTAGTAGTCGCGCAGCTGGCTGAGCTGTTCGGGGCTGAGGCCGCCGGCCTCGATGCCGTAGCTCGCCGTGATCTGGTCGCCCGGCAGGACCCGCAGCAGCGTGAACGTGAGCACCGAGACGCCGAGCAGCGTCAGGGCGGCCTCGACCACGCGACGGAGCACGGGGTGTCGAGCGAGGCTGGAGAGAGGGTTCATGACGAGGAGAGCGTGGTCTTCCAGAGGGTGCTGAGGTCGGCGTTGGTCCGGGGCTCGAAGCCCTTCACGGCGGTGTTGGCGGCGAGGTAGAGGTTGCCGGTGTACGTCCAGACCCAGACCGCGTTGTCCTCGAGCTCCTGGGACACCTTGCGGTAGATGGCCTTGCGAGCGGCCTCGTCGCTGGTGGCCTTGCCCTCGGCGAACAGCGTGTCCAACGTGGCCGACCGGTAGCCGGCCACCTTGTTGAACGAACCCGTCGAGGTGAAGTACCTCGCATACATCGTGTTGGGGTCGCTGCTGCCGCCGTTGAGGGCGATGGCGGCGTCGAAGTCACCGGCCAGCCAGCGCTGGACGTACTCGCCCGAGTCCAGCGTCTCGAGCTTGACCGTGACGCCGATGTCCTTGAGCTGCGCCTGGATGTTCTGGGCCTCGTCGACGGCCGTCGAGTACAGGCCCTGCGACGTGATCATGGTGATCGTGAAACCGCCCGACCTGCCGGCCTTGGCGAGGTGGTCCTTGGCCTTGGCGAGATCCCGCGTGGGGCAGGGGCGGCTGTCGGGGTCCGAGCGGTAGGCCGGCGACGTGATGGGCCCGGTGACCTTGCCGGCTCCGAGGGCAGCGGTGTCGAGCACCTGCTTGCGGTCGATGGCGCAGGACAGGGCGAGGCGCACGTCGACGTCCTTGAGGGCCGGGGCGTCGGCGCGCAGCTGCAGGACGTGGAAGTTCAGCTGGTCCACGGTGGAGACCTTGACGTTGGCGGCCGTGGCCGTCTTGGCCGTCACCGAGTTGTCGAAGACCGCCATGTCGACCGCGCCCGTCCGCAGGGCCGAGACCATCGCCTTCTCGTCGGCGATGACGCGGAACTGCAGTGAGGGCAGGCCCGGCTTTCCCTGGTAGTAGTCGTCGTTGCGCTTCAAGGTGATCGACTGGTTGGGGGTCCGCGTCTCGAACACGTAGGGCCCCGACCCGACCGGGGTGGTCGTGAGGCTCTCGACCGGAACGTCCGACGGCACGATCGAGGTGTTGACGTTCGACAGGGCCGAGACGAACGACGCATCGGGTGCCTTGAGCTTCACGACCACCGTCTGGGGGTCGGGGGCCTCGACCCGGTCCACCGAAGCGAAGTACGACGCGGAGGTGGCCTTGGTCGCCGGGTCCATGATCGTCTCGTAGGTGTACTTGACGTCCTGGGAGTCCAACGCGGAGCCGTTGGCGAACTTCAGGCCCTTCCTGAGGGTGAAGGTGTAGGTCTTCGCGTCCTCGGAGACCTTCGGCAGCTCACTGAGGCCTGCGACCGGCTGCAGGTTCGCGTCGGTGTTGAGCAGGCTGCTGTAGATCTGGCCGAGCACCTGCAGCGACTGGGTCGACGTCGACAACCAGGGGATGGTCTGGGTCGGGTCGGCGCTGATGCCGAAGACCAGCGGTCCGTCAGCCGCGGTGTCAGCCCCACCGCCGCCACCCGAACAGCCGGACAGGACGAGAGCGCTCGTGGCGACGATGCCGACGAGGGTGGTCGGCACGGGCACTGCGCGGCGACGGACGGACTCCATGGGGCACTCCTGGGTGAGACGGGGTGGTGGCTGGGTGGTGACGGGGGGGTTCACGAGGGGCGGTCGCGTTCAATATGGCACTTTGTTCCGCATATCGGTATACCTGTGTAACGTTTTTCCAAGACGCGGGACAGCCGGG
Source organism: uncultured Actinomycetota bacterium (assembly GCA_963731235.1). Classification (GTDB taxonomy): domain Bacteria; phylum Actinomycetota; class Actinomycetes; order Actinomycetales; family Dermatophilaceae; genus Pedococcus. Next base: position 358,572 of record CAVSUT010000015.1, on the reverse strand, counting down.
CGCACCGCTCGGGGGACCGGAAGGGGACGCCGTGGCCGAGGACCTGCTCGTGCGCCTGCGCCAAGCGCTGCCTGGGCTGACCCCCGCGGCTGGACGGCTCGCCGCAGCCGCCCTTACCGATCCCGAGTCGTCGTCCGCCCGATCCATCGGCGACCTCGCTGCGCACTGCGACACCTCCACCGCCAGCGTCGCCAGGTTCTGCCGCCAGCTCGGCTTCTCGGGCTACAAGGAGTTCCGCCTCGCGCTCGCCCGTGCCGCAGCCGGGGAGGACGGGCGCCGGATCGACTTCGGGGTCTCCGACGGTGACATCGACCCGGCCGACGGGCTCAGGGCCGTGGTGCGCAAGCTCGCCTACCAGGAGGCGCGTGCCGTCGAGGAGACCGCGGACGCGCTGGACCTCGAGGAGGTGGAGCGCGTCGTTGACGCGATCGAGCAGGCGCCGGTCGTCGACGTCTACGGCTCGGCCTCCAGCGGCCTGGCCGCCCAGGACCTCCAACAGAAGCTGCGCCGCATCGGCTGCCTGACCAGCTCCTGGACCGACGCCCACCTGGCCCTGACCTCGGCGGCGGTGCTGCCCGCCGGAGCCGTCGCCATCGCATTCTCCCACTCGGGGGAGACCGAGGAGTCCCTGGCCGCGCTCGCGGTCGCTCGGGAGGCCGGGGCCTTCACCGTGGCCGTGACCAACTTTCCGAGCTCGCCGCTGGCCCGGGCAGCCGACGCCGTCCTGACGACGGTCTCCCGCGAGACCCGATTCCGGTACGGCGCGATGTCCAGCCGGATGGCCCAGCTCACGGTGGTGGACGTCCTGTTCATCCGGGTGGCCCAACGGCGCCCGGACGAGGTGGCGACCTCTCTCGCTGCGACCCTCGCCGCGCTGTCCGGACGCCGTCGCCCGCAGGGGCTGCGCGGACGGTAGGATGAGCGCAGTACCGGCCCCAGCGCCGTACCGCCCCTCTCGCACCGATTCAGCTCGGAGCACGGCGGTCGCGGCTCCAGGGTCGCCGGTCCCACTGCGGGGGCAGCACATCCGCCCCCGCCCCGGTCGTTCGACCGGTGGGTCCGGAGGGCGTCGAGGGGGTCCCGGGAGGGACGACCGCAAGCGCCCACCGTCCCGGTCGTCCCCCACGCCGGGTCCGCCCCGGCCGCTCGTCGCGGTCCATCGGAGGAGAAGTTTCTTGGCTCGAGGCCAGCGCCAGCCCGGTGCCGCACGCAGCGGCACCGCCAGCGGAGGTTCCGCCCGCACCGGCGGAACGCGTCGTGCAGGTGCGACGCGCGCCCCCCGGCACGGCCGTGACCTCGACAACGAGGGGATGATCCCGGTCCTGGCCCGCGCGGTGCGCGAGGTCGAGGCCGCCGCCCAGCGTGGCAAGGTCCGACCCTCCGGCCGCACGAAGTTCCAGGTCGTGGCCCTGCTGGTCCGCGAGGAGCGGGCCCGGATCAGGAACGACAGCGAGAGCACCGAGGCGCAGCGCACCGAGCAGCTCAAGCGGCTCGACGGCGTGGCCACCATCCTCGCCAAGACGGCCGCACGGGACACCTCCCTGCTGGTGCTGCTCCCCGAGGACGCCGTCGTCTCCGACGACGCGGCGACCCTGAAGCGCGAGATGCAGCTCGCAGCAGGGTTCGAGCTGCCGGACGAACCCGAGCCCGAGCCGGAGGCCGACAGCGCCCCGACCGTCGCCGAGCGACGCGTCGTCCCGAAGTCGGTGGTCGCCCGGCAGCTGGCCAACCCCTTCCTCGCCCCCGACTTCTCGGCCGTGGAGCACAAGCGACCCACCGGCCGGCTCAGCAGCTGGGAGCTGCTCGGCCCGCTGTTCCGGTCCTTCGAGTACGGCGGGGCCTCGTCCTGCATGGACCTGCCCGAGGACGTCCCGGTGAAGGCCCCCGGCGGGCTCGAGCTCATGCACCACCAGGCGCAGCTCATCGGCGCGGCAGCCGCCGGTCACCGCACCTTCCTGCTCGCGGACGAGCCCGGGCTGGGCAAGACCGCCCAGGCCCTGCTCGCGGCCGAGGCGGCCGGTGCCTACCCCCTGCTGGTCGTGGTCCCCAACGTCGTCAAGACCAACTGGGCCCGCGAGGTCGAGCTGTGGACGCCGCGCCGCACCGCGACCGTCGTCCACGGCAACGGCGACACGATCGACGGTTTCGCCGACATCGTGATCGTCAACTACGAGGTGCTCGACCGCCACGTCGGCTGGCTCGGCAACCTCGGGTTCCGCGGCATGGTGGTCGACGAGGCGCACTTCATCAAGAACAAGACCTCGCAGCGGTCGCAGCACGTGCTGCAGCTGTCCGAGCGGATCCGGTCGCGCACCGTACGTCCGCTGCTCATGGCCCTCACCGGCACCCCACTCATCAACGACATCGAGGACTTCCGCGCCATCTGGCAGTTCCTCGGCTGGATCGACGACAAGAAGCCGCTGGCCCCCCTCATGCACGCGCTGGAGGAGACCGGCCTGACCCCCGCCGACCCCGGCTTCTACACCGCCGCGCGCGGCAGCGTCATCGACCTGGGCATCGTGCGTCGCCGCAAGGTCGACGTCGCCTCCGACATCCCGGCCCGGCGGATCGCCGACCTCCCCGTCGAGCTCGACGACGAGGCCGGCCGGTCCATCCGTGCCGCCGAGCGAGACCTCGCCCGCCGGCTGGTGTCGCGCTACGACTCCGCCCTGGAGAACCGCCGGTCCAGCGTGCTCGTCGAGGGCATCGACCACGAGCTGGTACGCCGCGTGGCCCGCTGGGAGCGCGAGGACACCAACTCCTCGGGCTCGGAGGAGAACGTCTTCGGCGTCATGCGCCGCATCGGCCAGGCCAAGGCCGGGCTCTCGGCGGACTACGCCGCGCAGCTGGCCCGCAGTGTCGGCAAGGTCGTCTTCTTCGCCAAGCACATCGATGTCATGGACGTCGCGGAGGAGACCTTCGCCAAGCGGGGTCTTCGGTACTCCTCGATCCGCGGCGACCAGACGCCCAGGCAACGCCAGGCCAACATCGACGCCTTCGTGAACGACCCCGAGGTCGCGGTCGTCGTCTGCTCGCTCAGCGCAGCGGGGGTCGGCCTCAACCTCCAGGTGGCGTCCAACGTGGTGCTGGCCGAGCTGTCCTGGACCGATGCCGAGCAGACCCAGGCCATCGACCGCGTGCACCGCATCGGGCAGGAGGAGCCGGTCACGGCGTGGCGCATCATCGCCGCGCAGACCATCGACTCCAAGGTCGCCCAGCTCATCGACGCCAAGGCCGGCCTCGCGGCGCGCGCCCTCGACGGCTCGGACGAGGACGTCTCCTCCTCACAGGACATCCAGCTCGAGGCCCTCGTGGCGCTGCTCACCGATGCCCTCGAGGCCAGGCTGGCCGCCTGAGCACTGCACCGGCAGGCTTCCTCGGCGGTGGCGCGACCCCGCCCCGGCGAGGTCCGCCAGGCGCGCGACCTGGCGCGCCTGCTGTCAGGATGAGGTCATGAGCGAGCCCGTCCTCCCGGACGTCGCGCCGGGACGGGTCGTCGGTGTCGACGTCGCCCGGGCGCTCGCGCTCTTCGGGATGATGGCCACGCACCTCCTGCCCGGGCGCCTCGGCAACGAGGTCCCGTGGGCCCAGCAGCTCGCGGGTGGTCGTGCGTCGGCCCTGTTCGCGGTGCTGGCCGGGGTCAGCATCGCCCTGGTCAGTGGTCGCACCGACCCCCTGCGGGGTCGGGGGCGCAGCGCCGCGTCCGTCCGGCTGGTCGGGAGGTCCTTGGTCATCGGGGCCCTCGGCCTCGCCCTCGGGGCGGTGCCCACCGTCATCGCGGTGATCCTCGCGTCGTATGCCGTCCTGTTCCTCCTGGGGCTGCCGTTCCTCGGGCTCGGTCCCCGGTCACTGGTCGTCTGGGCGGCCGCGTGGGTCGTGGCCGCTCCGGTCGGGGCGCAGCTCCTGCGCCCCCTCCTCCCGGCCCCCGGGGTGGGCAGCCCCGAGCCGGCGGACCTCCTGCGACCCGGCCACCTGCTGAGCGAGCTCCTGCTCACCGGCTACTACCCGGCGGCCGTGTGGGTGGCCTACCTGCTCGCCGGTATGGCGCTCGGCCGGCTGCCGCTCGGCCGTCCGGCGACCGCGGCGCGGGTCCTCGTGGTCGGGGTGGTGCTCGCGGTCGCGGCCACCCTGGGTTCGAGGCTCCTGCTGGCGCGGCCGGGCGCGTCGGCCGCGCTGGCGAGCACCTACCCCGATGCCGCCACGCCCGACCCGTCCCTCGCCGAACCCGCTGCCCTCGAGGCACTGCTCACGCACGGGCTGAGCGGGACGACCCCGACCGGGTCGTGGTGGTGGCTGGCCGTGGTGGCGCCGCACTCGGGCACGCCGTTCGACCTGGCCCAGACGATCGGCAGCGCGCTGGCGGTGACCGGACTCTGTGTCCTCCTCACGCAGCGCCACCCGAGGGTGTGGGCCACGGTGTTCGGGGCGGGGGCGATGACGCTCTCGCTCTACACGCTGCACGTGCTCATGATGGCTCAGGGCTGGTGGCCCGACTGGGAGCGGCCGGAGCACTACGTCGACCAGGTCCTCGTGGTCACGGTCGTCGGTGCGTTCTTCGCCCTCGTGCCCCTGCGCGGCCCCCTCGAGACGGTGGTCGCGGTGACCACGCGGCAGGCCGCCCGCTGGCTCGTGCCACCCGTCCGTCCGCCCGAGGCCGTCTGACGCCTCCTCGCAGCAATCCGCCAGACGCAGCACGACGAATGACCAGCACGTCGCCCCCGCCCCCGGAACGGATGGACCACCATGTCAGCACCACGCCGCGCCGTCATCGGCAGCGGAGTCGCCGGGCTCACCGCTGCCCACGTGCTCAGCACGCGGGGTCCGGTGACCCTGTACGAAGCCGACGGCCGACTGGGAGGTCACGCCGACACCCACGAGGTGCAGGTGGGCGGTCGTACCGTCGGTGTGGACACCGGGTTCATCGTGCACAACGACCGGACCTATCCCACCCTCCTGCGCCTTTTCGCAGAGCTGGGCGTGGCGACGCAGGAGTCCGACATGAGCATGTCGGTCCGGGACGACGGGTCCGGGCTCGAGTACGCCGGCGCGAGGAAGGCCAGGGGCCTGTTCCCCCGCGCCGCGAACCTCACCAACACCGCATACCTGCGCATGCTCACCGAGGTGAAGAAGTTCCACCACGAGGCCCGGGTCGTCCTGTCGAGGGAGGCGTCCGACACCCACCGTGACGAGACGCTCGGGTCCTTCGCCGGGCGCTGCGGCTTCAGCCCGTACTTCACCCGCCACTTCCTCGAGCCCGTCGTGGCCGCCGTGTGGTCGTGCGACCCCGAGGTCTCCCTGCAGTACCCCGCGCGCTACCTCTTCGAGTTCCTCGACCACCACGGCATGCTCACCGTCTTCGGTTCGCCGACCTGGCGGACCGTCACCGGTGGCTCCAAGCGTTATGTCGAGGCCCTGGCCCGCGGGATCGACGAGGTCCGCCTGTCGACACCGGTGCACTCGGTCACCGAGACGGCCGGCGGCGTCGTGGTCGAGGACGCCCACGGGGACAGGCAGACGTACGACGCCGTCGTCGTCGCGGCGCACCCCCACCAGGCGCTGGCCGTGCTGAGTGCCCCGACCGACCTCCAGCGTGAAGTGCTCGGCGCGATCCACTACTCCAGCAACATCGCCCAGCTCCACACCGATGAGTCCGTGCTGCCCCACACCTCCGGTGCCCGCGCCTCGTGGAACTACTGGCGTCGGCCCGAGCGGGACGGTGGCACGGGCGTGCTCGTGACCTACGACCTCACGCGCCTGCAGCGCCTCGACGTGCCTGGCCGGCGGTTCCTCGTCACGCTCAACGGTGTGGACTGCGTCGACCAGGACAAGGTCCTCGACACGATGAGCTACGAGCACCCGCTCTACACCCCCGAATCTGTTGCGGCGCAACGCCGACTGCCCGAGATCAACACCTCGCGCATCGCCTTCGCCGGCGCCTACCACGGCTGGGGCTTCCACGAGGACGGCGCCCTGTCGGGGGTCACGGCCGCTGCCGCCTTGGGTGTCGACTGGGACGAGGCGGCCACCGACGCCAGGCCCCGGGAAGCCGTCGCCCGATGAGGACGTCGCCTGCGACGCGCATCTATGCGACGTCGGTCCACCACGCGCGCAAGGAGCCGGTCGCGCACCGGTTCCGCTCACGCAGCCACAGCTGGCTCGTCGACCTCGACGACCTGCCGCGGCTCGGTCGGCTCCAGCGACTCGCGAGCTTCGAGGCGCGGGACCACCTCGGCGACCCGTCACGGACGTTGCGCGAGAACCTCGACACCTACCTCGCGACCCAGGGCGTGGACGTGCGCGGTGGGCAGATCCTCATGCTGGCCGTGCCGCGGGTGCTCGGCACGGTCTTCAACCCGATCACCGTCTACTGGTGCCACGACGGGGACGGCGAGCTCGCCTGCACCGTGGTCGAGGTCCACAACACCTATGGCGACCGGCACGCCTACCTCGTGCGCGCCGACGAGTTCGGCCGCGCCGAGGTGGACAAGGCGCTCTACGTCAGCCCGTTCAACGACGTCTCGGGCTCCTACAGCCTCACCGTCCCCGAGCCGGACGAGCGGGTGCTGGTGCAGGTGGTCCTGCGACGTCCCGGTCGCCCGGCGTTCGTCGCCGGCATGACCGGCCGATCGTTGCCGGTCTCGACCCGAACCGTGCTGCGTCTCGCGCTGACCCAGCCCCTCGAACCCTTGTCCGTCTCGGCACGGATCCGCCTCCACGGCATCTGGCTGTGGCTGCGTCGCCTGCCGGTCCAACCCCGTCCGTCCCACCACCAGGAGGCAGTCCAGTGACCACCGCCATCGCAGGCCTCGCCACGAGGCCCGTCATCGACCCCCTGCGCTGGCCGGGCCTGACCGCGCGACGCGCGAGGGTGCGCCGGGTCGTGGAGGGCACCCTGGCCCGCCGCATCTTCCTGTCCGCCGTGAAGCGGCTCCCGGTCCGGGTGCAGCTCGGGCGTGAGGCGATCGTCGGCGGTGCCGCCACCGACCCGAACGCGCCCCTGATGGTCCTGGAGCGTCCCGACGCGTTCTTCGAGGCGGTCGGCGCGGGCGGACTCATCGGTTTCGGCGAGTCCTACATGGCCGGCGACTGGCACGCCGACGACCTCGGTGGACTGCTCGAGGTGTTCGCCGCACAGATGGCCACCCTCGTCCCGGAGCCGCTCCAGAAGCTCCGCGCCGTCTACGTCGCGCGGATGCCGCACTCGGAGAAGAACACGACGAGCAACACCCGCACCAACATCGCGCGGCACTACGACCTGTCCAACGACATGTTCGCGACGTTCCTCGACAGCACGCTCAGCTACTCCTCTGCGCTGTTCGCCGGCGAGGAGCACCGTGGCGGACCGGTCGCGGGGGAGGCCGTCACGGTCAGCCGACCGGCCTCGGTCCCGACGTGGGAGGACCTCGCCGAGGCCCAGGGCCGCAAGGTCGAGCGCATGCTCGACTCGGCCGGTGTGGGTGAGGGCAGCCGGGTCCTGGAGATCGGCACCGGCTGGGGCGAGCTCGCGATCCGTGCGGCGAGACGCGGGGCGAGCGTCCTGTCGGTGACGCTCTCGTCCGAGCAGCAGGCCCTGGCCCGTGACCGGATCGCGGCTGCCGGGTTCGCCGACGCCGTCGACGTCGAGCTGCTCGACTACCGCCTCGTCGAGGGCAAGTTCGACGCCGTCGTCTCCGTCGAGATGATCGAAGCCGTCGGCCACGAGTACTGGGGCGAGTACTTCCGCAAGATCGACAGCGTCCTCGCGCCCGGCGGCAAGGTGGCCATCCAGGCGATCACCATGCCGCACGACCGCATGCTCGCCACGCGCTACACCTACACGTGGATCCACAAGTACATCTTCCCCGGTGGCTTCCTGCCCTCGACGCAGGCGATCGTGGACGTCAACCGGGCGCACACCTCGCTGCGGGTCTCGGAGCGGCTCTCCTTCGGCCAGCACTACGGCGAGACCCTGCGGCTGTGGGACGAGCAGTTCCTCGGTGCGCTCGACCGCGTCCACCAGCTCGGGTTCGACGAGGTCTTCGACCGGATGTGGCACTTCTACCTGGAGTACTCCCGCGCCGGCTTCCGCTCCGGATACCTCGATGTCCAGCAGCTCGTCCTGCAGCGGGAAGGCGGTCGTTGACCGCGGCCTCCTTCGACGGGTCCAACTTCTACGCCGTCACGGGCTCTTCGCTCCTCGCGGTCGTCGTCCTCATGCTGGCGACGGCGCTCGAGGCGCGGCGGCGCGGACGGATCAACGTGGTCGACACGACGTGGGGACTCGGGTTCGTCGTCGTGGCCGCGGTGGCTGCCCTCGTCGGTGACGGCGCGGGATGGCGCCGGGTGGCCCTCCTGGTCGTCGTCGCCCTCTGGGGGTTGCGACTCGCGTGGCACATCACCCGCCGCAACGCCGGCAAGGGCGAGGACCCCCGGTATGCCGAGATGCTGGCCACGGCGGAGGGCAACCCCACCTGGGTGGCGGTCCGGAAGGTCTACCTCGTGCAGGGCCTCTCCCTGTGGTTCGTCTCGCTGCCCATCCAGGTCAGCGCCGCAGCCGGGCCGGGCACCCCTGCCGTCGCCGTCCTGGGCTTGGCGCTGTGGGGGATCGGGATCACCTTCGAGGCGGTCGGCGACGCCCAGCTCAAGGCCTTCAAGGCCGATGCGTCCAACCGGGGCAGGGTCATGGATCGCGGGCTGTGGTCGTGGACGCGGCACCCCAACTACTTCGGCGACTCCTGCGTCTGGTGGGGCATCTACGTCGTTGCCGCCAGTGCGTGGCCCGGCGTCCTGACCGTCCTGTCGCCCGTGCTGATGACGTACTTCCTCGTGTTCGCCACCGGGGCCAGGCTCCTGGAGAAGCACCTGGGCGAGCGTCCCGGGTACGCGCAGTACCGCGAACGCACGAGCTACTTCCTCCCGCGGCCCCCGAAGAGGACCAACGCCTGACGACGGGGGCTAGGGTCCTCGGGATGGACTGCCTCTTCTGCCAGATCGTCGACGGCACGGTGCCGGCCACCGTGGTGGTGGACGAGCCTTCGGTGCTGGGGTTCCTCGACACCCGGCCGGTCTTCAAGGGTCACGTCCTGCTCGTGCCCCGGACCCACTTCGACACCTTGCCCGACCTGCCTGCCGAGCTGCTGCCGGTGCTCATGGGTGCCGCGCAACGCGTCGCGAGCGCGGTGGTCGCAGGCCTCGGCGCGCAGGGCTCGTTCGTCGCGATGAACAACGTCGTCTCGCAGTCGGTCCCGCACCTGCACGTCCACGTGGTGCCCCGTACCAAGGGCGACGGCCTGCGCGGCTTCTTCTGGCCGCGGACGAAGTACGCCTCCGAGCAGGAGGCGCAGGAGTATGCCGCCCGCATCGCCGCCGCCCTCGGCCCGGACCTTGCCCCGGACCTTGCCCCGGACCCGCGGGTGACGCCATGAGGACCCACACCGTCGTGCCGTCGCCGGTCGGAGACCTGACCCTCGTCGCCGAGAGCGGTGCCTTGGCCGCCGTGCACATGGACGGCGCCAAGCACGCCCCCGACCCCACCACGCTGGGGGAGCGGGACGACTCGTCGTTCGGCGACGCCATTGCCCAGCTGGCCGAGTACTTCGCGCGGGAGCGCACCGCCTTCGACCTGCTCCTGGCGCCGGTGGGCAACACCTTCGAGCGCACGGTGTGGGCCCTGCTCCGCGAGATCCCCTACGGCGAGACACGCAGCTACGGCGACCTCGCGCGGGCGCTCGGCGACATCGGGTTCAGCCAGTCGGTCGGCGCCGCCACCGGGCGCAACCCGCTGGGCATCGTCGTCCCCTGCCACCGGGTCATCGGGGCTGACGGCGGTCTCGTGGGCTACGCAGGAGGCCTCGAGCGCAAGCGGTTCCTCCTCGCGCTCGAGGAGTCCGAGCAGACCCGGGCGACGCGCCTGTTCTGAACCCTCGCCACCGGTAGAGCCGCCGCGTGGACGCCGGGTGACGCCTGTGGTGGATGGGGCCGGTGCCCGTTTTGCCCCTCGTCCGTTCGTGTCGTTCCCCCGGTGCCGGGCGGTGGTCGGTCGTGGTGCCGGGCAGGGTGGGTCGGGTCTGCTGCGGCCGCCCGGCCGCTCGCGCGAGGGAGGAACGGTCGGTGCGGGAACACGTCGTCAAGATGGGTGTGCTGTCCATGCTCGCAGCGACGGTCATGGCCCAGTCGGCCTCCGCCCACGTGCTCGCCACGGCTGTCCCGGCCTCGCAGGGATCACCGGTCCCTGCCGCCACGGTGGCGGCGCTCGCCCCGCCGGACGTCGCCCGCCTCGTCGAGGTGCCTGAGCCGTGGTCCTTCGACGATGCCCACGGTGCCGCGGTCACCACGGTCGCGGCTGCCTCGAGGACCGCAGTCAGTGCCCGACGGCCCGCTTCACCGCGCACGCCGCGCACGCCGCCCAAGCCGCCCACGCCGCCGGCCAAGGCCGTCTCGGGCGCGCTCCCCAGGGCCGGTTCGCCCCAGGCCGTGCTCGCCGCCGCGTACGTCAAGGCCGCGGCCAAGGCGCCGAAGGGTTGTCACCTGCGGGTCGCCCACCTCGCTGCCATCGGCCAGGTCGAGTCCGGCTCGGTCGGGGGACGTCTCATCGACCGTGCCCACCGGGTGAGCCCGGCGATCTACGGCCCGCTCCTCGACGGCGGACCGTTCGCCGTGGTCCGCGACAGCGACCGCGGTGCCTACGACGGGGCCAGCGACTACGACCGTGCCGTCGGACCGCTGCAGTTCCTCCCCGGCACCTGGCGCTGGGCGGGACGGGACGGTGACGGTGATGGCCGCCGGGACCCGCAGAACGTCTTCGACGCTGCGCTGGCCACGGCCGACTACCTCTGCCGCGACGGCCGCGACCTCTCCCACTCCGGTGACCTGCGTGCGGCGATCCTCACGTACAACTGGTCGGGGGAGTACGTCGCCGCCGTCACGCAGTGGGTCTCCTTCTTCACCCGGCACGGCCTCGCCTCCCTCGACGACGTCGCCTTCCGCGTCGGTTCGGGGGGACGGGCCAGCAGCATGGCCGTCGCGAAGCCCGCCCAGGACGAGGCCGCGAAGAAGGCCGCGAAGAAGGCAGCGAAGAAGGCGACGAAGAAACCGGCGAAGAAGCCCACCACGGCGGCGGCAAAGCCGGCGAAGGGTTCCACCCCCACGTCCACGGCGACGCCCGCGCCGCTGGGCACCGCCACGGCGACTCCTGCGCCTGCGCCGACCACCACCGCCGTCCCACTGCCGGGTCCCACCGCCCCGGCCCCCACCACGCCGGACCCGAGCCCGTCCTCGTCCGTGCCGGTGCCCACGTCGACGACCACACCGCCGGGTGCACCCTCCGCGGCAGCATCCACTCCTTCCACGGGTTGAGACCCGCGACGTGACGCGCGTCCCAGCCCACGCTCCGACGCGCGTCCACGGCATACCGGCGGCGTTAGGCTTGTTGACGCACGAGCACGCGTCATCGAGGACGGCACCCCCGCACAGGGGTGGCCGTCCTTCGTCTTTCACAGGAGAGTGTCGGTATGTCGCACGAGGTCCACACCCAGCCCCGCCACCGCGTCGTCGTGGTCGGCTCCGGGTTCGGTGGGTTGTTCGGCACCCAGGCGCTCAAGCGCGCCGATGTCGACATCACGCTCATCGCCAAGACCACGCACCACCTGTTCCAGCCGTTGCTCTACCAGGTGGCCACCGGCATCCTCTCCGAGGGCGAGATCGCCCCGGCCACGCGTGAGGTGCTGGCCCGCCAGAAGAACGCCCGCGTCCTGCTCGGCAACGTCACGCACGTCGACCTCGCTGCCAGGACGGTCACCTCGCGCGTCCTGGACCGCGAGACGGTGACCGAGTACGACTCCCTGCTCGTCGCCGCCGGTGCCGGGCAGTCCTACTTCGGCAACGACCACTTCGCGCAGTACGCGCCCGGCATGAAGTCCATCGACGACGCCCTGGAGCTGCGGGGTCGCATCTTCGGGGCCTTCGAGTGGGCCGAGCTGGCCAGCACGCCCAAGGAGATCGCGCGGTTGATGACGTTCGTCGTCGTCGGCGCCGGTCCGACCGGGGTGGAGATGGCCGGCCAGATCGCCGAGCTCTCCCGCCGGACCCTGCGCCACGACTTCCGGGCCATCGACACGACGCGCGCGCGGATCGTCCTGCTCGACGCAGCGCCCACGGTGCTGTCCGCGTTCGGCGACCACCTCGGCGCCAAGGCGGCGGAGAAGCTGCGCAACCTCGGTGTCGAGGTGCAGCTCGGTGCCATGGTCACCGGGGTGGACGCCACCGGCATCGACGTGAAGGACTCCGACGGGTCGATCCGTCGCATCGAGTCGGTGACCAAGGTCTGGGCGGCCGGGGTGCAGGCGTCCGAGCTCGGCGCCCAGCTCGCCGAGCAGTCCGGCGCCTCGGTGGACCGGGCCGGTCGCGTCCAGGTCAACGACGACCTCACCCTCCCGGGGCACCCCGAGGTGTTCGTCGTCGGTGACATGGCCGCGCTCAACAACTACCCCGGAGTCGCGCAGGTCGCGATCCAGGGCTCGCGCCACGCCGCGGACCAGATCAAGCGGCGGCTCGCGGGCAAGGAGCCGGCCGGTCCGTTCGTCTACAAGGACAAGGGGTCGATGGCGACCATCTCGCGGTTCAGCGCGGTCGCCTCGATCGGCAAGCTGCGCCTGAGCGGGTTCGTCGCCTGGCTCTTGTGGCTGGCGGTCCACCTCGTCTACATCATCGGGTTCAAGCACCGGCTGACCACGCTGTTGCACTGGGCGGTCAGCTTCGTCGGGCGCGGCCGTTCCGAGCGCACCGTGACCGAGCAGCAGGTCTTCGCCCGCACCGCCATCGAGCAGCTCGGTGAGGGATACGCCCCGTCGTTGCCGCGGGTGCCGTCGGACCGTCGGCCCCCGGCGCAGTCGGTCACCCAAGCACGTGAGCAGGAACGCCGGACGCCCTGACGTCAGGATCGAGCCTGCGCTGACGGTGGGCGAAGTCCGACACCTGCGGGCGTTGCTGCGGCCGGTCGCCTAGGGTGCAGCCATGCCCCTGGACTACCCGATCCACGAGTTCACGCTGCCCAACGGCCTGCGCGTCGTGGTCTCTCCCGACAGCAGCGTCCCGAACGTCACGGTCAACCTGTGGGTCAACGTCGGCTCCCGCCACGAGGTCGTGGGACGCACCGGCTTCGCCCACCTGTTCGAGCACCTCATGTTCCAGGGGTCGCGGAGCGTGGCCAGCGGTGAGCACTTCGCCCAGCTGATGGCCGAGGGCGGTCGCCTCAACGCGACCACGTGGTTCGACCGGACCAACTACTTCGAGACGGTGCCCAAGGGTGCCTACGAGCTGGCGCTCTGGATGGAGGCCGACCGGCACGGGTTCCTGCTGGACGCCGTCAACCAGGAGAACCTCGACAACCAGCGGGACGTCGTCAAGGAGGAGAAGCGGCAGCGCTACGACAACGTGCCCTACGGCACGGCGCTCATCGAGGTGTATGCCGCCGTGTTCCCCGAAGGACACCCCTACCACCACCCCACGATCGGGTCCATGGAGGACCTCGACGCCGCGAGCGTCGAGGACGTGCACGACTTCTTCCGCCGGTACTACGGGCCCAACAACACGGTGCTCACCCTCGTCGGTGACCTCACGCCGCAGGAGGGCCTCGCAGCCGCCGAACGCTACTTCGGACACCTGCCGGCCAGCGCCGAGGAGCCGCGGGCGAACCTCCCGCAGCTCGACCCCCTGACGGAGCCGGTGCGCGTCGACCGGCCGGGACCGGTGCCCAACGACCGGCTGCACATCGCGTTCCGGCTGCCGGCCGACAACACCGAGGAGTTCTTCGCGGCGGCCCTGGCCATCGACGCCCTCGGCGGGCTGTCCACCTCCCGGCTGGTGCAGCGACTGGTGCGCCGCGAACAGGTCGCCAACGCCGTGCAGGCCCACGCCATGGGTTTCGTGGACGGCGTGAGCCTGGGCTTCTTCGTCATCGACGTCGCCGAGGGGCAGGACCCGGAGTCGATCGAGGCAGCCGTGGTCGAGGAGCTCGAGCGGTTCGCGCAGGAGGGACCCACCGCCGTCGAGGCGGAGTCCGCCATGGCCCAGTCCGAACGCAGCTGGCTGTCCGCGCTGTCCGGCCAGGAGGAGCGTGCCGACCTGATCAGCCAGCACGCCCTGCTGCACGGTGACGCGCAGTTCATCAACACCTTCCTGGACCGCATCGGCCAGGTGACCCCCGAGCAGGTGCGCGCCGCAGCGCAGGCCTGGCTCGCACCCGGCAGCCGAGCCGTCGTGCGCCACCTCGTCGCGGCACAGGAGGACGCAGCATGACCACCAGCGACACCGAGACCACCGAGACCACGACCACGGTGACCAGCGCCTCGTCGACCGGCGCTCCCCGTCCCGAGGTGACCCCGCCGGGACCGTGGAGCTTCCCTGTTCCCTCCCGGGGGACGTTGCCCAACGGCATCGAGGTGGTGACCTACGACATCCCCGGCCAGTACGTCGTCTCGGTCCGCACGGCCCTGCCCCTGCCGTTGTCCGCCGAGCCCCGCGAGGTGGAGGGCGTGGCGACGGTGATGGCGCGGCTGCTCGATGAGGGCACCGCTGACCACACGGCCGAGGAGTTCGCGGAGCTGTTGGAGCGCAAGGGAATCGCGCTGGGGGCCACCGTCAACGAGGCAGGCCTCGGCGTCGACCTCGATGTGCCGAAGCGGCGCCTCGAGGAAGCCCTGGACCTGCTGCGCCTCGCGCTGGCCGAGCCCGTCTTCCCGCAGGCCGAGGTCGACCGGATCCGGCGGACCCGGCTGGCCGAGATCGAGCAGGAGCGCGCCCTGGCCCCCCAGCGGGCAGCCCGCGAGTTCGTCGCCACCTTCTACGACGAGCAGGACCGCGCCTCCCGCCCGTCCGCCGGCACGGCCACGTCGATCGCCGCGCTGACCCGCCAGGACGTGGTGGACTTCCACGCCCGGCACCTCGGCCCCGCGGGCATGACGGTGGTCGTGGCCGGCGATCTTGGCGACCTCGATGTCTTCGCGATGCTCGAACGCACCCTCGGCACCTGGACGGCCGAGGTCGCCGTCCCTGCCGCCGTCCCGGCCCGCCGGGCCGCCGACGCCGCACGCATCGTCCTGGTCGACCGACCGGGTTCCGTGCAGAGCGAGGTGCTCGTGGGCGGCGCCGGTCCGGACCGACGCGCCGAAGGTGGCTGGGCGCCATACCCCGTGCTGGGCTTCATCGTGGGTGGGTCCCCGAACGCGCGCGTGGACGCGGTGCTGCGCGAGGAGAAGGGCTACACGTACGGGGTGCGCTCGGTGTTCCGGCCGCGCAGCTCCGGTGGCCTCTTCCTCACCTCCGGCTCGGTCCGCGCCGACGCCACCGTCGAGTCGGTCCGGCTGCTGCTCGAGATCCTCGACAGTGGCCGGGACGGCTTCGAGGAGCAGGAGGTGCGTGCCGGGGTGGACTTCGTCAGCAAGACCGCGCCGGGACGCTACGCGACCGCCGACGCCGTGGCCGACGAGGCCGCGACCATGGCTCTGGAGGGCCTGACGACAGAGTTCACCACCCGCAACCTGGAGCAGATGCGCGAGCTGGGGCCCCAGGAGCTCCAGGAGGCCTACCGCCGCTGGGTGGACGGGAAGTGGACCATCGTCGTGGTCGGCGACGCGTCGACGTATGCCGACGCCATCCGCGAGCTGGGCGTCGGCGAGGTCTCGATCGTCCCCAACTGACGCGGCGCGCAGCGACGACGGGCGCCGAGCCGCGGCGGGCGCGGGCGTCAGGCGCGCGCGTCGGTGCCGAGGCGCGCGAGCACCTCGTCGTGGAGCAGGCCGTTGGTGGCGACCGCATTGCCTCCCCACGGACCGACGGTGCCGGCCAGCGACGTGAACCGTCCGCCGGCCTCGGTCACGATCGGGACCAGTGCGGCCATGTCGTAGACGGCGAGCTCGGGCTCGGCCGCGATGTCGACGGCGCCCTCGGCCACGAGCATGTAGGACCAGAAGTCGCCGTAGGCGCGGGTGCGCCAGCAGTCGTCGGTGAGGTCGAGGAGCTGCTGGTGGCGGTCGAGGGCACGCCATCCCGGACAGGCTGGAGTAGGACAGCGACGCGTCCTCGACCTTGGCCACGCCGGAGACGTGGATGCGCTTGGCGGCGGTGAGGCTCTTGCCCGACCACGCACCGGATCCGGTTGCCGCCCACCAGCGCCGGCCGAGCGCCGGGGCAGCGACCAGGCCCAGCACCGGCTGTCCGTCGTCCACCAGTGAGATCAGCGTCGCCCAGACCGGGACGCCGCGGACGAAGTTGTGGGTGCCGTCGATGGGGTCGATGACCCAGCGACGCGGGCCGTGCCCGGTGGTCTCGAACTCCTCGCCCTCGACGGCGTCGCGGGGCCGGGTGCGTTTGAGCTGCGACCGGACCAGCTCCTCCGCGGAGCGGTCGGCGTCACTGACCAGGGTCAGGTCGGGCTTGGACTCCACCACCAGGTCCTCGGCCCGGAACCGGGCCATCGTGATCCGTTCGACGGCGTCCGCCAGGACATGGGCGAGGCGCAGGTCGTCGTCGTAGGGCACTTGCCCACGCTAGCCCGTCGCCTCCACAGGAGAGCGCATCGCCACGGGTGCACCCTCCGGTGATCTCCCGGCTCGGGCCGGCACCCGGGCAAAATCGTCAGCAACACGTCCCAAGCGGGAAAAAAGCCACTCCGGCCGAAGATCTGCATCGAGGTCGGCCTCGGGACGATCACGTTTCTGTCTCGGGTTGGCGTGGAACGTCGCCTTTACTCCCTGCGTGCTCTTTCATGGGTGCCACAACACGAACGCCTTGCGCGTTACAGGGCTGCGCTCCGACCGGTGGGCAGCCCGGACCGACCGTTCACCCGAACGGCAGACCCTAAGTAGGAGGACATCAATGCGAGGAACTACTCGCACGGTGACCATGGTTGCTGGAATTTCCGCCGTGACGCTGCTTGCTGCAGCGTGTGGTGGCGGTAGCAGCAGCGATGGCGCCAGCTCCAGTGCCGGCGGCAAGTCCGGCGGCGCTGTCACGGTCCGTGGGTGCAACCCCCAGAACCCGCTCGTCCCCAGCAACACCACGGAGACCTGTGGTGGAAACGTGCTCGAGGCCATCACGGCCAAGCTCGTCCACTACAACCCCGAGACCGCGGCTCCCGAGAACGACATCGCGGAGAAGATCGAGACCACCGACAACCAGAACTTCACGGTGACCCTGAAGAAGGGCTACAAGTTCCACGACGGCACCGAGGTCAAGGCGAAGAACTTCGTCGACGCCTGGAACTACGCCGCCTACGGCCCGAACGCCCAGTCCTCCGGGTACTTCATGGACCCCATCGAGGGCTTCGGTGACATGCAGTGCGCCGGCACCGACGCGGAGGACCCCTGCAAGGGGTTCACCCCGAAGGCCGACAAGCTCTCCGGGCTCGCCGTGACCGACGACCACACCTTCACGATCAAGACCGGCGAGAAGGTCTCCAACATGCCGGTCCGTCTCGGCTACTCGGCGTTCTCGCCGCTGCCGGACTCGTTCTTCGCGGACCCCAAGGCCTTCGGCGAGAAGCCGATCGGCGCGGGCCCGTTCAAGTTCGACTCGTGGACCAAGAACACCGAGATCAAGCTCAGCAAGTTCGCTGACTACTCGGGTCGGTTCGGTGGCAAGCTCGACAACATCACGTTCAAGATCTACCAGGACGCTGACGCCGCCTACACCGACGTCCAGGCCAACAACCTCGACGTGACCGACGAGGTTCCCTCCTCGGCGATGATCGACGACAAGTACAAGACGGACCTGCCTGACCGCAACGCCCAGAAGGCCGTTGGTGTCATCCAGACCATCACGTTCGCGCCGGTCAAGGTCGACCCGAACTACGCCGACCCGAAGATCCGTCAGGCCATCTCGATGGCCATCGACCGTCCGACGATCATCAAGCAGATCTTCAACAACACCCGTCAGCCCGCCACCGGCTGGGTCTCCCCGGTCGTCGACGGCTACAAGGCCGACGCCTGTGGCGAGTACTGCACCTTCGATCCCGCGAAGGCCAAGGCCAAGCTGGACGAGGCCGGCGGCTTCAAGGGCGGCAAGATGACGATCGCCTACAACGCCGACGCTTCTCACAAGGCGTGGGTCGAGGCGACCTGCAACTCCGTCAAGGGTGCCCTCGGTGTCGACTGTGTCGCCACCCCGGTCGTGGACTTCTCCACCTTCCGTGGCGGCATCGCTGCGGGCAAGCAGAAGGGCATGTTCCGCACCGGCTGGCAGATGGACTACCCGTCGATCGAGAACTTCCTCGCCCCGATCTTCAAGACCGGCGCGTCCTCGAACGATGGCAAGTACAGCAACCCCGAGTTCGACAAGCTCCTCGTCGAGGCTGCTGCGTCGACGGATGCTGCTGCGGCGAACGCCAAGTACCAGGAGGCCGAGGCACTGCTCGCCAACGACATGCCGGCCATCCCGATGTGGTACTCCACCGCGACCTTCGGCTGGTCCGACAAGGTCACCGGCGTGAAGATCACGGCATTCGGCACGATCGACTTCGCCAGCCTCGCGCTGAAGTAAGTCAACCAAGGCCGCGCACCCCTGACCGGGCGCACGGATCCAGATAGCGTCGTCGGCCTGCCGGCCCAGTGTCGGCAGGCCGACGGCCTGTCCGGGGGCAGTCGAGCGAGACCCGCCCGATGCCCCCACCACCCCCTGTACGACTATGTTGTGATGGGCAGCGACGCTCCGTGAGGTAGCGTCCCCGCTCGTCCGGCCACGCCCGGCGGGAACACCCCATCCCACGGCGCTCAATCCCAAGGAGGTGACGTGTACAAGTACATCCTTCGGCGCATGATTCAGATGATCCCGGTGCTGCTTGGAGCCACGTTCATCATTTTCGTCATGGTCTACGCCCTCCCCGGCGACCCCACCATCGGGCTCTGTGGTGAGCGTCCCTGTCCGGCCACCTTCGTGGCCGAGTTCCGCGACAAGCACGGGCTCAACGACCCGTTCCTGCTGCGCTATGTCACGTACATGGGCAACCTCCTCCAGGGTGACCTGGGTACCAACTTCCGCGACCTCGCGGTGGTCGACGAGCTCAAGCTCCGCTACCCGACCACGGCCAAGCTGGCCGGTATGGCGATCGTCTTCGAGACGGTCATCGGCATCATCGCCGGTGTCCTGGCCGGCATCCGCAAGGGCAAGTTCATCGACAACCTCGTCCTGGTGAGCACGCTGTTCGTCATCTCGATCCCCGTGTTCGTCATCGGCGTCGGCCTGCAGTACGGCATCGCCCTGAAGTTCGCCCCCGAGCTGGCGACCGTCGGTTCCGACGTCACCTACACCAAGCTGCTGCTCCCGGCGTTCGTCCTGGGCTCGGCCTCCATCGCCTACGTCGCCCGCCTCACCCGGACGAACCTCGTCGAGAACCTGCGTGCCGACTACCTGCGCACCGCGACGGCCAAGGGTCTGACGCGCCAGCGCACCCTCGGCGTGCACGCCCTGCGCAACTCCCTCATCCCGGTGGTCACCTTCATCGGTGCCGACTTCGGCGGCCTGCTCGGCGGTGCCATCGTGACCGAGCGCATCTTCAACATCCAGGGCGTCGGCGGGTTCCTCTTCACCGGTATCCGCAACCGTGACCCCGTGAGCGTCGTGGGCACCGTGACCGTCCTGGTGCTCGTCTTCCTGCTGATGAACCTGCTCGTCGACCTGCTGTACGGCGTGCTCGACCCGAGGATCAGCCATGACTGAGGCATCGTCCATCGAAGTCAACGCCGAGCTGGGCGCCTCAGACCCGGGAGCCTCCGCAGACGAGGGACGGTCGCTGGCGTCGGACGCGTGGCGCCAGCTCAAGCGGAACCCGATCTTCTGGGTGTCCGTGGGGCTCATCTCCACGTTCGTCCTGATGGCCCTGGTACCGCAGCTGTTCACCAACGTCGACCCCGGTGCCGCCGTGCTCAAGAGCGCTCGCGAGAAGCCGGGCGCCGACGCGTGGTTCGGCCGCGACATCCAGGGGTACGACATCTACGCCCGCACCATCTACGGCGCGCGTGCCTCGATCCTGGTCGGAGTCTTCTCCACCCTGTCGACGGTGTTCATCGGTCTCGTCATGGGCATCCTGGCCGGCTACTACGGAGGGTTCGCCGACACCGTGGTCTCGCGCGTCACGGACATCTTCTTCGCCATCCCGCTGCTGCTCGGTGGCATCCTGTTCATGTCGGTCTACCCCAACGACCAGAACACGCCCTACCTCATGGTCGTCGGCAAGGTGGTGCTCGTGCTGTCGGTCTTCGGCTGGCCCGGTCTCGCCCGCCTCATGCGCTCCAGCGTCCTGCAGGTCAAGCCCAACGACTACGTCCAGGCGGCTCGCGCCCTGGGGGCGAGCCCGTGGCGGATCATCCGGTCCCACGTCATGCCCAACGCCCTCGCGCCGGTCATCGTGGTGGCGACGATCAACCTCGGTGTCTTCATCACGGCCGAGGCGACCCTGAGCTTCCTCGGTATCGGGTTGACCCCGCCGGCGATCTCGTGGGGGGTCGCGATCTCCGACGCGCTCGTGGCTGTGCGCACCTACCCGCACATCCTGCTGTTCCCCAGCCTGTTCCTGTCCCTTGCGGTGCTGGCCTTCATCATGCTCGGTGACGCCGTGCGTGACGCCTTCGACCCGAAGTCGCGCTGAGCGGGAAAGACACACTGATGACCACAACTGACACCGGAACCCCTCGCGGCAAGACCGCGACCGGTTCCGAGTACCACGCCACGGACGGGTTGCTGCTCGAGGTGGAGGACCTCCACGTCGAGTTCCACACCGCGGACGGCATCGCCAGGGCGATCAACGGCGTCAACTTCGACCTCTACGAGGGCGAGACGCTGGCCATCCTCGGCGAGTCGGGATCGGGCAAGTCGGTGACCGCCCAGGCGATCATGGGCATCCTCGACGTCCCGCCGGCGGTGGTCCCCAAGGGCCAGATCCGCTACTGCGGTCAGGACCTGCTGACCATGGCGCCGGAGCAGCGGCGCAAGGCCCGCGGACCGGAGATCTCGATGGTCTTCCAGGACGCGCTGTCCTCGCTCAACCCGGTGTTCCCGGTGGGCTGGCAGATCGCCGAGATGTTCCGGGTGCACCGCGGGATGAACCGGTCGGACTCCCTCGAGCGGGCCATCAAGCTCATGCAGCGAGTGCAGATCCCCGGGGCCAAGGAACGGGTGAAGGCCTACCCCCACCAGTTCTCCGGCGGTATGCGGCAGCGCATCATGATCGCGATGGCCATCGCCCTCGACCCTGCGGTGCTCATCGCGGACGAGCCGACCACCGCCCTCGACGTGACGGTGCAGGCCCAGATCATGGCCCTGCTGCAGGAGCTGCAGGAGGAACGCCAGATGGGGCTCATCCTCATCACCCACGACCTGGGGGTCGTGGCCGACGTGGCGGACAAGATCGCGGTCATGTACGCCGGCCGCATCGTCGAGCGGGCCGACGTGTACGACCTGTACCGCAAGCCGGCGCACCCGTACACCAAGGGACTGCTCGAGTCGATTCCCCGGCTGGACCAGAAGGGCCAGCAGCTCGCGGCGATCGGTGGCCTTCCGCCGAACCTCATGCACATCCCCCAGGGGTGTGCGTTCAACCCCCGCTGCAAGTTCGCCCAGGACGTCTGCCGAGAGGACCGACCCCCACTGCGGGAGGTCGCCCCCGGCCGAGAGTCCGCCTGCCACTTCGCCGAGGAGGTCCTCAATGGCTGAAGCCATCCTGACCGCGACCGACCTGGTCAAGCACTACCCGATCCGCGGTGGCGTCCTGCGCCGCACCGTCGGCCACGTCAAGGCGGTGGACGGTGTCAGCTTCGAGCTCCTCAAGGGCGAGACCCTCGGCATCGTCGGTGAGTCCGGGTGTGGCAAGTCCACGCTGGGCCGACTGCTCATGCGCCTGGAGGAGCCCACGTCCGGCTCGGTCCAGTTCGACGGTGTCGACATGTTCGCCCAGAAGGGTCGAGCGATGCGCAGGCTGCGTCGCGACATCCAGATCGTGTTCCAGGACCCCTACACCTCGCTCAACCCTCGCAAGACGGTCGGCGACATCGTGGGGGAGCCTTTCGACATCCACCCCGACGTGGTGCCGAAGAAGGGTCGCCGCAAGGCCGTGCAGGACCTGCTCGACCTGGTGGGACTCAACCCCGAGCACATCAACCGCTACCCCCACCAGTTCTCCGGAGGGCAGCGCCAGCGCATCGGCATCGCCCGGGGCATCGCGCTCAACCCCAAGGTGCTGATCTGCGACGAGCCGGTCTCGGCCCTCGACGTGTCGGTCCAGGCCCAGGTGGTCAACCTCATGGAGAAGCTGCAGGACGAGCTCGGCCTGTCCTACGTCTTCATCGCGCACGACCTGTCCGTGGTGCGCCACATCTCCGACCGCGTCGGCGTGATGTACCTCGGGAAGATGGCAGAGCTGGGCGGTGAGGACGAGATCTACAGCCGTCCCACCCACCCCTACACCCAGGCCCTGCTGTCGGCCGTGCCCGTGCCGGACCCGACCCTGCGTGACAAGAAGGAACAGATCGTCCTCAAGGGCGATGTCCCCTCGCCGGCCAACCCCCCGTCGGGGTGCCGGTTCCACACGCGCTGCTGGAAGGCGCAGGACAAGTGCAAGACAGACATCCCGTTGCTCGAGATGCGTCCTGACGGACCCGGCGCGCACCTGTCGGCCTGCCACTACGCCGAGCCCCGCGAGATCATCGAGACGGTCGACCTCACCGCGCAGGGCACCGACCGCCCTGTCTGAGGGTCTCGGACGCCATACGCACACCCGACCGCGCCGTTCCCCTGACCGGGGGGACGGCGCGGTCGTGCGTCGTCCCCTCATCCGGGCGCGCCTTCCCTCACTGCTGGGGGAGACGTCGGTTGAGTGAGAAGAGACGACCGAGAACCGGCATGAGCACGATGTTCACTCCGTGCAGGATGCCGATGATGAGCAGGATGCCGCCGATTCGAGCGACCTCGAACGTCAGCTGTTCGGCAGTGACCCGCTCGGAGACGACGTTCTTCCACTCCGACTGCGGGGCGAAGTGCACCGAGAAGAGGATGTAGGCGGCGAAGATCAGGTAGTACACGATGTCGGTCAGGACGATGTAGCTCTTGCCGGTGAGCGGGTTGTCGTGGAAGACATCAGCAGCGTAGGCCCGCCCGAAGCGCTTGATGAACGGACCCAGCCACAGCGCGATCGCCAGCAGCGCAGCGGTCGTGCCGACCTCCAGAATCCACCAGGGCATGTCGAGTCCGTCCTTTCCTCGCGGGGTGAGTGCCAACACGGCAGTGAGCGTTGCCGTCAGGGTGGCGACCCAGGCCACTATGGCCAGCGTCCTGTGCCGTCGGCGCCGATGGTCGTCGTGGATGCTGTCGACGACCCGGGTGAACAGGTCTGCCGACGGGACGCGGGTCCGCGCCTCGGCGGCCAAGGCTTCGTGCAGGCGGTCCTCGAGGGCGCTCATCGGTCCTCCTCCAGTCGGGCGGCCAACGTCCGCAGGCCGCGGCGCAGATGCGTCTTGACCGAGTTGGGGGACAGGCCGAGGGTCTCGGCGATCTGGTCGATGCCGAGCTCGAGGTAGTAGCGCAGCGCGATGCAGTCCCGCTGTCGTCGTGGCAGGCCCCGCACGGCTTCGACGACGTCGCGCCGCGCCTGCAGGATCGAGGCGGTGTCCTCGGCCGATGGCTCGTCGAGGACCGCTGGCGCCCGGTGCCGCAGCGAGACCAGGCCCCGCCGGTTGTGGTCGCGAGCAAGGTTGATCACGATCGAACGCAGGTACGCGGCGGCCCGTGCGGGCTCGCGGATGCGGTGACTGCTGCGCGCGAGACGGATGAAGGCCTCTTGCACCAGGTCCTCGGCGGCAGTCCGGTCGTCGACGAAGAAGCGGGCGAGGGAGACCAAGCGCGCCGACTCGGTGGTGAAGAGCGCGACGACGAGCGGATCGGCCTCTGTCGTGGGGGCCTCGCCGCTGGTGCTCCTCGTGCGCCGTGCGAGCACTTCCATGGACTCCATCACCTCGACAGACGAGTGACCGGACCCGTTGGGTGACAACGAGATCGGACAACCTCGGGGGGAATTCCGTGTCACCCGTCGCCGTCGTGAGGCGCGTCAGTGGGTTGTCAGCGTCATTTGCCCTCACCCAAGGAGACCTCATGAACCGCTCGGGCACCTCAACCCTTCTGCGCAGAACAGGCGTGGTCGCCGCCTGCACCGCCATCGTCGGCCTCGCGACAGCCACCGGCCCATCGGCCCTGGCCGGCACCCCGACCCACGCAGGGGACCGCCACGACGGGGCACAGCGAGTGAAGGGCCACACCCTGACCTTCCAGAGTCCGCTCAGCGACCTCCAGCCCACCACCGCCCAACCCCTGGACGGCGCGCGCGGCACGCTGCGCATGACGATCGGAGCCAGACGGACGGCCGTCGTCCTGACGGTGAGGGGGATCGCGCGGTCGGCGACGGGGACGACCTTCGGAGCCCACCTGCACAGCGGCCCGTGCGTACCCGGTGACGGCGTGGCCGCCGGTCCCCACTACAACAGCGCCGCTCCGCCGGTGGTCGATGCCGACCACGAGGTGTGGCTCGACTTCACGGTGACGTCCGTCGGGAGCGGTCGCGCCACGACCGTGGTGCCCTTCGTCCCGGTCCACGGCGCCCGGTCCGTGGTCGTCCACGAGATGGCCACCGACCACGACACGGGCGCTGCGGGTGCCCGGTTGGCGTGCTTCCCCGTGGTGTGGTGATGGGAGGCGGGATGGCCCGAGCAGCCGCGCTCGGAGCAGCTCTGGGTGCGGGGTGGGGAGTTCTTGCCCGCGGCTGGATGCGGCTCGTCTCGACCGCGCCCGAGTTCAGCTGGTCGGGATCCCTGGCCATCGTCGGCCTGGCGGCGCTGCTGGGTCTCGGTGTAGGGGTGGCTGCCGAGGCCAGGCGTCGTGGAGGTGCCTGGCGCTGGCTCAGGCTCGCCGTGGTGCCGGGGCTCGTGCTCTTCGCCGGCCCAGGCATGCCGCTGCTCCCGGCGTTCGTGGTTGCCGGTCCTCTCGTGGCACGCCGGAGCCGTGCGGCCAGGGTTGTGGCCCTCGTCGCGGTGCTCGGTCCGCCGCTGTACGTGTGGTGGACGAGCCGCGTCGACGATACGACCCTCACCGTCGCACCAGTGCGCGCTCAGGTGGCACTGTTGCTCGGAATGCCTCTGCTGGCAACGCTGCTCGCCATGGCCGGTCACCTGGCGTGGGGGCCCCGGGCGGTGGAGGCTCAGTCACCCTCGCCGGAGCGGGCCCGCAGCAACCGGCGCAGCGACTCGAGGCGGGAGGCGCCGGCGGGTCCGGCCTGACCCGACTCCACCCAGGCGTCGAGCGCGCACTCCGGCTCGTCGTGGGTGCAGCCGCGCGGGCACAGGCCCGTGCCGGCCTCGAGGTCGGGGAAGTGCTGGATGATCCGTCCGAGGTCGACGTGGGCGAGCCCGAAGGAGCGGACGCCCGGGGTGTCGATGACCCAGCCGTCGCCGTCCGGGAGGCGCAGGGCGACCGCGGACGACGAGGTGTGCCGCCCGCGTCCGGTGACGTCGTTGACGATCCCGGTCGCCCTCCGGGCGTCGGGGACCAGCCCGTTGACCAGGGTGGACTTGCCGACACCGGAGTGACCGACGAAGACGCTCACCCGTCCGACCAGGCGCTCGGTCAGTCCCTCCAGGCCGTCGAAACCGGACTCGCCCGTGGAGGTGACGACATTCGGCACGTTGAGCGGCGCGTAGCTCCCGAGGAACTCGGCAGGGTCCTTGAGGTCCGCCTTGGTGAGCACGAGCAGCGGCTCCAGCCCCGCGTCGTAGGCGGCGACGAGGCAACGGTCGATGAGTCGGGGGCGTGGCTCCGGGTTGACCAGCGCGGACACGATGACCAGCTGGTCGGCGTTCGACACGATGACGCGCTCGACGGGGTCGGTGTCGTCGGCGCTGCGTCGCAGCACCGAGCGGCGCGGCGTGAGCCGGACGATCCGGGCCAGGCCGTCGGGGTTGCCACTGGTGTCCCCGACGAGGCCGACGTCGTCGCCGACGACGATCCCCTTGCGCCCGAGCTCCCTGGCCTTCATGGCCGTCACCAGCCGTTCGGGCGCGGCCTTGCGCCCGGTGCCGCGGGGGATGAGCACGGTGTAGCGACCGCGGTCCACGGCGAGCACGAAGCCGGGCACGGCGTCCTCGTGGGCGGGGCGGTCCTTCGAGCGCGGCCGCGAGCCCCGACGGCTGGGACGGACGCGGACGTCGCTCTCGTCGTAGTCGGAGGCCTTGCGGCTCATGCGGTGGCCGCGCTGGTGCCAGGCGACACCAGGTGGTGCCACAGCTGGGTGAACTGGGGCAGCGTCTTGGCGACGGTGTCGACGTCCTCGATGACCAGCCCGGGGCAGCGCAGCCCGAGGACCGCTCCTGCCATGACCATCCGATGATCGGCGTAGGTGTGGAACAGGCTGGGCCGCAACGGCTTCGGCGTGATCCTCAAGCCGTCCTCGGTCTCGGTGACCACTGTCCCGAGGGTCCCCAGCTCTCGCGCGAGAGCTGCGAGGCGGTCGGTCTCGTGGCCGCGGATGTGGGACACCCCGCGGATCACGCTGGGGGAGTCGGCGAGCGCGGCCACGGCGGCCACGACCGGTGTGAGCTCGGAGGCGTCGTGGAGGTCGACGTCGATGCCGGACACCTCACCGTTGCCGGAGACGGTCAGGCCCTCACGGCTGAGGTTCACATCGGCACCCATGGCGTCGAGGATGTCGCGGATCGCGTCCCCTGCCTGGGTGGTGTGGTGCGGCCAGCCCGGCACGGTCACCCGTCCACCGGTCACGAGGCCGGCTGCCAGGAACGGTGCCGCGTTGGACAGGTCGGGCTCGACCTGGACGTCGAGGGCATTGACCTCGGAGGGCTCCACCCGCCAGGTGTTGGGTTCGCTGTCGTCGATGAGCACGCCGGCGTCACGCAGGGTCTCGACCGTCATCTCGATGTGCGGCTCCGAGGGCACGGGCCTGCCGTCGTGATGGACGGTGACGCCCTTCTCGTAGCGCGGACCGGCCAGCAGCAGGGCCGAGATGAACTGGGAGGACGCCGACGCGTCGAGCGTCACCGTCCCGCCGGGCATCCCGGCGCGGCCACGCACGGTGAACGGCAGCGTGCCACGGCCACCGTCGTCGAGGTCGGCGCCCAACGCCCGCAGGGCGTCCAGGACCGGACCCATCGGCCGCACCCGGGCCTGCGCGTCGCCGTCGAAGGTCACCGGGCCGGTCGCCAGCGCGGCGACCGGGGGCAGGAAGCGCATCACGGTGCCGGCCAGGCCGCAGTCGACGTGGGTGTCGCCGCGCAGCGTCGCCGGGGTCACCACCCAGTCGGGCAGCTGGCCGGAGTGTGCGGTGGTGTCGTCGATCCCGGCGCCCAGCTGGCGCAGCGCCTGCGCCATGAGGAGGGTGTCGCGCGAGCGCAGCGGGCGTCGGAGCAGCGAAGGTCCGTTGGCGAGGGCGGCCAGGACGAGGAACCGGTTGGTCAGGGACTTGCTACCGGGGAGGACGACGTCGGCGTCCACCGGGCCGGGGGCCGCGGGGACGGGCCAGTCGCCCTCCACGGGCCGGCTGGGATCAGGTGAGGGCATCATGGGCCTGCGACGCAGCGAGCCTGGCCTCGCGGCGAGCGGCGTGAGCGGCGTGCTTGACCTCCCTGCGGCTCTGCTTGGCCACCCGCTTGGCGGAGTCACCGGCGAGGCCTGCGCGATAAGCCAGGCCGGGCTTGCCCTCGGTGTCGACGCTGGCCAGCAGCAGCCCGCCCATGAGCCCGAGGTTCTTGAGGAAGCCGATCCGCTGGGTGGCGCGCGTCTGCGCGTCGGACTTCTCCCAGAACGGGTGCGCGACATACGTCGTCGGCACCAGGGACCCGAACAGCGCGAGGGCGGCCAGGCGGGGGATGCGCCCGGTGGCCAGCAGCGCTCCACCGCCGACCATCGCCGCGCCGTTGGCGCGCACGAGCAGCTCGGGGTCGTTGGGCAGGCCCAGCGGGGCGACCTGCTCGGCGAAAGGGGCCACCTTGGCCTTGAGCGCGGCAGGGTGCCGCAGCTGCTCGAGCCCCTGCACCACGAAGATCGCGGCGAGCATCGGGCGGGCCACACGGCGGACGAGGGTCATGATCACTCCTGTGGACGTCTGGGGAGACGGGTGTTCCCCTGCGTCTCCCTTCCTACCGTATGGGGCCCGTCGGCGTCGCTGCGTACCCTGTCCACCATGTGCGGACGCTACGCGGCGACAGCCAATCCCGATGAGCTGGTGGAGGAGTTCGAGGTCGACCTGGACCGTACCGGTGACCCCGCCCGCAGCATCCTCAAGAGCCCGCAGAGCCCACCTGCTGGTGCGCCCGACTGGAACCTCGCCCCGAGCAAGCAGGCCCCCGTGATCCTCTCCCGGGCGCCCCGGGACACCGACGAGTCGGATGCCGCGGAGCAGGGAGCGGTGCGCCAGCTGCGGTTGCTCACCTGGGGGCTGGTCCCGAGCTGGTCCAAGGACCTCAAGATCGGCATGCGGATGATCAACGCCCGCGCGGAGTCGGTCCTGGAGAAGGGGTCGTTCGCGAAGGCCGCCGCCTCGCGGCGCTGCCTCGTCCCGGCTCAGGGTTGGTACGAGTGGCAGAAGTCGCCCGTCGCCACGGACGCCAAGGGCAACCCCCGCAAGCAGCCGTTCTTCATCCACCGGGCCGACGGCGACGTGGTGGCGTTCGCCGGCCTCTACGAGTTCTGGCGCGACCGGGAGATCGCGGACAAGGACGACCCGCAGGCGTGGCTGACGACGTTCACCATCATCACGACCGGTGCCGAGGCCGGACTGGACCGGATCCACGACCGCCAGCCGTTGGTCCTCGAGCGTGACGACTGGTCGACCTGGCTCGACCCGGCCGTGACCGACCCGGGCCAGGTCGGGGCGCTGCTCGCGTTCGCCCGACCCGGCCGCTTCGAGGCCCACCCCGTCGGCACTGCTGTCTCGTCCAACCGCAGCAACGGCCCCCAGCTCATCGAGCCCGCAGGGGCCGACGAGCTCGACGGCGTGGTCGACCCGATGACCGGGGAGATCATCGGGGGCCCGGCGTGAGGCTGCCGACGCCTTCGCGGGTGCTCGACATCGACACACCACAGGGCCCGGCGCGGGCGACCGTCCACCGACCGCCGAGGGCGCAGGCCACGCTCGTGCTGGGGCACGGCGCCGGCGGTCAGGGGTGGACCGGTGACGTCGTGGCCGTCACCGCGCAGATGGTCCGCCTCGGGTGGGCGGTGGTCCTGGTCGACCAGCCCTGGCGGCTCAAGGGGCTCAAGGTGGCCAGCCGGCCACCGACCCTCGACGAGGCCTGGCTGCCGGTCCTGGCGCGGCTGCTGACCGGCAGGGGTGCCCTCCCTCGACCGGTGGTGGTGGGCGGTCGCAGCGCAGGGGCGCGGGTGGCGTGCCGGACGGCGCAGGCCGTGGGAGCCGACGGCGTGCTGTGCCTGAGCTTCCCCTTGCACCCGCCCGGTGCCCCGGAGCGGTCCCGGGCCGACGAGCTGCGTCTACCCCTGACCGCTGGCCTGCCGTTGCACGTCGTGCAGGGCACTCGTGACCCGTTCGGCACCCCCGACGAGGTCCGCGCCGAGCTGCCCGACGCGGCATACGTCACGGGCGTGAAGGGCACCCACAGCTTCGGCCGCGCGCCCTCGGACGTGGTCGCGGCGGCACGGACGTTCCTGGAAGGCGTGGCGGGGGTCGCCGAAGTCAGGTGACCCGGCGCGACACGGCCCAGAGACCTGCGGGTCGGGAATGACATCCGGCGAGGCGCCGTTGCACGAGATGACCCCGTCCGCAACCGGAACCTCCACCCGAATCTCCAGGAGCCCACCCGTGCCGCTGTTGACCGACTCGCCGCCCGTCAGCGGTGCCCACACACCGGTGGAGCTCGGCCTGTCCGCGGGGGCGACGACCGCGAAGGCCAGCGCCGCCGGATCGCCGAGCGGGCTAGGCTGGAGGACGATGACTGAGACCCCTGCCCCCGACGCGACCGTCGACGTGGCCACCGAGACGACCGATGAGCGGCAGGCCCGCTTCCAGCGCGAGGCGATGCCCCTGCTGGACCAGCTCTACTCCGCCGCGCTGCGGACCACGCGGAACCCCGCCGACGCCGAGGACCTCCTGCAGGAGACCTACACCAAGGCGTACGCGGCGTTCCACCAGTACCGCCCCGGCACGAACTTCAAGGCGTGGATGTACCGCATCCTCACCAACACCTACATCAACAGCTACCGCAAGAAGCAGCGCGAGCCGCTCCAGTCGGACGCCGCCGAGATCGAGGACTACCAGCTCGCGCGAGCGGAGTCGCACAGCTCCGCCGGCCTGCGCTCCGCCGAGACCGAGGCGCTGGACCACCTGCCTGACACCCAGGTGAAGCAGGCGCTGCAGGAGCTGCCGGAGGACTTCCGCATGGCGGTCTACCTCGCCGATGTCGAGGGCTTCGCCTACAAGGAGATCGCCGAGATCATGGAGACGCCGATCGGCACCGTGATGTCCCGGTTGCACCGAGGCAGGCGCCAGCTGCGAGAGCTGCTGACCGACTATGCCGCCGAGCGCGGCTTCGCGACCCAGGGAGCGGACTCATGATGTGTGGAAGCGACTCCGGACAGGGTGACGCTGCGGGAGCGGACTGCTCCGAGGTGTTGCACCGGGTCTACGAGTACCTCGACGGTGAGATGACCCATGACGACACCGAGAAGATCGCCCACCACCTCGAGGCGTGCTCACCCTGCCTGAAGCAGTACGACCTCGACCAGGCGCTCAAGGCGCTGGTGAAGCGTTCGTGCGCCTGCGAGGCCGCCCCCGAGGGGCTGCGGACCCAGATCATGGCCCGGATCACCACGATCCGCCTCGAGATCGCCGAGTAGCACCACCGGCACGACTGGCACCGCACGACGGGTACCACCAGTCCTGCACAGACGAGAGCGGCGGCCGAGATCCTTCAAGGATCCGGCCGCCGCTCTCGTCTGTGCGTCGTTGCGCTGGCTCAGGCGTTGGGCTTGCGGCCGTGGTTGGCCGCGTTGCCCTTGCGCGAGCGACGCTTGCGGGCGCGCTTGCTCATGGTGTCTCCGTCGGTGGTGCGGTGGCGCCAGAACAGCGCCCTGCCTGACCACATTGTCGCACAACAGGATGTGTGCCCGAGCCAAGACAAAGGGGAAATGTCCTCTTTTGGGAGGAAAATACATCCTGAAGGACGAGCCGACCTTCAAGACTTGGCAAAGAACGGACCACTCCGCCTGCGGGTCCCGGGCCGCCGAGCCATCATAGTCCTGCGACCGGGTAGCACCCCTGGCACCCGGCGCAATGACAGCTCGAAACGGTCCGAACGGATGAGGGACCATCCCCCGAGCAGAAGGAGCACCCCAGCCATGAAGACCATCACCACCATCTTTGAGTCCATCCTCGGCCAGGACGACACGTTCGTGTGGACCCCCACCGAGGGCCCGACCGAGTTCTCCCGTGGCTGGGACTGGAAGGGCCTCGAGGGCGCTTCCCGCGGATGGGACTGGAAGGGTCACGTCAGCGTCTGACGTCTGAGACCTGATCCTCTGGTCCGGATACGGGCGGGTTGCTCACGCCGTAGATTGGTGACGTGAGCGCCGCCCGATCAGGATCCCAGGCTACGACGCTCTATCGCCCTGCCGTGTTCGCCTTCGTCGGAAGCGTCTACGCCTTCACCCTCTCGCTGGTGGTCCTGGCCCTCCATGTCGACGGCCCACCCCAGGACTGGGCAGCGATCGGTGTCCTCACCGCCCTGGCGGCGGGAGGCGTCCTCCTTCGGGAGACCGAGCTGATCAGCAGGGTGCGCATCAGCTTCCTGAGCATCATCCTCGTCGCTGCTGCCGTGATCGTCGGCCCTGTGGGTGCCGGCATCGTCGGCGCCGTGGCGATGATCTTCAAGTTCGACCGGTCACCCGCCGTGGCCAACGCGTTCAACGTGGCCATGATGAGTGGCCTGGGCGTGGCCGGCGGCCTCGTCTACCTGCTCGTGGGCGGTCAGAAGGTCGTCCCCGTGGACATGTCGGCGGGAGACATCCTCCTCCACGTGGGTCTGCCCCTCGTCGTGACCGATGTGACGCAGTGCCTGCTCAACGCCCTGCTCATCGCCCTGGTCCTGCACGTCTCCAGCGGCAGCCCGATCCGCTCCCGGGTGTTGAGCCTGCTCACCACGAGCGGCCTGGCCTACGTCGGGTACGGCGTCATCGGCTTCCTCCTCGTGGTCCTGTGGATCCCGGCCGAGGTCGGTTGGTTCGCCGGAGTGCTCGTGCTCGCGCCGCTGCTCGTCGCGCGGTGGGCGTTCGACCAGTACGGCGAGGAGCTCAAGGCCCACGAGCGCACCCTCAAGGCCCTGGTCACGGCCGTCGAGACGAAGATGCCGCACAACGTCGGTCACAGCGAGCGCGTGGCGCAGCTCTGCGAGTGGATGGCCGAGGACATCGGTATGACGCCCAAGGAGATCCAGGACGTCCGCACCGCCGGCATGTTGCACGACGTCGGCCTGGTGCGGGTGCCCAGCCGGATCCTGCGTGGTCGCAAGGTCCTCGACGACGAGGACCTCGTGATCCTCGCCGACCACGCCCTGGGTGGGGTGGAGCTCATCGAGGAGATCGAGTTCCTCGCCGGGTCCATCGCGGGCATCGCCCACCACCACGAGCGGTTCGACGGGCGCGGCTACCCGCTGGGCCTGGCTGACACCGACATCCCCGTCGCTGCCCGGGTCATCGCGGTCGCCGACACCTTCGACTGCCTGACCACCGACCGGTCACACCGTGGCGCCTTGTCGTCGGCCGAGGCCCTGGAAGCCGTGACCCTGCGGTCGGGCGCGCAGTTCGACCCCCGCATCGTGGGCGCCCTGGCCAAGGTCCTCGCCCGCCACGAGTGGGCGCCGACCCACCGCACCCAGGACGAGCTGCCGCCGGGTCCGGCACTCGACCACGACGAGCCGGAGCTGTCCGACCTGCTCGCCAACCGTCCGGACCTGCGGGCACGCATCAACGGCGCGCCCGCCGGCGCGGTTCGGCCGCTGGCTGGTCGGTCGTGAGACGACTCCTCCTCCGGGGAGTGGAGCTCGGCGTGCCGGTCGCCGTCGCCGGGTTGCTGCTGGTCGCGGCGCTGTGGGCTTCGGTCCCGCAGGTCGGGCACCTCGGGCCCACCTCGGTGCTGACCCTGGCGTTGTTCCTCGTCGCCATCGCCCTCGGCGAGACCGCGCGCCTCACCGTGCTGGCGGGTCGGCTCACTGCCCCGATGTCCTCGGCTGCGGCCCTTGCGCTGGGGCTGGCCACCATCGCCCCCGATCCCGAGCAGCCGGTGGGCGCCGCCGTCGTGGTCGTCACGGTGGGCCTGGGGATGCTCATCGGCAACGGGGCGTTGGCCGCCACCGGGCGCGCGGTGAACTGGTCCGGGCTCGCGGCGCGGTTCTTCGGTGCGGCCGTCGTGCCACTGCTGTACCGCAGCGTCGTGATCGGCGGCGCCACGCTGCTCGACCACGCTGTCGAGTGGGGCTCCAGGCGCTGGCTGGTGGCGCTGGTGATGCTCGCCGTGGGGTCGGTCGCCATGCTGGTCGACCTCGCCCTGCAGGCCATCGTCCGGGCCGGTCGCGACCACGGGCCGTTGCTGCGCAGCATTCTCGACGAGATCCGTTCGACGATCGCCCTCGCCACCGCACTGGTCACCTCGGGCACGCTCATCGCCCTGGCGGAATACGCCCTGGGGGTCGTCGCCCTGCCGCTCTTCCTGTTCCCCCTGGTCCTGACGTACTTCGCCGTCCAGCGCTACGCCTCGATCCGACAGACCTACCGGCAGACCATCGGTGCCCTCTCCTCGCTCACCGACCGCACCAACTACACCGTGCCGGAGCATGCCCAGCGCGTCGCCGAGATCTCGATGGCGGTGGGGCGCGACCTGGGCATGAACCAGCGCGAGCTCACCGACCTCGAGTACGCAGCCCTGCTGCACGACCTCGGCCAGGTCGCCCTGCGCGAGCCGATCCCACAGGGGGCGACGGTCATGGCCGCACCGGCCGACCAGCAACGCATCGCCCACGACGGGGCCGAGATCGTACGCAGCACCGGGGTGCTCGACAACGTCGCGACCATCATGGAAGCCCAGATCACGCCATACCGTCAGGTCCGAGAGTTCGGCCAGGACCTGCCGATGGCCAGCCGCATCATCAAGGTGGCCAACGCCTACGACGACCTGAGCGGCCCGGACCACCAGCACGCGGCGAGGGCGATGGAACGCATCCACCTCGGCCTGGGCTACGAGTACGACCCGCGGGTCGTCGACTCGCTCACCCGCTACCTGGACCGGCGGTCTGCGCGCACCGGGTGACCACCCGGCATACCTGACAGGTGCGCGGTGTCGCGCCTGCGTGCGTGAGGTCGGCTGTCCAGTGTGCCTCCCCCCATTGCAGGCGAGGCAGGCATATCGTGCCTTCCGGACTGCGTGCCCGCCGTCTCCGCTCCCACCTGGAGGTCCCCCGTGAGTGCCGACACCGAGGTCGACCACGACACCGTTCCACCCGCCGACAAGAAGCTGTTGACGATCGCAGCCATCCTGCTGGCCCTGCCGATGATCGCGCTGCTCTGGGTGAGCAGCTACTCCCGCAGGGATCCCGTGCTCTTCGGGTTCCCCTTCTTCATCTGGTACCAGTTCCTGTGGGTCTTCCTCTGCTCGGGGATGACGTATTCCGCGTACCGCCTCGTGCTCAAGGCGCGCCCCCACCGCCCGATGCAGGGCCACCCCGACCACCGCTCACCTGAGGAGACCGGCCGATGAGCACCCTGCTCCCCGCAGCCACCGACACCGGCGGCGTCAACGGCGTCGCGCTGACCGTCCTGATCGTGCTCTTCGCCATCGTCACGGTGATGGGCTTCCTGGCCTCCCGCTGGCGCCAGGCCGACTCGATGGAGTCGCTGGACGAATGGGGCCTGGGTGGTCGGCGTTTCGGCACCTGGGTCACCTGGTTCCTGCTGGGCGGCGACCTCTACACGGCCTACACCTTCATCGCGGTCCCCGCGGCGATGTTCGCCCTGGGGTCGGTCGCCGGCTTCTTCGCCGTGCCCTACACGATCGTGCTCTACCCGATCATCTTCATCTTCATGGCCCGGCTCTGGTCGGTCAGCCACCGCCACGGCTATGTCACCCCTGCCGACTTCGTCAAGGGTCGCTACGGCTCCCGCGGTCTGTCGCTCGCGGTGTCGGTGACCGGCATCCTCGCGACGATGCCCTACATCGCCCTGCAGCTCGTCGGCATCCAGGCGGTGCTCGAGGTGGCCGGCGTCGGGGGTGAGTCGCTGCTGGCCAGGGACCTGCCGCTGTTCATCGCCTTCGCCCTGCTGGCGGCCTACACCTACTCCAGCGGACTGCGTGCACCGGCGATGATCGCGTTCGTCAAGGACGCGCTGATCTACCTCGTCATCATCGTGGCCGTCATCTACCTGCCCGCGAAGGTCGGTGGCTGGGGCGCCGTCTTCAGCGCGGCCGAGGCCAAGATGTCCAACCCGAGCGCCGCCGACCCGTCCAAGCCGACCGGTGCGTTCATCCCGAACAGCCAGCAGTACTGGGCCTACGCCACCCTCGCGTTCGGCTCCGCGCTCGCGTTGTTCATGTACCCGCACTCGATCACGGCGACCCTGTCGAGCTCGAGCCGCAACACGATCCGCCGCAACGCCTCGATCCTCCCGGCGTACTCCTTCGTGCTGGGCCTGCTGGCGCTGCTCGGCTGGGTCGCCATCGCTGCCGGCACCAAGCCGATCGGCCTGGACGGCAAGCCGAACGCCCAGCTGGTCATCCCGCAGCTGTTCGAGGACATGTTCCCGAGCTGGTTCGCCGGGGTCGCCTTCGCGGCCGTGGCGATCGGTGCGCTCGTGCCGGCGGCGATCATGTCGATCGCGGCGGCCAACACCTTCACCCGCAACATCTACCGCGACTGGATCAAGCCGGACGCGACGCACGCCCAGGAGGCCAAGGTCGGCAAGCTGGTGTCGTTGCTGGTCAAGGCGTTCGCCCTGGTCTTCGTCCTGACCCTGGACAAGCAGAACGCCATCAACTTCCAGCTCCTGGGTGGCATCTGGATCCTGCAGACGTTCCCGGCGATCGTCGCTGGTCTCTACACCCGCTGGTTCCACCGTTGGGCGCTGCTCGGCGGCTGGGCCGTGGGCATGGTCTACGGCACGGTGATGGCCTACAACGTCGTCAACCCGGTGACCAAGAACCACTTCGGTGGCTCGCTCGACATCATCCCGATCATCGGCAAGATGGGGTACATCGGCCTGACCGCCTTCGTGATCAACCTCGTCATCGCCGCACTCCTGACCGTCGTGCTGCGCGCGCTCAAGGTCGATCCCGGCGTGGACGACACCATCAGGGGTGACTACTTCGCCGACGCAGGGGACCCCCGCGTCGAGAAGAACCTCAGCATGGACGCTCACCTCACCACCGGCACGCCGTAGCGCCGGGGCAGCACCTCACTCGGGAGGGCGGCGTCGGGACCTGGTCTGACCTGGTCCGGCGCCGCCCTCTCGTCTGCTCGGGGGAGTCGTCACCCGGTGCGCGCCGTCGACCGTCGGGGAGTCGTCACCTGGTGCGCGCAGTCGTCCGTCGGGGAGTCGTCACCCGGTGCGCGCAGTCGACCCCGCTCACCGGGTGCCGACTTCGCGCACCTGTCTCGTATGCGTAGTGGTCACCGGGTGCGCGAAGTGCTCGGGCTGCGGACGGCGCGGGGGCGGTCAGGCGGCGGACCGGCCGTGCATGCGTTCGACATCGCGCAGACCGGTTCGCACCCGGGCCTGGACCAGCGCGGGACGGTCGAGGTCGGACCAGACGACGCGGACGACGACCTTGCCCTGGCGGCGGATCCGGTCCTCGCGCAGCTTCTCGGCCCAGACGACCTCCTCGGGCGAGACCGACGCCGACCCCGACCCCGACCCCGACCCCGACCCCGCTCCTGGCCCCGGCGAGACTGAGCTGCCCCCGGAGTCCGCGCCGGCGCGATACTTCACCCGTCCGTCGAACTCGACGACGAGGTGCTCTCCGACGAGCAGGTCGCACCTGGCCCACACGACACCGTGCTCGTCGCGGAACTCGTGCTGCAGCGTGATCGGCGGGAGGTCGGGCATCGCCTGCAGCACCAGGCGCGTCCGGCTCTCGCCGACGGACTCGCTGCGGTGGTCGGCGGCAGCCACGGCGCGGCGGGCGGCCACCAGCCCCGGTCTGCGCCGGAGCCGGTCGAGCCAGCTGTCGAGCTCCTCGCGGGTGGTCAGTCCTTCGTGCAGGGCGGCGTCGGCCGCGACCACGCCGGCGGTCTCACCCGAGGTCATGGCGGTGCCGATCACGGCGAGCGCGGGCGCGACGGTCCAGACCCCCGTCGCCTCGGACCGGGTGGTCGCGCCCTGCGGGTAGGCCTCGTGCACGGTGAGCAGGTCGCGGCACCGGGAGGTGGTACCGCGCAGCCGGCTGACGTGCACGCGCGAGTCGTCGACCTGCCAGAACGGCAGCCCGTGCACCGCGAGGGCGGACTGGTGGCTCGCGGCGACCCGGCCGTCGAAGGACCGCACCACGGCCAGCGCCTTCAGCCGGTGCTTGGCCTCTGCGGACGGTGCGGCCCGGACCGCCTCGTCGAGCACGTACGCCCGGGAGCTGATCCGGTGGACGACCTGACGGGTCACGAGGCGGGCCAGCTCGTCGGAGCGCACCCCGAGGGCGTGGGCGTCGGCCCAGGTGAAGGCGCCGTCGAGGGCGCGGGCTCGCGCGATCAGCAGGTCGGACATGGCGACAGCCTGCCCGGGTCGCCACGCCTCGGCGCGGTGGTCCTGCCGTCCTGTGGAGGGTGACAGCGGGGGCCACCGACTGTGGACGGCGCCAGCCGCGGCCGACGACGGCGGACGGCCTCGGTATGGGGTGCGCGAAGTCGACTCCGCGCACCGGGGTGCGACTTCGCGCACCTGTCAGGTAGGCGCAGTGGTCACGCGATGCGCGAAGTGGCGGCGGCAGCGGCGGGCGGCAGCGG
The DNA here is from genome assembly GCA_963731235.1 of uncultured Actinomycetota bacterium. Lineage (GTDB taxonomy): Bacteria > Actinomycetota > Actinomycetes > Actinomycetales > Dermatophilaceae > Pedococcus. The sequence continues at coordinate 320,560 of CAVSUT010000015.1, read as the reverse complement.
CGGCGGCAGCGGGCGGAACTCTCGCGAGCACGCGGCATACGCGACGTGGCCCCTGCACCAGGTGCAGGGGCCACGTCCGGGAGTCGAAGGCTCAGGCCTTCTTGGTCTCCTTGAAGATCGCGTCGATCTCGTCGATCTTGGCGAGCAGCTCGTCGGCCTTGCCGGCGTCGAGCTCGCCCTTGGTGCCAGCAGCCCCGGCCAGCTTGGTCGCCTCGTTGAAGAGGGTGTGCAGCTGGGGGTACTTCTCGAAGTGCGGGGGCTTGAAGTAGTCGGTCCACAGCACCCACAGGTGGTGCTTGACCAGCTCGGAGCGCTGCTCCTTGATCAGGACCGCGCGGGTGCGGAAGTCGGGGTCGGAGTTGTCGGCGACCTTGGCGATGATGCCCTTGATCGACTCGGCCTCGATGCGCGCCTGGGCGGGGTCGTACACGCCACAGGGGAGGTCGCAGTGCGCACTGACCTCGGTGGTGCGGAAAATGCGGGAGAGCATGCGGATCCCTTCTGCGAGATGGATGATCACGTGCTCGTTCAACCTACCCCTCGTCCCCGGTGGTCGCACGGCGCCCCCTGCGGCTTCCCGGCACCCGGACGCGGTGCGGGATCCGGAACAGCACCAGGGCCCTGATCTGGTCCCTGGCCAGCGATCCGATGCCGTGGGTCCAGGAGTCGGCGACCCCGAACAGCCCCTGGTTGTCCGACTCGACCCAGTACCGCGTGGGGTCGGCGGGGTCGCGCATCGTCACCCGCTTGATGGCGAGCGGACGCGGTGTCCCGTCGTCGTCCGGAGGGAGCCGGACGATCGCCAGCCGGCCCAGCTTCGGGGGCGCTCCCTTGAGGACGACCATCCGGTCGCCGGTGTGCAGGGTCGGCTCCATCGACCGACCCCGCACCACCACGACACCGAGGCCCAACGGCATCAGTGGTCGTCCTCCTGGCGCATCCGTTGCAGGAAGGACCTGGTGCGCTCGTGCTGGGGGTTCGTGATGACCTCGCTCGGCGGTCCCTGTTCGACCACGACCCCGGCGTCCATGAAGACGACCCGGTCGGCCACGTCACGGGCGAAGCTCATCTCGTGGGTCACCACGATCATCGTCATGCCGTCGTCGGCGAGCTGCCGCATCACCTTGAGCACCTCGCCGACCAGCTCGGGGTCGAGCGCGGAGGTGGGCTCGTCGAAGAGCATCAGCTTGGGCTGCATCGCCAGGGCGCGCGCGATGGCGACCCGCTGCTGCTGGCCACCGGAGAGCTGGCCGGGATAGGCGCTCGGCTTGTCCTCCAGGCCGACCTGTTCGAGCAGCGCCAGGGCCCGCTCGCGGACGTCCTTCTTCTTCTCGCCCTTGACCTGGACGGGCGCTTCCATGATGTTCTCGAGCGCGGTCATGTGGGGGAACAGGTTGAACCGCTGGAACACCATGCCGATGTCGCGGCGCTGGGCCGCGACCTGCTTGTCGGTGAGGTGGTGCAGGGTCCCGCCCCGGTCCTCGTACCCCATGAGGTCGCCGTCGACCCAGATGCGGCCGCCGTCGATCGCCTCGAGCTGGTTGATGCAGCGCAGGAACGTCGTCTTGCCCGAGCCCGACGGGCCGAGCAGGCAGACGACCTCGCCCTTGCTGACGTCCATGTCGATGCCCTTGAGGACCTCGTTGCCGTGGAACGCCTTGGTGACGTTGACCGCGTGGACGAGGTGGGTGTCCTTGGTGTGCGTGGTCATCGGCCACCACCGCCGATCCCCTGGAAGGACAGCATCTTCGCGCGCAGTCCACCGGGCGGGGCCGGCGTGCCGAAGCCGCGGCCGAAGCGCTTCTCCAGGAAGTACTGCACGACCATGAGCACGCTGCAGACGATGAGGTACCACGCCGTGGTTGCGACGTAGGAGGGCATGATCTGCAGAGTCCGGGTGCCGACCGCGGTGGCCTGGTAGTACAGCTCGGTGTTGATCGGTATGGCGATGAACAGCGAGGTGTCCTTGACCATGGCGATCGTCTCGTTGCCCGTGGGGGGCACGATGACGCGCATCGCCTGGGGGAGGACGATCCGGCGCATCGTCCTGCCGGCCGGCATACCGAGCGCCTGGGCTGCCTCGGTCTGGCCGGTGTCGACGGACTGGATGCCGGCGCGGGCGATCTCACCCATGTAGGCGGCCTCGGACAGGCCGAGGCCGATGATGCCCATCATGATCGTCGAGCTGAACTGGTTGACGTTGAGGTTGAAGAACGTCAGGTCGCTGCTGAGTCCCAGCCAGTCGGCGAACTGCTGGCTGAAGGGCAGGGGACCGATGTCGAGGGTGGGGTAGAGGAAACCGAGACCGGTGCCGAGCATGCCGAGGAGCACGATGCGCGGGATGGCCCGGAAGAACCACGTGTAGACGAACGAGACGCCCCGCAGCACCGGGTTGGTGGACAGCCGCATGATGCCGATGACGACGCCGAGGGTGGCGCCGAGGATCATCGCGCCGATGGTGCCGACGATCGTGCCCTTGACCAGGCCCTCGAGGACCGGGTTGAAGTTCATGATCTTCAGGGCGTAGGGGAAGTTCCACTTCTCGTTGGTGACGAACGAGCTGACGAGCATCGCGACGAACACCGCGATGAACGCCACGGCCACCCAACGCAGGGGGTGGCGGACCGGCCGGGCGTTGATGGCGCCCGGCCGGTCCAGCGTGCCTTCAGACATCGGTGCCTCGGATCAGGGGTTGACGGCGAAGTCGGTGATGGCGCCGGTGTCGTTGCCCCACTTGTCGAGGGCGGCCTTGTAGCTGCCGTCGGTGCTCATGGCTTTGAGGGCGTCCGCGATGGCCTGCGCGAAGTCTGTCTCGTCCTTGGGGACGACGAAGCCGTACGGCGCCGCGTCGTAGATCTCCCCGAGGGCCTCGAGCTGGCCTCCGGTCTGCTTCACGGCGTAGAGACCGACGGGGGAGTCGGCGAGCATCGCGTCGGACTTGCCGGAGATGACGCTGGCGGTGACCTTGCTCTGGTCGGCATCGATGATCTGCTTGATGGCCGGCTTGCCCGCGTCCGTGCACTTCGTGGATCGGGCGGTCAGGTCGTCGATCTGCACGGTGCCCTTCTGGACGCCGATGGACAGGCCGCACGCGTTGTTGACGTCGACCTTCTTCGGGTTGCCCGACTTCACGGCCCACTGGGTGCCGGCGTTGAAGTAGCTCACCATGTTGACCGACTTCTTGCGCTCGTCGTTGATGGTGAACGAGGAGACGCCGACGTCGTACTTGCCGGAGGTCACGCCGAGGATGATGGTGTCGAAGCCGGCGTTCTGGAACTCCGCCTTGAGGCCGAGCTTGGCGGCAACGGCGGAGAACAGGTCGACATCCATGCCCTGCACGGTCTTGCCGTCGTCGGCGAGGAACTCGTTGGGGGCGTAGGAGGCGTCGGAGCCGACGACGATCTTGCCGGCGTCCTTGATCTTCTGGGGGACCTTCGCCGCGAGGGCCGGGTCGACCGTCTGGCTGCTCGAGGAGGTGGAGCTGGACGAGCTCGAGGACGACGAGCTGTCCAGGGAGTCCGAGCCGCACGCGGTCAGGGCCAGGCTGGCGGTGGCCAGGCCGGCGAACAGGACGGCGGTGGGGCGGAGGCGGTGCGTCATACGGAGCGAGTTCCTTCCACGGAGGCTGCGCGGGGACGACCGGGGCCGCCCTGCGGGGACTGCTTCGCATCCTGCCATTGCCGGACGCGATGCGGGTCACACTCCGGCGTCAAGGGTGTACCGCGCCGGATGGCTGTGCCACCATGAACTGGCGGGTAACCCCCGCTCTCGTGCGTTTGATTGGCCACACCCCGGCCCGACTGATCGTCTGGCTGCGTCGGCTGTGCCCCACGCACCTTCTTCCTCCTTCGTCTCCTGAGGTGACTTGTCCATGTCTGCGACTGCAGTGTCTTCGGCGTACCCGCTCTTCGACCCGACCGACCCGGTCTTCCGGGCGCACGAGGGCGGCAAGCTGGGAGTACACGCCACGCAGCCCCTGCGCGACCGCGCCGACCTCGCCCTGCTCTACACCCCGGGCGTTGCCGACGTCTCGCGCGCCATCGCCCTCGACCCGACCGTCGCCGCGCGCTACACCGCCCGCGGCAACACCGTCGCGGTGGTGACCGATGGCACGGCCGTCCTCGGGCTCGGTGACCTCGGCCCGCTGGCGGCCCTGCCCGTGATGGAGGGCAAGGCCGTGCTGTTCAAGCACTTCGGCGGCATCGACGCGGTGCCGGTGTGCATGGAGACCGGTTCGGTGGACGAGCTCGTCGAGGCCATCGCGCGGATCGCCCCGACGTACGGCGGCATCAACCTCGAGGACATCTCGGCGCCCCGGTGCTTCGAGATCGAGCAACGCCTGCAGGAGCGGCTCGACATCCCGGTCTTCCACGACGACCAGCACGGCACCGCCATCGTGGTCCTCGCCGGGCTCATCAACGCCGCCGCGGTGGTCGGGCGCACGCTCGACTCGCTGCGCGTGGTCGTGTCGGGCGCCGGGGCTGCCGGGGTGGCCGTCGCGAGGCTGCTCGCCCGGGCCGGCGTGGGCGACATCGTCGTCTGCGACTCCCGCGGCATCATCTCGCCTGCTCGCACCGACCTCGCGGACCACAAGCGCCGCCTCGCCGCGACGACGAACCCGCGGGCGCTCACGGGCAGCCTCGGCGACGCCCTGGCAGGTGCGGACGTGTTCATCGGGGTGTCCGGAGGCACCGTGCCCGAGCACGAGCTCGCGGGTATGGCGCCGGACGCCATCATCTTCGCGCTCGCCAACCCCGACCCCGAGGTCCACCCCACCGTCGCGGCCCGGTATGCCGCCGTGGTCGCCACCGGACGCTCGGACTTCCCCAACCAGATCAACAACGTGCTCGCGTTCCCCGGGATCTTCCGCGGCGCGCTCGACTCCGGCGCACCCCAGGTGACGGAGGCGATGAAGCTCGCCGCCGCCCGGGCGATCGCCGACCTCGTGCCGGAGCCGACGGCGGAGGAGATCGTGCCGAGCGTGTTCGCGCCCGGGGTTGCCGACGCCGTGGCCGCCGCGGTGGTGGCCTGCGCCTAGGCGAGCGAGGCGTAGAGCTCCCGGCACGCGGCATACGTGGGGAGCAGGCCCTGCTCCTGCGCCTGGGCGAGGGTGGGCGCAGCGGCGTCCTTCGCCGACAGGAGCGGGGCCTGCATCCCCTCGGGCAGCTCGAGCCCGATCTGTGGGTCGAGGGGGTGCAGGCCGTGCTCGCGCCCGGGGTTGTAGGGCGCGGTGACGAGGTACATGGCCGTCGTGTCGTCCTCCAGTGCTGCGAAGGCGTGTCCCATGCCCTCGGGGAGGTAGACCGCCCGCCGGTCCACGGTGTCCAGCAGCACCGCCTCCCACTGCCCGAAGGTCGGCGAGCCGACGCGGAGGTCGACGACGTAGTCGAGCAGCGAACCGGACAGGGCGGTGATGTACTTCGCCTGCGACGGCGGGACGTCGGCGTAGTGGATGCCTCGGACCGTGCCGCGCGAGGAGACCGAGATGTTGGTCTGCACGACCTGCGGCCGGTGGCCGAGGTGCTCGGCCAGCAGGTCCCCGCGGAAGGACTCGAGGAACACGCCGCGGTCGTCGGGGAACTGCCGGGGGGTGATCTCGTAGGCGTCGGCGATGCCCAGGGCGCGGATCTGCATCAGCGCGCGCCCCGCTTCTCGGCGAGCAGGCCGGCGAGGTGCACGCCGTACCCGCTCTTGGTCAGGGACGTCGCGAGGGCCTCGAAGGTGTCGTCGTCGATCCAGCCGTTGCGCCAGGCGATCTCCTCGACGCACCCGATCTTCTGCCCCTGCCGCTGCTCGACGACGTGGACGAACTGGGCCGAGTCCATCAGCCCCTCGAACGTGCCGGTGTCGAACCACGCCGTACCCCGCGGCAGCACCGTGACGGTGAGGTCACCGCGCTGCAGGTAGGCGTCGTTGACCCCGGTGATCTCCAGCTCGCCGCGGGGGCTGGGCGCCAGCTCGCGGGCGATCTGCACCACGTCGTTGTCGTAGAAGTAGAGGCCGGGGACGGCGTAGGAGGACTTCGGGTGCTCGGGCTTCTCCTCGATCGACAGCACGGTGCCGTCCGCGGCGAACTCCACGACGCCGTAGGCCGAGGGCTCGGTGACGTGGTAGGCGAAGATGTGACCGCCGGTCACCGTGGTGTTGGACCGCAGGGCGGTGCCGAGTCCGGTGCCGTAGAAGATGTTGTCGCCGAGGACCAGGGCCACGGAGTCCTCGCCGATGAAGTCGGCACCGATGATGAAGGCCTGCGCGAGACCGTCCGGGCTGGGCTGTGCGGCATAGGTGAGCTCGATGCCCCACTTCGAGCCGTCGCCGAGCAGGCGCTCGAACTGCGACTGGTCCTCGGGCGTGGTGATGACCAGGACCTCGCGGATGCCGGCCATCATCAGCGTGGAGAGGGGGTAGTAGATCATCGGCTTGTCGTAGATGGGCATGAGCTGCTTGCTGATCCCGAGCGTGATCGGGTGCAGTCGCGTGCCGGAGCCGCCGGCCAGGATGATCCCCTTCATGGGACAGACCCTACTGACCGGAGTGCGGGCAAGGGCCCCGTCCTGCTCCGATACCCTCGCCGCATGAAGGTCCTCGTCACCGGCGCTGCAGGGTTCATCGGGTCCAACTTCGTCATCCGGGCCCGTCAGGTGCGGCCCGACTGGAAGCTCACGGTCCTGGACTCGATGACGTATGCCGCGAACCTCACCTCCCTCGACCCGGTCATCGGGGACATCGACGTCGTCAAGGGCTCGGTCACCGACGCCGACCTCGTCGACGAGCTCGTGGCGGCCCACGACCTGGTCGTGCACTTCGCCGCGGACTCGCACAACGACAACTCCCTCGACGACCCGTGGCCCTTCATCGACACCAACATCATCGGCACCTACCAGCTGATCCAGGCGGTCCGTCGCCACGACAAGCGGCTGCACCACGTCTCGACCGACGAGGTCTACGGCGACCTCGAGCTCGACGACCCGGCCAGGTTCACCGAGACGACCCCGCTCAACCCCTCGAGCCCCTACTCCGCGTCCAAGGCCAGCGCCGACCTGTTGGTGCGCGCGTGGATCCGCTCGTTCGGCCTGCAGGCCACGCTGTCCAACTGCTCCAACAACTACGGTCCGCGCCAGCACGTCGAGAAGTTCATCCCCCGCCAGGTCACCGGGATCATCGACGGCGTGAAGCCCAAGCTCTACGGCGCCGGCGCCAACGTCCGTGACTGGATCCACGTCGACGACCACAACGACGCCGTCATCACCATCGTCGAGCAGGGCCGGTTGGGGGAGACCTACCTCATCGGGGCGGACGGGGAGATGAACAACCGCGACGTCATCGCGCTCATCCTGCAGCTGATGGGCAAGCCGGCCGACTGGTTCGACCACGTCCCGGACCGGCCCGGCCACGACCTGCGCTACGCCATCGACGCGACCAAGCTGCGCACCGAGACCGACTGGCGTCCAGCGCACCCCGACGTCCGTTCCGGCCTCGCCGACACGATCGCGTGGTACGAGGACAACCAGGACTGGTGGCGCACCGCCAAGGTCGTCGCCGAGGCCCGCTACGACCGGCTCGGCCGCTGATGACCCGCTGGCTCGTCACCGGTGCCGGCGGCATGCTCGGCCTCGACCTGCAGGTCGTGCTGACGCTCGCCGGGGCGTCCGACGGCGACGTCACCGCCCTGGCCCGCAAGGACCTCGACATCACCGACCCCGACGCCGTCCGTGACGCGGTCCGGGGTCACGACGTGGTCGTGAACTGCGCGGCCTACACCGCGGTCGACGAGGCCGAGAGCCACGAGGCGCAGGCGTTCGCGGTCAACGCGGTGGGCGCCTCCAACGTCGCCACCGCCTGCCGCGAGACCGGCGCGCGCCTGGTCCACCTCTCGACCGACTACGTCTTCGCCGGCGACGCGGACGAGCCGTATGCCGAGGACGCCGCCCTCGCCCCGCTGTCGGCCTACGGCCGGTCCAAGGCCGCTGGGGAGTGGGCGGTGCAGGCGCACTGCCCCCGTGCCTGGATCGTCCGGACGGCATGGTTGTACGGCGCCGGTGGCCCGAACTTCGTCAAGACCATGGCCCGCCTCGCCGGGTCGCACGACACGCTGTCCGTGGTCGACGACCAGCGCGGCCAGCCGACCTGGACGATGGACGTCGCCCGCGCGATCCTGCGGCTCGTCGAGCAGGAGGCGCCGTTCGGTGTCTGGCACGCGACGAGCCGCGGTGAGACGACCAAGTACGGCTTCACCCGCGAGATCTTCACCGGGCTCGGGCTCGACCCCGAACGGGTCAAGCCCACCACGAGCGACGCCTTCCCGCTGCCGGCGCCTCGACCGGCGTACAGCGTGCTCGGCCACGACGCCTGGCGGATGGCGCGCATCGCGCCGTTGCCGGACTGGCGCGAGAGCCTGGCGCAGGCCCTGCCCGACGTGGTCGAGCAGCCCTGACCCCGCGCGGCTAGGGTCGGGGACATGCTCGCCGTCTACGCCGCCCGCCAGTCCGCCGACGACCCGCTGTCCGGTCTGGAGGTCGGCGAACGACCCGAACCCCAGCCCAGGCAGGGGTGGACCACGGTCACCCTCAAGGCCGCCGGCCTCAACCACCACGACGTCTGGTCGTTGCGGGGCGTCGGACTCCCCGCCGACCGGCTGCCGATGATCCTCGGCTGCGACGGCGCCGGGGTGGACCCGGACGGCAACGAGGTGATCGTCCACGCGGTCGTGCCCAGTGACGGCTGGCGCGGCGACGAGACCCTCGACCCGCGCCGCACCCTGCTCTCCGAGCTGCACGACGGCACGCTGGCCCAGCAGGTCGCCGTGCCGACCGGCAACCTCGTGCCCAAGCCCGAGGGGCTCTCCTTCGAGCACGCCGCCTGCCTGTCCACCGCGTGGCTCACCGCGTACCGGATGTTGTTCACGAACGCCGGGCTCACCCCCGGGGCCACCGTCCTGGTCCAGGGGGCCGGCGGCGGAGTGGCGACCGCGCTCGTCCAGCTCGGTGAGGCGGCGGGATACCGGATGTGGGTGACCAGCCGCGACGAGGCGAAGGGTCAGCGGGCGCTGGCCATCGGCGCCGACCGCGCGTTCGCCAGTGGTGAACGGCTGCCGGAGCGGGTCGACGCCGTCATGGAGACCGTCGGCGCCGCCACGTGGTCGCACTCGGTCAACTCGCTCAACCCCGGTGGCGCCATCGTCATCAGCGGGGCCACCTCGGGCGACGCCCCTGCCAAGGCCGAGCTCACCAAGATCTTCTTCAAGCAGCTGCGCATCCTCGGCTCGACGATGGGTACGCGCTCAGAGCTCGAGCGGCTCGCCGCCTTCGTCAGCCAGCACGGCATCGAGCCGGTCATCGACTCGGTGATGCCCCTGGAGCAGGCGCGCGACGGGTTCGCGACGATGGCGGGCGGCGACGTGTTCGGCAAGGTCGTGTTCACCGTCAGCTGAGGTCAGCCGAGGTCAGCTGGGGGAGATCTGCAGCCAGTCGTACCACCCGTTGTGCAGGACCAGCCAGGCGATCAGGCCGTACCCGGCCTGTCCCGGGTGGTTCTGCACCCGGCTGGCGGCGAGGTCGGTGCGCCACTGCTCGTGACCGAGCAGCGGGCGGTAGCAGTCGACGAACGGCACGCCGCGGCGGGAGCAGACATCGGCCTGTGCTTCGACCAGGACGTCGAGCTTGGTGTTGAGCTCCTCGTCGTCGGACGGCGGCGGGCTCACCACGAATGTGCCGATGCCGGCGCTCGCCGCGTCGTCGAGGATGTTGGCCAGGTTGAGCCGGTGCCGCGCCAGCGTCACCCCGGACAGGGCGTCGGCGGTGCCGACCGAGATGACCAGACGCTTCTCGGCCCGCCCGGACCAGCGTGGGGCGCACTCGGCCTTCCAGCGGGCCAGCAGGTCGGCGGAGGTGTCACCCCGCACGCCCAGGTTGTAGGCGGTGAGCTCGAGGTCGGGGTGGTGGGTGCGCCCGACCACCCGCGAGACCCAGCCCTGCCCCTTGGGGTCGCCGACGCCGGCGACCAGGGAGGCGCCGAGGAAGACCAGCCCGACGTCTCGGGGGCCGTCGGAGGCGACCTGGAAGTCGGCGCTCGGGGTGAAGGTGGGCTCGCTCACGCGTCAGTCCTCATCGTCGTCGTCGGTGACCAGCGGCCACCGGGGTCACTCATCGTCATCGTCGTCGAGCCGGGCCAGCCAGGTGGCCAACCGCTCGACGGGGGTCTCGAACTCGGGGTTGAGGTCGACGAAGGTCCGCAGCTGCTCGGCGAGCCAGTCGAACGACACCTCTTCGGCTCCCCGCCGTGAGGCGAGCTCCTCGATCCCGCGATCTGTGAAGTACACGCCGCAAGGCTAACGGGCCGGTGCGGTGCACCGACGGGGGCTCGCGGGAAGGGCTATCGCGTGAGGACCCGCATGATGAGGGCGACATCGGCGCCAGCACAGACGATGAGCGTCAGGTTGACGATGCGGGGGCGGTGGTACGCCTGCGACTTGAGGCTGCTCCGCGCCGGGGCGCGGTCGCTGATGGGGTGCACGTGTCGATGCTGCAGCCGGGGGCGACGATGCGCCTCGGGCACCTGTCCTAGTCCTCCTGCTCTGGCCGTTTTGCGCACCCCGAAGACACCGGTATGCCGCGGGGCTCGTGGCCACGCGGCATACCGGTGTCTGGGTGCCCGCCCCGCTGGGGACGGGCCGTGCTCAGCGGCCCAGGGCCGCGCTGATCAGCTCGTTCTGCTGCTCGGCGTGTCGCTTGCTCGACCCGGTCGCGGGCGAGGCCGAGGCCCGGCGCGAGACGATCTTCAGCGCACGCTGCTCGCCGAGGTCGGCCAGCGCCTGCGGCAGGTTGAGGGCCATGAACGGCCAGGCACCCTGGTTGCGGGGCTCGTCCTGGACCCAGACGACCTCTGCCTCGGGGTACTTGGCCAGCTCTGCGGCGATCTCCTTGGCGGGCAGCGGGGCCAGCTGCTCGACGCGGACGATCGCCGTGGTGCCGTCGTCGGCCTTGTCGCGGGCAGCCTCGAGGTCGTAGACGACCTTGCCACTGGCGAGCAGGACCCGGGTGACGGCCGAGGCGTCGAGCTGCTTGCGGTCGGGCAGCACCGGGCGGAAGGTGCCGGTGGTGAAGTCCTCCGGCATGCTGCTGGCAGCCTTGAGCCGCAGCATCGACTTCGGGGTGAAGACGATGAGGGGACGGCGCGGGCGGGCGTAGGCCTGACGACGCAGCAGGTGGAAGTAGCTCGCCGGGGTCGACGGGTAGGCGACGGTCATGTTGTCCTCGGCGCACATCTGCAGGAAGCGCTCGATGCGGGCGGAGGAGTGGTCCGGGCCCTGGCCCTCGTAGCCGTGGGGGAGCAGCAGCACCACGGACGATCGCTGGCCCCACTTCTGCTCCGAGGAGCTGATGAACTCGTCGATGATCGTCTGGGCGCCGTTGAGGAAGTCCCCGAACTGCGCCTCCCACAGGACCAGCGCGTCAGGACGCTCCACGGAGTAGCCGTACTCGAAGCCCATGGCTGCGAACTCCGACAGCAACGAGTCGTAGACCCAGAACCGGGCCTGACCCTCGCCGAGGTAGAGCAGCGGCGTCCACTCCTCGGCGGTGTGCTTGTCGATGAGCACCGCATGGCGCTGCACGAAGGTGCCGCGACGGCTGTCCTGGCCGGCGAGGCGCACCGGGGTGCCCTCCATGAGCAGGGAGCCGAAGGCCATCAGCTCACCGGTGGCCCAGTCGATACCGCCGTCCCGGGTCGAGGCGGCGCGCTTCTCCATGGCCTGGGCCAGCTTCGGGTGGACCGTGAAGCCGCTGGGCGGGTTCACGAACGCGTCACCGATGTGCTGGAGCACGTCGAGGGAGATCGCCGTCTCCTGGGCGGAGCGCGTCGTCTGGTCCTTGGCCTGGGCCGACGGCGGCTCGAGGCCCGTGTGGCCCTCGGCGTCGGTGCCGGCGAGCGTGCCCGCGCTCGCGTCGCCGGGGGCCGCCGCCTCCTTCAGCGCCGCCTTGGTCTCGACGAAGACGCGCTCGAGCTGCTGCTGGTAGTCGCGCAGCGCTGCCTCGGCCTCCTCCTGCCCGATGTCGCCGCGACCGATCAGGGCCTCGGTGTAGAGCTTGCGGACCGAGCGCTTGGCCTCGATGAGGTTGTACATCAGCGGCTGGGTCATCGAGGGGTCGTCGCCCTCGTTGTGGCCACGGCGGCGGTAGCACACCATGTCGATGACGACGTCCTTGTTGAACTCCTGGCGGAACTCGTACGCCAGCTCGGCGACCCGGACGCAGGCCTCGGGGTCGTCGCCGTTCACGTGGAAGATCGGTGCCTGGATCATGCGGGCCACGTCGGTGGAGTAGGTGCTCGACCGGGATGCGCTCGGGCTCGTGGTGAACCCCACCTGGTTGTTGATGACGACGTGGATCGTGCCGCCGGTGCGGTACCCGCGCAGCTGGGACAGGTTGAGGGTCTCGGCGACCACGCCCTGGCCCGCGAACGCCGCGTCACCGTGCATGAGCAGCGGCAGCACGGTGAAGTCCTCGCCCGCGAGGTCGAGGCGGTCCTGCTTGGCGCGGGTGATGCCCTCGAGGACCGGGTTGACCGCCTCGAGGTGCGAGGGGTTGGCGGCGAGGTAGACCTTGGTCTTGCTGCCGTCCTCGGCGACGAACTCACCCTCGGTGCCCAGGTGGTACTTCACGTCGCCGGAGCCCTGCACGGACTTGGGGTCCTGCTTGCCCTCGAACTCACGGAAGATCTGGCCGTAGGACTTGCCCGCGATGTTGGCGAGCACGTTGAGGCGGCCGCGGTGCGGCATACCGATGCACACCTCGTCCATGGAGTCGGCGGCGGCGCGGCACAGGATCCGGTCGAGCAGCGCGATGACCGACTCGCCACCCTCGAGGCTGAACCGCTTCTGGCCGACGAACTTGGTCTGCAGGAACGTCTCGAACGCCTCCGCGGCGTTGAGGCGGCGCAGGATGCGCAGCTGCTCCTCGGGCCCGGGCTTGGCGTAGCCGACCTCGACCTTGGCCTGCAGCCAGCTGCGCTGCTCGGGGTCCTGGATGTGCATGTACTCGGTGCCGATCGTGCGGCAGTAGGAGTCACGCAGGATGCCCAGGACCTTGCGCAGGCGCAGCATCGGCGCCCCGCCGAAGCCACCGGTGGCGAAGTCGCGCTCGAGGTCCCACAAGGTCAGGCCGTGGCTGGTGACGTCGAGGTCGGGGTGGCGGCGCTGGCGGTACTCCAGCGGGTCGGTGTCGGCCATGAGGTGGCCGCGCACGCGGTAGGCGTGGATGAGCTCCTGGACACGGGCGGTCTTGTTGACGTCGTCGTCGTGGTGGACCGAGATGTCGCGGACCCAGCGGACCGGCTCGTAGGGCAGCCGCAGGCTCTCGAAGATCTCGTCGTAGAAGCCGTTCTCGCCGAGCAGCAGCTGGTGCACGATCCGCAGGAAGTCCCCGGACTGGGCGCCCTGGATGATGCGGTGGTCGTAGGTGCTGGTCAGCGTGAGGATCTTGGAGACGGCGTTGCGGTTGAGCGTCTCCTGGCTCGCGCCCTGCCACTCGGCGGGGTACTCGAGGGCGCCCACGCCGATGATGGCGCCCTGGCCGGCCATGAGGCGGGGCACGGAGTGGACGGTGCCGATGGTGCCGGGGTTGGTCAGGGTCAGCGTGGTGCCCTGGAAGTCCTCGACGGTGAGCTTGTTGGCGCGGGCCTTCTTGACGACGTCCTCGTAGGCGGTCCAGAAGTGCGCGAAGTCCATCGACTCGGTGGACTTGATGGAGGGGACGAGCAGCGCGCGGGTGCCGTCGGGCTTGGCCATGTCGATGGCCAGGCCGAGGTTGACGTGGCCCGGGACGACGATGGCCGGCTTGCCCTTCTCGTCGGTGGCGTAGCCGTTGTTCATCTCCGGCATGTGGCCCAGGGCCTTGACCAGGGCGTAGCCGATGAGGTGGGTGAAGGAGACCTTTCCCCCGCGGGAGCGGGCCAGGTGGTTGTTGATGACGACCCGGTTGTCGATGAGCAGCTTGGCCGGGACGGCGCGGACACTGGTCGCCGTGGGGACCGTCAGCGAGGACTCCATGTTGGTCACCGTGCGGGCGCTCGCGCCGCGCAACGGCTGGACCTCGTCCTGGTTCACCGGGCCGGTCGACTTGGGCACCTCGGGGTCGCGGGGCTTGGGCTGCTCCTTGGCGGCGGCAGCTGCGGCCTCCTTGGCGACGGCTGCCTCCTTGTCCTCGGGCTTGTCGGCCACGGCCGGGTCGGTGCGCGCGTCGGACTTGTCGGTGCTCGTGGCCTGGGAGTTGCCGGAGTCGGTGGCCGTGGGGTTCGCCGGGGCGGGGGCCTTCGCGGGGGTGCTCGCGGCAGGCGGAGCGCTCGGAGCGGCGGTGGCCGGCTTCTCGGCAGTCTTCGCGGCTGGCTTCGCGGCCGGCTTGGCGCCGCCGTTCACCGGGGTCCCGTTGGCGCCACCGTCGTCCGACGGCGTGTAGTCCTCGAAGAACGACCACCACGCCTTGTCGACGGAGTTCTTGTCCTGCTGGTACTGCTCATAGAGCTCGTCCACGAGCCACTCGTTCGGCCCGAAGGCCGCCATGGGGTCGCTGGTCGGGGACTGGTCGGGCACGGCGGATACGCCTCTTTCGTAGCGTCGACAATGACGGGCAATATGCACCCAGCCTATCCCCGTCCGCGTGCTCAGGGGCAGGCGGGTGAGGCGGATCTGGACGCAGTTCGCGACCACCCGCCGGGCCCTCGCCGGGCATCGGGTATGCCGTGGGGCCGGCTCCCTGACGGAAACCGGCCCCACCAGTGCGGTTCGGGGAGCTGCGGCTAGCTGATGTCGCTGCGGATGGTCCGCCACGAGCCGAAGCCGGCGAGCACCGCTGCATACCCGGCGAGGATCAGGGCACCGCCCCACCAGGCGAGCGGCTGGACGGCGTTGTCGCCGCCCTGGCTGACCCCGTTGACCATCGCGCTCGTCGCGGCGGACGGCAGGTAGGGGACGATGTTGTCGCGTCCGAACTCCCAGAAGCTCAGTCCGAAGCCCGCCAGCGGCTCCACGATCCAGGCGACACCGACGGCGATGAGCAGGGCTGCCACCTGGTTGGGGATGAGGATGCCCGCCCCCAGGCCGATCAGGGCCCACAGGCCGAGGACCAGCAGGCTCAGGGCCAGGGTGCGCAAGACCCCGGAGGTGGGGAACGCCTCGAAGCCCTTGGCGCTCAGGATCAGGGACCCGGCGATGACCGACCCGACGAGCGAGATGATCCCGTAGAGGGCGCCGATCCCGAGCAGGGCGATGACCTTGGCACCCATGACACGACCCCGTCGGGGGACGCCGAGGAAGGTGCTCGTGATCGTCTTGTGGCGGTACTCCGACCCGATCTGCATCACGCCGATGGTCAGCGTCAGCAGGTAGCCGATGCTCAGGCCGCTCGTGTAGACGCTGTTGGCGATCTGCTCGGGGGTGCCGGTGGGAGCACCCTGGCCCGCGCCGTCGGAGAACGAGTCGCTCGTGTAGAGGAAGCCGAAAGCGACGGCCAGGCCGGCACCGGCGATGAACATGGCGATCGCCATGCCCCACCACATCCGGGTCGTGAAGAACTTGCGCAGCTCGGCGCGCACGGCGGCGGTCACTGGTCCACCCCTTCCTGTCCGGCGACGGCAGGCTGTCCGTGGACCGTGCCGTCCCCCAGGTTGCGGTTGGTGCCCTCGGTGAGCTGGAAGAACAGGTCCTCCAGGTCGGTGGTCGCCACGCGGAGCTCGTAGATGGGCAGTCCGGCGCGCAGGGCGACGTCGCCGACCAGGCGCAGGTCGGAGGTGTCGACCAGCAGGCTGCCGTCGGCCTGGGCCTCGCTCGTCGCGTCCGCGACGCGCAGGGCGCCGGCCAGGGCACCCGCGTCGCTGGTGCGCACCACGGCGCCACCCTTGCCGTGCAGGTCGGCCATGGTGCCCTGCTTGACCAGTCGGCCGTTGGAGATGATGACGACGTCGTCGACGGTCTGCTCCACCTCCTGCAGCATGTGGCTGGAGATCAGCACGGTCTTGCCCTGGCTGGACAGGTGGCGCAGGAAGCCACGCAACCAGCGGATGCCCTCGGGGTCCAGGCCGTTGGCCGGCTCGTCGAGGATGAGCACCTGCGGGTCGCCGAGCATGGCGGCGGCCAGACCCAGGCGCTGCCGCATACCCATGGAGTAGCCGCCGGCGCGCTTGCGGGCCGCGGCCGGGATGCCGACGAGCTCCAGCATCTCGTCGATACGGGCCCCTCCGACCCCCATGGTGTCGCCCAGGACGCGCAGGTGGTCCCGGCCGGAGCGCCCGGGGTGGAAGTTGGTCGCCTCGAGCGCCGAGCCCACGGCCGACATCGGTGACGGGATGTCCCGGTACTCCTGACCGCCGATCGTGCCGGCGCCCGAGGTGGGCCGGACCAGGCCGAGCAGCATACGAAGGGTCGTGGTCTTGCCGGCCCCGTTCGGGCCGAGGAAGCCGGTGATCCGGCCGGGCTCGACGGTGAAGGACAGGTTGTCGACCGCGGTGAAGCTGCCGAAACGCTTGGTGAGGTCACGAACCTCGATGCGCGCGCCCTCTCGAGGCGTCGCGGGTGCTCTGGTGGTCGTCGTCATCGTTCCCCCGGTCTCGTGATCATGCGGGCCATCCTCCCAACTGACGCAGGGGGAGGGTCAACGGGGCTGGGTCGTCGGCGCGTCGCCCGAATCGGTTCCACGGCTCGCCGACCCTAGGATGGCCGCACTATGACCGAATGGTTACTGGTCCTCGCGGGCGTGGGACTGACGATCGGGACCGCTCTCTTCGTGGCGACCGAGTTCTCCCTCGTCGCACTCGACCGACCGACTGTCCAGAAGGCCATCGACAGCGGGGACACCGGCGCCGTACCGGTGCTCGCCTCGCTGCGCAGGCTGTCCACCCAGCTGTCGGCGGCCCAGGTGGGCATCACGCTGACGACCCTGGTCCTGGGGTTCATCGCCACGCCGTCGCTCGGACGGCTGCTGGAGACGCCCCTGGGGGCGACCGGACTCGCCGGCGGCACGCTGAGCTCGGTCGCCGCGACCCTGGCCCTGGTCATCGCGACCCTCTTCTCGATGGTGTTCGGCGAGCTGCTGCCGCAGTTCCTGGGCATCTCGGCCCCGCTGGCCACGGCCAAGGTGGTGGCCCGGCCCGTGCGGATGTTCGCGCTCGTGTCGCGACCGCTCATCGTCGTGCTCAACGGCTCCGCCAACCTCTTCCTCCGGGCGCTGGGGATCACCCCGCAGGAGGAGCTGTCGGGTGCGCGGACCCCCCAGGAGCTCACCTCCCTCGTCCGCCGTTCGGCAGAAGCAGGCACCCTGGACCACGGCACCGCTCGCCTGGTCACCCGGTCCTTGGGCTTCGGGGAGCAGACAGCGGCCGACGTCATGAGCCCGCGCGCGCGGTCCTCGGCCATCGAACGCACCGCCACTGCCGACGATGTCGTACGGCTCGCCCGACGCACCGGCCACTCGCGGTTCCCCGTCACGGGTGAGGACTGGGACGACATCGACGGTGTGGTCCACGTCAAGCGCGCCATCGCGGTGCCCCACGACCGGCGCCCCGACGTGCCCGTGTCGGCCCTGATGGTCCCGCCGCTGCTCGTCCCGGAGACGATCCGCCTCGACCCGCTGCTGCTCATGCTGCGCGAGCACGGTCTGCAGCTGGCCATCGTCGTCGACGAGTACGGCGGCACAGCCGGCATCGTCACCCTCGAGGACGTCGTCGAGGAGATCGTCGGCGAGGTCTCCGACGAGCACGACGTGTTCCGCACGACCGGGCGCGAGCTCACCGACGGTTCGTGGACGGTCCCGGGCCTCTGGCGGCCGGACGAGGTGCGTGACCGGCTCGGTGCCGAGGTGCCGGACGGTCCGGCCTACGAGACCACCGGGGGGTTCGTCATGGGCGAGCTCGGTCGCATCCCCGTCGTGGGTGACCGCGTGGAGATCCCCGGTTGGGAGATCACCGTCCTGGCCATGGACGGTATGCGCGCCGACCGCCTGCGGTTCCGCGCCGAGGACCCTGATGCGGTCGTCGACGGGGCCACTCGCGGTGACCGTTCGCCCGACCGGGGCGAGCCCACCGACCCGGGCGTCCCGCGCCATACCGGGGGGTCCCGATGAGTGCCGGCGCGTTCTGGGTCACGGTCCTGCTGCTCCTGCTCAACGCCTTCTTCGTCGGGGCCGAGTTCGCGGCGATGGCCGCCCGGCGGTCCACCCTCGAACCGCTCGCGGCCGCGGGGTCGCGTCGTGCCCAGACCTGCCTGGACGCCCTCGAGCAGATGGGGTCGCTGCTCGCCACGGCCCAGCTCGGCATCACGGTCTGCTCGGTGCTCCTCGGAGCGGTGTCCGAGTCTGCCCTGCACCACGCGCTCGAACCCGTCGTCGAGCACCTGGGCCTGCCGACGGGTGTGGCCGACGGCGCAGCCCTGGCCCTCGCCCTGCTCATCGTCGTCTACCTGCACGTCGTCGTCGGCGAGATGATCCCCAAGAACCTGGCGCTCGCCGGCCCGGAACGCTCGGCGCTGGTGCTCGTGCCGGCGCTGATGTTCATCACCCGCGTCCTGCGCCCTGTCGTGGCCGTCATGGAGCGCATCGCCAAGTCGCTGGTGCGGTTGTTCGGGGTGGAGCCCAAGGACGAGATCGCCTCGACGTTCACGGTCGAGGAGGTCGAGCACATCCTCGCCGAGAGCCACCACGAGGGCCTCATCGAGGAAGGCCAGCACGGCCTGGTCGGCGCGGCCCTGGAGTTCAGCGACAAGGACGCGGTCGACGTGGCCGTCCCCCTCGACGACCTCGTGACGCTGCCGCCGTCGGCCACCCCCGACGACGTCGAGCGGCTGGTCGCCAAGCGCGGGTTCTCGCGCTTCCCGGTGGTCGACCGGAACGGCGGTCTCACGGGCTACCTGCACCTCAAGGACGTGCTCTACGCCGACGACGTCGACCGGTCCGTCGCCGTGCCGGTCAAGCGGGTCCGCAAGCTCGCCACGGTGCAGGCGGCCGACGAGGTCGAGGAGGTGCTGCGGACGATGCAGCGCACGGGCGCCCACCTGGCCCGGGTCGTGGACACCGACGGTGGCGACATCGGTGTCGTCTTCCTCGAGGACGTCATCGAGGAGCTCGTCGGCGAGGTCGCCGACGCCTCCCAGCGCTGAGCAGCGCTGACCCTCAGCAGCGCGTCGAGGGGGTGGCAGATCGTCCTGTCCAGGCGGGGTGAGGTCGATCTGCCACCACCTCGACGTCGAGGTGGCGGCCCAGCCGTTGGAGCATGGCCCAGCGACGGGCCGGGTTGGTGTGGTCCGACCGCGTCAGCTCGACGTACTTCCAGCCGTCGTCCTCCAGCAGCAGGCGTCGCGAGATGTCGTCGTCGCCGCGGGCGAAGCCGTCGAAGTGGTGGCTGCCCTGGTACTCGCCGATCACCTTCCTGTCCCGCCAGACGAAGTCGCCCCGGCACAGGAACTGCGACCCCGTGCGGGACATGACGGCGACGTTGAGCTCGGGCTCGGGCAGCCCGTGACGGCAGAAGAGCAGCCGGCTGCGGGTCTCCATCGGTGAGTCCGAGCCCACCCGCACCCAGGCCAGCGCCTCACGCAGGAGGCGCGCACCGCGCAGGCCGCGGGCGGTCGTGCGTCGGGCCAGCGCCTCCTGCAACGGCTCGAGGCTCCCGGCGACCCGGGCCACGCGGTCGCCGGCGACGACCAGGTCCTCCACGCCGAGCAGGCTCGCCAGGTCCACCCAGGTGTCACCGGGTGCGACCACCCGCAGACCCTGCACCGTCACGACCCGCCGCGACTGCAGACCCCGGTGCGGGGTGACCTGGGGGCGGTCGACCGGGTTGCGACCCGTGGGTCGCATGACGTGCAGTGGTTGCTGGTGCTCGTGGCTGCGGGGCAGCGGTATGCGGTGCAGCAGCGCTGCCGTGCAGTGGGAGAAGGCGCCATCACCGGGCAGCACCAGCATCGCGGCGCGCGCGTCCTCGACCACCAGCGGGCGCAGGGCTGCCGCGTCCAGCGCTGCATCGACAGGGGACCCGTCGTCCCGAGACGCAGGGATCTTCTCGACCGCGTGTCGGCGGACGCCGTGGAACGGTCGCTCGAGGTCCTTGCCCCGAAGGCGTCCATGGGTCACCCCGGCTGCGCGGGCCTGCCCGGTGCTGAAGGCGCGGTCACCGAGCTCGGTCGGGAGCGGGGACGGACGCAGAGGCATGGGGGCAGGGTGGCGCAGCGGCGCCATACGAGCGGGTCGTCATCCACAGGCCCGGGCCGTGGCGACCGCGCCAGCGCAACGAAAAGGTGGCAGACCGTGCTCTCCTGTGAGGGAGAGTGCGATCTGCCACCATCTCGGCGTTGGGCCAAAAGTGCCCCCGGCAGGATTCGAACCTGCGCTCCCGCCTCCGGAGGGCGGTGCTCTATCCCCTGAGCTACGGGGGCCGAACCGCGCGTCGTCAAAGGCGCGCCCGGTGAGGGTAGCAGCCTAGGGTGGCCCTCATGGAACGCGGGGGACTGGTCATGGTGTGCGACGACACCGAGCCGATCCGTCGACTCATCCGCCTCAACCTGGAGCTCGAGGGGTATGCCGTCGAGGAGCTCACCGACGGTGCCGCAGCTGCTGGCGCGCCTCGCCGAGCTCGCCGACCAGGGCGCGACCCTGCCCGGGGTGATCACCCTCGACGCCCACATGGTGCCGCGTGACGGGTGGTGGACCATCAGCGCGATCCGCAGCGACCCGCGGTTCGCCCACATCCCCGTGCTCATGGTGACCGCGTCGGTCCAGCAGCACGACCGCACCCAGGCCACCGCGTCCGGGCTCGACGCCTTCGTCGCCAAGCCGTTCGACCCGGAGTACCTCATCACCCTCGTCGACGGCTACATGGCCGAGGGCAGGGCCCACGTCCCGGCGCCCTGAACCAGCCGTGCAGGAGCCGGTCCGGGCCAGCCCTAGACTTGCCGGGTGACCCCCGAACAGCTCTCCGCTGCCATCCGCACCGCCCTCACCGACGCCGTCGCCGCGGGCGACCTCGCCGTGGACGTGCCCGCGGAGGTCCGTGTGGAGCGACCGCGGAACCGCGACCACGGCGACTGGTCCACCAACATCGCGCTGCAGCTGGCCAAGCTCGCCGGTATGCCGCCGCGCGAGGTCGCGGGGCTGCTCGCCGACCGTCTCGGCCGGGTCGACGGGGTCAAGGCCGTGGACATCGCCGGGCCGGGGTTCCTCAACATCACCGTCGACGCCGCGTCCGCCGGCGAGCTCGCCCGCAGCATCGTTGAGTCGGGAGCGGCTTACGGGCGCAACGACTCCGAGGCCGGGCACGTCATCAACCTCGAGTTCATCTCGGCCAACCCGACCGGCCCCCTGCACCTCGGCCACACGCGGTGGGCGGCCCTCGGCGATGCCATGTCGCGCCTGCTCAAGGCGTCCGGCGCCACCGTGACGACCGAGTACTACATCAACGACGCCGGTGCCCAGATGGACAAGTTCGCCGCATCGGTGCTGGCGCGGGCCAAGGGCGAGCCGACTCCAGAGGGCGGCTACCCGGGCGCGTACATCGACGACCTGGCGGCCCAGGTGCTGGCGGCCCGGCCCGACCTCCTCGGGTTGCCCGAGGACGAGGCGCTGGCGGCGGCCCGGGCTGCTGCCTACCCCGCGCAGCTGCAGGACATCCAGGACACGCTCGCCGACTTCGGCGTCGACTTCGACGTGTGGTTCTCCGAGGCCGAGCTGCACGACTCGGGTGCGGTGGAGCAGGCGGTGGAACGCCTGCGCGCCCAGGGTCACGTCTTCGACCAGGGCGGCGCGGTGTGGCTGCGGACGTCGGACTTCGGTGACGACAAGGACCGGGTGCTGGTGCGCGCCAACGGCGAGCCGACCTACTTCGCCGCGGATGCCGCGTACTACCTGAGCAAGAAGGACCGGGGCTTCGACGAGAAGATCTACCTGCTCGGTGCCGACCACCACGGCTACATCAACCGGCTCAAGGCGATCGCGGCCTGCGCGGGAGACGACAAGGAGCACAGCATCGAGGTGCAGATCGGTCAGCTGGTCAACCTCGGCGGCGCCAAGCTGTCCAAGCGGGCCGGCAACATCATCGAGCTGCGCGACCTCATCAACTGGATCGGCACCGACGCGATCCGCTACTCGCTGTCGCGCTACCCGGCCGACAGCCCGCTGTCGCTCGACGGTGAGGAGCTGCGCAAGCAGACCAACGACAACCCGGTGTTCTACGTGCAGTACGCGCACGCCCGGACGTCCAACGTCGCCAAGCTCGCGGGGGAGGACGGGGTCGACCGGGCCGACGGGTTCGACCCGTCGCTGCTGGGCGACCCGACCGAGGCCGCCCTGCTGGCCATCCTCGGCGACTTCCCGCGGGTCGTGGCCCAGGCCGCGCACCTGCGCGAGCCGCACCGGGTGGCGCGCTACCTCGAGGACCTCGCCGGTCACTTCCACAAGTGGTACGACACCTGCCGGGTGCGCCCGATGACCGCCGACGAGGAGGTCACCGACCTGCACCGCAGCCGGCTGTGGCTCAACGACGCGACACGTCAGGTGCTGGCCAACGGCCTGGCCCTGCTCGGAGTCTCGGCACCCGAACGGATGTGACCCCACCGCGGGTGGCCGTGTGACGCTGGTGCTGCACCGGCCCGACCGGCTGGCCCGCGGACGGAGCAGGGAAAGGCAGGACGACGATGCGCGCTCACGAGGCTGGTGCCCTCCACGCCGAGGGGTACGGCGGTCCGCCGCACTGGTTGCCCACCCCGGGCGACGTCAACGAGCTGATGCCGCAGCTGTGGGCGCAGACGGTGACCCGCGACGCCGAGGGCAGGTTGACCGTCGGGGGCCTGGACGTCGTGAGCATCGCGCGCGAGTTCGGCACCGCGGCATACGTGCTCGACGAGGAGGACTTCCGGGCCCGGGCCCGGGCGTTCCGTGACGAGTTCGCCGCGCCGTTCGCCGACCTCGGTGGGGTCGACGTCTACTACGCCGGCAAGGCGTTCCTGTGCACCGAGGTGGCCCGGTGGGTGGCCGACGAGGGGCTCTGCCTGGACGTGTGCTCCGGCGGTGAGCTCGCGGTCGCGCAGCGCGCGGGCTTCCCGGCGCAGCGAATCGGCTTGCACGGCAACAACAAGTCGCTCTCGGAGATCCGCCAGGCGCTCGAGTACGGCGTCGGCCGGATCGTCGTCGACTCCTTCGAGGAGATCGAGCGGGTGGCCGCGGTCGCAGCCGACCTGGGGGTCCGCGCGCCGGTCATGGTGCGGGTGACGGTGGGCGTCGAGGCCCACACCCACGAGTTCATCGCCACCGCCCACGAGGACCAGAAGTTCGGGTTCTCCCTCGCCGGAGGTCGCGCTGCCGAGGCCGTCGCCCGCATCCTCGAGCACACCGACACCCTCGACCTGCTGGGCCTGCACTCCCACATCGGCAGCCAGATCTTCGACACCTCCGGCTTCGAGGTGTCGGCGCGACGGCTCATCGGCCTGCACGCCGAGGTGGCCCGCGTCCACGGGGTGCACATGCCCGAGCTCGACCTCGGCGGTGGCTACGGCATCGCCTACACCTCCGAGCACTCACCGCTGCCGCCGCGCGAGCTCGGCGAGCAGATGGCCGACCTCGTCGGGCGCGAGCTCAAGACCGTCGGCGACGGCAGCCCGGGCGCACCCGTCCCGAAGATCTCCATCGAGCCCGGCCGGGCCATCGCCGGCCCCAGCACCTTCACGCTCTACGAGGTCGGGACCGTCAAGGACGTCGACCTCGGCGGGGGGCTGAAGCGTGCCTACGTCTCCGTCGACGGAGGCATGAGCGACAACATCCGCACCGCCCTGTATGACGCGGACTACTCCTGCACGCTGGCCAGCCGGCGCTCCGAGGCCGGCCCGCGCCTGGCCCGGGTGGTCGGCAAGCACTGCGAGAGCGGCGACATCATCGTCATGGACGAGTACCTCCCCGACGACATCGCCGCCGGTGACCTGGTCGCGGTCCCCGGTACGGGTGCGTACTGCCGCAGCATGGCCAGCCAGTACAACCACACCCCCCGGCCGCCGGTCGTGGCGGTGCGCGACGGACGGGCGCGGTTGGTCGTGCGCCGCGAGACCGTGGAGGATCTGCTGGCGCTCGAGGTGGGCTGACGGAGATTTCGCGCGTCGTGCGGGACCTTGCACCAGAACGTCCGGATGACGGAACAATGAGCGTCCACCACGTGGTCACGGCACGATGGCCGGACCGCAACAAGCCCTCCGGGGCGCTGAGGAGCACGTCGTGAGTGACAGCCAGAAGGTGCCGGCAGGGGAGCCCCTGCGGGTCGCCCTGCTCGGGTGTGGTGTGGTCGGGTCGTCCGTGGCCCGCCTGCTCACCGAGCACGCCGACGACCTCGCGGCCCGGGTGGGCCGCCCACTCGAGCTCGTCGGCATCGCGGTGCGCCGTGCCGGGCGGGACCGCTCCGACCTGCCCGTGGACCCGGCGCTGTTCACCACCGACGCCGAGTCCCTGGTCACCCGCGCCGACATCGTCGTCGAGGTCATCGGCGGGATCGAGCCGGCTCGCGGCCTCATCGAGAAGGCGATGGCCCACGGTGCGTCCGTCGTCTCCGCGAACAAGGCGCTGCTGGCCGAGGCCGGCCCCGCCCTGTACGCCTCCGCGGCCGAGCACGGCGTGGACCTCTACTACGAGGCAGCGGTGGCGGGCGCCATACCGATCCTGCGCCCCATCCGTGAGTCCCTCGCCGGCGACGACGTGCGCAAGGTGCTCGGGATCGTCAACGGCACCACCAACTACGTCCTCGACAAGATGGACACCACGGGGCAGGGTTTCGCGGAGGCGGTCGAGCAGGCCCAGGCGCTCGGGTACGCGGAGGCGGACCCCACGGCCGACGTCGAGGGCTTCGACGCCGCGGCGAAGGCCGCGATCCTCGCCTCGCTCGCGTTCCACACCCGGGTGTCGAGCGACCAGGTCTACCGCGAGGGGATCACCGAGGTGAGCGCCGCCGACGTGGAGGCGGCCCGCGAGATGGACTGTGTCGTCAAGCTCCTCGCGATCTGCGAGCGCACCGAGGTGGCCGACGAGCACGGGGTGATGACCCCGGGCGTCAGCGTCCGGGTCCACCCGGCGATGATCCCCAGGTCGCACCCGCTCGGTGGTGTGCGCGACGCGTTCAACGCCGTGTTCGTCGAGGCGAAGGCTGCCGGTGAGCTGATGTTCTACGGCAAGGGCGCCGGTGGCGACCCCACCGCCAGTGCCGTCCTGGGTGACGTCGTCGCCGTGGCCCGCCACCGGGTCGGGGGCGGCCGCGGACCGGGGGAGTCGTCGTATGCCGACCTGCCCGTCCTGGGCATGGGCCAGGCCTTGACGAGGTACCACATCAGCCTCGCGGTGGCCGACCGTCCCGGTGTCCTCGCCCAGGTGGCCACGGCGTTCGCCGAGCACGGCGTGTCGATCGAGACGGTGCGCCAGAAGGTCGTCGTCGACCAGGACGGGGGCGAGACCAGGGCCAGCCTGGTCGTCGTGACGCACACCGCCCTCGATGCCGCGTTGTCGGCGACGGTCGAGGCGCTCGCCGCGCTGGACACCGTGCACGAGGTCACGTCCGTGATGAGGGTGGAGGGAGCCTGATGGCCAGCCTGTGGAAGGGCGTCATCCGTGAGTACGCCGACCGCCTGCCGACCCTGGCCGGTGCGCCGGTCGTCACCCTGCAGGAGGGTGGGACGCCGCTGATCCCGGCCGAGCACCTCTCCTCGCTCACCGGGGCCAGGGTCTTCGTCAAGTACGAGGGACTCAACCCGACCGGGTCGTTCAAGGACCGCGGCATGACCGCTGCGATCTCCGTGGCGGCTCGCAACGGTGCCAAGGCGGTGATCTGCGCGTCCACCGGCAACACCAGTGCCAGTGCGGCCGCCTATGCGACCAAGGCCGGTATGACGTGTGCGGTCCTGGTGCCGGACGGCAAGATCGCGATGGGCAAGCTCAGCCAGGCGATCGCGCACGGTGCGACCCTGCTGCAGGTCGACGGGAACTTCGACGCCTGCCTCACCCTGGCCCGCAAGCTCGCCGAGGCCTACCCCGTCGAGCTGGTGAACTCGGTCAACCCGGCCCGCATCGAGGGTCAGAAGACCGCGTCGTTCGAGGTCGTCGACGCGCTCGGTGACGCCCCTGACATCCACTGCCTGCCGGTCGGCAACGCCGGCAACATCACGGCCTACTGGAGGGGCTACCGCGAGTACCACCGCGACGCAGAGCTGCCCGGCCCGGCCACGAAGCTGCCGCAGATGTGGGGCTTCCAGGCCGCTGGCGCTGCTCCGATCGTGCTGGGCCACCCGGTCGACGAGCCGGACACCATCGCCACGGCCATCCGGATCGGCAACCCCGCCTCGTGGAAGCAGGCCGAGCAGGCCCGCGACGACTCCGGTGGCCGGATCGAGTCGGTCACCGACGAGCAGATCCTCCACGCCCACCGGGTGCTCTCGGCACGGGAGGGCATCTTCGTCGAGCCCGGCTCGGCCGCGTCCGTCGCCGGACTGCTCCAGGCCGCCGAGGCGGGCCAGGTGCCGGCCGGGGCCACCATCGTGTGCACCGTGACCGGTCACGGCCTCAAGGACCCGCAGTGGGCCCTGCGCAACGCCGACGGTTCCGACATCACCCCGACCCGGGTCTCGGTGGATGCCTTCACCGCAGCCCAGGCCCTGGGGCTGGACGGCTGATGGGCGCTGCCCTGACGCCCGGGGCGGCAGTCGAGGTGCGCGTGCCGGCGAGCAGCGCCAACCTCGGCCCCGGGTTCGACTCCGTGGGCCTGGCACTCGGGCTCTGGGACACCTGCGTGGCGACCGTCACCGACGAGCCCGGTCTGCAGATCGAGGTCGAGGGGGAGGGCGCTGCGGACGTGCCGCGCGACGCCACCCACCTCGTGCACCGTTCGATGCTGCGGGCATGGAAGGACCTGTCCGTCGACGCGCCGCAGGGGCTGCACCTGCAGTGCCGCAACCAGGTGCCGCACGGGCGTGGGCTCGGCTCGTCGGCGACCGCGATCGTCACGGGAATCGTTGCGGCGCAAGGTCTGCACGACGTATCGCGCGGAGCCGGCGACCGGGTCGACCTCTCCTTCGCGAACACCTTGGCGGCCCGGCTCGAAGGCCACCCGGACAACTCCTCGGCCTCGGTCTACGGCGGGCTGACCCTGTCGTGGTCGGACGGCGACGACGACGGGACCCACACGGTGCGGCTGTCGCTGCACCCGGACGTGAGTGTCCGCGTGCTGGTGCCTGCGACCCAGCTGTCGACCGCGAGGGCCAGGTCGGTGCTCCCGACGCACGTCCGCCACGGGGATGCCGCCCTGAACTCCGCTCGGTCCGCGCTGCTCGTACAGGCGCTCACGGCCCATCCCGAGCACCTGCTCGCGGGGACGAGGGAGTGGCTGCACCAGGAAGCACGGCGAGAGTCGTTCGGGGGGTCGATGGAGCTGGTCGACCTGCTCCGGGCCGCCGGCCATGCCGCGGTGATCTCCGGTGCGGGCCCGTCGGTGCTCGTGCTGTCGACCCGGGAGAGCGCGAGGTCCGTCGCCCCCCTGGTCGACGAGGCGTGGCAGGTCCTCGACCCCGGCGTCCCTGCGGAAGGGGCGCAGGTCAGGGCGCTGTCGGCCTAGGCGACAATCTGGACACGGTGGACCTCCGGCCGGGGCATCGGTGTTACATTGAGCACGCACTCGACGCCGATGCCGCCCCTTGCGGAACACCATCGAGTTGCACCCTCCACATGACAGCAGCCCTCGCTGCCTCGGCCTCACTGTGCCGCATGTGGCTCCACCGGTCGGCCGCTGTCGACCCACGCACCGGCTCGGGATCTGAACCCGGCCGCATACGAGGGGGAAGGATCCTTCGTGACAGACACCACCACTCTCGGCACTGCGTCCGCGCAGGACGAGAAGCCGCGACGTTCCGGCGCACTGAGCACCATGAAGGTGGCGGAGCTGCAGGGCCTCGCCGCGAGCATGGGCATCTCCGGGACCGCCAAGATGCGCAAGGGCGACCTCGTCGCCGCCATCAAGGACCGTCAGTCCGGGGGGTCGGCCGCGCCGCGCCGTGAGCCCGTGGCCGAGCGTCCGGCGCCCGAGAGCGCTGCACCGGCCACCGCACCGACCACCGCGACCACCGACTCTGCGCAGGGCGACTCGCCGCGTGCCGCAGCCGGGCAGGGAGACTCCCCGCGTGCCGGGGCCGAACAGGCCCGAGCCGCGCGTCAGCAGGCACGCGCCGAGCGCTCCGCACGGGCCGCCGAGCGTCGGGCCGGGCGCACGCAGACCGAGCCGCAGACCGCGCAGCAGACTGAGCAGCAGGCCGCGCCGCGGACCGAGCAGCAGGCCGCCGGTGAGCAGACGCAGCGTCCGCAGGAGCGCGCCGAGCGTGACGAGCGCACCGACCGGCAGCAGCAGCGGGTCGACCGGGCGGACCGGCAGAACGACCGGGCAGACCGGGACCGCCAGAGCGACCGGGACCGCCAGAGCGACCGGGACCGCCAGAGCGACCGGGACCGCCAGAGCGACCGCGACCGCCGACAGAACGACCGCCAGGATGACCGCCGCGACCGTGACGAGCGGGACGACCGTTCGAACGAGCGCGGCCAGAACCAGCGCCAGGACACCCAGGGCAGCCAGCGTCAGGACAACCAGGGCAACCAGGGCAACCAGGAGCAGGGGGGCTACGGCGACGACGACGGTGAGGGTCGCGGCCGTCGCCGCAACCGCAACCGAAGCCGCAACCGTGACAAGCGGGGCCGCACCGGTCGTGAGTACGGCGGCGACTACGAGTCCGAGCCCCAGGTGGCCGAGGACGACGTCCTGATCCCCGTGGCGGGCATCCTCGACGTCCTGGAGAACTACGCCTTCGTGCGCACCTCCGGCTACCTGCCCGGCTCGAACGACGTCTACGTGCCCCTGGGCGTCGTCAAGAAGAACGGCATGCGCAAGGGCGACGCCGTCACCGGCGCGGTGAAGGCGCAGAGCGACGAGCAGCAGCAGAGCCAGCGGCAGAAGTTCAACGCCCTGGTCCGCCTCGACACGGTGAACGGCATGACGCCCGACGAGGCTCGCAAGCGGGTCGAGTTCGGCAACCTCACCCCGTTGTACCCCCAGGAGCGCCTGCGCCTCGAGACCGAGCCGCAGCTGCTCACCACCCGGGTCATCGACCTCGTCGCCCCGATCGGCAAGGGTCAGCGTGGCCTCATCGTCGCCCCGGCCAAGGCCGGCAAGACCATGGTCATGCAGGCCATCGCCAACGCGATCACGACCAACAACCCCGAGTGCCACCTCATGGTGGTCCTGGTCGACGAGCGTCCCGAAGAGGTCACCGACATGCAGCGTGCGGTGAAGGGCGAGGTCATCTCCTCCACCTTCGACCGACCTGCCGAGGACCACACCACGGTGGCCGAGCTGGCCATCGAGCGGGCCAAGCGCCTCGTCGAGATGGGTCACGACGTCGTCGTGCTGCTCGACTCCATCACCAAGCTGGGTCGTGCCTACAACCTCGCCGCACCGGCGAGTGGCCGCATCCTGTCCGGCGGTGTCGACAGTGCTGCCCTCTACCCGCCGAAGAAGTTCTTCGGCGCCGCGCGCAACATCGAGGACGGTGGCTCGCTGACCATTCTCGCCACCGCGCTGGTGGAGACCGGGTCGCGGATGGACGAGGTCATCTTCGAGGAGTTCAAGGGCACCGGGAACATGGAGCTCAAGCTCGACCGTGGCCTGGCCAACCGCCGGATCTTCCCCGCCGTCGACATCAACAACTCGGGCACCCGCAAGGAGGAGATCCTCCTGTCCGGCGAAGAGCTCAAGATCATGTGGAAGCTGCGTCGGGTGCTCGCCGCCCTCGACCAGCAGCAGGGGATCGAGCTGCTCATCGACCGGATCAAGAAGACCAAGAGCAACGTGGAGTTCCTCATGCAGGTGCAGCAGAACTCCTCGCTCAGGCCCCAGGACGACGAGAACGCCTGATACCAGCCGTTCCCGGCCCAACCGGGCCAAACCGTCCGGAGCCCGGCACCGCACTGGTGCCGGGCTCCGCCGTATCCGGGGACCCGGACGGCGGAGCTCATTTCCGTACCGGGGGGTATTTCCCTGGTCGAGGGAGGCGCACGTAATCCGTTCGGCCCTATTTGCCGGGGGATCACGGCGGATGCGCCCTGACGCGGGCAGTTGAGGTCTTCGACCCATACATTTGATGTAATGCAGCGCACTGATCAGGACTGACGAAAGGACTAGCTGTGGCAATGCCCGATGGGGCCCGTGTACTCATTGCTGACGACGACCCGGACATCCGTGACCTCGTGGAGTTCAAGCTCACGCAGTCCGGGTACGCCGTCGAAGCCGTGGGTGACGGACTGGCTGCCTGGGAGTCGTTCCAGGCACAGCGCCCGGCGCTCGTCATCCTCGATGTCATGATGCCCGGGCTGTCCGGCATCGACGTCCTGCGCAAGATCCGCGACAGCGAGAACGGGGCCGTGCCGGTCCTGCTGCTGAGCGCGAAGTCGCGTGACAGCGACGTCGACACCGGCTTCGCCGTCGGTGCCGACGACTACGTGATCAAGCCGTTCAGCCCGCGGGAGCTCTTGCACCGGGTGAACGGCATGCTCGCCCGAGCCCGGTGACGACCCGGCAGGTCCTGCTGGGCGTCGAGTTCACGGTCCTGCTGGTGTGCCTGGCTCTGGCCCTCAGCGTCATCGTCTCGAAGGTGAGCCGGCTGGCGCGCGAGAACCGCACCGCGGTGGCCCTCGCCCCCGTCCGTTGGGCCCTGATCGAGCTTGCCGCGGGCGAGCCCGAGGGTCTGCCGGCCCTGCGCAGCGCTCGCGGCAAGACCGCGGACGCGATCGACGAGTCGGCCGTGCGCCTGCTCGCCAAGGTGCGCGGCGAACCAGCGAGCCAGCTCGTCGCGGTGCTCGAGGAGCACGGCGCCCTCGCCCGCGCCCAGGCCGACGCCTCGCACCGCTCCCCGGTGCGGCGCGCCCACGCGGTCCAGCTGCTGGGTCTGGCACGCGTCGACGACTGCACCGCCCTGATCTCCGAGGCCCTCGAGGACGAGGCGTCCGAGGTGCGTGCCAGTGCTGCGTATGCCGCGGCCTACCTCGCCGACCCCTGGCTGGCCGCCCCGCTGCTGCGTTCGGTGGGCGAGGGTGAGGGCATCCCCGCCGGCCTCGCCGCAGACGCCCTGCTCGAGATGGGGGTCGAGATCGCGCCGGTCCTGCGGGCCGCCATGCGCAACCCGGCCCCCCGTACCCGCATGGTCGCGGCGCACGTCGCCGGTGTCGGCACCTTCGTCCACGCGCTGCCCGAGCTGCGCGAGCTCATCGACTCCGATCCCGACCTCACCGTGCGGGTCGAGGCCGCCGAGGCCCTCGGGCTCATCGGTCGGGACTCCGAGGTCGACCTGCTGGCCGGCCACACGGCCGTCGGTGAGCCCACCGACCTGCGCCGTGCCAGCGCCCGCGCGCTGGGACGGATCGGTGCACCCAGCGCCCTTCCTGCCCTGGTCAACCTGCTCGACGACTCCGACACCCGCCTCGCCGAGCTCGCCGCACAGGCCCTCGTGCAGCTCGGTCCCCGAGGCATCGACACCCTCGAGGCCCGGCGCGCCGAGCCCGCGGTCGGTACGGCCCTGGTGCTGGCGGGACTACGGGCGGGCTCGCGGTGAGCGAGTTCGTGGAGGGGCTGCGCTCGGTGGTGCAGTGGCTCTACGCCGTCACCTCCATCCCGATCCTCATCTACTTCACCCTGATCAACCTGTCCTTCCTCCTGCTCATCGGTACGGCTGCCCTGCAGTTCCGCCGGTACCTGCGGATGCGCGAGGCCTCGGTCGACACCCTGGGTGGTGAGCTCGCCCTCGGGGTGTCGGTCATCGTGCCGGCCTACAACGAAGAGGTCGGCATCGTCACCTCCACGACGGCCATGCTGAGCCTGCGCTACCCCCGGCACGAGGTCGTCATCGTCGACGACGGCAGCACCGACAACACCTTCGAGGTGCTGCGCCAGGCCTTCGACCTCGTGCAGATCCCGCGCCGGGTGCCGATGGACATCCCCCTTCGCGCCGAGATCCACGCGGTGCACGTTCCTCGCGACGGGCACACCCGGCTGGTGGTCGTGCGCAAGACCAACTCCGGCCGCTCCGAGGCCATCAACGCGGGGATCAACGCAGCGATCGAGCCCCTCGTGGCCGTCATCGACGCCGACTCCATCCTCGAACCCGACGCCCTGCTGCGTGTCAGCAAGCCGTTCACGGACGACCCCACGCGGATGGTCGCCACCGGGGGGACCATCCGCGTCGTCAACGGCAGCCGTGTCGTCTCCGGCCGACTCGTGAAGCTGGCGATGCCGAAGTCGTGGCTCGCCCGGGTCCAGGTGGTCGAGTACCTCCGGGCCTTCCTCATCGGCCGCACGGGGTGGTCGCGCCTGGGCATGCTCATCCTCATCAGTGGTGCCTTCGGCATGTTCCGCCGGGACGTCGTCGTCGAGGTCGGCGGTCTGGACCCCGACAGCATCGGCGAGGACTTCGAGCTGATGCTGCACATCCACAAGCACCTCACCGACACCGGACGCGACTACCGGGTCGAGTTCGTCCCCGAACCGGTGTGCTGGACCGAGGTCCCCTCCAGCCTCGCCGTGCTGGGGCGTCAGCGTCGCCGCTGGCACCGTGGCCTGTGGGAGACCCTGTGGACCTACCGGGACATGCTGTTCCGTCGCAGGTACGGCCGTCTCGGCGCCTTCGCCCTGCCGTACTACTGGCTGTTCGAGCTCTTCGCCCCGCTGCTCGAGGCCTTCGGGATCGTCGTCGTGGTCCTCGGGCTGGCCCTCGGGATCGTGAACGTGCCGTACGCCATCCTCTTCCTGCTCCTGGCCTACGGTCTGGCCGTCCTCGTCACGCTCGCCGCGATGTCGGTGGAGGAGTGGGCCTTCCACCGCTACACCCGCTGGCGCGACCTGCTCGCCACGCTCGCCGCCGCGGTCCTGGAGAACTTCGGCTACCGCCAGCTCACCGTCTACTGGCGACTGTCCGGTTGGTGGGCCAGCCTGCGGGGCAAGCAGCAGGTCTGGGGCGTCATGACGCGGACCGGTTTCGACGAGGCCCAGCCGTGAACAGGCCGGCGCAGTGGTCGGTGTCGGCCCAGCTGCGACTGCTGGTCGTGACGATGCTCTGCATCGTCCCCGTCGTGGCCGGCGCGGCTCTGGTGACCATGCACTCCAACGCACGCGAGGCGGCTCGGGTCAGCCAGGTCCTCTCACCGGCCATCGACGCCACCACTGCCGTGCGCCTGCACATGACCGACGCGGAGGCCGCCTGGGGGCGCACCCTGGCCGGCGACGTGAACGAGAGTGCCGCCATGCGGAGCGCGTTGAGCTCGGTGGAACGACGGCTCTCCGAGCAGCAGCAGACGCTCGACAGCCCCGCGCTCACCGCCGGCGAACGTGCCAACTACCGCACCCTGATCGACCGCCAGGAGACGGCCGCCCGGGCGTGGTTCGCATGGGTGGACCGACCGCAGGCCGACGAGGTGCAACCCGAGGTCATCGCTGGTGCCGACGCCAGGTTCGCCGAGTTCCGGGCTCTCTCGGCAGACCTCGAGTCACAGCTCTTCGTCCAGCGCAAGGACGTGCGCGCCCGCATCGCCGGCGCTTTCGACCGGTTGCTGGCCATCATGGCGTTGCTCACCCTGTTCTCGGTCGTGGGCGCCTACCTCATGTGGCGCACCATCGAGGGCTCGTTGTCCGAGCCGATCGTCCGGCTCCGCGGCGTCGTCGGTCTCCAGCGCGCTGGTGACGGCCTCGCCCTGGCCGACGGCAAGTCGGGTGCCGCGGAGATCCGCGCCCTCGCCGACGACTTCAACGACCTCACCACGACCAACCGGGCCCTGATGGAGGAACAGGCCCAGGTGTTGCACATGCACGAGCTGGTCCTGGACGTGGCCCAGATGGTGCGTGGCGTCGACGACATCGAAGAGGTCCTGCAGCTCGTCTGCTCCCACCTCGGCACCACGATGAGCGCCGACCGGGTCCTGCTCTACACCCTGGGTGACGGCGAGGAGGTGGTCGACGAGCGGGTGCAGTGGCACCGCGACGACCTGCCACCGTTGCCGCCGCTGCCGCCATCGCTGGCAGGCAGCGTCCCCGGCGTGAACCGCGAGCTGCGGCGCGAAGGGTCGGTCTTCGTCGTCCGGGACCTGCTCGACCCCGAGGTCGTCCGCGACGAGCGTGCCGCGGCGTTCCACCGAGCCACCGGTGCCCGGTCGCTCGTGATGGTGCCCGTCGGTGTCGGCGAGCGTGGGCTCGGTGTGCTCGCGCTGATGACGGTGGACATCTACCGGCGCTGGCGTCGGTACGAGATCCAGGCGGTCCAGCAGTGCGCCGGGTACCTCGCCCAGGCCATCGCCCAGCAGCGCCTGAACGAGATGCAGGAGGAGCAGGTGCGTCGGCTCACCGAGCTGGACCGCCAGAAGACGGACTTCATGGCCACCGTGAGCCACGAGCTGCGGACACCCCTCACCTCCATCAGCGGGTACCTCGAGCTGCTCGAGGACGGCGACTACGGGGACCTCGAGCCCGCCCAGCAGGCGGCCCTGCGGGTCATCGAGCGCAACTCGGCCCGGTTGCGCGGCCTCATCGAGGACCTGTTGGTGCTCAACAAGATCGAGGCGTCGGGCCTGGAGTCCGACCCCGAGGACGTCCTGGTCAGCGACATGGTCCGCGCGGTCACCGAGATGCTGCAGCCCGTGGCCACCCGTGGCTCGGTCAGCCTGGTCGTCGACGAGGTGGACCCCTGCCTGGAGGTGCACGTCGACCGGATCCAGCTCGAACGGGCCCTGATCAACCTCGGTTCCAACGCCGTGAAGTTCACCCCCGCCGGTGGGGTCGCCTCCATCACGACCCGTGCCGCGGGCCGCACCGTCGAGATCGTCGTCGCCGACACCGGCATCGGGATCCCGGAGAAGGACCAGTCCAAGCTGTTCGACCGGTTCTTCCGGGCGTCCAACGCCAACGCGCAGGCGATCCCCGGCACCGGGCTCGGCCTGGCCATCGTCCGGGCCATCGTCCAGGGTCACCACGGCACCCTCACGTTCGAGTCGGCGGAGGGGGAGGGGACGACCATGACCATCGCCCTCCCGCTGCTGGACAGCCACCCTTCCCCGCCTGCCATGGCCGTGCCGTCGTCCGACCTCGGGGCACCCCCGTCGCGCCCGGTGCAGGGGAATGAGCAGCGAGCCACGACCGTTTAGGAGATGTGCGCCGCTGTCTGGCACACTTGACCGCTGACCGGTTCACGGCAGCCAGGGCATCCGCCCGGCCGACCCGGTCTCATGACTCAAGGAGCGCGAAGTGAAGAAGGACATCCACCCCGAGTACGTCGAGACCACGGTGACCTGCACCTGTGGCAGCACGTTCACCACCCGCAGCACTGCCACCTCCGGCCAGATGCGCGCCGAGGTGTGCTCGCAGTGCCACCCGTTCTACACGGGCAAGCAGAAGATCCTCGACACCGGTGGTCGCGTCGCCCGCTTCGAGGCCCGCTACGGCAAGAAGGCCGCGGCCGAGAGCAAGTAGCTTTCCCGATGCGCCGGTCCTGACCCTCGTGGTCAGGGCCGGCGCATTGCTTTCCCTGCCGCGCCCTGCCGTCCCCGTACCGCCCAGCACCACTTGCGCACCACCCCAGGAGCCCTCATGTTGGAGTCCGCCGCCGCCCTCGTCCAGGAGCACGCCGACCTCGAGCAGCAGCTGGCCGACCCGGAGGTCTTCGCCGACCAGGACCTCGTCCGCAAGCTCAACAAGCGGTATGCCGCGCTGGGACAGACCGTCGCCGCCTACCACGCGTGGCACGCAGCCACCGACGACCTCGCCGCTGCGCGTGAGCTGGCCAAGGAGGACGAGGGATTCGCCGCGGAGGTGCCCTCGCTGGAGGCCACCCTCGACGCCGCCGAGGACAAGCTGCGCCGCCTGCTGGTGCCGCGCGACCCCGACGACGACCGCGACGTGATCCTCGAGGTCAAGGCGGGGGAGGGTGGCGAGGAGTCCGCGCTCTTCGCGGGCGACCTGCTCCGGATGTACCTGCGCTACGCCGAGCTGCGGGGATGGAAGACCGAGCTCATCGACGCCACCGAGTCCGACCTGGGCGGGTACAAGGACGTGCGCATGGCGGTGAAGGCCAAGGGCACCCCCCAGCCCGGTGACGCACCGTGGGCCCGGCTCAAGTACGAGGGTGGCGTGCACCGCGTCCAACGGGTCCCGGTGACCGAGAGCCAGGGCCGGATCCACACCTCCGCAGCGGGCGTGCTGGTCATGCCGGAGGCGGAGGAGGTCGAGGTGGTCATCGACACCAACGACCTCAAGATCGACGTCTACCGCAGCTCCGGCCCGGGTGGCCAGTCGGTCAACACCACCGACTCCGCGGTCCGCATCACCCACCTGCCGACCGGCACCGTCGTGTCCTGCCAGAACGAGAAGAGCCAGCTCCAGAACAAGGAGTCGGCGATGCGCGTGCTCCGGGCCCGGCTGCACCAGCTGGCCAAGGACGCCGCCGATGCCGAGGCCAGCGCCGCACGCCGCAGCCAGATCCGCACGGTCGACCGCAGCGAGCGGATCCGCACGTACAACTACCCGGAGAACCGCCTCGCCGACCACCGCACGGGCTTCAAGTCCTACAACCTCGACAGCGTGCTCGACGGCGAGCTGGATGCGGTGGTGCAGTCCGCGATCGACGCCGACGAGGCCGCCCGCATGGCCGCCGTCGCCGAGGCCTCGCCGGGCTCGGTGAAGTGAGCGCCGACGCCACGGGGGACCTGCGCGCCGCCGTGCGCGCAGCAGCGTCCCGGCTCGCCGGGGCCGGGGTGCCCTCGCCGGAGAACGACGCCCTCACCCTGGCGGCCCACGTGCTGCGTCGGCCCGTGGGGGAGGTGCGGACCGCCATGGTGGTGGGCGCACCCGCACCGGACCCGGCGGCATACCAACGCCTGGTCGAGCACCGCGCGGACCGGGTGCCCCTGCAGCACCTGACGGGCCGCGCGGCCTTCCGCCGCATCGAGCTGTCGGTGGGTCCCGGGGTGTTCACCCCTCGTCCCGAGACCGAGGTGGTGGCGGGCCTGGCCATCGAAGCGGCCCTCGCCTCCGGCGGGGCTCCTGTCGTCGTGGACCTCTGCACGGGTTCGGGCGCCATCGCGCTGGCCGTCGCCGACGAGGTCCCGACCGCGACCGTGTATGCCGTCGAGCTGGGCGAGGACGCCCACGCCTGGGCGGCGCGCAACGTCGCCACCACCGGGCTGGACGTGACCCTGGTGCAGGGCGACGCCACGTCGGCCTTCCCCGAGCTCGACGGGGCGGTCGACGTGGTCGTCTCCAACCCGCCGTACATCCCCGTGGGCATGGTCCCGCTGGACCCCGAGGTCCGTGACCACGACCCGGCCCTCGCGCTCTACGGCGGCAGCGAGGACGGCCTGGCCATCCCGCTCGCGGTCGCGGCGCGGGCCGCCGTCCTGCTCCGCGCGGGCGGGGTGCTCGTGATGGAGCACGCCGACAGCCAGGGTGTCGCTCTGCCGGCGGCGCTGGAGCGCACCGGCCGCTGGGTC
The DNA here is from genome assembly GCA_963731235.1 of uncultured Actinomycetota bacterium. Taxonomy (GTDB): domain Bacteria; phylum Actinomycetota; class Actinomycetes; order Actinomycetales; family Dermatophilaceae; genus Pedococcus. Next base: position 283,004 of record CAVSUT010000015.1, on the reverse strand, counting down.
GAGGTCCGCGACGAGGTCGACCTCACCGGTCGACCCCGGGCGACCGTGGCCGTCCGCCGCTGACCCGGGCCTCGGCGGCCGTCCGCCGCTGACGCGCCGGCAGCGCCCAACTACGCTGGCCGCCATGAGCCCTGTGTACGACTGCACCACCGAGTCCGGGCGCGCCGAAGGGATCGCTGCGGCCGTCGAGGTGATCCGGGACGGCGGCGTCGTCGTCCTGCCGACCGACACCGTCTACGGCATCGGCGCCGACGCGTTCTCACCGGAGGCCGTCGCCTCCGTCCTGGCCGCCAAGGGTCGCGGGCGCGAGATGCCGCCCCCGGTCCTGGTGCCGAGCATCCGCACGGTCGACGGACTCGCGACGGACATCCCGTCCTGGGCGCGCGACCTGATCCGCGAGTTCTGGCCGGGACCGCTCACCCTGGTGTTCAAGGCGCAGTCCTCGCTCATGTGGGACCTCGGTGAGACCAACGGCACCGTGGCCGTCCGGATGCCCCAGGACGACACCGCGCTCGCGCTGCTCAGCGAGGTGGGGCCGATGGCCGTGACCAGCGCCAACCTCACCGGGCAACCGCCGGCCACGACCGTCACCGACGCGGCGGCCCAGCTCGGCGCCTCGGTGGCGGTCTACCTCGACGGCGGGCGCGCGGTGGGCACCGAGGTGTCCACGATCATCGACTGCACCGGGACCGAACCCGAGGTGCTCCGGGCGGGGGCGGTCACCCAGCAGCAGATCGACGCCGTGCTGCATCCCGTGGAGCCGGACCCGGCTGCCGACGCCGAGCCCGACCCTTCTCCCGAGGCCGAGCCCGACCCGTCCCCCGAGGCCGAGCCCGTCGTCCCGTCCGTCACGGACACCCCCGGGACGGCGCCGACGCAGGCCATAGAGTTGCCTGCGGATCCGACCGCCGAGCTCACCCCCGCCGATCACCCAGGAGAGTCCCGATGACCCCCAGCGACACCTTCTACGGTTCCGACTTCGGCGCCCTGGAGTCCTTCGACCCCGACATCGCCGGGGTCCTCGTGTCCGAGCTCGACCGCATCCGCGGCGGTCTGCAGCTCATCGCCTCGGAGAACATGTCCAGTCCCGAGGTCCTCACCGCACTCGGCTCGACGCTGTCCAACAAGTACGCCGAGGGCTACCCCGGGCGTCGCTACTACGGCGGCTGCTCGGAGGTCGACAAGGCCGAGACGCTGGCCATCGAGCGCTGCAAGGCCCTGTTCGACGCCGACCACGCGAACGTCCAGCCGCACTCCGGCGCCAGCGCCAACCAGGCGGTGTACGGCGCGTTCATGTCGCCCGGCGACACCATCCTGGCGATGGCCCTGCCCATGGGTGGCCACCTCACCCACGGCACGAAGGTCTCGTTCTCGGGCAAGTGGTTCAACGCCGTCCACTACGGCGTCGACCGCCAGAGCGAGGACATCGACTACGCCGAGGTCGAGCGCCTCGCCAAGGAGCACCGCCCCAAGGTCATCCTCGCCGGTGGCTCCGCGATCCCGCGCCTCATCGACTTCGAGTTCTTCCGCAGGCTGGCCGACGAGATCGGCGCGATCTTCTGGGTCGACGCAGCGCACTTCATCGGCCTGGTCGCAGGCAAGGCCATCCCCAGCCCGGTCCCGTACGCCGACGTCGTCACCTTCACGACGCACAAGGTGCTGCGCGGCCCGCGCTCGGGGGCGCTGGTCTGCAAGCAGGAGCACCAGGCCAAGCTCGACAAGGCGGTCTTCCCGATGATGCAGGGCGGCCCGCAGATGCACACCATCGCCGCCAAGGCGGTGAACTTCAAGGAGTGCGCGACCCCGGACTACCAGGCCTACGCCAAGCAGGTCATCGAGAACGCCAGGGTGTTGGCGACGTCCTTGGGGGAGAAGGGGATCCGCCCGACGACGGGTGGCACCGACACCCACCTGTCGCTGCACGACCTGCAGGGGGTCGGGGTCACCGGCGCCGACGCGGAGGTGCGCGCCGACGCCGCCGGGATCGTCCTCAACAAGAACGCCATCCCCTTCGACCCGCAGAAGCCCAACATCGCCAGCGGCATCCGCGTCGGCACCCCCTGTGTCACGACCCAGGGCATGGGCACCGACGAGATGCGCACCATCGCCGACCTCATCGCCAAGGCCGTCATCGAGGGCGACGCCGACCCGGACCACGCGGTCTCCAAGGAGGTCCGCGCCGGCGTGACGGACCTCGTGACGCGCTTCCCGGCATACGCTCGAGGCTGAGTCCCGACCCACCCGAGAGGCGCCCTGAGTGCGCGAGTACCTCCTCGTCCTGATGGTCGCCGCGGTGATCACGTATGCCGCGACGCCCCTCATGCGCGCCATCGCCGTCCGCACGGGGGCGTTCACGCCGGTGCGCGACCGCGACGTCCACTCGACACCGATCCCGCGCCTGGGTGGGGTGGCGATCTTCCTGGGGTTCGCCGCCTCGATGCTGGCGGCGAGCCGGCTGCCCTACCTGGGGCAGGTGTTCGAGCTGGGGCCCGAGCTCAAGGGGACGCTGGTGGGGGCCGGCATCGTCTGCCTGCTCGGGGCGATCGACGACATCCGCGAGCTCGACTGGCTGACCAAGCTCGGCGGCCAGATGATCGCCGCGGGCATCATGGCGTTCAGCGGGGTGATGCTCTTCCAGCTGCCGATCGGTGGCGTGACCGTGCTGCCCCAGCCGTTCATGGTGGGGCTCACCGTCTTCGCCGTGGTCGTCTTCACCAACGCGGTCAACTTCATCGACGGCCTCGACGGCCTGGCGTCCGGCGTCGTCGTCATCGCCGCGTCGGCGTTCTTCATCTACAGCTACGGCATCTCGCGCACCTTCGACCCGCCGAACGTGTTCTCCTCGGCGACCTTCATCTCGGCTGCGCTGATCGGCTGCTGCCTGGGGTTCCTGCCGCACAACTACCACCCGGCACGGCTGTTCATGGGTGACTCGGGTGCGCTGCTGCTCGGCCTGCTGCTGGCCGCGGCGACGATCTCCACCACCGGCAACGTCGCCCCGTCGCAGGTGAGCACCAACCCGCTGGCGGCGACGCTGCTGCCCCTGGTCGTCCCGGCCGCGATCATCCTGCTGCCGCTCGTCGACATCCTGCTCGCCGTGGTCCGTCGTACCGCGCGGGGCGAACGTCCGTGGAGTCCGGACAAGCAGCACCTGCACCACCGGATGCTCCAGATCGGTCACGGCCACCGACGCGCGGTGCTGCTCCTGTGGCTGTGGGCGGCAGTGGCAGCGCTGGGCGCCGTGAGCTTCATCTTCCTCGAGCCGTGGGTGGCGGGGTCTGGCGTCCTGGCTGCGGTCGTGCTGGTCGGCGTGCTCACCGTGTGGCTTCCGCAGTGGGCGCCCACGGGCGGGCGGGCCAAGCGCGTCCTGTAGGTCGTCGGGGGCTCCTCGCCTTCGGGGTGCGGCTCCGGTCAGTGGTGCTGCTCGAGGCGCCGCTCGAGACCGGCGCGCACCTGAGGCCACTCCTCGGCGAGGATGCTGAACACCACCGTGTCGCGGTAGGTCCCGTCCTCCCGGCGGGTGTGTCGGCGCAGCACTCCTTCGCGTGTCGCGCCGAGCCGGCTGATGGCCGCCTGCGAGCGCGTGTTGACCGCGTCGGTCTGGAGCTTGACCCGGCCGAACCCGCAGTCGAAGGCGTGCCCGAGCAGCAGCAGCTTGCACTCGGGGTTCACCGCCAGTGCCCCACCACCGGGACCCGTACATCGTCCACCCGAGGTGGGCCCGCTCGTTGGTCACGTCGATGTCGCCCAGTGAGGTGGTGCCCACGACGGTGCCGGCTGCACCCAGGCCCTCCACCCCGGGGTCGTCCACCCCGGTGAGCCGCACCGTGTAGGCCAGCCGTCCGGCCGCCCGCGCCGCGACGTCCCGCGCGACCAGGGCCCGGGTCGCCTCCAGGTGCGGGGGAGGGACCGCCATCACGTACCCCTGCGTGTAGACGCGGGGGTCGGTGCGGACCGCGTGCAGCCCCTCGGCGTCCTCGGGGCGGACGGGGTCGAGCCGCACGTGGTGACCGACCAGTGGGACGCCGGTAGGCGCGGTGGCACTCACCCCGGCAGGCTAGCGGTGCCGGGACCCCGTCCCGGCACGCGGTGGTCAGGGTCGACCACCCCGCGCTGCGGTGGGCGCTTTTGATGGCCCACAGCGCTTGTGATACCTTTCACAAGCGCCCACAGACGGGCGTGACCACCCCTTTCGCCAGGCAGTCCAGCCCCGACGATCAGGCAGGCCATCGATGCGCCCCACGACGCACAGCGACCGCGATCCCTTCGCGGTGATGCTGCGCGGAGCCTTCCTGCCGACGCTGGTGGTGGGTCCGGTGGCCGTCGTCATCGGTGCCGTTGTCGGGGGAGGCAGGGCGGCCCTCGGGGCGTTCCTGGGATTCGCCGTGACGATCGCGTTCTTCGCCCTGGGCCTGGTCATCATGCGCAAGCTGGACAGTGCCGCGGATCCGCTGCGCTTCCTGGCCAGCGCCCTGGCGGTCTTCCTCGGTCAGCTGATCTTCCTGTTCGTGGTGATCGTCTCTCTTCAAGGGGCTGACTGGCTCGATGCGGTGGCCTTCGGGTTCGCGGCGCTGGCGGTCGCCCTGGTGTGGCAGGTCTTCCAGGTGCTCGCCTACGTCCGCAGCCGTAAGCCCGTCTTCGACGAAGCGGCCGCCGCCGTGCAGGATGGGGGCACGGCCCCATGACCACAGGAGCTCGCCATGAGCACACCATCGCCGCCCGAGGACCAGCAGCAGCGACCCACCCCGCTGGAAGCAGCCGACGCCGGGCACGAGCGGATGGAGGAGGCGCGGATGTGGAATGTCGTGTCCTACCTCATCAGCGGCCCGGTGATGCTCGGAGGGCTTGGTCTCGGGTTGGACCACGTCCTGGGGACGTCCTGGCTGGTGATGATCGGGATCTTGGCCGGGATGGCGCTGTCGCTCTACCTCATCTGGTTCCGGTACGGTACGGAATGACTTCCGCCGGTCCGCCCCAGCGTGTGGTGACCAGGTCCGGGCAGCAGCACCTGCCGCCAGATCGCCCGATGAACACCGTAAACGTTGAGTCCGAGGAGAATCCGTGAGTTTGAACGTGATGGGTGTCGTCAACCTGGCCGCCGCCGGCGGCGAGGGTGAGGGCTACCACTCGCCGGAGCCGTCCGAGTTCTACCAGCCGCTCATCGGCACAGGGGACTGGGCGATCACGCGTCCCATGGTCGTGCTGGCCCTCTCGGTGGCGCTGCTCGCCTGGGTCCTCGTGGCCACGACCAAGCGCGCGGCGATCGTGCCCAGCAAGGGCCAGTGGGTGACCGAGAGTGCCTACAACTTCGTGCGCAACGGGCTCGCGCGCGACATCATCGGCAGCCGCGACTTCCTCAAGTTCGTGCCCCTGCTGTTCAGCCTCTTCATGCTGATCCTGGTCAACAACCTCTTCGGCATCATCCCGCCCATCCAGTTCCCCACGATGAGCCGGATCGGCTTCCCGATCGCCCTGACGCTGTTGGTGTTCGTCGTCTATCACGCGGTCGGCATCAAGAAGAGTGGTGCTGCGGGCCACCTCAAGCACATGATCCCGCCGGGCCTACCCAAGCCGATCTATGTCCTGATCATCCCGTTGGAGCTGCTCACCTACTTCGTGACCCGGCCGCTGACGCTGGCGCTGCGACTGTTCGGCAACATGTTCGCCGGACACCTGCTCCTGCTGCTGTTCATCACCGGCGGCGAGTACATGCTCATCCACGGTGGTTTCGGACTGAAGCTCGCCGGGATCGGCAGCTTCGGCATGGCCTTCGTCCTCACCGCCTTCGAGGGACTGATCGAGTTCCTGCAGGCCTACATCTTCACGCTGCTCGCAGCCACCTACATCGCCGGCTCCCTGGCCGACGAGCACTGAGACCGTCCGGGCGGCCAGCCCGGCGCAGGACCGCTCGACCCACAACTGAATAGCCAACCCACGATTGTCCGCGTGGCAAGTGCCACGCGGAACCTCAAGAACGAAAGAGGACACATCCCATGAACGGGACCATCAACATCGGTGGCAACATCGCCATCCTGGGCTACGGCCTGTCTGCGATCGGCCCCGGCGTCGGCATCGGCTTGATCTTCGCCGCGTACATCAATGGTGTCGCCCGCCAGCCTGAGGCTCGCGGCGTGCTCCAGGGCATCGCCATCCTCGGCTTCGCCCTCGCTGAGGCGCTGGCCATCTTCGGTCTGGTGCTCGCCTTCGTCTTCCGGTAAATCGGCGGACCACCAGCCCCCACCTTCAGGCACGACAGCACTAGGAGAACCACGTGCAGCACTTCACCGGCATCACGCAGGTGGCAGTCGCGGCGGCCGCCGAGGACACGACCGGCGAACGTCTGCCGATCCTGCCCCTCTGGGGTGAGCTGATATTCGGCATCATCGCCTTCGCGATCCTCTACTGGGTCGTGGCGAAGAAGGTCGTGCCGAACCTCGAGAAGGCCTACGCCGACCGCACGGCTGCCATCGAGGGCGGCATGCAGCAGGCCGAAGAGGCCCAGCAGCAGGCCCAGGCAGCCCTGGAGCAGTACCAGGAGCAGCTGGCCGAGGCCCGCGCCGAGGCCGGCCGCATCCGTGAGGAAGCGCGCGAGCAGGGGGCTGCGATCGTCGTGGAGATGCGCGGTCACGCGCAGTCCGAGGCGACCCGTATCACCGAGGCCGCACACAAGCAGATCGAGGCGGAGCGCCAGCAGGCCGTCGTCTCCCTGCGCACCGAGGTGGGTCGCCTGTCGACCGACCTGGCCAGCCGCATCGTGGGCGAGTCCCTCGAGGACGAGGCTCGCCAGCGCGGCATCGTCGACCGCTTCCTCGCCGAGCTCGAGTCTGGACAGGTCCAGCCCGAGAAGGTCGGAGAGGGCGCCTGATGCGTGGTTCGTCGCGGGCCTCCGCCATCGCCGGGAGCACGGCCCTCGAGGCTGCGCTCGCCGCGGGGGTGGATCGCCGGGCCCTGGCCGAGGAGCTCCTGGCCGTGACGGGACTCATCGACAGCAGCGCCACGCTGCGCCGAGCCCTCGCAGACCCCTCCCGCGACGCCGGGGGCAAGCAGGAGCTCGCCGAGCGCCTGCTGTCCGGCAAGGTCTCGGCAGAGACCCTCGTGGTGGTCAAGGCGCTCGTGGGCCAGCGCTGGGCGACCGAGCGCGACCTCGGCGACACCGTCGAGCGGCTGGGGATCGAGGCGCTGCTCGCAGGCGCCGAGGCGAACGGACAGATCGACCGCGTCGAGGACGAGCTCTTCCGCTTCGAGCGGATCGTGGCCGGCAACCCTGACCTGCGTGACCGCCTGACCAACCGCCAGGGTGACACCCAGGCCAAGGCCGGCGTCGTGGCGCAGCTGCTCGAGGGCAAGGCCAGCGAGGAGACCGTCCGGCTGGCTCGTCAGGCCGTGCTCGCTCCGCGCGGACGCAAGCTCGACCGCACCCTGGAGAGCTATCTCGCGCTCGCTGCGACGCGGCGTGAGCAGCTCACCGCGGTGGTGACGGCAGCCACCGAGCTCACCGAGCAGCAGCGGGCTCGGTTGTCCTCGGCACTGCAGAACATCTACGGCAAGACCATCGTGCTGCAGGTCGTCCGCGACGAGCAGGTCATCGGTGGCATCCGCGTGCAGGTCGGCGACGAGGTCGTCGATGGCACGATCCTGCGGCGCCTCGACGAGGCCCGTAGACACATCGCCGGCTGACGGCACGCACCACAACTCCAGAGCACAACCACCACAACGCCTTCCGGTCCGAGCCCCCTCGGTGCCGGTCACTGCACCACTCAAGGGAGAAGAGATCAGATGACGGAGCTTTCGATCCGTCCGGAGGAGATCCGGGACGCACTGGACAACTTCGTTCAGTCCTACGAGCCCGGCACGGCCTCCCGCGAAGAGGTCGGCCGCGTCAGCGACGCCGGAGACGGCATCGCCCACGTCGAGGGCCTGCCCTCGTGCATGACCAACGAGCTGCTCGAGTTCGAGGACGGGACGCTGGGCCTCGCGCTCAACCTCGACGTCCACGAGATCGGTGTCGTCATCCTGGGTGACTTCTCCAAGATCGAGGAGGGCCAGGAGGTCAAGCGGACCGGCGAGGTGCTCTCGGTGCCCGTCGGTGACGCGTTCCTCGGTCGCGTCGTCAACCCGCTCGGCCAGCCGATCGACGGCCTGGGCGAGGTCACCACGACCGAGCGTCGTGCCCTCGAGCTGCAGGCGCCCACCGTGGTGCAGCGCAAGTCGGTGCACGAGCCGCTGCAGACCGGCCTCAAGGCCGTCGACGCCATGACCCCCATCGGTCGCGGCCAGCGTCAGCTCATCATCGGCGACCGCCAGACCGGCAAGACCACGGTCGCGGTCGACACGATCATCAACCAGAAGCAGAACTGGGACTCCGGTGACCCCGAGAAGCAGGTTCGCTGCATCTACGTCGCCATGGGCCAGAAGGGCTCGACCATCGCTGCCGTCCGCGGCACGCTGGAAGAGGCTGGCGCCCTGGAGTACACGACGATCGTCGCGGCCCCTGCCTCCGACTCGGCCGGCTTCAAGTACCTCGCGCCCTACACCGGTTCGGCCATCGGCCAGCACTGGATGTACCAGGGCAAGCACGTCCTCATCGTGTTCGACGACCTGTCCAAGCAGGCCGAGGCCTACCGCGCGGTGTCCCTGCTGCTGCGGCGCCCGCCGGGCCGCGAGGCCTACCCGGGTGACGTCTTCTACCTGCACTCCCGCCTGCTCGAGCGCTGCGCCAAGCTGTCCGACGAGCTCGGCGCCGGCTCCATGACGGGTCTGCCGATCATCGAGACCAAGGCCGGTGACGTCTCCGCGTACATCCCGACCAACGTCATCTCCATCACCGACGGCCAGATCTACCTGCAGGCCGACCTCTTCAACGCCAACGTGCGTCCCGCGATCGACGTGGGTGTCTCCGTCTCCCGTGTCGGTGGCGCCGCGCAGATCAAGGCCATGAAGGAGGTCTCCGGTCGTCTCAAGCTCGACCTCGCGCAGTTCCGCGCGATGGAGGCCTTCGCCATGTTCGCCTCGGACCTCGACCCGGCCTCGCGCGCCCAGCTCGCCAAGGGGGCCCGACTCGTCGAGCTCCTCAAGCAGAAGCAGGCCGCACCGTTCCCGGTCGAGGAGCAGGTCGTGTCCATCTGGACCGGCACCACCGGTCAGCTCGACTCGATCGCGGTGGAGGACGTGTCTCGCTTCGAGGCCGAGTTCCTCGACTACCTGCGTCGGGAGAACAAGGCGCTGCTCGACGCGATCCGCGAGTCCAAGAAGTTCGAGGACGGGACCCGTTCCGGGCTCGAAGAGGCGGTCACCGCCTTCAAGCAGCAGTTCGCTGCCTCGGGCGCCGAGCACACCCCCGTCGGCCACGAGGCCGACCCGGGCGAGCTCGAGCACGACATCGAGCAGGAGAAGATCGTCAAGCAGAAGCGCTGAGCCGTCTGCCGGGTGCGCGCCAGTCGCGCACCCGGCAGCGCACGGCGAGTGCGCAGCGGTGGAGACGCCGCTGCACCCCAAGAACTGATCGGCGGCGACCAGCCGCACCAGGAACGAACGAGAGAGGCGGCAACATATGGGAGCGCAGATGCGGGTCTACCGCCAGCGCATCCGGTCCGTCCAGGCGACCAAGAAGATCACGCGCGCGATGGAGCTCATCGCCGCCTCGCGCGTGGTCAAGGCGCAGCAGCGGGTGCGCGAGTCCTCGCCATACGCTCGTGCGCTGACCCGGGCCGTCTCGGCCGTGGCGACGTTCTCCAACGTCGACCACCCCCTGACCACCGAGTCGGAGGAGGTGCGCCGCGCCGCGGTGCTCGTCGTGACCTCCGACCGTGGCCTCGCCGGCGCGTACAGCTCCTCGGTCCTCAAGGAGAGCGAGCGCCTCATCAGCGACCTCAAGGCCGACGGCAAAGAGGTCACGCCCTTCCTCGTCGGGCGCAAGGCGGTGGCCTTCTACAAGTTCCGCAAGCGTGAGTACGCGGACGAGTGGACCGGCTTCACCGACCAGCCCAACTTCGAGGTCGCCCGCGAGATCGGGGAGGCTCTGGTCGCCGCGTTCAACCGCGAGCACGATGAGGGCGGGGTCGACGAGGTCCACATCGTGTTCACGCGGTTCGTGAACATGGTGAACCAGGAGCCCGACGTCATCCGCATGCTGCCCCTCGAGGTCGTGGAGGGCGAAGAGGCCCCGGCCGCCGACGACGTGCTGCCGCTCTACGAGTTCGAGCCCAATGCCGAGCAGGTGCTCGACGCGCTGCTGCCGAAGTACGTCACCGCGCGCATCTACAACTGCCTGCTGCAGGCCGCCGCGTCCGAGCTCGCTTCGCGCCAGAAGGCGATGAAGTCGGCTACGGACAACGCCGAAGAGCTCATCAAGAAGTACACCCGGCTGGCCAACCAGGCTCGCCAGGCTGAGATCACCCAAGAGATCAGCGAGATCGTGGGCGGCGCCAGCGCCCTCGCCGACGCCAGTTGAGAAGGTAGAGAGAAACCAATGACTGCCACTGTCACTGAAGAGACCAAGGCCGCCACCCCCGGTGGCACCGGCCGAATCTCCCGCATCATCGGCCCGGTCGTCGACGTGGAGTTCCCCGCCGACGCCATGCCGGAGCAGTACAACCTGCTGACCACGTCGGTCGAGCTCCTGGGGGAGACCAAGAACCTCAACCTCGAGGTCGCCCAGCACATCGGCGACAACATGGTCCGCGCCATCTCCCTGCAGCCCACCGACGGCCTCGTCCGCGGCACGCAGGTCCAGGACACCGGCGGCCCGATCATGGTGCCCGTCGGCGACCAGACCCTCGGCAAGGTGTTCAACACCACCGGTGAGGTCATGAACCTCGCCGAGGGCGAGACCTTCGAGGTCAAGGAGCGCTGGGGCATCCACCGCAAGGCCCCGGCCTTCGACCAGCTCGAGTCCAAGACCCAGATGTTCGAGACCGGCATCAAGGTCATCGACCTGCTGACCCCCTACGTCCAGGGCGGCAAGATCGGCCTGTTCGGCGGTGCCGGGGTGGGCAAGACGGTCCTCATCCAGGAGATGATCGCCCGTGTCGCCCGCGACCACGGTGGTGTGTCGGTGTTCGCCGGAGTCGGCGAGCGCACCCGTGAGGGCAACGACCTCATGGTCGAGATGGAGGAGGCGGGAGTCCTCGGCCAGACCGCCCTCGTCTTCGGCCAGATGGACGAGCCGCCGGGCACGCGTCTTCGCGTGGCGCTGTCTGCGCTGACCATGGCGGAGTACTTCCGCGACGTGCAGAACCAGGACGTGCTGCTCTTCATCGACAACATCTTCCGCTTCACCCAGGCCGGTTCCGAGGTCTCCACCCTCCTGGGCCGGATGCCGTCCGCCGTGGGTTACCAGCCCACCCTCGCCGACGAGATGGGCACGCTCCAGGAGCGCATCACCTCGACCCGTGGTCACTCGATCACCTCGATGCAGGCGATCTACGTGCCGGCTGACGACTACACCGACCCGGCCCCGGCCACGACGTTCGCGCACCTCGACGCGACGACCGAGCTCTCCCGTGAGATCGCCTCGCTGGGTATCTACCCCGCCGTGGACCCGCTCACGTCGACCTCGCGCATCCTGGACCGTCGCTACATCGCCGAGGACCACTACAACACCGCGGTGCGCGTCAAGCAGATCCTCCAGCGCAACAAGGAGCTGCAGGACATCATCGCCATCCTCGGTATCGACGAGCTGTCCGAGGAGGACAAGATCCTCGTCAACCGCGCTCGTCGCATCCAGCGGTTCCTGTCGCAGAACACCTACGTCGCCAAGCAGTTCACCGGCATCGAGGGTTCGACGGTCCCGCTGACCGACAGCATCGAGGCCTTCACGAAGATCGCCGACGGCGACTACGACCACGTGCCCGAGCAGGCGTTCTTCATGTGCGGTGGCCTCGACGACGTCGAGCGCCAGGCCGCCGAGATCGAGAAGAACCTCTGACGCGAGCGCGTCACCAGCACCACCGGTATGCCGTGGGGTCAGCCACATCGGCTGGCCCCACGGCATACCACCGGTCACCCTCCCGAGCGCCCGCCCTGGTGATGGTGCCCGGTCTCCGTCGCGGGGCCTGCCCGCGACGGCCGTTAGACTCGAGCAGTACGCATTCCCCGTGGAGGACACCGTGAGCATCCTGCAGGTTGAACTCGTCGCCGCCGACCGCAAGGTCTGGGAGGGTGAGGCCGAGATGGTCTCGGCCCGCACCATCGACGGCGAGCTGGGCATCCTGCCCGGCCACTCGCCCCTGCTCGGCGTCCTCGTCGAGGGCGAGGTCCGCATCAAGACCGGTGGCAGCAACGCTGTCGCCACCGTGGACGGCGGGTTCCTGTCCGTCGACCGCGACAAGGTCATCATCGTCGCCGAGGCCGTCGACGCCTCGCAGATCCCGGCCTAGCGCAGGAGGTGAGCATGTCACCCGCGATCGTGTTCGAGATCGTCGTGGGTACGCTCGCCCTGCTTGCTGTCCTGGCGCTGGCGTACATCTTCGTACGCCGGCGCCTGTTGTCGTCCGGCGCCCCGCTCATGTTGTGCGCGCTCCGCCTTCCCGGCCGCTCGTCCTACCGGCTGGGCCTGCTGCGGTTCTCCGGGAGCACGGTCGAGTGGTTCACCCTCATCGGCCCCTCGCCGCGGCCCGTGCGGTCCTGGGACCGGCCCCGGCTCGAGCTGGGTCCGCCCGAACCAGCCCAGGAGGCCGTCTCCGGCCTGCCCGACGCCGTGACGGTGCAGTGCCACTACGACTCCGAGGAGTTCGGGATCGCGCTCGCCCCGCACGCCTACACGGCGATGCGCAGCTGGCTGGAGAGCTCGCCCCCGGGCTTCAACGTCAACGTCGCCTGAGGCGCATCACGGTTTCTTGCTGGGGGCCTGGGCGCGACCGCCGCCCGGTTGCCACAGCACGTCGCCGCCGATCGGCAGGTTCGCGACGCGGGCCAGGACGAACAGCAGGTCCGAGAGCCGGTTCAGGTAGGTCGCCGCGAGCAGGTTGACGCCCCCCTCGCCCCTGGTGCCGGTGCCCGGCTGGTCACCGTAGGCGTCGATGGCGGCCCAGGTGGCCCGCTCGGCCCGGCGGACGACCGTGGTGGCGACGTGCAGGTGGGCCGAGCCCACGGTGCCCCCCGGGAGGATGAAGGACCGCAGCTTCTCCACTCGCTCGAGGTAGCGGTCGCAGTCGGCCTCCAGCTCGTCGATCCACGCCTGCTCGACCCGCAACGGGGGGTACTCGTAGGTCGGCTGCAGGGGGGTGCAGAGGTCCGCGCCCACGTCGAAGAGGTCGTTCTGCACGCGCAGCAGGGTGGCCCGGAGGTCGTCGGGCAGGTCGCCCGCTGCCAGGGCCACACCGATCGCGGCATTGGCCTCGTTCGTGTCGGCATAGGCGAGCAGCCGGACGTCGGTCTTGCTGGTCCGGCTCATGTCGCCCAGGTGGGTGTGTCCGTCGTCGCCGGTCCGGGTGTAGATGCGGGTGAGGTTGACCATGGCTGCAGCCTGTCAGATGGGGCGGTGGCGCGCGGATAGGGTGGGTCGGTGGCTGAGAGATTCAGGGTTGTCGGAGGCACCGCGCTGCGTGGTGAGGTGGCCGTCTGGGGTGCCAAGAACAGCGCCCTCAAGCTCATGGCGGTGGCGCTGCTCGCGGTGGGGCGGACCCGGCTCACCAACGTCCCGGCCATCCTCGACGTGACGATCATGGCGGAGCTGCTGCGCCGACTCGGCTGCACCGTGGACTACGACGCGCCTTCCGGCGTGGTCGAGATCGAGGTGCCGGAGAAGATCGGCCACCGCGCCGACTACGACCTGGTCCGCGCGCTGCGAGCCTCGACCGCGGTGCTGGGCCCCCTCGTGGCCCGCACCGGTTCCGCCGATGTCGCCATCCCCGGCGGTGACGCCATCGGCTCGCGCGGCCTGGACCTGCACGCCGCCGGCCTCGAGGCGCTCGGCGCCAGCGTCCACGTCACCCACGGGTTCCTCGTCGCAGAGGCTCCGGGCGGCCTGGACGGCGCCGAGATCCGTCTCGACTTCCCGAGCGTCGGCGCCACCGAGAACGTCCTCACCGCGGCGGTCCTCGCGCGCGGCACCACCCGGCTGGAGAATGCCGCCCGCGAGCCCGAGATCGTCGACATCGCCGCGATGCTCAGCTCCATGGGGGCGCAGATCAGCGGTGCCGGCACGTCGGTGATCGAGGTGCAGGGCGTGGACCGCCTGAGCGCGATCGAGCACGCAGTCGTGCCGGACCGCATCGCCGCCGGGACGTGGGCGTTCGCCGCCTGCGCCACCCGGGGCGACGTCGAGGTCGTGGGGGCGGTCAGCGCCCACCTCGTCGCCGCGCTGGAGCTGGTCGAGGCCAGCGGTGCCGTCGTCACCGACACCGACCGCGGCTTCCGTGTCGACTCGCGAGGTCGCCGTCCCAGGGCGTTCGACGTCGCCACCCTGCCCTACCCGGGCTTCCCGACCGACCTGCAGCCGTTCGCCCTGGCCTGCAACGCTGTCGCGGAGGGCTCGGCGATGATCACCGAGAACCTCTTCGAGGCACGGTTCCGCACGGTCCAGGAGCTCAACCGCCTCGGCGCCGAGACCCGGATCGACGGCCACCACGTGATGGTGCACGGGGTCGAGCGGCTCTCGGGAGCCCCGGTCGAGGCCAGTGACATCCGCGCCGGAGCCGCGCTGGTCATCGCCGGGCTCGTGGCCGACGGCATCACCACCGTGAGCGGCGCGCAGCACATCGACCGGGGCTACGCCGGGTTCGCCGAGAGCATGCAGGCCCTGGGCGCTGACGTCACCCGGGAGCTGGACGACGACCCGTTCATGTGACCCAGGTCTCAACAGTTACCAGATAGAGACCTCATCGAGGACAACCAGACTCCCTTTCACTTGCGTCTGTGTGAGTGAATGTGTCCACGAACAAGGGGGTTCGCATGTCGGTCAGCACCATCGGGGTCCTCCCCGTCGCAGTCCGCGCGCTGCACACGGGTCAAGAGGTCGCCATCACCGGTCGCATGGACGTGCACTCCGTCCCTGATGTGCGGCTGCTGCTCCACGAGATCATCGACACGGGCCACGGCGACGTCTACATGCGCCTCGCCGGTGCCGAGATCGGCGACGCCACGGGGCTGGGGGTGCTCGTCGAGGCCTACAACCGCGCCCGTCGCGCCGGCCGCCGCCTTGCCGTGGTCGACATGAGCGAACGCACCGGTCGCCTGTTGCGTGCATCACGCCTCGACCGTTCGCTGGTGCTCCGCGAGCTCCCCGCCGAGGCGACTGTGGCGGCTGTCACCGCCTGAACTCCTCCCGGCGTGCCCCGCAGCGCCGGTACCTTCGGGCTCATGCCCGAGCCTGCCGAGCGCGCCGCCGCACGACCCGAGCGAGACCGCCCGTGGGTGATGCGCACCTATGCCGGGCACTCCAGCGCCACCGCGAGCAACGCGCTGTACCGCCGCAACCTCGACAAGGGCCAGACCGGCCTGTCCGTCGCGTTCGACCTGCCCACCCAGACCGGCTACGACCCCGACCACCCGCTCGCCCGCGGCGAGGTCGGCAAGGTCGGTGTGCCCATCTCGCACGTGGGTGACATGCGCGCGTTGTTCGACCAGATCCCGCTCGACCGCATGAACACGTCCATGACCATCAACGCCACCGCGATGTGGCTGCTGGCGATGTACCAGGTGGTCGCGGAGGAGCAGGCCCTCGCGGACGGCCGCGATCCCGCCGAGGCAGTCCACGCCCTGGCCGGCACGACGCAGAACGACATCATCAAGGAGTACCTCTCGCGAGGCACCTACGTGTTCGCGCCGGAGCCCTCGCTGCGGCTGATCACCGACATGGTGGCGTACACGGTCTCCGACATCCCGAAGTGGAACCCGATCAACATCTGCAGCTACCACCTGCAGGAGGCCGGGGCGACGCCGGTGCAGGAGATCGCCTACGCGATGTGCACGGCCATCGCCGTCCTCGACGCCGTGCGCGACTCGGGCCAGGTGCCCCCGGAGAGGTTCGGCGAGGTGGTCGCGCGCATCTCGTTCTTCGTCAACGCCGGTGTCCGGTTCGTCGAGGAGATGTGCAAGATGAGGGCGTTCGTGCAGCTGTGGGAGGACCTCACCCGCGACCGGTACGGCGTGCAGGACGCCAAGCAGCGCCGCTTCCGGTATGGCGTGCAGGTCAACTCCCTCGGCCTGACCGAGGCGCAGCCCGAGAACAACGTCCAGCGCATCGTCCTGGAGATGCTCGCGGTGACGTTGAGCAAGGACGCCCGGGCCCGTGCGGTGCAGCTTCCCGCGTGGAACGAGGCCCTCGGGCTACCGCGCCCCTGGGACCAGCAGTGGTCCCTGCGCATGCAGCAGGTGCTCGCGTTCGAGTCCGACCTCCTGGAGTACGACGACCTGTTCGCCGGCTCGACGGTGGTCGAGGCCAAGGTCGCCTCGCTGGTCGACGGGGCCCGCGCCGAGATCGCCCGTGTGCAGGACCTCGGCGGCGCGGTGCCCGCGGTCGAGAGCGGCTACATGAAGTCCGCGCTGGTGGCCTCGCACTCGCTGCGGCGCCAGCGGATCGAGACCGGTGAGGACGTCGTGGTCGGCGTGAACCGGTTCGAGACCACCGAGCCCAACCCGCTCACCGCCGACCTCGATGCGGCGGTCCAGACCGTCGACCACGACGTCGAGGCCAAGGCGGTCGCCGCGGTTCGCGCCTGGCGCGAGCAGCGCGACGCCGATCCCGCCGGACGCGAACGGGCCAGGGCGGCCGTGGCTGCGCTTCGTGCGGACGCGAGGGCCGGGACGAACCTCATGGCCGCCTCGCTCGAGGCGGCCCGGGCCGGGGTCACCACGGGGGAGTGGGCCCAGGCGTTGCGCGAGGAGTTCGGGGAGTTCCGCGCCCCCACGGGAGTGTCCGGCTCGGTCGGCGTCAGCGACGGGGGCGGCGAAGAGCTGCGGGCCGTGCGTGAGCGGGTCCGGCGCACCGCCGACGAGCTCGGCGAACGGCTGCGCGTGCTGGTCGCCAAGCCCGGTCTCGACGGCCACAGCAACGGCGCCGAGCAGATCGCGGTGCGGGCGCGGGACGCCGGCTTCGAGGTCATCTACCAGGGCATCCGGTTGACGCCCGAACAGATCGTCGCGGCCGCCGTGGCCGAGGACGTCCACCTCGTCGGCATCTCGATCCTGTCGGGCTCGCACATGGAGCTGGTGCCGCACATCCTCGACGGGCTGCGTGAAGCCGGCGCGGGCGACGTGCCGGTGGTCGTCGGCGGGATCATCCCCGAGACCGACGCCAGGGCGCTGCGCGCACTGGGGGTGGCGGCGGTCTTCACACCCAAGGACTTCGGCCTCAACGCCATCATGGCCGAGTTCGTGGGGATCGTCCGCCGGTCCCGTGGCCTTGCCCCGGAGGTCACGGCCCTCGCCTGACCAGCGGGGTAGGGGCAGTTCCGATCAGGGCCTGCCCGGCTGTCGAGGTCAGAGCCAGGTGCCGTGGCGCATGACCCGCAGGGGCCGCAGGTCGGGGTCGACGACCAGGACGTCGGCGCGCGACCCGGGCTCGAGGCTGCCGACGCCGGCGAGCGACAGGGCGCGGGCGGGGGTCAGGGCGGCAGCGGTGACGACGTCCACGAGGTCGATGCCGAGGTCGGTGACGCACCAGCGGACCTGGTCGAGGAGGGTGGAGACACCTCCGGCGAGGGATCCACCGTCGGCCAGACGCGCCTCGCGTCCGCGGACCCGCACTCCACGACCACCGAGGGTGTAGTCGCCCTCGGCCAGGCCGCTGGCCGACATCGCGTCGCTGACCAGCGCGATGCCTGACGGCCCGACCAGGTCGAAGACCAGCGCGACGGTGGCACCGTCGAGGTGCACCCCGTCCGCGATCAGCTCGACGACGGCCTCACCACGCGCTGCCGCGCCCAGCGCGGCGGCCACCGGGCCGGGAGCGCGGTGGTGCAGCGGCGGCATACCGTTGAAGAGGTGGGTGACCAGGGGTAGTCCACCGCGGGCACCGCCGCGACGTACGGCCTCGAGGGCTCGGGCGCAGGTGGCGTGGTCGGCGTCGGTGTGGCCGAGGGCGCCCAGGACATCGTGTCCGGCGAGGGCCGCGGGAAGGCTGGCGGCGGGGTCGCGTTCGGGGGCGAACGTCAGGTGCAGCAGCCCCCCACCCGCAGCGGCGACGAGGTCGTCGACGAGGTCGAGGTCGGCATCGACGAGCGCCGCCGGGTCCTGGGCGCCGCAGCGGACGGTGGACAGGAACGGACCCTCGAGGTGGATGCCCGCGAGCACGCCGGAGTCGACCAGGGGGGCGAGGGCAGCAACGCCGGCGAGGAGCACGTCGGCCGGGGCGGAGACGAGCGAACCGACGACCGACGTCGTCCCCGCCCGGTGGTGGTGCGAAGCGGCGACCCCGGCGCGCTCGACGTCCGCGCCGAACTCTCCGCCTGCGCCCCCGTGGCAGTGCACGTCGACGAGGCCGGGGAGCAGGAAGGTGTCCGGCGGCCAGCCTTCGGGGGAGGGCAGCGCGGCCCACCGGTCGGGCACCGCGCCGCGCTGCCCGGAGTAGGCGACCCGGTCGCCTTCCACCACGACGGCGCCGTCCTCGACGAGACCACCGGGCAGGACCAGGCGCCCGGTCAGCAGCATTCGGTCGGGGACGGCGCGCGCTGGGGTCACGACAAGATGATGGACCGGGACAGGTGCCGCGGTCGATCCGGGTCCACGCCGGCCCGCGCTGCCTTCAGCAGGCACAGGCGGTGCACGCGCAGCAGGTCGGCGAGCGGGTCGATGTCGCGGTGCTCGAAGTGGGCCCCCGTGGCGCGGACGTCGTCGGCGAGCCCGGGCGGCACCTCGCCGAAGGCCCAGGTGGCCCCGCCCTCGGTCGTGACGCTGATCGGTCCGTGGCGGTACTCCATGGCGGGGTAGGCCTCGGTCCAGAACTGCGCCGACTCGCGCAGCTTGAGGGCTGCCTCCTGCGCCAGGCCGTTGGTCCAGCCGCGGCCGACGAAGGTGAGCTGGTCGGCGTCGGCGACCCCGGCCAGGGCAGTGTCCTCGTCCTCGGCGAGGACGGCCTCGGCGTCGGTGATGGCCTGGTCGAGGTCCTCACCGAGGGTGGCGCGCAGGAGGGCGAGCACGGTGGTGGCGAAGCGGGTCTGCACGACCGACTGCTCGTCGACCTCGGGGACCAGGAACGCGTGCGTGGCCAGCTCCGGGATGGCGGTGCCCTGCGTGGCCACGATGGCGGTGGTGGTCTGGCCGTCGGCGCGCAGCTGCTCGAGCAGCTCGATCACCTCGGTCGTGGTGCCCGACCGCGAGATGGCCACGACGTGGTCGAAGCGCCGGTTCCGGGGGTACTCGCTGGCGGCGTGCGCCTCGGTGTGCCCGGCGCCTGCCTGCTCGCGCAGCGTCGCATAGGCCTGGGCCATGTAGAACGAGGTGCCACACCCCACGACGGCGACGCGGGCGCCGGGGGCGGGGAGGACGGTGAGAGCTTCGTCCACGCGGCTGCGCACAGCGGCCCAGTCGGCCGGCTGGGTCGCGATCTCGCGGGCGAGGTGGCTCGAGTAGGAAGGCATCGAGATCCCATCTGTGAGTGATTCAGAGTGCTGACAGTCTCCACCAATCAGATTCGATCAGTCAAGATCACTGAATTGTGCCCCATCCTGGGCGGTTCTGTGATGGAAACGATGCAAAGATTCTGCCCGTGAAGTGCTTGACGAGGGTGCGATGCAGGGCCCAAGGTGTGCTTCATGCCTCGCACGATGAGCGAAGCGCGCTTCAAACGCTAGGAAACGATCATCCGTTTCGCGACACTGACCACTGACATGAGGAGCCACGTGCGCACCACGATTTCAGGACACACAGCGGCGCTGCGCTGGGGCGGACTCGCCCTGGGTGCGGCGTTCGCCCTCGCAGCATGTTCCGGCGGCACCGGGTCCGGTTCTGCCGGCGGCGGCAACGACTCGGGGACGAAGGCGACGACCATCAAGCTCGTCGCCGCGGAGTACTCCAAGGACAACACCAAGGCGTTCTGGGACAAGTTCGCCACCGACTACAAGGCCAAGACGGGCAACACCCTCGAGGTGCAGATCGTCAGCTGGGACGACATCGACCAGCAGAGCTCGACGATGATCCAGAACAACAACCCGCCGGACATCCTCAACCTCAACGCCTACGCCAGCTACGCCAAGGACGACCTGCTCTACAGCGCCGACGACGTGCTGTCCGACTCGGTGAAGTCCGACCTGCTCGACGCGTTCGTCAAGTCCGGGACGTACGACGGGAAGATGTACGGCATGCCCGACCTGAGCTCGGCGCGGGCCATGTTCTACAACAAGGAGCTCTTCAAGAAGGCGGGCATCGCCGAGGCCCCCAAGACCTGGGCCGAGTTCCAGGCCGACGCCAAGAAGATCGCGGCCCTCGGTGACGGTGCCATCGGCTACGGGCTGCCGCTGGGTCCGGAGGAGTCGCAGGGCGAGTTCTCCATCTGGATGTTCAACAACGGTGGGGACTGGAAGAAGGACGGCAAGTGGGTGATCAACTCGCCTGAGAACGTCGAGACGCTGACGTTCCTCAAGTCGCTGTCCACCGACAAGCTCACCCAGAACAACCCCGGCAAGACCAACCGCGCGGACGCGTTCGACCTGTTCGCCTCCGGCAAGGTCGGCATGGTCGTGGGCTTCTCGCCGCTCGCGGGCAAGCTCGACGAGGCCAAGAAGGTCGACTACGGCGTCGCCCCGATGCCGACGAAGGCCGAGGGCGGCGAGCCGCAGACGTTCGGTGTCACCGACTACCTCATGGCGTTCAAGAAGGACGGCAACAAGGACGCCGTCAAGGCGTTCTACGACCTGTACTACCAGAAGGACCAGGTCAACGCCTTCATCAAGGCCGAGGGCTTCCTGCCGGTGACCAAGTCCGGCATCGAGGAGTTCAAGTCCGACCCCAAGCTCGCGACCTACCTCGAGACGCTGCCCAACGCACACCTGACGCCGACCGACGACCCCGCGTGGGACAAGGTCAAGCTCGCGGTGCAGCAGAACCTCGGCACCGCGATGACCGGTGACCCGAAGGCTGTGCTCGACAAGCTGCAGAAGTCTGCCGAGTCCGGCAGCTGACCGTGACGCAGACCGCTTCGGCTCCCGTGGGTGCGGCCGGTGACCCGGCCGCACCCACGGCGGGGCGCCGGTCGCGCCGGCCGCGTCGCGGGCAGGCCTCGGTGGGGACGGCGCTGCTGTGGCTCGGCCCCGCCCTCCTGCTCATCTTCGGCGTGGTCGTCTACCCGGCCGTCGAGCTGGTCAAGGCTTCGCTGTCGCGCTACTCGATCACGGGGCTGCGCAAGGGCGACGCCGGCCTCGACAACTTCACCAACGTCCTGGGCAACGACTCCCTGGGCACGGTCCTGACCAACACGCTGGTCTGGGTGGTCGCCGTCGTGGCGCTGACGATCCTCATCAGCCTCGGCCTCGCCCAGTTCCTCACCAAGGAGTTCTGGGGCCGCCGAATCGTGCGGTGGGCCGTGATCGTCCCGTGGGCGGCCTCGTTGGTCATCACCGCGCGGTTGTTCACCCTCATCTACAGCTACTACTACGGCGTGCTCAACGCGGTGCTGCTCAAGGTCGGTCTCGTGGACACCCCCGTCGACTTCCTCGGCGACGACCGCCTGGTCATGCCGTCGATGGTCGCGGTCGGGGTCTTCGTCTCGATCCCGTTCACCGCGTACGTCTTCGTGGCCGGTCTGCACGCCATCCCGAGCGATGTCTACGAGGCAGCCCGCATCGACGGTGCCTCGCCGTGGAAGATCTGGCGCCTGATCACCCTGCCGTTGCTGCGTCCCGCGATCCTGGTCGCCAGCGTGCTCAACATGATCTACGTCTTCAACAGCTTCCCGATCATCTACACCCTCAACGAGTCCAACCCGGGCTTCACCCACGACACGACCATCACGTTCATGTACAAGCTGGCGTTCAAGAGCGCCGAGAAGGACGTGGGCCAGTCGGCCGCGGCCGGACTGTTCAACGTGGCCCTGATCCTCGTGGCCGTCGTCATCTACCTGCGCGTCTCGCGCTGGCGTGAGGAGGAGTCGTGACCTGGCGTCGCATCCGTCCGGCCGCGATGCCGGTGCTCGGCCTCGCCGTGGCCTTCGCCTTCCTGTGGCCCTACCTCGTGATGCTCCTCGACGCGTTCCGTCCCAGCGACGACGTCGTCTCGACCCCTGCGGCCATCCTGCCGCGGGAGTGGAAGTGGACCACCTTCGCCGAGGTGATGGGCGACGAGCGGTTCCGTTCCTGGCTCCAGACCTCGCTCGTGGTGGCCGTGGCCTCGACGGCGATCGTGGTCCTGGTCGCCGTGCCGGCGGCATACTTCACGGCGCGGTTCCGCTTCCCGGGACGGATCGCGTTCTTGTTCCTCGTCCTCATCACGCAGATGTTCTCGCCGACCTCGCTGGTCGTCGGGATCTACCGCGAGTTCTTCTCGCTCAACCTCGTCAACACCTACCTGGCCCTGATCCTGACGAACGCCGCGTTCAACCTGGCGTTCGCGATCTGGATCCTGCACGGGTTCTTCTCCTCCATCCCCAAGGAGGTCGAGGAGGCCGCCGAGCTCGACGGGTGCGGGCCCCTCATGCGACTGCGTCGCGTGATGCTGCCGTTGACCCTGCCGGGGCTGGTGACCGCGACGATCTTCACGTTCATCGCGGCCTGGAACGAGTACGTCGTCGCCCTCACGCTGATGCTCGACGACAACAAGAAGCCGCTCACCGTCGGCATCAACTCCTACGTCACGGGCTACGAGCAGAACTGGGACCAGCTGTTCGGCGCCTCGATCATCGCCATCGTCCCGGTCGTGGTGCTGTTCGCGATCATCGAGAAGCACCTCGTCGGCGGGCTGACGGCCGGGTCGGTCAAGTGAGCGGGGCGGCTCCTGCTCCCAGGTCCGCGGACCGCGGAGCGCGGTGGAGTGCGCTGCTGGGGCTGCTCGCCGAGCACGGCCGGCTCAGCGTGACCGAGGTGGTGGAGTCCCTGGGAGTCTCCGAGGCGACGGTCCGCCGCGACTTCGCCGACCTCGCCGCCCAGCAGCTGGTGACCCGTACGCACGGTGGCATCGTGGCGTCCGCGGTCGCCTACGACCTGCCCGCCCGCTACAAGCAGGCCGGCACGGACGACGCCAAGGACCGCATCGCGGCCTGCGCTGCCGACCTCGCTCGCGAGGGCTCGGTGGTGGGGTTCAACGGCGGGACGACCACCAGCGCGGTGGCTCGGCGCCTCGCAGCCCGGTCCGACCTGGCGATGTCGGCCCGACGCCCGGCGGTCACCGTGGTCACCAATGCGTTGAACATCGCCACGGAGATGGTGCTGCGACCCTTCATCCGGTGCGTCTCCCTCGGTGGCGTCGCACGTCCCGAGTCCTACGAGCTGTCGGGCCCGCTGGCAGCGATGGTCCTCGGTGAGCTCTGGCTCGACACCGTCTTCCTCGGGGTCGACGCCGTCTCTGCACCCACCGGGGCGATGTGCCACCACGAGGGTGAGGCCGGCATCAACTCGCTCATGGTCGAGCGCTCCGAGCGGGTCATCGTCGTCGCGACCGGTGCCAAGCTCGGCACCCGCGCCTTCGCCCGGATCTGCCCCTCGTCGCGGATCGACCTCGTGGTCACCGACGGCACGGCACCCAAGGATGCTGTCGCCGACCTGCGTTCGGCCGGCATCACGGTGGAAGTGGTCTGAGCGTGGTCGAGGTCGTGGCGGCCGTCGACGTCGGCGGCACCCGGGTCAAGGCTGCACTGGTCGACAGCCGCGGTGTGGAGGTCGAGTCCCGCACCGTGCCCACGGTCGCCGGGGCCTCCCGCGAAGGCGTGCTCGTCAGCCAGGTGGGTGACCTGGTGCGCGACCTGTGCGAGACGGCCAGCGAGCCGGTCGAGCTGCGGGCCTGTGGGGTGGTGGTCCCGGGCCTCGTGGACGGCGCCACCGGTGTGGCGCGCTGGTCGGCCAACCTGGGGTGGCGTGACCTCCCGGTGGCCGAGCCGTTGTCCGAGGTGCTCAACCTGCCGGTGGTCCTCGGCCACGACGTGCGCGCCGGCCTGGTGGCCGAGGTGCGCTGGGGCGCCGCGACCGGCGCCCGCAACGTCCTGTTCCTGCCGGTGGGCACCGGCATCGCCGGTGCGCTCATGCTCGACGGCCGCGTCGTCCTCGCGGACGGCTGGGCCGGCGAGCTGGGCCACGTCGTGGTCGAGCCGGGCGGGCCACCGTGCGGGTGCGGGGCACGCGGCTGCCTCGAGGCAGTGGCGTCGGCGGCGGCGATCGAGCGTGCGTATGCGGCGAGGTCGGCCTCCGGCGCCGCGCGGGTGGGTGCCGACCGCATCGCGGCCCTCGTGGACGCGGGCGACCCGGTCGCCACCGAGGTGTGGGGTGTGGCCGTGCAGGCCCTGGCCCGCGCCATCATGATCACCGTGACGCTGACCGGCGTGGAGCGTGTCCTCGTCGGCGGGGGTCTGGCCCAGAGCGGGGAGACCCTCCTGGCTCCGCTGCGCACCAGTGTCGAGTCCCAGCTGACCTTCCAGCGCCCGCCGACCATCGAGCGGGCCAGGCTGGGCGAACGCGCCGGCTGCCTGGGGGCCGCCGCCCTCGCGTGGGACCTGTCGTGATCCTCACCATCACGCCGAACCCGGCCCTCGACGTGACGTATGACGTCGAGCGCCTGGTGCCGCGCGAGAGCCACCGCGTGCTGTCGGTCCAGGAGCTGGCCGGCGGCAAGGGCATCAACGTCGCCTCGGTGCTGCACCTGCTCGGTCTGGACGTCCTGGCCACCGGTGTGGTCGGGGGGCCGACGGGGGAGCAGGTGCGCGCCGACCTGGACCGGCGCGGCATACCGCACCGGTTCGCGCGGGCAGCGTCACCGACCCGGCGCACGACCACCGTCGTGAGTCGTGAGGACGGTGAGGCGACCGCGTTCAACGAACCCGGCTGGCCGTGGCCGGACGACGCGTGGACCGCGCTGCTCGACCACGTGGGAGCGCTGCTCGACGAGCACCCCGTCCGGGTGCTCGTGGCCTCGGGGAGCCTGCCGCCGGGCGTGCCCGAGCACGCGTTCGCCGACCTCACCCGGGTGGGCCGCGAGGCCGGGGTGGCGGTCATCGTCGACGCCTCGCGCGCAGCGCTCCTCGCGGCCCTGCCGGCTGCACCTGACGTGGTCAAGCCCAACCGGGACGAGCTCCTCGGCGTCACCGGTGTGGACGACCCCATCGAGGGAGCAAAGATGTTGCAGGAGAAGGGCGCCCAGCATGTCGTGGTGTCCCTGGGTGCCGACGGTCTCGTGGCCGTCGCCCCCTCGGGCGCCGTCGTGAGGGCCCGGTTGGGGGACCGCCTGCGCGGCAACGCCACCGGTGCCGGGGACGCCGCCGTGGCGGCGCTCGCCCACGCCCTGGCGAGCGGGGCAGCCTGGGCGTCCGGCGTGGCCGACGCCGTGGCCTGGTCCGCAGCCGCTGTGCTGCAACCCACGGCCGGCTTCGTGGACCTCGAGGACATCGACCGACTGCGCGCCGCCGTGCGCGTCGAGACCGTGGAGGACTGACCATGCTCGTGCCGCTCACCGAGGTGCTGGCCGCTGCAACGGACCAGGGACGGGGACTCGGTGCCTTCAACGTCATCCACCTCGAGCACGCCGAGGCCCTGGTGGGCGCCGCCGAGGACGTCGGGCTGCCCGTCGTGCTGCAGATCAGCGAGAACACCGCCACGTGGCACGGGTCGCTGGCTCCGCTGGCGCTGGCGACCCGGGTCCTGGCCGAGCGGGCGTCGGTGCCGGTCGTGCTGCACCTGGACCATGCCGTCTCGGTCGACCTGGTCCGCGAGTCCCTCGACCTCGGCTTCACCTCGGTGATGTTCGACGGGTCCACGCTCGACGACAGGACCAACCGGTCCACCACGCGCGGGGTGGTGGAGCTGTGCCACGCCCGCGGGGTGGCCGTCGAGGCCGAGCTGGGGGAGATCGGCGGGAAGGACGGTGTGCACGCCCCGGGCGTCCGGACCGATCCCGTTGATGCGCAACGCTTCGCGGTCGACACCGGGGTCGACGCACTCGCCGTCGCGGTCGGTTCGTCCCATGCCATGGTCGAACGGACAGCGGCCCTCGACCTCGAGCTGGTCGCCGCGATCCGCGCCGTCGTCGCGGTGCCGCTGGTGCTGCACGGCTCGTCGGGGGTGCCGGACGACGGGCTTCGCGCCGCGGTGCGGGCCGGGATGACCAAGGTCAACATCGCCACCCACCTCTCCAGCGTCTTCACGGCGGCTGCGCGCGAGCGCCTCGACGCCGATGCGGGGCTGGTGGACAGCCGCAAGTACCTCGGACCGGCGAGGACCGCCATGCGTGCGGAGGCCGGGCGCCTGCTCGAGCTGCTCGCCCTGCGCTGACGGCTGCCGGTCGGTGCCGCGGCCTATCCTCGATGGGTGAGCGACCTGCACTGCCCCGCGACGCTGCTCGTGGCCCGGCACGGCGACGCGCAGTACGACCGACCTTCGGTGCTGTCCGACGACGGGGGCCGGCTCAGCGCGCTGGGCCGCCACCAGGTGGGCGAGCTCGCCGCGGAGCTGGCACCCCGCAACATCGCCCGGGTGTGGTCGAGCCGCCTCGCGCGAGCCGCGGAGTCGGCGACGATCGCCGCGCAGGCGCTCGGCGTGGATGCGGTCGAGGTCGACGGGCTGCAGGAGCTCTCGGTCGGGACACTGGCGGGCCGCGACCCCGACGACCCGGAGCTGGCGTCGGTGTTCCGGGCCTGGGCCGACGGCGACCTGGAGCGCTCCATCCCCGGCGGCGAGTCCGGAGAAGGGGTGGTCCGGCGCTACCGCGAGGGGTTGCTGACCATCGCCGACCAGCACCGCGGCGAGACCGTCCTGGTGTTCTCGCACGGCGGGGTGATGTCGTTCGTGCTGCCCCGGCTGGCGGCCACCGTCCGTCGCGACCTCGCCGAGCAGCGGCCCCTGCCTCCCTGCGCCGTGTCGGAGGTGGCCGTGGACGGCGACGGGTTCCGGGTCCTCACCTGGCCGGGTACGCCGCAGCCGGACGCTCCCTGACCCGCCCCGACCGGCTCGGACTCGGACTGCGGCGCTCGGGCCCGGACTCCGGGCCCCGGGCTCCGGCTGCTACGCGGGTCAGAACAAGCGGGTGGTGGTGTCGTCGATCCCGCGCAGGGCGTCGTAGTCGAGCGTGACGCAGCGGATGCCGCGGTCGGTCGCCAGGGTGCGCGCCTGGGGCTTGATCTCCTGGGCGGCGAAGATGCCGGTGACCGGGGCGAGGTGGGGGTCGCGGTTCATCAGCTCGAGGTAGCGGGTGAGCTGCTCGACCCCGTCGATGTCACCGCGGCGCTTGATCTCGACCGCCACCGAGCTGCCGCCGGCGTCGCGGCACAGGATGTCGACCGGGCCGATCGCCGTCATGTACTCGCGCCGTACGAGGCTCCAGCCGTCCCCGAGGGTGTGGATGTGCTCGGCGAGCAGCTTCTGCAGGTGGGCCTCGACCCCGTCCTTGATCAGGCCGGGGTCGACCCCGAGCTGGTGGGCGGAGTCGTGCAGGACCTCGTGGATGAGCACCCGGAGGCGGTCCTCGGACTTGGCGTGCTGGACCTGCCAGACGGCGGTGACGCCGTCGGCGGCCTCGTGCTCCTCGGGGGGCACCTCGGCCATGGCGCACGGCGGCGACATCCAGTTCAGCGGCTTGTAGGACCCGCCGTCGCTGTGGACGAGCACCGAACCGTCGGCCTTGACCATGAGCAGCCTCGTCGCGAGGGGGAGATGGGCCGACAGACGACCGTCGTAGTCCACCGAGCACGTCGCAATCACCAGTCGCACGAGGCGCCACTCTACGGTGGCGTCCTGCAACCGGGCGAACCGGTGAGTTGTCGGCGACGAACACCTGATTGCGCGGGCGCACATCCGGGCGCACACTCGAAGTTCGAGGTGAGGTGAGCACGCATGGTGGACCTGCTGGGCAACGTGGCCGGGCTGACGCTGGTCGTCGCCGTCGCCGCCGTCATCGTGCGCTGGGTGGCCAAGGGCTCGCGACCGCGCCCGATGCGGGCCCTGTCCGACGGCGTGGACGCGTGGTGGGCGCGTAGGCACCCCCAACCGGAGCCGCTCCCGCCCATCCTGCTGGCCCTGGAGGTCAGTCGCCTCGCGGACCACGTGCGCTACGTCGAGCGCTCGGACCTGCCCAACAAGGCCGAGCGGCTCATGGCCGCGCGGCTGGCCTACGACCACGCCCTGCGCGACTACTGCCGAGCGGTCGACATCGACGTGCCGACCGCCATCCGCGGGCTGTCCACCGAGCAGCGCTTCCACATGGAGTCAGCCCTGATCGGCGCCGGGCACGAGTGGTGACCATCACCCCCGGCGGGTCTCCACCCTGCCGGGGGCCTCTGACAGACTGCGCCGCATGGCTCGTGAGTTCAGCAAGGTCGCCGTCGTCGGACTGGGCACGATGGGTGCCGGCATCGTGGAGGTGTTCGCCCGGAACGCCATCGACGTGGTGGCGATCGAGGTGGACGAGCCCGCGGTGGACAAGGGTCGCGGGGTCCTGCAGCACTCCACGGACCGTGCCGTCGCCCGCGGCAAGCTGTCCGAGGAGGACCAGGCCGCCCTGCACGCACGGGTGCACTTCACCTCGAGCATGGACGACGTGGCCGACTGCCAGCTCGTCATCGAGGCCGTGCCCGAGCACCTCGACCTGAAGAAGGACATCTTCGCCAAGCTCGACGCCGTCGTCGGGCCGGACGCCATCCTCGCCACCAACACCTCGTCGCTGTCGGTCACCGAGATCGCGGTCGCCACGAGCAACCCCAAGCGCGTGGTCGGCATGCACTTCTTCAACCCCGCGCCGGTCCTGCAGTTCGTCGAGGTGATCCGCACCGTCGTCACCGAGGACGAGGTGTTCGAGGACGTCAAGGCGCTTGCCCAGCGGCTGGGCAAGCAGCCGGTCGTCGTCGGTGACAAGGCGGGCTTCATCGCCAACGCCCTGCTCTTCGGCTACCTCAACCACGCCGTCGCGATGTTCGAGAGCCGGTACGCGAGCCGCGAGGACATCGACGCCGCGATGAAGCTCGGCTGCGGCTACCCCATGGGCCCGCTCGCCCTGATGGACCTCATCGGGCTCGACACGGCATACGAGATCCTCGACACGATGTACAAGCAGGGCCGCGACCGGCTCCACGCACCCAGCCCGATCCTCAAGCAGATGGTGAGCGCCGGGCTCAAGGGTCGCAAGAGCGGCCGCGGCTTCTACACCTACGCCGAGCCGGGCAGCTCCCAGCTCGTCGACGATGCGTTGAGCCCCACCGCCACGGGCGAGGACTCGGTGGGCACCCGTACGGTGCGCACGGTCGGCGTGGTGGGTTCGGGCACCATGGCCACGGGGATCATCGAGGTCTTCGCCAAGGCCGGGTACGACGTCACCTACGTGACGCGCAGCCAGCCCAAGGTCGACGCCGTGACGGCAGGTCTGCACAAGTCCCTGGAGAAGGCGGTCCAGCGGGGCAAGCTCACCGAGGAGGCTCGGGACGAGGCCCTGGCCCACCTGACGGGGTCGACGTCCCTGGACGACCTGGCCACCGTCGACCTGGTCGTGGAGGCCGTGGTCGAGGACCTGGCCGTGAAGCGGGCGCTGTTCGAGAACCTCGACGAGATCTGCAAGCCGGGGGCCATCCTCGCGACGACCACGTCCTCGCTGCCCGTCGTCGAGTGTGCTGCCGCCACGACGCGTCCGGGCGACGTCGTCGGCATGCACTTCTTCAACCCGGCGCAGGTGATGAAGCTCGTGGAGGTCGTCCACACGGTGGCGACGGCGCCCGACGTCGTCGCGACGGTGCAGGCGGTCTGCGCCGACATCGGCAAGCACGCCGTCACCTGCGGTGACCGCTCGGGGTTCATCGTCAACGCCCTGCTCTTCCCCTACCTCAACGACGCCGTGAAGATGCTCGATGCCAACTACGCCACGGCCGATGCCATCGACACGGCCATGAAGACCGGCTGTGGCCTGCCGATGGGGCCGTTCGAGCTGCTCGACGTCGTCGGCCTCGACGTGTCCCTGGCGATCCAGCGCGAGCTCTACCTCGAGTTCCGCGAGCGTGGGTTCGCCCCGGCTCCGCTGCTCGAGCACCTGGTGACGGCGGGGTACCTCGGCCGCAAGACCGGCCGGGGCTTCCGCACCCACGCCTGAGTCCGACAGTGGTGTCGGCTCTGCGAGAATCGCCACCATGCCCCGAGCCAACCGGCGTCGCCGCGACGACCTCCCGCTGAACCTCGACCGCGCGGTCGGGGGCCTCACCCGGCGTGAGTCGTATGGCGGCACGCAGTGGTTCGTGCGCCGGGTCACCGGTGCGTCGGCGAGCCGGGCCTACCTGTGCCCGGGCTGCCAGCAGGACATCGCGATGGGCACCCCGCACGTGGTCACCTGGCCGGCGGACGGCATGGGCGGTCTCGACGACCGCCGCCACTGGCACACGACGTGCTGGGAGGCGCGCGAGCGGCGGCACACCCGTGGCGCCATACGCTGACCCACCCGCGCCCCTGTCCCGAGTCCCGCACTCCCTGTCCCCGCGCCCCCTGTTCCCTAACCTCTGCTAGCAAAGGTTGCCGGAAAGGGGACACTTTCCACGGTGTCCACGTTCAGCTAACCCTTGCTAGCAAAGGTTGGCGAAATGCCCGGGGTGGGGTGGGGTGGTGGGCCGGGTCAGTGGCGGCGCTGGCGCGGGAGCAGGACCTCTTCGTAGAGCAGCAGGAGGCCGGCAGCCACGGGGATCGCCAGCAGGGCGCCGAGGACACCGAGCAGGGTGCCACCGGCCAGGGCGGCCACGACGGTGACCGCACCGGGCACCGAGACGGTCCGCTGCATGATCTTCGGGGCGATGATGTAGTTCTCGACCTGCTGGTAGACGAGGTAGTAGATGCCGGCGATGACCGCGTCCTGGGTGTCGGTGAACAACGCCACGAGCACGACGATGGCCGCACCGATCGTGGCACCCACCATGGGCACCAGTCCCAGGAAGCCGACCGCGACGGCGAGCACGGCGGCATACGGGATCCCGACGATCATCATCATGATCCACGAGCAGATCGCGTTGATCGTCGCGATCGCCACCTGGCCGATGGCGTAGGAGCCGGTCCGCCGCATGATCTCCTCGGACAGCGAGATCACCCGGGGGCGACGCGAGGCCGGGACCATCGCGTAGGCCGCCTGCTTGACGCGCGGCAGGGAGGCGAGCAGGAACAGGGTGAGGACCAGCACGGTGAACGCCTGGAAGATGCCGCCGATGACCGCCGCACCGACTCCGAGCACCCCTCCGAACACCTTGCCGAGGAAGCTGCCGTCGGTGAGGCGCTTGTTGAACTCCGCCTCGATCTTGTCGACGACCTGGTAGTGCTGGTCGAGGTCCTTGACCCAGGGGTAGTTCAGCACCTGGTTGAGGTAGTCGGGCGAGGTGGCCGCGAGGTCGCCACCCTGCTGCACCACGGGCGGCACGACGAGCAGGCCGATGAGCGTGAAGACCACCATCACGCCGGCGAAGACGATGGCGACCGCTCCAGCGCGCCTGACTCCACGGCTGGTCAGCGCCTCCACGAGGGGGTTGAGCGCCAGGGTGAGGAAGAGGGCGACGACCACCAGCGTGATCGTCGTGGTGAGGCGCCCCAGCGTCTGCCACAGCAACAGGGCCAACAGCACCCCGATGGCTCCGACGAACCCCATGTAGAAGGGCGACTGGCGGTTGAGGGGCCGCCCGGCCCGGCCGTAGGGCTGGCCACTCTTGGCCGCCTCGCGCTGCGCGTCCGCGATGGGTCCGTCCCCTGACGGTTCGGCCGGGGTCGGGTCCCCTTCCGAGCCGGTGTCGTCGGAGGGTTCCGCGCCGTGCCGGGTCTCGTGCTCGGCATCGGGGTCGGGCTCGTCGCGCTCGGTGTCCGGGCGCAGCGCGGGCAGGACGTCGGCGAGCAGGTCGACCGCGGAGGGCGTCGACTCACCCCGCTCGTGGGGGTGGTTGCTGGCACGCAGGGCCTCGCGCTGTGCGACCCGGAACTCGCGCCACCGTTCCAGTACCGACATGGCCAGAACCCTAGGGCACCACACCGTCCCTAACGTGCAGGTGCCGGTCAGGCGTTGCGGAACCGGTTGATCGCCGACAGGTGGGTGGCCCGCTTCTCCGGGTCGCTGACGCCCAGGCCGGGCTCGGGGGAGAGCGTGAGCACGCCGACCTTGCCCTGGTGCAGGTTCTGGTGCACGTCGTATGCCGCCTGGCCGACGTCCTCGAGGGCGTAGGTCCGCGACAGCGTGGGGTGGATCAGCCCGCGGTTGATCAGGTCGTTGGCCTCCCAGGCCTCGCGGTAGTTGGCGAAGTGGCTGCCGATGACGCGCTTGAGGTTCATCCACAGGTAGCGGTTGTCGTACTCGTGCATGTAGCCGCTCG
Source organism: uncultured Actinomycetota bacterium (assembly GCA_963731235.1). Taxonomy (GTDB): domain Bacteria; phylum Actinomycetota; class Actinomycetes; order Actinomycetales; family Dermatophilaceae; genus Pedococcus. The sequence goes on along the minus strand of CAVSUT010000015.1, from coordinate 250,624 downwards.
TCGAGGCACAGGTGACGATCGTGCCGCCCTTGCGCGCGACATACGTGCTGGCACCGAAGGTCTCCCGGCCCGGGTGCTCGAAGACGATGTCGGGGTCCTTGCCACCGGTGAGCTCACGGATGCGCCCGCCGAAGCGCTTCCACTCCTTGGGGTCCTGCGTGCTCGGGTCCTTCCAGAACTTGTAGCCCTCGGCGTTGCGGTCGATGACGAGCTCGGCGCCCATGGCGCGGCAGATGTCGGCCTTGTCGGGGGAGGAGACGACGCAGACCGGGGTGGCGCCACCGGCCAGGGCCATCTGGGTGGCGTAGGAGCCCAGGCCACCGGAGGCGCCCCAGATGAGCACCACGTCGCCGAGCTTCATGGCGGCGCCGTTGCGCGAGATCAGCTGGCGGTAGGCCGTGGAGTTGACCAGGCCCGGGGACGCGGCCTCCTCCCAGGTGAGGTGGGCGGGCTTGGGCATCAGCTGGTTGGTCTTGACGATCGCGAGCTCGGCGAGCCCGCCGAAGTTGGTCTCGAAGCCCCAGATCCGCTGTTCGGGGTCGAGCATCGTGTCGTTGTGGCCGTCGGCGCTCTCCAGCTCTACCGACAGGCAGTGCGCGACGACCTCCTCGCCCGGCTTCCACTTCTGGACTCCCGGGCCGGTCCGCAGCACGACGCCGGCGAGGTCGGAACCGACCACGTGGTAGGGCAGGTCGTGGCGCTGGGCGTACGTGGAGGTGCGGCCGTAGCGCTCGAGGAAGCTGAACGTCGACACCGGTTCGAAGATCGAGGTCCACACCGTGTTGTAGTTGATGGCGCTGGCCATCACCGCCACGAGGGCCTCACCGGGGGCGAGCTCGGGGATCGGCACGTCATCGACGTGCAGCGACCGGCGCGGGTCCTTGTCCCGCGTCTCGAGCCCCTCGAAGAGGTCGACCTCGTCCTTGTGCACGGTCACCCCGCGGTAGGACTCGGGAAGGGGGAGTGCGGCGAAGGTCTGCTCGGTGCGGTCCCCGGAGAGGATGGCGTCGCGGATGTCCTGCATGGGATGTGGCTCCTCGGCGTCGTCGGCGTGCTTGGCTCGGCTGCGGCCGAAACTACTGCGGGCCACGGCGCTTCGGCGAGCAGTGAGACTCCGGTCACGAGGTGACCTGCCTCACGCCCGTGGCGGTGCTCCGGACCCCGGGCGCCACCGGTCTCGAGGCAGCCGTCGGGTGTTGGCTCCCCGCGTCAGTGCGTCTCGTAGGCCGGCTCCACCAGCTCGACCAGCACCCCACCCGCATCCTTGGGGTGGATGAAGTTGACCCGGCTGTTGGAGGTCCCGCGACGGGGCGCGTCGTACAGCAGGCGCAACCCACGACCACGCAGCACGGCGCTGACCGCCTCCACGTCCTCGACGCGGTAGGCGACCTGCTGCACACCCGGGCCCGACCGGTCGAGGAACTTGGCGATGGTGGACTCCGGCGACAGGGGTGCCAGGAGCTGGATGTGCGACCCGCTGCCGCCGACGGCCATCATCGCCTCGCGGACGCCCTGCTCCTCGTTGACCTCCTCGTGCGCCAGCGTCATGCCGTACGTGTCGCGGTAGAACGCGATGGCGGCGTCGAGGTCGGAGACGGCGATGCCGACGTGGTCGATGGCCGTGAAGAGGTCTGCGGGTAGCGCTGCATCCATGCGCCCACCCTAGGGCGGTCGCGGTCTCCCGTGAGGGCTGGCCGGCAGCGCCCCTAGACTGGCCCGCATGTCTGAACTGTCCCGGGACGACGTCGCGCACCTCGCCGGCCTCGCCCGCATCGACCTCTCCGACACCGAGCTCGACCGCATGGTGGGTGAGCTGGGTGTCATCCTCGAGTCCGTCGCGAAGGTGCAGGAGGTCTCCGCCGGCGACATCGAGCCGATGTCCCACCCCCTGCCGCTGACCAACGTCACCCGCCCGGACGTGGTGCGCCCGTCCCTGGGCGCCGAGGCGGTCCTCGCCGGTGCGCCGCAGCAGGACCAACAGCGCTTCTCGGTGCCGCGCATCCTCGCCGAGGACTGAGCGGCGCTCGCCGCCGCGCCCGCCCCTCGCGCTCCCTCCGCTCCTCGTGACAGACCAAGGACCACCACTCGTGAACCCCGACATCACCCGTTCCAGCGCGGCCGAGCTCGCGCACGCCCTCGACTCCCGTGAGCTCAGCTCGGTCGAGGTCGTGCAGGCCCACCTCGACCGCATCGCCGCGGTCGACGGCGACGTGCACTCCTACCTGCACGTCGACGGCGAGGGCGCCCTCGCCGCGGCCCGCGAGGTCGACGCCCGCCGGTCCTCCGGCGAGGAGCTGCACGTCCTCGCCGGTGTGCCGATCGCGGTCAAGGACGTCCTGGCCACCAAGGGTGTGCCGACCACCTGCGGCTCCAAGATCCTGCAGGGCTGGGTCCCGCCCTACGACGCGACCGTCGTCGCGAAGCTGCGTGCGGCGGGCATGCCCATCCTCGGCAAGACCAACATGGACGAGTTCGCGATGGGCTCCTCCACCGAGCACTCCGCCTACGGCCCCACCCACAACCCGTGGGACCTCACCCGCATCCCCGGTGGGTCCGGTGGTGGCTCCGCGGCCGTCGTCGCGTCCTACGCGGCCCCGCTGGCCATCGGCACGGACACCGGTGGTTCCATCCGCCAGCCGGCCTCGGTCACGGGCACGGTCGGCGTGAAGCCCACGTATGGCGGGGTGTCCCGCTACGGCCTGGTGGCGCTCGCCTCCAGCCTGGACCAGGCAGGCCCCTGCACCCGGACCGTCCTGGATGCGGCGCTGCTGCACTCGGTCATCGGTGGTCACGACCCGCTGGACTCGACGTCGATCAACGCGCCGGTGCCGGCCGTGGTCGAGGCCGCCCGTCGCGCGGACGTCAAGGGCCTGCGCGTCGGCGTGATCAAGGAGCTCGGGGGCGAGGGCTACCAGGCCGGGGTCCGCGCACGCTTCGACGAGTCCGTCGCGCTGCTCCAGGAAGCCGGGGCCGAGGTCGTCGAGGTGTCCTGCCCGAGCTTCGACTACGCGCTCGCCGCCTACTACCTGATCCTCCCGAGCGAGGCGTCCTCCAACCTCGCCAAGTTCGACGGCATGCGGTACGGCGCGCGGGTCCTGCCTGCCGGCGTGGACGACCCCAGCGCCGAGCAGGTCATGGCCGCGACCCGCGACGCCGGCTTCGGCGACGAGGTCAAGCGCCGCATCATCCTGGGCACCTACGCCTTGTCCAGCGGCTACTACGACGCCTACTACGGCCAGGCGCAGAAGGTCCGGCGCCTCATCGCCAATGACTTCGCGGCGGCGTTCGAGAAGGTCGACGTCCTGGTCAGCCCGACCGCGCCGACCACGGCGTTCGAGCTCGGAGCCAAGCTCGACGACCCGATGTCGATGTACCTGCAGGACGTCGCGACCATCCCAGCCAACCTCGCCGGCGTCCCCGGCATGTCGCTGCCCAGTGGCCTGGCCGACGAGGACGGGCTGCCCACGGGCATCCAGATCCTCGCCCCCGCGACCCAGGACGACCGGTTGTATGGCGTCGGTGCGGCCCTGGAGAAGATGCTCCTCGACCGCTGGGGCGCGCCCCTGCTGACCCAGGCCCCCGAACTCTCCGCGAAGGGAGCGTGACCCCGATGGCCACCGCCGTCACCGAAGAGGTCGTCGACTACGACGAGGTCCTCGAGCGCTACGACCCCGTGATGGGCCTCGAGGTGCACGTCGAGCTCAACACCGCGACCAAGATGTTCTGCGGCTGCGCGACCGAGTTCGGCGCAGAGCCCAACAGCCAGGTCTGCCCGGTCTGCCTCGGGCTGCCGGGCGCGCTGCCGGTCGTCAACGACAGGGCCGTCGAGTCCGCCATCCGGATCGGCCTGGCGCTCAACTGCGAGATCGCGCAGTGGTGCCGGTTCGCGCGGAAGAACTACTTCTACCCGGACATGCCGAAGAACTTCCAGACGTCGCAGTACGACGAGCCGATCGCCTTCAACGGCCACCTCGACGTCGAGCTGGCCGACGGCACGACCTACCGCGTGGAGATCGAGCGCGCCCACATGGAGGAGGACACCGGCAAGTCGCTGCACGTCGGTGGCTCCACCGGACGCATCCACGGCGCCGAGTACTCCCTGGTGGACTACAACCGGGCCGGCATACCGCTCATCGAGATCGTCACCAAGCCCCTCACCGGTGCCGGTGAGCGCGCCCCCGAGGTGGCCAAGGCCTACGTCGGTGCGCTGCGCGAGCTGCTGCGGGCGCTGGGCGTCTCCGACGTCAAGATGGAGCAGGGCTCGCTGCGCTGCGACGCGAACGTCTCGCTGCGTCCCAAGGCCGGCGACGCGACGAGCCCCGAGCAGGCGGCCGTGCCCCTGGGCACCCGCACCGAGACCAAGAACGTCAACTCGCTGCGCAGCGTCGAGCGAGCCATCCGCTACGAGATCACCCGGCACGCGGCGATCCTCGACAAGGGCGCGAAGATCACCCAGGAGACGCGCCACTGGCACGAGGACACCGGGGTCACCACGAGTGGTCGCGAGAAGTCCGACGCCGAGGACTACCGCTACTTCCCCGAGCCCGACCTCGTGCCGGTCGCCCCCACGCGCGAGACGGTCGAGGCCCTGCGAGCGACGCTGCCCGAGCCTCCCGGCGAGCGCCGCAAACGGCTCCAGTCCGACTGGGGTTACAGCGATCTCGAGATGCGCGACGTGATGAACGCCGGTGCCGTCGAGCTCATCCAGGAGACGGTGGCCGCAGGGGCGACACCGGCAGGTGCCCGCAAGTGGTGGACCGGTGAGCTCGCCCGCCGGGCCAACGCCGAGGGGCGGTCGGTCGAGGACTTCGGCGTCACGCCGTCCCACATCGCCGAGCTCGACGGCCTGGTCCGCGGAGGGCGGCTCAACGACTCGATGGCCCGCCAGGTGCTGGACGGTGTGCTGGCCGGCGAGGGAGCCCCGACGGCGGTCGCCGATGCCCGCGGGCTGGAGCTCGTCCAGGACGACGGCGCCCTCGAGGCGGCAGTCGACAAGGTCATCGAGGCCAACGCGGAGGTCGCCCAGAAGGTGCGCGACGGCAAGGTCCAGGCCGCCGGTGCCCTCATCGGTCAGGTCATGAAGGAGATGCGCGGTCAGGCGGACGCCGGCAGGGCGCGAGAGATCATCCTCGACAAGCTCGGCGCCAGCTGACCCGACGAGTCACGTCAGGTCGGCGAGGGGGATGGCCAGCAGCTGGTCGTCGTCCTGCTCGGCGGTGCCACGGGAGGTGTTGTTGGACAGCACCCACAGTCGACCATCAGGGGCGACGGCGACATCACGCAGGCGTCCGTACTCGCCCTGCAGGAGCCGCTCGGGCTCGCCGGCGTCGTTGCCCGACACCGGGATCCGCCACAGCGACTCGCCTCGCAGCGCCGCCATCCACACCGCCCCGTCCGCATACGCGATGCCGCTGGGTGAGGCGTCGGAGGTCCGCCACTGCACCAGGGGCTCGACGAACCCCGCGCGCTGCTGCTTGCCCTCGATGAGGGGCCAGCCGTAGTTCTTGCCGGGCTCGATCCGGTTGAGCTCGTCCCAGGTGTTCTGCCCGAACTCGCTGGCATACATCGTCCCGTCCGGCGCCCAGGCGATCCCCTGCACGTTGCGGTGTCCGTAGCTCCAGACGGGGGAACCGTCGAAGGGGTTGCCCGGGGCCGGCTCGCCGTCCTGGGTGATCCGCAGGATCTTGCCACCGAGCGAGCCGCGGTCCTGCGAGCGCTCGGGCCGCCCGGCATCGCCGGTGGTCACGTACAGGAACCCGTCGGGGCCGAACCCGAGCCGGCCACCGTTGTGGTTGCCGGCCTTGGGGATGCCGGTGAGTATGGCGCGCTGCTGGGCGGGTCTGCCGTCCTCGAACCTCACGCGCACCACCCGGTTGTCCGCTGCTGCGGTCAGGTAGAGGAACACGCTGCGGTCGCTGGCGAAGGTGGGTGACACCGCCACGCCGAGCAGGCCGCCCTCGCCACCGGGCTGCACGCCGCTGACCCGGCCGAGGTCGACGGGCTCCTTGCCGTCGCGCACCTGGAGCAGTCGCGCCTCGTCGCGCAGGGTCAGCAGCGCCGACCCGTCGGGGAGGAAGGCCGTCCCCCAGGGGACGTCGAGATCCTGGGCCACGGTGGACTGCTCGGTGACCGTGGTCGGCACCGGGGTCGTCGGGGAACGGGTCCCTGACGGGGTGGGCGTCGTGGACGTGCTGCTCGGCGAGGCGCTCGCGCTGCTCGACGTGGAGCTGACCACCGGTGCGGTCAACGAGCCTCCGTCGTCGTCGGAGCCACCGGTGCAGGCCGACAGCCCGAGGCCGAGGACGCCGGCCACAGCCCCCAGCCGGATCCACGGGCGGACCTCGCGGCGGGCACGGACGGGCGGAACACGGCGGCGCGGCATACCCCATTGTGCTCGACGCGCGCGGGCGCAGCACTGCCACCGTGGACGTGGAGGTGGACGAGGGGGACCTGCGGTGGCGGACAGCCGTCAGCGGTTAGCGTGGGGACATGACGCTCGTGACGCTGCCGGGACAGGACTGGGTCGACGCGGTGGGTCCGATCCCCGGTCTGGAGCTCGCGGTGTGGGAGATGGATGGTCCGCCGGAGCGCGCGGACGAGGTCAAGGTCGTCGTGCCGCCCTACATGGGGGCCGGTCGGCGGTTCCCGGCCATCGCCCACACGCCCTCGGTCGAGCTGGTGCAGCTGCTGACCGCGGGGTACGAGGACGTGCAGGCCCTGCTGCCCGAGGGGGTGGCGCTGGCCAACGCTGCCGGGGTGCACGACGCGTCGACCGCCGAGCTGGCCCTGGCCCTCACCCTGGCCGCGCTGCGCGACTTCCCGGCCTTCCACGCCGCCCAGCAGGAGGGTCGGTGGCTGCCGACGACGATCCGTCCCGCACTCGCCGACAAGCGCGTCCTCATCCTCGGCTACGGCTCCATCGGCCGCGCGATCGCCGCCCGGTTCACGCCGTTCGAGGTCGACCTGACCGCGGTGGCCAGCCGCGCCCGCGCGGGGGACGCCCTCGTACGCTCGGTGCACGGCGTGGACGAGCTGCCCGAGCTGCTGCCCGAGCACGACGTGGTCGTCGTCGTCGTGCCGTTGGGGCCGGCGACGGCCGGGTTGGTCGACGACGCGTTCCTGGCGGCGATGCCCGACGGCGCCCTCCTCGTCAACGTCGCCCGCGGTGGGGTCGTGGACACCGATGCGCTGGTCAAGCACCTCGAGGTCGGGCGGCTGCGGGCCGCGCTGGACGTGACCGACCCCGAGCCGCTGCCTGCCGGCCACCCGCTGTGGTCCTCGCCCGGCGTCCTCATCACCCCCCACGTCGGCGGCGCGTCCACGGCGTTCAGGCCGCGCGCGGTGCGCCTGCTGCGTGAGCAGCTCGGGGCGTATGCCGCGGGGCGGCCGCTGCGCAACCTGGTCTGAGCGCCCCCGCACCCGTCGCGGAAGTCATGCCGTCGAGGCAGGCCACGGTGTCCCCGGGCAGTGCCACTATGAAGGGCATGACACAGACGATCGTGGGCATCGGTACGCGCAAGGGGCTGTGGCTCGCCCGCAGCGAGGACCGCCGGACGTGGCAGGTCGACGGCCCCCACTTCCTCATGAGCGAGGTGCTCTCGCTGCTGTTCGACACCCGCCGCGAGACCCCGAGGGTGGTCGCGGGTTTCCGCTCCTCGCACTGGGGGCCGTCGCTGCAGCACTCCGACGACCTGGGCGCGACGTGGGTCGAGCACCCCGAGGGTTCGATCCGGTTCCCCGAGGACACCGACACCGCCCTCAAGGCCACCTGGCAGCTGGTCGCCGACCCGCACGACCCGCAGGTGGTGTGGGCGGGCAGCGAGCCGCAGGGCCTGTGGCGCAGTGGCGACGGCGGTGAGACGTTCGAGCTCAACCGAGGGCTGTGGGAGCACCCGCACCGACCCGAGTGGGGGGAGGGGTTCGGTGGCGGTGCGATCCACACGGTGCTGCCCAGTCCGGTCGACCCCGACTCGATGCTCGTGGCGATGAGCACCGGCGGCGTCTACAACACCCGCGACGGCGGACGGTCCTGGTCGCCGGGCAACACCGGCATCCACGCCTACTTCCAACCCCACGACGAGTGGCCCGAGTTCGGCCAGTGCGTCCACAAGGTCGCGCGCGACAGTGCCACGCCCACCCGCCTCTACGCGCAGAACCACAAGGGGGTCTACCGCTCCGACGACGACGGGGTCACGTGGACCTCCATCGAGGCCGGGCTCCCGACCAACTTCGGCATGACGGCGGTGACCCACCCGACCCGCGGCGACAGCCTGTGGCTCGTGCCCATCGCCTCCGACGGTGAGCGCATCCCGCCCGACGCCGCCCTGCAGCTCCAGCGCACCGACGACGCCGGAGCGACGTGGCGCACCCAGGACGCCGGCCTGCCCAGACCCAGCTACACCAACGTCCTTCGCGACGCCGCCGGCACCGACACCGACACCGACGAGCCGGGCCTCTACGTCGGCACCCGCAACGGCGAGGTCTACGCCACCCTCGACGGTGGGGAGTCGTTCACCCGGATCGCCGAGCAGCTCCCCGACGTCCTGTGCGTCCGGGCGGTGACGCTCCCGTGACGGCCAGGGTGGTGCTGCCCGGCCTGCTGCGCGACCTCGCGGACGGCGCAGCCGAGCTGCCCGTGGAGCTCGACCGGCCGGTCCCGCTCGCCCAGGTCCTGGACGCGGCCTTCGAGCCGTGGCCGGTCCTCGCCTCGCGCATCCGCGACGAGCGCGGTGAGATCCGCAGGCACGTCAACGTGTTCGTCGACGGCGAGGACGCCAAGCGGGCCGAGGGTGTCCACACGCAGGTGGGCCCGCAGGCCACCATCCACGTCATCAACGCCGTGTCGGGGGGCTGACCCCAGGCCGTTGGGTCCGGTCGCCGAGGTGGGTCGGCTGGTCGGGCAGGGTCGGCGGGTCCGGCAGGTTCGGCGGGTTCGGATCAGCCGGTCCGCTCAGCCGGTCCAGACGCCGTCGTCCCAGGCCCGCTGCAGGACGGCCGTGTACGGCGCGAGGTCCAGCCCGCGGGCGGCGAGCCACGCGTCGTCGTTGTACGTCGCGGCATACCGCTCTGCGCCGTCGCACAGCAGCGACACGATGCTCCCGCCCTCGCCACGCCCGGTGAGCTCGCAGGCGAGCCGCAGCACGCCATACAGGTTGGTGCCGGTGGAGGCGCCGGCCCGGCGACCCGTGCGTTCGGTGAGGAACCGCATGGCCGCGACCGACGCGGCGTCCGGCACGAGCATCATGCGATCCACGACGGTGGGTACGAAGCTCGGCTCGACGCGGGGGCGGCCGATGCCCTCGATGCGGGAACCACAGGCCGCAGCCACGCCTGCTGCGTCGCCGCGGAACGCCGGTAGGAACGCCGAGTGCTCGGGGTCGACGACACAGACCTGGCTGGCCAGGCCCCGGTAGCGCACGTAGCGGCCGATGGTGGCGCTCGTGCCGCCGGTGCCGGCGCCGACGACGACCCAGCGGGGGACCGGGTGCCGCTCGCGCGCCATCTGCTCGAAGACGGACTCCGCGATGTTGTTGTTGCCACGCCAGTCGGTGGCGCGCTCGGCGTAGGTGAACTGGTCGAGGTAGTGCCCGCCCCGCTCGGAGGCGAGCCGCCGGGCCACGTCGTAGACCTCGCCGGCGTCGTCGACGAGGTGGCACCGACCGCCCTCCCGCTCGATCAGGGCGATCTTCTCGGCGCTGGTCGTGCGGGCCATCACGGCGATGAACGGGAGCTCGAGCATGCGCGCGAAGTACGCCTCGCTCACCGCGGTCGAGCCGCTGGACGCCTCGATGACGGTCGTGCCCTCGCGCAGCTCGCCGTTGCAGAGGGCGTACAGGAACAGCGAGCGGGCCAGGCGGTGCTTGAGGCTGCCGGTCGGGTGGGTCGACTCGTCCTTGAGGTAGATGTCGATGTCGGCGAGGCCCGGTACGGGGACGTGCACGAGGTGGGTGTCCGCGCTGCGGTTGGCGTCGGACTGGATCCGACGCACCGCCTCGTCGAGCCAGGCCCGGTCGGTGGGGACGGCTGCAGGTACGTCGACGAGCTGTGGCGCCTGGTCCATGGGGGCGAGGCTAGCGGTCGCGCCGATGCGCCCGGGGCGTCGCCGACACGGTGGGGCCAGCTGTCAAGACTGGCAGGTCGTCCCGGACAGGGCCATGCTCGGGGGTATGACCCTGGCCAGCGATGACAAGGTCCTGATCCTCTTCCGGCACGCGAAGGCGGAGGAGGGGTTCGGCAAGCCCGACAGCGACCGGGAGCTCACCGCGCGTGGACGGCGGGACGCCCGGGCCGCCGGCGCGTGGCTGCACGAGCACGGGCTGGGACCCGAGCTGGTGCTGTGCTCGACCGCGGCTCGGACACGGCAGACCTGGGCGGAGGCCGAAGGCGGTGGCGCCTGCGGGGAGACGGTCGAGTACGACGACTCGGTCTACACCGGCGAGTCCGAAGCCGTCCTGCGCACGGTCCGCGAGTCCGCGGGTGAGGCGCAGGTCGTGCTGCTCGTCGGCCACAACCCGACCATGGCGGCGCTCGCGAGCGGGCTCGCCGAGGGCAACGGCTCGATCCAGGCGCACGACTGCCTGGCTGCCGGCTTCCCCACCTCGACCGTGGCCGTCCTGCGCTACGCAGGGCCGTGGGAGGGCCTTGCCTTCGGCACGGCCGAGCTCGACCGGTGCCACGTCGCGCGCGGGTGAAGGGGTGGGTGAGCGGCGGGCGGTTCGCCGAATGAGACCCGCGTCCCACGTGCTGGACGACGGTTCTAGACTGCCGACATGACGACCCACGAGCGCACCACCGACGGCGTCGACATCAAGCCGCGCAGCCGCGACGTCACCGACGGGATCGAGAAGACCGCGGCCCGCGGCATGCTCCGCGCGGTGGGCATGGGCGACGACGACTGGGTGAAGCCGCAGATCGGGGTCGCGAGCTCCTGGAACGAGATCACCCCCTGCAACCTGTCGCTCGACCGGCTCGCCAAGGCCGTCAAGGACGGTGTGCACGCCGCGGGGGGCTACCCGCTGGAGTTCGGCACGATCTCGGTCAGCGACGGCATCTCCATGGGCCACGAGGGCATGCACTTCTCGTTGGTGAGCAGGGAGATCATCGCCGACTCCGTGGAGACGGTGATGAATGCGGAACGGCTGGACGGCTCGGTGCTGCTCGCCGGTTGCGACAAGTCGCTGCCCGGGATGCTGATGGCCGCCGCGCGCCTGGACCTGGCCAGCGTGTTCTTGTATGCCGGGTCGATCCTGCCCGGCATCGCCAAGCTCTCCGACGGCTCCGAGAAGACCGTGACGATCATCGACGCCTTCGAGGCCGTGGGCGCCTGCAACGCCGGACTGATGTCACGGGCCGACGTCGACGCCATCGAGCGCGCCATCTGCCCCGGGGAGGGTGCCTGCGGCGGCATGTACACCGCCAACACCATGGCCTCGGTCGCCGAGGCGATCGGGATGTCCCTGCCTGGCTCTGCTGCGCCGCCGGCGACCGACCGTCGCCGTGACGGGTTCGCGCGCAAGTCCGGTGAGGCTGTCGTCGGGCTGCTGCGCCGTGGGATCACCGCTCGCGACATCATGACCAAGGAGGCGTTCGAGAACGCCATCGCCGTGGTGATGGCCTTCGGTGGCTCCACCAACGCGGTGCTGCACCTGCTCGCGATCGCCAGCGAGGCCGAGGTCGACCTGACCCTCGACGACTTCGAGCGCATCGGCGCCAAGGTGCCGCACCTGGCCGACGTGAAGCCGTTCGGACAGTTCGTCATGACCGACATCGACCGTGTCGGGGGAGTGCCCGTCGTCATGCGCGCGCTGCTCGACGCCGGGCTGCTGCACGGCGACTGCCTCACCGTCACCGGCAGGACGATGGCCGAGAACCTCGCCGACATCGCCCCACCCGGACATCGACGGCAAGGTCATCCGCGCCATGAAGGAGCCGATCCACAAGACCGGTGGCATCACCATCCTCAAGGGGTCGCTCGCCCCCGAAGGCGCCGTCGTGAAGTCGGCGGGGTTCGACTCCGACGTCTTCGAGGGCACCGCACGGGTCTTCGACGGCGAGCGAGCCGCGATGGACGCCGTCGAGGACGGCTCGTTGCAGGCCGGTGACGTGGTCGTCATCCGCTACGAGGGCCCCAAGGGCGGGCCCGGTATGCGCGAGATGCTCGCCGTCACCGGCGCCATCAAGGGCGCCGGGCTCGGCAAGGACGTGCTGCTGCTCACCGACGGCCGCTTCTCCGGCGGCACGACGGGCCTGTGCGTCGGCCACGTCGCCCCGGAGGCGGTCGACGGCGGGCCGATCGCGTTCGTGCGCGACGGCGACAAGATCACCCTCGACGTCGCGGGGGGCCGCCTCGACGTCCACGTCGACGAGGCCGAGCTGGCCCGCCGGGCCGAGGGGTTCGAGCCTCCTGCGGCCAAGTACCCGCGCGGCGTCCTGGCGAAGTACCGCAAGCTCGTGGGGAGTGCGAGCGGTGGCGCGGTCTGCGGCTGATCGGGGCGGACGGGGCCTGGGACTGAGACGCAGGTCCGTATCGCGAGACCGTACGTCTCGCTCGTTGACACTGCGCCGGGCGCGGTGGACAGTGCAGGGGTGGCACGAATTCTCGTACTTCCCTAGCGCGCCGGCCCTGACCGACAGGGCCAGCGCGCCGCCCTCCGTTGTCCCGCACCGGGACAGGAGGGCTTTTCTATGAGCACATCCGGTGCGAGCAGATCCAGTGAGCGGGAACCGAAACCGAAAGCGGTAGAGACGTGAGCGACACGAGGACGACGCCGGCCCCCAGCCCGTCCCAGGTGGCCCAGAAGGCCCAGCAGGCGCAGCAGGAGGCCCGGGCGAAGGCACCCATCGAGGTCACCGGGGCGCAGAGCCTCGTGCTCTCCCTGGAGGCCATGGACGTCGACACCGTGTTCGGGATCCCCGGCGGGGCGATCCTGCCCGCCTACGACCCGCTGCTGGACTCGGTCAAGGTGCGCCACATCCTCGTGCGGCACGAGCAGGGCGCCGGTCATGCGGCCGAGGGGTATGCCAGCGCGACCGGCAGGGTGGGTGTCTGCATGGCGACCTCCGGTCCGGGCGCCACCAACCTCGTCACGGCGATCGCCGACGCCTACATGGACTCGGTGCCGATCGTCGCCATCACCGGCCAGGTGAGCTCGGCCTCGATCGGGACGGATGCCTTCCAGGAAGCCGACATCCGCGGCATCACGATGCCGATCACCAAGCACAACTACCTCGTCACCGACGCGTCGCAGATCCCACGCGTCATCGCCGAGGCCTTCCACATCGCCTCGACGGGTCGACCCGGACCGGTGCTCGTCGACATCGCCAAGGACGCACTCCAGGCCCGCACCACCTTCAGCTGGCCGCCGAAGTTCGAACTGCCGGGCTACCGCCCGGTGGCGCGTCCGCACAGCAAGCAGATCCGTGAGGCGGCCCGCCTGATCGCGGCGGCCAAGCGGCCGGTGTTCTACGTCGGTGGCGGCGTCATCCGGGGCAGGGCCTCCGGCGCGCTGCGCGAGTTCGTCGAGCTCACCCAGATCCCCGTCGTCACGACCCTGATGGCCCGGGGCGCCGTGGCCGACAGCCACCCGCTGCACCTCGGCATGCCCGGCATGCACGGGTCCGTCGCCGCTGTCACCGCCCTGCAGAAGTCGGACCTGCTCATCACCCTCGGCGCCAGGTTCGACGACCGCGTCACCGGCCAGCTGTCGACGTTCGCCACTGGTGCCAAGGTGATCCACGCCGACATCGACCCGGCCGAGATCAGCAAGAACCGGGTCGCCGACGTCCCGATCGTGGGTGACGTCCTCGAGGTCATCGGCGACCTGCACCAGGCTGTCGCTGCCGACATCGCGGCGGGCAGCGCCGGCGACTACACCGCGTGGCGCGCACAGACGGCCGGGTGGAAGTCCGACTTCCCGCTGGGCTACACGACCCCGGACGGCGGCGAGGCGGTCTCCCCGCAGCACGTCATCGAGCGCATCGGCGCCATCAGCGGACCGGAGTCCGTCTACGTCGCCGGCGTCGGCCAGCACCAGATGTGGGCGGCCCAGTTCGTGCAGTACGAGCGCCCGAACGCCTGGCTCAACTCGGGCGGGCTGGGAACGATGGGGTATGCCGTGCCGGCCGCCATGGGCGCCAAGGTCGCCCAGCCGGACCGCACCGTGTGGGCCATCGACGGTGACGGGTGCTTCCAGATGACCAACCAGGAGCTCGCGACCTGCGTCATCAACAACATCCCGATCAAGGTCGCGATCATCAACAACAGCAGCCTGGGAATGGTGCGGCAGTGGCAGTCGCTGTTCTACAACCAGCGCTACTCCAACACCGACCTGCACACCTCGGTCGGCAGCCGCATCCCCGACTTCGTCAAGCTCGCGGAGGCGTACGGCTGCGCCGGCCTGCGGTGCGAGCGTCCCGAGGACATCGACGCGACGATCCGGCAGGCCATGGAGATCAACGACCGCCCGGTGGTCGTCGACTTCGTCGTCCACCGCGACGCGATGGTCTGGCCGATGGTGCCGGCGGGCGTGAGCAACGACGCGATCCAGGTCGCCAAGGACACCGCACCCCAGTGGGACCGCGAAGAGGACGAGGCGACGGCCCAGCCCCAGGATGCGGACAACTCCGAGAGCACGGACGGAAAGTGAGCCCCATGAGCAAGCACACCCTCTCGGTCCTGGTCGAGAACAAGCCCGGCGTGCTCGCCCGCATCGCGGCGCTGTTCTCCCGACGGGGCTTCAACATCGACTCGCTCGCAGTCGGTCCCACCGAGCACCCGGAGATCTCCCGCATGACCGTGGTGGTCGACGTCGACGCGCTGCCGCTCGAGCAGGTGACCAAGCAGCTCAACAAGCTGGTCGAGGTGCTCAAGATCGTCGAGCTCGAGCCCACCGCCTCGGTCCAGCGCGAGATCCTGCTCGTCAAGGTCCGCACCGACCTGCAGAGCCGCAGCCACGTCCTGGAGACGGTGCAGCTGTTCCGCGCCAAGGTCGTGGACGTGGCCAGTGACACCCTGACGATCGAGGTCACCGGCAACCGCGACAAGCTCGCCGCGTTCCTCGAGGTGCTCGAGCCCTTCGGGGTGAAAGAGCTCGTGCAGTCGGGCATGGTGGCGATCGGACGCGGCTCGCGCTCGATCACCGACCGCGCCCTGCGCACGGCCTGACCGTCGACGGGCCGGGACGCACCGCACCGGAACCACCCACCCGATCCACCCACCACCCCAACCAGACCCAGCAGAAGACAACCGAAGGAGTGGCCACCGTGGCCCAGATGTTCTACGACGACGACGCTGACCTGAGTGTCATCCAGGGCAAGAAGGTGGCCGTCATCGGCTACGGCAGCCAGGGGCACGCGCACGCGCTGAACCTGCGCGACTCGGGGGTCGACGTCCGCGTCGGCCTCGCCGAGGGCAGCAAGAGCCGGGCCAGGGCCGAGGCCGAGGGCCTCACCGTGAAGACCGTGGCGGAGGCGGTCAAGGAGGCCGACCTCGTCGTCATCCTCACGCCGGACCAGGTGCAGCGCACCGTCTACGCGAACGACATCCTTGCCCCACCTCAAGGACGGCGCGGCGCTGCTCTTCGGGCACGGCTTCAACATCCGCTTCAACTACATCCAGCCCGAGGCCACCTCGGACGTCCTCATGGTCGCCCCCAAGGGCCCCGGCCACCTCGTGCGTCGCGAGTACGTCGACGGCCGCGGCGTGCCCGTGCTCCTGGCTGTCGAGCAGGACCCGTCCGGCACGGCCTGGGACCTCGCGCAGTCCTACGCCAAGGCCATCGGCGGGCTGCGTGCCGGCGGCATCCGCACCACCTTCACCGAGGAGACCGAGACCGATCTCTTCGGCGAGCAGGCGGTGCTCTGCGGCGGCGCCAGCCAGCTGGTGCAGTACGGCTTCGAGACCCTGACCGAAGCCGGCTACCAGCCCGAGATCGCCTACTTCGAGGTGCTCCACGAGCTCAAGCTCATCGTCGACCTGATGGTCGAGGGCGGCATCGCCAAGCAGCGCTGGTCGGTCTCCGACACCGCTGAGTACGGCGACTACGTCTCCGGCCCGCGGGTCATCGACCCCAGCGTCAAGGAGAACATGGCTGCCGTCCTCGCCGACATCAAGAACGGCGCGTTCGCCAAGCGGTTCATCGAGGACCAGGACGCCGGCGGCCCGGAGTTCAAGGCCCTGCGCGAGAAGGGTGCCCAGCACCCGATCGAGGCGACGGGCAAGGACCTGCGCAAGCTCATGTCGTGGATCAAGGACTCCGACAACGACTACGTCGAGGGGTCTGCTGCTCGCTGAGCACGCTCCCGCCCCTCCGACGGGCGCGTCACGAAGCGGCGGTTGCGTCGCAATACCTGGCCTGACAAGTCCGGTGTTGCGGAGCAACCGCCGTTTCGCGTCTCGGTCATCGGGTCGTGCACTGGGGCTGGGCTGCCGTGTGTCACATGTCGAGCCGGTGCATCCACATGCTGAACGCCGCCGTATGCTGGCCGCGGCACAGCGCGGTGCCGGATCGCCCCGTCCATGCCCCTTTCGACCCAGAGGACTGACCTGTGAGCAAGCCGATCGTCCTGATCGCCGAGGAACTCTCGCCCGCCACCATCGACGCCCTCGGGCCCGACTTCGAGGTCCGCACCGTCGACGGCGCTTCTCGCGAGGCCCTGCTGCCCGCGTTGGCCGAGGTCGACGCCGTGCTGATCCGCTCGGCCACGAAGATGGACGCCGAGGCCATCGCCGCCGCCAAGAACCTCAAGGTGATCGCGCGCGCCGGGGTGGGCCTGGACAACGTCGACGTCGCCGCCGCGACCCGCGCCGGGGTCATGGTCGTGAACGCCCCGACCTCCAACATCACCTCCGCTGCCGAGCTCGCGGTGGGCCTGCTCCTCGCGACCGCCCGCAACATCGCTCCCGCCAACCAGGCCCTCAAGGCCGGTGCGTGGAAGCGCAGCAAGTACGGCGGTGTCGAGCTGCTCGACAAGAAGGTCGGCGTCGTCGGCTTCGGTCGCATCGGCCAGCTCGTCGCCGAGCGGCTCAAGGGCTTCGGTATGGAGATCCTCGCCTACGACCCCTACGTCTCCGCCCAGCGCGCCGGCCAGCTCGGTGCCCAGCTCGTCACCCTCGACGAGCTGCTCGAGCAGAGCGACTTCATCACGGTGCACCTGCCCAAGAGCCCCGAGACGCTCGGCCTGATCGGCAAGGAGGCGCTGACCAAGGTCAAGCCCACCGTCCGCATCATCAACGCTGCCCGCGGTGGCATCGTCGACGAGGAGGCGCTCGCCGAGGCCCTGCGCGAGGGCCGGGTCGCCGGTGCCGGCATCGATGTCTTCGCGACCGAGCCGACCACGCAGAGCCCGCTGTTCGAGCACGAGTCGGTCGTCGTGACCCCGCACCTCGGCGCCTCCACCGACGAGGCCCAGGAGAAGGCCGGCGTCTCCGTGGCCCGGTCCGTCCGCCTCGCCCTCGGCGGCGACCTGGTCCCCGACGCCGTCAACGTGTCCGGTGGCGCGGTCCCCGAAGAGGTCCGCCCCGGCATCGGCCTGGTCGAGAAGCTGGGCCGCATCTTCACCGCCCTGGCCGGCGCCGTCCCGGTGCAGCTCGATGTCGACGTCAGGGGAGAGATCACCGAGCACGACGTGTCGATCTGGAAGCTGGCTGCCCTCAAGGGGTTGTTCGCCGACGTCACCGAGGACCCGGTGACCTACGTCAACGCCCCGCTGCTGGCCGAGCAGCGCGGCTGCGAGGTGCGTCTGCTCACGGATCCGACGATGCAGGACTTCCGCAACGTCACCACCCTGCGCGGCACGTTGAGCGACGGCACCACCGTGAGCGTCTCCGGCACCCTCACCGGTCCGCGCCTCATCGAGAAGATCGTCGGGGTCAACGGTTTCGACATCGAGGTGCCGCTCACGGACCACCTCGCCTTCTTCACCTACGTCGACCGGCCCGGAGTCATCGGCACCGTCGGTCGCCTCCTCGGCGACGCGCAGGTCAACATCGCCGGCATGCAGGTCGCCCGCAACGAGAAGGGTGGCCAGGCGCTCGTCGCCCTGACCGTCGACAGCGCGATCCCCGCGGATGTGCTCACGGCCATCGCGTCCGAGGTCGGTGCCGAGGTCAGCGTGGTCGACCTCGCCAGCTGACCCACCGTTCCACCGGCGCCTCCGGGCACCGCAGGTATGCCGCCCACTCGCCGCAGTGGGCGGCATACCTGCGTCCGGGGCTGGGGCGCCACGCCCAGCAGCCTCGCCTCGGACCACCTGCACACATGAGGCGGGGGTCACGTCCAGAGGTGTCTCACTGCGTGGGAAACGGGTACCAAATAGTTGGACGTCCATCTAATCTCGAAGGCATGACGCAGCGGTTCGTGATTCTTATCCGCCGCGGCGAGTTCCGGTAGTCAGCCACCTCGCCGCGGAGACCCCGCGTGCCTGGCTGACCGCGGCGCCCCGTCACCCGGGAGCTGCCCCGCTGGACCCACACACATCCGATCCCTGTGTGACACAGGGAGATTCACGAAGGAATGATCGACATGAGCGAAGAAGCACAGAAGGCCCGTCAGGCACTGCAGGAGTCGATGGACCTGCGCGAGCAGGGTCACTCCGACGACTGACCCCGCTCCCCGAGCGAGGGTGCCAGTGCGCACCCGCTGACGAACGGCCCCAGGCGCCATGCCGGGGCCGTTCGTCATGTGAGACGTAGGTATCAGATCGCAAGACCGCTCCTAGGGTGGTCCCCATGTCCACCCACACCTCCAGCACCGACACCGTCAACCTCGCCGTCATCGGCGGAGACGGCATCGGGCCCGAGGTCGTGGCCGAGGGCCTCAAGGTGCTCGACGCGGTCACGGGGGACTCCGGGCCCAAGGTCAACACCACCGAGTACGACCTGGGGGCCCGACGCTGGCACGCCACCGGGGAGACGCTGCCGGAGTCGGTCCTCGAGGAGCTGCGCGGCCACGACGCGATCCTGCTCGGTGCCATCGGCGACCCCACCGTCCCGAGCGGCGTCCTCGAGCGCGGTGTCCTCCTGCCGCTGCGGTTCGCGCTGCAGCACTACGTCAACCTCCGTCCCGCCAAGCTCTACCCCGGGGTGCAGAGCCCGTTGGCCGTCGAGCGCGTCGCTCCCGACGGCATCGACTTCGTCGTGGTCCGGGAGGGCACCGAGGGGCCGTACGTCGGCAACGGTGGCTCGCTGCGTACCGGCACGCCCCACGAGATCGCCACCGAGGTGAGCGTCAACACGCGGTTCGGCGTCGAGCGGGTCGTGCGCGACGCCTTCGCCCGCGCCGCCGCCCGCCCTCGCAAGCACCTCACGCTGGTCCACAAGCACAACGTCCTCACCCATGCCGGGCACCTGTGGCGCCGCACCGTCGAAGAGGTCGGAGCCGAGTTCCCGGAGGTCGAGACCGCGTACCAGCACGTCGACGCGGCCACGATCTTCATGGTCACCGACCCGGGCCGGTTCGACGTCATCGTCACCGACAACCTCTTCGGCGACATCCTCACCGACATCGCCGCGGCGATCGCCGGTGGGATCGGTCTCGCCGCGAGCGGGAACATCAACCCCGAGGGCACCGCCCCGAGCATGTTCGAGCCGGTCCACGGGTCGGCACCCGACATCGCCGGCCAGGCCAAGGCCGACCCCACCGCGACGATCCTGTCGGTGGCCATGCTGCTCGAGCACCTCGGGCGCACCGAGGAGTCGCAGCGGGTCGAGCGGGCCGTCGCCGCCGACCTCTCCGAGCGCGGGACGAGCGCGCGCAGCACCACTGCGGTGGGCGACGCCATCGCCTCGCGCCTCTGAGCGACGGCGCCGCCGCAGTCACCTGCCGGAGGTGCCCCTGCGGCAGGTAACCTCGGCAGGAGATCCGCACCGACGCAGGAGGACCCCATGAGCCAGACCCCCGCCCCGCTGACCTTCGAGGTCACCCGCCGCACCGACCCGCGGCCGGACGCGGAGCGTGAGGCCGTGCTGGCCAACCCCGGCTTCGGCACGACGTTCACCGACCACATGGTCACCGCGACGTGGACCAAGGGGCAGGGGTGGCACGACGGCAGGGTCGCGGCCTACGGGCCGATCTCCCTCATGCCGTCCGCGGCGGTGCTGCACTACGCGCAGGAGATCTTCGAGGGCATGAAGGCCTACCGGCACGAGGACGGCTCGATCTGGACGTTCCGTCCCGAGGCCAACGCCCAGCGGATGATCCGCAGCGCGCGTCGTATGACGCTGCCCGAGCTGCCGGAGGAGGACTTCCTCGCCTCCCTCAGGGCCCTCGTCGAGGTCGACCAGGCGTGGGTGCCGTCGGGCGCCGGCGGCGAGGCCAGCCTCTACCTGCGGCCGTTCATGTATGCGTCGGAGGCCTTCCTCGGCGTGCGTCCGGCCACGGAGGTGACGTACTCCGTCATCGCCTCCCCGGCGGGCGCCTACTTCACCGGCGGCATCAAGCCGGTGACGCTGTGGCTCTCGATGGACTACGCCCGGGCGGGGGAGGGTGGCACCGGCGCGGCCAAGTGCGGCGGCAACTACGCCTCCAGCCTCGCCGGCCAGCTCGAGGGCATCGAGAACGGGTGTGACCAGGCGGTGTTCCTCGACGCGTCGACGCACACCTACGTCGAGGAGCTGGGAGGGATGAACCTGTTCTTCGTCACCCGCGACAACAAGCTCATCACCCCCGAGCTCACCGGCTCCATCCTCGAGGGCGTCACCCGCTCGTCGGTGCTGGCCCTGGCCAAGGAGATGGGTCTGGAGCCCGAGGAGCGCCGGATCCCGATCCAGGAGTGGAAGGACGGCGCGGCCAGTGGCGAGATCACCGAGATCTTCGCCTGTGGCACGGCGGCGGTCATCACGCCCGTCGGCGAGCTCAAGTGGGACGGCGGCAGCTGCGACCACCGCAATGGCGTGGACTACGGCGAGGTCACCCGGAGCATCCGCGAGAAGCTGCTCGACCTCCAGTACGGCCGCGCCGAGGACACCCACGGCTGGCTGACCCGCCTCGTCTGAAGTCCGTTCGCCGTCGTGGCGATGAGCCCGGCGAGCCGATGCTCCTCAGGCCATCGCCAGCAGGCTCCGCAGCGCCCACCAGCTCGAGGCGGCGAGCACCAGGACGAAGCTGGCGTGCCAGCACCAGCGCGGCACCCGGGTGAGGCGGGCCAGCACGGCGGGGTCGGAGGCTGCCCCGGCGTGCGCCAGCACCGCCGCGAGGTGCCGCCACGCACCCGCGAGGAGGAAGGCGCCCGTGCCCAGGAGCACCCCACCCTGGACGGCGGGCGCGCCCCACCACCACAGGGCCGCGGTGACGGCGGTCAGGATGAGCATCACCGCCGCGGTGTAGACCGACCTGACGCGCACCAGCGACCCGAGCAGCAGTGCCGCGGTGGCGGCGAGGACCGGGGGTGCCCAACCGGCGCCGACGGCATGGAGGGCGAACGCCCCGGCGACCGCGGGTGCCGGGTACCCGGACCACGTGCACAGGACCCGCCCCGGACCGCGGGCGGGTCCGACCGTCACCGCGTGCCCGGACATGTCGCCGCGCAGCACCAGGCCGGTGAACCGTCGGCCCACCAGACCCCCCACCAGGCCGTGCCCGAGCTCGTGCACCACGGTCACGACCACGCGGGCGTGGGCCCACCAGCCGGGGACGGCCACCACCACGAAGACCATCGCGAGGACCACGACCACGCTCGGAACTCCCGGGGTGGCCAGGGCGTCGGGGTGCAGTCGCTGGGCGACCGACGACCAGAGGTCGGGGCCCGAGGTCGCGGCCGCCGACGAGGTCCTGTGCATCAGGCCATCCTGCACGGGGACCCTGTGCGCAGGTGAGGGGACCACGGTCCGGGACCGGTGAGTCGGGTCGGCGCCGAGGGCGTTTGCGGGCCGCGCTCAGCAAAGGTCTGATTCCATGCCAAAAGTGCACCTTGGATGCGAGGCTCCCTGCCGACCCCGCAGGCACAGCCACGATTACCTCCGTCAAGGGTCTGGTCGGCGTGGCGTCTCGGCAGTAGCATCGGCCCAACTTCGTACCGAAGGCTAGGAGCCGAGATGGCCATTGACAGCGAACTCTCCGACGACGAACGCCGCCTGGCGGAGCTCGGGTACAAGCAGGAGCTCGACCGGTCGTGGTCCGGGTTCTCCAACTTCGCGATCTCCTTCTCGATCATCTCGATCCTGGCCGGGTGCTTCACGACCTTCGGCCAGGGCTTCAACAACGGTGGCCCCATTGCCATCTCGTGGGGCTGGCCCATCGTCGCCGGCCTCATCCTCATCATCGGGCTGACCATGTCCGAGCTCGTCTCGGCCTATCCGACCTCCGGCGGGATCTACTGGTGGGCCAGCAAGATGGGCGGCCCGAAGGCCGGCTTCTTCACCGGCTGGCTCAACCTCATCGGGCTCGTCGCGGTCACTGCGTCGGTGGCCTACGGCTGCGCGACCTTCATCGACCTGACGCTGAGCACCTTCTCGGAGTCCTACGCCGGGGGCTACTCGCTCACGCGGGTCTTCTGGATCTTCCTGGGGCTGCTCGTCCTGGCCTCGGTGCTCAACATCTTCAGCGGCCACCTGATGGCCGTCATGAACAACGTGTCCGTGTGGTGGCACGTGGCGGGTGCCGCGATCGTGGTCCTGATCCTCGTCTTCATCCCCGACCACCACCAGAGCGTCTCCTACGTCTTCACCGAGCGCTTCAACAACTCGGGATACAGCGACGGCTCCACCAGCTCGATGAAGTACTGGTTCCTGGTCGTGCCCTTCGGGCTCCTGCTGACGCAGTACACGATCACCGGTTACGACGCCTCGGCCCACCTCTCCGAGGAGACCTCGGCCGCGTCGCAGGCTGCGGCCAAGGGCATCTGGCAGTCGATCTTCTACTCCGCCATCGGCGGCTGGATCTTGTTGCTGGCCTTCTTGTTCGCCGTCCCCAACGATGACAAGGGTGTACCCGACAACGCAGGCGTCGGTGGTGGTGGCGTCGCCTACATCTTCACCCAGTCGATGACCACGAGCTGGGCCACCGCCATCTTGTTCATCTCCGCAGTAGGGCAGTTCTTCTGCACCACGGCGTGCATGACGAGCGCCTCGCGGATGACGTTCGCCTTCAGCCGGGACGGGGCCATCCCGGGGTCCAGGCTGTGGTCGAAGCTCACGGGCAGCAAGGTGCCCGCCAACGCGGTCATGCTCGTCGCCGTGGTGAGCGCGCTGATCACGCTGCCGGCCCTCGTGGAGGTGGACATCAACGGCGCACCCGTGCCGGTCGCCTTCTACGCGGTCGTCTCGGTCGCCGTGATCGGGCTCTACCTCGCCTTCCTCATCCCGATCTGGCTGCGGTGGCGGATGGGTGACTCCTTCGTGCCCGGGAGCTGGACCAACGGCCGCAAGTACAAGTGGATGAACCTCGTCGCCGTGGTGGAGATCGCCATCATCTCCATCTACTTCATCATGCCGTTCACCCCTGCCGCCGTGCCCGGCAACAAGGACTTCGCCTGGAAGTACGTCAACTACGCCCCGATCCTGACGATCGGCTCCTTGGTCGTGCTGGCGATCTGGTGGCAGGTCTCGGCCCGCAAGTGGTTCACCGGGCCGAAGCACACCATCGACCAGGCGGTTGTCGAGGTCTTCGGCGAGTGAACCCGGGCGTCACGCTCGACCAGGCCCTCGCGCTGCTCCCAGCCCTGGCAGGCGCTCGGGAGGTGAGTGTGCTGCCCGGCGGGCTGACCAACCACAACTACCGGGTCCGTACGGCCACCCAGGATGTCGTCGTCCGGATCTCGCCGCCGAGCACCGACCTGCTGGCGGTGGACCGTGAGCACGAGTGGCACAACAGCCTCGCCGCCGCCTCGGTAGGGGTGGGTGCGCCGGTCGTCGACTACGTCCCGAACCGCGGGGTGCTCGTCGTCGCCTACCTCCCGGGACGGACCTACACCGCCGGGGACGTCGGCGAGAACCTGCCCCGCCTCGCCGCCGCCCTCAGGCGGCTGCACGCCGGACCGCCCTTCGCCTCGCGGTTCGACATGTTCGAGGTGCAGCGCCGGTATGCCGCGATCGTCGCCGAGCACGGCCTCCCACTGCCCGATGGGTACGCCGCCCTCGAGCCCGGAGCGCGACGGCTGGAGGCCGCCCTGCGCAGGTCACCCGAGCGCCTCGTGCCGTGCCACAACGACCTGTTGGCCGCCAACATCATCGATGACGGAGGCGACCTGCGCCTGATCGACTACGAGTACTCGGGAATGAACGAGCCGGCGTTCGAGCTGGGCAACCTCGTCAACGAGTCGCAGCTCGACCGCGACCACCTCGCTGAGCTGGTGGACGCCTACTACGGCCGCCTCGACGACCGGTTGCTGGCGCGGGCCGAGCTGTGGGGCCTGGCCGGTCGGTGGGCGTGGACCCTGTGGGGAGTCATCCAGCACGGCGTCTCGGACGTCGACCACGACTTCGAGGCCTTCACGACCGAGCGGCTCGAGCTCACCCTGGCCGGGTTCGCGGACCCTCGGTTCGACACCCTCCTCGAGGCCGCTGCGGCGGGGGAGGGACGGTGGTGACCGCTGACCTGCCCTCACGGGCGCGCGTCGTCATCATCGGGGGCGGGGTGGTCGGGTGCAGCGTGGCCTACCACCTGGCGCACCTCGGGTGGACCGACGTCGTCCTGCTGGAGCAGGGCTCGCTCTCGGGCGGCACGACGTGGCACGCAGCGGGACTGGTCGGTCAGCTGCGGGCCAGTGAGGCGGGCACTCGCCTCGTGCAGTACTCCACCGAGCTGTACTCCCGGCTGGAGGCGGAGACCGGTCTCGGGACCGGCTACCGCACCTGTGGCGGGCTGACCGTGGCCCGCACCCCCGACCGGATGGTCG
The DNA here is from genome assembly GCA_963731235.1 of uncultured Actinomycetota bacterium. Taxonomy (GTDB): domain Bacteria; phylum Actinomycetota; class Actinomycetes; order Actinomycetales; family Dermatophilaceae; genus Pedococcus. The sequence continues at coordinate 225,793 of CAVSUT010000015.1, read as the reverse complement.
CCCTGCGGCGCACGGCCGCCAGCGCGGCGGCATACGACATCGAGTGCGAGCTGCTCACCGCCGCGCAGGCGCACGAGCGCTATCCGTTGATGCGGCACGAGGACCTGCTGGGCGCGCTGTGGCTGCCCGGCGACGGACGCGCCAACCCCACGGACCTCACCCAGGCCCTCGCCAAGGGAGCCCGCAACCTCGGGGTGGTCGTGCGCGAACGCGTGCGGGTGACCGACATCCTGACCCGGGAGGGGCGGGTGCGTGGGGTGCGCACCGACCACGGTGACATCGAGGCCGAGGTGGTCGTGAACTGCGCCGGGCAGTGGGCGAACGCGGTGGGGGCCATGGCCGGCGTGAACGTCCCCCTGCACTCGGCCGAGCACTTCTACGTCGTCACCGAGCAGGTCGAGGGCGTCCACCGCGACCTGCCGATCCTGCGCGACCCCGACGGGTGGACCTACGTCAAGGAGGAGGTGGGCGGCCTCCTCGTCGGTGGCTTCGAACCGCAGGCCAAGCCCTGGGTGTCCCCGGACCAGATCCCCCACCCCTTCGAGTTCGCCCTGCTCGACGAGGACTGGGACCACTTCGCGGTGCTCATGGAGAGTGCGGTCCACCGGCTGCCGGTCCTGGCCGAGACAGGGGTCCGCAAGTTCTACAACGGCCCGGAGAGCTTCACCCCCGACAACCAGTTCATCGTCGGGGAAGCGCCCGAGCTGGCGGGGTTCTTCGTCGGCGCGGGGTTCAACTCGGTGGGGATCGCCTCGGCCGGTGGCGCGGGTCGCGCGCTGGCCGAGTGGGTCGTGCAGGGTGCTCCCACGATGGACCTCATCAGCGCGGACATCAGGCGGTTCTCGCCGCTGGCCGGCAACCACGCGTGGTTGCGCGAGCGCGTCGTGGAGGTCCTCGGCCTGCACTATGCGGTGCCCTGGCCCAACCGCGAGCCGCAGACCGGACGACCGCAGCGCCGCTCACCGGTGCACGACCGGCTGGTGGCGCAAGGTGCCTGCCTCGGCAGCCGGAACCACTGGGAACGTGCGAACGTCTTTGCGCCGCAGGGGATCGAGCCGGTGCTCGACTACTCCTGGGAGCGGCCGACGTGGGTCGACTGGTCGGTGGCCGAGCAGCAGGCCGCCCGGTCCGCGGTCGCGGTCTTCGACCAGACCTCCTTCTCGAAGTACCTCGTGACGGGACCCGATGCCGAGCGCGCCCTGCAGTGGCTGTGCACCGCCGACGTGGCCGTCCCTGTCGGCCGCACCGTCTACTCCGGGATGCTCAACGACCGCGGGACGTACGAGGCCGACGTCACGCTCACGCGGCTGGCGACGAACGAGTACCTCGTGGTGAGCAGCGCAGCGACGACGGTCCGCGACCTCGACTGGATCCGGCGTCACCTGCCCACCGACAGCCGGGTCGAGGTCGTCGACGTCACGAGCGCCTGGGCGGTCCTCGGGGTGATGGGCCCGTCGTCGCGGACCCTGCTCGAGCGGCTGTGCGGCGAAGACCTCGGCGATGCAGCCTTCCCCTTCGCCACCAGCCGCGAGCTCCGGCTCGGCCGCGCGGTGGTGCGGGCGACCCGCATCACGTATGTCGGCGAGCTGGGGTGGGAGCTCTACGTGCCGGCCGAGCTGGCGGTCGGCGTGTATGACGACCTGTTCGCCTGCGGACGCGAGCTCGGTGTCGTCCCGGCCGGCTACTCCACCATCGAGGCGATGCGCCTGGAGAAGGGCTACCGAGCCTTCGGGCGCGAGCTGACCACGGACGTCGGGCCGGTCGAGGCAGGCCTGCTCTTCGCCTGCAAGCTCGGCTCCGACCTCGACTTCCTGGGGCGCCCGGCCGTGGAGCGGGCGCGCGACGCGCCACGGCGACGCAGGGTGGTCTCGTTCACGGTGGCGGACCCGCACGCCTACCTCTGGGGTGGGGAGCTGGTGCTGCGCGACGGGGTCGCCGTGGGGCAGGTGACCAGTGCCGCCTGGGGGGCTGCCGTGGGACGGTCCGTGGGGCTTGCCCTGGTGTCCGACCGGGAAGGATCAGCAGCCACGCCAGCCTGGGTGAGCAGCGGTGCGTGGCAGACGGACGTTGCCGGGCAACGGTTCTCCATTGAGGTGACGCTGCGCGCGCCCTTCGACCCTGACGGGGCCAAGCTGGGGCGCCAGACCTGAGGGTGCGTTGAAAGGTTCTTTCGCAGACCATTGACGTGGGTGGCCCCGGGGTATTGGATCGGGACGTGAGCGCCGTACCCCACACCTCCCTGCCGCTGGTCGTCCTGCGGGCGGCCTCCGGCAACGCCTTCGAGGTGACCGTCGAGCAGCTCGCGACAGCCATCCGGCTGGGGGTCTTCACCGACGGCGAGCAGCTGCCCCCGGAGCGCGAGCTCGCCGAGCGGCTCGGTGTCAGCCGCAACACCCTGCGCGAGGCGATCGCCGCCCTGCGGGACTCGGGACTCGTCACCACCCGTCGTGGACGAGGTGGTGGCACCGTGATCACCTACTCCGGGCTGGAGCCCGGCACGGGCAACAGCGCGGTGCGCACCGGTGCAGCCCTCGCCGACGCGCTCGACTTCCGCCGGGTGGTCGAACCCGGGGCGGCCTCCCTCGCTGCCACGCGGTCGCTGTCCGCGGACCAGCGGGCCTGGCTCCTCGAGAGCGCCAAGGCGGCCCGCCAGGCGCCGGACAACGCCGCGCACCGGCTCGCCGACAGCCGCCTGCACCTGGCGGTCGCCACCCTCTCGGCATCTCCCATGCTCATCGAGGCGGTGACCCGCGCCCAGGCGGCCCTGCACGAGCTGCTCTCGGCCATCCCGGTGCTGCAGGCCAACATCGCCCACTCCAACGACCAGCACGACGCGGTCGTCGCAGCCATCCTCGGCGGCGATGCCGACCAGGCCCGAGCCACCATGGAGGAGCACTGCGACGCCACCGCCGCCCTGCTCCGCGGACTGCTGGGCTGACCGATGACCAAGGAGGCACCGTGACGCACCCACCCCAACTGACGGTCGAGGAGCTGAGGCAGGACATCGCCTCGGGCCGGGTCGACACCGTCGTGGTGGCCTTCACCGACATGCAGGGCCGGCTGCAGGGCAAACGCATCCACGGCCAGTTCTTCCTCGACTCGGTGCTCGGCCACGGCACCGAGGGGTGCAACTACATGCTCGCCGTCGACGTCGACATGAACACCGTCGACGGCTACGCCATCAGCTCGTGGGAGCAGGGCTACGGCGACATGATGTTCGACCTCGACCTGACCACGCTTCGCCGGACACCCGGCCAGCCCTACTCCGCCACCGTGCAGTGCGACCTGTCGTGGCTGGACGGTCGCGGACTCGTGCGGCCCTCGCCGCGGTCGGTGCTCCGCAGCCAGGTCGACGCAGCGACCGAGCTGGGCTTCGTCGCGCTCGCGGGCACCGAGCTCGAGTTCATCGTCTTCGAGGAGACCTACGACCGGGCCTGGGACCAGCGCTACCACGGGCTCACCGGCGCCAACCGCTACAACGTCGACTACTCCATCCTGGGCGGCACCAAGGTCGAGCCCCTGCTGCGCGAGATCCGCAACGAGATGTATGCCGCGGGCGTCACCGTGGAGAGCGCCAAGGGCGAGTGCAACCCCGGCCAGCACGAGATCGCCTTCCTCTACGAGGAGGTGCTGAGGACGTGTGACAACCACGTGGTCTACAAGACGGCCGCCAAGGAGCTCGCGGCCCGGCACGGCAAGTCCCTGACCTTCATGGCCAAGTTCGACGAGCGCGAGGGCAACTCCTGCCACATCCACCTCTCGCTGCGAGGGGCCGACGGGGGAGCAGTGTTCGCCGACGACGGCCGAGACGGCGGCCGGTCCGAGCTGTTCGAGCACTTCGTGGCCGGGGTCCAGGTGACCATGCGGGAGATGACCCTGCTGTATGCCCCGAACGTCAACTCCTACAAGAGGTTCCAGCCAGGGTCCTTCGCCCCCACGGCGGTGGCGTGGGGCACGGACAACCGCACCTGCGCCCTGCGCGTGGTCGGTCACGGCCACGGGTTGCGCGTCGAGAACCGCCTACCCGGTGGCGATGTGAACCCCTACCTCGCGGTGGCCGGGATGCTCGCCGGTGGGTTGCACGGCATACGTGAGGAGATCCCGCTCGAGGAGGCCTTCGCCGGCAACGCCTACACGTCCGACAAGGCCCGCGTGCCGTCGACGCTGCAGGAGGCGCGCGAGCTCTTCCTGGGTTCGGACGTGGCCCGCGCGGCGCTCGGCGACGACGTCGTCGAGCACTACGCCCACGCCGCCGAGGTGGAGCTGGCCGCCTTCAACGGCGCGGTGACCGACTGGGAGCGGATCAGGGGGTTCGAGCGGCTGTGAGCGACACCCTGCACGACGTCGTCAACCCCGCCACCGAGGCCGTGGTGGCCAGCGTCCCCCTCGCGGGCATCGAGGAGGCCGACGCGGCCATCGCGGCCGCAGACGCTGCTGCCCCCGGGTGGCGTGCAGTGGCCCCCGCCGACCGTGCCCGGCTGCTGCGCCGGTTCGCGCAGGTCGTCGACGACCACCTCGAGGAGCTCGCGCTGCTGGAGGTCGAGAACTCGGGGCACACCATCGGCAACGCCCGCTGGGAGGCGGGCAACGTCCGCGACGTGCTGACCTACTACTCGGCGGCGCCGGAGCGGATGTTCGGTCGCCAGATCCCGGTGGCCGGCGGCCTCGACGTGACGTTCAAGGAGCCGCTGGGCACGGTGGGGATCATCGTCCCGTGGAACTTCCCGATGCCGATCGCCGTCTGGGGGTTCGCCCCTGCCCTCGCGGCCGGTAACACCGTCGTCCTCAAACCGGCCGAGCTGACGCCGCTCACGGCCATGAGGCTGGCCGAGCTCGCCCTGCAGGCAGGGCTGCCCGAAGGGGTCTTCACGGTCGTGCCGGGCAAGGGTTCGGTGGTCGGCGAGCGGTTCGTCACCCACCCCGCGGTGCGCAAGGTCTGCTTCACCGGGTCGACGGCGGTGGGCCAGGGGATCATGCGCGGCGCCGCCGCCCAGGTCAAGCGGGTCACCCTGGAGCTCGGGGGCAAGAGCGCCAACATCGTCTTCGCGGACAGCGACCTCGAGCGGGCCGCGGCGACCGCGCCCTACGGCGTCTTCGACAACGCGGGCCAGGACTGCTGCGCCCGCAGCCGGATCCTGGTGCAGCGCAGCGTCTTCGACCGCTTCATGGAGCTCCTCGAGCCCGCCGTGCAGGGTGTCGTCGTCGCCGCACCGGGTGACGACTCGACCGAGATGGGACCGCTGATCAGCAGCGGCCAGCGCCATACGGTGCGTTCCTTCGTGGAGGAGTCGTCCGAACCCGTCGACATCGCCTTCCGTGGCACCGCTCCCGAAGGGGCCGGCTGGTGGTACCCACCGACGGTCGTCCTGCCGCGCGCCACCACCGACCGCGTCTGGCAGGAGGAGGTCTTCGGGCCGGTCGTCGCGGTGATGCCGTTCGACGACGAGGCGGACGCGGTCGCCAAGGCCAACGACACGGCATACGGGCTGGCGGGCTCGATCTGGACCCGTGACATCGGTCGCGCCCTCCGGGTGGCCCGGGGGGTCGAGGCCGGCAACCTCTCGGTCAACTCCCACAGCAGTGTCCGGTACTCCACCCCCTTCGGCGGGTTCAAGCAGTCGGGCCTGGGCCGAGAGCTCGGACCGGACGCGCTGGACTCCTTCACCGACGTGAAGAACGTCTTCATCTCCACCGACTCCTGAAAGGACTCCCATGTCAGGCAGGCTCGAGGGCAAGGTCGCCGTCGTCACCGGAGGGTGCAGCGGCATCGGTCTGGCGACCGTGCGCCGGTTCGCCCAGGAAGGTGCGAGGGTCGTCATCGGCGACCTCGACGACGAGTCGGGTGAGGCCATCGCCTCCGAGGTGGGGGGCGCCTACGTCCACTGCGACGTCACGGACGCCGACCAGGTGGAGGCCCTGTTCGCCACCGCCAAGGAACGGTTCGGCAGCGTCGACGTGGCCTTCAACAACGCCGGCATCTCCCCACCGGACGACGACTCCATCCTCACCACCGGACTGGACGCGTGGCGCCGGGTCCAGGAGGTCAACCTCACCAGCGTCTACCTGTGCTGCAAGGCCGCCCTGCCCCACATGCTCGAGCAGGGCCGCGGGTCGATCATCAACACCGCGTCCTTCGTCGCGGTGATGGGTGCGGCGACGAGCCAGATCTCCTACACCGCGAGCAAGGGTGGCGTGCTGTCGATGTCGCGCGAGCTCGGGGTGCAGTTCGCCCGTGAGGGGGTGCGGGTGAATGCGTTGTGCCCCGGGCCGGTCAACACCCCGCTCCTGCAGGAGCTGTTCGCCAAGGACCCCGAGCGCGCGGCCCGCCGGATGGTGCACATCCCGGTCGGCCGGTTCGCCGAGCCGGACGAGATCGCCTCCGCCGTGCTCTTCCTGGCCAGCGACGAGTCCAGCTTCATCACCGCGTCCCAGTTCATGGTCGACGGTGGCATCAGTAGCGCCTACGTGACCCCGTTGTGAGCTCGGCTCGTCCCGTGGTCGGGCTCACCTGCTACGTGGAGCCGGTGACGCGCGGCCCTTGGCGGGACCAGCCGAGCGCCACCGTGCCGCACGCCTACGTGGAGAAGCTCGAGCAAGCGGGGGCGCTGGTCCTCGTCGTGCCGCCACGGCCGGACGCCGACCCCGCGGTGGCCCACGACGTGCTGGCGAGGCTCGACGCGCTGGTGATCGCCGGTGGCGCCGACGTCGACCCGGTGCACTACGCACAGGAGCGGCATCCCTCCGCACAGGACTCGCGGGCCGACCGTGACGCGATGGAGCTCGCCCTCGCCGTGGCGGCGGGCGAGTCGGGGCTCCCGCTGCTGGGGATCTGCCGGGGCATGCAGGTCATGGCCGTGGCCGGCGGCGGCCTGCTGGAGCAGCACGTCCCCGACCGCGTCGGGCACGACGAGCACTCGCCGAGCGACGGCGTGTACGGCGCCCATCCGGTGACCACCGTGCAGGGCACCCAGCTGCGGCGCCTGCTGGGCCACGAGACGCAGGTGCCGAGCTACCACCACCAGTCCGTGCTGACCCACCCCGGATTCGTCGCATCGGCCTGGGCGGCCGATGGCACCCTCGAGGCCATGGAGGACCCTGACGCGCCCTTCCGCCTGGCCGTCCAGTGGCACCCCGAGGTGGGCGAGGACCCACGGCTGTTCGAGGCCCTGGTGTCGGCAGCGCGTCGCTGGCGAGCAGCCCGACCCTGACCACGATCCGGAACGGGGGTTCAGCCTGCGGACGAGGCGTGCCACAGTGTGGGCGTGACCTCCTGGCACATGGCAACCACCATGGTGATTATCGACTAGCGCGACGAGACCTCCTCGTCGCGCAGACCTCCCACACCCGGGGGGTCTTTTGCTTTGTCAGGACCTTCGACCGGCCACATCCCGGCCGCCGGGGGCGCGACAGGGGAGAATGAACCACCAGGACCACGCGGCACGACCCGACTCCACCGATGACCGACGGGAACCACCACGATGAGCGACCTGCACGTCTACGACACGACCCTGCGCGACGGCGCGCAGCAGGAGGGGCTCAACCTCTCCGTGTCGGACAAGCTCGCCATCGCGGCGCACCTCGACGAGCTCGGCGTCGGGTTCATCGAGGGTGGCTGGCCCGGTGCGAACCCCAAGGACACCGAGTTCTTCGCTCGGGCCCGGGGTGAGCTGGCCCTGCGCAACGCCACGCTCGCAGCGTTCGGCGCGACCAGGCGGGTCGGCGGCCGTGCGGCCACCGACCCGCTGGTCCGCGCCCTCGTGGACTCGGGGGCACCGGTCGTCACGCTCGTGGCGAAGTCGCACGTCCGCCATGTCGAGACCGCCCTTCGCACCACCCTGCAGGAGAACCTCGAGATGGTGCGTGACACCGTCGCCTTCCTCGCCGGGGAGGGCAGGCGGGTGTTCCTCGATGCCGAGCACTTCTTCGACGGGTATGCCGCGGACCGCGCCTACGCGCTCGAGGTCATCCGTGCGGCGATGGAGTCCGGGGCCGAGGTGGTCGCCCTGTGCGACACCAACGGCGGCATGCTCCCGGACCAGGTCGCCGATGTCGTCGCCGACGCCGTGAGCAGCACGTCGGCGCGGGTCGGCATCCACTGCCACAACGACACCGGCTGCGCCGTGGCCAACTCGATGGCTGCGGTCGACGCCGGCGCCACCCACGTCCAGGGCACCATCAACGGCTACGGCGAGCGCACCGGCAACGCCGACCTGCTCACGGTCGTGAGCAACCTGCAGATCAAGCGGGGTCTGCCGCTGCTCGAGGCCGGGCGGCTGCGCGAGGCAACGCGGATCGCCCACTCCATCAGCGAGATCACGAACGTCCCGCCCTACAGCCGCCAGCCCTACGTCGGGGCGAGCGCCTTCGCGCACAAGGCGGGCCTGCACGCCAGCGCGATCCGCATCGACCCTGACCTCTACCAGCACACCGACCCCGTCCACGTCGGCAACGACATGCGGATGCTGGTGTCGGACATGGCTGGTCGCGCCAGCATCGAGCTCAAGGGCCGTGAGCTCGGTTACGACCTGTCCGGCGACGACGAGCTCCTCAGTCGGGTGCTGGGCAAGGTCAAGGCACTCGAGCTGCGCGGCTACACGTTCGACGCGGCAGACGCGTCCTTCGAGCTGCTGCTGCGCCGCGAGGTCGAGGGCAAGGGTCTGGACTTCTTCGCCGTCGAGTCGTGGCGGGTGATCACCGACGCCCGGGGGGAGGACAGTGCGCTGTCCGAGGCGACGGTGAAGCTGGTGGCCGGTGGCGAGCGGGTCGTGGCGACCGGCGAGGGCAACGGCCCGGTCAACGCCCTCGACCACGCACTGCGGCAGGCGCTGAGCCCGGCCTACCCGGAGCTGGCCAAGTTCGAGCTCATCGACTACCGCGTCCGCATCCTCGACGCCGCCCACGGCACCGATGCCGTGACCCGCGTGCTCATCGAGACCTCGGACGGCGCCACGTCCTGGGAGACCATCGGCGTCGCCGGCAACATCCTCGAGGCGTCGTGGCAGGCGCTGGTCGAGGGCGTGACGTACGGCCTCGCCCGCGCAGCGGTGCCCGTCCGCTAGCTCTCCGCTGGAGGTGGGTCCGATCGGGCCACGGCCACCCGGCGAGGGGGCAAAGGAGGACGAGCACCGGTCGGTCCCTGCGCAGGGGGGAGGGAGGGACCGATCGGTGCTCGTCGCGAAGTTCCGGTGCACTCGCAAGTGGGGGGATCACCGAAGCTCGTGGTATCAGTCTGGCCGCCGCGCGAGGCACGGACCCGATGCGTGCGCCGCATCTTCACTAGTGCGTGGACACCAGTGGCGGACTTGCACCCCGCGCGCTCGCCTGTGGAAAGTCGAGCGCCGACCGGCCCTCAGGGGACGCAGGCCGGCCGACGTACTCCCACGATGACGGGCGGGGCGACGGCGTGCACGGTGCCCCCGGACCACGATGACTAGTGCGTCCGCACCTGATCGCCTGCGCCACCGCGGCCAGGCGGCAGGTCAGTCGTCGGCAGGACCACGGCCCCGGGCCGTCTGGATGAACGCCAGGTTGGTGCTGCGGCTGGCGGCCAGCGCCAGGCCGAGTCCCGCGCCAAGTCCGGGGGGCGCGCTCGGGGCGATACCGGGGCCAGGGAGCCACAGCGACACCACGGTGCCCCCGTGCGGGCTCTCTGCGATCGTGCACCGACCTCCGGCAAGGACGGCGCGGTCCTTCATACCCGAGACGCCTCGGTGCCCGGGGGCCGAGCCGGTGACCGCGCTCCCGGGTCCCACGCCGTCGTCGTGCACCTCCACCAGCAGGCCGTCGTCGGCCCCGGCCAGCGTGACGAGGACCTGGCGCGCATGGGAGTGCTTCAAGGCATTCACGAGCGCCTCCTTGGCGATGCGGTAGGCGATCGCGAGGGTGGTCTCGGGCATCGGTGGTTCGTCGACGCCGTCGACGCTGCCGTGCAGCCCGGTGCCCTCGAAGATCTCGTCCGCCGCGCGGACGAGGGCGCCGGTGAGACCGCCCTCGGCGAAGCTCGGCGGCTCGAGGTCGAACAGCAGCGACCGCAGGCGTTCGGTGGCCCCGCTGACCGTCTCCTGCAGGCCGTCGAGCTCGGAGAGCAGCTGGGGAGCCTGTTCGCGCAGGCGCTTGCGCAGCAGCCCGAGGCGCAGGTCCATGGCCGCACAGGCCTGCACCGGGTCGTCGTGCACATCGGCAGCGATGCGGGAGCGTTCGACGTCCTGGGCATCGACCAGGCGCGTCAGCAGGGCGGTCCGCTGCTCGACGAGGTCGAGCAGCAGCTTGTCGGCTGCGACCCGCTCGCTGATGTCACGTTGCACCGTGGCCAGGGCGAACGGCTCGCCGGTGGAGCCGTCGTACATCAGGAAGCTGGCGACGGCGACCGGGATGGCGTGGCCATCCCGGTGCTGGAGGGTGGTCTCTCCCTCGAAGTGACCTTCGCGCACCACCGCCGGCTGCTCGACCTCCTCGGAGAGGACCAGGCCCTCGGGCGTGAGGTAGTCCGCAATGGTGGTGGTCTTCACATCGGTGTCGGGGGACAGGCCGATGAGGGCGCGGCCACCGGGGTTGACGTACTGCACCGTGCCGTCGAGCCCGGCGATGGCGATGAAGTCGGGAGAGGTCTCGACCAGGGCCTTGAACGGGCTGAGGTCCGCCGCGAGCTCGATGGCTCGGGTGCGACCCGTGCTCGCCTCGTGCTCGGCCGCGCGCTGCGCGGTGACGTCGGTGGAGACCCCGACGGCCCCGGTGAAGGTGCCGTCCTGGTCGAAGACCGGCTCGAAGAGCAGCGCGAGACGGCGCCCGCGGTACTTCCGCTCGCGCACCGAGCGTCGGCCATCAAGAACCGCGTCCAAGGCGTCGGCGGCCAGACCGTCCTCGCGGTACATGTCGTAGAAGTTGGTGCCGACGAGCTCGTTGGGAGCGAGCCCGAGTGCCGCCAGGCCGGGCCCGACCGACAGCGTGCACACTCCCTGGGCATCCATCGCGAAGATCACCTGGGGCCCGACGGCCTCGCCGTCGGGTGATGCGGGCCATTCGACCTCTGTCATCCGAGGGTCCCCTCACGTCGTCGACCACGGTCCACCCCGCCGTGGGTCGTCATCGTAGGCCCGACGCCGCCACCGCGTCACGGTCCAGTGCGGCCCTTCAGCCGCCCGAGAGCACCCGCAGGGCAGTGGCACCGGAGCCGGTGGCGAGCACGACCTCACCCGCCGCGCACCGTGCGAGCACGTCGGGCAGGGACTCCCCGATGCGGCCCTTGGTGAGGTAGCCGACGGCGCCCGCGCGCACCATGGCGGTGATTGTGCTGACCGTTGACTCCGCCGAGACAGCCACGACTGCAGGTCGTGAGGGGAGGGCATGGAACGCGGCTACGGCGGCCGGGCCACCACCGGGCATCCGCACGTCCAGCAGGGCGACGTCCACCTCGTGCTCGATGGCCAGCTCGAGGGCGTCATGTCCGTTGGTGGCGGTCCCGACCACCTCGAACCGGCTGTCGGACTGGACCGCGTGGGCCATGGCGGCCAGCACCTGGGGGTGGTCGTCGGCGATGATCACGCGCAAGGGGGACACGGACCTGCCTGTCTAGGACGAAGGAGGGACGCGCCAGCCGTGAGGACGGGTCAGGGCTCCCATCATGGCGCGAGACCGACCGTTTCGGGCGGTGCACGTGCGCCGCAACATGTAGTGCATGGATACTAGGGCGGGGGAAGGTGGGGAAACATGACCGATTTCGACGGCCCGGGCGACGAGGACCTGGGGAGCAGCCAGCCGATCAGGGTCCTGATCGTCGACGACCACGAGGTCATGGCCGCGAGCCTGGCTCGCGTGCTGGACGACGAACCAGACCTCGTCTGCGTCGGCCTGGCCTCGACGCTGGCCCAGACGCGCGCGCGGGTGCAGTCCACCGCGCCGGACGTCCTGGTGCTCGACCGGCGGCTCCCTGACGGGGACGGGGTCGACGCGATCAAGGACCTGCGGACGCTGCGCCCGAGCATGAACGTCCTGGTCCTGACCGGCTCCAGCTCGGACGACGTCCTGGTCCGGGCGCTGGAGGCCGGCGCCGCCGGGTTCCTGTCCAAGACGCGCAGCCTGGCCGAGGTGACCTCGGCGGTGCGGGCCGCGGCTCAGGGTGAGGCGTCGATCTCCTCGGAAATGCTGGCCCGCCTGCTCCCGCGACTCACCCGGGTCAGCGCCCCCGTATCGACCCTGACGCGCAGGGAGGACGAGGTGCTGGCGATGCTCGCCCAGGGGTTGTCCAACGCCGCGATCGCCGAAGAACTGACGGTCAGCGTCAACACCGTCCGCAACCACGTGTCCAACCTGTCGGCCAAGCTCGGCGCCCACAGCAAGCTCGAGGCGATGTCCATCGCCATCCAGCGGGGCCTGCTCTCACCCCCCGGCTGACGGCCCCCCGCCGGGGGAGTGGAGTCAGTCGGTGCCGGACTCGATCGCCGCGCGGTCGAGGGCATCGTCGTCCGAACCCGCCTGCGCCGCAGCAGGGTTGGAGGAGATGGCCTTGGCGCCGCCGGGCTCCAGGTCACCCACGAGCGCCTGGTGGCGGGCCACGAGCTGGCCCTGCGCGGCATACTGCTCGAGCTTGGCGCGTGAGTCGGCGATGTCGAGGTTGCGCATGGTCAGCTGGCCGATGCGGTCGACCGGTCCGAAGGCCGCACCCTCGGTGCGCTCCATGGAGAGCTTCTCGGGGTGGTAGCTGAACGCCGGCCCCTGGGTGTCGACGATCGTGTAGTCCTCGCCGCGACGCAGACGCAGGGTGACCTCACCGGTGACGACCGAGGCGACCCAGCGCTGCAGCGACTCGCGCAGCATGAGCGACTGCGGGTCGAGCCAACGGCCTTCGTAGAGCAGCCGTCCGAGGCGACGACCCTCCGCGTGGTAGTTCGCGATGGTGTCCTCGTTGTGGATGGCGTTGAGCAGGCGCTCGTAGGTGATGTGCAGCAGGGCCAGACCCGGCGCCTCGTAGACCCCACGGCTCTTGGCCTCGATGATGCGGTTCTCGATCTGGTCGGACATCCCGAGCCCGTGGCGTCCGCCGACCTTGTTGGCCTCGTCGACGAGGGCGACCGGGTCGCCGCCGAAGTCGTTGCCGTTGATGGCGACCGGGCGACCCTGCTCGAAGCGGACGGTGACGTCCTCGGTGGCGATGGCGACCGACTCGTCCCAGAACGCCACGCCCATGATGGGCTCGACGATCTCCACGCTCTCGTTGAGGTACTCCAGCGTCTTCGCCTCGTGGGTGGCACCCCAGATGTTGGCGTCGGTGGAGTAGGCCTTCGCGGTGCTGGCGCGGTAGGGCAGGTCGCGGGCGGTGAGCCACTCCGACATCTCCGTGCGGCCCCCGAGCTCGGTGACGAAGTCGGCGTCGAGCCACGGCTTGTAGATGCGCAGCGAGGGGTTGGCCAGCAGGCCGTAGCGGTAGAACCGCTCGATGTCGTTGCCCTTGAAGGTCGACCCGTCGCCCCAGATGTCGACGCCGTCCTCGCGCATGGCGCGGACGAGCAGCGTGCCGGTGACGGCCCGACCGAGGGGGGTGGTGTTGAAGTAGGTGCGGCCGCCGCTGCGGATGTGGAAGGCGCCGCAGGCGATCGCCGACAGGCCCTCTTCGACGAGGGGGCCGCGGCAGTCGACGAGGCGGGCCAGCTCGGCACCGTACTGGCCGGCACGGTCCGGCACCGTGTCGATCTCAGGCTCGTCGTACTGCCCGAGGTCGGCCGTGTAGGTGCAGGGGATCGCCCCCTTCTCGCGCATCCACGCGACAGCGACCGAGGTGTCCAGACCGCCTGAGAAGGCGATCCCGACACGCTCACCAACGGGCAGGGACGTCAGAACTTTGGACACGGCGACCAGACTAGGGCCCGGAGCGCCGGGGCCACGAAACGGCCCACCCTGTGGCGGTCAGCCGTGGCGGTCATCCGGGCGTCATCGCGGGCGGGGCGACCTGCAGGGAGTCGATCACCGCGACGAGCCGGCTGCGCAGGATCTGGCCGCGCTCGGCGAACCCGCGCTGCGCCGCGGCATACTCCGCCCGTCCTGCCGGTGTCTCGATGCGCACCGGGTCGTAGCCCAGGGCGGTGAGGTCGTAGGGGGAGGCGCGCATGTCGAGCTCCCGGATCTGCCGGGCGTGCTCGAAGCAGTCGAGGACCAGCTCGCCGGGGATGGCGGGGGCGAGCTTCATGGCCCATTTGTAGAGGTCCATGCCGGCGTGCAGGCAGCCCGGCTGCTCGAGCTCCACCTGGGTCTCGCGGGTCGGCTGGAGCAGGTTGAGCGACCGCGCGGGGGGTGTGTAGAAGCGGAACGCGTCGAAATGCGTGCACCGGATCTGCAGGTCCTCGACCAGCCCGTCGGTGCCCTCGACACCCAGGCGCAGCGGCCAGTCGGAGTGCCGGACCTGGTCGGGCGTCAGCTGGTAGACCATCGCCCACTCGTGCAGCCCGAAGCAGCCCAGCTGGGCAGGGCGGGCGGCGGTGGCGACCAGGAGGCCGCGGACGAAGTCGATGGTGCGGCCGCGTGCCTCGACGTATGCGGCGACATCCAGCTCGAGGCCTGCGTCCACCCGCCGGTAGTGCTTCCACCCGGCCCGGGGCAGGTCCGCGGCGCCCTCGAGCCGGACGCCCGGACCCGGGTGCCACCGCCGCAGCAGGGCGGGCCGGAACGGGTAGTAGGTGAAGAGGAAGTCCTCCACGGGGTGCGCCACCTGGTCTCCTCGACGGGCGCGGTGGCCGGCGGTGGCGTCGTCCGCGCGGCGCTCGTGGTCGGCCTCGAGGGCCTGCCACTGCGAGCGCGTCAGGGTCGTCGTCAGGGTCGTCGTCACGGTGTCCATCGCCGGTGCCTCCATCAACGACGAAGGGTAGCCCGGTCCAGCGCACTCCCAGCCAGGGGTGGCACCGTGGTGACCCATGAGCAGACGCAGCCTGGTCGCGCTCCTCGCCGCGCTCGCGCTGGTGGTGGGGGCAGGTGCCGTCGTGGGGTTCTCCTCCGGTGCCGTCGACCGGGCTGTCGTCGGGCAGCCAAGCCACGGCCCCGGCCCCGGCTCCGGCTCGGACGGGTTTTTACGTCGCCCTGGGTGACTCGCTCGCCGCGGGGTTCCAGAACGGCGCCGACCACCGCACCGAGGGCTACGTCGGCGCGGTCCGCGACGCGGTCCAGCAGCGGGACGGGGCCACCGAGCTGGTCAACCTCGCCTGCTCCGGCGAGACCACGACGTCGATGCTCGAGGGCGGCGGGTGCACCTACGACCGGGGCAGCCAGCTGGCCCAGGCCGAGCAGTTCCTGCGCGACCACGCCACCGACGTCCGCCTCGTGACCCTCGACATCGGGGGCAACGACGTCGCCCGCTGCGGTTTCGGCGGCCTGAAGTCCTCCTGCACCGGCCCGGCGCTCGCCACCCTGTCCGCCAACCTGCCCGAGATCACCAGCCGGCTGCGTGCTGCTGCTCCGGACGCAGAGGTCGTCGTCCTCAACTACTACGACCCGTTCCTGGTGCTGGACCTGCTGGGCAGCTCGGGGCTCGGGCAGGCGTCGGTGAAAGAGCTGGCCAAGGTCAACGACGCGATCGCCACGAGCGCGCAGGCCAGCGGTGCCCGCGTGGCCGACGTGGCGGCGGCGTTCCAGACGACGGTCACCACGCCCGTGACCGTCAAGGACCTGGGGCGGCTGCCCACCAACCTGGCGCGCATCCTCGCGTTGACCTCGATGGCCCCACCTCGGTTCGACTTCCATCCCAACGACGCCGGGTATGCCGTGATGGCCAGGGCCGTGCAGCAGCAGCTGCGCTGAGGGGCGGGCCAGAGTCAGGCGCGGCGGGCCTCGACGTCGTGCAGGACGCGGTCGACGTCGTGGTCGAGGTCGGTGAAGGCGATGCTGGAGTCCGCGCCGTGGGGGGCCCTGGGGAGGGCCCCGGTGCGGCGGTGGTGTCGTTCGAGGGCGACGACGAGCGTGGTGACGAAGGCCAGGAGCAGGAGAATGGTCATGTCTGTAATCATGCGCTCGTGCAGATCCAGCCACGAGTGGCAGAACTGACGCGTGCAGCGGGATTTCTGCCATCGTCCGTGGCATGATGGCGAGATGGCCCTCACCACGATCGCCGCCCTGGCCACCAACCCGATGGCGATGTTCGAGATGTCCGTGGCGTGCGAGGTCTTCGGGATCGACCGCACCGACGACGGCGTCCCGCCCTTCACCTTCATCACGTGCGGTGAGGAGGCCGGCGCACCCGTCGCGACGACCAGCGGCGGACAGTTCGTGCCCAGCCACGCGTGGGCCGATGCGGTCGACGCCGACCTCGTCGTCGTCCCGGCAGGTGGGGTCCGGGACGCCTATCCCGAGGCCCTGCTCGAGACGATCCGCGAGGCCCACCGACGGGGGGCGACGATCTTGTCGATCTGCACCGGGTCGTTCGTGCTGGGGGAGACCGGGCTGCTCGACGGCCGGAGCGCGGTCACCCACTGGCGCTACGCCGAGCAGTTCGCCGAGCGGTTCCCCCAGACCCGGGTCTCGATGGACGTCCTCTACATCGACGAGGGCTCGATCATCACCGGTGCCGGCACCGCCGCGGGCATCGACGCCTGCCTGCACCTCGTGCGTCGCGAGCTGGGGTCCGCCGTGGCCACCCGCATCGCCCGGCGGATGGTGGTGCCGCCTCAGCGGGACGGCGGCCAGCGGCAGTACGTCGCGGCGCCGTTGCCGGAGACGGAGTGCGAGAGCATCCAGCCGGTCCTCGACCACATCACCGAGAACCTCGACGAGCCGCACACCGTCCCCGACCTGGCGAGGCTGGCGATGATGTCGGAGCGCACCTTCGCCCGCCGGTTCGTCGCCGAGACCGGCACCACCCCTCACCGGTGGATCGTCCAGCAGCGGGTGCTGCGCGCCCGCGAGCTCCTCGAGCAGACGGACCTGCCGGTCGACTCGGTCGCCTCCCACAGCGGGTTCGGCTCGGCGGCGTTGCTGCGCACGCACTTCCAGTCGGTCGTCGGCACCTCGCCGCAGCGCTACCGCCGGGAGTTCTCCGCGCGCTGACCGCAGATAGGCTCGGGCTCATGCGTATCGCGAGATTCACGACGGGTGAGGACCCGGTCTTCGGACTGGTCGACGGGGCAGGGGAGAAGATCGCCGAGATCACCGGTGACCCGCTCTACACGAAGATCGAGCTGACGGGGGCGACCCACCTCGTCGAGGACGTCCGCCTCCTCGCGCCGGTCATCCCGCGCAGCAAGGTCATCGGCATCGGCAGGAACTACGCCGACCACGCCAAGGAGATGGGTGGCGAGGCCCCGGCCGAGCCGCTGATGTTCCTCATCCCCAACACCGCCGTCGTGGGTCCGAACGAGCCCGTCGTCCTGCCCTCGATCACCTCCGAGGTGCACTACGAGGGGGAGCTCGCCGTCGTGATCGGCCGGCTCTGCAAGGACATCGAGCCCGCAGAGGTGTCGAAGGTCGTCTTCGGCTACACCTGCGCCAACGACGTCACCGCCCGCGACCTGCAGCGTGGCGACGGCCAGTGGGCCCGGGCCAAGGGCATGGACACCTTCTGCCCCATCGGCCCGTGGATCGAGACCGACCTCGACCCCACCGACCTCTCGCTGCGCACCCGCCTCGACGGTGAGGTCGTCCAGGACGGCACCACCGCCGACATGGTCCACGACGTCGCGACGCTGGTCTCGCACGCCTCGAAGGCGTTCACGCTCCTGCCCGGCGACCTCATCCTCACCGGTACGCCCGCCGGCGTCGGCCCGGTCGAGGGCGGGCAGCGCGTGGAGGTCGAGATCGAGGGCATCGGCACGCTGTCCAACCCGTTCGTCCGCCGCTGAGGACGGGTATGGCGCGCAGTCGGCGCCCACGCGCCGCTCGGGGCCCGCGCGCCATACCTCGCGCTCCTCGGCCCGCGGCCCTCGAGCGCGGCTGAGGCACTCGCGGGGGCGCTGCCTACAATCGGGTCCACCATGAGTGAGCAGACCCCCACCGCCCCCCGCCTGCGCGTCGCCCCGTCACCCACGGGTGACCCGCACGTCGGCACCGCCTACATGTCGTTGTTCAACCTCGCGTTCGCGCGTCAGCAGGGTGGCTCGTTCGTCCTGCGCATCGAGGACACCGACCGCGCGAGGTTCCGCGAGGACAGCGAGCAGCAGGTGTTCGACACCCTGCACTGGCTGGGGCTGCAGTGGGACGAGGGACCGGACGTCGGCGGACCCTGGGCGCCGTACCGGCAGTCCGAACGGCTCGACACCTACCGGCCCTACGTGGAGCGGCTGCTCGCCGAGGGCAAGGCCTACCACTGCTGGTGCTCCACCGAGCGGCTCGCCACGATGCGCGAGATCCAGCAGAAGTCCAAGCTGCCCACGGGGTACGACCGACTGTGCCACGGCCGCACCCGTGAGGAGCGCGCCGAGCTGCCCGGCTTCTCCGAGACCCCTGTCGTGCGCATGCTCGTCCCCGAGGACGTCGAGCTGCAGTTCGAGGACCTCATCCGCGGCAGGGTCTCGGCGCCGCGTCCGGACGACCAGGTGATCCTCAAGGCCGACGGCTTCCCGACCTACCACCTCGCGGTCGTCGTCGACGACCACGAGATGGGCATCACCCACGTCGTCCGCGGCGAGGAGTGGATCTCCAGCACCCCCAAGCACATCCTGCTCTACCGCTGGCTCGGGCTGGAGCCGCCGAAGTGGGCGCACATGCCGTTGCTGCGCAACACCGACAAGTCCAAGATCTCCAAGCGCAAGAACCCTGCCGCGCGGCTGACGTGGTTCCGCGAGGAGGGCTACCTGCCCGAGGCGCTGGTGAACTTCCTCGCGCTGCTGGCCTATCCGCCGGCCGTGGACGAGGAGGGCAACGATCGTCGAGGTCTTCACCTTCGAGGAGTTCTCCGCCGACTTCGACTGGCGCAAGGTCAACCCGGTCGGCCCGATCTTCGACCTGAAGAAGCTCGACTGGCTCAACGGCGTGCACATCCGCGGGCTCGAGGTCCGCGAGCTGGCGTCGCGGCTGCTGCCCCACCTGGAGCGGGCCGGGGTGCTGTCGGGCAACCCCAGCCTCGGTGAGCTCGGCCGACTCGAGAAGGTCACCGAGCTGATCCAGACCCGGATGGTGCTGCTCACCGAGGCAGCCGCCCTCGTCAGTCCCTTCTACGTCGCGGACGACGCCGTCGTCATCGCCGACGACGCGCGGGCGCAGCTCAAGGACGATGCCGGCCAGGTGCTCGCCGCCGCGGTCACCGCGCTCGACGCCATCGACGACACCCCCGCCGGGCCCCTCGGCGCGGACAGCGGCTGGAGTGCTGCCGTGATCGAGGCGGCCCTGCGTGAGGCGATCGTGGACGGCATGGGCATCAAGCCCAAGTTCGCCTTCGGTCCGTTGCGGACGGCGGTGTCCGGGCAGCGGATCAGCCCGCCGCTGTTCGAGTCCATGGAGATCCTCGGCAAGACCTCGACGCTGGCGCGGCTGACCCGCCTGCGCGACGAGCTGTCGGCATGAGCCGCGTCGTCTCGTCGTCGGTCGACATCGCCGCTCCTGCGGAGACGGTGTTCGCGATCCTCGTCGACCCGCGCCAGCACTCGCGCATCGACGGCTCGGGGTCGGTCCGCGACACCATCTCCGGACCGGACCGGCTCAGCCGTGGAGCCACCTTCGGCGTGGACATGAAGCTGGCCGGGGTTCCCTACCGCATCAGCAACCGCGTCGTGGAGTTCGAGGAGGGGCGGCTGATCGCCTGGCGGCACTTCGGTGGCCACCGCTGGCGCTACGAGCTCGAGCCCGTCGGCGACGGCACGCGCGTCACCGAGTCCTTCGACTACTCCAGGTACGGCACGCCGCAGCGGCTCCTCATCGAGGCCTTCGGCTTCCCGGAGCGGAACCGCCGCGGCATCGAGCAGACCCTGCGCAACCTCAAGTCCGTCGCCGAGTCCGCAGCCGAGTCCGGCACCGAGTCCGGTGTCAGTGGGGACGGTCCTGTGACGGGCTGACGTGGCCCCCGGGACCATTGTCAGGAGCCGATTTGGGCAGGGTGGGGGCGACCGGTAGTATCGCTTCTCGGTTCACTCCCTGAAGGCCTTCGGGCGCGTAGGGCGTGATACCCCTTGGGGTATGGTGTAATTGGCAACACTACGGTTTCTGGTACCGTCATTCTAGGTTCGAGTCCTGGTACCCCAGCTCAGGCGCAAGTCCCTTGGGACACACGCCGATTCGGAGAATTCCCCCGTCGTTCGGTAAGGTTCTCTCCGCTGCCCGGAGCCGCAAGGCGCCGGGCGAACCAGCTAGGGCCCCGTTGTGTAGCGGCCTAGCACGCCGCCCTCTCAAGGCGGTAGCGCGGGTTCGAATCCCGTCGGGGCTACTCGTGGAAGGTCCCCGCCCATCGGGCGGGGACCTTCGCGCGTCCGGTAGCAGTGCGACCTCACCGCCGGCTGCTGACGTGTTCCTGGGCGAGTCGGCGCAGGGCCGCCAGGACCGGGTCGACGAGCACGGTGCCGGCGACGACCCGGTGCAGGGCGTCGGCGAGGTCATCAGTCGGGACGTTCGCCACGTCGACTGCAGCGACGCCCTCGGTGGCCCTGGCGTACCCCTCGAGCGCCTCGCGTGCGAGCGGGACGCCTGCCGACCGGGCGGCTGCGACGGCGCCGCTGAGCGAGTGCAGGGCCGGGGAGTCCGGCGTGACCGTCCAGCCGAGGAAGGCCACCAGCTCGCGGACCTCGTCGCTGACCGGGTGGTCGCGGTGCGGCGCAGGCAGGGCGTACTGCGCCCGGCCGAGCAGGTCGTGGCGGGACCGCGGAGGGTCGTCGAGTGCCGCGGTCACCTGCCTGGCCTCGGCGACGGTGACCCCCGCGTCGACGAGGGCGCGGACCAGGCGCACCCGTCGCAGGTGGCCCTCGGAGTAGTCGGCCCGCGTCGCGCCGAGGCTCTCCCCAGCCGGGAGCAGGCCCTCGCGCAGGTAGTACTTCAGGGTGGCGACGGCGACACCGCTGCGTTCGGAGAGCTCGGACATCCGCATGGGCAGTGACACTATCCAACGGACCCGGAGGACGCGGGCACCGGCGTCCGTCAGGCGCCGCGGCGCCATACCGGGATCGGGGCGGCGCGACACGGCAAAGCGGGGGTTGTTCGGCGAAAGGGGCACCTACACGTGCCGTGTCGCGGAGCAACCCCCGCTTTGCGAGCGTGGTAGGCAGGCGCGCCGGGGTGCCCGGATGGGGGTGGACGCGGCGGGTATGGCGCCGGGTCAGGCGTGGTTCTGCTGCTGCTGCTGGGCGTGGTGGCGGGCGAGGACCTCGGAGAGCTTGTTGGCGCCCGCGATCACGGTGGCGGCGTGCAGGCGTCCCGGCTGGCGGGAGAGCCGCTCGATCGGGCCGGAGATGGACACCGCGGCCACGACACGACCGGACGGACCCCGCACCGGTGCCGACACCGAGGCGACACCGGCCTCGCGCTCGCCGACGCTCTGCGCCCAACCACGGCGGCGGACGCCGGACAGGGTGGTGGCGCTGAACTTCGCGCCGTGCAGGCCGCGGTGCAGCCGGTCCGGCTCCTCCCACGCGAGCAGCACCTGGGCGGCCGAGCCGGCCAGCATCGACAGGGTCGCGCCGATGGGGATCGAGTCACGCAGGCCGACCGGGCGCTCTGCGGCGGAGACGCAGATGCGGTAGTCGCCCTGGCGACGGAACAGCTGGGCGCTCTCGTTGGTGTGGTCCCGCAGGGCGCCGAGCACCGGCCCCGCGGCAGCGAGCAGCCGGTCCTCGCCGGCGGCCGCAGCCAGCTCGGCGAGCCGTGGCCCGAGCACGAAGCGACCCTGCAGGTCGCGGGTGACGAGGCGATGGTGCTCCAGCGCGACGGCCAGCCGGTGGGCCGTCGGGCGGGCGAGACCGGTCGCGGTCACCAGCTGCGCAAGGGTCGACGGCCCGGCCTCGAGGGCACCCAGGACGATGGCTGCCTTGTCGAGAACGCCGACTCCACTCGTGTTGTCCATGGGATGATATTGGCGTCTCATTCGATGAGACGCAAATCCGACGGTGTGTCGTGCGTGCCAACCTCGGAGATCCGCGCGGCGTGGCGCCTCGAAGGACCACGCGCGCGAGCAGGCGGCAGTACGCGACGGAGGAAGTGGGAGACGTGTCAGGAACTTTGGCCGAGAAGGTGTGGGACGCCCATGTGGTGCGTCGTGCTGAAGGCGAGCCGGACCTGCTCTACATCGACCTGCACCTCATCCACGAGGTGACCTCGCCACAGGCCTTCGACGGCCTGCGACTCGCTGGTCGACCGGTGCGCCGGCCGGACCTGACGCTCGCCACCGAGGACCACAACGTCCCGACGACGCCCGGCCCGATCACCGACCTCGTCAGCAAGACCCAGGTCGAGACGTTGCGACGCAACTGCGCGGAGTTCGGCGTCCGCCTGTTCCCCATGGGTGACGCCGAGCAGGGCATCGTCCACGTCGTCGGCCCCCAGCGCGGCCTGACCCAGCCGGGCATGACGATCGTCTGCGGCGACAGCCACACCTCCACCCACGGCGCCTTCGGCGCTATCGCGCTCGGCATCGGCACCTCGGAGGTCGAGCACGTGCTCGCCACCCAGACGTTGCCGCTGAAGGCGTTCAAGACGATGGCGATCAACGTCGAGGGCGAGCTCCAGCCCGGCGTGACGGCCAAGGACATCACGCTGGCCGTGATCGCCAAGATCGGTACGGGTGGCGGCCAGGGGTACGTCCTGGAGTACCGCGGCAGCGCCATCCGCGCCTTGTCCATGGAAGCCCGCATGACGGTGTGCAACATGTCGATCGAGGCAGGTGCGCGCGCCGGTCTGATCGCGCCCGACCAGACCACGTTCGACTACCTCCAGGGTCGCGACCACGCCCCGACCGGCGCCGACTGGGACGCCGCGGTCGCTGACTGGAAGCTCCTGCGCACCGACGACGACGCGGTCTTCGACGCCGAGGTCGACCTCGACGCCACGACCCTGACGCCGTTCGTCACCTGGGGCACCAACCCAGGACAGGGTCTGCCGCTGAGTGCGGCGGTGCCCGACCCCGAGACGATGGGCGACGACAACGAGAAGGCCGCTGCCCGGCACGCCCTGGAGTACATGGGCCTGACCGCCGGCACGCCGCTGCGCGAGATCAAGGTCGACACCGTCTTCGTGGGCTCCTGCACCAACGGTCGCATCGAGGACCTGCGGGCTGCAGCCGAGGTCGTCAAGGGCCGCAAGGTCGCCGACAGCGTGCGGATGCTCGTCGTCCCCGGCTCGGCGCGGGTGCGCCTGCAGGCCGAGGAGGAGGGGCTGGACCAGGTCTTCACCGCCGCCGGGGCCGAGTGGCGACTGCCCGGCTGTTCGATGTGCCTGGGCATGAACCCCGACCAGCTCGCCCCGGGGGAGCGCAGCGCCTCGACCTCCAACCGCAACTTCGAGGGCCGTCAGGGCAAGGGCGGTCGCACCCACCTCGTCAGCCCCCTCGTCGCAGCGGCCACCGCGGTGCGCGGCACGCTGTCCAGCCCCGCCGATCTCGTGGGCGCCGACGTCGGGTCCGGCGAGATCTGCCACCACCACCGAGCCCGTGACCGAGGGGAGCCACTGATGGACGCCTTCACGACCCATACCGGGATCGGGGTGCCGCTGCGCCGCAGCAACGTGGACACCGACCAGATCATCCCGGCGGTCTACCTCAAGCGGGTCACCCGCACGGGGTTCGAGGACGGGCTGTTCGCGGCCTGGCGCCGGGACGAGACGTTCATCCTCAACAACCCCTCGTACTCGGCCGGGTCGGTCCTCGTGGCCGGCCAGGACTTCGGCACCGGCTCGTCGCGCGAGCACGCCGTCTGGGCGCTGATGAACTACGGCTTCCGGGTCGTGCTGTCCTCGCGCTTCGCCGACATCTTCCGCGGCAACAGCGGCAAGCAGGGACTGCTGACGGCCCAGGTCGCCCAGGGCGACATCGAGCTCATCTGGAAGTACCTCGAGAACGAGCCGGGCGCGTCGGTGACCGTCGACCTCGTCTCCCGGACCGTCACGGCCGGCGACATCGTGGCGCCGTTCGAGGTGGACGACTACACCCGTTGGCGCCTGCTCGAGGGGTTGGACGACATCAGCCTGACCCTTCGTCACGAGCAGGACGTCACCGAGTTCGAGGGTCGGCGACCGGCCTACAAGCCCTCCACCACCACGGCCTGAGGGCGCGGCGCGCCGACAGAGCGCGAAATTCCTTCGGTGGGTTCGCTGAGCCCGCTCGAGCAGGGCCCCGGCCGACCCGGCCGGGGCCCTGCGCTGTCCCCGTCGACGCCCGGTGGCGGTGGCTTCGGGGTCACGAATTGGTTGCGCTGCAACGAGATCCGGGTCGCTCGTCGGTGCTCGGACGGGCTGGCTGTCGTCGTCGTGTCGAGGGGGCTCGGCGCCACAGCTGAGCGATCCTGGGGGTCAGATCCGGCCTGAATCCGTTGCGACACAAAGGATCAGCGCGTCGCAGTGGTGGACTAGCAGGGCCAACAGCCCTAACGTCGGACCCACGTCGAGCACCAGCTCGGCCGCCCACTTCGTCGGACTATGGGGTTCGACACCACCAACCCTGTGGAGGGGAAGCCGTGAACAAGGCAGAACTGATCAAGGAGCTCGAGTCCCGTCTCGGCAGCCGCAAGGCGGCAAGTGACGCGCTCACCGCCGTCGTCGACGTGATCATCCGTGAGGTCGCCAAGGGCGGCAGCGTCGCCATCACCGGCTTCGGAACCTTCGAACAGGCCGCCCGAGCCGCACGGACCGGCCGCAACCCGCGCACCGGCGCCTCGGTCAAGATCAAGAAGACCGTCGTCCCCAAGTTCCGCGCCGGCTCGGCCTTCAAGACCGTCGTGAAGAACCCGCGCTCGCTGCCCAAGGCCGCAGTGGCCGGCGCCCGCGCGGCAGCCGGCACGGCCAAGACCGCCACCGCCAAGAAGGCTGCTCCGGCCAAGAAGGCGGCTCCGGCCAAGAAGGCTGCCCCCGCGAAGAAGGCCGCGGCGACCAAGGCAGCGCCCGCCAAGAAGGCGGCACCGGCGAAGAAGGCCGTGGCGACCAAGGCGGCTCCGGCCAAGAAGGCTGCTCCGGCGAAGAAGGCGGCTCCGGCCAAGAAGGCCGCGGCGACCAAGGCGGCACCCGCCAAGAAGGCCGCACCCGCGAAGAAGACGGCTCCTGCGAAGAAGGCGGCACCCGCGAAGAAGGCGGCTCCCGCCAAGAAGGCGGCTCCTGCCAAGAAGGCAGCTCCGGCGAAGAAGACCGCGGCCAAGCGCACGGCCAAGAAGGCCTGACGCTCGACCACTGCTCGACCGTTGCTGGACCTTCGACAGAGGCCGACACCCACCTCGGGGTGTCGGCCTCTGTCGCACGCTCGAGCGGGCTGGTGGGATGCTTGGGCCATGGCAAACATCCTCACCGTGAATGGTGGCTCGCCGTTGGTCGGAGACCTCGAGGTCCGGGGGGCCAAGAACCTGGTCTCCAAGGCCATGGTGGCGGCCCTGCTCGCGGAGGATCCATGCCGTCTGCGAGGCGTCCCGGAGATCTCCGACGTCAAGATCGTCTCGGGGCTGCTCGAGCTGCACGGCGTGAAGATCGACTCGACCGACCGGGACGGTGAGCTGCTGCTCGACCCCACCAACGTCGAGCAGGCGCACGTCGCCGACATCGACGCCCACGCCGGGTCCTCCCGGGTGCCGGTGCTCCTGTGCGGCCCACTGCTGCACCGCCTCGGTGAGGCCTTCATCCCCGACCTCGGTGGCTGCCGGATCGGCGAGCGGCCGATCAACTACCACCTCGACGTGCTGCGCCAGTTCGGCGCCGACGTCCAGAAGCGCCCCGAGGGCCTGCGCCTGACCGCCCCCCACGGCCTCAAGGGCACGCGCATCAAGCTGCCCTTCCCCTCGGTCGGCACCACGGAGCAGGTGCTGCTGACCGCTGTCCGCGCCCAGGGGGTCACCGAGCTGCGCAACGCTGCCGTCGAGCCCGAGATCCTCGACCTCATCGCCGTGCTGCAGAAGATGGGCGCGATCATCAGCGTCGAGACCGACCGGGTCATCAAGATCGACGGGGTCGACCGGCTCGGTGGCTACGACCACCTCGCCATCCCCGACCGCATCGAGGCCGGCTCGTGGGCGTGCGCGGCCCTGGCGACCAAGGGCGACATCTACGTCCGAGGCGCCCAGCAGCAGGCGATGATGCCCTTCCTCAACGTCTTCCGGAAGATCGGTGGCGACTTCGACATCGATGACGAGGGCATCCGCTTCTGGCATGCCGGTGGCACCCTCAACTCGCTGGTCATGGAGACCGACGTCCACCCGGGGTTCATGACCGACTGGCAGCAGCCCCTCGTCGTCGCGCTGACCCAGACCAGTGGCCTGTCGATCGTCCACGAGACGGTCTACGAGAACCGCCTGGGCTTCACCGAGGCCCTGGGGGAGATGGGTGCCGTCATCCAGCTCTACAAGGAGTGCCTCGGGGGGTCGCCCTGCCGCTTCGGGCGCGCGAACTTCCGCCACAGCGCCGTCATCTCCGGACCGACGCCGTTGCGTGGTGCCGAGATCACCGTCCCCGACCTGCGCGGCGGCTTCAGCTACCTCATCGCAGCCCTGGCCGCGGAGGGACAGTCCAAGGTCCACGGCATCGAGCTCATCTACCGCGGCTACGAACGGTTCTCCGAGAAGCTCGACTCGCTCGGCGCCGACTACGAGGTCGGCTGAGCGCGAGGCGGTGCGGGCTGGTCGTCGCGGGATCCGAACGACCCGGCCGGCTGGCTAGCCGATGACCTGGTCGTCGCCGATGCCGACGATCCAGAGCCTGGTGACGTCGCGGCCGTCGTCGCCGAGGGTCAGGCTCAGCCGCTGGCCCGAGCGCAGGTGGCGCAGCGCACTGGCCCCGAAGACGTCGGCGGTGAAGGTCACCTCGAGCCCGTCGTCGAGCAGCAGCGAACCGGCGCCGGTCTGCTCGTCGAAGGTGTGCACACTGCCCTGCATGGTGGCAGCGTAGCCCGCACGGACGCCTGACCGGTGCGCTCAGACGCGTCCTGCCAGCACCGCCCGGGTGGCTGCGCCGACCCCGATGGCCACCGCGGCAGCCAGCGCGGTGTCGTCGTCGACATCGGTGCGCAGGCCGGGCAGGTCGAGGTCGAGCCGGTGGTGGCCGCCCGCGACGTGCGCGGCAGCCGAACCCGTCCCGAACCGCGGCCGGAGCCCGGCACCCGCCACGGCCGTGACCAGGGTGGAGCCGTCACCAGCCAGGTCGGGCACCACCGCGAGCGGGTATGCCGCCGCAGCCCCCAGCGCCGCCAGGAGCTCCGGAGCGCGCAAGGAAGGAAGGTCACCGAGCAGGGCCGCGACGGAGGCGTCCGGGGACACGCCCAGAGCGTGGTCACGGCCTGCCTCCACGGCGGCGTTGAGCCCGGCACCCGGGTCGGCGACCACGACGGTGCCCAGCCGGTCGGCGACCCCGGCCACCCTCGGGTCGGAGGTCACGACGACGACGTGAGCAGGCGGCATACCGGCGCAGCAGGCGGTGAGGCAGTCGGTGGCCAGGGCCAGGGCGAGGTCCTCCCGGGCGACGCCCGCAGGCGGGTGCAGGCGCGACTTGGCGGCCACGCCACCCTTGACGGGCACGACGAGGCGCCACGGGAGCCCGGCCGGTCCGGGACGCGCTGAGGTCATCGCCCAGATCGTCGCAGTGGTGGCGCGGTTGCTCGACACCGACCCCCAGAGCCGCGAGGATGCACACTCGACGCGTCGCCCCCGATCCTGACCACGGAGACCCCACGTGACCGCCAGCGGCACACGCAGCCTGCCCTTCGCCTACCGACTGGCGGTGGCGATCGTGCGACCCCTGATGCTGTTGCTGACCAGGCGGACCTGGCGGGGGACCGAGCACCTCCCGACGTCGGGAGGGTTCATCGTCTGCCCCAACCACCTGTCGTACGCGGACCCGTTCACCTTCGCCCACTTCCTCTACGACAGCGGGCACCCGCCGTACTTCCTGGGCAAGGAGGCGGTCTTCCGGATCCCCGTCGCGGGGGCGATCCTGCGCGGCGCCGAACAGATCCCCGTCTACCGCAACACCGGTCGCGCGGCGGACGCGTTCCGTGCCGCGGTGGCTGCGGTCGACGCGGGCAAGTGCGTGGGGGTCTATCCCGAGGGCACCCTGACCCGTGACCCGCAGCTGTGGCCGATGGTCGGCAAGACCGGTGCGGCCCGCATCGCCCTGACGACGAGGTGCCCGGTCATCCCCGTCGCGCAGTGGGGCCCGCAGGAGATGCTCGCGCCATACTCCAAGAAGCCCAAGCTGTTCCCGCGCACCCGGGTGCAGCTGACCGCGGGCCCGCCCGTGGACCTCAGCGACCTCTACGACCAGCCCGTCACCGGCGCCCTGCTGCGCGAGGCGACCGACCGCATCGTCGACGCGATCACCGTGCTGCTCGAGCAGATCCGGGGTGAGAAGGCGCCCGTCGAGCGCTTCGACTCGCGCAAGCACGGCCTGCCGGAGACCGGCAACTTCCACCGCAAGGGGCGCAGGGCATGACCAGGGCTGCGGTCTTCGGCACCGGCAGCTGGGGCACGGCGTATGCCGCGGTGCTCGCCGACGGGGGCACCCCCGTGACGATGTGGGGCCGTCGCCAGGAGATGGTCGACCAGATCAACGCCGGCAGCAACGAGGACTACCTGCCCGGGATCTCGCTGCCCGAGGGCATCCGTGCCACGACCGACCCTGCCGAGGCGGCCGCCGACGCCGACATCGTCGTGCTGGCCGTGCCGTCGCAGACGTTGCGGGCCAACCTGGCCGAGTGGAGCCACGCGCTGCCGCCGGGCGCCGCGATCGTGTCGCTCATGAAGGGCGTCGAGCTCGGCACCACCAAGCGGATGAGCGAGGTCATCGCCGAGGCCGGTGGCATCGAGGCGGGCCGGATCGTCGTGGTCTCCGGGCCCAACCTGGCCAAGGAGATCGCCCAGAAGCAGCCTGCCGCCAGTGTCGTGGCGTGTGTCGACGCGCAGGTGGCCGAGATGGTCGCCGAGGCCTCGAACCCGCCCTACTTCCGTCCCTACACGACCACCGACGTCGTGGGCGCCGAGCTCGGCGGCGCCGTGAAGAACGTCATCGCGCTCGCGGTCGGCATGGCCGAGGGCCTCGGTATGGGTGACAACTCCAAGGCCTCCATCATCACCCGCGGCCTGGCGGAGACGACCCGGCTGGGGATGAAGCTCGGGGCCGACCCGGTGACGTTCTCCGGTCTGGCCGGGGTGGGGGACCTCATCGCCACCTGCATGTCGCCGCTGTCCCGCAACCGCACGTTCGGCCTCAACCTCGGCCGGGGCATGACGGTCGAGGAGGTCGTCGCGGTGACCCGGCAGACGGCCGAGGGGGTGAAGTCCTGCGAGTCGATCCTGCAGCTGGCGCACGACCACGGGGTGTCGGTGCCGATCATCGAGCAGGTGGCCGCGGTGGTGCACGACGGCCGCAGCCCCGAGGAGGTCGTCGGGGCCCTCATGCTGCGCGCCCTCAAGAAGGAAGCCCAGTAGCCGCAGGCCACCTCAGCCTCGAGGAGGTGGCAGATCGACCTCACCCGGCGGTGAGGCGACGCTTTGGCACCACGTCGACGCCGCCAGGTCGACCCCGCCGGCCGACCTCTGCCACATCAGGCGCGCAGGGCCTGGTCGAGGTCGCGCCAGAGGTCCTCGACGTCCTCGATGCCCACCGACAGGCGCAGCAGGTTGTCCGGCACGGTGAGCGGCTCCGCCGGGTGGCGGCGACGTCGCTCGATCTGCGACTCGACCCCGCCGAGGCTGGTGGCATGGGTCCACAGGGTCGTCGCCGCGGCGACGCGCTCCGCAGCCTCGGCCCCGCCGGGTACCTCGATGGCGATGATCGCCCCGAAGCCGGGGTAGCGCGTGGTCTGCACGCCGGGGTGGCCGTCGAGGCGGGCGGCGAGCTCACGGGCGTTGGCGGTGGCGCGTTCGAGGCGCACGTGGAGGGTGCGCAGGCCCCTCAGCGCCAGCCAGGTCTCCATCGGCCCGGCGATGGCGCCGCCGAGCAGCCGGGCGGTCGAGAGCCGGCCCCGCAGCACTGCGCCGGCCTCGGTGGCGGCGGTGACCAGGGCGCCGAGGATGACGTCGGAGTGGCCGGAGAGGTACTTGGTCACCGAGTGCAGCACGAGGTCGACGCCGTCCTCGAGCGGGCGCTGGACCAGCGGGGTGGCGAAGGTGTTGTCGCACACCGTCACCGCTCCGGCCTCGCGGGCCATGGCCGACAGCGCGCGCAGGTCCGACACCTCGAGCATCGGGTTGGTCGGGGACTCCAGCCACAGCATGGCCGCGCCGTCCAGCGCTGACTGCACCGCAGCCTGGTCGGTGGGGTCGACCCGTCGAACGTGCACGGCACCCGTGGCGGCCAGCTGCTCGAGCAGGGCCGTGGTGCCGCTGTACGCGTGGTGGGGGACGACGACCGCTCCACCGTGGGGGACGAGCGAGATCGCCGCCGAGACGGCTGCCATGCCGGAGGCGAAGACGAGCGCGTCACCCCCCTCGAGCGAACCGAGGGCCTCCTCGAACGCCGTCCAGGTCGGGTTGCCGGCCCGGGCGTAGTTGACCGGGCCGTCGGCGATGTAGGTGGAGGAGAACTCCAGGGGGGCGTTGACGCCGGCGCCCGGGACGCGGGGCTGGCGGCCGAGGGCGACGACAAGGGAGGCAGGGGACAGCTGCTCGTGGCTCACGCCGCCAGCGTAGGTGGCGCCGTCCGCGAGCCGCGCCCCGTGCCCGCCCGGTGAGCGGGATACGCTCGTCCGCGATGACCACGGACCAGCCCGCAGCCCCCCGCAAGCCCCGCGTCGCCATCGTCTTCGGGGGGCGCTCCTCGGAGCACGCGGTGTCCTGCGCGACCGCGGCAGGCGTGATGCGCGCGATCGACCGCGACGCATACGACATCGTCCCGATCGGGATCTCCCGCGACGGCCACTGGGTGCTCTCCGACGGTGACCCCAAGCAGCTCGAGCTGACCTCCGACCGTACCCCCGAGGTCTCGCCGCAGGGGGCCGGCGTGGTGGTCCCGCTGGCCACCACCGACCGCACGCTGGTCAGCCTCGAGGCCAGTGAGGTGCCGCGCTCGCTCGGTGAGGTCGATGTCGTCCTCCCGTTGCTGCACGGCCCGTTCGGCGAGGACGGGACCATCCAGGGCATGTTCGAGATGGCCGACATCCGCTACGTCGGCTCGGGGGTCTTCGCCTCCGCCGCGGGCATGGACAAGCACCACATGAAGGTCCTGTTCGCCGGCGCGGGGCTCCCGGTCGGACCGTATGCCGTGATCACCGACGCGCAGTGGCGGCGCGACAAGGCGGCGGCGATGGACGCGGTGGCTGCGCTGGACTACCCGGTGTTCGTGAAGCCGGCCCGCGCCGGGTCGAGCATGGGCATCTCCAAGGTCGCCACGCCGCAGGCCCTGGAGGCCGCGATCGAGGTGGCGCGCACGCACGACCTCAAGGTCGTCGTCGAGCAGGGCATCGTCGGCCGCGAGATCGAGTGCGCCGTCCTGCAGGGCCGCGGCACCGACGCGCCGCGCGTCTCCCACGTCGGCGAGATCGAGGTGACGGCCGGGGGCGGGCACGAGTTCTACGACTTCGAGGCCAAGTACCTCGACGACGGGGCCGTCCTGTCCTGCCCGGCCAACGTCCCCGAGGCGATCGCCGCCGAGGTGCAGCGGCTGGCGGGCGAGGCGTTCGAGGCGCTGGGCTGCGAGGGGCTGGCGCGGGTCGACTGCTTCTACACCGAGGCCGGGGACGTCGTCATCAACGAGATCAACACGATGCCCGGCTTCACCCCGCACTCGATGTACCCGCAGATGTGGGAAGCGACCGGGCTGAGCTATCCCGACCTGATCGACGAGCTGCTCCAGCTGGCCCTGACCCGCCCCGTAGGCCTGCGCTGACCCCATACCCCCGGCCTGTTCGTCACCCTCTCTCGCTAACCCCTCTTTCGCTGCCCCAACCTTTGCTAACCCTTGCTAGCAAACGTTAGCGAAAGGCGGACACCGTGGAAGCTGTCCGGATTCCGCTAACCCTTGCTAGCAAAGGTTAGGAAGACGGGGGATGGGGCGGGGTATGGGTGGGGGTATGGCTGCGCGGGGGTTCGGGGTCAGCTGCAGGTGCGGCCGTTCTCGGGAAGCGCCTTGGCGGCGGGGTTGAAGGCGGGGAGCAGCAGCGGGGCGGGGGCGTAGGCGTCGGGGACGAGGACCTCGATGGCCGGGTCGCGGCCGAAGGTGGTGAACCGGACCCCGTCGCTCAGCTCGTGGGCGACCCAGTCGACCCCGTCGACGTCGAGACACTGGTCCGAGGTCGGCCCCAGGGCAGGCCAGCCGCAGGTCGCGATGATGGCGGGATCGCCCCACTGGCGCACGTCACGCGGGTCGGTGCCCTCGGCGACGCTGACGTCGCCGGCAGGCTGGCCGCCGACGGTCCGCGGCATCTGGGTCATGGGGGACTCGCACGCGGCCACGTGGGCCGGGGCGGCGATCCCTTCGGGCGACTGCACGGCATACAGCACACCGCCGGCCACCCCGAGGACGAGGAGGCCGGCGGCAGCGACGAGCAGGCGCCGGCGGGCGGCGCGGGGCACCTCAGACGTGGACGACGGTGCAGGTCAGGGTCCGGGTGATGCCCGGGACGTCCTGGATCTTGGCGATGACGAGCTTGCCCAGCTCGTCGACGGTGTTGGCCTCGACGCGAGCGATCACGTCGTAGGGGCCGGTGACGTCCTCGGCCAGGACCACACCGGAGATACCGGCAATGGCCTCCGCGACGGTCGCTGCCTTGCCGACTTCGGTCTGGATCAGGATGTAGGCCTGGACCACCACTGAGCACCTCACTTCTTTCGAAGATGGACATGTCATGTCCGGTTGGCCGGGGCTTCGGCGTCCCGGGAGAACCAGGCCGCAGCGGATCGCCACGGCCAGGGCAGACGCTACCGTGCCCGTGTCCCGGCCGTCTGCCCCGGGCTGTCACGAGGAGGTCAAGTCATGGTCAAGGCCGGTCGCACGCTGGCGCAGGTCTCGGAGGCGTCGCTGCTCGCCGAGATCTTCCCGTTCTTCCCTGGGCGCGAAGGCGTGCTGGTGGGACCGGGTGACGACGCGGCGGTACTGGCCTGCAGCGGGTCGGTGGTGGTGACGACCGATGCCATGGTGCGTGGCCGCGACTGGCTCGACGAGTGGTCCACGGCGGCCGATGTCGCCACCAAGGCCTTCACCCAGAACGTCGCCGACGTCGCCGCCATGGGTGCCGTCCCCACCTCGCTGGTCGTGACCCTCGTCGCGGACCCGTCGACCCCGGCGGACTGGGCCGTGGAGTTCGCGCGGACGCTGGGCGGGCTGGCGCAGGACGCCGGGGTCGCGGTTGCCGGTGGGGACCTCTCCTCGGCACCCGCCGGCACGGTCATGGTCTCGATCACCGCGCTCGGCGACCTGCAGGGCAGGGGCCCGGTGCTGCGCAGTGGCGCCCACCCCGGCGACACGATCGCCGTGCACGGCTCGTTGGGCCGCTCAGCAGCCGGGCTGCTGTTGCTGCAGCAGGACGCAGCAGCGCGTGACGAGCGCAGCGGCGCGCGCGGTCGGTGTGTGGCCCACCACCTGCGGCCGGTGGTTGAGGTGATGGCAGGTCCGTCCGCCGCCGACGGTGGCGCCACCGCGATGCTCGACATCTCGGACGGGTTGCTGCGCGACGGCTCGCGCATCGCTGCTGCGAGCGGGGTCCGTATGGCGCTGGAGCAGGAGCTGCTGACCGCGGACCTCGACGTGGTGCGCGAGGCCGTCGGCGACGCGGCCCTGGAGTGCGTCCTCGCCGGTGGCGAGGAGCACAGCCTGCTCGCGACGTTCGGGGGTCCGCTGCCGTCGGGTTGGCGGGCGCTGGGCCGGGTCGAAGAGGGGTCGGGCGTCACCCTCGACGGGGTCGCCCAGGCGCCTCGGGGCTGGGACCACTTCGCCGGCTGACGCGGGCTGACGCGGGCTGACGCGGGCTGGCGCGGGCCCGCGTGCGCGGGCGAACGCGGGCGCGGGCGAACGCGGGCTGGGCCGGGCGTACGACCCCACGCGCGCTGCGCGGGAACGACGAAGCCGACCGTCCCGCAGGGGGAGGGTCGGCTTCGATCAGTACCGGTCGGGCAGGGTCAGCGCTTGACCTTGCCGGCCTTGAGGCACGAGGTGCAGACATTGAGACGCTTCGGGGTCACACCTGCGACGCCCACCAGAGCCTTGACGCGCTGGATGTTGGGGTTCCAGCGACGCTTGGTGCGGCGGTGCGAGTGCGAGATGTTGTGACCGAAGCTCGGTCCCTTGCCGCAGACGTCGCAGTTGGCAGCCACGGGGTTCTCCTGAAATTCGATGGTGACAAGACTTGGATTTCCCGCGGGCCGGATGAAGGCACAGACCAGCACCACGAAGGACCACGGGAACCGGTCAAGAGTAGCCGAGGAGGGGTCCAGCGACCAAAACGAGGTTCACGACGGTGCTGGGTACTAGCCTGCCACCGTGCTCGAAGCCCTGACCGCCGTCGATGCGCGGCGGTGGGCTGTGCTCACGCGGATGGCGTTCGCGGCCCGTCGGGCGGAGATCGACGCGCTCAACGTCTACCCCGTCCCGGACGGTGACACCGGCACCAACCTCTACCTCACCCTCGACGCGGCGCTGGACTCCGTGCGGGCCGAGCACGAGCGCGCCGGCATCCTGGGTTCGGCCTCCTTGGAGCAGGAGTGCTCCGCGCTGTCGCGCTCGATGCTGCTCACGGCGCGGGGGAACTCCGGGGTCATCCTGTCCCAGCTGGTGCGCGGGTTCGCCGAGGCCATCGCGGACAGCGGGCAGCCCGAGGCCGGGGCCGAGGTGATCGCCGACGGGCTGGTCAGGGCGGGCGCCCGCGCCTATGCCAGCGTCACCAGGCCGGAGGAGGGGACCATCCTCACGGTCGCCAAGGCGGCGGCGGACGCCGGTGCCGCGGTGGTGGGGGACGGACTGGCGGCGGTCGCGGAGGCCGCGCTCGACGCGGCCACCGAAGCGCTGCGGGCCACCACGGGCCAGCTCGCCGCGCTGGAACGCGCAGGCGTCGTCGATGCCGGCGCCGCCGGATACCTCCTCCTGCTCGAGGCGCTCGCGCGCGTGGTGCACCAGGACGCGGCCCACGTCGGCGAGCGCCTGGAGCCGTTCGCCGAGGACCCCTCGCTGCGCCGCCGTGAGGACTGGAGCCGGCAGGGGGGTGTCGTCGAGCCCACCGGGCGCAACGGGGACGGGCCCACGAGCGAGCACGACAGGACGCCCGGGGGGCCGGGGTACGAGGTGATGTACCTCCTGCGCGACAGCGACGAGGAACGGGCCGCGACGTTGCGCGACGTGCTCGACGAGCTCGGCGACTCGCTGCTCGTGGTGGGCGGGCCCGAGCTGTGGAACGTCCACGTCCACGTCGACGACGTCGGGGCCGCGATCGAGGCCGGGCTGGACGCGGGGCGCCCCTACCGTGTCCGCGTCACCCACTTCGCCGAGCAGGCTGCGCACCGCCAACCCGCCACCGGGGTCGCGGTCGTGGCCTGCGCCGCCGGACCGGGGCTGGCCGAGGTGTTCGAGGGGGCCGGCGCCGTCGTCGTGGCGAGCGGTCCGGGCCAGCGGGCGTCGACCGGCCAGCTCCTCGACGCGATCCGGGCCTCGCACGCCCTGGCGGTCATCGTGCTGCCCAACGACCGAGACACCGAGATGGCCGCCCGGGCCGCGGCGAGTGCCGCCGAGCAGGAGGGCCTCGACATCCACCTCGTCCGCTCGCGGACGGCCGTGCAGGGCCTGGCGGCGTTCGCGGTGTTCGACGAACGGGTCTCCGCCGCACGCAACGCCGCCGAGATGAGCCACGCAGCAGCGGCCACCCGGCACGGCGCCGTGGCGCTCGCGAGCAAGCAGGCGCTCACCAGCGCCGGCCCGTGCGAGGCCGGCGACGTCCTCGGCGCAGTCGGCGGCGATGTCGTCGTCGTCGGCCACGACCTCACGGAGGTCGCCATCGACGTGGTCCGGCGGCTGCTCGCCAGCGGTGGCGAGCTGGTCACGATCATCGGTGGGGAAGGCGCCCCCGACGGGCTCGTCGAGGCCCTCGGAGCCCGTATCGAGCGTGGTCACCGCGACGTCGAGGTCACGATCATCGATGGTGGCCAGCCGCACTACCCGCTGCTGCTGGGAGTCGAGTAGGCGTGGTCGACGAGAGCACCAAGCTGGACAAGGTCCTCGGCGCCAGGACGGCCGGGACGCTCGCCAAGCACCGCAACCTGACGACGGTCGGTGACCTGCTGGAGTTCTGGCCGCGGCGCTACCTCGAGCACACCTCTGACCTGTCGGACCTGCACGTGGGCAAGTACGTCGTCGCGGTGGCCGAGGTGAAGACCGCCGTCACCCGTCGGATGCAGAAGCGTCGCGGCGAGATGCTCAACGTCACCATCACCGACGGGCGCAACGACGTGGACCTGGCGTTCTTCAAGGCCTGGGGTCACAAGGACGTCCTGGTGCCCGGGGTCCGGGCGGTCTTCGCCGGTGAGGTCGGGATGTACCGCGGCCGCTGGCAGCTGACCCACCCGGCCTACCAGGTCGTCGAGGGCGGCCTCGGCAGCGCCGCGACCGAACGCGGGCCGATCCCGGTCTACCTGCAGGTCAAGGGCCTGCAGAACTGGTCGGTCGCCGAGTGCGTGCGCATCGTCTTCGACCACCTCGAGCAGGTGCCAGACCCGCTGCCCGCGAACCTGCGGTCCCGGCACGGACTGCCCGGCCGGCTCGAGGCGCTGCGCGGGATCCACGTGCCGGCGGCGTTCCCCGAGGTGCAGCGGGCCCGGCACCGGCTGCGCTACGAGGAAGCCCTGGTCCTGCAGGCCCTGCTGGCGCAGCGTCGCGCGCGACGAGCAGCCGACCGCACGACGGGTCGGACGCCGCGCGCCGGGGGACTGCTCGCGGCGTTCGACGAGCGGCTGCCGTTCGAGCTCACCGCCGGGCAGCGCGAGGTGGGTCGGACCCTCGCGGAGGAGATGGCCAGCGACATCCCGATGAACCGCCTCCTGCAGGGTGAGGTCGGCTCCGGCAAGACCATCATCGCGCTGCGGGCCATGCTCGCCGCGGTGGACGCCGGGGGACAGGCGGCACTGCTCGCCCCCACGGAAGTCCTTGCGGCACAGCACCACCGGTCGATCACGGCGATGCTCGGCGACCTCGCCGAGGGTGGCCTGCTCGGCGGGAGCGACATCGGCACGCGCGTGGCGCTGCTCACCGGCAGCCAGCCCACCGCCGCCCGCCGCGAGAACCTCCTGCAGGCCGCCAGCGGCGACGCCGGCATCGTCATCGGCACGCATGCGCTCATCCAGGAGAAGGTGCAGTTCCAGGACCTTGCGCTCGCCGTCGTCGACGAACAGCACCGGTTCGGGGTGGAACAGCGAGATGCGTTGCGCGAGAAGGGAACCCAGCCACCGCACGTGCTCGTGATGACGGCGACGCCGATCCCGCGCACGGTGACGATGACGGTGTTCGGCGACATGGAGACCTCGACGTTGTCCGAGCTCCCGCGCGGTCGGTCGCCGATCGCCACCCACGTCGTGCCGTCCGAACGCACCGCCTGGGTCCAGCGCACCTGGGAGCGCGTCGCCGAGGAGGTCCGTTCCGGGCGACAGGCGTATGTCGTCTGCCCACGGATCGGCGACGAGACCGGGTCGACCGGTGGTGCCGGCTCGCCCGACGACGAGGAGCTGCCGACCACCCCCGTGCCCGCGGCCACCTCGGGGGACGACGACGAGGGCTTCCCGGACGAGGGCTACGGAGACGACCCGGGAGCGCAGGGTGCCGGTGGCCCTCCCGACGATGGCTCGCAGGCCGGTGGCCCGCAGGCCGCCCCGCGGGAGCTCGCGAGCGTGTATGCCGTCGAGGCCGCCCTGCGCGAGAACCCCGCCCTGGCCGGGCTGTCCCTGGCGGTGCTGCACGGGCGGATGGCACCCGAGGACAAGGACGCCGTCATGGCGGCGTTCAACGCCGGGGAGGTGCAGGTCCTGGTCTCCACGACCGTGATCGAGGTCGGGGTCGACGTCCCCAACGCCACGGTCATGGTCGTCGTCGATGCGGACCGGTTCGGGGTCTCCCAGCTGCACCAGCTGCGCGGTCGCGTGGGGCGTGGCCAGCACGGTGGGCTGTGCCTGCTCATGACGTCGTCGGAGACGGAGGCGTCGATGGAGCGGCTCGAGGCGGTGGCCGCGACGACCGACGGCTTCGAGCTGGCGCGGCTCGACCTGCAGCTGCGCGGCACGGGTGACGTCCTCAGCGGGAAGCAGAGCGGTGGCGGTCGGTCGGGTCGGGCGATGGGGCGGGGGAGCTTCCGGTTCCTGTCGCTGGTGCGCGACGAGGAGATCATCCTGCAGGCCCGGGACGACGCTGCCGCACTGGTGGCTCGCGACCCCGAGCTGGAGGGTCACCCGGAGCTCGCCGCCGCGGTGGCGGACCGCCTCGACGCCGAGCAGGCCGCCTTCCTCGAACGCGGCTGACCCGCCGGGCCGTACGGTGCTCGAGTCCCCTCGCCTCTCAAGCGCCCGCCCCGGCTGCCGCGAGTCTTTGAAGGCTTGACCCGGCCCTGACCGGGTGCGCCGCTCAAAAACTCGGCAGCCACGACCGGCGGCTGGCCCCTAGGGTGGCGAGATGTTGCTCTCCCACGACGTCGAGGGTTCCGGCCCGGCCATCCTGCTGCTCCACTCCGGGGTGGCCGACCGCCGGATGTGGGACGACCTCGTCCCGGCACTGGGTCACGCCTTCACCGTGGTGCGAGCCGACTTCCGGGGGTTCGGGCAGACGCCGATGCCGCCGGGGGAGTACGCCGACGCGGACGACCTCGACACCCTGCTCGACCACCTCGGCATCGTCGACGCCGCCGTCGTGGGATCGAGCTTCGGCGGCCGGGTCGCCCTGGAGCTCGCGACCCTGCACCCGGCCCGGGTGTCCTCGCTGGTGCTGTTGTGTGCGGCATACCGGGGGGTGGAGGCCACTGCCGACGTCCAGGCGTTCGGCGCGCAGGAGGACGGTCTCCTCGAGTCAGGGGACGTCGAGGGTGCGGTCGAGCTCAACGTGCGCACCTTCCTGGGGCCGGACGCCGACGAGCGCACCCGCGAACGACTGGCCGGTATGCAGCGTCGCGCGTTCGAGGTGCAGCTCGCCGCCGAGGAGCAGGACCCGCCGCCGGCGCCCCGGCGCGTCCAGGTCGACCCGAGCGCCATCGCCGTGCCGACGGTGGTCGTCTCCGGGGCGCGGGACCTCGACCTGTTCCGGGAGATCGCCGCGGTCCTGGTCCGGGAGATCCCCGGGGCGGAGGCCGTCGAGCTCGAGTGGGCCGGTCACCTGCCGTCGCTGGAGCGGCCCGACACCGTCCTCGCGCTCCTGCTCGACGTCCTGCGGGACGACCCGACGGTGCACCAGCCCTGAGAGACGCTGCGTCACCGCTGTTACGGTGCCGACGTGACGCGGATCATCAGCGGTCGGGCCGGCGGGCTGCGGCTGGCGACGCCCCCCGGCGCCGGCACCAGACCCACGAGCGACCGCGTCCGCGAGGCGTTGTTCTCCCGGCTCGAGCACCTCGAGGTGCTGGCCGGGGCGCGGGTGCTCGACCTCTACGCAGGCTCCGGTGCGCTCGGCCTGGAGGCCCTGAGCCGGGGCGCGGTGTCCGTCCTGCTGGTCGAGTCCGACAAGGCGGCCGTGAAGGTGACCCGCGCCAACGCGGCGTCGATCGGCGTCCCCGGGGCGGTCGTGCGGCAGGCCACGGTGGCGCGCGTCCTCGCGACCCCGCCCCCGCAGCCGTTCAGCCTGGCCTTCAGCGACCCCCCGTACGCGCTCACCGAGGACGAGCTCGCCGCCGACCTCGCCCTGCTGGCCGGGCCGGGTTGGCTCACCGGCGACGCCCTGGTGGTCGTGGAACGCTCCTCCCGGACGCCCGAGCCGCGCTGGCCCGCCGGCTGGGAGGCAGAGGGGGAGCGGCGTTACGGCGAGACGAAGATCTGGTTCGCCGGCCCGCGGGTGCCGGACGAGATCGCCTGAGCCGTATGGCGCGCACGCCAGCGGGCGCGTGCCACCGTGCGACGGCACCCTGGTCCGCTCGACGGCGCGACGAAGGCCCGGAACCAGTCGATGGTCCCGGGCCTTCGTCTCGTGCTGGTGCCTCAGGCGGTCGGTGCCGCCGAGGGGGTGATGCTGAACTGCACGGCGCCGGCTTCGTCGACGTTGGCATCGAGCACCTGGTCGCCGAGGGCGACCGTTGCGGTCTCGTCGAGGAACACCTTGGCACCGTCGTGCTCGACGACGGCGTCGCCGGGCAGGGCCTGCTCGGCCGTGGTCACGGTGAGGGCGCCCGCGGACGGGTCCTCCTGGCTGAAGCGCAGGCCGGCGTCCTCGCTGGCCTCCGTCTGCTCGACCAGGGTCTTGACGATCGTGCTGGCGTTCTCGGTCAGGGTGAGCATGGGCTCTCTCTTTCCCTAGAGGTCAGGACACCTCCACCGTCTCGCAGCCGCCCGCCCGACTCAAGCTGAGCGTCCGGTGGGTGGGACCCGGTCGCGGGCTCGGGGCCCGAGATGTGCGGTTCCGGCGGGTGAGAGAGGGTGATCCCATGACGGACTACGAGATCCCCCGCCCCACGTCCGGCGACGTCGTCGAGCTCATCCTCGAGGACCACCGGCTGTTCGAGACCCTCCTTCGCGACCTGCGCGACGCCACCGCCGACCGCGAGGCGGCCCGCGCCGCCCTGTCTGCGGTGCTCATCGCCCACGGGGAGGCCGAGGAGTCGAAGGTCTACTCCACCCTGCAGCGCAAGGACGCCATCACCGGCCACGACGCCGAGCACGGCGAGGAGGAGCACGCCGAGGGCAACGAGGCGCTGCTCGCGCTCCTGGAGTGCAAGGGC
This sequence comes from uncultured Actinomycetota bacterium, assembly GCA_963731235.1. GTDB lineage: Bacteria > Actinomycetota > Actinomycetes > Actinomycetales > Dermatophilaceae > Pedococcus. The sequence goes on along the minus strand of CAVSUT010000015.1, from coordinate 184,902 downwards.
ACCGACACCCAGAAGTTCGACGACGCGGTCGAGGACCTGGCCACCGCCCTCAACCACCACATCGGCGAGGAGGAGCAGACGATCCTCAACCCGGCGCGCACCGAGGTGTCGCAGGAGGTCCGCGAGGACCTCGGCGCGACGTGGGCGACCGAGCGCAACCGCCTCCTGGATGCCGACGCCGGGTCGATCGCCAGCGTGCGCACCATCGTGGCGCGGGCGCACAAGGAGGGGCTGCTCCCGGCGGACGAGGACGACGAGGACGAGTGACGACGCCCTGACCCCGCGGCGGGACCGTCGCCGGACGGAGGGGCGGCGGTCCCGCTGCTAGCGTGCCGCTGTGACCAGCCCCGCCCCCGCCCCGGCCACCGGTACGCGCCGGACAGCCGTCTGCCCCGGTTCCTACGACCCGGTGACCCTCGGGCACGTCGACGTCATCCAGCGCGCGGCCGCCCTGCACGACGAGGTGGTGGTCGCCGTGCTGCACAACCCTGCCAAGCAGGGAGTGTTCACCCCGCAGGAGCGTCGTGAGCTCGTCGAGGACGCCCTGGGCGGCCTCGACGGGGTGCGGGTCGAGACCTTCGGCGGGCAGCTGCTGGTCGACGTCTGCAGGTCCGTGGGCGCCGATGTCGTGGTCAAGGGGCTGCGCGGCGGCACGGACTTCGCCTACGAGCTGCCGATGGCCCTGATGAACCGCCACCTCACCGGCCTGGAGACGGTGTTCATCCCCGGCGAGCCCAGCCTCGGCCACGTCTCGAGCTCGCTGGTCAAGGAGGTCGTCCGCTACGGCGGTGACGTCACCGGCCTGGTGACCGACCGGGTCCGTGACGCCCTCGTGGCCCGCCTCCGGGAGCCCTGACCTGACCGCACGGACCCATCGGCCGGAGCGCTTCCGGCCAGACATCGAGGGGCTGCGGGCGGTCGCCGTCCTGCTCGTCCTGATCTACCACGCAGGCCTGCCGCTGGAGAACGGCTTCCTCGGCGTCGACGTCTTCTTCGTCATCTCCGGCTTCCTCATCACCGGCATCCTCGTCCGTGAGCTGATGGCCAGCGGCACGATCTCGTGGGCCCGCTTCGTGGGTCGGCGGGTCCGTCGCCTGCTGCCCGCGGCCATGCTCGTGCTCGTCGTGACGTCCGCGGTGACCTGGTTCGCCGTCCCCGGGCTGCGCCGCCGCGAGATCGGCACCGACCTCGCCGCCGCCGCCCTCTACGGCGTCAACTGGCTGTTCGCCCACCGCGCCGTCGACTACCTCGCCTCCGACACCAGCCCCTCGCCCGTCCAGCACTACTGGTCGCTGGCCGTCGAGGAGCAGTTCTACGTCGTCTGGCCGCTGGCCCTCATCGCCCTGGCCCTGGTGCTGCGCCGGTTCGGGCGACGCCCCACGCTGCGGTCGGTCGGGCTGCTCCTGGCGGTGCTCGCCGTGCCGTCCTTCGCGTATGCGGTGTGGCTCAGCGCCCTCGACCCCGCCCGGGCGTACTTCGTCACCACGACCCGGGCCTGGGAGCTGGGGGTCGGTGCAGCCCTGGCGGTGTGGTGCGCCGCACGGGAGGCGAGTCCACCCCCGGGGCCGCCGACGGCCTCAGGGGCCACCTGGGGGCGACACCTGCCTGCCGTGGTCGGGTGGCTCGGCCTCGCGGCCGTCGTCGGTGCCGCGTGGCGCCTCCCCGCGGATGCAGCCACCCCGGGTCCGTGGACGCTGGTGCCCACCGTCGGCGCAGCAGCCGTGCTGTGGGCCGGCGCGGTGGGCTCCGGCCTCGGGCCGGTCCGCGTCCTCGGCACCCGCCCGATGGTCTGGGTCGGCGGCCTGTCCTACTCGCTCTACCTGTGGCACTGGCCGGTCGTCATCCTCGCCGAGTGGGCGCTGCAGGGGCTCACCCCTGCCCAGAAGCTCCTCCTCGTGCTGGCCTCGGTCGGGCCGGCCTGGCTCAGCCACCGCTACCTCGAGCAGCCGGTCCACCACAGCCGCGCCCTCGCCGCGAACACCCGCCGGGTGCTCGTCCTCGGCGCTGCCCTGTCCGCCGCCGGCGCCCTCGCCGCGCTGCCCCTCACCCAGGCGCCGTCGCCGTTCCGCACCACCCCGGTGGCGGGCGCCATACCAGCCGTGGGCGAGCTGGGCGCCGCGACCTTGACGACACCCCCGGACCCCGACCCCGCCGCCTACGCCGTCGAGGACTGGACGTGGCTCACCCCCGACCCGCAGCTCGCGGGGCAGGACCGGCCGGCCGCCGACGTGGACCGCTGCCAGGTCGACCGGCTCACGTCCGTGCCGGTGCGCTGCGAGTTCGGGGTCCGGTCGGGGACCACCACGGTGGCCCTGGTCGGGGACTCCAAGGCCATGCAGTGGCTACCGGCCCTCGAACGCCTCGCGCCAGGGCGGGGCTGGCGGATCGTGACGTACGGCAAGTCGGCGTGCGCCTTCGCCGCGGGCCACGCCCAGGAAGCCGGCCAGCCCTACCCGTCGTGCGACACCTGGAACCGCCACGTCATGGACACGCTGCGTGCCGACCCACCGGACCTGCTCGTGACCTCGGGGTATGCCGCGACGGCGTGGGACGGGCGCGCCTCCACTGCCGACGCGCTCGTGGCCGGCCTGGCCGAGCGTTGGCAGCAGGTCCGTGACCTCGGGACGAGGCTGGCCGTGGTCGGCGACAGCCCGCTGTCACCCGACGACCTCGACGTCTGCACCGCGCGCCACCCCACGGAGCTGACGCGGTGCGCGTTCGACCGCGAGGCCGCGGTGGCGGGCAGCGGCCTGCCGACCCAGCAGCGCGCGGCTCAGGCGTCGGGCACCACGATCATCGACCTCACGCCCTTCATCTGCCCCGTGCCACAGTGCCCCGTGGCCATCGGGCACGTGAGCATCCACCGCGCCGGGGACCACCTCACGGCGACCTACGTCCGGACCCTTGCGTCCCAGCTCGGCGCCGCGCTCGACCGGCTCCCCGATGCCCCGTCGAGCCACTGACCGCGGTCCGGACGGCGCCTGGCCAGCGGGTCGATTCTCGTGCATTTGGGAGAGTGGGTCGCGCTCCGGTAACCTCGTGCGTCGGTCTACGTCTCATCCGAGGCGCTCGGCCGAGCCACTCGACAGCTGGAGCCATGGAACACCTCAATCCTCGATCGCCGTTGGTCTTCGACGCCACGGACCTCGGTCGGCGACCCGGATCCATGGTGCGCGTCCAGCGCACCGTCGAGGCACCTGCCGACTTCGGCACGGAGGTCGTCGCAGTGCCCCAGGGCGCGGCGATGGAGCTCGAGCTCAGGCTCGAGTCCGTGGTCGAGGGAGTTCTGGTGAGCGGCTCGGTCCACGCCACGGCAACCGGCGCCTGCGTGCGGTGCCTGGACCCGACCGTCCACGACGTGGACGGTCACTTCCAGGAGCTGTTCGCCTACGCCGACCGTGCTGCCCACCACCGCGAGGTGGGGGCGGACGACGACGAGACCGAGGAGCACACCCTCGAGGGCGACCTGTTCGACCTCGAGTCCGTGCTCCTGGACACGGTGGTGCCTGCACTGCCGTTCCAGCCGGTGTGTCGAGAGGACTGTCCGGGTCTGTGCTCCGAGTGCGGAGCCCGCCTGGCCGACGATCCCGACCACCAGCACGAAGTGATCGACCCCCGGTGGTCCGCGCTCTCCGCGCTGACCGCCGACGCCAGCACCACCACCCCGAGCACCATCGAAGAGAAGAGGAACTGACGTGGCTGTCCCGAAGCGGAAGACGTCGCGCTCCAACACCCGTTCGCGTCGCGCGAACTGGAAGGCAACGGCGCCCACGCTGACCACGTGCCCCCAGTGCAAGGCCCAGATGCAGCCGCACATCGCGTGCCCGTCCTGTGGCTCCTACAAGGGTCGTCACTACACGGTCGCCGAGCGCACCGAGCACCAGGGCTGAGTCGGCCAGACCTCGCGTGAGTTCCCCTCCGTCCCCAGTCGGGGAGAGCGAGACGCAGCGGCCCGTCGACGGGTTCCTCCAGCACCTCATCGAGGTGGTGGGAGCACCCGTCGACGAGCCGCTGCTCATGCGCGCCCTGACCCATCGCTCGTACGCGTACGAGAACGGTGGCCTGCCCAACAACGAGCGCCTCGAGTTCCTCGGCGACTCGGTGCTCGGGCTGGTCGTCACCGACACGCTCTACACGACGCACCCCGACCTCCCCGAGGGGCAGCTGGCGAAGCTGCGTGCCGCCGTCGTGAACATGCGTGCCCTCGCCGACGTCGCGCGCACCCTGGGGCTCGGTGACCACGTGCTGCTCGGCCGGGGCGAGGAGACCACCGGTGGCCGCAACAAGGCCTCGATCCTCGCGGACACGATGGAGGCCGTCATCGGCACCGTCTACCTGTCGGCGGGCATGGACGCGGCGGCCACGCTCGTGCACCACCTGCTCGACCCGCTCATGGCCGCCAGCGCCACGCTGGGCGCCGGCCTGGACTGGAAGACCAGCCTGCAGGAGCTGTCCGCAGCCACCTCGCTCGGCGTCCCCGAGTACCGGGTCGAGGAAGAGGGCCCGGACCACGCGAAGACGTTCCACGCCCATGCGGTGGTCCGTGCCGAGGTGCTGGGCGCCGGCACCGGACGCTCGAAGAAGGAAGCCGAGCAGAAGGCCGCGGAGCTGGCCTGGCGGGTGCTGAGCGCGCGGGCGGCCCAGGCTGCCGCCGCCGAGGCTGCCGCGACAGCAGCCGCCGCCGAGGTGGCCGCCGAGGCCGCCGCCACCCAGGTCGCCGTGGCGCTGGCGGCCGCCGCCGGTCGTGAGCCCTCGGACGACGAGACCGTGGCGGGCTCGCCCTCCTAGGCGGGCGGACGCCATACCGCCATGCCCGAGCTGCCCGAGGTCGAGGTGGTCCGGCGCGGCCTGGCCGACCACGTCGTCGGACGCACCATCGAGCGCGCCGAGTTCCGGGGTGCGCGCGTCGCGCGGCGGCACCTGCCCGGCCCGCTCGACCTCGCCGACCGTCTCGCGGGCAACCACGTCGACGCCGCGCGTCGGCGGGGCAAGTACCTCTGGCTGGTGCTGCGGACCCCCGACGGTTCCTCCCAGGGCCTGATCGCCCACCTCGGCATGAGCGGCCAGCTCCTGGTGGAGGCGCCGGACGCGCCGGCGGAGAAGCACCTGCACGCCGTCTTCGACTTCACCGACGACGGACCGCAGCTGAGGTTCGTCGACCAGCGGACGTTCGGCGGTATGGCGCTGGCCGACCTCACGCCCGAGGGCGTGCCGGAACCGGTGGCCCACATCGCGCCCGACCCGCTCGAGGCGGCCTACGACCAGGCCGGGGTGGTGCGGCGGATGAAGCTGCGGGACTCCGCGGTCAAACGGGCCCTGCTCGACCAGACCCTGGTCTCCGGCGTCGGCAACATCTACGCCGACGAGGCGCTGTGGAGGGCGCAGGTCCACGGCGGACGACTCTGCTCCTCGCTGACGAAACCGACCCTGGCACGGATCCTCGGGCACGCCCGTGAGGTGATGCTCGAGGCGCTGGGGCAGGGCGGCACGAGCTTCGACGCGCTGTACGTCAACATCAACGGCGCCTCGGGCTACTTCGACCGCTCGCTGCACGCCTACGGGCAGGAGGGTCGCCCGTGCGACCGCTGCGGCACGCCGATCCGGCGGGAGGCGTTCATGAACCGCTCGTCGTTCTCCTGCCCGCGGTGCCAGCCACGCCCGCGAGGCCCGCGCGGCTGACAGCAGGACGCTCCGAGCGGTACAAAGGACTCGAGAGGGTGGTGCAGATGGATCACGACGGTCCCGCTCGAGCGGTCATCTGGGTGCACGGTCACGTGCAGGGCGTGGGGTTCCGCTGGTGGGTGCGCGCCCGCGCCCTGGAGCTGGGCCTGGTCGGCCACGCCCGCAACGCCGGGGACGGCCGGGTCGAGGTCGTCGCGCAGGGCGAGCAGGAGCAGGTGCGCCAGCTGGTCGCCCTGCTCGAGGAGAAACCGTCGCAACACCTCCGACCCGGGCAGGTGCAGACCTGCGTGACGTCGTTCGGGGCGCCGCGGGACGGGATGGACGGGTTCGTCGAGAAGTAGCCCACCGCGGGTGGGCCCGGGCGCCGGGACCGCTGCATTGACCAGCGCTGGCGGGGCTGTCAGTCTGAGAGACGGCCCCCCGGCAGATCCCCGACGGTCGCCAACCGTCTCCAAGGAGTCAACATGGCCAAGGCACTGGTCGGATACCGCGTCGCCGACGACCAGCGACTGATGCTCGAAACCATCGAACTGCGCCGCCGCGTCACCGACCTGGAGCGCCTGGTCGAACGCCTGCAGCGCGACAACGACTCGCTGCGTGAGCGCGTGCGGGAGCAGGTGAGACAGCGGGACGTCGTCGGTGCGGGCGCGCCTACGATTGCCGGGTGACCCAGCCCGTTCCCCCGCCCGGTCCCGACAGCACCGGCGCGACGTCTGCCGACCTGCTGCGCCTGCGCGCGAGCATCGACAACATCGACGCCGCCCTGATCCACCTGCTCGCCGAGCGCTTCAAGTGCACCCAGCAGGTGGGTGAGCTCAAGGCCCGGGTGGGTATGCCGCCGGCGGACCCGGCGCGCGAGGAGTCCCAGATCGCGCGACTGCGGGACCTCGCCGACACGGCCGGGTTGGACCCCACGTTCGCCGAGAAGTTCCTGGGCTTCGTCATCGCGGAGGTCATCCACCACCACGAGGCGATCGCCAAGTCCTGACCGCTGGCCGTCGCCCGGGTGGTTGCGCGCGCCCCGATGACGCCACACCTGCCCCATACGGCACAGGCAACGCAGGGCGCCGCCGTGCTCCCGGGTGCGCGGCTTCCGCGCCGGTACAGTGAACCGCGCGTCCGACCGCCGCCCGAGCACCGCGGCGGCCGTCCCGCCGGAGCCCGCCAGACCCCCCGCCGCAAGGAGCCGACCCGCTCGTGTACGTCAAGAGCCTGACCCTGAAGGGCTTCAAGTCCTTCGCCTCGGCGACCACGATGCGCCTCGAGCCCGGCATCACCTGCATCGTCGGACCCAACGGGTCCGGCAAGTCCAACGTCGTCGACGCGCTCGCCTGGGTCATGGGGGAGCAGGGCGCCAAGAGCCTGCGCGGCGGCAAGATGGAGGACGTCATCTTCGCCGGCACCGCCGGTCGCGCCCCGCTCGGCCGCGCCGAGGTGGCGCTGACGATCGACAACTCCGACGGGGCGCTCCCGATCGACTACACCGAGGTCACCATCGCGCGGACGATGTTCCGCAACGGTGGCTCGGAGTACGCCATCAACGGCACGTCCTGCCGGCTGCTGGACGTGCAGGAGCTGCTGTCCGACAGCGGCATCGGCCGCGAGATGCACGTCATCGTCGGCCAGGGCCAGCTCGACGCCGTCCTGCGGGCCACGCCCGAGGAGCGCCGGGGCTTCATCGAAGAGGCAGCCGGCGTCCTCAAGCACCGCAAGCGCAAGGAGAAGGCGCTGCGCAAGCTCGAGTCGATGGAGGCCAACCTCACCCGGGTCAACGACCTCACCGGTGAGATCCGCCGACAGCTCGGCCCGCTCGGTCGCCAGGCCGAGGCCGCCCGCCGCGCCGCGGGCATCCAGGCCGACGCCCGCGACGCCCGACTGCGCCTGCTCGCCGACGACCTGGTCCAGCTCACCTCGACGCTGGAGCAGGAGGTCGCCGACGAGTCCGCCCTCATCGCCAAGCGCACCGAGGTCGAGGACGCCCTGACCACCCTGCGCAGCCGTCTGGCCACCCTCGAGCAGCAGGCCCAGGATGCCGCGCCCGAGCTGAGCAGGGCACAGGAGCGCTGGTTCAGCCTCCAGCAGCTGCGCGACCAGCTGGCCTCGACCGAGTCGCTCGCCTCCGAACGGGTCCGACTGCTCAGCCAGGACAGCCAGGACGAGCAGACCACCGGCCGCGACCCCGAAGAGCTCAAGGCGCAGGCCGCCGACGCCCGCCGGCAGGAGGAGTCGCTGCTCGCCGACGTCCGCGAGGCCGCCCAGGCCCTCGAAGCCGCCGTGAGCCAGCGGGCCGAGGCCGAGCAGGCGTATGCCGCCGAGCAGCAGCGCCTGCAGCGCCTGGTCCGTGCCGCCGCCGACCGCCGCGAGGGCCTGGCCAAGCTGGCCGGCCAGGTCGGCGCCCGCCGCAGCCGCATCGAGGCCGGTGAGGCCGAGATCGGCCGCCTGCGCGGGATCGTCGAGCAGTCGCAGGAGCGGGCCGCCACCGCCGAGCGCGAGTTCACCCAGCTCGAGGCGTCGGTCGCCGTGGACGAGGAGGGCGAAGAGGGCCTGGACAGCGCCTACGAGAAGGCCGCGGCCGTCCTCGAAGGCATCGAGGCCGAGGTCGAGGAGCTCAAGGAGGCCGAGCGCACCGCCGAGCGCGACCGCACCACCTCCGCGGCACGGCTCGAAGCCCTCGAGCTCAGCCTGTCGCGCAAGGACGGGGCCGCCACGCTGCTCGCTGCTGCCGACTCCCAGCACGGCATCGTCGGCACGGTCGCCTCGCTGCTGCAGGTCAAGGGTGGCCACGAGGCCGCCATCGCCGCCGCCCTCGGCTGGGCCGGTGACGCGCTCGCCGTCGAGTCGATCGACCACGCGGCCCGCGCCCTGCTCACGCTGCGCGAGGACGACGCCGGCCGCGCCGCGTTCCTCGTCGGCCACACCGCGACCTCCAGCGACCCTGCCACCTGGCCGGCCCTGGACGGCTCGGCCGTCTGGGCGCGGGACGTCGTCCGGGCCCCGGACTCGGTCCGCCCTGCGGTCGAGCAGCTGCTCGACCGCGTCGCCCTCGTCGACGACCCGGCGCTGGCCGCCGCCCTCGTGGCCCGGGCCGAAGGCGTCACGGCCGTGACCGCCGACGGGGACGTCTTCGCCCCCGGCTTCGTCCGGGGGGGAAGCAGCCACGCGCCGAGCCTCATCGAGATCCAGTCGGCCGTCGACGAGACACGGGACCGGGTGGCCGATGCGACCCGACGCGGCGAGCAGGCCAGGTTCGCGCTCACCAGCGCGCAGGAGCGCCAGCGTGCCGCGGCCGACGAGGTCGAGGCGGCCCTGGAGTCCCTGCACGACTCCGACGCCAAGATGGCTGCCGTCGCCGAACGGCTCGGCCACCTCGGTGCCACCGTGCGTGCCGCCAAGGCGGAGGCCGAGCGCACCGAGCGCAGCATCGCCGCGGCGACGCAGGCCCTGGAGGCCGACCGGGCCGAGCTCGCCGGCCTGAGCGAGCGACTCGACGAGGCCAGTGCCGAGCCCACCGAGGCCCAGGACCCCAGCACCGACGAGCGCGACCGCCTCGAGGCGCTGGCCAGCCGGGGCCGGGCGACCGAGACCGAGCTGCGCCTCACGCTGCGCACCAAGGAGGAACGCGCCCGCGCCCTCAAGGGCCGCGCCGAGTCCCTCGAGGGAGCAGCACGCAACGAGCTCGCGGCCCGGCAGCGACTCGCCGCCCGCCAGGAGCGCCGCAAGCGCGAGGCCACGGTGGCCGAGGCGGTCCGCCGCGGCGCGGCATACGCAGTCTCGCTCGTGGCGACCACCCTCGAGACCGCCGCCCACCAGCGCGCGCTGGCCGAGACCGCCCGCACCGAGCGCGACCAGGCGCTGGCCCAGGTGCGTCGTGAGGTCAGCACCCTGCAGGACGAGCTGCGCGAGCTCACGGACACGGTGCACCGCGACGAGGTGGCCCGCACACAGCAGCGGCTGCGCGTGGAGGCCCTGCAGGCCAAGGCGGTCGAGGAGCTCGGCATGGACCCCGCCGTCCTCATGGAGGACTTCGGTCCGCACCAGCCGGTGCCGCACGTTCCTGGGCCCGACGACGAGCCGGGTGACCTGCCCGAGCCGACGCCGTTCGTCCGCGAGGTCCAGGAGAAGCGGCTGCGCAAGGCCGACCGCGCGTTGAGCGCCCTCGGCCGGGTGAACCCGCTCGCCCTGGAGGAGTTCGCCGCGCTGGAGGAGCGCCACAAGTTCCTCACCGACCAGCAGGAGGACCTGCGCAAGTCCAAGCGCGACCTGCTCGACATCGTCAAGGAGGTCGACGAGCGCGTCGAGCGCGTCTTCACCGAGGCGTTCCACGACACGGCCGCCCAGTTCGAGGGAGTCTTCAGCCGGCTCTTCCCCGGCGGCGAGGGCAAGCTGACCCTCACCGACCCGTCGAACATGCTCACCACCGGCATCGAGGTCGAAGCCCGCCCGCCCGGCAAGAAGATCAAGCGGCTCTCGCTGCTGTCCGGTGGCGAACGCTCGCTCGTGGCGGTGGCGCTGCTCGTGTCGATCTTCAAGGCGCGGCCGAGCCCGTTCTACATCATGGACGAGGTCGAGGCTGCGCTCGACGACGCCAACCTCGGCCGCCTGATCACCCTCTTCGAGGAGCTGCGCGACTCCAGCCAGCTCATCGTCATCACCCACCAGAAGCGCACCATGGAGGTGGCCGACGCGCTGTACGGCGTGTCGATGCGCGGTGACGGGGTGACCACGGTGGTGTCGCAGCGCATTCGCGACGTGGCGGCCCAGAGCGCCTGAGCCGCGCGTCGGCCCTGCGGCGTCAGGGCCCGCGACCCGTCGTCTCACGGCGGGGTGTCGATTTGGCCGGGGTGCCCCGGCAGGGCACTCTGGTCCCATGGTTGCGCTGATCCTCGGGATGCTGCTGTGCGTCGGACTGGCCCTGGCCGTCGTCGCCCTCGTGGCCGTCCCCGCGCGCCGTGAGGGTCGCGAGCTGCTCAGCCCCCAGGGCGAGGAGATCGTGGCCGCGGTCAAGGACCGGACGGACCGTACCGACCGGACCGAGCCGACCAGCGACCAGGCCGGCGACGGCCCCACCACCAGCGCAGACCAGGTGGGCGAGCCCGCGCCGCGTGAGCAGCCCGACGGCACCGGTCACCACCGCCGCGCCAGCTGAGCAGCGTCGTCGCCGGGGGATCTGGCAACCAGGGGCTCGGCCCAGGTGAACGACTCATGACAGACGTCATGGGTCGTTCGTCGTCCTTCCACTGATGCTGGGGCGGGTCCGATCGGGCCCGGTTCACTGCGTCGGAGGAGACACCCACGATGACATCCCTCACCCCCCGCGTCCGACGGCTGGTTGCCGCCGGTGCCGGGATCGCCCTGGTCGCCGGCGGATCCGCCGGTTTCCTCGGTCGGCACGAGCTGAACGAGGCCTGGTTGAAGTACCAGTGGCGCGACAAGCACTACAACGCCGCGGTCATGGAGAAGGCGCTCATGATCGCCGGTGGCAACCCCACCGAGGCGCAGAACGAGTCCAAGGAAGCCGTGACGATCGCGGAGCAGTTCGCGCAGGCGCGCACCGCGCCCGGCATCGTCGCCCCCGGTGCGTACGGCGCGGCATACACCCAGGTCCAGGGCCTGTCGCACTCTGCCGGCAGCTGGAAGGAGGTCACCAAGGTCCCGTACGACGCGGACGACCCCCGCTACCGCGACTTCTACTCCAACTCCTCCGGGGGTGCCGGTCACGTGACCGGGCGCATCACCGGCCTCGCCGCGGACGACGCGAACCACGTGTATGCCGCGGGCGCGAACGGTGGGGTGTGGCGCTCCTCGCAGGGCGGTGGCGCGTGGACGCCGATCGCCGACAGCCTGCCGTCCCTCAGCGGTGGCGACCTGCAGCTCGCCGGGGACAGCTCCCTCTGGTACGCCACGGGTGAGGCCAACACCGGAGGGACCTCCTACGTGGGAGCCGGCGTCTACCGCCTGGCGAACCCGTCCACCTCCAGCTTCGCCCCCACCGACCGGGTGGGTGGCAAGGAGCTGGAGTCGACGACGATCGGGCGCATCCGGTTCGGCGGTGGCTCGAACGTCTTCGCGGCGACCAACCGCGGCATCTGGTACCACGCGGCGGGCACCAAGGCGGGCGCCTGGACCTTCGCCTTCGCGCCGAACATGAGCTGGATGCCCGAGATCAAGGACGACGCCGGCAACGTCCTCGTCCCCGCCGGCTCGGACTGGACCGGGAACACGTCCTCAGGGGCGACCAACGCGGCGTACAAGAACATCGTCAACGACATCGCCGTCGACCCGAAGAACCCCAAGCACGTCATCGCGGCCATCGGCTGGCGTTCCGGGGACACCTACAACGGGTTCTACGAGTCCAACGACTTCACGCAGGGTCCCGCGAGCTGGCACAAGCTCTCGGTGACCCTCGGCGGCATCACCAACACCAACGACGTCGGTTACACCACCTTCGCCTTCAGCAAGACCGGTGACCGTCTCTACGCCATGGTCCAGGAGCCCAGCAAGATCGCCTCGTCGAGCTCGCTGGCCGGGATCTTCGTGTCCAAGACCGGTTCGCCCAGCGGGCCGTGGAACAAGATCGCGAGCTCCTCCCAGCTGCACAACAGCGGTTCGGCACTCGACCGCAAGGGCTACGGGGTCGGGGTGCAGGCCTGGTACAACCAGTTCCTCACCGTCGACCCGGCCAACAGCGACCACGTCTGGGCCGGCCTCGAGGAGGTCTTCGAGACCAAGGACGCCGGCAGCCACTGGTCGGCGGTGTCGCCGTACTGGAACTTCTCCTTCGGCTGCTGGAACGTCGACGACGCGAAGAACACCTGCCCGCTGGCCGGGCACCCCGACCAGCACTCTGTCGCTGTGGGCACTCGCAACGGCACCCCGGTCGTCTTCTTCGGCAACGACGGAGGCGTCTACCGGCGGCCGGTGAACGGCAAGGTCAACGCCAACGGGAACGCCACCGACCTCGAGTCCACGACGGCCGACGGCACGCTGGACGCGTTGCAGTACTACTCCGTCTCGGTCGGCCAGGAGCCCACCGGCAGCGGGGTGGTCGTCTCCGGCGGCCTGCAGGACAACGGCGCGTCCAACCTGCGCAAGGTGGCCAGGGACGGCACCAACGGCGACACGCAGATGGGGTCCCACTTCGGTGGCGACGGTGGTGACGGCGCGGCCGACCCACGCCAGGGCTGCAACCAGCTGCAGGAGTACGTCTACCTGTCGGTGGAGGTCACCAACAACTGCGCAACCAACCCCGGTGCGCTGAGCCCGGCGACGGCGACCACCTGGGCGCTGGACCCGGGTGACCCCAACCCGCGCTTCATCGCCCCGGTCGGGCTGGACGGTGCCAACCCCGACACCGCGATCTTCGGCGGCCAGTACGTCTACACCGCGCAGGACGTCTGGGCGGCACGGGACTCCTCGGCCCTGAAGAAGGCGTTCGACCTCGGCAGTGGCCACTCGGCGACAGCGGTCTCGATGCAGGGCGGCACGGCATACGTGTCGTGGTGCGGTCCGTGCAACAACGCCGGGTTCGCGCGCGGCATCGCCACCAACGCCGGCGGCACGTGGCACCAGCTCGGCCTGGGTGCGGCCTTCCCCAACCGGTTCGTCCAGGGCCTGGCCATCGACCCGACCAACACCCAGCACGCGTATGCCGCGGTCAACGGCTTCTCGCGCAGGTTCACCGAGGGCCCCGGCGCGGGTGTCGGCCACCTGTACGAGACCACCGACGGGGGAGCGACGTGGAGTGACACGAGCGCGAACCTGCCGGACGTGCCGGCGAGCAGCGTCAAGCAGCTCGCCAACGGGGGCGTCGTCCTCGGCACCGACCTGGGCGCGTTCTACCGCGCCAAGGGGGCCACGACCTGGCAGGTGCTGGGTTCGGGCCTGCCGCTGACGGTCGTCACGGACCTGGAGTCCGGCCCGGACGGCAACCTCTACGCCGCGACCCACGGTCGGGGCATCTGGAGCATCGCCGCTCCGCAGTAGGGCAGCACCAGAGGTAGACCGTTCGAGGTGGGTGGTCCGGGACGTCCCGGGCCACCCACCTGCGTGTCGGCGGGTCGCCGGCCGTGACGGGAGCGCCAGGTGGCGGAGGCGAGTCGTGGATCGCCCCCGCGATGGGGGAGGATGGCCCGCGTGATTGATCAGCTGTGGGAATGGATCGCCATCGCCGTCGGGATCCTCGTGGTCCTCGGAGGCGTGCTGCTCGGGCTCGTGCGTGGCGGGGGAGGCAGGACCAAGCAGGCCCCTCGGGCCGAGCCTCGCACCGACACCGAGGTGCTGCCCGGCGTCGGTGACGACGCGACCGAGCCGCGCGACGCCCCGAAGCGCTCGGTCGAGGACGTCGGTGGTGGGGTCGACACCCTCCCGGCCCCCGAGACCCTGCCGGAGCCGGAGCCGGTCCCGAGCCTCGAGCGCCCTGACTCCGCCCAGGGGCGGCTGACCCGCCTTCGTGCTCGGCTGTCCCGCTCCAACACCGCCCTGGGGCAGGGCCTGCTCGCCCTGCTCTCCCGGGGCCGCCTCGACGAGGCCGCCTGGGAGGAGGTCGAGGACACCCTCATCGGCTCCGACCTCGGTGTCGAGGCGACCACCGAGCTCGTCGACACCCTGCGGGCCCGCGTCAAGGTCGAGGGGACCACCGACGAGGCCACCGTCCGTGGCTGGCTGCGTGAGGACCTGCTGCGCCTGGTCGACCCGAGCCTGGACCGTTCCGTGGCGAGCAACCGCGTCGGGGAGCGCCCGGCCGTCGTGCTGGTCGTCGGTGTCAACGGCACGGGCAAGACCACCACGGTGGGCAAGCTCGCCCGCGTCCTGGTCGCGCAGGACAAGGACGTCGTCCTCGGTGCGGCCGACACCTTCCGTGCCGCAGCCGCCGACCAGCTCGAGACCTGGGGCGCCCGGGTCGGGGTGCCCACGGTGCGCTCCGACCGCGACGGCGCCGACCCCGCGGCCGTCGCGTTCGACGCGGTCCGGGCCGGGTTCGAGATGGAGGCCGATGTCGTCCTGGTCGACACCGCCGGTCGCCTGCACAACAAGGTCGGCCTGATGGACGAGCTCAGCAAGGTCAAGCGCGTCATCGAGAAGCAGAGCCCCATCGACGAGGTGCTGCTGGTCCTGGACGCCACCACCGGCCAGAACGGCCTGCGCCAGGCCGAGGTCTTCGCGCAGGTCGTCGATGTCACCGGCATCGTCCTGACCAAGCTCGACGGCACCGCGAAGGGCGGCATCGTCGTGTCCGTGCAGCGCAAGCTCGGGGTGCCGGTCAAGCTCATCGGCCTGGGCGAGGGCCCGGACGACCTCGCGCCGTTCGACGCCGAGGCGTTCGTCGACGCCCTGCTCGACTGAGGGTGCCCGGTCCGGGGGTGGCCAGCGCGAGGGTGCGCCGCCCGCTCGTCGCCGGCCTGCTCGCCTCGGGTCTGCTCGGCTCCAGTCTGCTCGGCTCGGGTGCGGTGGGTGGGGCGTGGGCCTCCCCGGGCGCGGTCCCGGCCGCGAGCGGGGACTTCCGGATCCTCGACGACCGGGTGACCGAGTCCTCGGGACTCGTGCTCAGCCGGGCGCACCCGCACACGGTGTGGACCACCAACGACTCCGGCGACACCGCACGGTTGTTCGCCGTCGACACCCGGACCGGCCGTACCGTCGGGGTGCACACCTTCGGGGCGCCCGTCGTCGACGTCGAGGCGCTGGCGATCACTCCGGCAGGTCGGCTGCTGGTCGCCGACATCGGTGACAACAGGCGCCGCCGTGAGGTCGTGCGGATCTTCTGGTTCGACGAGCCGGCGCTGGGGGACACCAGTGGCTCGTGGGCCTCGTGGGAGCTGTCGTACCCCGACGGCCCGCACAACGCCGAGTCGGTTGCCGTCGACCCCCGCTCCGGGCGGGTCCTGGTCGTCACCAAGGACGCGGCCGGGGCCGTCTACGCCCTGCCCGCGAAGCCCAGCCGCCAAGGCGTGAACCGCCTCGAGCGGCTCGCGGCGGCCCCGGCCGTCGCCACCGACGCGGTCTTCCTCGCGGACGGGTCGGCACTGGCCGTGCGGACCTACACCCAGCTCGTCCTGCTCGACCCGACCACCTGGCGTCCGCTCGCGTCCTCCCCGCTCCCGCTCCAGCGCCAGGGCGAGACGATCGCGCTCGCTCCGGGCGACGCCGGCCTGCTCGTGGGCAGCGAGGGCAGCCGGTCACCGGTCCAGCAGGTGGCGGTCCCGGCGGTGCCCACGCCCACGCCGACCCCTTCGTCGACCACGCCGACCCCTTCGTCGGCCACGCCGACCCCTTCGTCGACCACGTCAGGCTCCTCGCCCGGCACGGTCGCGCAGACCCCCGCCCGGAGCGTCCCGCGCTCCGGGACCGCAACGACGCTCACCCTCCGCAAGGTCGTCGCGGGGGCCGCTGGCGCGGTCGCCCTCGTGCTCCTCGCCCTCCTCGGCACCCGGCTGGTCCGACGGCTGGCCCGACGGTCCCGAGTCTTGGAGCGCCGGACCCGGCCCTGACCGGGTCAGACGCTCAAAGACCCGGGCGGGGATGGCTGGGGTGGGGATGGCCATGGCCGGGGGTGGCTCGGGACGGGCGGGCGGTGCGCGGCGAGCAGGCGCCTCACGGCGGCATACCCGGCCACGGCGCCGACCAGCATCGCAGCGGCTGCCACCGGCGCCTGCCAGGTCAGCGGGCCGTCGGTGCGCTCCGAGCGCAGCCCGCCGGTGGCCTGCGACGAGAGCACGGACCAGTTGGACTGCGCGCACGCCACGGACCCCAGGCTCTGCCACGACAGGGCCGAGCCGAGGGCCATCGACGACCCCGTGCCCAGCACCGAGGCGAACGACCCCACACTGCCGATCGACGCGACCGAACCGATGCTCGCGATCGACAGGACCGAGCCCTCGGACGCGATCGACAGCACCGAGCTGCGGGAGCGGATCGACCACCTCGAGCCGTGTGGCATGTGACCCATGGTGCCCGACCGGGGACCGGGCGACCAGAGCCCGGACCGCGCCGTACGACCGCGCCATACCGAGGCGCTGCCGCGACAGCACCGAGCCGACCCCTTCCGTCGCCTACCCTGTGGGCGTGGAACCGGGGGCCGTGCGACTGGGGACCGCCGCGAGGACGTGGCGGGCCGTCGTCGTGCTCGGGCTCGTCGTGCTGTTCTGCGCGGGATCGCTGGTCGGCAACGACCACTGGTGGCCGTTCAGTCCCTGGCGGATGTTCTCGACCTCGCAGGCCGCGACGGGAGCGGTCTGGTCCACCGGCATCGAGGTGCAGACCGCGGACGCCCCCGGCACCTGGGTCAGCGCACCCCTCACCCCGGGGAACACCGGGCTCAACCGGGCCGAGATCGAGGGACGCATCCCCCAGATCGAGGCGGATCCCGCCCGGCTCGGGACGCTGGCCCGCAGCCACGCGCAGCTGCGACCCGACGCCCCCGCGTGGACCGCGCTGCGCGTCGTCAGCCGCCAGATCGTCGTCGTGGACCGCAAGCCCACCGGCGAGGTCCGCACCCAGGTCCGGGCCCAGTGGGAGGCGCCGTGAACCGCGCGGTCGCGTGGCTGTTCACGCCGATGCCGCTGGCACGCGTGGCGGTCCTGCGCCTGCTCGTCTTCGCCTTCGTCGTCATCGACGTCGTCGGTCTGCACACCTCCGGCTGGTACCACGGCTGGGCCGACCCGGTCTGGTACGAGCCCCTGGTCATGGGGGAGGTCCTGCACCTGCCAGCAGCCACCGTGGCGCTCGTGCAGACCCTCAAGTGGGGCTGCGTCCTGGCCGCCCTCGCCGCCATGACCGGCCGGGCCCCGCGGCTGCTCGGCTGGACGGTGGCCATCGGCTGGGTCTGGTACCAGTACGTCGCCTTCTCCTACGGCAAGGTGGACCACGACCGGGCCGACTTCGTCGTGGCACTCGCCCTGCTGCCGACGGTGGGACTGGCTCACCTGTCCGACCAGCGGCGCAGCGAGGCTGCCGGGTTCGCGTTGCGCGCCATCCAGCTCGCCGCGGTCGCGACCTACTTCCTGTCGGCGTGGGCCAAGATCCGCTTCGGCGGCTGGGACTGGGTCAACTCGGCCACCATGGTGCGGGCGGTGGTGCGGCGGGGGACCCCGATGGCCCAGTGGCTGCTCGAGGTGCCGTGGACGCTGCACGCGTTCCAGTGGGTGCTGTTCACCGCCGAGCTCACAGCGCCGGTCATCTTCCTGCTCTCCGAGCGCTGGCGTCGTCGCGTCGTGGGCGGCTGGTTCGTCTTCCACGCGATGACGTACGCCGCGATCACCATCGCCTTCTGGCCGCACCTGGTGATGATGCTCGCCTTCCTGCCCCTGGAGCGGTATGCCGCGTGGGTGCGCCGGCGCTTCCCCCGCCTCCCCGGTGGGTCACCACCCGGGGAACGGCCGACGAAGCCTCGAGTCTTTGAGCGCCGTACCCGGTCAGGACCCGGTGCGGCGCTCAAAGACCCGAGCAGGAAACCTGATGCTTACGCCGGTGACCAACCGCTAACACGCCCGTAACAATCGTCGGCACGACCTGAAACGCCGGCCCGGCACAGTTCTGGCCATGACAGAACCCACGATCAACGAGGCCGCGACCGCGTTCATGCTCGTCGCGGCGTCCATGGTGCTCCTCATGACCCCCGGGTTGGCCCTGTTCTACGGCGGCATGACCCGGTCGAAGTCAGTCCTCAACATGATCATGATGTCGTTCGGGGCCCTGGGCGTCGTCGGCGTGGTGTACGTGTTGTGGGGCTACTCCATGGCGTTCGGCAACCTTCAGGACGGCACGTCCGACATCGCCGGCCTGTTCGCCAACCCCTTCCACCTGTTCGGCCTCGGCGGCG
Source organism: uncultured Actinomycetota bacterium (assembly GCA_963731235.1). Taxonomy (GTDB): domain Bacteria; phylum Actinomycetota; class Actinomycetes; order Actinomycetales; family Dermatophilaceae; genus Pedococcus. The sequence continues at coordinate 166,403 of CAVSUT010000015.1, read as the reverse complement.
TCATCGGGCCTGACGGTTCGCGTCTGATCGACGTGTTCGGCGCCGACATCTACATCCCGGAGATCTTGTTCGTCGGCTTCCAGCTGACCTTCGCGGTGATCACCGTGGCGCTGATCAGCGGCGCGGTCGCCGACCGCGTGAAGTTCAGCACCTGGCTGGTGTTCGCGGGCATCTGGGCCACCGTCGTCTACTTCCCGATCAGCCACATGGTCTGGGGCGGCGGCATCCTGTCCGGCGCCGAGGGCGGCCTGTCCGCCAAGATCTTCGGGGCGACCGACGGCGCGGCCAACGTGCTCCCGATCGACTTCGCCGGTGGCACGGTCGTGCACATCAACGCCGGTATCGCCGGTCTGGTGCTGGCCCTGGTCGTGGGCAAGCGCTTCGGCTTCGGCACCCAGGCCATGCGTCCGCACAACGTGCCGACCGTCATGCTCGGTGCCGGACTGCTGTGGTTCGGCTGGTTCGGGTTCAACGCGGGCTCCGAGCTCGCTGCCGACGGACTCGCCTCCCTGGTCTGGGTCAACACCACTGCCGCGACCTGTGCCGCGATGCTCGGCTGGCTGCTCGTGGAGAAGATCCGCGACGGCCACGCGACCACCGTGGGTGGCGCCTCCGGCGTCGTCGCCGGGCTGGTCGCCATCACCCCGGCCTGTGGCGCCCTGTCGCCGGTCGGGTCCCTGGTCCTCGGTGCCGTCGCCGGTGCCCTGTCGGCCCTGGCCGTCGGCCTGAAGTACAAGCTCGGCTACGACGACTCGCTCGACGTCGTCGGTGTCCACCTGGTCGCCGGCCTCTGGGGCACCATCGGCGCCGGCCTCTTCGCCACCTCGTCGGGGCTGTTCTACGGTGGTGGCATCGACCAGACGGTCGTGCAGGTGCTCATCGCCCTGGCCTCGATGCTCCTCTCCGGTGTCCTGACCGCCATCATCGCCCTGGCCCTCAAGGCCACCATGGGATGGCGCGTCGACAAGGACGTGGAGTCCGACGGCATCGACCAGACCGAGCACGGCGAGTCCGGGTACGACCTGGGCAGCCTGACCGGCGGCCGCTTCGGCTCCTCCGGCGCAGTGTCCACCTCGGCGCCCGGCTCGGCGCCCACGTCCAAGACCCACGAGGGAGCACGCGCATGAAGCTCGTGACCGCCATCATCAAGCCCCACCAGCTCGACGAGGTCAAGGACGCTCTGGAGGCCTACGGCATCTCGGGCATGACGGTCAGCGAGGCGTCCGGCTACGGCCGCCAGCGCGGCCACAGCGAGGTCTACCGCGGCGCCGAGTACACCGTCGACTTCGTGCCGAAGGTCCGGGTCGAGGTGCTCGTCGACGACATCGACGCCGGCTCGGTGGCCGACGTCATCCTCAAGGCGGCCCAGACGGGCCGGATCGGCGACGGCAAGATCTGGACCATGCCCGTCGAGGACGTCATCCGGGTCCGCACCGGGGAGCGCGGCGTCGACGCCCTCTGACCGACCGCCAGCCGGAGCAGCACGAGAGGCCGACGCCCGGGACGATCTGTCGTCCCGGGCGTCGGCGTCTGTGCGGTGCGGTGCGGGAGGCGCTAACACAGCCGTAACACGGGTGCGCACTGCCCGAAATGACCGAGGGGCACAGTGACTGCCATGACGATCGAGCAGACCGACCTGGCGGCTCGCCGCCTGGACCTGGCCGGCGCCCGGGGCTTCGACGCCCCCGGCGCAGGGCAGGCACGCCGTGACGCCATCGCCACCCTGACCCGGGACTGGCTGACGAGCGTGTGGCACGAGGCGCTGGAGGGACGGCCCGGCGAGGGTGTGGCCCTGGCCGCCGTCGGCAGCCTGGCCCGCGGTGACGCCGGACCCCTCAGCGACGTCGACCTCGTGCTGCTGCACCACGGCCGGTCCCTGTCGGGGGAGGACCTGCGCGGCCTCGCCGACCGCATCTGGTACCCCGTGTGGGACGCCGGGGTCCGCCTGGACCACTCGGTGCGCACCGTCAACCAGTGCCGCACCGTCGCCTCGGGCGACCTCACCGCCGCCGTCGGCCTCCTCGACCTGCAGTGCGTCGCGGGCGACGCGGAGGTCGTCGCCGCGGCCCGTTCCACCGTGGCGCACGACTGGCGCGCGAACGCCCGCCGCCGCCTCCCGCAGCTCATCGACGGGCTCAAGGCGCGGCATGCCCGCCACGGCGACCTCGCCCAGAGCCTGGAGGCCGACCTCAAGGAGGCCCACGGCGGCCTGCGTGACATGACCGTGCTCAACGCCCTCGTCGCCGCCTGGCTGACCGACCGGCCGCACGAGAGCGTCGACGAGGCGCACCGCGCGCTGCTCGACGTGCGCGACGCCGTGCACGTGGTCACCGGCAAGAGCCGCGACCGGCTCACCCGGGAGGACCACGACGCCGTCGCGGCCCTGCTCGGGCACGCGGACGCCGACGACATGCTCACCACGGTCGCGACCGCCGGACGCACCATCGCCTACGCCCTCGACGGCACGGTACGGCGCGCCGGCCAGTCCCAGCGCGCCCGCACGCTGCGCGTCGGCCCCCGCCGCCCGCAGCTCAACCCCCTCGGCTTCGGGATGTTCGAGCACGACGGCGAGGTGGTCCTGGGTCCCCGCAGCACCCTGTCCACCGACCCGCTGCTGCCGCTGCGCGCCGCGGTGGTCGCGGCGCGGAACAACCTGCCGATCGCCCCCACCACGCTGGCCAACCTCGCCGGGCAGCCACCGACGCTCCAGGAGCCCTGGCCCGAGATCGCCCGGGACCTGTTCGCCGACCTGCTGGCCACCGGCCCCGGGTTGATCGGCGTCTGGGAGGGTCTGGACCAGGCCGGGATCATCGACCGCTGGCTGCCCGAGTGGGCCGCGGTGCGCTCGCGGCCGCAGCGCAGCGCCGTCCACCGCCACACCGTGGACCGGCACCTCGTCGAGACCGTGGTCATCGCCGGGGGCCTGGTGCGTGGGGTCGGCCGGGCCGACCTGCTGCTCCTCGCCGCCCTGCTGCACGACATCGGCAAGGTGCCGGGCGCCCACGACCACTCCGCCACGGGGGCACCCCTGGCGAGGGCGATCGCCACCCGGCTGGGCCACCCGGCCGCCGACGTCGACATCGTGACCACCCTCGTGCGCGAGCACCTCACCCTGATCGACCTCGCCACCCGCCGCGACCACCAGGACCCCAGCACCGTGACCGCGGCACGTCAGGCCGTCGGAGGCTCGCGGGAGGTCTTCGACCTCCTCGTCGCCCTCACCGAGGCCGACGCGTCCGCGGCCGGGCCGCAGGCCTGGACCGACTGGCGCGCGACCCTGCTGCGCCAGCTCGCCGAGGCCGCCAGGACCGGGTGGGAGGAAGGAACCACGCCACCGCCCGCAGAGATCACCCGCGTCGCCGCGGCGGACCTCGAGTCCGTCGCCTCGGGGGAGCCACGGGTGGTCGTCCGGCCGCAGGGCGGCTCCTACCGCATCGACGTCTTCGACCGGGACCGGCTGGGACTGTTCGCCGACACCGCGGGCCTGCTCGCGGCATACGGGTTCGTGGTCCGCACCGCCATCCTGCGCACCGTCGACGGGGTCGCCGCCAACGAGTGGCACGTCGAGAGCCCGAGCACCGACCCGCCGGACGAGCAGCGCATCGCCCGCGGGCTCGAGCGCCTCGCCCACGGCGACCGGGGGCCCCTGGGGTTGCTCGACCGCCGCCGCCAGTTCGCGGCGCGGCCGAGCTCGGAGGCCGGCACCGGCTCGCCCGGGCAGGCCCGCGCCCTCGTCGTCCCCCGCGCCTCGCAGGAGGCGACGGTGATCGAGGTGCGGGCCCAGGACCGCCCGGGGCTGCTGCACGAGCTGGGTATGGGGTTCGCGAAGTCCGGTCTGTCGGTGCGCTCCGCGCACATCGCCACGTATGCCGGGCAGACGCTCGACACCTTCTACGTCACCGAGTTCGGCGGGCGGCTGCTCCCGCCGGCCAAGGTGGCCCAGACGGTGGCGATGGTCATCGACATCTGCGACGGCGCCCAGGCGGGCTCATGACGCGCAGGCGGCAGCCGGGGGACCCAGCGGGTGACCGTGTCGGTGCCGGGCCCAGCGACCGATTAGCCTAAGGGCCGTGTTCACGTCACTTTCCGACCGCCTGACCGCCACCTTCAAGAACCTCCGGGGCAAGGGGCGGCTGTCCGAGTCCGATGTCAACGCCACCGTGCGCGACATCCGGCTGGCCCTGCTCGACGCCGATGTCTCGCTGCCCGTGGTGAAGCACTTCACCTCGGCGGTGCGCGAGCGCGCGCTCGGCGCGGAGGTCTCCGGGGCGCTCAACCCCGGCCAGCAGGTCGTCAAGATCGTCAACGAGGAGCTCGTCGGCATCCTCGGTGGGGCGACGCGGACCATCACGTTCGCGAAGAACCCGCCCACCGTCATCATGCTCGCGGGTCTGCAGGGCGCCGGCAAGACCACCCTGGCCGGCAAGCTGGCGCGCTGGCTCAAGGAGCAGGGCCACACGCCGGTCCTGGTCGCCGCCGACCTGCAGCGGCCCAGCGCCGTCACCCAGCTCGAGGTCGTCGGTGAGCGCGCCGGTGTCCCGGTCTTCGCGCCCGAGCGCGGCAACATCGGCGGCCATGACGCCGTCGGCCCGACCGGCGAGGGGACCCGGTCCTTCGGTGACCCGGTCGCGGTGTCCCGCGCCGGGATCGAGCACGCCCGACGCAACCAGCACGACGTGGTCATCGTCGACACCGCCGGACGGCTCGCGGTCGACGCCAACCTCATGCAGCAGGCCGCCGACATCCGCTCGGCCATCTCGCCCGACGAGGTCCTGTTCGTCATCGACGCCATGATCGGCCAGGCCGCGGTCGACACCGCCCTGGCCTTCCAGGAGGGCGTCGACTTCACCGGGGTCGTGCTGTCCAAGCTCGACGGCGACGCCCGCGGTGGTGCAGCCCTGTCGGTCGCCTCCGTCACCGGCCGCCCGATCATGTTCGCCAGCACCGGTGAGGGGGTGAAGGACTTCGAGGTCTTCCACCCCGACCGGATGGCCTCGCGCATCCTCGACATGGGTGACGTGCTCACCCTCATCGAGCAGGCGGAGAAGGCGTTTGACGCCACCCAGCAGCAGGAGATGCAGCGCAAGTTCCTCGCCGAGGAGGACTTCACCTTCGACGACTTCCTCGACCAGATGGCTGCCCTGAAGAAGATGGGCGGCCTGAAGTCGATGCTCGGCATGATGCCGGGCATGGGGCAGATGAAGGCCCAGCTCGACAACCTCGACCCGCGCGAGTTCGACCGCATCGAGGCGATGGTCCGCTCGATGACGCCGTTCGAGCGCACCCACTCCAAGCAGATCAACGGTTCGCGCCGGTTGCGGATCGCCAAGGGCTCCGGGGTCGAGGTCTCCGAGGTCAACGGCCTGCTCGAGCGCTTCACCGAGGCGCAGAAGATGATGAAGCAGCTCGCCCGTGGCGGCGGCATCCCCGGTATGCCGGGCATCCCCGGGATGGGTGGCGGCGGCAAGCGCGGCAAGCAGCAGCAGCCGCAGCGCAAGAAGTCCAAGTCCGGCAACCCCGCCAAGCGGGCCGCGGACGAGCGCGCCGCGGCCGAGAAGGCCAAGGCCGCCAAGGCCGGCGGCGGCTCGGCGTTCGGCTCGGGGGCCGCAGGCGGCGCCCCGGCGGACATCGACCCCAACCAGCTGCCGGCAGGCTTCGAGAAGTTCCTCGGCCGGTGACCGACGGCGCCGCGCCGTCGCTGCACACCCTGTCGGTCGGGACCGCCGGCCCCCGGGTCGCGTTCCTGCACGGCTTGTTCGGGCAGGGCCGCAACTGGTCCCAGGTCGCCAAGGCCCTCGCCGGACCGGCCGGTGACGGCGCCAGGTCGACGCTGGTCGACCTGCCCGACCACGGGCGTTCGCCGTGGAGCGAGGAGTTCTCCTTCGCCGCCTACGCGGACGCCGTCGCGGCCACGCTGCGTGGCATCGACGCGGACGCCCGGTGGATGGTCGTCGGGCACTCCCTCGGCGGCAAGACCGCCATGCTGCTCGCCCTCCAGCACCCCGAGCTCGTCGCGCGGCTGGTCGTCGTCGACATCGCGCCGAGGTCCTACGGGAGCCTCGACCGGTTCAGCACCTACATCACCGAGATGGGGCGGCTGCCCCTGGGCGAGCTGACCAGCCGCGGGGACGCGGAGGCCCGCTTCGAGGAGTCGAACCCCGGCGTCAAGGCGTTCCTCCTGCAGAACCTGCGCCGTGACGGTGACACCTGGCGCTGGCAGGCCAACCTCGGGCTGTTCGCCGCGGACGCTGCCAAGGGGACCGGGTCGCTCATCGCCGACTGGCCCCAGGAGGCGGCTGAGCTCGCGCCCTACGAGGAGCCGGTGCTCTGGGTCGCGGGGTCGGAGTCCGAGTACATCGGCGAGCAGGACCTGGCCGAGATGCAGACGCTCTTCCCGAAGGTGCGCCAGCTGACCGTCAAGGGAGCCTCGCACTGGGTGCACACCGACGCTCCCGAGGTCGTCGTCGAAGCCCTTCGTCGCTTCGTGCGACCGCTCGCCGAGACCTCCTGACCGGCGGCGCCACCGCGCGCGAGAACTCCCACCGCCCTCGCTAGGGTCGTTCCATGGCAACGGTGCTGCACCTGCAGGGTGAGATCCTCGTCGGCCCCGAGGACGTGCGTCCGCAGGCCTGGGTGGTCGGTGGACGGCTGACGTTCGAGCGGCCCACCGCGGCCGGTGCCGACGTCCAGACCCTGCGCGGCTGGGTGCTGCCGGGCCTGGTCGACGCCCACTGCCACGTGGGCCTCGACGCCCACGGCGCAGTCGACGACGCGACCTCCGAGGCGCAGGCTCTCGCCGACCGTGAGGCCGGGACGCTGCTCATCCGGGACGCGGGTTCGCCCGCCGACACCCGGTGGATCGACGACCGCGACGACCTGCCCAAGATCATCCGGGCGGGACGGCACATCGCCCGCACCCGCCGCTACATCCGCAACTACGCCCACGAGGTCGAGCCCGACCAGCTCGTCGAGCGGGTCCGCCTCGAGGCCAGGGCCGGCGACGGCTGGGTCAAGCTGGTCGGCGACTGGATCGACCGCGACACCGGCGACCTGTCCACCTGCTGGCCCGTGGACGTCCTCACCGACGCCATCGCCGCGGCCCACGACGAGGGCGCCAGGGTGACGGCGCACTGTTTCGGCGAGGCCTCGCTCTACGACTTCGCGGCGGCCGGCACCGACTGCATCGAGCACGCCACCGGGCTCGAACCGGAGACCATCGCGCAGTTCGCGGAGCAGCAGATCGCCATCGTCCCGACGCTGGTCAACATCGCGACCTTCCCGGCCATCGCCGAGCCGGCCAGGGAGAAGTTCCCCGACTACCACCGCCACATGCTGGACCTGCACGAACGCCGCTTCGCCACCGTCGGTGCGGCCCGCGACGCCGGCATCCCCATCTACGTCGGCACCGACGCCGGCGGTTCCCTGCGCCACGGCCTCGTGGCCGACGAGGCGCACGAGCTGACCAGGGCGGGGCTGAGCGCCGACGAGGCCCTGCATGCCGCCACCTGGGGCGCACGGCAGTGGCTGGGCCGCCCGGGGCTCGAGGAGGGGGCGGACGCCGACCTCGTCGTCTACGCCGCCGACCCCCGACGCGAGATCAGGGCGCTGGCCGCTCCCGCCCACGTGGTGCTGCGCGGCGTCGAGCACTGAGCGACCTCGGCAGACGGTCGCAGTGCGTGGACCGGTCAGGCCGGGTCGGTCGCGAGCGCGCGGTCCGGGCCGTGCTCGGGCGCAGGCGCCAGGTCACGCTCGGCGCGATGGGCGCGCACCGAGTGGGCGACGGCGGCGGCCCACACGACACAGACCGCGGCATAGACGGGCCAACGGGTGCCGGCGGCGGCATCGACCCAGTCAGATCGCAGCAGCGTGCGCGAGTTGGTCAGGACGATGATGCCGCCGACGGCCGAGCCGAGGACGCGTGGCGGGACGAGCCGCACGAGCCAGGCAGCGATAGGGGCGGCGACGAGGCCTCCCCCGAGCAGGGCCAGGACCCATCCGAGGTTGATGCCCGCCGACCCCAGGGCCAGGAGGAAGCCCAGGCTCGCGGCGAGGGAGACGAGGAACTCGCTGGTGTCGATGGAACCGATGACCTTGCGCGGCTCCAGGCGACCGCTGGCCAGGATGGCGGGGGTCCCGACCGGGCCCCACCCGCCGCCACCGGTGGCGTCCACGAACCCGGCGAACAGGCCGAGCGGCGTGAGGAACTTCTTGCTCAGTGGTGTCCCCAGCCGGTCCTTGCGCAGACCGCGGAAGGTGAAGCGCCCCAGGACGTAGAGCCCCAGCGCCAGGAGGATGCAGGACATCAGGGGTGCGGCCACCGAGGTGTCGAGGTGGGAGAGGAACGTCGCCCCGACGAAGGCGCCGAACGCCCCGGGGATCCCGATCTTGGCCACGACGGGCCAGTCGACGTTGCCGAACTTCCAGTGCGAGACACCAGAGGCCAGGGTCGTCCCGATCTCGGCGAGGTGCACGGTGGCCGAGGCCATCGCCGGGTTGGCGGCGATGGCCAGCAGCAGGGTCGTCGAGGTGACGCCGTAGGCCATGCCGAGACTGCCGTCGACGAGCTGGGCACCGAGGCCCACGAGGGCGAGGAGGACGAGCTTGCGCATGGCGGGCCTTCCAGGACGGGGACTTAAATCCGACTGAACTGGTAGGAGTTTGGAGTGCGCACGCCCGTGGTGTCAACCGTCATCCGGGTGGTGTCTCGACTGGCGGATCGTGCTCGCCGGCGGGCGGGTGACGGGAACCGCCCGCAGGTGCGACACAATGCGCTGCGTGGACATCTCGGCGCGCACGGAGTATGCCGTCCGAGCCATGCTCATCCTCGCCGAGGCGGCCACCACCGGGGTCGGTCCCGTGAGCGTGGACACCTTGGCCTCCCGGCAGACGCTGCCGCGCAAGTTCCTCGAGGCGATCGCCGCCGACCTCAGGACGGCCGGCCTGGTCCAGAGCACCCGTGGCGCCCGGGGTGGGTACACCCTGACGCGCGAGCCGCGCGACATCAGCCTCGGCGACGTGTTCCGTGCGGTCGACGGACCGCTCGCCGAGGTGCGTGGCCTGCGCCCGCACGAGACACGGTATGAAGGCGTGGCCGACCACCTGCCCACCGTCTGGGTGGCCGTCCGGGCCAGCCTGCGCTCGGTGCTCGACGAGACCAGCCTCGCGCAGGTGCTGTCCGGCGAGCTCCCCGAGCGCGTGTCCGCCCTCGCCGCGGACCCGGACGCGTGGCGAAGCCGATGACCGACGCCGCCGACCCGACTGCCCTGGACTCGGATGCCCTGGACCCGGATGCCCTGGAGCAGATCGACCCCGCAGACCTGGCCACCGCGCTCAAGGTGCTCGAGCTGCTGCCCGAGCTCGACGCCGGCCACCCCGACATCGAGACCATCAAGCGGGCCACCGGCCGGATGTACAAGCGCGTCCGCAAGTCCCGCCGTCGCGCGGCGCTGCGCCCGCAGGTCGAGCACGACGAGGCCGTCATCGCCCTCACCGCGACCGGTTCGCCGATGCGCATCGACGACGAGACCCGCGGCATACCGCTGGTGTCCGGTGTCCGTGGCGCCCACGCGGGCGAGCTGCTGAAGTCGCGGGGCTGCTACATCTGCAAGGCCGAGTACACCCTCGTCGACGCGTTCTACCACGGGCTGTGCCCCGACTGCGCCGAGCTCAGCCACACCAAGCGCGACCAGCGCACCGACCTCACCGGGCGTCGTGCGCTGCTCACGGGCGGCCGCGCCAAGATCGGGATGTACATCGCGTTGCGCCTGCTGCGAGACGGCGCGCACCTGACGATCACGACGCGGTTCCCGCGTGATGCGGCGCGACGCTTCGCGGCGCAGGAGGACGCGACGAGCTGGATCCACCGGCTCAAGGTCGTCGGCATCGACCTGCGCGACCCCACCCAGGTCGTGGCGCTCGCCGACGAGGTCACCGCTGCCGGTCCGCTCGACATCCTCATCAACAACGCCGCCCAGACCGTCCGGCGCTCGCCGGGGTCCTACGGCCACCTCGTCGACGGCGAGAACGCGCCGTTGCCCCAGGGAATCGACCTGCCCGAGCTGGTGACGTTCGACCGGATCAGCGAGGCGCACCCGGCAAACCTCCTCGGCACGCTGCACCAGCACCAGGTGGCCCACCACGACGGGGAGTCGCCCGAGCAGGCGGAGCAGTCGCTCGCCGCGCGGTCGGCGGCCTCGATGACCGCGATGGCCCTGTCGGCCGGGCACGCCAGCCTCGACGCCCACCTCGCCGGGACGGCGCTGGACGCCGGCGGCCTGCTGCCCGACACCCAGGTCAACAACTCGTGGACCCAGACGGTCGAGGAGGTCGACCCGCTCGAGCTGCTCGAGGTGCAGCTCTGCAACGCCACGGCCCCGTTCATCCTCGTCTCCCGCCTGCGACCGGCGATGCGGGCCGCGGTGGCCGCCGGCGCGCGACGCGCCTACGTCGTCAACGTCTCGGCCATGGAGGGCCAGTTCTCCCGCCGCTACAAGGGCGCCGGCCACCCGCACACCAACATGGCCAAGGCCGCGCTCAACATGCTCACCCGGACCAGTGCGGGGGAGATGTTCGAGTCCGACCGGATCCTGATGACCGCCGTGGACACCGGCTGGATCACCGACGAGCGCCCGCACCACGAGAAGCTGCGGATCGCGGCCGAGGGATGGCACGCCCCCCTCGACCTCGTCGACGGCGCGGCCCGCGTGTACGACCCGATCGTGCGGGGCGAGGCCGGCGAGGACATCTACGGCTGCTTCGTCAAGGACTACCGGCCCAGCCCCTGGTGAAGCACTGTGGGCGCCCTGTGGTCGGGGGCACCCCCGGCGATCTGGCAGAATGGTCGGCTGTACCCGTCCAGGCACGGGCCCCTCGGTATGGCGCGACGCTCCACTGCGCCCGCCGCACGGGCCTCCTGGCTCTGGAACGCCTACACCGGGTTCCGGCCCCCCGCGCGAATCGTGCGCGGTCTCGCCGTGCCCACAACGAGAACGAAGGAGACACCACCACCGTGGCCGTCAAGATCCGTCTGAAGCGCATGGGCAAGATCCGTGCACCGTTCTACCGCGTCGTCGTCATGGACTCGCGCGCCAAGCGCGATGGCCGTGCCATCGAGGAGATCGGCAAGTACCACCCCACCGAGGAGCCCTCGGTCATCGACATCAGCTCGGACCGCGCGCAGTACTGGCTGGGCCAGGGCGCGCAGCCCACCGAGGCCGTTGCCGCCCTGCTCAAGATCACCGGCGACTGGCAGAAGTACAAGGGCGAGCCCGGCACGGAGGGCACCCTGCGGGTCAAGGCCCCCAAGACCTCCAAGAAGGAGCTCTACGAGGCCGCCATCGCGGCCGCAGGCAAGTCCGACGCCGGCACCGACTCGGCCACCACGGCCAAGAAGAAGGCCACGAAGAAGGCTGACGAGCCCAAGGCCGACGAGCCGAAGGCCGAGGAGCCCAAGGCCGACCAGCCGAAGGCCGACGAGCCGAAGGCCGACGAGCCGAAGGCTGACGAGGCCACGGCGACCACGGAGGCCCCCGCGGCCGCCGAGGCCGACGCCGCGGACCAGGCCTGACCGTGCTGGACGAGGCGCTCGAGCACCTCGTGAAGGGCATCGTCGACCACAAGGACGAGGTTGCCGTTCGACGCAAGGAGCTCCGCCGCGGTGAGGTGCTCGAGGTCCGGGTCCACCCCGAGGACCTCGGGCGCGTGATCGGCCGTTCCGGTCGCACCGCGAGCGCCCTGCGCACCGTCATGGGTGCGCTGGCCGGCGGGCACACCGTCCGGGTCGACATCGTCGACACCGACAAGGACCGCTGACCGCGAAGCGGGACACCGGTCGTTCCGAGGGCCGCTGGGATCACGATCCCGGCGGCCCTCGGCATGTCACCACCCACCTGAGAGGATCGTGGCCATGTCCGCCACCGACCAGCTGCTCGTCGCCCGCATCGGCAAGCCGCACGGCCTGAACGGGGAGGTCACCGTGCAGGCGCACACCGACGACCCCGAGCGCCGGTTCGTCCCCGGTGTCGTGTTCGCGACGCAGGCCCCTGCCGGGTCGGGGGTGCCGAAGTCGCTGACCCTGGCGACCGCCCGCCTGCACCGCGAGATCTGGCTGCTCGGCTTCGAACAGGTCCCCGACCGCACCGGAGCCGAGGGCCTGCGCGGCACCCGGTTGTTCCTCGCCCTCGATGACGTCCTCGACGACGTCGACGACGACGGGGACGGCTGGTACGAGGAGGAGCTCGTAGGCCTGGCGGTCGTCGACACGGCCGGGGCGACCCTGGGGGAGGTCACCGGTCTGGAGACCGGCGCCGCCCAGGACCTGCTCGTCGTCGCGCTCACCGGTGGCGGGCAGGCCCTCGTGCCGTTCGTCGAGGCGATCGTCCCCGAGGTCGACACCGAGGCGCGCCGGGTCGTCATCGACCCGCCGCCGGGCCTGCTCGAGCTCGCCGACGAGTGACCGCACCGACCATGCGTCTGGACGTCGTCTCCATCTTCCCCGAGTACCTCGCACCGCTCGACCTGTCGCTCATCGGCAAGGCCCGCCGTGACGGCCTGCTCGACCTGCGGGTCCACGACCTGCGCGGGTTCGCCCACGACCGGCACCGCAGCGTCGACGACACGCCCTACGGCGGCGGCGCGGGCATGGTGATGAAGCCGCAGCCGTGGGCCGAGGCGCTCGCCCACGTCGCGGGCTCGGGTGCCCAAGGTGTCCGGCCGAGGCTGGTCGTGCCGGGCCCGGGCGGGGTGCGGTTCACCCAGGCGCTGGCCCGCGAGCTCGCCGACGAGCCGTGGCTCGCCTTCGCCTGCGGGCGCTACGAGGGCATCGATGAACGCGTCTACGAGCACGCCGCGCAGGACCTCGGCCTCGAGGTGTCCGTGGTCTCCCTCGGCGACTACGTGCTCAACGGGGGAGAGGTCGCGGTCCTGGCGATGGTGGAGGCCGTGGCCCGGCTCCTGCCCGGGGTGATCGGCAACGCCGAGTCCCTCGTCGAGGAGTCCCACGAGGACGGCCTGCTGGAGTACCCCGTCTACACCAAGCCCGCGTCGTGGGAGTCCGCACCCGGCGTGACGCGCGACGTCCCGCCGGTGCTGCTGTCCGGCGACCACGGCCGCATCGCGGGCTGGCGCCACCAGCAGCGGCTCGAGCGCACCGCGGCTCGCCGCCCCGACCTCCTGCACGCCTCGCAGGCCGTGCGCGAGCTGTCGACCGAGCAGGGCCTCGGCGCCTTCGACGTCGCCGGTGCGACCCCGGCCGACGCCCCGGAGCTGCTCGTGCTCGGTCGGGCCTGCTGGGTCACCGAGGGGCGCCTCCACGGCTCGTTCGACATCCCCCCGCTCGTCGAGACGCTCGAGGACGTCGTCGCCGGCCTGCAGCAGTGGCAGACCTGGACGGTCCGCGCGGCCGGTCGGCTGGTCGGTTCGGTCCGCGGTCGACGTGACCCGCAGGACGCCTCCACCTGGCAGGTGGGCCGGCTCATGGTCGCCCCCGACCTGCAGGGGCGTGGCCTGGGCCGTGCCCTGCTCGCGCACGTGGAGGCCGCGGCCCCCGCGGACGTCACGGCATACTGGATCAACACGGGGCGGGGCAGCGAGCGCAACCTGCGCACCTACCGCAAGGCCGGGTATCGCGCCGTGCCCGGCGAGGGTGCGTACCCCGGCACCGTGGACCTGACCAAGGCGCGGCGCCGACCCTCAGTCGACCAGGGCTGAGCGCAGGTCCGGCGACACCAGCCGCCGCGCGGCGACGAGGCGTTCGGCCACCCCCACGGTGACGGTCTGCGCGGCCATGATCCCGAACAGCACGAGGACCTGGGCCGTGGCGGCCTGCACGGGCGACCCGCCACCCAGCATCACGCCGATGAACGCTCCCGGCAGGGTGACGACCCCGGTCGTCCTGACCTGGTCGAGGCCGGGGAGCAACGCCTCCGGCGCACGCCGGTGGACGATCTCCCGGATCGCCTGACCGGGCAGCAGCCCGAGCGAGAGCGCCGCCTCGTACTGCGCGTGCTCGTCACGCAGGGCGGCGAAGGCGCGGCGACCGACCAGGGTGTGGGCGGTCATCGCGTTGCCGACGATGATCCCCGCGATGGGGATGATGGCGATGCCCTCGGCGGGGATGGTGCCGGTGGCCAGCACGATGGCCAGTACGGGCACGACGCCGGCGGCCATGGCGGTTGCCGCGGCAGGCCAGGCGGCGGGTGCCTCGACGCGTCGCGAGGTGGTCAGCACCCCGAGGGCGAACATGACCAGGACCAGCAGCACCGACAGCCACAGGTGGCGTACGACCGAGGTGATCAGCACGGCGGCGACCCCGAGTTGGGCGACGGCCCGGGCGGCGGCGACCACGGCCGACTTCTCCAGGCCGTAGTCGTTCAGCCGGTGGGCGCCCACGGCGACCGCGAGCAGGGCCACGAGGGCGACGGCGACGGGCCAGCCCGGATCGATGCTCACGCGGTCACGCTAGTGCGGGCCGGGACGATTTCAGGGGTGGGGCCCGCGCGTGGCAGAATGACTCGTTGCGTCTGCACGACCAACGCCCCTGCCACAGGGGGAGTACGACGGCACCGGTTCCGGTGCCCCCGGCCTGACCGCCACGTACGCGGCCCGTGCAGCACGCGCCATACCCACCAACGCACGACCAACCACCCTGGGCGACCTGTGGCGCCGAGAAGAAAGCGAATCTGCCATGCAGCGTTTCGACAACATCGACCAGGCGTCCCTGCGCGACGACATCCCCGCCTTCCGGGCCGGCGACACCGTCAACGTGCACGTCAAGGTCGTCGAGGGCACCCGCTCGCGCATCCAGGTCTTCAAGGGCGTCGTGATCCGTCGCCACGGTGGTGGCATCGGCGAGACCTTCACCGTCCGCAAGGTCTCCTTCGGTGTCGGCGTGGAGCGCACCTTCCCGCTGCACACCCCGATCATCGACAAGATCGAGGTCGTCACCCGCGGTGACGTGCGTCGCGCCAAGCTGTACTACCTGCGCGACCTGCGCGGCAAGGCTGCCAAGATCAAGGAGAAGCGCGAGACGATCCCCGCCAAGTAGGCGAGCTCATCTCGACCCTCGGGTGTCCCGGCACCTGCCGACCCAGCCTCGAGGGTTAGGCTCCGGAAGCGATGAACCCCGGACCCGAAGCACCCCAGCAGGATCCGGCCACCCCGTCAGCGCACGCTGACCCGGTGGCCGGTTCTGCGGGCGCCGACGACGCTCCAGGGCGCGGTCCGCAGCAGCCCGCAGCCCCCCGCAGGCAGGGCCCGTCGTGGCTCGTCCTGGTCGGGGTCGCCCTGCTGGTGATGCTCCTGGTCCGGGGTCTGCTCGTGCAGTCGTTCTACGTGCCGTCCGGTTCGATGGAGCCGACCATCGAGCCGGGCGACCGCATCCTCGTGAACAAGCTCGTGTCCGGCGACGAGGTGCAGCGCGGGGACGTCGTCGTCTTCGACGGCACCACCACGTTCGCCGTCGCCGACCGCAGCCCGCACCAGGACGACGGCCTGATCGGGCGCACCCTCGCCGGAGCCGCCTCGCTCGTCGGTGTCGACCTCGGCGAGCAGGACTTCGTCAAGCGGGTCGTCGGCCTCCCCGGCGACCACGTCGTGTGCTGCGACGCCCAGGGCCGGCTCACCGTCAACGGCGTGGCGGTCCAGGAGGACTACCTGTTCCCGGGAGACGTACCGAGCGACCTCACCTTCGACGTGATCGTCCCGGCCGGACGGTTGTGGGTCATGGGGGACCACCGCAGCGACAGCGCCGACTCCAGGGCCCACCTCGGCGACCCGGGCGGCGGCACCGTCCGCACCAAGGACGTCGTCGGTCGCGCCAGTGCCACCTTCTGGCCGCTGAACCGCATCGGGGGCTTCCAGCGCCCCGACTCCCTCGCGAACCTCCCCGCGGCAGGGTCGCGATGACCTCGTCCTCGGCGAACCAGGACCGCGGCTGGCTCGGGTACGACCGCGCCTCGACCGATGCCGCCGACCAGACTCCTCTCGCCGTCGACCCGTCCCAGCCCAGCGACCCGACGCAGCCCACCGAGCAGGCGGCGCCGAGCCCTTGGCTGGGCCACGAACTGTCGGCCGACGCCATACCCATCCCCATGCCCACGCCCACGTCCACGCCCGGGTCCACGTCCGCCGGCCGGAACTCCGCCTGGCTGGAGCCCGAGCTCCACGTGCCCGCCCCGCACCCCCAGGACGCCCGTGACACCGGTGTCCCCCCTACCCTCGCCGAGGAGCCCCCCACCGTGCAGCCCAGCGACCAGGCCGGTGGCACGCCCTCCGCCGAACCCCTGCCGACCGAGGACGTCGAGGCGACCGGCGTCCGGCGTGGCCGCGACGCCGACCCGGACCCCGACGAGGACGACGCCGGGCTGTTCGCGGTCGCCGGAGCGGCGATCAAGGAGTTCGCGATCGTCGTCGGCATGGCCCTGGTGCTGTCGTTCGTCGTCAAGACCTGGCTGCTCCAGGCGTTCTACATCCCGTCGGGGTCCATGGAGGACACCCTCGTCCTCAACGACCGCGTCATCGTCAGCAAGCTGACGCCCGGACCGGTGGACCTCAAACGGGGCGACATCGTCGTGTTCGGCGACCCCGGCCAGTGGCTGGAGGCGACACCCGCGGTGCCGCACGGCACGGTCGTGTCGGCCATCCGCGAGGCCATGACGTTCGTCGGCCTGCTGCCCGACAACGCCGAGAACCACCTCATCAAGCGCGTCATCGGCCTGCCCGGCGACCATGTGGTCTGCTGCGACGAGGGCGGCCGGATCACGGTGAACGGCACGGCGATCAAGGAGCCGTACCTCAAGCCCGGTGACGCCGCGAGCGACCAGGACTTCGACATCACCGTGCCGCCCGGCCGGGTCTGGGTCATGGGCGACCACCGCTCCAACTCGGCGGACTCCCGCTCCCACGACGGCCCGGAGAACGACGGGAGCCGCGGCTCGGTGGACGAACGCCACATCGTCGGTCGCGCGGTGGCGCTCGTCTGGCCGCTGGACCACCTGACCTGGCTGTCCAACCCGACGGCGACCTTTGCCAAGGTGCCCAACCCGTCCTCCGGCACGACGTCCGGCACCACGTCCGGCAGCACGTCCGGCACCACCACCGACGCTCCCCAGGGTGACCCGAGCCTGCAGACCGGTGGCGTCGAGGTGCCCGGCGGCGACGGCGGCTGACCCGTGCCGGCACCACGACGAGCCGCCGCGCGGACCGGGAGCCGCAAGCCCAGCCTGCGCGTCGAGCGTGCCCTGCAGCGGGAGGGCCACCGGATCCTGGCCGGCATGGACGAGGTCGGTCGCGGAGCGCTCGCCGGGCCGGTCTCGGTCGGGGTCGTCCTCATCGACGAGACCTGCCGCAGCGCCCCCACCGGGGTCAAGGACTCCAAGCTGCTCACGCCCACGGCGCGGGTGGCCATGGTGCCGCGCATCGAGCGCTGGGCCCTGGCCCACGCCGTCGGTCACGCCTCGCCCGCCGAGATCGACGACCTCGGCATCATCGCGGCCCTGCGCCTGGCCGGCTGCCGGGCCCTGGCTGCCGTGGACCTGCGTCCCGACCTGGTCATCCTCGATGGCAACCACGACTGGCTGACCGCACCCGACGACGTGGGGCTGTTCGCCTTTGCCGGTGAGCAGGTTCCGGCGACCCCTCCGGTGACCACGATGGTCAAGGCCGACCTCACGTGCTCGTCGGTCGCGGCCGCCTCCGTCCTGGCCAAGGTCGAGCGCGACGGGATCATGACCGCCCACGCCCCCGACCACCCGGTCTACGGCTGGGAGGTCAACAAGGGGTATGCCGCCCCCGAGCACATGGCAGCGCTCGAGGCCCACGGCGCCAGCGTCCTGCACCGCCGTTCCTGGCGACTCCCCGGGGTGGCGCGTGACCCCGACCCCGTGACCGGCAATGATGGCGACGACAGCACCGGTCACACTTGCGACCCGGTGCCCGCGACAGGCCTGCCCACCACCCGCGTCCCTGTGGGCGAGCAGGCGCACGAACCGGAGATGAGCACGCGATGAGTTCAGAGGACCTCGAGAAGTACGAGAGCGAGATGGAGCTCGCCCTCTACCGCGAGTACCGCGACGTCGTCGGACTGTTCTCCCACGTCGTGGAGACCGAGCGGCGCTTCTACCTGTGCAACTCCGTCGACGTGAAGGTCCGCAGCGACGGCGGCGAGGTCTACTTCGACGTGACCATGCAGGACGCCTGGGTCTGGGACATCTACCGTCCGGCGCGCTTCGCCAAGCAGGTGCGTGTGGTGACGTTCAAGGACGTCAACGTCGAGGAGCTCGCCAAGAGCGACCTCGAGCTGCCCAAGGACTCCGGCTTCTAGCCCGCTCCACACCCGCCGCGGCCGTCCACGCCGCCGTCCACAGCAGGCGCAGCGGCTCCACGCTGTCCACAGGCGCTCGGTGATTGCTGGCTCCGGACGGCGCAGACGGCTTGTGTGGGGCCATGACAGGCGCAACGGCACAGCCGCACGACGACGGGCGGCGAGCTCTGGGGAGGTATGGCGAGGACCTCGCCGCGCGGTACCTCACCGAACAGGGTCTGCAGGTGCTCGACCGCAACTGGCGCTGCCCGCACGGCGAGATCGACCTCGTCGCCCGCGACGGTGACTGCCTGGTGTTCTGCGAGGTCAAGACCCGGCGCACCGAGCGGTTCGGGGGAGCCGTGGAGGCGGTCGACCGGCGCAAGGCGGCACGGCTGCGCCGGCTCGTGGCGGCGTGGCTCCAGAGCCACGACGAGCGAGCCGCGCGGGTCCGCATCGACGTGATCGGGATCCTGCGCCCACGGCAGGGACCCGCGCAGCTGCGTCACCTCGTGGGGGTGGGGTCGTGAGCTTCGGGCGGACCCGCTCGGTCACCCTGCAGGGGCTCATCGGCACGGTCGTCGACGTGGAGGCCCACCTGTCCGGCGGCCTGCCGGCCTTCCTGCTCGGGGGACTGCCCGACACGGCCTGTGCCCAGTCGCCCAACCGCGTCAAGGCGGCAGCAGCCAGCGTCGGTCGCTCCTTGGCGCAGGACCGCCTCACGGTCAACCTCTCACCAGCCTCGATCCCCAAGAACGGCAGTGGGTTCGACCTGCCGATCGCCGTCGCCGTGCTGGCCGCGGTGGACCTCCTGCCGGCCTCGCGCGTGGCCGAGGTGGTCCACCTCGGCGAGCTGGGCCTGGACGGCTCGATCAGGTCGGTCCGGGGCGTGCTCCCGGCCGTCCTGGCCGCTGCGCGTTCTGGCTGCCGCGACGTGGTGGTGCCCGCCGACAACGCCGCCGAGGCGCGGCTGGTCCCGCAGATCGAGGTGCACGCCGTCCGTCACCTCACCGACCTGCTCGCTGCCTACCGTGACGGCGGTGACCGCCTGCACATCGGGGTGCCCGAGTCCGCACCCCTCCCGGCCATGCCCGCCGCTCCTGCGCCGGACCTCGCCGAGGTCGTGGGGCAGCCGGAGGCCCGCACCGCGCTCGAGCTGGCGGCGGCGGGTGGGCACCACCTGTTCCTCCTCGGTCCGCCGGGATCCGGCAAGACCATGCTCGCCGAGCGGCTGGTCTCGATCCTGCCGCGGCTGACCCGCGAGCAGTCCATCGACGTCCTGGCCGTGCGCTCGCTGCTCGGCACCGTCACCGCCCAGGTCGAGGTCGAGTTCACCCCACCGTTCATCGCACCGCACCACAGCGCCACCCAGGCAGCCATCATCGGCGGGGGCAGTGGTGCGATCCGGCCCGGCGCCATCTCCGAGGCCCACCACGGCGTGCTCTTCCTCGACGAGGCGCCGGAGTTCCGGGCCGGGGCGCTGCAGGCGCTGCGGCAACCGCTGGAGTCGGGGCAGGTCGTGGTGGCACGGGCCCGCTCGGCGGTGCGGTTCCCGGCCCGGTTCCAGCTGGTCATGGCGGCCAACCCGTGCCCGTGCGGCCTGGGGTTCGGCAAGGGCATCGGCTGCACCTGCACCCCGATGGCCAAACGCGCGTACGTCGCCAAGCTCTCGGGCCCGCTGCTGGACCGGGTCGACCTGCAGGTCCAGGTGCCCGCCGTCACCCTCTCCTGCCTCGGCAGCGAGCCGGGGGAGTCCAGCGCCGTGGTGGCCGCGCGGGTGGCGCAGGCCCGCGGGGTGCAGGCGGAGCGCTGGGCCGACACCGCGTGGCGGCTCAACTCCCAGGTCCCGGGGGCCTTCCTGCGACGCGGGGGACGACGCCTGGCCAGGTCGGTGACCACCGACCTGGACCGGGCGCTGGACCGCGGGCAGCTGACGTTGCGGGGCTACGACCGGGTGCTGCGCCTGGGCTGGACCGTGGCCGACCTGGACGGGCGCCCGAGCCCGACCCGTGACCACCTCGGCACCGCCCTGACCCTGCGCAACCAGGGTCCGGTGGCGGCATGAGCTCGCGACCCCTCGAGCGGATCCCCCACGGGGACCGGGCAGCGCGGATGGCGTGGGCGCGCCTCGTGGAGCCGGGCGAGCCGGCCGCTGCCCGGCTCATCGCCGAGGTCGGGGCGGAGGCTGCCCTGCACGGGGTGGACCCCGTCAGCAAGCTGGGCCAGCAGCTGGCACCCCGGCTGGCGTCCCTGGACGTCGAGCGGGACCTGGAGATCGTCCGAGCCCTCGGGGCGCGCCTCGTGGTGCCGGACGACGACGAGTGGCCGCCGGGTCTCGACGCCCTGGCCAACCCGCCGTTCTGCCTGTGGGTTCGCGGGCCGTTGGACCTGGCCGACGCCTGCGAACGCAGTGCGTCCGTCGTGGGCGCCCGGGCGGCGTCGGGGTACGGCCTGCACCAGGCGAAGGAGATCGCCGCCGGCCTGGCCGAACGCGGCTACACCGTCGTGTCGGGGGCTGCCTACGGCATCGACGGTGCAGCCCACGAGGGCGCCCTGGCCGTCCAGGGGTCCACCGTCGCGGTCGTGGCCGGAGGCGTGGACCGGCCCTATCCAGCCGGACACGCAGGGCTGTTGGCCAGGATCGCCGAGTGCGGTGCCGTCATGAGTGAGGTGCCGCCGGGGTCGGCGCCGACCCGCTGGCGGTTCCTCAGCCGCAACCGCATGATCGCCACGATGAGCCGGGGGACCGTGGTCGTGGAGGCCGGACTGCGCTCGGGGTCACGCAACACGGCCAGGACGGCTGCCGACCACCACCGGGTGGTCTGCGCGGTCCCGGGACCGGTCACGTCCGCGGTGTCGGCAGGGTGCCACCTGCTCATCCGCGAGGGCGCCCAGATCGTCACCGACGCGGCCGAGGTCGCCGAGGCGGTGGGGCCGATCGGCGAGCTCGCGCCGGTGAAGCGGGGCCCGGTGCTGCTGGGCGACGACCTCGACCCCGCCCACCGTGCGGTCCTGGGGGCGCTACGGGTCCAGACACCGCTCACCCTCGACGACCTGGCGCGGCAGTGCGGAGTCAGCACCCGAGAGGTGATGGGCGCCCTGGGGGTCCTGAGCCTCAACCACCTCGCCGTCCAGGACGGGGACGGCTACCGACGGGTGCGCGCTGGTGGACGGGTGTGACGTGGGTCGGATCGGTGTGGGGCGGGGTGGCGGCTTGTGCCGAGCGGGGGCCTTTGCGACGGTGGCGAGGTGGACACGACCCCGGGGGTGCAGGAACGAGCGGACGCCCCGGTGGGCCGCGGCTGGGACGACGCCGTCGCCGCCTTCGAGCGGCACCTGCGCAGCGAGCGCGGCCGGTCCGAGCACACCGTCCGGGCCTACCTCGGTGATGTCCGGAGCCTGGTGGGCTTCCTCGCCGGTGCCGGCGTCGACGACCTGGGTGGGGTCGCCCTGCGCGACCTGCGTGGCTGGTTGGCGGCCCAGGCGCAGGCAGGCGCCGCGAGGGCCACGATCGCACGCCGGTCCGCGGCCGCCCGGACCTTCCTGGGCTGGGCGACCCGCACCGGGCGCATCCCCCTCGACCCCTCGCTGCGGTTGGCCGCGCCCAAGCGCGGCGGGCACCTCCCCGAGGTCCTGCGGCAGGCGGACGCGTCTGCCCTGCTCGATGTGGCAGCCGTCGCCAGTGACGACCAGGACGCCCTGCACCTGCGGGACCGAGCGGCCCTGGAGCTGCTCTACGCCAGCGGCATCCGGGTCGGGGAGCTGACCGCGCTCGATGTCGACGACGTGGATCTCGAGCGCAACGTCCTGCGGGTGATGGGCAAGGGTGGCAAGGAACGCACCGTCCCCTTCGGGACCCCGGCGCGCGATGCCGTGCGCGCCTGGCTCGAGCTCGGTCGACCGCAGGTCGTGGGGGAGGGCAGCGGTCCCGCCCTGTTGCTGGGGCGTCGTGGCCGGCGCGCCGACCCGCGCCAGATCCGCGCTGCCCTGCACGCCCTGCTGGCGCACGTTCCCGACGCCCCCGACGTGGGTCCGCACGGGCTGCGGCACAGTGCGGCCACCCACCTGCTCGAAGGAGGCGCCGACCTGCGCCTGGTCCAGGAGCTGCTCGGCCACGCGTCCCTGGCCACCACCCAGATCTACACCCACGTCTCGGTCGACCGCCTCAGACAGTCCTACCGCCAGGCCCATCCCCGAGCATGAGGACGGACCAGCCCCGCACCACCACCTCGGCCCGGTATGGCGTGCCCTCCCACGCTCCGAGGAGATCCCGGGCGACAATGGCGACCCGTCGTGATCTGCTGTCGCAGCCGATCCCTCAGGAGAGGTCCGGACCGAGCACGTGACCACCCCCGGCCAAGCCGCCCCGCGGTCGCCCCACCACCGTCCGCGCACCAGCCGACAGGTGCGGCTGCGCCGCACCCTCGCCGTCACCTTCGCCCTCGTCCTGCTCGCCAGCATCGGCTTCCGCCAGCTGACCAAGGATGAAGCGGGGCCCGCGCGGACGACGCCTGCTTCGGCACAGGGCGCGTCGACCACGACCAGCACGGCGGCGCCTTCGATGACGCACAGCGCTGCCGACGCCGAGGACGGGTCCCCGACCACGGAGACGACGGCCCCCGACGCCACGGCCGTCCCGCAGAACGGCACCGGCAAGATCACGGTCGTCTCGGTTCCGGAGGTCGAGCCGCCAGCCTCGGGCCGAACTGTGCACTACACCGTGGAGATCGAGGGCGGCCTCGGTGTCGATGCGGACTCGGTCGCCGCCACGGTCACGTCGGTGCTGCTGGACAGCCGGGGGTGGCAGAAGGTCGACGGCATCCGCTTCGTCAACGTCACCCCGGCGCAGGCCAAGCGCGGTGCCCCGGTCGACATCCGGGTGACGTTGGCCAGCCCCGGCCTCACGGACAAGCTGTGCGCCCCGATGCGGACGCTGTCGCAGGTCTCGTGCTGGAACGGCGAGCGTTCGGTCCTGAACCTGCGGCGCTGGGTCCTGGGCGACGACAGCTACGGCAGCGATGTGGCGCGCTACCGCGAGTACCAGGTCAACCACGAGGTCGGGCACGGCCTGGGCCACCAGCACCGGACCTGTCCGGGCAAGGGCGAGCGCGCGCCGGTCATGGTGCAGCAGACGCTCGGGCTCGGCGGCTGCAAACCCTGGCCCTATCCCAGCGGCGCCTGACCCGCGCCTTCACCAGCTGTCACCGCCCTCACCGCCCTGCCCGCCCTGCCCGCCCTCACCGCCCTGCCCGCCCTCACCGCTGACCCGCCCTCACCGCTGACCCGCCCTCTCGCCCGCACCCGCCGTCAGCGCTCTCCGCGGAGGGGCAACAGCCTCACGCGGGTGGCGCCGAGCAGCGTCAACGGGTCGAGGTAGACGCCGCCTCGCAGGGCGCCGAGGTGCAGGCACACCGCCGGTGGGCAGTGGCCGCCTGCGGTCAGGGTGCCGATCTGCTGACCCTGCCCGACCTCGTCGCCGACCGTGACGACGGCGTCCACGGGTTCGTAGGTCGAGCGCAGACCCGAGCGGTGCACCACGGTCACGGTCGGCCGACCGGCGATGACCCCGACGTGCCCGACGACCCCCGCGTCGACGGCGCGGACCTCGGCCCCGGCCGCCGAGGTCAGGTCGACCCCTCGGTGCCCGGCGCCCCACGTCGACCTGGGCCTGATGAACCGCCGGGCCACCGGTGGTCGCGGCTGGAGCGGCCACGTCCACCGGGAGCGCGGGGCGGCCTGCCGAGGCGGCGCTGCAGGCTCGAGGGCGCGGGGCGCCTCACCCGGAGCCGGACCGTCCACGCGGGTGGCCGAGATCGGGACCGTTGACGGCGTCGACGGTGACGACGGCGTCGGCGGCAGTGCCACGGTCGACACGGTGGTCACGGCCAGGGCCGTGGCGGCAATCGGCAACACCACGGGGCCGAGGGATCTCATGACCCCGACCGTGCTCGATGTCCGCGGTGGTGGTCACCGACCGGGGTGTCGCCTGTGGATCAGGTCGGATGCGTCCACCGGCTGTGGACAGGGCTCAGCGACACAGGGCTCGGCGGGGCAGGGCTCGGCCCGGCGCGGTGGTGGGCCGGACGCTCTGCCCACCGAAGTGCGCTCTGCCCACCGAAGTGCGCTCTGCCCGTGAAGCTTCACGGGCAGAGCGCACTGTCGTGGGCAGGGTCTGCGGCGACTGGTCGTGGGCAGGGTCTGCGGCGACCTGTCGCGGCGGGACTACCGCGGGGCCTCGCGCAGGGCGCCGAGCCGCCGGACGGCTTCGTGCAGCACCTCGTCGCGTTTGCAGAAGGCGAACCGCACCAGCGTCCGGGCCGCCTCGACGTCGTCGTGGAACACCGACACGGGCACCCCGACGACCCCGGCACGGGCGGGCAGCTCGCGACAGAACGCCAGGGCGTCGGTGGCCCCCAGGGAGGCCGCGTCGGCCACCACGAAGTAGGTCCCGTCGGGCACGGACACCTCGAGCCCGGCCCTGCGCAGGCCGGACACGAGCAGGTCCCGCTTGGCCTCCAACGACGTGGACAGCGCGGCATACACCTCGTCACCCAGACCGAGGGCGACGGCAGCCGCAGGCTGGAACGGGCCCGAGCCCACGAACGTCAGGAACTGCTTGACCGCCCGCACCGCGGCCACGGCCTCGGCGGGTCCGCTGACCCAGCCGACCTTCCAGCCGGTGGCCGAGAACGTCTTGCCGGCCGAGGAGATCGTCAGGGTGCGCTCACGCATCCCCGGCAGGGTCGCGACCGGCAGGTGCGTGGCCCCGCCGAAGACCAGGTGCTCGTAGACCTCGTCGGTCACCACCCAGGCGTCGTGCTCGCGGGCCAGCTCGCAGACCAGGTCGAGCTCGGCGCGGGTGAAGACCTTGCCCGTCGGGTTGTGCGGCGTGTTGAGCAGCACCAGCCGGGTGCGCGGGGAGAACGCGGCACGCAGCGACGCCTCGTCGACCGCGAAGTCGGGGAACCGCAGGACCGACGTCCGCCGGACCGCGCCCGCGAGGGCGATCGACGCGGCATACGAGTCGTAGTAGGGCTCGAAGGTGACCACCTCGTCCCCGACCTCGCACAGCGCGAGGATCGTGGCGGCGATCGCCTCGGTCGCTCCGACGGTGACCAGGACCTCCGACCGGGGGTCCACGTCGAGGCCGTAGAAGCGGGACTGGTGCGCCGCCACCGCCTCGAGCAGCTCGGGGACCCCCGGCCCGGGCGGGTACTGGTTGCGCCCGCCGTCGATGGCCGCCTTCGCCGCGTCGAGCATCTCGCGGGGACCGTCGGTGTCGGGGAACCCCTGCCCGAGGTTGACCGCGCCGTGCTCGGTGGCCAGGCCCGTCATCTCGGCGAAGATGGTGGTCCCGAAACCGTGCATGCGGGCGACGAGCGGTGAGGCCATGCGCCGACGGTATGCCGCCTGCGCCGGGTTCGCAGCCTGCCGCGCGTACCCTGCCGCGCGTACCCTGCCGCCATGGCCATCGAGCGGCGGGCGTCGGCGATCGCGGGGCGGGGGATGTTCACCACCGGGCCGCTGCGGTGCGGTGCGGTCGTCGAGGTGGACCCGGAGGTCCTCAACCACTCCTGCGACCCCACCCTGGCGTGGACCACGGACGGCGAGGCCGTGGTGGCCCTGGTGGCCTTCCGCGAGGTGCAGCCGGGGGAGGAGCTCACGGTCGACTACGCGACCGGCAGCACCGACGCCGAGCTGCTGGTCCGGTGCCACTGCGAGACCTACCGCTGCCGCCAGCTGGTGACCGGCGACGACTGGCGCATCCCGCAGGTGCAGCTGCGCTACGCCGGCCACCTCGCGCCGGTGGTCCAGCGCGCCGTCGACGCGACGCCCTGACCGACCCGGTCACGCACCGACGTCGGCGGCCTCGGCGTGCGCGATGTGGGCGAGCTGGCGCCACACGAGCGCCAGGGTCAGCCCCGAACCCACGAACGCGAACCAGAACGGCGCCGTCAGCCCCCACACCTGGGCGAGCACCCCGCCGAGCGACTGGCCGAGAACGAGCCCGAGGAACAGCCCGACGACGTAGACGCTGCCGACCCGGCCCTGGAACTCGGTCGGCACCGCGCGTTGGCGGACCGTCTGGGAGACGGTGCCCCACACGAACGCGTAGGCGCCGAACACGACCATGATCGCGATCGCCACCCAACCGGCAGTGGTCAGCGCCAGGGCGAGGTGGGTCAGCACCTCCAGCAGCAGGGCGACCCGCATCAGGGTGGCCAACGCGACCCGGCGCTCGAGCCAGTCGTAGGACGCGGTGCTCAGCAGGCCACCGGCTGCTGCCGCCGTCGTGAGCAGCCCGAACCCGACCTCCCCCATGTGGAGCCGGTCCAGGGAGTAGAGG
Source organism: uncultured Actinomycetota bacterium (assembly GCA_963731235.1). GTDB lineage: Bacteria > Actinomycetota > Actinomycetes > Actinomycetales > Dermatophilaceae > Pedococcus. Next base: position 139,758 of record CAVSUT010000015.1, on the reverse strand, counting down.
ACGAGCACCGACCAGGCCGCGCCCCAGGTGATGTTGAACGCGAGGATCACCAGGGCCAGGGTCCGCACGGCGGCGTGGTGGCGGATCCAGTGCAGGCCGTCGGCGATGTCGCGCCGCACGTGGGTGTCGTGCAGGTCGCGGACCCCGCCCTTGGGGGTGGCGATCTTCGCGACGAGCACCACGCTGAACCCCACGCACACGACCTGCACCACGAACGGCCAGACCATTCCCAGCGCGAACAGGAACGCCCCCACGGGTGGCCCCACGAGCTGGTTGGCGGTGAGGAAACCGGCCTGGAGGCGGGCGTTGCCCACCCCGAGGTCGGCCCGGGAGACGAGCATCGGCAGCAGGGTGCCGGTCGTGGTGTCCGCGAACACCTCTGCGGTGCCGTACAGGAACAGGGTCACCAGCACGACGCCGATGCTCAGCGTGCCGGTGACGATGGTGGCGCAGAGCACGAGCACGACCAGGGTGCGCAACAGGTCCGCGACGATGACCACCACGCGGCGGTCGAGGCGGTCGGCGAGGGCGCCGGCATACAGGCCGAACAGCAGCCACGGCAGGCGCTGCAAGGCGGCGGCGAGCGCGACGAGCACCGCGCTGCGGGTCTGCGACGCGACCAGGAGGGGGCCGGCTGCCAGGGCGATGCCGTCACCGATGTTGCTCGTCCACGACGAGGCGAGCAGCCACCGGAAGCGGCTCCCCAGCCGTGGCGGCGCGACGACGTCCAGGACCCTGCTCACGAACCGGAGACCCTACCCCTGTGTATGCGGCGCGGGCGGCCCTCGGGAGCGGGCCATCGGCCGGGGGAGCGGATTTCCTGATCGCCCCGTGGAGCACGTACGATGGACGACGGTCACCGTGTGCTCGCACGCGGAGACCTAATTCGCGCGTCTTCTCGCCGGGTGACGAGGATCCCTCCGAACCCGGGGCGCATCACAGCAGTCCGGCCAGAGTGCCGGTGGGATGCGAGCCAGACGCCAGGCAGGACCACACCCCCATGGTGTGGCCCGACGAAACTGACAACGACACATAGGAGACACGGCATGGCCGTCGTTACCATGCGCCAGCTCCTCGAGAGCGGCGTCCACTTCGGGCACCAGACCCGTCGCTGGAACCCCAAGATGAAGCGCTTCATCATGACCGAGCGCAACGGCATCTACATCATCGACCTGCAGCAGTCGCTGACGTACATCAACAACGCGTACGAGTTCGTCCGCGAGACCGTCGCCCACGGCGGCTCCATCCTCTTCGTCGGCACGAAGAAGCAGGCGCAGGAGCCCATCGCCGAGCAGGCGACCCGCGTCGGCATGCCGTACGTCAACCACCGCTGGCTCGGTGGCATGCTCACCAACTTCAACACGATCTCCAAGCGCCTCACGCGCCTGAAGGAGCTCGAGGAGCTGGACTACGACAACGTCGCGGCCTCCGGCTTCACCAAGAAGGAGCTCCTGATCTTCAAGCGGGAGCAGATCAAGCTCGAGCGCACCCTCGGTGGTATCCGCAACATGGCCAAGATCCCCTCGGCCGTGTGGATCGTGGACACCAAGAAGGAGCACCTCGCCGTCTTCGAGGCACGCAAGCTCGGCCTGCCGGTCATCGCGATCCTCGACACCAACTGCGACCCCGACGAGGTCGACTACAAGATCCCCGGCAACGACGACGCGATCCGTTCCGTCACCCTGCTGACCCGCGTCATCGCCGACGCCGTGGCCGATGGCCTCATGTCCCGCTCCTCCGGCAAGTCCGGTGAGCAGGCCGAGGGTGTCGTCGCGACCGACGAGCCGCTGGCCGAGTGGGAGCGCGAGCTCCTCGGTGGCGACGCCGCCAAGGCTGCCGACGCCGTCGCTCCCGAGGCCGGCGAGACCGCTGCCGCAGACGCCCCCGAGGCTGCTGCTGCCGAGGCCCCCGCTGCCGAGGCGACCGAGGCTCCGGCCGCTGAGGCGACCGAGGCTCCGGCCGCTGAGGCGACCGAGGCTCCTGCCGCGGACGCCCCCGAGGCCGCTGCCGAGGCTCCCGCCGAGTCGACCGAGGCTCCCGAGGCTGCTGCCGAGTCGACCGAGGCTCCGGCTGACGCCGAGGCCAAGGCCTGAGCGCACTTCGTCCACCGACCGCACCTGCTGACAGAGAAGAGCTGAGAAACATTCATGGCGAACTACACCGCCGCTGACATCAAGGCGCTGCGCGAGTCCACCGGCGCCGGCATGCTCGACGTCAAGAAGGCCCTCGACGAGGCTGACGGCGACCGTGCCAAGGCCACCGAGATCCTTCGTGTGAAGGGCCAGAAGGGCGTCACCAAGCGCGAGGGTCGCACCGCGTCCAACGGCCTGGTCACGGCCAAGGCCGGCGCAGGCACGGGCACCCTCGTGGAGGTCCTGTGCGAGACCGACTTCGTCGCCAAGGGTGAGAAGTTCATCGCCCTCGCCGACCAGGTCCTCACCCAGGCCGTCGCCTCCGGTGTGTCCGACGCGGACGCGCTGCTCGCGAGCAGCCTCGAGGACGGTCGCACCGTCAAGCAGCTGCTCGACGACGCCAACGCGACCATCGGCGAGAAGATCGAGGTCAAGCGCGTGGCCCGCCTCGAGGCGCCGGTCGTCGTGTCCTACCTGCACAAGACCAGCCCGGACCTGCCCGCGCAGATCGGTGTCCTCGTCGGCGCCGAGGGTGGCGACGAGCAGGTCGTGCGCGACGTCGCGATGCACGTCGCCGCGTTCAGCCCGACCGTGCTCAGCCGCGACGAGGTCGACGCGACCACCGTCGAGAACGAGCGTCGCGTGGCCGAGGCCACCGCGAAGGAGGAGGGCAAGCCCGAGGCGGCTCTCTCCAAGATCGTCGAGGGTCGCGTCAACGGCTTCTTCAAGGAGAACGTCCTGCTCGAGCAGCCGTTCGCCAAGGACGCCAAGAAGACCGTGGCCAAGGTGCTCGAGGAGGCTGGCGCGACCGCAAAGTCGTTCGCCCGTTTCCGCGTCGGCAGCTGACACCCGCTCCACCGCAGGTCACCAGGCCCGTCCCCTTCGGGGGGCGGGCCTCGTGCATGCCCTCCCCGGAGCGGCACGCACGAGGCATACTGCGGGTATGGGGAGAGCACGCAAGTCCGCAGCGAAGCCGCCACGCGCCCGCGAGCCACGGGACTTCAGCCACCTGCCCGAACGCGTCCCGCCGGAGCAGATGCACACCGTCCAGGATGTCGACCCCGGGCCGGACCCGCAGGGCGGGCGCGACACCGAGACCGAGTTCATGCTCAGGAACGCCGGGTTCTGACCAGCCAGGGCTGCAACAGCCGGGTCACCTGGGGCAGCACCAGGTAGGTCATCACCGGCGTGAGCAGCACGGTCATGAAGAACAGGCGGGGCACCAGCGGCCAGTCGCTCGTCACTGGCAGGAGCAGCCACGTGAACAGCAGGTTGGTCGGGAAGAACGCCAGCCAGATCGTCACGGCCTGCTTCCAGCGCGGGGGCGCCGGCGCCGGCGCCCCCGGCTCGCTGGCGTCGTCGGAGGGTCGCTGCTGGGGCTCGTCGAACCAGCCCTCGATGCCGGTGCGGTGCTCGACCCTGGTGTGCTGCACGAGGTCCTGGGCCGAGCGCAGCCACATGGTGCGCTCCCGCGACTCCTCCCACAGCAGCAGGCTGGCGCGGGAGTCGAACCGATAGAGCATGTGCCAGTCGCGGGACCCGGGCCCGGGCCGCAGCCAGCCGGTGCCGAGGAAACCCGGGAAGTGCTGGGCCAGCGACGTCCCGGCCTCGACCCAGGCCTGCATGAGCTGCTCGTCCTCGGGCCGGACGCGCCGGGTGATCGCGACCGTCACCGGGGGGTCGTCGCGCAGGGTGTCGGTCATCGTGGCCCGGCTCAGAAGATGCGGACGCGCTGCTCGGGCGCGAGCCACATGCCGTCGCCCTCGCGGACGTCGAACGCCTCGTGGAACTCGTCGCAGTTGCGCACGGCGTTGGCCCGGATCTCCATGGGGGAGTGCGGGTCGATGGCCAGCAGCCGCTTGGCCTCCTCGGTGCGGGCCTTGCCGGACCACACCTGGGCCCAGCCGACGAAGAAGCGCTGCGGCCCGGTGAGGCCGTCGAGCTCGGGGACCTGCTCGCCCTCGGTGGCGATGCGGTAGGCGGAGTACCCGATGGCCAGGCCGCCGAGGTCGCCGATGTTCTCCCCGACGGTGAGCGCTCCGTTGACCTTGTCGTCCGGGGCCGCGAGCGGTGACAGCTCGCTGAACTGGGCGATCAGGGCCTGGGTGCGTTCGTCGAAACGGGCCCGGTCCTGCTCGGTCCACCAGTCGCGCAGGGCGCCGCGGGCGTCGTAGCGCGAGCCCTGGTCGTCGAAGCCGTGGCCGATCTCGTGCCCGATCACCGCGCCGATGCCGCCGTAGTTGACGGCGTCGTCGGCGTCCATGTCGAAGAACGGCGGCTGCAGGATCCCGGCGGGGAAGACGATCTCGTTGAGCATGGGGTGGTAGTAGGCGTTGACCGTCTGCGGCAGCATCATCCACTCGTCACGGTCGATCGGGCCGCCGAGCTTGCCGAGCTCCCGCTCGAGGTCGAACTCGTGGGCCCGGCGGACGTTGGCCACCAGGTCGTCGTCGACGGCCAGGGCCGAGTAGTCGCGCCACACGTCGGGGTAGCCGACCTTGGGGACGAAGGACTCCAGCTTCTCCAGGGCCTGCACCCGGGTCTGCGGGCCCATCCAGTCCAGGCCCTCGAAGGAGCGGCGGAACGCCTCGACCAGGTTGGCGACGAGGGTGACCATGCGCTCCTTGGCCTGCGGCGGGAAGTGCTCCGCGGCATACAGCTGGCCCACGGCCTCACCGATCGCCCCCTCGACGAGGGAGACCCCCCGCTTCCAGCGCTCGCGGTTCTCGGGGAGCCCGCTGATGACGCGGCCGGTGAAGTCGAACTCTGCGTCGACGAACTCCCGGCTGAGCAGAGGGGCAGCGGAGACGACGAGGTGGAAGGCCAGCCAGGCCTTCCAGTCCTCGACACCGAACTCGTCCAGGGCCGTGGACAGCCCGGCGAGGAAGCTGGGCTGGCCCACGACGACGTGCTCGAACGCGCTCTCGGCGTCCAGGCCACTGATCCAGTCCGCCCACCGCACCTGCGGGCCGAGGCCTTCGAGGTCCTCGCGGGCGTAGGGGTTGTAGCTCTTCACCGCGTCGCGGGTCGCGACGTTGTCCCAGTGGTGGGCGGCCAGGGCCGTCTCCAGGGCCACGACGCGGGCCGCGGGGGAGTCGGGGTCGGTGGCGCCGCCGCCGATGCCCACCAGGTCGAGCATCCGGGCCACGTGCGGGAGGTATGCCGCGAGCACGGCCGCGTGCCGCTCCTCGCGGTAGTACGACTCGTCCGGGAGCCCGAGGCCGCCCTGGGTGAGGTACAGGGTGTACTCGTCGGGCTTCTTGGCGTCGGGGGCGACGTAGAAGCCGAGCGCGCCGGGCACACCCTGGCGCTGGAGGCGGCCCATCGTCCGGAACAGCTCGTCGGTGCCGGTGATCGCGGCGATGGCCTCGAGGTCGGCGTCGATGGGTGTGTGGCCCAGCGACTCGACGTGCTCCTCGTCCATAAAGGAGCGGTAGAGGTCACCGACCTTGCGGGTGGCCGTGCCGACCTCGGCGTCGGTGTCCGCAGCAGCGTGGTCGATGATGCGGCGCACGCGTTCGTCGGACTGCTCGCGCAGCATGTCGAAGGTGCCGTACCGCCCACGGTCGCTCGGGATCTCGGTCTCGCGCACCCAGGTGCCGTTCGCGTAGCCGAACAGGTCGTCCTGGGGTCGGACCGCGTCGTCGCGGTGCCCGGGGAGGATGCCTGACCTCATGTGCGTCTCCTTCGCTGCGTGCTGTGCCGTGCGTGGGTCGGGCCCAGCCCGGTAGGGGTAGGGCCCAGCCCGGTACGGGGCGGGCCCACCTCGGCCAACCCTGCCACGGGCGGTGCCCCGCGACCCAACCAGCACGGCAAACCCCCGCCCCGGTGCCCGCAAGCAGGCAGGTCAGGCACTTGGGGACGGTGACGAGCGCCGAGTGTGGAAGTATTCGGTGACCGCCAGTACAGCCACAGGAGGATCTGTCGTGACCTCTGCCCCCGAGCAGACCGCCCCAACCGGATCGTCCATCGACGGGTCGCCCGGCCTGCGGCGCCGCGTCCTGCTCAAGCTCTCCGGTGAGGTGTTCGGCGGCGGCAAGGTGGGGCTGGCCCCGGACGTCGTCCGCGGGATCGCCCGCCAGATCGCCGAGTCGGTCCGGGGCGGGATCGAGGTCGCCGTCGTCATCGGTGGCGGCAACTTCTTCCGCGGCGCCGAGCTGCAGCAGCAGGGCATGGACCGCACCCGCGCCGACTACATGGGCATGCTCGGCACCGTGATGAACTGCCTGGCCCTGCAGGACTTCCTCGAGAAGGAAGGCATCGAGACGCGGGTCCAGACCGCGATCACGATGGGGCAGGTCGCCGAGCCGTACATCCCGCGACGCGCCATCCGCCACCTCGAGAAGGGGCGGGTCGTCATCTTCGGCGCCGGCGCCGGCATGCCGTTCTTCTCGACCGACACCGTCTCGGCCCAGCGCGCGCTCGAGATCAAGTGCGACGCGGTGCTGATGAGCAAGAACGGTGTCGACGGGGTCTACGACTCCGACCCGCGCACGAACCCCTCCGCGACCAAGTTCGACGAGATCACCTACTCCGAGGCCATGCAGCGCGGGCTCCGGGTCGTCGACACGGCTGCCTTCAGCCTCTGCATGGACAACAAGCTGCCCATGGTCGTCTTCGGCATGGAGGGCGAGGGCAACGTCGTCAAGGCGCTGCGCGGTGAGAGTATCGGGACGCTGGTCACCCCTGGGTGAGCCGGCGCTCCCCACTGCGACCTGCCCGCACGACTGACCACACACGACCGGCGGACCCCGTCAGGACCGCCCGAGAAGGAGCCGGACATGATCGAAGAGACTCTCCTCGAGGCCGAAGAGAAGATGGACAAGGCCGTCGAGGTCGCCAAGGAGGACTTCGCGGGCATTCGCACCGGTCGCGCGACCCCCGGGATGTTCAACAAGCTCGTGGTCAGCTACTACGGAGCCCCGACGCCCCTGCAGCAGCTCGCGTCCTTCCAGACGCCCGAGGCGCGCACGATCCTCATCTCCCCGTTCGACAAGTCGGCGATGAGCGAGATCGAGAAGACCCTGCGGGACTCCGACCTCGGGGTGAACCCCAGCAACGACGGCAACATCATCCGCTGCGTGCTCCCGATGCTGACCGAGGAGCGTCGCAAGGACTACATCAAGCTCGCCCGTCACAAGGGCGAGGACGCCAAGGTGTCGATCCGCAACATCCGCCGCAAGGCCAAGGACGAGATCGACAAGCTGGTCAAGGACGGCGACATCGGTGAGGACGACGGCGCGAGGGGTGAGAAGGAGCTCGACGCCACGACGAAGAAGTACGTCGACAGCGTGGACGAGCTGCTCAAGGGCAAGGAGGCCGAGCTCCTCGAGGTGTGAGGCGCTCGCCCACCCCTTCGCCAGGACGTCCCCATGTCCGTTCCCCCATCTCGCAGTGCGCGCCGCCAGCGCCATGACGTCCCGGTGGGCGACGCGCCGGACGACGCGGTGTCCGGCGCGCCCGTGACGCGGCCGTCGCGGGCAGGTCGCGACCTGCCCGCCGCGATCGCGGTCGGGGTGGGGCTCGGCCTGCTCATCGTGGGTTCGCTGCTGCTGCGCAAGGAGCTGATGCTCGTCGTCGTCGTCGCCGCGGTCGGCGTGGGCGTCTGGGAGCTGCGCCGGGCGCTGGTGCAGGTCTCCATCGTGGTGCCGCTGGTGCCCAGCCTCGTCGGCAGCGTCAGCATGATCCTGTCCGCCTACGTCGGCGGGGGTGAGGCGCTGATCGTGACCCTGGGCCTGACCTGCGTCGGGGTGCTGCTCTGGCGCATCGCCGACGGTGTCCTGGACGCCGTCCGCGACCTTGCCGGCGGGTTCTTCGTCGCGGTCTACCCCTCGTTCCTGGCCGGGTTCGCCGCGCTGATGCTGGCCCCCGACGACGGGGCGCGCCGGATCGTGGTGTTCATCCTCGTCACCGTGCTCAGCGACGTCGGCGGCTACGTCTTCGGTGTGCTGTTCGGCCGGCACCCCATGGCGCCGTCGGTGAGCCCCAAGAAGTCCTGGGAGGGCTTCGGCGGCTCGGTGCTCACCTGCGTCGCGGGTGGTGCGGTCGCCGTCGTCCTGCTCCTGGACGGACCGTGGTGGGGTGGGGCCCTGCTCGGGGCGTGTGTCGCCGTCGCAGCCACGGTGGGAGACCTCACCGAGTCGACGGTCAAGCGCGACCTCGGCATCAAGGACATGAGCACGATCCTGCCCGGCCACGGCGGCATCATGGACCGCCTCGACTCCCTGCTGCTGGTCGCCCCGGTCGCGTGGGCGCTGCTCGCCTGGGTCGTCCCGACGAGCCTGACCTAGGCGCACCGCCCGCGCAGCAGCCACGTCGAGGGAGCGCGAGCGAGAGTTCAGCAGCGAGGGTGATACCACTTTGGTAGCATGCTCGCATGGCCATGACGCTACGACTGACGGACGAGGACGAGCAGGCACTGGCCCTGCTGGCCGACGCCCAGGGCATCAGCAAGCAGGAGGCGACCGTGCGCGCGATCCGCGATGCTGCGGCTCGGCGCGTCCACGAGGACGCCGTTCGTGAGCTGTCGACGAAGGCACGGGCGAGGTATGCGGACGTGCTCGAGCGCCTCGGCCGGTGACGGTCTACCTCACCCTCGAGGACCTGCTCATGCTCTCCAGTGACCTCGCTGTCGGGCCGGTCCGGGATCTCGGCCTTCTCGACGCGGCTGCCCATCGCCCTCAGGCCGTGCTCTATGGACAGGATGCCTACCCCGACCTCGACACCAAGGCAGCTGTCCTCCTCGACTCGATCGTGCGCAACCACGCCCTGGTCGACGGGAACAAGCGCCTGGGTTGGTTGGCGACCGTCGTCTTCTACGGGCTCAACGGCGTCACCCTCGATGCTCCGGACGATTCGGCATACGAGCTCGTGATGGCGCTCGCCAGGAGCGAAACCACGGTTCAGGATCTGGCCGCACAACTGGTGTCCTGGCACTGACAGGACACCGTGTGCAGGTCCTCGAGCGTGTGGAAGGATCGCGCGGACGACATACCGGCCGAGGAAGGCGCGACTTCGATGCAGATGAAGCTGGAGCTGATCCCGCTCCCGGTGGCCGACGTGGACCGAGCCATCGCCTTCTATGCCGACGTCCTCGGTTTCAGGCAGGACTTCGACGTCCAGCCCAGCGAGGGCGTCCGGGTCGTGCAGCTGACGCCCGAGGGCTCGGGCTGTTCGGTCGGCTTCGGCACGGGGCTGGATGTCTACGCGGGAGAACCCGGCAGCGTCAGGGGCCTGCACCTGGTCGTGGAGGACATCGTCGAAGCGCGTGCCGAGCTGGTCCGCCGAGGGGTCGAGGTCGGCGAGATCCGGGACTTCGGGGGCGGCGTCAAGGGTGCCGACTTCTCCGATCCGGACGGCAACTCCTTCGAGCTGCAGGAGATGGCCTGGCGCAAGGGCGAGAAGTTCTAGGAGCCGGTTCAGTCCTCGCCCCGGCCGGACATGCCCAGGAGCGCCTCGAGCTCGGGTCCCGGGGTGACCGACAGCGTGCGTTCCGCAGTCAGGGTCGAGACCTGGTGGACCTGGCCCTCGTGCCACCAGTACACGCTGGGGCTCACCGGTCCGCTGCCCTCCAGGAAGCCCGCCGCAGCGAACTGCGGCAGCACCATGAGCGCGCCGAGGGCGGCCGCCGGGGCGTCGATGACGTGGAAGGCGAGCTGGTGGCGGGAGGGGATCGCGAACAGCACGCCCTTCTCGTTCGGTGACGTCGCCGCATACCGCTGCACCACCTCGGGCAGGAGCAGGGCGAGGCTTGCGGTGTAGACGCTGTCGCCGAGCAGGCAGGAGAACCGCGCCCCCTCGCGGGTGATCTCCCGGAGCTCGAACGACTCGGTGTCGAGCTGGGTCCGCAGGTTGACCAGGCCCCGGTCGAACCACGGCCCGAGCGGGGCGTACTCCTCGAGCGCGGCCGGGGGCACGACCTGCACGGTCTGAGGGGTGTCGACGACGACCACCTGCCGCACACCCGGTGCCCACTCCAGCCCGCGGTCGACCCAGTCGGGGGTCTGGTGCAGCCCGTCCTCCTCCATGAGGCGAGTCACCACGTGCGCCCTGAGGTACTCCGCCGTGAGGGGCTCGTCGTCGCCGGCGGCCATGATGGCGCTGAAGTGCTCCCTGATGGTCGACGACCACTGCGGCGCGGCGGTGCCGGCGCAGCTGGCGGCGAGGTTCCACAGGCCCCACTGGCGGCCGTCGTCGGTCCGCACGTGGTCGGGAAGCACGGTGACCTCGTAGCCCCTCTCGGCCAGGGTCTCGCGCACCGTGGACCGGAACCGGGCCGCCTCGTCCTGGTCGAACATCGTCAGCGCCTCGTCGACCCGACGCGGCCCCGACGGGCTGGGCCGGTCCGGGCGTCCCTTCCTGCGCGAGAAGAGACCCATGGTGCACCTCCTCGGGGTCGGGGAGGTCCAGCCTAGGCCGGGCAGGTGCCGGCGATTGGGCAGTTCGGCACGCGGCTGCGAAACTGGGGGAGCCATGACGACCTCCCTGCCCGAGCCCACGACGCAGCGCCCCGTTCCCGGAGCGCTCACGTTCACCGCCCCGCGCCGGGGCAAGCCCCCGCGCCACCTCGCCGACCTGTCCCCGGCCGAACGCAAGGAAGCGGTGGAGGCGTTGGGGCACAAGGGTTTCCGCGCCAAGCAGCTGTCGACCCACTACTTCGAGAGGCTCGTCGGGTCGCCCGATGAGATGACCGACCTGCCCAAGGCGATCCGCGACGACCTCGTGGCCGACCTGCTCCCGACCCTGCTGACGCCGCACGTCCAGCGGACCGCCGACGACGGCATGACCATCAAGTCGGCCTGGAAGCTGCACGACGGCGCGATCGTCGAGTCCGTCCTCATGCGCTACCCCAGGCGCGTCACGATCTGCATCTCCAGCCAGGCCGGTTGTGGGATGAACTGTCCGTTCTGTGCGACCGGCCAGGCCGGGCTGACCCGCAACATGTCCGCCGGCGAGATCATCGAGCAGGTCGTCCAGGCAGCGCGGATGCTGCGCAGCGGCGAGCTCGCAGCCTCGGTCGGCGGTGTCGCGAGCGACGAGGGTGAGGACACCCGTGACGGCTCCGACGCGACCGCAGAGCTCGGTGACGAGGACGGTGCCCCCGAGACCAGTGGCCCGACCCGCATCTCCAACGTCGTCTTCATGGGCATGGGTGAGGCGCTGGCCAACTACAAGGCCGCCATCGGTGCGATCCGGCGGATGACCGACCCGGCACCGGACGGCCTCGGCATGTCGGCCCGCGGCATCACGATGTCGACCGTCGGTCTCGTGCCCGCCATGGACAAGCTCGCGGCCGAGGGCATCCCGGTCACGCTGGCCCTGTCGTTGCACGCGCCTGACGACGAGCTGCGCAACGAGCTCGTCCCGATCAACACGCGGTGGAGCGTGGACGAGGCGCTCGACGCCGCCTACCGCTACTACGAGGCGACCGGGCGCCGGGTGAGCATCGAGTACGCCCTGATCAAGGACATCAACGACCACGCGTGGCGCGCCGACCTCCTCGGCAGCAAGCTCAACGCGCGGGGCCGCGGCTGGGTGCACGTCAACCCGATCCCGCTCAACCCGACGCCCGGGTCGAAGTGGACCGCCTCGCGTCGCGGTGTGGAGCAGCAGTTCGTGGAACGGCTGCGGGCCCACGGGATCCCGACGACGATCCGCGACACCCGCGGCCAGGACATCGACGGGGCCTGCGGCCAGCTCGCCGCCTCCACCGCCTGACGCCGACGGCTGGGGCGGCGCCGAAGCCGTGCTGCCACTCGCGTGCGTTGCCTACACTCGAGGGGTGATGCTGCGCCGTGCTGTCCGTCGTGCCCTGCCCGGGGCGGCGCTGGCCGTGGCCGGGGCCCTGCTGCTCGCCGCCTGTGCCGCGACCGGGTCCCCCGGTGGTCCCGTGGCCACGACCGTGGACCCGGCGGCGACCACGACCGCCCCCGGTGCGACTGCCACCAGCACGTCCACGGACGACGCGGCCGGGCACGACGCGGCCGGGCACGACGCGGCCGGGCACGACGCGGTCGCCCAGGCAGCGAAGCCTGAGGCGCCGCTGCGCACGGGGGAGCGCTTCGTCACGCTGCGGATGCCCGCGGCATACACCCCGAAGGCACCGGCCGCCCCGGGGACCGACGACTACCGCTGCTTCCTGCTCGACCCCCACATCACGGCCAGGTCGGTGGTGACCGGCGTCAACGCCCTCCCCGGCAACCCCGCCGTCGTCCACCACGTCATCCTCTTCCGCGTCCCGCCCGCCCAGGTGGCGCGCGCCCAGGCCCAGGACGACCGGCAGGCCGGCCAGGGCTGGACCTGCTTCGGTGGCACCGGGGTCGAGAGCCAGGGCGCGACCCTGGACAACGCCCCGTGGCTGGGAGCGTGGGCGCCCGGCGGAGGGGAGAGCCTGCTCGCCAAGGACCTCGGTATGCCGCTCGAGCCCGGCTCGCGGATCGTCATGCAGGTCCACTACAACCTGCTCGCCGGCAACGAGCCCGACACCTCCGCGGCGAAGCTGCGCATCGCGGCCGACGACGGGACGCGCAAGACCCTCGACACGGTGCTCCTGCCCGCCCCCGTCGAGCTGCCCTGCCGGCCCGGGCGCACCGGTGCGCTGTGTGCCCGTGAGGCCGCGGTCGCCGATGTGCAGCAGCGGTTCGGCTCGGGGTCCGGGGCGGCGGCCAACCTGCTCCACCTGCTCTGCGGACCGCTCAAGGCCACCCCGACCCAGTCGTGCACCCGCCCGGTGACCCGACCCGGCACCATCCGCGCGGTGGCCGGGCACATGCACCTGCTGGGCCGCAGCATCTCGGTCGTCGTCAACCAGGGCAAGAAGGGGGAGCGGACGATCCTCGACCTGCCCGTGTGGGACTTCGACAACCAGGGGAGCAAGCCGGTCTCGCCCAAGCTGGCCGTCACACCGGGGGACACGCTGACCGTCACCTGCCGCCACGACCAGGGCCTGCGCGACCAGCTGCCGGCCCTGTCCGGGGTGCCCGAGCGCTACGTCGTGTGGGGTGAGGGGACCACCGACGAGATGTGCCTGGGGATCGTGCTGATGACGCGCCCCTAGGCTGTCCGGGTGCACCAGTCCATGCCGGCGTCCGCCGAGAGCGGCCGTGAGTTCGTCCTCACCGTCTCCTGCCCCGACCGCCGCGGCATCGTCCACGCCGTCTCGGGGGTCATGCTCGACCTGGCGATGACCATCCTGGACAGCCAGCAGTTCGCCGACGCGACGTCGGGGGAGTTCCACCTGCGCATGCACCTGGTCCGCGAAGGCACCGCGCTGCCCGTCGCCGACGTCGACGCGGCGCTCGCGCCCGTGGCTGCGGAGTTCGCGATGGAGTACGCCGTGCACGACCTGTCCCGACGCCGGCGCGTGCTCGTCATGGTGAGCCAGCAGGGCCACTGCCTCAACGACCTGCTGTTCCGGGTCGAGAGCGGTTCGCTGCCGATCGAGGTGCCGGCGATCGTGTCCAACCACGAGGACTTCCGTGGGCTCGCGCAGTGGCACGGCGTCCCGTTCCACCACGTCCCGGTGACCAGGGCGACCAAGCCTGCCGCCGAGCAGCGCCTGCGCGAGCTCATCGCCGAGCACCGCGCCGACACCGTGGTGCTGGCGCGCTACATGCAGATCCTTTCGGCGGACCTGTGCGCCGAGCTGCGGGGGCGGGTCATCAACATCCACCACTCGCTGCTGCCGAGCTTCAAGGGCGCCAAGCCCTACACCCAGGCCCACGACCGCGGCGTCAAGGTCATCGGGGCCACCGCCCACTACGTGACGGCCGACCTGGACGAGGGACCGATCATCGAGCAGGACTTCCGCCGGGTCGACCACCGGATGAGCCCGGCCCAGCTGGCCTCGGTCGGGCAGGAGCTCGAGGCGATGGCCCTGGCCCGCGCGGTCCGCTGGCACGCCGAGCACCGCGTCGTGCTCCGCGGTCGCCGCACCATCGTCTTCGACTGACCCGCCCCGCCGCGCCGCGCAAAGCGGGGGTTGTTCGGGAAAACCGGTGTCTACAGGTCCCGTGTTGCCGAGCAACCCCCGCTTTGCCGGGGAAGGGGACGGCGGTGGGTCAGGGGGACGTCGTGCCGTCGGCTGCGCGCTGCAGGGCCCGCAGGTACCCCTGGGCAGCAACCTTCTGCAGCTGCCAGCTGATCGGTCCACCGAGCCGCGCCGGCAGCCTCGCGGCGACCGAGTAGGCGCGGATCACGGCATACACCTCGTCGCCGCGGCGCTCGACGAGGAAGCCCTCCTCACCGCTCTCGAGGTGGCCGCGCAGCGTGCCGTAGCCGAACCCGGTCCGCTCCGGGCCCTCGACGGTCCACACGACGCGACAGGGCAGCGGCAGGACGAGCAGACGGCTGAGGATCTCGGCCCCCTCCGCCGCACGGGGGGCGGTCGTGAGGGGCCGCAACCCGATGCCGCGCTGCGGCGCCCACCGCAGCACCGCCTCCGACGCCCGTGCGTATGCGGTGTCGCCGGCTCCCAGCCGCCGCTCCACCTCGAGGTGGTGGAAGCCGGGCGGCATCGGGCCGTCCAGGGTCAGGCCCCGGGGCTCGTAGGTCAGCGGCAGGCGGGCGAGGTCGGTCAGCTTCACGGGTGGGTCTCCTTCGGTGGTCGGCCGGCAGACGCGGCCACGACGGACGCGGCCACGACGGCGGCCGCCTCCTCGATCGTGTCGACGAGGTGCAGGGCGTCGCCGAGCGGACGGCCCTGTCCGAGGGCCTGCACGGCCGCCCAGATCGGCACGCGCTCGGTCCAGTGCTCCCGGCCGACGAGCACGACCGGCGGCAGGGCGGCGGACGGCAGGGTCTCCGGGGACCGCGTGGCCGTCAGGGTCTCCCGGCCCGTGGGGGCCGTGGCGTAGTAGAGGGGCGTCAGGGCCGAGAAGACCTCCTGCACCGTGCCGGCCGCGCCTTCGAGGACGACGAGCCCGGCGGTGGCGCGGGACAGCAGCCCGTCCTCACGGATGGCGTTGGAGAAGTACTTGCCGATGCCGTGGCAGAACACGTTGGGTGGCTCGTGGCCGTAGAACCAGGTGGGGATGCCCAGGCTGCGACCTGCACCGGGGCCGGCAGGCGGCGCTGACGACAGGTCACGCCTGACCTCCAGCGCCAACCCGGCCCAGGCGCCGATGTCGGGCCGGAACGACGGCACCGCGGCCAGCCGTGCGAGGGCCGTGGTGAGGCTCGCCTCGTCCCGGGCGAAGGCGCCGAGGTTGGCCGCCTCCATCGCTCCCGGCCCGCCTCCGGTGGCCACGACGAGCCCGAGCGATGCGAGCCGGCGGCCGACCCGGGCAGCGTCGGCGTAGGCGGCGGACCCGCGCTGGAGCACGTGCCCACCCATGACGCCGACGACCGGGTGCCCGTCGACGAACTCGTCGAGGGCGTCGGTGATGGAGTCGTCGTGGATGGCGCGCAGCAGCGTCCGGAACGCGTCGTGGTGGTAGGTGCCGTCACGGGCCCAGCGGTAGGCGCGGGCATCCGGTGTCGCGGCGTACCCGCGTGCGGTCAGCCCGTCGTAGAGCTCGTCGGCGGAGTAGAGCGTTGCGCGGTAGGGGTCGACCGGGGCGTGCGGGTCGGTCGGGAAGACCAGTGCGTGGTGGGTGCGCAGGTGTGCACCGAGCTCGGGCGAGAGCCGGCCACCCAGGACCACCAGTCCGGTCAGGTCGGTGCGGGCGAGCAGCTCGTCCTCGTGCACGGTGAGGTCGAGGTCCTGCAACCGGGCCCCGGACAACGTCTTCCCCGAGGAGAGCAACGCCCCCAGTGCCGCGACCGACTCGACCTCGCGACGGACCGTCCTGCCGGCGCCGACCATGCCCCGACTCTAGACGCGACCGGCTGTCCCGGCTTGAGTGAGCCCATGGAGGACGGGTTCTCGCACCGGGTGGCGACCCATGCTTGGCTCGTCGAGGCGACGCAGTGGATCCACGAGGCGCTGGCCGGTGCCGGCCGGCGGGTCACCGGAGAGGTCGAGCAGTCGCGGATCAGGCCGTGGTCGACGCAGCTGGTGGTGCCCAGCGACGCTGGGACCGTGTGGTTCAAGGCGAACTGTGCGTCGGCCGCCTTCGAACCAGCCGTCCACCGAGCGCTCGCGGGTCTGGAGCCCACCGAGGTCGAGGCACCTTTGGCGATCGACGCCCGACGTGGCTGGATGATGACCGCTGACCGGGGCAAGACCCTCGGCGACAGCCACGAGGCGACGCTCGAGGACTGGCAGGCGGTGCTCGCCACGGCGGCGGGGGTGCAGCGTCGGTTGGCGGACCGGGGAGCAGTCCTGACCGGTGCCGGCCTGCCGGACTGTTCACCGCGCACCGTTCCCGCGCGCTACGCCTGGTTGGTGGATGTGCTCGAGGGCCTCCCCGTCGACCACCCGTCCCACCTGCCGTCCGACGAGGCGTGCTCCCTGCGGTCGCGGTCCGGCACCATCGAGGCAGCCGTGGACGCGCTGCTGGCCGCGCCGTTGCCGTCCAGCCTGCAGCACGGGGATCTGCATCCGTGGAACGTCTTCGTCGTCGACGGGGCCCTGCGCTTCTTCGACTTCGGGGACGCCCAGTGGGCGCACGTCCTCGAGGTCCTGGCGGTGCCGTATGGCTACTCGACCCGCGTCACCCACCATCCGTGGGCCTCCCTCCTGGATGCCTATGCGGCGGTCTGGGCCGACCTGGTGGACCGCGCCTCCCTCGAGTCGCTGCTGGCCCCGGCGATGGTGACGCACGCGGTGAACCGCTCGTACACCTGGTGGGGGGCCATCCGCGGTGCCCAGCCGAGCGAGCTCGCCGAGTGGGGCGACTCGCCGCTGTACTACCTGCGCATGGCCCACGAGCCGTTCAACGCCGCAGGACCCTGAACGCGGTCCCTGACCCTGGGGACAGGACGGTCAGACGTTGCCGAGCACCCGGTCCACGACAACCTCGATGACCACGCGCTCGGGGTTCTCGCGCGGCACCCGGTAGCGCGCGGCATACCGCTGCTCGGCATCGGCGACCGACGCCGGGTCGTGCCGGACCCGCGCCGGCCCCTCGAAGGACAGCCAGTGCCGCCCGTCCACCTGGCACAGCACCGCGCGGCAGCCCGCTGCGGCGTTGCGCGCCTTGCGGCTCGTCCCGCTCGTGATGACGCGGGCCACCCGGGCCTCGGGGTCCCACGTGAAGCCCACCGGCACGACGTGCGGACTGCCGTCGGGGCGCAGCGTGGTCAGGGTCGCGAGGTGGCGGACGGTGACGAACTCGAGCGCGGCGGCGGACAGCTCGGCGGGGGGTGTGGACACCCCCGGAGTCTGCCAGCCGCCGCGCCCTGCCGCCTCAGAGGTGCTTCTCGGCGTCCTTGAGGACCGAGCGCAACCGGCTCTCGATGTCGTCGAACTCCGTCTGGCCGATGATCAGCGGCGGGGCGAGCTGGATGACCGGGTCGCCGCGGTCGTCGGCGCGGCAGTAGATGCCGGCGTCGAAGAGCGCCTTGGACAGGTAGCCGCGCAGCAGGCGCTCCGACTCCGCCTCGTCGAAGGTCTCCCGGGTCTCCTTGTCCTTGACGAGCTCGATGCCGTAGAAGTACCCGGCTCCGCGGACGTCACCGACGATCGGCAGGTCGAGCAGCTTCTCGAGGGTCGCCCGGAACTTCGGGGCGTTCTCCTTGACGTGGTCGTTCAGGCCCTCGCGCTCGAAGATGTCGAGGTTGGCCATCGCCACCGCCGAGCTCACCGGGTGGCCACCGAAGGTGTAGCCGTGGGGGAAGCTCGTCGTGCCGCGCTTGAACGGCTCGAACAGGCGCTCGCTGGCGATCATCGCGCCGATGGGGGAGTACCCGGAGGTCATGCCCTTGGCGCAGGTGATGATGTCGGGCTGGTAGCCGAAGTCGTCGCAGGCGAACATCGACCCGATCCGGCCGAAGGAGCAGATCACCTCGTCGGAGACCAGCAGCACGTCGTACTCGTCGCAGATCTCGCGGACCCGCTCGAAGTAGCCGGGCGGCGGCGGGAAGCAGCCGCCGGAGTTCTGCACCGGCTCGAGGAAGACGGCGGCGACGGTGTCGGGACCCTCGAACTCGATGGCCTCGGCGATGCGGTCGGCGGCCCACCGGCCGAAGGCCTTCTCGTCGTCGCGCAGGTGCTCGGGGGCGCGGTAGTGGTTGGTGTTGGGGACCTTGAAGGCACCCGGCACCAGGGGCTCGAACATCTCCTTGGCGGCCGGGATGCCGGTGATGGACAGCGCGCCCTGCGGGGTGCCGTGGTAGGCCACCGCCCGGCTGATCACCTTGTGCTTGGTGGGCTTGCCGGTGAGCTTGAAGTACTGCTTCGCCAGCTTCCAGGCGCTCTCGACGGCCTCGCCGCCACCGGTGGTGAAGAAGACCCGGTTGAGGTCGCCGGGGGCGCCGCCCGCGAGCCGCTCGGCGAGCTCGATGGCCCTGGGGTGGGCGTAGGACCACAGCGGGAAGAAGGCGAGCTCCTTGGCCTGCCGGGCTGCCGCGTCGGCGAGCTCCTGGCGGCCGTGGCCGACCTGCACGACGAACAGGCCCGCGAGCCCGTCGATGTACTCCTTGCCCTGGTCGTCCCAGATCTTGTGGCCCTCGCCGCGCACGATGACGGGGACCTTGCCGCCCTCCTCGTACGTGGAGTGGCGGGTGAAGTGCATCCACAGGTGGTCCCGTGCGGCATCGGCGTACGCCGTGCCGGCGGGAGTCGTGACGGGCGTGGGAGAAATGGTCATCGGGTACCCCAGTTGTAGTGCTGCTTGTTGAGTTTCAGGTAGACGAACGTCTCGGTGGTCTGCACCCCGGGAAGGGTCCGGATCCGTGTCGTGAGGAGCTCGAGCAGCTCCGCGTCGTCCTCGCACACGACCTCGGCGAGGATGTCGAACGATCCTGCCGTGGTGACGACGTAGTCGACCTCGGTCATGGCCGACAAGGCGTCACCGACGGGCGTCAGGTCGCCGTTGACGCGGATGCCGATCATCGCCTGGCGCCGGAACCCCACCTGGAGGGGATCGGTGACCGCGACGATCTGCATGACCTCCTGGTCGAGGAGGCGCTGCACCCGCTGGCGCACCGCCGCCTCCGACAGCCCGACCTGCTTGGCGATCGTGGCGTAGGACCGTCGCCCGTCCTCCTGCAGCTGCTCGATGATCGCCTTCGACACCTCGTCGAGGCGTGCATCGGTGCCGTTGCCGGGAGTGCGGGTCACGTCGCCATGGTGTCGTCTCGTCCGGTTGAGCGCAAGTCCTTGGCGACGGATTCGGTTGAGAAATCTCAGTTGAATGGCGATTTCAGCATTGATCCTTCAAGAACCTAGTGAAATCCGTGGGTCTGGGGCTACAGTGCCAACCAGCCCAGCTCGTCCCCGAACCGCATGGGAGTGTTCGTGAGCCCCGCGTCCGCCAGCCCCACCGCCAGCCCCACCGCCAGCCCGACGGCCAGCCCCGCCGCCGGCCCCCGTGTCCTGAAGAACTTCGTCAACGGTGAGTACGTCCAGGCGCAGACCGACACCCGCGCCGACATCGTCAGCCCGGTGACGGGCCAGGTCGTCGCGACCGCTCCCGTGTCCACCGCGCAGGACGTCGACGCCGCCTATGCCGCGGCGAGCGCAGCCTTCCTGGAGTGGGGCCAGACGACCCCGAGCGAGCGCCAGGCCGCCCTGCTGAAGTTCGCCGACGCCATCGAGCGCCGTGCCGACGAGTTCGTCAGGCTCGAGGCCGAGAACACCGGTAAGCCGCACGCCCTCACCGCGAGTGAGGAGATGCCGCCCATGGTGGACCAGATCCGCTTCTTCGCCGGCGCCGCCCGCGTGCTCGAGGGCCGTGCGGCCGGCGAGTACATGAGGGGTCACACGAGCTGGATCCGGCGCGAGCCGATCGGTGTCGTGGGACAGGTGACGCCGTGGAACTACCCGATGATGATGGCGACCTGGAAGATCGCCCCCGCGCTGGCCGCGGGCAACACCGTCGTCCTCAAGCCCTCGGACACCACCCCCGAGACCACCCTGCTCATGGCCGAGATCGCCTCGGAGTTCCTGCCCGCGGGCACCTTCAACGTCGTCACCGGTGACCGTGACACCGGCCGCGCCGTGGTCGAGCACAAGACGCCCGCCCTGGTTGCCATCACCGGATCGGTCCGGGCGGGTATGCAGGTGGCCGAGAGTGCCGCCCGGGACCTCAAGCGGGTGCACCTCGAGCTCGGTGGCAAGGCGCCGGTGATCGTCTTCGACGACGCCGACATCGAGGCCGCCGTCGAGGGGATCGCCATCGCCGGCTACTTCAACGCCGGGCAGGACTGCACCGCAGCGACCCGGGTCCTGGCCGCTCCACACATCCACGACGACTTCGTGGCAGCACTCGCGGAGTACGCCAAGAGCTCGGCCAAGGTCGGTCTTCCCGACGACCCGGACGCACTGCTCGGACCGGTCAACAACCGCAACCAGCTCGAGCGCGTCGAAGGTTTCCTGTCCCGGCTGCCCGACCACGCCACGGTCGCTGCGGGCGGCCACCGCCTCGCTGCCCTCGGCGACGGCTTCTTCCACGAGCCCACCGTCCTGTCCGGCCTCAACCAGGACGACGAGGCCATCCAGGACGAGATCTTCGGACCGGTGATCACCGTGCAGCGGTTCACCGACGAGCAGGAGGCCATCCGCTGGGCCAACGGCGTCGAGTACGGCCTGGCCTCCAGCGTCTGGACCAAGGACTTCGGGCGCGCCATGCGTGTCTCCAAGGCCCTGGACTTCGGCTGCGTCTGGATCAACACCCACATTCCCGTCGTCGCGGAGATGCCGCACGGCGGTTTCAAGAAGTCCGGTTACGGCAAGGACCTGTCCATGTACGGCTTCGAGGACTACACGCGCATCAAGCACGTGATGGCCAACATCGACAGCTGACCCCCGCCCCACCCGGCGGCCGCCCCCGGGCAGCCGCCGGCCGAACCCCTAGCGAGTAGCGATGAAACCACTGCGACCCCCCGCAGACCCGGTCGCGCGCGACCTGGTCCGCGCCGCGATGTCCGCCGGCCGAGATCGGTCGTTGTCCCGCCGCACCCTGATGGGTGCCTCGCTCCTGGGAGGTGCCGCGGCTGCCCTGTCCGCGTGCGCTCCACCGGCGCCCCCGGCCAGCGGTGTGGCGAAGGCGGCGCTGCCCACCGACGTGTCGGCCACCGACAAGACCCTGCGCTGGGCCAACTGGACGGCCTACCTCGACTACGACGAGGAGACCAAGAGCTACCCGACGCTGGACGCGTTCATGAAGGAGTCCGGCCTCCAGGTGTCCTACACCGAGGACATCGACGACAACGACTCCTACTTCAACAAGATCGCGCCGCAGCTGCGGGCCAAGCAGGACATCGGGCGCGACATCTTCACGTTCACCGACTGGATGGCCAACCGCGTCATCCGCGACGGGATGGTGCAGCCGCTCGAGCTCATCCGCATGCCGCACGCCACCAACCTCCTGGAGCCGCTCAAGGACGTGTCGTTCGACCCCGGTCGCCGCTACTCCCTGACCTGGCAGAGCGGGTTCGCCGGCATCGGCTACGACAAGTCCAAGGTGGGCCGCGAGCTCAAGAGCCTCGACGACCTGTGGTCGGACGACCTCAAGGGCAAGATCGTGGTCCTCAGCGAGTTCCGCGACACCCTGGGGCTGATCATGCTGCAGCAGGGGGTCGACATCTCCCAGGGCTTCGGCAAGGACCAGTTCCAGGCCGCCGTGGACGAGATCGACAAGCGGATCAGCGAGGGCTACATCCGCCGCGTCAAGGGCAACAGCTACCTCGAGGACCTCAAGAGCGGCAACGCCATCGCCGGCATCGTCTGGAGCGGCGACCTGTTCATCCTGCGCGCCGAGACCGAGAACGACAACTGGCAGTTCGTCATCCCGGAGTCCGGCGGCACCCTGTGGAGCGACAACCTGATGATCCCGATCACCTCGACGCACCGCAGGAGCGCGATGGAGCTCATGGACTACTACTACCAACCCGAGGTCGCGGCCGAGGTGGCGGCGTGGGTCAACTACGTGTGCCCCGTGCAGGGAGCGCAGGCCGAGATGGAGAAGATCGACCCGGAGCTCGCCAAGAGCCCGTTCATCTTCCCCGACGACGCGTACTTCAAGGACAACAACATCAAGGGTTTCCGGGCGCTCTCCCCCGAGGAGGACGCCGAGTACAGCGGCATCTGGGCAAAGGTGGTCGGTAACTGATGGCACTCTTCTCCTCCGGCAGGTCCGGGTTCCGCGAGGCCACGGGCGACCTGCACCTCGAGTCGGTGACCAAGGAGTTCGGCGGCTTCGCGGCGGTCGACGACCTCAGCCTCCGGGTTCCTCGTGGCTCGTTCTTCGCCCTGCTCGGCCCGTCCGGCTGCGGGAAGACGACGACGCTGCGCATGGTGGCCGGTCTCGAGCAGCCGACCCGTGGTCGCATCCTCATCGGCGACACCGACCTGACCGGTTCTCGTTCGTACGAACGGCCGGTCAACACGGTGTTCCAGAGCTACGCGCTCTTCCCCCACCTCACGATCCGCGACAACGTCGCCTTCGGTCCCAAGCGACGCGGTGACTCCGACGCCGCCAAGGCCGCCGAGGACGCGCTCGCACTGGTGCAGATGTCGGCCATGGCGAGCCGCAAGCCGGCCCAGCTCTCCGGCGGCCAGCAGCAGCGGGTGGCGCTGGCCAGGGCCCTGGTCAACCGGCCGGAGGTGCTGCTGCTCGACGAGCCGCTCGGTGCCCTCGACCTCAAGCTGCGTCGACAGATGCAGGTGGAGCTCAAGCGGATCCAGACCGAGGTCGGCCTGACCTTCATCCACGTCACGCACGACCAGGAGGAGGCCATGACGATGGCCGACACCGTGGCGGTGATGAACGCTGGGCAGATCGAGCAGATGGGTCACCCCGAAGAGCTCTACGACCTGCCGCGGACGTCGTTCGTGGCCAACTTCGTGGGTCAGTCCAACCTCGGCATCGGCGAGGTCACCGGCACCGACGGGGACGACCTCGTCGTGGACGTGGCCGGAACGACGGTCCGCATCCCCAAGGCGCGCGCCGCGGTCCACAGCGGACGCATCACGTTCGGGGTGCGGCCCGAGAAGGTGCGCATCAGCACCGACCAGCCGAGCGGTGCCGGCAACGACGTCAAGGCCACCGTGGTGGACATCTCCTTCACCGGCGTCGCCACCCAGTACCTCGTCAAGGTGCCGAGCGGCGGCACCTGGGCCGTCTACGAGCAGAACCTCGACGTCGCACGCAACACCATGCGCCCCGGCGACCCCGTGTTCCTGGAGTGGGACTCCGGGCACGCGTTCGGGGTCGAGGTGGACGAGGCCGCGGCAGCAGAGGCCGAGGCCGAGGTCGCGTCGTGAGCGCCCTCGCCCACGTGGGCGGGGGTGGTCCGGCGGCGCCGGACGACGGTCCGCCGCAGACGCGCCGTGGAAGGTCGTGGGCGGCATACCTGCTGCTGCTCCCCGGCGCCCTGTGGCTCCTGGTGTTCTTCGTCTTCCCGCTCGTGCAGCTGTTCACGGTCTCGCTGCAGAGCGGGTTCCCCGGCTACCCGGGCTACTACTACCGGGACCTGAACGTCGGCAACTACCTCACTGCGGTCACCGAGTTCGCCCCGCACTTCGGGCGGTCGCTGCTGTATGCCGGCCTGGCCACCCTCTTCGCGTTCGTCCTGGCCTACCCGCTCGCCTACGCCATGGCGTTCAAGGCCGGTCGCTGGCGCAGCGTCATGATGATCTGCGTCATCGCCCCGTTCTTCACCTCCTTCATCCTGCGCACCATCGCCTGGCGCCAGATCCTGGCCGACAACGGTCCCGTGGCGGAGACCCTGAAGTTCCTGCACCTGCTGCCCGGTGGCCGCATCACCGAGACGTGGGTCGCGGTCGTGGCAGGCCTGACCTACAACTTCCTGCCGTTCATGGTGCTCCCGATCTACGCGTCGCTGGAGCGCGCCGACCCCAAGGTCATCGAGGCCGGTGGAGACCTCTACGCCAACGGCCTGACCACCTTCCGCAAGGTCACGCTGCCGATGAGCATGCCCGGGGTCATCGCCGGGACCCTGCTGACGTTCATCCCGGCCGCAGGCGACTACGTCAACGCCGAGCTGCTCGGCTCGGACCGCAGCACCAAGATGGTCGGCAACGTCATCGAGAGCCAGTTCTTCCGGGTGCTCGGTGGCTTCCCGACCGCGGCGGCGCTCAGCTTCACCCTCATGGCGATCATCCTCGTGATGGTGTTCGTCTACATCCGCAAGTTCGGCACGGAGGAGCTCTTGTGACCGCCACCGCTGCACGCCCTCGCGCGGGCCAGCCCACCCCACCCCACCGCTCGGACGCAGTGGGACCGACGGCCTTCGCCCGGGTGAAGACCTGGCTCACCACGCACGTCGCGATGATCGCGGCGCTCGCGGTGCTGCTCTACCTCTTCGTGCCGGTGGCCTACACGTTCGCCTTCTCGTTCAACGACTACCGCAAGTCCAACATCGTCTGGAACTCCGCGGCCGGTCCGACCCTGAAGCACTGGAAGGACCCGTGCGGTGCCCCTGGCGTCTGCGAGTCGCTGGTCACCTCGATCCAGATCGGTGCGATCGCCACCCTGGTGGCCACGGTGCTCGGCACGATGCTCGCGTTCGCCCTGGTGCGCCACCGCTTCCGCGGTCGGGCCGTCAGCAACGTCCTCGTCTTCGTGCCGATGGCGACGCCCGAGATCGTGCTCGGTGCCAGCCTGCTGACGCTGTTCGTGCAGGGCTTCTCGCGCTTCGGGCTGCGGCTGGGGTTCTGGACCATCGTCATCGCGCACGTGATGTTCTGCGTCAGCTTCGTGGTCGTCACCGTCAAGGCCCGGCTGCAGAGCCTCGACCCGCGCCTGGAGGAGGCGGCCCAGGACCTGTATGCCGGTCCGGGCGGGACGTTCTGGCGGGTGACCTTCCCGTTGGTGCTCCCGGGCATCGTGGGAGCTGCCCTGCTCGCGTTCTCGTTGTCCTTCGACGACTTCATCATCACCAACTTCGTGTCGGGTGACGAGACGACGTTCCCCAAGTTCGTCTACGTCTCCTACCTGCGCGGAATCCCGGCCCAGGCCAACGTGATCGGCTTCTCGATGTTCGTCATCGCGGTGCTCGCTTGTGGTTGCGGCCCAGCTCATCGGCAACGCGCGCAAGCGCTGACCCACGACCCAGGGACGACCCATGCGGATCCTCATGATCGGCGCCGGCGGGGTGGGTGATGCCGCCGCGCGCATCGCCGTCGAGCGCGACTTCTTCGAGCTGCTGGTCGTCGCCGACTACGACCTGGCCAGGGCCAAGGCGACCGTCGCCAGCGCCACCGCCCGTCGCCCGCGCGAGGAACGGCTGGTCGCCGCGGTGGTCGATGCGTCCGACGGTGCGGCGGTGGCGGCGCTGGCGATGCAGCACGCCGTGACGCACGTGTTCAACGCCGTCGACCCGCGCTTCGTCATGCCGATCTTCCGGGGCGCCCTCGCGGCCGGTGCCAGCTACCTCGACATGGCGATGAGCCTCTCGCAGCCCCATCCCGAGGAGCCCTACGCCAAGGCGCACGTCAAGCTCGGTGACGAGCAGTTCGCCATGGCAGGGGAGTGGGAGGCAGCCGACCGGCTCGCCCTGGTCGGCATGGGCGTCGAGCCCGGGCTGTCCGACGTGTTCGCCCGCTACGCCGCGGACCACCTGTTCTCCCACATCGAGGAGCTCGGGACGCGGGACGGTGCCAACCTGGTCGTCCACGACGCCGACGGCAACGAGACGTTCGCCCCCGGCTTCTCGATGTGGACGATCATCGAGGAGTGCCTCAACCCGCCCGTGGTGTGGGAGAGGGCGCGCGCCGACGCCGCCGGGGGCGACCTCGAGGCAGGCTTCACCACGCTGCCGGCGTTCGCCGAGCCCGAGGTGTTCGACTTCCCCGAGGGGATCGGCCCGGTCGAGTGCGTCCACGTCGAGCACGAGGAGGTGCTCCTCATGCCGCGCTGGGTCGAGGCCGAGCGGGTCACGTTCAAGTACGGGCTCGGCGAGGAGCTCATCACCATCCTCAAGACGCTGCGGACCCTCGGCCTGGACCGCACCGACCTCGTCACGGTCAAGGGGGTCGAGGTGTCGCCGCGCGACGTCGTCGCCGCGGTGGTCCCCGACCCCGCCACCATCGGGTCGCGGATGGTGGGCAAGACGTGCGCCGGGCTGTGGGTGACCGGGACCGGCAAGGACGGCCGGCCGCGGCGCACCTACCTCTACCACGTGTCCGACAACGAGGACACGATGCGCGAGTACGGCGCCCAGTGCGTCGTGTGGCAGACCGCGGTCAACCCCGTCATCGCCCTCGAGCTCCTCGCCAACGGGACGTGGAGCGGTAGGGGAGTGCTGGGCCCCGAAGCCTTCGACGCGGTGCCCTTCCTGGACCTGCTGAAGGCGCCCAAGCCCGAGGGCTACGGTTCGCCCTGGGCCATGGAGGACCGCTGAGCACCATGGCCCGCGGCGCAGCTAGGGTCAGAACATGACTCGCTACGGGCAGCAGTACGGACCCGACTTCACCTTCCTCGGCGTGGACCGCTGCGACCTCGACGACGAGAGCACGTATGCCGACGCCGACGTCGTGATCCTCGGGGCACCGTTCGACGGGGGCACCTCCCACCGGCCGGGAACGCGGTTCGGGCCGCAGGCGATCCGCATGACCGACTACCTCCCGCACGACGGCTCACGGCCGTCGCTGGCGCTGCGCACCGACGGGCTCGTCGACCTTCGGGTCGTCGACGCGGGCGACGTCGAGATGTACTCCGGCGACATCGAGCGGTCCCTGCCCAAGCTCGAGGCCGCGGTGGAGAAGGTGACCCGGGCCGGCGCCATACCGGTGGTGCTCGGAGGCGACCACTCGATCGCCTTCCCCGACGCCAAGGGTGTCGCCAACGTCCTCGGCCACGGACGGGTGTCGATGATCCACTTCGACGCCCACGCCGACACCGGCGACATCGAGTTCGGCTCGTTGTGGGGGCACGGCCAGCCGATGCGCCGGCTCATCGAGTCCGGTGCCCTGCGCGGGGACCGGTTCCTCCAGGTCGGGCTGCGCGGCTACTGGCCGCCGCCGGAGACCCTCGACTGGATGGCCGGGCAGCAGATGCGGTCGTTCGAGATGACCGAGATCGTCCACCGCGGCCTGCAGGAGTGCCTCACCGAGGCGTTCGCCATCGCGACCGACGAGTGCGAGGGCGTCTTCCTCTCGGTCGACATCGACGTGTGCGACCCCGGCCACGCACCGGGCACCGGCACCCCGGAGCCCGGGGGGCTCTCGGCGCGGGAGCTGCTCGACTCGGTCCGCCGGATCTGCCTGGAGCTGCCCGTCGTGGGGGTCGACATCGTCGAGGTCAGCCCGCCCTACGACCACGCCGACATCACCGCGGCCCTGGCGAACCGCGTGGTGCTCGAAGCGCTCTCGGCGATCGCACGCCGTCGGCAGGACGCGCGCGAGGGGACCCGTTGGGACCCCGCGCAGCCGCTGCTCGCCGGCCGCGCCGGCGCCATACCCGAGGGGCACATCCCGTCCCACCACCACACGCACCAGACCCACGACCACGCATCCACGGAGGAACAGTCCTGATGGCCACCACCCAGAAGTCGCTCATCGAGTCCGTCCCGAAGGGCCTGCTCATCGCCGGTCGCTGGCGCGACAGCAGCGACGGCCAGACCATCGCCGTCGAGGACCCGTCCAGCGGGGCGACGATCACCCACGTCGCCGACGCCAGCGTCGCGGACGGCAAGGCCGCCCTCGATGCAGCCGTTGCAGCGCAAGGCGACTGGGCCAGGACGCCGCCGCGCGACCGCGGTGAGATCCTGCGCTCGGCCTTCGAGAAGATCACCGAGCGGGCCGAGGACTTCGCGACGCTCATGACGCTCGAGATGGGCAAGACGCTGGCCGAGTCGCGCGGTGAGGTCACCTACGGCGCCGAGTTCTTCCGCTGGTTCTCCGAGGAGGCCGTGCGGATCACCGGTCGCTGGTCGACCGCGCCCAACGGAGCCACCCGGCTGCTGACGATGAAGAAGCCGGTCGGCCCGACGCTGATGATCACGCCCTGGAACTTCCCGCTGGCGATGGGCACCCGCAAGATCGGCCCCGCCATCGCAGCCGGCTGCACGATGGTCATGAAGCCGGCGAGCCAGACCCCGCTGACGATGCTCGCGCTGGCCGAGCTGCTGCGCGAGTGCGGGCTGCCGGACGGTGTCCTCAACGTGGTCACCACGTCGCGCACCGGCGACGTGATGGAGCCCCTCATCCGTGACGAGCGGCTGCGCAAGCTCACCTTCACCGGGTCCACCAACGTCGGGCGTCGCCTCGTCGAGCAGTCCGCCGAGCGGTTGCTGCGGGTCTCGATGGAGCTCGGCGGCAACGCACCGTTCATCGTCTTCGACGACGCCGACCTCGACCGAGCCGTCGACGGCGCGATGCTCGCCAAGATGCGCAACATCGGTGAGGCCTGCACCGCCGCGAACCGCTTCTACGTGCACGAGAGCGTCGTCGAGGAGTTCTCCGCCAAGCTCGCGAAGCGGATGGGTGCGCTGACCCTCGGCAAGGGCACGAAGAAGGGCGTCGACGTCGGTCCGCTCATCGACGGCAAGGCGCGCGACGGGGTGGCCGAGCTCGTCGAGCACGCCCGCGCGCAGGGCGCGACGGTCGTGACCGGTGGCAACGCGGTCTCCGGCCGCGGCTACTTCTACGAGCCCACCGTGATCACCGGGGTCCGCAAGGACGCCCGGATGATGCGCGAGGAGATCTTCGGCCCGGTCGCCCCGATCGCCTCGTTCAGC
Organism: uncultured Actinomycetota bacterium; assembly: GCA_963731235.1. Taxonomy (GTDB): domain Bacteria; phylum Actinomycetota; class Actinomycetes; order Actinomycetales; family Dermatophilaceae; genus Pedococcus. The sequence goes on along the minus strand of CAVSUT010000015.1, from coordinate 110,878 downwards.
ACCGAGCAGGAGGCGATCGACCTGGCCAACGGCACGGAGTACGGCCTGGCCTCCTACGTCTTCACCAACGACCTCAGCCGGGTCATCCGGGTCAGCGAGGCGCTGGAGTACGGGATGATCGGGATCAACCAGGGGGTCATCTCCAACCCGGCTGCGCCGTTCGGCGGGGTCAAGGCCTCGGGCTTCGGGCGCGAGGGTGGCTTCGAGGGCATCGAGGAGTACCTCGAGACGACCTACGTGGGCATCGCCCCCTGACCGCTCACCCCCTGACCGCTCTCCGCCTGACCGACCGCCCGCTGAGATCGTGCGGGAGAAGTTGACCGAAGTCGTCCCGGCGGTCGACCGATCGCGGTTCAATCGATGTCATGACCAGCGTCGAGCCTGCCGAGGCCTCGGCAGGGCCTGCCCCGGCGGCGCCGTTCGCGCGGACCGCCCCGCGGCTGCGGTCGCTCACCGAGCTGCTGGCCGAGACCGATGCGAAGCTGAGCAGCGGGCTGTCGGCGGGGGCCAGTGTCTGGCCGACCGGCTTCGACTCCCTCGACGTCGCCCTCACCGGCGGCTTCCGCTCGGGGGAGCTGATCCTGCTCGGTGGCCCCCAGGGGCTGGGCAAGACGGCGATGGCCCTGCAGATGCTGCGCAACGCCGTCTCCGCCGACCGGTCGGCGGTGTTCTTCTCCTACGAGCACGACGCCCACAGCGTCCTCGAACGGTTGCTGGCCATCGAGTCCGGCGCCATCGCCGGGTCCGACGGCATCAGCCTGACCAGGATCCGCCAGCGCTTCGAGACCAGCCACGGCAGCGCGCGCACGCTCCACGAGCGCTTCGCCGACGCCCAGGGCGGCCCAGAGGCGGTCACCGCCCTCGAGCGCTACGGCGACCGCCTGCACGTGCACACCTCGAGCGGCCTGCACACGACCCTCGACGAGATCCGCACCGCCATCGAGGAGGTGGTCACGCAGGAGGGCCAGCCACCGCTGGTGCTCGTGGACTACCTCCAGAAGGTGCCCGTCGCGAAGTTCTCCGGCAACGAGGAGGAGCGCATCGCGGTCGTCGTCGAACGGCTCAAGGACCTCGCCCTGGAGTTCGAGGTGCCGGTCCTGGCGATCGTGGCCGCCGACAAGGGCAGCCTGGTCTCCGGCAAGCGCATGCGGGTCGACGACCTGCGGGGCTCCTCCGCCCTCGCCTACGAGTCCGACGTCATCCTCCTGCTCAACGACAAGTACAACGTCGTGGCCAAGCACCACCTCGTCTACCACCTCGAGAACGCCGAGCGGTTCCGCCAGTGGGTGATCATGTCGATCGAGAAGAACCGCGGTGGTGTCGACCACGTGTCCCTGGAGTTCCGCAAGCGGTTCGAGCAGGGTCGGTTCGAGCCCCAGGGTCGGCTGGTCGAGGAGCAGCTCGTCGAGGAGCGCGTCTTCCGCGACTGACGGACACCGCGGCCTGCGACAATGGCGGGGTGACCTCACCGCGCACCGTCGCCATCCTCGGCTCCACGGGCTCCATCGGGACCCAGGCGCTCGACGTCATCTCGCGCAACCCCGAGCGCTTCCGCGTCACGGCCCTGTCGGCCGGCTCCAACATCGACCTGGTCGCGCAGCAGGCGGTGGCCTTCGAGGTGGACCTCGTGGCCGTGGCCGACGGCACCTGCGAGCAGGTCACCGAGGCGATCGGTGCGTATGCCGCCCGCGCCGGCCACGCGGCATACCGGCCGCAGGTCGTGGTCGGGGACGACGCGGCGGTGACCGCCGCCGGGGCCGGCGCCGAGGTGGTCCTCAACGGCATCACCGGCTCGATCGGCCTGCGCCCCACCCTCGCGGCGCTCGCCGAGGGCTCGGTGCTGGCCCTGGCCAACAAGGAGTCGCTCATCGTCGGCGGACCGCTGGTCATGGCCGCCGCGCGGGCCGGGCAGATCGTGCCGGTCGACTCCGAGCACTCGGCCATCGCCCAGAGCCTGCGGGGTGGGCGCAGCGAGGAGGTCCGACGCCTCGTCGTCACCGCCAGTGGCGGACCGTTCCGCGGCCGGTCGCGCGAGTCCCTGCGCGCCGTGACGCCCCAGCAGGCCCTGGCGCACCCGAACTTCTCCATGGGACGGGTCATCACGACGAACTCGGCCACGCTGGTCAACAAGGGCCTCGAGGTCATCGAGGCGCACCTGCTCTTCGACATCCCGTTCGAGCGCATCGAGGTCGTCGTCCACCCGCAGCAGATGATCCACTCGATGGTCGAGTTCGTCGACGGGTCGACCATCGCGCAGGCCGGACCACCGCGCATGCTCGTGCCGATCGCGCTCGGCCTGTCCTGGCCCGAGCGCCTCGCCGATGTCGACGTGCCGGTGGACTGGACCCGCGCGCAGTCCTGGGACTTCGAGCCCCTGGACGACGACGCGTTCCCCGCCGTGCGGTTGGCCCGGCAGGTCGGCGCCGCGTCCGGCACCTACCCCGCGGTCTACAACGCCGCCAACGAGGTGGCCGTCGACGCGTTCCACGAGGGGCGGATCGGCTTCCTCGACATCGTCGACACCATCGAGCGGGTGGTCCAGGACCACGCGAACGCGCACGCCGACGGGATCGAATCAGGGACACTGTCCGTTGAGGACGTGATGCGCGCCGATTCGTGGGCGCGCGAGCAGGCCCGCACCGTGCTCGGCCTGGGCCACGAACGACTGTCCGACGCCAAGGGGGCGCTTCGCCGATGACCGTGCTGCTGTTCATCCTCGGGGTGCTCTTCGTGGTGCTCGGGGTGGGGCTGTCCATCGGCCTGCACGAGGTCGGCCACCTCGTCCCCGCGAAGAAGTTCGGGGTCAAGGTCACGCAGTACATGGTCGGTTTCGGGCCGACGCTGTGGTCGCGCACCCGCGGCGAGACCGAGTACGGCATCAAGGCGATCCCGCTCGGCGGCTACATCCGGATGATCGGGATGTTCCCCCCGCGGCCGGGTGACAAGCCGGGGACCCTGCGCGTGTCGAGCACGGGTCGGTTCTCCCAGCTCGCCGACGAGGCCCGCCAGCTGAGCCTGGAGGAGGTCAAGCCCGGCGACGAGGACCGGGTCTTCTACAAGCTCCCCGTGCACCAGAAGGTCATCGTCATGCTCGGCGGCCCGATGATGAACTTCGTCATCGCCGTGGTGCTGCTCACCGGGGTGCTCACGACGTACGGCATCGCGACGCTCAAGGACGGCGCCCGGGTCGCGAGCGTGTCCGAGTGCGTCGTGCCCGCGAAGGAGGCCGCCACCAAGACCACCTGCGCCGCCGACGACCCGAAGACCCCGGCGTTCACCGCGGGGATCGCGCCCGACGACCAGATCGTCTCCGTGGCCGGGCAGCCCATCAAGACCACCGCGGACGTCGGCAGGTACATCCGCCCGCGGGTGGGGGAGCCGGTGAAGATCGTCGTCCTGCGCGACGGGGTCGAGAAGACGCTCACCGCGACGCCGATCCGCAACTCCGTCCAGCAGGTCGGCCCGGACGGCACCCCGCTGGTGGATGCCGACGGTCAGCCGATCGTGCAGGAGACCGGCTTCCTGGGGGTCTCGTCGGGGGCGATCGTCGGCTACGAGCGCCAGTCGGTCACCGCGGTGCCCGGGGTCGTGGGCGACCAGATCCTCGCCACCGCCGGCGTCGTCCTGAAGATCCCGCAGAAGATGGTGGGGGTGGCGCAGGCCGCCTTCGGCTCCGGTGAGCGCGACCCCAACGGCCCGGTCTCCGTCGTGGGCGTCGGCCGGATGGCCGGCGACGCCACGGCAGGCAAGATCTCGTGGATCGGTGGGGACAACGGCATGAACGCCTTCGTCTTCCTCCTCATGCTGATGGCCTCGCTCAACCTCGCCCTCTTCGTCTTCAACCTCATCCCGCTGCTGCCGCTGGATGGTGGGCACGTCGCCGGCGCGCTGTGGGAGGGCACCAAGCGCGGGTTCGCCCGCCTGAGCAACCGTCCCGACCCCGGCCACGTCGACGTCGCCAAGGCGCTGCCGGTGGCGTACGCCGTGTCGTCGGTGCTCATCGTCATGTCGGTCCTGCTCATCTACGCCGACCTGGTGAAGCCGATCAGCCTCGGCGGCTGACCCGCCTCACCGGATAGCGAGCTCCACCGGCGCCGGTCGGGTCGTCAGCCCCGGCACCGCCCCCGAACCCCCCTGGGAGATACTTCACTCATGACCGTCTCACTTGGTATGCCGTCCGCGCCTGCCCCCGTCCTGGCCCCCCGGCGCAAGACCCGCAAGATCAAGGTGGGCAAGGTCGAGGTCGGTGGAGACGCCCCCATCTCGGTGCAGTCGATGTGCACGACGCCGACGACGGACATCAACGCGACGCTGCAGCAGATCGCCGAGCTCACCGCATCGGGCTGCGACATCGTGCGGGTGGCCTGCCCGACCCAGGACGACGCCGACGCCCTGCCCGTGATCGCCCGCAAGAGCCAGATCCCCGTCATCGCCGACATCCACTTCCAGCCCAAGTACGTCTTCGCGGCCATCGACGCAGGCTGTGCCGCGGTCCGCGTCAACCCCGGCAACATCCGCAAGTTCGACGACCAGGTCAGGCAGATCGCCGCCGCAGCCAAGGACGCCGGCGTCTCCATCCGTATCGGTGTCAACGCCGGCTCGCTCGACCCGCGACTGCTCCAGAAGTACGGCAAGGCCACCGCCGAGGCGCTGGTCGAGTCCGCGGTGTGGGAGGCCTCCCTCTTCGAGGAGCACGACTTCCACGACTTCAAGATCTCGGTCAAGCACAACGACCCGGTCGTCATGGTCCGGGCCTACGAGATGCTGTCCGAGCGCGGTGACTGGCCGCTGCACCTCGGTGTCACCGAGGCCGGCCCGGCGTTCCAGGGCACCATCAAGTCCGCCACCGCGTTCGGGGCGCTGCTGTCCCAGGGCATCGGCGACACCATCCGCGTCTCGCTGTCCGCGCCTCCGGTCGAGGAGGTCAAGGTCGGCAACCAGATCCTCCAGTCGCTCAACCTCAAGCCGCGCAAGCTCGAGATCGTCTCGTGCCCGTCGTGTGGCCGCGCCCAGGTCGACGTCTACAAGCTCGCCGACGAGGTCACTGCAGGTCTGGAGGGCATGACCGTGCCGTTGCGTGTCGCGGTCATGGGCTGCGTCGTCAACGGTCCGGGCGAGGCCCGTGAGGCCGACCTGGGCGTCGCCTCCGGCAACGGCAAGGGCCAGATCTTCGTCAAGGGCGAGGTCGTCAAGACGGTGCCCGAGAGCCAGATCGTCGAGACGCTCATCGAGGAGGCCATGCGCATCGCCGAGGAGATGGGCGAACCCGTCGACGAGGCGAGCGCGGGCGCGCCCTCGGTCACCGTCAGCTGACCCGCGGCCCGCGGGGTCACACCACCCGGCCGGGACCGCCCGTGCTCTCACGCACGACCAGCTCGTAGGGCGCCTTCGCGTCGGTCGGCGGCTCTGCTCCCTCCTGCGTCATCCGGCGGGCCAGGAGCTCCACGGCCAGCTGGGCGATGCGCGCCTTGTCCGGTGCGATGGTCGTCAGCGTGGGGCTGGAGTAGGAGCACTCCTCGATGTCGTCGAACCCCACGACGGCCACGTCGCCGGGGACGTCGAGTCCCCTCTCCCGCAGGGCGTGCAGGGCTCCGAGCGCGAGCAGGTCGTTGAAGCAGAAGACGGCGTCGGGCGGGTCCGGGCGGTCCAGCAGGCGCAGCATCGCCTCGTGTCCGTCGGCGCGGTGGTAGCTGTCGGCCATCATCACCAGTGACTCGTCCAGGGCCAGGCCGGCAGCCCTGAGGCCGCTGCGGTAACCCTTCGCGCGCAGCTGTGAGGTGCCGGTCCCTCGTTTCCTCTGGATGCCGATGGCCGCGATGCGGGTGCGTCCCAGCGCCGCCAGGTGCAGCACCGCGGCCTGGGCCGCGCCGACGTTGTCGATCCCCACGTGGTCGGTCGAGCCACCGGAGATGCGTTCGCCCAGCAGCACCATCGGCACCGTGTCGGTGCGGTCCCGCAGGGCGCTGCGCCCGGAGGCCAGCGGGCTGAAGATGACGCCGTCGATGAGGTGGTTGCGAATCCCTCCCAGCACCAGCTCCTCGCGAGCGGCCTGCCCGTCGGTCTGGTCGATCAGCACCGTCCACCCCAGCACCTCGGCGGCCCGCACCACGTGGTTCGCGAGCTCGGCGAAGTAGGGGAAGTCGATCTCGGGGACCGCCAGGGCGATGAGGCCGGAGCGGCCCGACCGCAGCGACCGGGCCGTCAGGTTGGGCCGGTAGTGCAGCTCTTCGATGGCCCGCTGGACCTTGTCCCGGGTGGCGGGGGAGACGTGGACGTAGTCGTTGACGACGTTGGAGACCGTCTTGGCGGACACGCCGGCACGCTGCGCCACCTCACGCAGACCCACGGTGCCCGAGATCGCCTTTGCCATGCCCGCAGCCTACGCCCGGACCCTGTGCCGGGTTTCCCACGTTGGAAATTTGTGGAGCATATTCGTTTACAACGTTGGAAACACGCGGTAGAAAGGGTTTTGGAGCAAACCCCGACGAGGAGGTCGACAGGTGCCAGCTGCTGTGCAGGGGCCGTCCGGGACACGGTCCGCGACGCTCACGCTCGACCCGGCGTTCCCTGTCGCCGAGGTCGACCGCCGGATGTTCGGCTCGTTCGTCGAGCACATGGGTCGGTGCGTCTACACCGGCATCTTCGAGCCCGACCACCCCACGGCGACGCCCGACGGCTTCCGCGAGGACGTCCTGGCGCTGACGCGTGAGCTGGGGGTCAGCGTCGTGCGCTACCCCGGGGGCAACTTCGTCTCCAGCTACCGGTGGGAGGACGGGGTCGGGCCGGTGGAGGACCGCCCCGTCCGCCTCGACCTGGCGTGGCGGGGGATCGAGCCGAATGCCATGGGCCTCAACGAGTTCATGTCGTGGTCCAAGCTCGCCGAGGTCGAGCCCATGATGGCGGTCAACCTCGGCACCCGAGGGGTGCAGGAGGCCATGGACCTGCTGGAGTACTGCAACCACCCCGAGGGGACGTACTGGTCGGACCTGCGGCGCAGCCACGGGGCCAAGGAGCCGCACGCGGTCCGCCTCTGGTGCCTCGGGAACGAGCTCGACGGTCCCTGGCAGATGGGGCAGAAGACGGCCACCGAGTACGGCCGTCTCGCGGCCGAGACCGCCAAGGCGATGCGCATGGTCGACCCCGGCATCGAGCTCGTCGCCGTGGGCAGCTCCAACAGCACCATGCCGCAGTTCGGCACGTGGGAGGCCGAGGTGCTGCGCCACACCTACGAGCACGTCGACTACATCTCGCTGCACGACTACTACGAGGAGCGGGACGGCGACACCGCGAGCTTCCTGGCCTCCTCCGCCGACATGGACCGCTTCATCACCTCGGTGGTGGCCACCGCCGACCACGTGGGTGCCACGCTGCGCAGCCGCAAGAAGCTGAAGCTCTCCTTCGACGAGTGGAACGTCTGGTACCAGTCGAAGTTCGTCGGCCAGCAGCAGCTCGACTGGCAGTTCGCCCGTCCCCTCATCGAGGACGACTACACCGGCCTGGATGCCGTGGTCGTGGGAAGCCTGCTCGTGACCCTGCTCAAGCACGCCGACCGGGTCGGCGTCGCCTGCCAGGCCCAGCTGGCCAACGTCATCGGACCGATCCGGACCGAGCCCGGGGGTGCGGCGTGGCGGCAGTCGATCTTCCACCCGTTCGCCCTGACCAGTGCTCTGGCTCGGGGCACCGTCCTGCGCGTGGAACCCCGGGGGCCGGTCGTCGACACCGCGCGGTACGGCGAGGTGCCGGCGCTGGACGCCACGGCCACCTACGACCAGGACGCTGGGGCCTGCACCCTGTTCGCCGTGAACCGCGACCCGTCGCAACCCCTCAAGGTCGACGTCGACCTGCGCGGCATCGCCGCACGACACCACGGCCTGCGCGTCAGCGACCACGTCGTGATGGCCGGCGGTGACCCGGCCGTCAACAGCGCCGACGCGCCCGACCGGGTGCGCCCGGTGCGTGGTGAGGGTGCCGAGCTGGTCGACGGCCGGCTGTCGTTGCGCCTCCCACCGGCGTCATGGACGGCGTTGCAGCTGATCTCACTCGAGGAAGGTGCCTGACATGGGTCGCTCCGCCGCAGCCCGCCGCGCCACGCTGGCCGTGGTCGCCGTGTGTGCGCTCACCACGTCGGTCGTGGCCCCCACCACGGCCGGCGCCACGCAGGTCCCGCGCTCGTCGGCGCACCGGTCGCCGCAGGTGGCGACCGGTGCACCGAGCGGGCCCTCCTTCACCAACCCGGTGAGCCGGGGCTTCGCCGACACCTTCGCCGACCCCTCGGTGATCCGCGGCAAGGACGGCTGGTGGTATGCGTTCGGCACCTCCGACCCGCTGCGCGAGGGGGAGGGCACCGCCCACCGGTTGCCCGTCGCCCGGTCGGCCGACCTCGTGGACTGGGAGCACGTCGGTGATGCGTTCACCGACGCCACGCTTCCCACGTGGGCCGAACCCGAGGCAGGTCTGTGGGCTCCCGACATCCGCTACGTCGACGGTGAGTACCGGCTCTACTACGTCGTGACCGAGACCTCCGTGACACCGCAGTCCGGTGACAACGCCATCGGCATGGCCACCGCACCCACGCCTGCCGGTCCCTGGAAGGACAGCGGCCGACCGGTCGTGGCACCACGCCCCGGCGGCGGTGCCAACGACTTCCTGTGGACGTTCGACCCCTCGGTGGTCACCGACCGGGACGGCAGCCAGTGGATCTTCTACGGCAGCTACTACGGCGGGGTCTTCGTGGCGCCGCTGTCCCCGGACGGCCGACAGGTCACCGGCGCGCCGACCCGCGTCGCCATCGACAACAAGTTCGAGGGCGCCTACCCGTGGTGGCACGACGGCTACTGGTACCTCTTCGTCTCGACGGCGAACTGCTGCGCCGGCCCCGCCACCGGGTACAGCGTGCAGGTCGGGCGGTCCCGGTCGCTGACCGGTCCCTACGTCGACCAGCAGGGCGCCTCCCTCACCGCCTCGCGGGCGGGTGGCACACCCTCGCTGGTGCAGAACGGCAACCGCTGGATCGGAGCCGGTCACAATGCCGTCGTCACCGACCTCGCGGGCCAGGACTGGTTCGCCTACCACGCGATCGACCGGGCCGACCCCTACCTCGACGGCACGGACGGCATCAACGAGCGCCCCATGCTGCTCGACCGCCTCGACTGGGTGGACGGGTGGCCCCTGGCCCGTGCCGGCCGCGGACCGAGCGAGGGTCCCCAGCCCGCACCGGTGACGAGCGGGCGCTCGGTCTCCACCCCCACCGACCCGGCGGCCGGACAGCGGCTCGACGGCAGGTGGCGTCGGGGGACCGACGAGGCTGCTGCCACGTACCTGCGTTCGACCGGGACCGCCTCGGCCACCAGCCGCGACGCAGTCAAGGGCCCCGCCCGCGCGGAGGCCGACCTGCGGTCCGACGGCGCCGCATACGGGCTCGCGCTGGGCTCGGCCCGGCTGACCGTGGACCCCGCGAGGCGCACCGCCACCCTGCGCGCGGGTGGTCGGCAGACCACGGTCACCCTGCCCGCCTCGTTCGCGGCCGAGGACTGGCACAGCGTCACGCTCCGGTCCGACCGGCGCGGGTGGACGGCCGAGGTGACGCACGCGCGGCTGTCCGATCCCGTGGCCGTGCTGCACCTGGACCCCCGGGGACGAGGACTGTCCAGCAAGGCCCAGCACTCCACGGTGTTCGCCACCGGAGCAGGGGTGGGCGCCGACAACCTCAGCCTCCTGCCCGCGGCGACCCCCGTACGGCGCGCGGCGCCCGAGCCGGTGCCCTCGAGGCTCGACCCCGCGGCCAGCGACGAGTTCGACGGCGCCGGCACCGGACCGGGCTGGACCTGGGTCCGCCAGGACCCCGACGCGGTCACCGCCGGCGGTGCCTTGCGCTGGCCGACGCAGGCCAAGGACCTCGTGGGTCCCGGCAACGACGCGGGAGTGCTCCTGCGTGATCCCGGCGACGGGGAGTGGGCGGCCGTGACGAAGGTCGACCTCGACGTGGGCACCGACACGGTGCGCAACTTCCAGCAGGCAGGCCTGATCGCCTACGCCGGCGACGACTCCTTCGCGCGGCTGTCCCACGTGGCGATCTGGAACACCCGCCAGACCGAGTTCGGGCACGAGCTCCCGTATGCGGGCCGCCTCGCCTACGGCGGCACCATCGTCGGCCCGCCCGCCACGACGACCTGGTTGCGGATCACCCACCGGCTCGACCCGCGGACCGGGGAGCACCTGTTGCGGGGCTGGTCCAGCCGGGACGGGCGGGCCTGGGTCAAGGGCGGGGTGTGGACCCTGCCTGCCGGTTCCGACGTGCGCGTCGGGCTCGTCTCGCACGGCGGGCAGGGTGCGACCGCCTCCTTCGACTGGTTCCGCCTCTACCGGCCCTGACCCGCTCCACCGCACACGCCGCCGACCGCCGACCCGCACCCGTCCGTACGACCCCACCGCCGCACCGTCAAGGAGAAGACCGATGAGCCCCACACCCAGCACTGCGTTCACCCGCCGGAGCTTCCTCGCCCTGGGCGGCGGCGTCACGGCAGCCGCGACCCTGGCGGCCTGTGGCGGTGGCAAGTCCGCCCAGGACGTCGCCGGCGCCACCCCGAAGGCCGGGTTCAGCGGCACCTATGCCGGGCCGGCGGTGACGCTGTCCTACTGGAACGGCTTCACCGGGGGTGACGGTCCGTTCATGAAGAAGATGGTGGCCGAGTTCATGGCGGCCAACCCCAAGATCACCGTCACCCAGAACACCGTCGAGTGGGCGCAGTACTACCAACGGCTGCCTGCCGCCGTCACCGCCGGGAAGGGACCCGACGTGGGCGCCATGCACCTCGACCAGCTCGCCACCAACGCGGCCCGCAAGATCATCGTGCCGGTCGACGACCTCGCCAAGGCGGTGGGGCTGGAGGAGGCGGACTTCACCACCGAGGTGTGGCAGGCCGGCATCTACAAGGACGCGCGCTACGGCATCCCGCTCGACGTGCACTCCCTCGGCATGTACACCAACACCGACCAGACGGAGAAGGCCGGGATCGACGCGCCACCGACCGACAAGGCCTCCTTCGAGGAGGCCCTCGGCAAGCTCGAGCAGTCCGGTGTCGGTGAGCCGTTCTGGATGCCGAGCAGGTGGCCGGCGCACCTGATGTACCTGTCCCTGCTGTGGCAGAACGGCGGTGCGCCCTACGCCGACGACGGCAGCAAGGCGACCTTCGACTCCGACGAGGGCGTGCAGGCGCTGTCGTGGATGGTCGAGGTCGTCAAGAAGGGCTGGAGCCCCAAGAACGTCGCGCAGGACAGCCAGTACGTCGCCTTCAAGAACAAGAAGCTCGCCGTGACGTGGGACGGCATCTGGCAGATCAACGACCTCCTGGCGGCGAAGATCCCGTTCGCCCTCGCGCCGCTGCCGACCATCGGCTCGCAGCCGGCCGCCTGGGCCAACTCGCACAACTTCTACATCACCCGGCAGGCCACGCAGGACGACAACCGGTACCAGGCCGCGCAGACGTTCATCGACTGGATGAGCAAGAAGTCGGCCGAGTGGGCGGGCGCCGGCATGATCCCCGCCCGCAAGTCCGTGCGCGAGACCGCTGAGGTCACCTCGAGCCCCCAGGGCCCGATCGCCGCGCAGATCGACAACCTCAGGTTCCTGCCGCCCGTGCCGGGCCTCGGCGACGTCCAGGCGCAGACCCTCGAGCTCGCTGTCGCCGACGCCGTGCTCGGCAAGCGCCGTCCGGACCAGGCGCTCAAGGAGGAGGCAGCCAAGGCCACCAAGCTGATGGAGGCCAACCGGAAGAAGTTCGACGCGTGACTGCCCCCGACGTCCGCTCGCGGGTCCCCACCGAGGCGTCGGCTCCCGGTGGGTACCGCGGTGGTCCGCGCACCGGGGGTTGGGCCCCCTGGGCCTTCCTGGCGCCATACCTCGTGCTGTTCGGGGGGTTCGTCCTCGCGCCGGCCGTGTATGGCGTGTGGATCAGCCTGCACGACTACGACTACACCCTGCCGGGCAAGCCGTGGGTCGGGCTGGGCAACTACGCCGAGCTCTTCGATCCGGAGTCGGTGGTGTTCAGCGACTTCTGGACCAGCATGGGGGCGACCGGGATCTTCACGGTGCTCAGCGTGCCGTTCCTGCTGGTCGTGCCCCTGGGCGTGGCGCTGCTGATGAACCGCAGGTTCCCCGGCCGAAACTTCTTCCGGGCGGTCTACTTCGCGCCCTACGTGCTGGGGGTGGCGGTGGTCGCCGTGCTGTGGCGCTTCCTGCTGGACTCCAACATCGGCCTGGTCAACCAGTACCTCGGGGCGCTGGGCCTGCCCTCCGACACCGCGTGGCTGACCACGACCCCCGCTGCCTGGGTCTCGCTCGTCGGGGTCACGGTGTGGTGGACCCTGGGGTTCAACGCCGTCATCTACCTCGCCGGCCTGCAGGACATCTCCCAGGAGCTCTACGAGGCGGCCAGGGTCGACGGGGCCAACGCATGGCAGAGCTTCCGGAACGTGACCCTGCCCGGGCTGCGACCGGTGGTCGCCTTCGTCACGATGACGACGATCATCGCCTCGGCCAACATGTTCGGGCAGTCCTACCTCATGACCCGCGGCGGGCCGGGCATCGAGACCCGGACGGCCATCTACTTCATCGCCGACAAGGGCCTGCGCAGCTACCAGATGGGGGACGCCGCCGCGATGAGCTACGTCCTGACCCTGATCCTGGTCGTCCTCAGCGTCGTGGTCTTCCGGCTGTTCCGTGAGAGGGACGCGTGATGGCGACCGACACGACCACGCGGTCGACCGCCCCCGCGCCGTCCCGCCCAGCAGCGGGATCGCGTCCCACACCGCCAGCCATGCGTCGGGTCGGGCGCTACCTGCTGCTCAGCGTGCTGGCCCTGGTGTTCGTCAGCCCCCTCGTCTTCATGCTCGTGACGTCGTTCAAGACCAGGGTCGAGGCGGCCGGCGTGCCGGCGACCTGGATCCCGCGCGAGTTCACCCTCGACGGCTACCGCTCGATCCTTGGCGCCCAGGGCACCCCGGTCCTGCGGTGGTTCGCCAACAGCATGGTGGCTGCGACGCTGCACGCCGCCCTCGTCGTCGTCACCGCGGCGATGGCCGCCTACCCGTTGGCGCGGATGTCGTTTCGCGGCAAGAACCTCGTCTTCGGCCTGATCATCGGCACCCTGTTCATCCCGCCGGTCATCCTCGTCATCCCCAACTACCTCATCGTCGGTGAGCTGAAGTGGCTCGACACCCTGGTCGCGGTCATCGTGCCGACGGCTGCCGGGGCCTTCGGCGTGTTCTTCCTGCGCCAGTTCTTCCTCTCGCTGCCGCGCGAGCTGGAGGAGGCGGCGCTGCTCGACGGTGCCAGCACGGCCCAGATCTTCACCAAGGTCGTGCTTCCCCTGTCGCGTCCCGCCCTGGTCACGCTGGCGGTCCTGGCGTTCCTCACCAACTGGAACGACTTCCTGTGGCCGGTCTACGTGCTCTTCAGCCCGGAGAACCAGACCCTCCCCGCCGGGTTGTCGACCCTGCAGTCCGCCAACAACGTGCGCTACGACCTGATCATGGCGGGGGCCGTCATCGCGTCCGCGCCGGTGCTCGCGCTGTACGTGTTCGCCCAGCGGTTCATCATCGAGGGGGTCTCCCGCTCCGGCCTCAAGGGCTGACCGCGACCAGGGCCCGCCCGCCGGGCTGCACACGCACGCCTCCGGAGCCGACCGGCCAGGTCCGGTTCGCGGGCCTGTGCGTCGTCGGTGCGTCGTCGGTGCGTCGTCAGTGGATAGCGACGCGCGGAGGTCGCGCACGGCCTAGGCTGACTTCGTGCTGCGCACCCGGAACCCGGTCCACGCCCTGACTGCGGCGGATCGTGACGACGCCCTCGAGGTGTGTGCCCGCAACCTCCCGGCCAACGTGTTCGTCGCCGCCCGGCTCCTCGAAGGGGTGCTCACGAGCCAGCCGGGCACCCTGCTGGGACACCGGGTCGACGGGCAGCTGCAGTCGCTGTGCTGGTCCAGCGCCAACCTCGTGCCGGTCGAGGCGGACGAGACCGAGATCGCGTTCTTCGCCGACCGGGTCCGCCGGTGGCGCCGCCACTGCGCGTCGATCCTGGGGCCGGCCGACCAGGTCGCGGAGCTGTGGCGTCACCTCGCGCCCGCGTGGGGACCAGCGCGGGCCGTGCGTGCCGACCAGCCCCTCATGAGTGCGATGGACCTGCCCTCCACCCTCGGTGTCGAGCTCGACGACCGCGTCCGCCCTGCGACCACCGCCGAGGTGGACCTGGTGATGCCCGCCGCCGCGCACATGTTCGAGGGCGAGATCGGCTACCCGCCCTTCACCGGTTCCGGCGCGGCCTACCGGACCGCCCTGCTGGCCCTCATCGACCGGGGACACACCTTCGTCGTCGTCGAGGACGGTGAGGTGATCTTCAAGGCCGACGTCGGTTCGGTCGCCCTCGGCTGCGCCCAGCTGCAGGGCGTGTGGCTGGCGCCGCGCCTGCGCGGTCAGGGTCTCGCGGTGCCCCTGATGGCCTCGGTGGTGGAGCAGGTGATGGCGACGCGGGCGAAGTGGGTCACGTTGTACGTCAACGACTTCAACGCCAGCGCGCGGGCGACCTACGCGAAGGTCGGGTTCGAGGACGTCGGTTCGTTCTCGACCGTCCTGCTCTGATGCAGCAGGACGCTCCCCGGCCCGACAACCCGGCCGCGGGCACCGCGTTGCTGTGGCTGACCGGCTCCGTGGCCGGCTTCGGGGTCTTCCTCGTCCTGGTGCCCGGGGTGCAGCCTGCTGGTCGCACCTGGCTCTGGGTCGGCATCGTCCTGCTCGTCGTGGGTGCGGTGACGTTCGGGCTCGCGCTGCGGGCTCGGCTGGCCTATCTGCGCGACCACCGCAGCGGCTGACGAGCGGAGTCCATCTACCACGAGGCACCGACAGCGCGGGGCGGTCGTGAGATGACGAATTGGGTTGTCCGGCAACACAATTCGCTGCGATCAAGGGTGTTGATCCACGGTCATCTGAGCTAGACTGGACATGTGTTCGAACTCGAGGCCCTCAGACTGCGACTCCAGTCGGAGCTGGGTCGGGTGCGTGCCCTCGGAGCAAGCGCGTCGTCAGGGGAGTGGGTCGAGCTGGCCGGTTCGTGCCAGCAGCTCATCAACGTCGCGGCTGCGATGCAGACGGTTGCCCTGGCGCACGTGGCTGCGACCGAGGACGTGGTGCGTGACGACGGCACGATCGAGGAGGAGTTCCGCGGGCTCGGCCACAGCCGGCTGGACGCCCCGGCGCTCGTGCAGGACCTGCTGGGGCTCACGGCGTCCGGAGCAACTGACCGGGTCGCGACCGCGGTGGACCTCGTGACGCGCCACCCGGCCGTCCTCGAGACCATGGCTGAGGGGCGGCTCGACGCATACCGGGCCGGGATCGTGGCAGAGGAGCTGGCCGACGCCACACCACAGGTGTGCGCCGCGGTGGTCGACCGGATCGGCTCGCGGCTCGGCACCGAGGCCGGCGGTGCGTTGCGACGCCGGACCCGCCGGGTGCTGGGCTCGGTGGACCCTCACCTCGTCCGCCACCAGGCCGAGCGCGCGCGGGCGGAGCGGTCCCTGCGGCGCTGCGCATTCGCCCCGGGGGTGGACGAGTGGAGCGCCAAGGTGCCGGTCGAGGCCTCACGGACCGCGTGGTCGGTGGTCGACGGGTTGGCGCGTCGCTATGTCACCGACGGCACGTGCACGGGCATCGAGCAGGCCCGCGCCGACGCGCTGATGGACCTCATCCTCGCCCGCGCCACCGGCGAGGTCACCGTGCACCTGACCGTCCCCGCCAGTGAGGTGGCACGTGAGGGTGCAGCCGCCACGGCGGCTCGCGACGATGGCGCGGACCGTGGTCGCGACCCTGCCGCAGGCGCTGCTGAGCTGGTGCCCGTGACGGGCTTCGGCATGCCGGGTGTGACCCACGTGCGCGCCTCCTGGGTGGAGTCGGTGGCGGGGAAGCCGAGGACCTCACCCGACGGGCGGACCTCAGTGGAGGTGGTGGCTTGCGACGACACCACCGGGGCGCTCATGTCGTTGCCGGTGAGCTCGCGCGGTCGACGCCAAGGACGTCGTGACACCGCAGCTCCGGTCGCAGCCACCGTTGCCGGCTCGCCCGGCCGTGGTCGCTACCGCCCGCCGCGGTGGATGATCGAGTTCGTCAGGGCCAGAGACGGACAGTGCCGCTTCCCCGGATGTGCCGTGAACGCGAGGTCCTGCGACGTGGACCACGTCATCCCGTGGCCTGTCGGCGCAACCCACCCGACCAACCTCGTGTGCCTGTGTCGGCGGCACCACCGCATCAAGCAGCGGCCACGCTGGCGATCACGTCTCGACCCTGACGGCACGTTGGTCTGGACCGACCCCACCGGCCGCCAGCGCACCACGATGCCGCTCGACCTGCTCCAGCGCGAGCACCCGACCGCTCCACCCCGGGTCCCGGCGAGCGACTCGGGCGAGGACCACTCGCTGCGGGATGACTCCGGGTTGCCGTCGGTGGCGGAGGAGACGCTCGAGCACCTGACCGACAGCCACCTCGTCGAGCTCGCGTGCCGGACGTCCCAGCTCACGACGCGCAACCGTCGTGCCCTGCGGACCGGGCAGCGGGTCGACGTCGGCCGCGTCGAGCGGACGTTGACGCGAGGGGGACGGACGATGGAGGTCATCTCGGTGCGCGACCGTCTCGACGTGGACGAGGTGCTGCTCCGCCGGCACCCCCGCCGCTCGCGCCTGACCGGCGCTCCGCCTTCAGGTGATCTGCCGCCGTTCTAGGCGACGAAGGCGTGGGCTCGCAAGCGGGGTGAGCGGACCGCACGGCGGCGCGGGGGAAACCGTGGTGAGCCCGCGGCATACCCACCGATATCCTCTGGGGGTTGTCCGCCAACCAAGGAGTGCCACGTGGCCCTGCGCATGTCGACGCTGTTCCTGCGAACCCTTCGCGAGGACCCGGCCGATGCCGAGGTGCCGAGCCACCGGCTGCTCGTCCGGGCCGGCTACATCCGTCGCGTCAGCCCCGGCATCTACACCTGGCTGCCGCTGGGCCTGAAGGTCCTGCGCAAGGTCGAGGCCATCGTCCGCGAGGAGATGGACGCGATCGGTGCCCAGGAGCTGCTGTTCCCGGCGCTGCTGCCCAAGGAGCCCTTCGAGGCGTCCGGGCGCTGGAACGAGTACGGCGACAACATCTTCCGCCTCCAGGACCGCAAGGGCGCCGACTACCTGCTCGGCCCCACGCACGAGGAGATGTTCACCCTCGCGGTGAAGGACCTGTTCTCCTCCTACAAGGACCTGCCGCTGTCGATCTACCAGATCCAGACCAAGTACCGCGACGAGTCCCGCCCGCGAGCCGGGATCCTGCGCGGGCGCGAGTTCATCATGAAGGACTCCTACTCCTTCGACGTCGACACCGCCGGTCTCGACCGGAGCTACCAGCTGCACCGCGACGCCTACATCCGCATCTTCGACCGCCTCGGCTTCCACTACGTCATCGTCCAGGCGATGGCCGGCGCCATGGGTGGCTCCAAGAGCGAGGAGTTCCTCGCCACCGCGGAGAACGGCGAGGACACCTACGTCCGTTGCGCCAGCTGCGGGTATGCCGCGAACGTCGAGGCCGTGCGCGTGCCCGTCCCCGACGCACTGCCCTACGACGACGCGCCTGCCGCGCACGCCGAGGACACCCCGGACACCCCCACCATCGACACCCTGGTCGACCACCTCAACGCGGCGTTCCCGCGCGAGGACCGGCCCTGGGCCGCCGGCGACACGCTGAAGAACGTCCTCGTGGTGCTCGCGCACCCCGACGGCACGCGCGAGCCGCTGGCCATCGGGGTGCCCGGCGACCGCGAGATCGACGAGAAGCGGCTCGGCGCGCAGGTCGAGCCGGCCGAGGTGCAGGCCTTCGAGGAGAAGGACTTCGCAGCCCACCCCGCGCTCGCCAAGGGCTACATCGGGCCCGGCGCTCTCGGCTCGGAGTCGGCCTCGAAGATCCGCTACCTGCTCGACCCCCGCGTCGTGGAAGGCACCCGCTGGGTGACCGGCGCCGACGTCTCCGGCAAGCACGTCATCGACCTCGTTGCTGGTCGCGACTTCACCTCCGACGGCACCATCGAGGCCGCCGACGTCCGCCCCGGCGACGCCTGCCCGCAGTGCGGGCACGGCCTCGAGTCGGCCCGCGGCATCGAGATGGGGCACATCTTCCAGCTCGGCACCATCTACGCCGCAGCGCTCGACCTCAAGGTGCTGGACCAGAACGGCAAGCTCCAGACCGTCACCATGGGCTCCTACGGTGTCGGCGTCTCGCGGGCGGTGGCCTGTGTCGCCGAGGGCAACCACGACGAGCTCGGCCTGCGCTGGCCGAGGGAGATCAGCCCGGTGGACGTCCACCTCGTCGCCGCGGGCAAGGACATGAACCGCGACCCCGAGGTGTTCACCAAGGCCGAGGAGCTGGTCCGCGAGCTCGAGGCGCAGGGCCTCTCGGTGCTCTTCGACGACCGCCAGAAGGTCAGCCCCGGGGTGAAGTTCAAGGACTCCGAGCTCATCGGCATCCCGACGATCGTCGTGGTCGGCAAGTCCCTGGAGAACGGCGTCGTCGAGATCAAGGACCGCGCCACCGGCGAGCGCACCGAGGTCCCCGTCGACGGCATCGTCGACGCGGTCCGGGCCGCGGTCAAGGGCGCGGTCAAGGGTGCGACGAGCTGATGGCGGCCACCGCTGGGTCCGGTCGCCACGTCCAGGCCGTCATCTTCGACTGGGGCGGCACGCTGACCCCCTGGCACACGGTCGACCTGCCGCAGCAGTGGCGGGTCTTCGCCCGTGAGGTCCACGGCATGCCGGTCGAGGACCCGGCCATGCCCGTCGAGGACCTCGCCGAGGCCGACTCGCTCGCCATGCGCATCCACGCGGCCGAGGAGAAGGCCTGGACCCGTGGACGGCAGACCCACGAGAGCGCCTCGATCGAGGCGATCCTCGCCGAGGCCGGCGTGGACGCCGAGCACGATAGGCACCACCTGGCGCTCGCGGCATACCGCAGGTTCTGGGAGCCGCACACCCACACCGATCCGCAGGTCCGACCCCTCTGGGAGGGGCTGCGCGACCGCGGGGTCAAGGTCGGCGTGCTGTCCAACACCATCTGGACCCGCGCCTACCACCGTGAGGTGTTCCAGCGCGACGGGGTGCTCGACCTGATCGACGGCGACGTCTACTCCTCGGAGATCCACGTCGTGAAGCCGCACCCCGAGGCGTTCCTCGCGGCCTGCGCGGCCGTCGGGGTCGAGCCGGCGTCGGCGGTGTACGTCGGTGACCGGTTGTTCGAGGACGTGCACGGGCCGCAGCAGGTGGGCATGCGCGCGATCTGGGTGCCGCACAGCGACATCCCGGTCAGCCAGCAGGTCGCGGTCGACGTCACGCCCGACGCCGAGGCGCACGAGCTGCTCGACATCCTGGAGGTCGTCGACGGCTGGCTGGGTCGGTAGGTGGACCCCGACCTCACGACGGTCCTGCTCATGGCGCTCGCGGGTTTCGGCGCGGGCTGGATCGACGCGGTGGTCGGTGGCGGCGGCCTCGTGCAGCTGCCCGCCCTGCTGCTCGGCTTCCCGGCGGCGTCGCCGGCGCAGCTGCTGGCGACCAACAAGATCGCCTCGATCTTCGGCACCACGACGAGCTCGATCACCTACTGGCGCAGGGTCCGTCCCGACCTGAGGACGGCGTTGCCGATGGCGGCGATCGCGTACTTCGGGGCCATCGGTGGAGCGCTCATGGGCCTGCACATCCCCAAGACGGCGTTCAACCCGGTCATCCTCGTCATGCTCGTCGTGGTCGGCGCCTACACGGTCGCCAAGCCCGGGCTGGGCCACGTCACGGCACTGCGGTTCGACGGCCACCGCCACACGGTCGTGGCGATGCTCACGGGGTTCGTCATCGGCGTCTACGACGGCGCGCTCGGGCCCGGCACCGGGTCGTTCCTCGTCTTCGCGCTCGTCGGCCTGATGGGCTACGCGTTCCTCGAGGCCAGCGCCAAGGCGAAGATCGCCAACTTCGCGACCAACCTCGGCGCGCTGACGGTCTTCGTCCCCGGCGGCCACGTGATGTGGAAGATCGGGGCCGTGATGGCCGTCGCCAACATCCTGGGAGGCTACGTCGGTGCCCGGACGGCGGTGGCCCGGGGGAGTAGGTTCGTCCGCGTGGTCTTCGTCGTCGTCCTCGTGGCCTTCATCGTGAGGATCGGTGGGTCGGTGCTGGGGGTCTGGTCATGACCCCGTACGCCGACCCGCTGCTCCTCGACCGCTGCGCCGCCCTCGTCGCGGCCGCCGCAGGCACCCCCGGCCAGGGCCGGGGCCGGCGACGGATCCTGGGGATCAGCGGCGCACCGGGCGCAGGCAAGACCACCCTCGTGCTGGCCGTCCTCGCCGCCGCGGCTGCTGACCCGCGCCTCGCCGGCCGCGTCGCCCACGTCCCGATGGACGGCTACCACCTGCCCAATGCCGAGCTCGACCGGCTCGGTCGTCGCCACCGCAAGGGTGCGCCGGACACCTTCGACGTCGAGGCGTATGCCGCCACGCTCACCACCGCGCGCGGCCTCCCGCGCGCCGCGTTGTGGGCGCCCAGCTTCGACCACACGGTGGGGGAACCCGACCCGGACACCATCGAGGTGCCCGAGGACGCCGACCTCGTCCTCACCGAGGGCAACTACCTGCTGCTGCCGGACGGCGGCTGGCCGGCGGTCCGCGCACAGCTCGACGAGGTGTGGTTCTGCGACCTCGGCGGCGAGCAGCGCCGCGCCCGCCTCATCGACCGGCACGTGCTCACCGGTCGGGAGGTGGACGATGCCGAGGCCTGGGTCGACCGCTCCGACGAGGCGAACGCGCGACTGGTCGTCACCGGCCGCCTCGACGCCGACCTGGTCCTCGTGGACGGTCGGGTCGTCGAGGGCTGAGGTCGGGACGCGGCTCGGCCCGGGTCAGACCGTCCGGCCGGCGAACGCCGCGAGCCGCTGGTAGGGGTCGGCGTCCTGCGGTGCATCGCGCTCGGGCTGGAACGCCGTGCCGCGGCGCTCGGGCGTGAGGGCCTGGGACATCGTGGCAAAGCCGCGCTCCGCCACCTCCGGGTCGAGCTCGGCGGGGTCCCGGCCCAGCGCCGTGGCCAGGTCCCAGGCGTGCACGGCGAGCTCGGCCGTCTGGAAGTCGGGGCCGGGCTCGGTCTCGGGGTGCTGCGTCCACGCCTCCCGCAGGTCGTCGGCGTGGGCCGTGAAGGTCGCAGCCCAGTCCTCGGGCAGCTCGGCGCCGGCAGACCAGTCCGGGCTCCCTCCACGCACCGACAGCGCGAAGTTCGCCGGTCCCTGCACGACGTGGCCGAGCAGGTCCCGCACCGTCCAGTCCGTGCACGGGGTCGAGCGGTCGAGGTCGGCAGGCTGCACCGCGCCCACGAGGGCTCCGAGCTGGGTCAGTCCACGGTCGAGGGTCGAAAGGTCGTCTCGTGAGGTGTCCATCCCGATACGCAACCACGACGACCGGCCGCCGACAAGGGCTTCGACAAGGGCTTTCGACAAGGGCTTCGACAACGTGCTTCGTGCCACCGCGGCCAACGTAAACCGACGTCATGGGCTGTCCACAGGGAACTCCTAGACTCCGGCCGCACAGTTCAACCTGTGACCACGACAGACCTCCGGCGGACGACTGCGCCGACGCACGGCCCCGAAGCTCCGGCGCCATACCGGGGGCGCGCCGTCCGCACCGTCCCACGGTGGTGGCGTGACGCCTCGGGTGCCGCCTTCTGGGCCGTGCTCGTGTGGGTCACGGCGCTGTGGGTGGGGCACGGAGGAGTCCAGGACCTCGGGTCGGTGGCCGGCGCGCTCACCAGCACCGGCCGGCTCACGGGGCTGATCGCCTCGGCGCTGCTGCTCGTGCAGGTCTTCCTCATGGCGCGCGTGCCGTGGTTCGAGCAGGCCTGGGGACAGGACGAGCTCGCCCGCACCCACCGCCTGGTGGGCTTCACATCCTTCAACCTCCTGTGGGCCCACATCGTCCTGATCACCCTCGGGTACGCCGCCGGCACCACCAAGGGGATCTGGGGCACGCTCGTCGACCTCGTCCTGCACTACCCGGGCATGCTCCTGGCCACGGCCGGCACGGTCGCGCTCTGCCTCGTCGTGGTCACCTCGGTGCGCAGGGCGCGCCGCCGCCTGCGCTACGAGTCCTGGCACCTGATCCACCTCTACGGCTACCTCGGCGCCGGGCTAGCCCTCCCGCACCAGCTGTGGACCGGCCAGGAGTTCCTCGCCTCCACCGCTTCGACGGTCTTCTGGTGGGGCCTGTATGCCGTGTGCGCAGCCGCGGTCCTCGTCCACCGCGTCGGGGTCCCCCTGTGGCGTTCGCTGCGGGCGCCGCTGCGGGTCGCCTCCGTGGTCGCGGAGGGACCCGGCGTCACCTCGGTCGTGGTCGCCGGTCGCGGGGTCGAGAAGCTGCAGGTGGCACCGGGGCAGTTCCTGCAGTGGCGCTTCCTGGACGGACCGGGCTGGAGCCGCGCGCACCCCTACTCCCTCTCCGCAGCCCCCGACGGCCGGAGCCTGCGGATCACTGCGGCTCAGGTAGGGGACGGGACCGCCCGGCTCGGGGCGATGAAGCCGGGCACCAGGGTCCTCGTCGAAGGACCGTACGGCCGCCTCCACCCCGGTGTCCGCACGCGCCGCAAGGTGCTGCTCATGGGTGCCGGGATCGGGATCACCCCCATCCGGGCCCTGCTCGAAGGGCTCGACCAGGACCCCGGCGACGTCGTCGTGGTCCACCGCGCCCACAGCCGCGACCAGCTCGTCTTCGCCGGGGAGCTGTTCGACCTGGCCCGGGACAAGGGTGCCCGCTACGTCACCGTCGAAGGTCCCCGGGTGCCTGGCCGCGACACCTGGCTGTCGGCCTCGGCGGCGCACCTCACCGACGCGGCCGCCCTCGCCCAGCTCGTGCCCGACGTGGCCGAACGCGACCTCTTCCTCTGCGGTGCACCGAAGTGGATGGACGCGGCCCGCCGGGCCGCCCTCGACTGCGGTGTCCCGTCCGACCACATCCACCTCGAGCTGTTCGAGTACTAGGAGCCCGCCGTGCGACGCATCACCCTGTGGAGCCTGTCCACCCTCACCACCCTGGTCCTGCTGTTCAGCTACCACACGTCGACCTCCAGCAAGAGCGCGACCGTGGGTTCCCCGGCCCTCGTCCAGGCCGCCTCGCCAGCGGTCCCGACGCCGGAGACCACCCCCTCGGACAGCTCGTCGAGCTCGTCGTCGTCGACGGCTGCGAAGACCTACGACGGCGACGCCGTCAACACCCGCTACGGCAACGTCCAGGTCCAGATCACCGTCGCGAACGGCAAGATCACGGCCGCCCAGGTGTTGCAGGTCCCGTGGAACGACCACCGCGACCAGGAGATCAACTCCGCCGCGGTGCCGATCCTCAACCAGGAGTCCGTCGCGGCGCAGAGCTCGAGCATCGACATGGTCTCCGGCGCGACGTACACCTCGGACGGTTACATCCAGTCGCTGCAGTCGGCGATCGACGCGGCCCACCTGTGAGCGTCCCCACGCTGCACCGTGCCGCGGCGGCCCTGCCCCGTCGGGCGTTCGTCACCCAGGTCATGGGCCTGCCCGTGTCGGCCCACCTCCGTGGACGGGTCGACGCCCCAGAGGTCGAGGAGGCCGTCGGGCAGGTGTGGTCCTCGCTGCGCAAGGTCGACGAGCTCTTCAGCACCTGGCGCGAGGACAGCGAGCTCATGCGGCTGCGCCGGGGCGAGCTCGACGGAGCGCACGCGCACCCCTGGCACGAGGAGGTCGCCCAGCTCTGCGCCGAGGCGCAGCGGCGGACCGGCGGCTTGTTCACCCCCTCCTACCCAGGGGCCGGAGGCTACGACCCCACCGGTCTCGTCAAGGGCTGGGCCGTCGAGAAGGCCGCGGCCCACCTGGCCAACGTGCCCGGGATCTCGTTCTGCCTCAACGCCGGTGGTGACCTCGTCGCCGGCGCTGGTCGGGAGGCGCTGCCCACCGCGTGGCGAATCGGCATCGAGGACCCGGCCCGGACCGGCACCATCGCCGCCTCGCTCGACCTCGCCCACGGCGGCCTGGCGACCTCCGGCACGGCAGCGCGCGGTCGGCACATCGCCGACCCGCGCTCGGGCGACGCGGTGGAGCGGAGCGGTTCGGTCACCGTCTGGGGTCCGAGCCTGCTCTGGGCCGACGTCTGGGCCACCGCCCTCTTCGTCGACCCGAAGGCCGGCCGCGAGGCGCTCGCCGCGAACGACCCGCAGTACCGCTCCTTCGTGCTCTGACGTCCTCTGGCACAGTGGGCCGGGTGCAGGTCTGGTACGCGGGCTACGGCAGCAACCTCGCTCGTGACCGCTTCCTGTGCTACCTGTGTGGGGGCCGTCCGCCGGGGGCCAACCGCACCTATCCCGGAGCTCGCGACACGACCTTGCCCGCTGACGACAGGGCGCTGACCCTGCCGGGCGAGGTGTTCTTCGCCTGGGAGTCGCCCACGTGGGGCGGCGGGATCGCGTTCTACGACGCCTCCGCGCCCGGCGCGACGCTGGCCCGCGCCTACCTCCTGACCGACCAGCAGTTCGCCGACGTGGCCGCCCAGGAGATGCGCCACGAGCCGGGTGAGGACCTCGACCTCACGACCGTCCTGGAACACTCACGCCATGACCTGGGCCCCGGTCGATACGAGTCGCTGCACCTCGTCGGGGAGCTCGAAGGTCACCCCGTGCTCACCTTCACGACGCCGGATCCGGCTGGCCTGCAGCACAACTCGCCCACCCGGCGCTACCTCGAGGTCATGGCCCGCGGTCTGTCGGACACCCACGGCCTCGGCGTCGACGACGTCACGAGGTACCTCGTCGAACGACCCGGAGCCGACCTGGCCTGGGACGCCGCCCGACTGCGCGAGGTGGTCAGCGCAGCGCTGCGCTGAGTGCCTCGACGTCGGTCACCGGTGCGTCGCAGACGAACCCACGACAGACGTATGCCGCCGCGCGGCCACCGACGAGGGGTCGCTGGGCGAGGAGCGGGATCCCGTCAGCATCCGGCTCGCCCGTCACGGTGACCAGCCCGGGCGAGCTCGAGCGCCGCACCACCGCGCTCATCGCCTCGGCCTCGGGTCCCGTGCCGACGACGGCGACCTGGAGCGGCCCGGCGACTGCGGCCTCAGCCACAGCGAGCGCCCAGCCGGCGAACCTCGGGTCCCGGGTGGCCACCTGTCCCGACGCCGCGAGGGCGGCCTCGGCGCGCTCCCGCATCGCCGGGTCGCCGGTCAGGGCGGAGCAGGTGAGCAGGGCGCCGGCGAGGGCCGACTGACCCGAGGGCTCGGCGTTGTCGGCAGCGCTGCGCGGTCGCGTGAACAACGCCTCCGCGTCGTCGCTGGTGTCGTGGAACCCGCCGTCCTCGGCGGTGAAGTGTTCGGTGGCCGTGGTCAGCAGGCGGCCGGCGACCTCGAGCCAGCGGGCCTGCCCGGTCGCCTGGTGCAGGGCGAGCAGCCCCTCGGCGAGGTTGCCGTAGTCGTCGGCGACCCCCGCGGCAGTACCGACCGACCCGTCACGCGACGTCCGCCGCAGCCGTCCGTCGACGAGGTGCGTCCCCACGACGAACTCGGCACACGCCTGGGCAGCGGTCACGAGCGACGGCTCCTCGAGCAGGGCGCCGGTGTCGGCCAGGGCCGCGATGGCCAGGCCGTTCCACGAGGTCACGACCTTGTCGTCGCGGCCCGGCTGCGGCCGCTGGTCGCGTGCCTGGAGCAGGCGGGCCCGGGTGGTCGCCCACCACTGGTCGTCGTCGGGGTCGGCGAGCAGCTGCAGGGTCGACGAGCCGTGCTCGAAGGTCCCGGCGGCCGTCACCGACAACAGGGCTGCCGCGCGGGCGCCGTCGTCCTCGCCGAGCACCTCGACCAGCTGGGCAGGCGTCCAGGCGTAGGTCAGGCCCTCGACGCCCTCGGTGTCGGCGTCCAGCGCGGAGGCGAAGCCGCCCTGTTCGGTGCGCAGGTCGCGCAGCAGGAACTCGGCCGTCTCCAGGGCGACCCGACGGGCGAGGGCGTCGCCGGTGCTGCGGAAGAGGTGGGTGTAGACCCGCAGGAGCTGCGCGTTGTCGTAGAGCATCTTCTCGAAGTGGGGGACCACCCACTTCGAGTCCACGGAGTACCGCGCGAAGCCGCCACCGAGCTGGTCGTAGAGGCCGCCACGGGCCATCGCCGCGCACGTGCGCCCGGCCATCGCCAGCGCGTCGTCGGAGCCGGTGCGGGCGTGGTGCCGCAGCAGGAACTCCAGCACCATCGACGGTGGGAACTTCGGGGCGCCGCCGAAACCCGCTGCGCCGTGGTCGAACTGGCCGCGCAGCTGCGTGACCGCCGCGTCGAGGGCACCAGCGTCGAGGGGGTGCCCCGTCACCGGCGCCGACAGCTCGCGCAGGGTCTCGGCGATGTGGGCGCCGCTGTCCAGCACCCGTTCGCGCTGCTCGGTCCAGGCGCTCTTCACTCCTGACAACAGCTGCAGGAACTGACCCTTCGGGAAGTACGTGCCGGCGAAGAACGGGTCGCCGTCAGGGGTGAGGACGCACGTCATGGGCCACCCACCGTGCCCGGTCAGGGCGGTCGTCGCCGCCATGTAGACGGCGTCGATGTCGGGGCGTTCCTCACGGTCCACCTTCACCGCGACGAAGTCGGCGTTGACCACCCGCGCCACGCCCTCGTCCTCGAACGACTCGTGGGCCATGACATGGCACCAGTGGCACGCGGCATACCCCACCGAGAGCAGGACCGGTACGTCGCGGCGGCGGGCCTCCGCGAAGGCGTCGGGTCCCCACTCCTGCCAGTCGACGGGGTTGTCCTGGTGCTGGAGGAGGTAGGGGGAGGTCGAGTGCGCGAGGCGGTTGGCCATGCCTCCACCGTAGGCGGCCGGGCCGAGTCAGGCTCGGCCCGGTCGGTCCGCCCAGTCCTCGCGGGCGATGCGGTAGAGGACGTGGCGACGGTTCGGGTCGCCCTCGGGGACCAGGGGGTGGTCGAAGTCCGCGGCCTCGTCCCGCGTCATACCGAGCTTGTGCATGACCGACCGGGAGCGGTCGTTGGCGGGGACGGTCATGGCCACCACCTCGGTGAGCCGGAGCGGGCCGAACGCGTGGGCCAGCGCGGCGCGGGCTCCCTCGGTGGCGTACCCGTGGCCCCAGCTGGACCGGGCCAGCCGCCAGCCGATCTCGACGCACGGCGTGAAGTGCGCCTCGAACCGCGGGATCGACAGCCCCACGAACCCGATGAAGTCACCGGTCCGCAGCACCTCCGCCGCCCACAGCCCCCAGCCGTGCTGCGCCAGGGCGGCCTCGATCCGGTCGGCCATGGCGTCGCTGGCCTCCCGGGTGAGGTGCTCGGGGAAGTGCTCCATCACGGCGGGGTCGTCGTTGAGGGCCGCGAACGGGTCGCGGTCCTGCGGCCGCCACTGGCGCAGCAGCAGCCGCTCGGTCCGCAGCTCGGTGACAGGCGTGGTCGGGTCGGCCATCCCCACACCGTATGAGTGGCGCCACCACCCGCGCGGGCGCCACGCGTGCAGTCGTGACACGGTGAGTCCATGCATGACGTCGTGGTGGTGGGGGCGGGAATGGCCGGGCTCACCTGCGCCCTGGCACTGGAGGCACGCGGGCTCGACGTCCTGGTCGTCGAAGCGGCCGACGAGGTCGGTGGGCGGGTGCGCACCGAGGTGGTCGACGGGCACCTGTGCGACGTCGGCTTCCAGCTCCTCAATCCCGCGTATCCCGCCGTGCGGCACCTCGTCGACGTGGAGGCCTTGGGGCTGCAGCAGTTCGGCGCCGGTGTCGAGGTGCGCCGTGACGGTGTGACCGCGCTGCTGGCCGACCCGCGCCGCGAGCCGGGAGCGCTGCTGCGCACCCTCGCCAGTGGCCTGGTGACCGCGGGCGAGCTGACCGCCCTGGCCCGGTGGGCGGCGCCGTCGCTCGGCCCGGTCCGGCGACTGCTCGACGGCCCGGACACGTCGCTCGCCTCGTCCCTGGACCGGGCGGGGGCCCACGGGCCGTTGCGGCGCGAGGTGCTCGAGCCGTTCCTCGCAGGGGTGCTCGCCGACGACCGGGGTGAGACCTCGGCGGCGTTCGTGCGACTGCTGCTGCGGTCGTTCCTGCTCGGCACCCCGGGGCTGCCGGGTGACGGGATGCGCGCCCTCCCGGCCCAGCTGGCGGCCCGGCTCAGCCGTCCCGTTCAGGTCGGTACGCCGGTGACGCTCGGCGAGCGAACCACCGTGCGGACGCCCGACGGCGAGGTGCCTGCCGCTGCCGTGGTCGTGGCGACCGACGTCGCAGCGGCCGCCGACCTCGGTGTGGTCCCGCCGGCCCCGACCAACGGCCTGCGGACGTGGTGGTTCTCCACGACGGACCCGGCACCGACCAGCCGGTGGTTGCGCTTGGACGGCGCCCGGGGGCCGGTCGTCAACACCGCGGTCGTGTCGGATGCTGCGCCCTCCTATGCGCCACCCGGGCGCCGGCTCATCCAGGCCACCACCCTCGCCACCGCCCTCGATGATGCCGCCGATGACGAGCAGCTGGTGCGCCGGGAGGTGGGTCGCCTCTGGTCGACCTCCGCCGAGCGGTGGGACCTGCTGGTGCGCCACGACGTCGGTGCGGCGTTGCCGTTCGCGCCGGCGCCACTGGTCGTGCGCCGCCCCGTGGCGCTGGGCGACGGCCGGTTCGTCGCGGGCGACCACCGCGACACCTCCTCGATCCAGGGCGCGATGGTCTCAGGACGCCGCGCTGCCCGCGCTGTCGCCGCCCACCTCGGCGACCCGTCATGAGTGACCAGCCGGCGCTCGACCCGCAGGGGCCCCCGCTGCCGACGCCACAGATCATGAGCCAGTGGTGGCGGGACATCGCGTTCCTGCACTGGCCGGTGGAGCCCGCCCTGTTGGCGCCGCTGCTGCCGAAAGGGGTGCGTCCGGACGAGTTCGACGGCGCCGCGTGGGTCGGCCTCATCCCGTTCCGGATGGTCGACGCAGGGGTCCTGCGCGGCGGTCCGGTGCCGTGGCTGGGGACGTTCCCCGAGACCAACGTGCGGGTGTACTCCGTGGACGACCGCGGCCGGCACGGAGTGACGTTCCTGTCGCTCGAGGCGTCGCGCCTGCTGGTGGTCCTCGGCGCGCGGCTGGGGTTCAACGTGCCCTACCAGTGGGCCTCGATGCGGGTCCGCGACCACCGCGACCACCGCGACCGCGGTGACGGCCGGGTGCTGACCTACACGACCCGCCGCGCCACCCGGGCGCGCGTCCCCGGGGTCGGCCGGCCGCGCTCGCGGATCACCGTGCGGGTGGGGGAGCCGGTGCTCGAGCCGGCACCGCTGGACCTGTTCCTCACGGCGCGGTTCGGGCTGCACACCCAGGTCGCCGGCCAACCGCTCTGGGTCCCGAACACCCACGGCCCCTGGCCACTACGCCGGGCGGAGGTGCTGGAGCTCGACGACCACCTCGTGGCAGCCGCTGGCCTCGGCTCGTTCGCGAGGACCGAACCGCCGACGAGCGTGCTGTTCTCCGACGGCGTCCGCACGACCTTCGGCTTCCCCCAGCGGCTCTGACCCAGCTCGATGCGCGCAGGGCCTCGTCCGTGGCAGACGGGTGCCGCGCCACCTCGTCGGTCGCGCGGCACCCGCATTCCGGGGTTGCGGTCGGCGCTAGTGGCCGACCGTCACCGAGTCGGGGTCTCCGACGAGGTCGGGCTGGTCCTCCTCGTCGACCATCGTGGCTTCGTCGAAGGGGGCGTTCCCGGCCAGCACCCGGTCGAGCTGGCCACGGTCGAGCTCGCCCACCCAGTGGCCGATGAGCACCGTCGCGATCGAGTTGCCGGCGAAGTTGGTCAGCGCGCGTGCCTCGCTCATGAGGCGGTCGATGCCGACGATGAACCCGACGCCGTCCACGAGGTCGGGGCGGTGCGACTGCAGGCCACCGGCCAGCGTGGCCAGGCCTGCTCCGGTGACCCCGGCAGCACCCTTGGAGGCGATGATCATGAAGACGAGCAGCGAGATCTGCTGACCGATCGAGAACGGCTTGTCCAGGGCCTCGGCGATGAACAGCGACGCCATGGTCAGGTAGATCGCGGTCCCGTCGAGGTTGAACGAGTAGCCCGTGGGGACGGTGATGCCGACGACCGGGCGGGAGACCCCCAGGTGCTCCATCTTGGCGATGAGACGGGGCAGGGCCGACTCGGACGACGACGTCGACAGGATGAGCAGGAACTCGCGGGCGAGGTACCGCAGCAGCGAGAACACGTTGATGCCCGTGACCATCTTGAGGATGCCGCCGAGGACGACGAACACGAACAGCGCACAGGTGAGGTAGAACGCGACCATGATCAGGCCCAGGCTCTTGAGGGCCTGGATGCCGGTGGCGCCGACCACGGCGGCCATCGCACCGAACGCGCCGATCGGTGCGACGTACATGACCATCGCCATGAGCCGGAAGACGAGCCGCTCGAGGTGCTTGATGCCACCGAGGATCGGCTCACCCGCGCGCCCCATCTTCTGGAGGGCGAACCCCACGAGCAGTGCCACCAGCAGGGTCTGCAGCACCGAGCCCGACGTGAGCGCGGAGAACAACGTGTCGGGGACGAGGCCCAGGACGAACTCCGTGGTCGACCCGCTGGCCTCGCCGACCTGCTTCTGGCCGGTGGCCGCGAGCTCGTCGGTGAGGTTGAGGCCGGCGCCCGGCTTGATGATGTTGCCGACGAGCAGGCCGATCGCCAGCGCGACGGTCGACATGGTGAGGAAGTAACCGAGGGCGAGACCGCCCACCTTGCCGACCTGGGCCGCCCGCCGTACCGAGCCGATGCCGAGCACGATGGTGCAGAAGATGATCGGGCTGATCATCATCTTGATGAGGTTGACGAAGGCCGTCCCCAGCCACTTCAGGCTCACGCCGAGCTCGGGGAAGAGGAAGCCGACGGCGATGCCGAGGCCCATGGCGATGATGACGGCGATGTAGAGGAAGTGCGTCCTGTCGCGGCGCGGGGCCGGCCGGTCGACAGCGTTGTGGGCTGCGGTGCTCACGTGTACTCCAGTGGACTCGTGGTCGGGCTCTGTCCCGGGAGGGGCCCGGGGAGGGTGAACTGCGCACGAGTCTGGAGGCGAGGGGTGGCTAGGGTCACCCTTGTGTTCATTGAGTTTCGGCGCCGCGTCGCCGAAGTGGGTCGGCTGTGGCGCGGCGTATGGCGCTGAGCCGCGGCCGGTGGGCGAGCTCACCGGCGCGCTGGAGCGTGGCGGGGCAGACCTTCGCCCTCCAGGTGCTCGTGGCCCTGCTCGTGGTGGGGATCGGGACGGGCGCCGCATACGCGCAGGCGCAACGCGCGGGCACGCAGGAAGCGACGTCGCGGGCGCTGGCCGTGGCCCGCACGGTGGCCAGCAGCCCCGAGGTCGTGGCAGCGGTGCAGGACGGCGACCGTGACAGGACGCTGCAGCCCTTCGCCGAGGCCGTACGGCGCCGGACCGAGACCGACTTCGTGGTCGTCATGACCCCGGCCGGGATCCGGTACTCCCATCCCGACACCACCCTGATCGGCAAGAAGTTCATCGGGCACATCGACGACGCCCGAGCGGGTGGGACGGTGGTCGAGGACTACACCGGCACCCTCGGCCCGTCCCGCCGGGCGGTCGTCCCCGTGCGGGCGGACGACGCGGGCGACGGACGCGTCGTGGGCCTGGTCGCCGTGGGGATCCGCAACGCCGTGGTCGACCAACGCCTGGAGGGCCAGCTGGTCGCCCTCCTCGCCGCTGGGCTCGCGGCGGCGGTCCTCACCGGTCTGGCGTCGGCGCTGGTGGCGCGACGGGTGCGTCGGCAGACCCACGGTCTCGGGGAGCGCCAGCTCAGGGAGATGGTCGAGTACTACGACGCCGTGCTGCACGCGGTCACCGAGGGGCTGCTGCTCATCGACCTCGACGGCAGGCTGCGGCTGGCCAACGACGAGGCGGTCCGCCTGCTGGGCCTGGCAGGGGCCGGGGCCGGCGCCGGCGGTAGTGGTGGTGACGGCGCCGGTGCTGTCGGTCGGCGCGTCGAGGAGCTGGACCTGTCGGCGCCGCTCACCCTCGCCCTCACCGACGGCACCCCCCGCAGCGACGAGCTGCACGTGACGGCAGCGCGCGTCCTGGTCCTCAACACCGCCCCGGCCAGCTGGGACGGACGCGTCCTGGGCCACGTCGCCACCCTGCGCGACCGCACCGACCTCGAACACCTCACCGGCGAGCTGGACTCGGCCCGCGGCCTCACCGAGGCGTTGCGGTCCCAGGCGCACGAGTCGGCCAACCGGCTGCACACGATCGTCTCCCTCATCGAGCTCGGGCACCCCGACCGAGCCCTGGCGTTCGCGACCGAGGAGCTCGAGCTGTCCCAGCTGCTCACCGACCGGGTGGTCGCCGGCATCCAGGAGCCCGCCCTGTCCGCGCTGCTGCTGGGCAAGGCCGCCGTGGCCAGCGAGCGCGGCATCGACCTGCGCATCGACGAGGGCGCCGTGTGGCCGGTCGACGCACTGCCGCCGCGCGATGTGGTGACGGTCGTCGGCAACCTGCTCGACAACGCGTTCGACGCCGTGACGGGCCAGCCGGGGGAGCGCCAGGTTCGCGTGGACACCCGCCGTGAGGGCGCCGACCTCGTGCTGACCGTGGCCGACACCGGACCCGGGCTGCCTCCGGGGGAGGTGGCCAGGGCCTTCGAGCGCGGGGTCTCCACCAAGGACCAGGGCGGTGAGGGGCGACGCGGGATCGGTCTGGCCCTGGTGGCGCAGGTGGTCAGCCGGCTCGGGGGTTCGTTGGCGGTGGACGGCGGCCCGGGGGCGGTCTTCACCGTGCGCCTGCCGCTGCCCAGCGAGCCGAGCGAGCCGAGCAGGACCTTCGAGGCCTCCGACGAGCCAGCGACCGGTGGCACCCGTGGCTGAGCCCCCTGTCCTGAAGGTGCTCGTCGTCGAGGACGAGCCGGTGGCGCTCGAGGCCCACGCGGCCTACGTGGACCGGGTCGACGGCTTCGAGGTGGTGGCGACGGCGGGGACGGCCCAGGCCGCGCTGCAGGCCCTGCGGACCGCCGCCGTCGACGTGGTGCTGCTGGACATGTTCCTGCCCGACGGGCACGGGCTCGACATCATCCGCGCCATCCGCGCGGCGGGACACCGCGCCGACGTCATCGCGGTGACCTCGGCCCGCGACCTCGACATCGTGCGTGGCGCGGTGTCGCTGGGGGTGGTGCAGTACCTGCTCAAGCCGTTCGTCTTCGCGACCCTGCGGGACCGCCTCGAGGCGTATGCCGCCTACCGACGCCAGCTCCCGTCGAGCGACCACGTCGACAGCCAGGCCGAGGTCGACGACCTCCTCGCGGGGGTGCGACCCTCGGCCCGGACGTCGTTGCCCAAGGGGATGAGCGAGGACCTGCTCGCCCGGGTGACCCGGGCCCTGCGCAACGGCGCTGGGGCCCAAGGCCTTTCGGCCAGCGAGCTCGGGGAGGTCGTCGGGGTCAGCCGCGTCACGGCCCGCCGGTATGCCGAGTTCCTCTGCGACGCAAGGGTGGTGGCCCGGCGTTCACGGTACGCCGGTCAGGGGCGCCCCGAGGTCGAGTACCGCTGGGTGGTCAGCCGTCCAACGCCTTGAGGAGG
The DNA here is from genome assembly GCA_963731235.1 of uncultured Actinomycetota bacterium. Taxonomy (GTDB): domain Bacteria; phylum Actinomycetota; class Actinomycetes; order Actinomycetales; family Dermatophilaceae; genus Pedococcus. The sequence continues at coordinate 77,260 of CAVSUT010000015.1, read as the reverse complement.
GCGACGCAGAACGTCACCTCGTCGGCGTCGCCGCCGTTGGCCGCCCAGCCGGCGTTGATCGCCGTGCTCACGTAGGACCACGCCAGGGCCTGGTCCTCGTCGATGGCGGCTGACTCGCAGGTGACCTCGACCCGACGGCGCACGAGGTAGCGGAACGCCGAACCGGACCCGAGCTCGTCGCGGCGGTTGCGCAGCAGGGGCGCGATCTCGAAGCCCGGGTGCCCGGCCATCGCGTGGGGGTCGATGGCCAGCCAGTCGGGGCGGTCGGAGCCGGGGAGGCTGTGCAGGACGTTCTGGTGGTGCAGGTCGCCGTGCAGGAGCGTCGCGTCGCACTCAGGGTCGGACAGCAGGTCGGCGACCAGACCCGCCGTGCGCTCGACCATCCGCCGGGGAAGGACCGAGCCCGCGCCGAGGACTGCGGCGGTGTGGCGGCGCACGTACGAGGACAGCAGGACGAGCTGCGGCGGCGCCGGCACGTGCAGCCGGCGCAGCAGGTCGCCGGTCACCTCGCAGGCAGTGTCGATGTCGAGCTCCTCGAGGGTGCGGTCGGCGTCGAGGGACTCCAACAGGAACGCGCTGCGGTGCGGGTCGGCCGCCACGAGGCGCGCTGCCCCGTGGCCGTCCCAGGTCCGCAGCACCAGGGCCTCGTCGCGGGCCTCGATGTGCGGCCAGCCGACCTTGAGGGCCAGCGGCATCCCGTCCCGCACGACCGGAAGCACGATGGCGCTCGAGCCCGCGCGGGCGGAGCCGGCGACCGTGAGGTCCCACTGGTCGAGCACGTCGGCGAGCAGCCGGGGCAGACCAGCGGCCCACACGCTCCCGGACGGGCCCCCGACCGCGCCCTCCTGCGCCGTGAGCCGCTGCACGGAGGCGTGGAACTCCGGCGGCACCAAGGCCGCAGCGTCCTGCGTCCGGGTCGGACGGGTCGGGGTCACGTGAGGCCGGGGAAGGGTTCGAGGGCGACCCCCCAGCGCGACGCCAGCACCTCGGTGTCGGCCAGCCACTGCACGACGGCACCGAGCGGACCGACCTCGCCACCGGTGGACCCGAGGTCCCTGGCCACCGCGGCCCGCAGGTCGGTGAGCACCTGCACCGCGAGCTTGCGTGCGGCTGTGGGCGTGGTGACGGTGAACGGCAAGGGGTATCCCAGGGCCGGTGGCGTGGCCGCGGCCCCCGCCAGTGACTCCTGCTGGCTGCCCCGCGCCCGCAGGGTGGCCAACGTGCCGAGGGCCAGCGTGCGTTGCGCACCCTTCGGGGACTGCGCGGCCACGACCTCGAAGGCGTATGCCGCGGCGCGGGTGCTCTCGAGGTACGACGCCGCGAGGGAGGGCTGGGACCACGTCGGCTCCGGCCAGCTGGCCGGCTCCCCGAGGAGGGTGGCGGCCGCTGCGCGCTGGGCGACCAGCGCCCCGGCCAGGGAGACGGTCTGCGGTCCCACCTCGGCGAGGGCGGCGATGGCGGCCGGCCCGAGGTCGGCGGCTTCCGAGGCGGCCAGCGCCTCCGGACCCGTGGTCGCCCCGGGTGCGGACGGCCCGGTCGGCGCACCGCTCGTGGTGCTGGTCGTGGCGCTGGTCGTGGCGGTCCCGGTCTGCAGGGTGGCGGTGGCACCAGGCGCGTCGAGGACCGTCCGCGGCACACCCAGACGCACCAGCTCGGTCTCGAGGACGGCGGCCTGTCGGGTGTGGAGCACGGCGAGCCGGGCCGGGAGCGCCTTCGACGAACCGCCGAGCGCCCGAGCCTGGACGGCGAGGTCCGTGCTGTGCTGGCGCAGGGTGAGCAGGAACGCCTCGCCGGGCACGGGCTGCCGCCGGGGCAGGCCCGGAACCCGTGGCGCATCGTCCTCGAGCCGGATACCGCAGCCGGCCAAGGAGGCCGCGACGAAGGCGCCGGCGCCGAGCCGCAGGCCCAGATCGAGCACCCGACGTCGGGTCGGGAGTGGCAGCACTCCGGCGCGGTCCTCGGGCATGCGCCGATCCTGCCACGCGCGACATCCACGGCATGCGTCCCGCGCTCGCCGTGGATAGAGTGGACGGCGCACGGCCACCAAACTTCAGAGAGGACGAGTCAGTTGAGCGTCAAGGACCAGATTCGTCCCGCAGTCGACGGGCCCCTCGCGGCCCTCGGACTGCTCGTGGAGGATGTCGCCGTGACGGCGGCCGGCAGGCGCCGACTCGTCCGCATCTGGATCGACCGGGCCCTGCCCGAGTCCGCCGACGCCACCACGACCGTCATCGAGCCCCTCACCCTCGACGAGGTCGCCGACGCCACCCGCGCCGTGAGCGACACCCTCGACGAGACCGGGGTGATGGGGGAGCAGCCCTACACCCTCGAGGTCACCTCGCCCGGGCTGGACCGCCCGCTCACCGAACCACGCCACTTCCGGCGCAACGTCACCCGTCTGGTCACCTTCACCCCCCACGAGGGTGAGGCCGTCACCGGCCGCATCGTCAGCGCCGGACCCGACGCGGTCACCATCGAGGTGCCCGCCGCCAAGAAGACCCCCGCCAGGACCGTCGAGCTCGAGTATGCCGCCGTGTCCAGGGCCGTGGTCGAGGTGGAGTTCTCCCGCCCGTCAGGCGACGCGGAGCCGGACGACGCGGAGCCGGACGACGCGGAGCCGGACGACGCGGAGCCGGACGATGTGGCAGACGTGGACGACGACCTGACCGACGACAGCGACGACCACACCGAGGAGAACTGACCATGGACATCGACCTTGCTGCCCTGAGGGCGCTCGAGCGCGAGCGCGACATCTCCCTCGACATCCTCATCCCGGCGATCGAGCAGGCCCTGCTGGTGGCCTACCACCGCACCGACGACTCCTACCGGACCTCGCGGGTCGAGCTGGACCGCAAGACCGGGCACGTGGTCGTGTGGGCGAGGGAAGAGCTGAAGGCCCCCGAGCCCGAGCCCGTCGAGGGCGGAGAACACGGGGCAGACGGGGAAGGCGGCCCTGAGGCGGCCACGGAGTCCCCGACCCGTACGGCGGAGCGAGCGCCGCGCGAGTACGGGCCGGAGTTCGACGACACCCCCACCGGCTTCGGCCGCATCGCTGCGGCGACCGCGCGCCAGGTCATCGTGCAGCGGCTGCGCGACCTCGAGGACGACGCCATCATGGGCGACTTCAAGGGCCGCGAGGGCGACGTCGTCGCCGGGATCATCCAGCAGAGCCCCGACCCGCGCCACGTCACGGTCGACTTCGGCACGGTCGAGGGCATCCTGCCCCTGGCCGAGCAGGTCCCCGGGGAGAAGTACGTGCACGGCCAGCGACTGCGCTGCTTCGTCGTCTCGGTCCGCCGCGGACCCAAGGGACCGCAGATCGGGCTGTCGCGCACCCACCCCAACCTCGTCCGCAAGCTGTTCGCCCTCGAGGTGCCCGAGATCGCCGACGGCTCGGTGGAGATCGCCGCGTTGGCTCGCGAGGCCGGCCACCGCACCAAGATCGCCGTCCACTCCAAGGTCGCCGGCCTCAACGCCAAGGGCGCCTGCATCGGTCCGATGGGCGCCCGGGTGCGTGCCGTGATGTCCGAGCTGCACGGCGAGAAGATCGACATCGTCGACTACTCCGAGGACGCCCGGACCTTCGTCGCCGCGGCGTTGTCGCCCTCACGGGTCGAGTCCGTCGAGATCGTCGACCCCCAGCTGCGCTCCGCACGGGTCATCGTCCCGGACTACCAGCTCTCCCTCGCCATCGGCAAGGAGGGCCAGAACGCCCGGCTGGCCGCGAAGCTGACCGGCTGGCGCATCGACATCCGTCCCGACACCCAGGACGCCGGTGAGACGGGCACCAGTGGCGGGGGCGCGCCGCGGGTGGCCTCGCGGGGAGCCTCCGGAGCCCCCCGGCGCAGTACGGGTGACACGGCCGGGCGCCGGTAGGGGATAGACTGGTGGTGACCGACCGGACTGGACCCCAGCCCGCAGCACAGCACGACACCACCCACGCGACGTCACGGACGCCAGTTCGGACCTGTGTGGGGTGCCGCGGGACGGATAGCTGGTCGGCACTCCTGCGAGTGGTCGCGGAGAAGGACGAGACCGGGACGACCCGGTTGGTGCCGGATCCGTGGCGCCGCCTGCCGGGGCGTGGCGCTTGGCTGCACCCCACGGGCGACTGCCTCGAGCAGGCCCTACGCCGCCGGGCGTTCGGTCGAGCGCTGCGTGTCGGCGCCGCGGCTGATCCGGCAGCGGTCGCAGCACACGTTCGGGAGCTGGTCGAGGACCGGCTGCCGAACACCCTTTGAACCAACCGTCCATCGCTATGGGAACCGAAAGCGGGTTTGACGCTGATGAGCACCCGATGAGAACTCAGCAATGAGCTCCCCCCAGCAGTAACGACGGTCCGCGCCTGTCCTGGCACGGACCAGGAACAGGAGAAACGTGGCCAAGGTCCGTGTAAGCGCGCTCGCCAAAGAGCTCGGCACCGACAGCAAGACGCTGATCGCCCACCTCAACAGCATTGGCGAGTACGTCAAGACCGCCAGCTCGACCATTGAGGCACCCGTCGTCCGCAAGGCGACCGAAACCTTCCCCGAGGACCAGAAGAAGTCCCCGGCCCCCAAGGCTGCTCCGGGCAAGCCGGCTGCTGCCGCGCCTGCCGCCCCCGCGGCCCCGACCCCGCCGGCACCGGCCAAGCAGGCCCCCGCAGAGCCTGCGGCCCCGGCCGCCTCGGCACCGGCGCCGTCTGCCGCCCCGACGCAGGCCGGTCCGGCTGCCCCAGCGGCACCGGCCCCCGCCCCTTCGGCACCGGCCGCTGCATCGCCCTCGGCACCGGCACCCGCTGCTGCAGCACCCGCCGCACCCGCGGCCCCGGCTGCTCCCGCGGCCAGCGCCGACGTGCAGTCGGCCCGCGACGGTGGCAAGCAGAGCTCTGGTGTCCCCGCCTCCCCGCGTCCCGGCTCCACGCCGCGACCCGGTGGTCAGTCCGCCCCCCGTCCCGGCGCCCCGCGTCCGGGCAACAACCCGTTCGCGCCCAGCCAGGGCATGCGCACCGGTCGTGACGGAGGCGGCACCCGTGAGGGTGGCAACCGTGAGGGTGCGCCCCGCGAGGGCGCGCCCCGCGAGGGTGGCTCCCGCGAGTCCACCCGTCCCGGCAACAACCCCTTCGCTCCCTCGCAGGGGATGCCGCGCCCGCAGAGCCGCCCCGGTGGCGCTGCCGGCCCGCGTCCCGGCGGCACCGCCGGCCCGGGTGGACCCCGTCCCGGTGGTCCCCGCCCGAGCCCCGGCATGATGCCCGACCGCAGTGCGGTCGGTCGTCCCGGTGAGCGTCCCGCCCGCGGTGGCGCCCGTGGCCCCGGTGGCCCCGGTGGTCCCGGCGGCGCTGGTCGCGGTCCGGGTGGACCCGGTGCCGGTGCCGGCGGTGGCGGCTTCGCCGGTCGCCCCGGTGGCGGTGGCTTCCGTGGTGGCGCTGGTCGCGGTTCGACCGCGGGTGCGTTCGGTCGCGGTGGCGGTCGTCCGGTCCGTGGCCGCAAGTCCAAGCGCGCGAAGCGCCAGGAGTTCGAGCAGATGCAGGCGCCGTCGCTCGGTGGCGTCAGCGTCCCCCGTGGCAACGGCACCAGCCTCATCCGGGTCCGTCGCGGTTCGTCGCTCAGCGACTTCGCCGACAAGATCAACGCCAACCCCGGTGCCCTGGTGACGGTGCTCTTCCACCTCGGCGAGATGGCCACGGCCACCCAGTCGCTGGACGAGGACACCTTCAAGCTGCTCGGTGCCGAGCTCGGCTACAACATCGAGGTCGTCTCCCCCGAGGAGGAGGAGAAGGAGCTCTTCGACGCCTTCAACATCGACCTGGAGACGGGTATCGAGGGTGAGGACGACGAGGACCTCGAGGCCCGTCCGCCGGTCGTGACCGTCATGGGTCACGTCGACCACGGAAAGACCCGACTGCTCGACGCCATCCGCAACGAGGACGTCGCCGGTGGCGAGTCCGGTGGCATCACCCAGCACATCGGTGCCTACCAGGTGCACAAGGTGCACGAGGGTGTCGACCGCCCGATCACCTTCATCGACACCCCGGGCCACGAGGCGTTCACCGCCATGCGTGCCCGTGGTGCGAAGGTCACCGACATCGCGATCCTCGTGGTCGCGGCCGACGACGGCGTCATGCCGCAGACCATCGAGGCGCTCAACCACGCCCAGGCTGCCGATGTCCCGATCGTGGTCGCCGTCAACAAGATCGACGTCGAGGGCGCCAACCCGGCCAAGGTCCGCCAGCAGCTGACCGAGTACAACCTCGTGGCCGAGGAGTACGGCGGCGAGACCATGTTCGTCGACGTCTCCGCCAAGGCCGGCCAGAACATCGACGCCCTCCTCGAGGCCGTCCTGCTCACCGCCGACGCGGCGCTCGACCTGCGCGCCAACGCCGACCGCGACGCCCGCGGTGTCGCGATCGAGGCCAACCTCGACCGTGGCCGTGGCGCCACGGCCACCGTGCTGGTCCAGGCCGGCACGCTGCACGTCGGTGACGCCATCGTCACGGGTTCGGCCTACGGCCGCGTCCGCGCGATGCTCGACGAGCACGGCAACAACCTCAAGGAGGCGGGTCCGTCCCGTCCCGTGCAGGTGCTCGGCCTGTCCTCGGTCCCGCGCGCCGGTGACACCTTCGTGGTGGCCCCGGACGACCGCACGGCCCGTCAGATCGCCGAGAAGCGCGAAGCTGCCGACCGCCAGGCCTCCCTGGCCAAGGCCCGCAAGCGCATCTCCCTCGAGGACCTCAACGAGGCGCTCGCGGCCGGCAAGGTCGAGACGCTCAACCTCATCCTCAAGGGCGACGTGTCCGGTTCTGTCGAGGCGCTCGAGGACGCGCTCCTGCAGATCGACGTGGGCGAAGAGGTCGACCTGCGGATCATCGACCGCGGCGTCGGTGCGATCACGATGAACAACATCAACCTCGCGATGGCGTCCGACGCCATCATCATCGGCTACAACGTCCGGGCCGAGGGCCAGAACGCTGACTACGCCGAGCGCGAGGGCGTCGAGATCCGCTACTACTCGGTGATCTACCAGGCCATCGAGGAGATCGAGGCAGCGCTCAAGGGCATGCTCAAGCCGGAGTTCGAGGAGGTGGAGCTCGGTACCGCCGAGATCCGCGAGATCTTCCGCTCCAGCAAGTTCGGCAACATCGCCGGATCGATCGTCCGCAGCGGCGAGATCAAGCGCGGCACCCGGGCGCGGATCACCCGCAACGGGGTCGTCGTGTCCGAGAACGTCGAGATCGCCGGCCTGCGCCGGTTCAAGGACGATGTCACCGAGGTCCGCGACGGCTTCGAGTGCGGCATCAACCTGGGGTCGTACAACGACCTCCAGCTCGGCGACCTCATCGCCACGTACGAAATGCGCGAGAAGCCCCGCGCCTGATCGTATGCAGCGTGAGCCGGGGGCGGCGTCCGTCGCCCCCGGCTCCGCTGGATGACGGCGCCTGCACCTGTCGCAAGCTCTTTCTCACGGTGCGGCGCGCCATCATCCAGCTTCGCCCCTGCCTCAACGGAACCAGCAAGGAGCCCTGCGCATGGCTGACACCGGACGCGCCCGCAAGATCGCCGACCGCATCAAGGTCCTCATCGCCGCCAACGTCGTGTCGATCGTCAAGGACCCCGACCTCGGTTTCATCACGATCACCGACGTCCGGGTGACCGGTGACCTCCAGCACGCGTCGGTGTTCTACACCGTCTTCGGCGACGAGGTGCAGCGGGCCAAGACGGCCGCCCTGCTCGAGAAGAACAAGGGCCGACTGCGCTCGTTCGTCGGGCAGGAGATCAAGATCCGCCTGACGCCGAGCCTGGACTTCTTCGCCGACGCCATCCCGGAGACCGCCTCGCACCTCGAGGACCTCCTGCGCGAGGCCAAGGAGCGCGACGCGGCGGTGGCGGCTGCCGCCGCCGGTGCGACGTACGCAGGGGACGCCGACCCGTACCGCAAGGACGAAGACCTCGAGCCTGCGGGCGACGAGGACGGTGCCGACTCCGACGAGGACGGTACGGCGCCGGATGCCCGCGCCTGACGGCCTCCTCGTCGTCGACAAGCCCGGCGGCTGGACCAGCCACGACGTCGTCGGTCGCGGACGGCGCCTGTGCGGCACCCGCAAGGTCGGCCACGCCGGCACGCTCGACCCGATGGCGACCGGGGTCCTCGTGCTCGGTATCGGCCGGGCCACCAAGCTGCTGACCTTCCTCGTCGGCTGCGACAAGGACTACACCGCCACCATCCGGCTGGGCCAGGCGACGATCACCGACGACGCCGAAGGGGAGGTCACCTCCTCGGGTGCGGCCGACGCGGTGACGCGCGAGGCCCTGGACGCAGCCGTCGCGGAGCTGACCGGACAGCTGCAGCAGGTGCCGAGCAGCGTCTCGGCCATCAAGGTCAAGGGCGAACGTGCCTACCACCGGGTCCGGGCCGGTGAGGACGTGCAGCTCGCTGCCCGCCCGGTGACCGTCAGTCGTTTCGAGGTCGGGTCGGCCCGACCCGCCGACGCCGACGGCACCCCTGTGCTCGATGTCGACGTCGAGGTGACCGTGAGCTCCGGCACCTACGTGCGAGCCCTGGCCCGCGACCTCGGGGCTGCGCTCGGGGTGGGTGGCCACCTCACCGCGCTGCGCCGCACGCGGGTCGGGGCGTTCACCCTCGACCAGGCCCACGACCTGGAGGACCTCGGGCGGCTGGACGGCCCCGAGCACATGCCGGTGACCCCCATCGCCGAGGCCGCCCGTGCACAGTTCGCCGGACGCGAGCTGAGCCAGGAGCAGGCCCGGACGATCGGCTACGGCCAACGCGTCGACTCAGCTGTTCCGGGGCGCAGCGAGCCGGTCGCGGCCTTCGCGCCGGACGGCACCCTCGTGGCGATGCTCGACGAGTCCGGGCCCCAGGCACGGTCCCACGTCGTGTTCGCCCCGGCGGGTTCGTAGAGTGTCCACCGTGCACCGCTGGACCGACCCCGCCCAGACCCCTGACGCGCTGCGACGCAGCGTGGCGACCTTCGGCAACTTCGACGGCGTCCACCTCGGGCACCGCGCCATCCTGCGCCGGCTGGTCGAGGAGGGTGGGCGCCGCGGCCTGCCGAGCGTGGCCGTCACCTTCGACCCGCACCCGGCCGCGATCTTCCACCCGGAGGGCGGCTTCGAGCTCATCGCCCCCGGACGCCTGCGCGAGGAGCTGCTCGCGGACACCGGGATCGACGGCCTGCTGGTCCTGGACTTCACGCGCGAGTTCGCCGACCAGAGCGCACAGGACTTCATCGTGCGCACCTTCGTCGAGACGCTCGGTGTCGCGGCGCTGGTCGTGGGCGCCGACACCCGCGGGTTCGGGCGTGGGTACACCGGTGACGTCGACACCCTGCGCGAGCTCGGGGCCACCCACGGCTTCGACGTGGTCGTGCTCGAGGACCTCGGGGAGGGCGAGCGCTGGTCCTCCTCCGCCGTGCGTCGCCACCTGGCTGCCGGTGAGGTGGCGGCGGCCGCCGCGATCCTCGGCCGCCCGCACCGGATGACCGGCACGGTGGTCCACGGCGCGCACCGTGGGCGCGAGCTCGGCTACCCGACCGCGAACCTGTCCGAGGACGCGCTCGGGCTGGTCCCGGCGGACGGCGTCTACGCAGGCTGGCTGACCCGCACCGGCCTGGGCGCGCAGGACCCCGAGCGCACCCTGCCGTGCGCGATCTCCGTCGGCACCAACCCCACCTTCGACGGCACCCTGCGCACCGTCGAGGCGTACGTGCTCGACCGCACCGACCTCGACCTGTACGACGACCACGTCGCCGTGGAGTTCGTGGAGCGCATCCGCCCGACGCTGCGCTTCGAGTCCGTCGAGGAGCTGCTGGAGGCCATGGCCGGGGACATCGACACGTGCCGACGGGTCCTGGCCTCGATCGTCCCGTCCTGAGCGCCACCCGCCGCGGCGGGTTCTGGTCCAGGGCGAGCGGCGGCGGCGCCCTGTGGGCGCGCAGCGACTGGGGGCTGGTCATCGCCGCCCTCGGGCTGTCCCTGGTCGGGGCCCTGCTCGTGTGGTCCGCGACGCGGCAGGAGGCCGGGACGGCATACCTCGTCCGGCACCTGTTCACCACAGCGGTCGGTGTCGCCATCGCGGCCCTGGTGACCCGGACGGGGCACCAGCTGCTGCGAGCCCTCGCGCCGTTGCTCTACCTGCTGTCGGTCGGCGGCCTGCTGCTCGTGCTGACGCCGGTGGGCTCGACGGTGAACGGGTCGCACTCGTGGATCCTGCTGCCGGGCGGGTTCTCCGTGCAGCCGTCGGAGTTCGCCAAGGCCGCCCTGTGCCTCGGGCTGGCCCTCATCCTGGGGGAGCGGCTGGACCGGGGCGCCGAGCCGACCGTGCGCGACCTGCTCCTCGCGGTGGCGGTGGCCGCTGTCCCGACCGGACTGGTGCTGCTGCAGCCGGACCTGGGCTCCGCCCTCGTCCTGGGTGCACTGGCCCTGGGGGTGGTCGCGGTCGCGGGCACCCCGAAGCGCTGGCTGGCGCTGGCGGTGGGCCTGGTCGCGGCCGCGGTGGTCCTCGCCCTGACCACACCCGTGCTCAGCGCCTACCAGCGGGACCGGCTCACGGCGTTCGTCGACCCCCAGGCCGATCCCCAGGGCATCGGGTACCAGACCCGCCAGGTGCGGATCGCGATCGGGTCCGGGGGCTGGCAGGGCCAGGGGTTGTTCGAGGGACGGCAGACCCAGGGCGGGTTCATCCCCTTCCAGCAGACCGACTTCATCTTCTCCGTGGCGGGGGAGGAGCTCGGTTTCGTGGGCGCGGCCGGGCTGCTGGTCCTGCTGGGGTTCGTCATCCTGCGCGCGGTGCTCGTCGCGGTGCGGGCCCGGGACGCGTTCGGCCGGCTCATGGCCATCGGGGTCGCCGCCTGGTTGCTGTTCCAGGTGTTCGAGAACGTCGGGATGAACCTCGGGCTCACCCCCGTGACCGGGCTGCCGCTGCCGTTCCTGTCCTACGGCGGGTCCTCGATGTTCGCCTGCTGGGTGGCGATCGGGCTCGTCAACAACGTGCACCTGTCGGGGGAGCGCAGGTGAGCGCCACGGGGGCACCACCGCAGGTGGGCCAGCGCCGCCGAGGGGTCGCAGGTGTCGGTTGCCGATGGTGACTTTTCGGGGATAATCGGGCCGATCGGCCCCACGGGTGCAGGTTGCGTGACACGATCCCACGCATCCCGCACCGTCGAGCCGAGGAAGGTCATGTCGACCAACACGCCGCACCGCACCACCGCACTGGACGAGCGCGTGAACACCGCCGTCATCGAGAACCGCGCCGCCAGCGTCGCCCACCTGTTCCGGAGATCGCGTCAGCCAGAGCCCTGACGCCGAGGCGTTCCGCTTCGCCGAGGGTGGCCGCCACGAGACCTGGAGGTCGGTGACCTGGACCGAGGTGCGCGAACGCGCCTACCGAGTGGCGGCCGGGCTCATCGCCCTCGGCGTCGGTCCCGAGGACCGCGTGGCGATCGCCTCCTCCACCCGCTACGAGTGGGCCCTGACCGACCTCGCCGTGATGTGCGCAGGAGGTGCGACGACGACGATCTACCCCACGACGATCGCCCCCGACGTGTCCTACATCCTGTCCAACTCCGGCAGCATGGTCGTCTTCGCCGAGGACGACGAGCAGGTGTCCAAGCTGCGTGACCGTCGGGTGGACCTGCCCGACGTGTCCCGCGTCGTGACCTTCACCGGGACCTCCGACGGTGACTGGGTGATCGGGCTCGACGAGCTGGAGGAGATGGGGGTCGAGCTGCTCGCCACCAACTCCCGCGCGGTCGACGACCGGATCGACGCCCTGGAGCCCGGCCGGCTCGCGACGATCATCTACACCTCCGGCACCACCGGGCGCCCCAAGGGGGTCCGCCTCACCCACGACGCCTGGACCTACGAGGCCGCCGCGGTCGACGCGACCGGCATCCTGCACGACGACGACCTGCAGTACCTCTGGCTGCCCCTGGCGCACGTCTTCGGCAAGGTGCTGCTGACCCTGCCGCTGCAGATCGGCTTCGCGACCGCGATCGACGGCCGGGTCGACAAGATCGTCGACAACCTCGCCGTCGTGCAGCCGACCTTCATGGGTGCCGCCCCACGCATCTTCGAGAAGGCCTACGGACGCATCACGACGATGATGGCCAAGGAGGGCGGTCTGAAGGAGAAGCTCTTCCTCTGGTCGGTCAGCGTGGGCCGCGACGTCGCCGGCATGCGGGCCCGCGGCGAGGAGCCGACAGGCCTGCTCGCCACGAAGCTGGCGCTGGCCGACAAGCTGGTGCTGCACAAGGTGCGCGGCCGGTTCGGCGGCCGCATCCGCTTCTTCATCTCCGGCTCGGCTGCGCTCAACCGCGACATCGCGTCGTGGTTCGACTCCATCGGCCTGACCATCCTCGAGGGCTACGGCCTCACCGAGACCAGCGCCGCGTCGTTCGTGAACCGGGTGTCCTCCAACGAGATCGGCACCGTCGGCTGGGCCCTGCCCGGCACCGAGGCCAAGATCGCCGAGGACGGTGAGGTGCTGCTGCGTGGCCCCGGCGTCATGCAGGGCTACCACGACAAGCCGGAGGCCACGGCCGAGGTCCTGGACGCCGATGGCTGGCTGCACACCGGTGACATCGGTGAGCTCGACGACCGCGGTTACCTCAAGATCACCGACCGCAAGAAGGACTTCTTCAAGACCTCCAGCGGCAAGTACGTCGCACCGTCGATGATCGAGTCGAGCTTCAAGGGCATCTGCCCCTACGTCAGCCAGTTCATGGTCTACGGCGCCGACCACAACTTCGTCACGGCGCTGGTCACCCTCGACCCGGAGGCGATCCAGGACTGGGCCGCGAACCACGGGGTCTCGGGCTCCTACAGCGAGATCGTCACGTCCAAGGAGGCCCACGCGATGGTGCAGGTGTACCTCGACACCCTCAACGTGAACCTCAACCGCTGGGAGCAGATCAAGAAGTTCACCATCCTCGACCACGACCTCACCATCGAGGAGGGCGACCTCACCCCCAGCCTCAAGCTGCGTCGCAAGGCGGTCAGCGAGAAGTACCAGACGATGCTGGACAGCCACTACACGGACTGAGGCCCTGGCCCGGCCCTCAGCCCTGGCGACCCGGGCCGGGCCGGGGGTCGGGGCCGGGGTCGGTCACCAGGGGCACGAACCGGTACCACCCGTGCTCCTCGACCACGGGTCCGCCCGGTGCGTGGCGAACCCGCAGCATCCGCCCCCCGACGGGGATGACGAGCACCCCGTCGGGGGCGAGCTGGGCGACGAGCTCGTCCGGCAACCGTGCTGGCTGTGCCGACACCAGGATGCGGTCGTAGGGCCCGTCGGCCGGCAGCCCCAGGATCCCGGGCTCCGCGGCTGCGACCCGCGCCCACGGCCGGCCCGCAGCAGCCACGTTCGCCGTGGCCACCGCGACGAGCTCGGGCACCCGCTCCACACCGGTGACCGTCCCGGTCGGCCCGGTCAGGTGGGCGAGCAGAGCGGTCGTCCACCCGGAGCCCGCCCCCACGTCGAGCACCCGGTCGCCCTCGCGGACCTCGAGCAGGTCCAGCATGCGGTGCACGGTCGTCGGCTGGCTGTTGGTCTGTCCGTGGCCGATGGGCAGTGGGGCGTCCCGTGACGCGTGGCGGACCTGCGCCCGCGGCAGGAACCACTCCCGCGGCACCGCCTCCAACGCTGCCGCGACGCGGTCCTGTCCGCTCACCACTGCTTCAGTATGCGGCGCGACCGGGCGCCTCGGGGTCAGCGCGTGGTGGCGTGGTGCGTCGTGGGCGCCGGCCCGTCCGGGCCGGGGCCGACGACGTGGGTGACGAGGGCGAGCACGAAGAGCAGGACGAAGGCCGCCACCAGCCGGACCGTCGAAGCACGCATGACCGCAAGGCTAGGAATCTCGCCTGAGAGGACGCTGAACGGGCTCCGGGACTCCGGCGGGCCGCGCAGTCGGCTCCGCGCCATACCCGTGGTTGGTCGTTTTCGGCGGGGAAGGGGTGCGCGGTTACCCTTGTCCCACCATGACCGACACCAGAGGCACCTCTGTCTTCGCCCGCCTCGAGCCGCTGCTCGAGCAGGTCAGCAAGCCCATCCAGTACGTCGGGGGCGAGCTGAACTCGACCGTCAAGGACTGGGACTGCGGCGGGTTCGGCCCCGGCGGCGAGGCCCTGACCACGCGGTGGGTGCTGATGTACCCCGACGCCTACGAGGTGGGCGTGCCCAACCAGGGCGTCATGATCCTGTACGAAGTGCTCAACGAGCGTGCCGACGCCCTCGCCGAGCGCACGTATGCCGTGTGGCCGGACATGGAGGGCCTCATGCGTGAGCACGGGGTGCCGCAGTTCACCGTCGACGGCCACCGCAGCGTGCGCGACTTCGACGTGCTGGGGATGTCGTTCTCCACCGAGCTCGGCTACACGAACATGCTCACGGCCCTCGACCTCGCGGGCATCGCCCTGCACGCGTCCGAGCGCACCGACGACGACCCGCTGGTCATCGCCGGTGGGCACGCCGCCTTCAACCCCGAGCCCATCGCCGACTTCATCGACGCCGCCATCGTCGGTGACGGTGAGGAGGCCGTCCTCGCGGTGACCGACCTCATCGGTGCGTGGAAGGCGCAGGGTCGCCCCGGCGGTCGCGCCGAGCTGCTGCTGCGGCTCGCGCGCACCGGAGGCGTCTACGTGCCGTCGCTCTACGACGTGAGCTACCTGCCCGACGGCCGGATCCAGCGAGTCGCCCCCAAGGCCGACACGACCGGGGTGCCGTGGCGGGTGTCGAAGCACACCGTGATGGACCTCGACGCGTGGCCCTACCCCAAGCAGCCCCTGGTGCCGCTCGCGGAGTCGGTGCACGAGCGGATGTCCGTCGAGATCTTCCGTGGCTGCACCCGTGGCTGCCGCTTCTGCCAGGCCGGCATGATCACGCGCCCCGTGCGGGAGCGAAGCATCACCGGCATCGGCGAGATGGTGGAGCGCGGGCTCGCCGCGACGGGGTTCGAGGAGGTCGGCCTGCTGTCGCTGTCGTCGGCGGACCACTCCGAGATCGCCGACATCACCAAGGGCCTCGCCGACCGGTACGAAGGGACGCAGACGGGGCTGTCGCTGCCGTCGACGCGGGTGGATGCGTTCAACATCGACCTCGCGAACGAGCTGACCCGCAACGGTCGCCGCTCGGGGCTGACCTTCGCCCCCGAGGGTGGCAGCGAGCGGATCCGCAAGGTCATCAACAAGATGGTGTCCGAGGACGACCTGATCAGCACCGTCGCCGCCGCGTACGGCGCGGGGTGGCGCCAGGTGAAGCTCTACTTCATGTGCGGCCTGCCGACCGAGACCGACGAGGACGTGCTCCAGATCGCCGAGCTCGCCAAGAAGGTCATCGAGACCGGCCGCCAGGTCAGCGGTCGGCGCGACATCCGCTGCACCGTGTCCATCGGTGGGTTCGTGCCCAAGCCGCACACGCCGTTCCAGTGGTGCGGCCAGCTCGGGGCGGAGGAGACCGATGCGCGACTGGCCAAGCTGCGCGAGGCGCTGCGGTCCGACCGCCGCTACGGCTCGTCGATCGGGTTCCGCTACCACGACGGCAAGCCCGGCATCGTCGAGGGACTGCTGTCCCGCGGCGACCGCCGTGTCGGCCGGGTCATCGAGCAGGTCTGGCGCGACGGTGGTCGGTTCGACGGGTGGAGCGAGCACTTCTCCTACGACCGCTGGATGACCGCGGCGGACACCGCCCTGTCCGGCCTCGACTGGGACCTCGATGTCGCCTGGTTCACCACGCGTGAGCGCGGCGAGGCCGAGGTGCTGCCCTGGGACCACATCGACTCCGGCCTCGACAAGGAGTGGCTGTGGGCCGACTGGCAGGACGCCCTCGACGAGACCGAGGTCGACGACTGCCGCTGGACCCCCTGCTTCGACTGCGGCGTCTGCCCGCAGATGGGCACCGACATCGAGGTCGGCCCCACCGGCAAGACGCTCCTGCCGCTCACCGTCCTGGGTGCCGGGCGCGAGGCCATGCTCGCGGCCTCGGTTCCTGCCCCGGCCTCGGCGACGCCCGGAGGCCACGAGCACTGACGGCCGGTGCCGGAACCTGTGCCCAGATCAATGACATTTGTCATCGGCGGGCGGGCCCCCGGCAGTGTCCAATGGGAGCTGCCCGGGGACCGGTCCCCACTGGCCCCGGGTAGGCGTGGTGCACGCGGTCATTTCCTCCTGACCGCACACGCGTCGGCAGGTCGGCCCCTTCACCGTCCTGCCGGTGAGTGCCTCGGAACGCTCGTGCGGAGAGCTCTGAGGCCAGCCGCCCGCTCACCCAGGCCTTCGGGCCACGGGTGAGCGGGCGGCATACCGTTGTGTGGAAGTCGCGTCCGCCCAGGGCGAGTCCGTGCGGACATCCCAGGGGTCAGGTCGTCGACTCCGACCGCCCGGCGCTCGCGAACCACGGGGCGTGCAGGTCGAGGTACCGCAGGTCGGTCATGGCCGACATCTGCTCCTCCCACTCCCGACGGGCCTCCTGCGGGAGCTCCTTGCCCTCACCGGCCCTGGCCTCGGCCTCGCTGCGGAACGACACCGTCTCGGTGAACCAGCCGTCGGGCTCCATGGCGATGGTGCCGCCGATGATCTCCGGCCGCTGCTCGTGCAGCATGTCCATCGGCTGCTCCATGAAGCTGCGGAACTTCGCCGGGTCGCTGACCCGACCCTGCATGACCTGGACGAACCCGGCGTCGTCGGACCCGCCGTCGAGGAACATCACGGCGTCGTCGCAGTCATGGAAGGTCACCTCGCCGTCGAAGCACGCCGCCATCCGCTCGAACCACTCGCCCTGTTCCGGGCGACGGGAGTTCCTCGCCGCCGCCTCGCGACTCTCGAACCGCACCACGGCCACGAACTCGCCGTCGTCGGTGATGCCGTAGGTCCCGCCGAGCCAACCTTCGGCACTGCGTCCCATGGTCTCGCGCCACTCGTCGGTCAGCCGGTGCACCTGCTCGGCATCGCGACACCTTCCCTGGATGATCTGGATGAACACCTCTCAACCCTCCGCTTCTCTGGCAGGGGCCGCTTCGTCCTGAAGTGGTCCAACATCCCAAAGTACGCCGGGGGCAGGATGGCGTCACCGGACATACCGGACCGTGCGCCGAACGGTCAGCCCGGTGAGCCTGGTGAGCCCGGTGATGCCCCACGACACGGCAAAGCGGGGGTTGCTCGGCAATACCCGTACGTATTGGTCCCGTGTCACCGAGCAACCCCCGCTTTGCGGGGATGAGGTCACTCGAACAGGGCGCCGACCACCTCGCGGAAGACCTCGGTGTGGCGGTCGACGTCGGCGCGCGAGGTCTCCGGGCACATCAGCGCCATGTTGTGGAACGGCGTCATCAGCACCCCGCGGTTGCACAGGGCGAGGTGCAGGTAGGCGTCGAGCTCGTCGTCGGCCGCGTCGGCGGACTCCTCACCGGTGCGGGGCGCCGGCCGGGCGAACCGGTACTCCGCCCGCGCGCCGAGCTGGCTCACCGACCACGGCACGTCGAGCTCGTCGAACGTCGCCTGCACCCCCGCCGTGAACGCCGTCGCCAGCTCGACCATGTGGGCGAACGCGTCCTCGGTCAGCACCTCGCCGAGGGTCGCGCGCATGGCCGCCGTCGACAGCGCGTTGCCCGCGAGGGTGCCGCCGACCCCGCCCACGTCGACGATGTCGGCGTCACCGGCGTCGGTGTGGCGCGTCACCGCATCCGCGACCTCACGGCTGATCCCGTAGGCGCCGCAGGGGATCCCGCCACCGATGGACTTGCCGATGACGAAGATGTCAGGCTCGAGTCCCCAGGCGCGGGTCGCGCCGCCCCAGCCCGCAGAGAAGGTGTGGGTCTCGTCGATCATGAGCAGCGCGCCGTACTCCGTGGCGAGCTCACGCAGACGCTCCAGGAAGCCGTCCTGCGGCAGGACGATCCCGATGTTGGTCAGTGCGGGCTCGGTGAGGATGGCCGCGACGTCGCCGTGGGCCAGCGCCGCCTCGACGGACTCGAGGTCGTTCCACGTGGCCACCCGGGTGGTGAGGTCGAGGTCGACCGGCGGGGCCACGTTGCCGGGACGGCTCTGGGCCTTCCCCTCGGGGCCGGGCAGCGCGAAGGCCTCGTCCACCGAGCCGTGGTAGCAGTAGGCGAAGACGAGCACCTTGGGCCGGCCGGTGGCGAGCCGGGCCAGCCGGATGGCCCACCGGTTCGCATCGGTGGCCGACAGCGTGAAGCTCCACAGCGGCATACCGAAGCGTCGTTCGAGCTCGGCACCCACCCACTGGGCGTCAGCCGTCGGCAGCATCGTCGTGATGCCACCGAGGCTGCCCGCGCGCTCCTGGACGGCGGCGACGGTCGGCTTGGGGGAGTGGCCGGCCATCGCGCCGGTGTCACCGAGGGCGAAGTCGACGTACGTGTGGCCGTCGACGTCGGTGACCCGGTTGCCGGTCGCCCGGTCGAGGTAGAGGGGGAACCCGCCCGTCCACATGTTCATCCAGGTCATCGGCACCCGGCCGAAGAGGTTGTCCGCCTGCTCGAAGAGCTCGCGGCTGTGCGGGTGGTTCGCGGTGTATGCCGCCTGCTCGTCGGCGAGGAGAACGGCCAGTCGCGAGCGGTCCAGGGTTGCCATGGGGCAACGCTAGAGGGGGTGGGCGGCGCACCGCACGGGAGTGCGGATTCCGTAGGTGGAGGGCCTCGCCCCTAGGCTTGCCGACCATGGCCCGACAGCGCGTTCCCGAAGGCCCGCCCCCCGCCCCGGCGGTGATGAAGCTCCGGATCAGGTATGCCAAGCGCGGTCGCCTCCGCTTCTCCTCCACCCGTGACTTCCAGCGGGCGCTCGAGCGGGCGCTGCGTCGGGCCGGGGTGCCGATGGCGTTCTCGGCCGGCTTCCACCCCCACCCGAAGGTCAGCTACGCCAACGCGGCGCCGACCGGCACCGCCAGCGAGGCCGAGTACTTCGAGATCTCGGTGACCGAACGGGTCGACACCGAGTCGTTGCGGGCAGCGCTCGACGAGGCCCTGCCGGAGGGGCTCGACGTCCTCGAGGTGGTCGAGGCCGCTCCCGGGTCGCTCGCCGACCGGCTGCAGGCCAGCGACTGGGTGGTCGAGTTCCGTGGCATGGGCGTCGCGCAGGTACGGGCCGCCGCCGACGAGCTGCTCTCGCGCGACCGCGTCGAGGTCAGCCGGACCTTCAAGACCGGTCCGCGGACCTTCGACGTGAGATCTGCCGTCGTGTCGCTGGACGTCAGCGCCTCCGAACAGGCCGACTGTGCGATACTGCGCGTGGTCGTACGGCACACCACACCGGCCGTACGCCCCGACGACATCCTGACCGCGCTGCGAGCAGTGGCGGAGCTGACACCACCGACACCACCCCTGGTGACTCGACTGGCGCAAGGCCCGCTGCACCCCGCAACCGCTGGGGTGGCTGATCCACTGGCTGCCGACGAGGACGTCGACGGCGCCTGACCCGGTGCCGCGCGACCTGCGCGAGCCTCGTCAGACGTAAGCCATTGACTTCCGTGTCGACAGCACCCGTTGCCGACACGACTGCACGCACCGCGCACCACGTGGCTGATCGGAAGGCCCTCCCGGGACCTTCTGGTGTGGCTCTCACCTCGTGGGTGACGGAAGGACGCCGAGATGGCCTCCAACGAAGACCTGTTCCCCAGCACCGAAGGCACCGACCGCTCGGTGGACGCGCCTGCTCCCGACGACCAGGCCGCTGGTGCCGCAGCGGCGCCGCCCGAGGCGCCCGAGGCGCCCGAAAAGGCGCCCGGAAAGGCGCCGGCCCGCAAGCGGGCTCCCCGGCGGGCCACCACGAAGGCCTCGGCCCCCGCGCCGGCCACGGCCCCTGCTGACGCTCCTGCCGCAGCTGCGGGTGGGGACGACCAGCCGGTCGAACCCGCGGCGATCGACATCGTGACCACCGAGGCCGCCGCCACCCACGAGGCGACCGACATCCCGGCTGCCGCCTCGGACGCGGCCACGGCCCCGGCGAAGAAGACCGCCAGGAAGGCCGCAGCCAAGAAGACCGCCGTCAAGAAGACGGCGACCAAGCGCACCTCGAAGAAGGCGGCTGCCGAGGCGGACGCCGCGGCCCCCGAGTCCGCGCCGGCACCCGACTCCGCGCCGGCACCCGACTCCGCGCTGGCTCCTGCCGAGCCGGTGCTCCCGGCCGTGTCCGAGGACGCCAGTGTCGCCGACACCGACGAGGAGGCCGAGGCTGCTGCTGCCGCCGAGGTCGCCGCACGAGAGGCCGCCGAGGCAGCCGAGGTCGCCGCCGCTCCGAGCTTCGCCCCCCTCTTCCAGGCCCCGGACCCGGCCAAGGCTGCGCCGCGCCGCCGCCGCGCCAGCGCCGCCGCCGGTGCGCCCGCCCCCGCTGCCGCGCCCCAGGAGGCCCCGGCCGGCGGGTCGGGGTCCACCGTCGACACGCGCGCCGAGCACACCGGCGACACCCAGGGCGACGGCGAGGACGACGCCCAGCAGTCGGGGCAGCAGCCCGAGCAGCAGCCCGAGCAGCAGTCCGGCTCCCGCCGCAGCCGCGGGCGGGGTCGCGGTCGCGGTTCCCGGGGCGGCGCCAGCGCCGATACCGCGGACTCGGCGCCGAACCGGGACGGCGAGTCCGCCGGCGACCAGGAGGGCTCCGACGCGGGTGACTCCGACACCGACGCCGACGACGGGGGATCCTCGGACGGTGGGCGCCGGCGCCGTCGTCGTGGAGGCAAGGGGCGTGGCCGCGGTCGCGGACAGGCCGACACCGACAACGACAGCACCGACTCCTCGGACGACGACACCGACGAGCCGTCCTCGACCGGACCCGACTCCGACGACGAGCAGGGCGACTCCGAGAGCACCTCGAGCCGTCGCCGCCGTCGCCGCCGCCGCAGTGGTTCCTCGGCCGAGGACGAGGACCCGCCCGGCACCGTCACCAAGGTGCGCGAGGTCCGTCGCGAGCGTGACGAGCCCCAGAGCGTCAAGGGCTCGACCCGCCTCGAGGCCAAGAAGCAGCGCCGCCGCGAGGGCCGCGAGGCCGGCCGGCGCCGCACCATCATCACCGAGGCGGAGTTCCTGGCCCGCCGCGAGAGCGTCGAGCGCGTCATGGTGGTCCGTGAGCGCGAGGGCCGCACCCAGATCGGGGTGCTGGAGGACGACGTGCTCGTCGAGCACTACGTCTCCCGCGAGACCAACGTGTCGATGGCCGGCAACATCTACCTCGGCCGGGTCCAGAACGTGCTCCCCTCCATGGAGGCGGCCTTCGTCGACATCGGCAAGGGCCGCAACGCCGTCCTGTACGCCGGCGAGGTCAACTGGGACGCCGCAGGCCTGGACAACAACCAGCCCAAGCGCATCGAGAACGCCCTCAAGTCCGGCGACTCCGTGCTCGTGCAGGTCACCAAGGACCCGATCGGCCACAAGGGTGCCCGCCTGACCAGCCAGATCTCGCTGCCCGGCCGTTACCTGGTCTACGTGCCCGAGGGCAGCATGACCGGCATCTCCCGCAAGCTCCCCGACACCGAGCGCTCCCGCCTCAAGAGCATCCTCAAGGAGGTCGTGCCCGACCGTGCCGGGGTCATCGTGCGCACCGCTGCCGAAGGCGCGAGCGAGGCCGAGCTGCGCGCCGACGTCGAGCGCCTGACCAAGACCTGGGAGAAGATCCAGGCCAAGGCCGACTCCAAGTCCGGCGGCAAGGGCAAGGGCAGCGCCCCCGTCCTGGTCCACGGCGAGCCCGACCTGACCGTCCGCGTCATCCGGGACGTCTTCAACGAGGACTTCACCTCCCTCGTCGTCGCCGGCGACCAGGCGTACGGCGAGGTCAGCGAGTACCTCGGCGACGTCGCCCCCGACCTGGCCGAGCGGCTGCACAAGTGGACCTCCGAGGAGGACCTGTTCACCCGCTACCGCGTGGACGAGCAGATCGCCAAGGCCATGGACCGCAAGGTCTGGCTGCCGTCGGGTGGCTCGCTGGTCATCGACCGCACCGAGGCGATGACCGTCGTCGACGTCAACACCGGCAAGTTCGTCGGCTCGGGGGGCAACCTCGAGGAGACGGTCACCAAGAACAACATCGAGGCGGCCGAGGAGATCGTGCGCCAGCTCCGGCTGCGCGACATCGGCGGCATCATCGTCATCGACTTCATCGACATGGTGCTGGAGAGCAACCGCGACCTGGTGGTCCGGCGCCTGCTCGAGTGCCTGGGTCGTGACCGCACCAAGCACCAGGTCGCCGAGGTCACCTCGCTCGGCCTGGTGCAGATGACGCGCAAGCGGGTCGGTTCCGGCCTCATCGAGGTGTTCTCGGAGAACTGCGAGCACTGCAACGGGCGCGGGATCATCGTGCACGCCGACCCGGTCGACAAGCCGTCCGGCGGCAGCGACAACGGTTCCCCCTCCGGTCCGCCGCCCTCGCGCAGCGGCTCGGCCGGCGCCGGTGGCGGCAGCACCCGCAGCCGCCGCGGGGCCCGGTCCGGCACCCCGGACGCCCAGGGTGCTCGTGGCGGGCAGTCCGAGGGCGGGTCGGGTGCCGGCGCCCCGGCGCACGGCGGACCCACCCCTGCCCAGATCGCCGCTGCCGCCCACGCCGCTGCGCTGAAGTCGGCGGGGGAGCACCACGACGAGGCCGCCCTGCTCGCCGTGCCGGCCCAGGACGAGCCGGCCACCCCTGCGACCGAGCCCGCGACCGAGTCCGTGGCCGAACCCGTGGTCGAGCCGGCCGCCGAATCTGTGACCGAACCCGTCGCCGAACCCGTCGCCGAACCGGTGGCCGAGCCGGTCGCCGAACCGGTCGCCGAACCCGTCGCCGAACCTGGTGCTGCTGCGGCCCCCAAACGGCGTCGGCGTGGTCGGGTCGTCGCTCCCGCGGGACCGCCGCCGGCGATCGTGGGCGCGGACTCCTCCGGCACCGGGGCGTCCGACTCCTGACCGCCGCTGGTCAGCCCTGCCGAGCCAGTTTGGTCGGCAGGGCAACCACCGGTATTCTCATCCCTTGGTGCGCCCACCGCTCTGATGTCCGCGACTTGACTCAACCCAACCGCGGGTAGCTATCGGACGGTCCAGACAGAGAGCGCGTGCCTCCCGAAGTACGAAAGAGAGTTCCACGTGTACGCGATTGTTCGCGCTGGTGGTCGCCAGGAGAAGGTTTCCGTAGGCGATGTCCTCATCATCGACAAGGTCAAGGGCAGTGCTGGCGACAGCATCGACCTGACCCCCCTTCTCGTCGTCGACGGGTCGACCGTGACCAGCGATGCCGCCAAGCTCGCCAAGGTCAGCGTCAAGGCCGAGGTCGTCAAGCCCACCAAGGGCCCGAAGATCACGATCATGAAGTTCAAGAACAAGACGGGTTACCGCAAGCGCCAGGGCCACCGTCAGCACTCGACCCAGGTCAAGATCACCTCGATCGACGCCTGAGTCGGCACCCTTTTCGGACCCACAGACTTAGCAGAAGGTAGGCACTGACATGGCACACAAGAAGGGTGCGTCCTCGACCCGCAACGGTCGCGACTCGAACGCACAGTACCTCGGCGTCAAGCGCTTCGGCGGCCAGCTCGTCAACGCGGGCGAGATCCTCGTCCGCCAGCGCGGCACGCACTTCCACCCCGGTGACGGAGTCGGCCGTGGCGGCGACGACACCTTGTTCGCGCTCGTCGCGGGCAACGTGCAGTTCGGCACCAAGCGTCGCCGCAAGGTCGTCAACATCGTTCCGCTGGAGACCGCGGACGCCAGCTGACTTTCGGTATGCCGCGCGGCCCGGCCACGCGGCATACCTCCTCGAAGGGGGCGGACCTGAACAGGTCCCGCCCCCTTCGCACGTCCCCTCCTAGACTCGGGGACGGACCGACCAGAACAGAGAGAAGAGCCCCATGACCAGCTTCGTCGACCGCGTCGTGCTGCACGTCGCCGCGGGCGACGGCGGCCACGGCGTTGCTTCTGTCAAGCGTGAGAAGTTCAAGCCGCTCGGTGGACCCGATGGTGGCAACGGCGGTCGTGGTGGGGACATCATCCTGCGCGTCGACCCCCAGGCGACCACGTTGCTGGACTACCACCACCACCCCCACCGCAAGGCGACCAACGGCAAGCCCGGCGCCGGTGACGAGCGCAACGGCGCCGACGGCGGCGACCTGGTCCTGGCCGTTCCTGCCGGCACCGTCGTCAAGGACGGTGACGGCAACGTCCTGGCCGACCTCGTGGGCCAGGACGCCGAGTTCGTCGCGGCCCGCGGTGGCCGCGGTGGCCTGGGCAACAAGGCGCTCTCCTCGGCGCGCCGCAAGGCCCCGGGCTTCGCCCTGCTCGGTGAGCCCGGCGACTCCCTGGAGATCCTGCTCGAGCTCAAGTCGCTCGCAGACGTCGCGCTGATCGGGTTCCCGTCGGCCGGCAAGTCCTCGCTGGTGTCGGTGGTGTCGGCGGCGCGGCCCAAGATCGCGGACTACCCCTTCACGACGCTGGTGCCCAACCTCGGTGTCGTGCAGGCGGGGGAGTTCCGGTTCACCATCGCCGACGTGCCCGGGCTCATCCCCGGCGCGAGCCAGGGCAAGGGCCTCGGCCTGGAGTTCCTGCGCCACGTCGAGCGCTGCTCGGTGCTCGTGCACGTCATCGACTGCGCGACCCTCGAGCCCGGCCGCGACCCGATGACCGACCTCGAGGTGATCGAGGAGGAGCTCTCGCAGTACGTGCCCGACGAGACCCTGGGCGGGCGCCCGCTGGCCGAGCGCACCCGCATCGTCGTCCTCAACAAGGCCGACGTGCCCGAGGCCCACGAGCTCGCCGAGATGGTCAAGCCCGACCTCGAGGCCCGTGGCATCGAGGTCTTCATCGTGTCCGCGGTGGCCCACACGGGCCTGCGTGAGCTCATGTTCGGGATGGCGCGCCACGTCGGCGAGGCCCGCAAGGAGCTCGAGACCGCCACCGCGGTGCCCAAGCGCGTGGTCATCCGGCCCAAGTCCGTGGACGACAGCGGGTTCCAGATCATCCGCGAGAACACCCCCGACGGTGAGGTCTTCCGCATCGACGGCGACCGGCCCACCCGGTGGGTCCGCCAGACCGACTTCTCCAACGACGAGGCCGTCGGCTACCTCGCCGACCGCCTCGGTCGCCTCGGTGTCGAGGAGGCGCTCTTCAAGGCGGGGGCCGTCTCCGGCGCCACGGTGCTCATCGGCCCCAAGGACAACGCGGTCGTCTTCGACTGGGAGCCCACCCTGGTGGCCGGCGCCGAGCTGCTCGGTGCCCGTGGTTCCGACCTGCGCCTCGAGGACCCCTCCCGGCCCACCCGTGACGACAAGCGGGCCGACTACGCCGACCGTCGCGCTGCCCGGACGGCGGCCCGCGCAGAGCTCGCTGCCGAGCGCAAGGCCGGCCACTGGGCGACGGCCAAGCACGAGGACGACGAGGACACCGAGGGATGAGCGCGGCCGACCGCCGGCGCGACGTGGCTCGCGCCCGCCGCCTGGTGGTCAAGGTCGGTTCGTCGTCGCTGACCGAGGTCGGCGGCGGCTCCCTCGACGAGGCGCGCCTGGTCGAGCTGGTCGACGTCCTCGCGGCACGGCGGCTCACCGGCCAGCAGGTGGTCCTGGTGTCCTCGGGGGCCATCGCCGCCGGCCTCGGCCCGCTCGGGCTGGTGCGCCGACCGGGCGACCTGGCCACGCAGCAGGCTGCCGCCAGCGTGGGCCAGGGCGCCCTCGTGGCCGCCTACCAGCGGGCCTTCGGCGCCCACGGCCTCACCGTCGGGCAGGTGCTGCTCACGGCCGACGACGTGACCCGGCGCTCGCACTACACCAACGCCCGACGCACCCTCCACCGCCTGCTCGAGCTCGGCATCGTGCCGATCGTCAACGAGAACGACACCGTGGCGACCCAGGAGATCCGGTTCGGCGACAACGACCGCCTCGCTGCCCTCGTGGCCCACCTCGTGCACGCCGACGGCCTGCTCCTGCTCACCGACGTGGACGCCCTGTATGACGGGCCGCCGAGCCGGGCGGGCAGCCAGCGGGTGCCGACGGTCGTCGGTGGTGCCGGGCTCGACCAGATGGACATCGGCGGCACGGGCTCCGCCATCGGCAGCGGCGGCATGCTGACCAAGGTCGAGGCAGCCTCCATCGCCAACGCGGCGGGCATCACCACGGTCCTGACCAGCGCCGACCGCATCGCCGCCGCGCTCGAGGGTGCCGACGTGGGCACCGTGTTCGTGCCGACCGGCTCGCGGCGCACGTCGCGCAAGCTCTGGCTCGAGCACGCAACCACCCCTCGCGGTCGCCTCCTGCTCGACTCCGGCGCCGTGCGCGCCCTCACCGAGCGCCGCACCTCCCTGCTGCCCGCCGGGATCACCGGGGTCGAGGGCATCTTCTCCGACGGCGACGCGGTCGACCTGTGTGCCCCCGAGGGCACGGTCATCGCGCGCGGCCTGGTCAACTACACCTCGGCGGAGCTGCCGGGCATGCTGGGTCGCTCGACCCGCGACCTCGCCCAGGAGCTGGGGCCGGGGTACGAGCGCGAGGTCGTCCACCGCGACGACCTGGTCCTGCTCTAGCGACGCAGAACCGCACCGTTCCGCGGGGGCGGGGTCAGCGGACCTGGGTGACCTCGAACTGCATGCGGGGGTGGGCCAGCGCCTCCTGCGACTGCACGAGCTGGAGCTCGCGCTCGCCGGAGTCGAGGGTGGTCTGCAGGAGGTCGAAGACACTGCTGGCGGTGCGCGCCAGCGCCACCGACGGGTCACCGGTCTCGAGCAGGTGGGCGGTGAACAGGGCCGCGGTGACATCACCAGAACCGTTGGCCTTCATGGGAAGTCGCAGCGTCTGCACGATCCACGCTCCATCACCGGTCACCGCCATCATCTCGATGGTGTCCTGCGGCGCGTCGGGCCGTTCGACACTCGTGACGAGCACCGTCGAGGGGCCCATGGCTCGGGCCAGGTCCACCGAGGCGAGGGTCTCGTCGATGGTCCGCGGCTGCGTGTCGGTGAGGAACCCGAGCTCGAACTGGTTCGGCGTGATGAGGTCCGCCGCAGGCACGACCCGCTCGCGCAGCAGCACCGGGATCGCCGGGTGCACGAAGCAGCCGCTCTTGGCGTTGCCCATCACCGGGTCGCAGGCGTAGATGGCGTCGGGGTTGGCGGCCTTGACCCGGGCGACCGCGTCGAGGATGACGTCGCCGATGTCCTCGCCACCCTGGTAGCCCGACAGGACCGCGTCGACGGCCGGGAACGCCCCGCGCTCCTCGACGCCCTGGATGACCGCACGCACGTCGTCGGCGGGCAGCAGCGGACCGCGCCACGCGCCATACCCGGTGTGGTTGGAGAAGTGCACCGTGTGCACGGGCCAGACCTCCACCCCGAGGCGCTGGAGGGGGAAGACGGCGGCGCTGTTGCCGACGTGGCCGTACGCGACCGAGGACTGGATCGACAAGATGCTCACCCGGGCATTCAACCAGTGCCGACAGGTCCTTAGTCGTCCGGGAGGTGGGCGTCGTGCCCGCATCCCGGACGTCGCGGCCTACCCTTGGAGCATGGCTGAGATCGATCCCGCCGCCGTGGCCCAGGTCGCCGCCGCGGCCCGTGCGGCGCGCGCCGCGTCCCGTCGCCTCGCGCTGCTGTCCCGGGCCGACAAGGACGCCGCGCTGCGCGCGCTCGCCGACGCCCTCGACGCCGCCACCGACCGCATCGTGGCCGCCAACGGCGAGGACCTCGACCGCGGCCGCGCGACCGGTATGGCGCAGGGCCTGCTCGACCGCCTCGCCCTCGACCCCCAGCGGGTCGCCGCCGTGGCCCAGGCGCTGCGCGACGTGGCCGCCCTGCCCGACCCGGTGGGGGAGGTGGTGCGCGGCTCGACGCTCGCCAACGGCCTGCAGATCCGCCAGGTCCGCGTCCCGATGGGGGTCGTGGGCATGGTCTACGAGGCCCGCCCCAACGTCACCGTCGATGCGGCCGGCCTCGGCCTGAAGTCCGGCAACGCCGTCATCCTGCGGGGCGGCTCGGCTGCCGGGTCGACCAACCGCGCCCTCGTCGACGTCCTGCGCGACGCGCTCGTGGCGCAGGGACTGCCCGCCGACTCGGTCACCCTGCTCGAGGGCGGACGCGACGCCGTGCGCGCCCTGCTCACCGCTCGCGGACTGGTCGACCTCATCATCCCGCGCGGGGGAGCCGGCCTGATCCAGACGGTCGTCACCGAGTCGACCGTGCCGGTGATCGAGACCGGCGTCGGCAACTGCCACGTCTACGTCGACGCCGCGGCCGACCTCGACAAGGCGCTCGCCATCGCCGTCAACGCCAAGACCCACCGCCCCAGCGTCTGCAACGCCGCCGAGTCCCTGCTCGTCCACGAGTCGGTGGCCGCCGACTTCCTGCCCAAGGTGCTCGCCGAGCTGTCCGGCGCCGGCGTCGTCCTGCACACCGACGACGCCTCGGGAGCCGCCGCAGAGTCCGCGGGGGTGCCCCACGTCGCCGCCACGGAGGAGGACTGGGGCACCGAGTACCTCGCGCTCGAGATGAGTGTGCGCGTCGTGCCGGACCTCGACACCGCCATGGAGCACATCCGGGCGTACGGCTCGGGCCACACCGAGGCCATCGTCACCGAGGACCGGGCCGCTGCCCGCCGGTTCACCAGCGAGGTCGACTCGGCCGCGGTCATGGTCAACGCGTCGACCCGGTTCACCGACGGTGGCGAGTTCGGCTTCGGCGCGGAGATCGGGATCTCGACCCAGAAGCTGCACGCGCGAGGGCCGATGGCGCTGCCCGAGCTCACGACCACCAAGTGGGTCGTCGAGGGCGACGGACAGGTGCGCAGCTGAGCCGGCGGCGCGGCATACCGCACGCGTCCCGGACCGCGCGCGGCCGCATGGCAGGATGAGCGCCCGTGGAAGGCACTGAGGTCCGAAAGCTGGCCGCGCTCGAGGACGCCCACTGGTGGTACCGCGAGCGCCGGCACCTGCTGTCCAGGATGGTCGCCGGGGTCACCCCCGGGTCCGCCCTCGACATCGGTGCCGCCGGCGGAGGCAACACCCGCGTGCTGCAGGCGGCCGGCTGGTCCGTGGCCGCCCTGGAGTATGGCGCGGACGGCGCCGAGGTGGCGGCCGAACGGGGGCTGCCCGTGCTGCGGGCCGACGCCACCGCCCTGCCGGTCGCCGACGACTCCCTGGACCTCGTGGTGGCGTTCGACGTCCTCGAGCACATCCTCGACGACGACACCGCGGTGACCGAGGTGGCCCGCGCCCTGCGTCCCGGTGGACGCTTCCTCGTCGCGGTGCCCGCCGACCCGCGGCTGTGGTCGGACCACGACGTCGCCGTCGACCACGTGCGCCGCTACACCCGCACCACGTTGCGCGAGGTGCTGGAGCGCGGCGGGTTCGAGGTGACGTCGATGACGTCGTGGAACGTCCTGCTGCGGCCCGTGGTCGCGGTGCGCCGACGCTCCTCGAGCGGCTCGGACCTCGACACCGTGCACCCGGTCGTCAACCTTGGCCTGCGCGCGATCATCACGCTCGAGCGCTGGCTGCCGGTGAAGGCTATGCCCGGTGTGACTCTGCTGGTAGAGGCTCGTCCGCGGGCGTGACCGGTCCCGTCAGGGAGTCGTAGGCCACGAAGTAGGTGGGGCGGGCCTGCAGCTGGGCGTACATCCGGCCGACGTACTCGCCGAGGATGCCCAGGCAGAGCAGCTGCACCGCGCCGACCCCGGCCACGGCGACGACCGTCGAGGTCCAGCCGGGCAGGGTGTGACCGCTCGCGCTGGCCACGAGGGCGTAGGCGAGCAGCACGAGCGCTGCGGCGCCACCGACCAGCCCGAGCCAGGTCGCGAAGCGCAGGGGAGCGGCGGAGAAGCCGGTCACGCTGTCGAGCGAGAGCCGGATCATCGTGGCGAGGGGGTACTTGGACTTGCCGGCCGCCCGCTCGTCGCGGCGGTAGGTCACCGACGCCGACGGGAAACCGAGGGCCGGGACGACGAACCGCAGCACCCGGTGGTGCTCGGGCAGGGCGTTGACCGCGTTGACGGTTGCGCGCGACATGAGGCGGAAGTCGCCGGCGTCGACCTGGGCCCCCGTGCCCGACAGCACCCGGATGAGGCGGTAGAAGGCGCGGGCGCTCAGGCGTTTGAACACCGAGTCGCTGGAGCGGTCGGAGCGGACCCCGTAGACGACGTCGGCGCCGTGGAGCCGGGCCTGGGTGAGCATCTCGGGGATCACCTCGGGCGGGTCCTGCAGGTCGGCGTCGAGGGTGACGACGTAGCCGCCCCGGGCCGTGGCCAGCCCGGCCGAGATCGCGGCCTGGTGGCCGGCGTTGGCGCGCAGCCGCACGACCCGCAGCTGGGGCCACTCACGCAGCATCCGCTGCAGCACCACGGGGGAGGCGTCGCTGCTGCCGTCGTCCACCGCGACCACCTCGTAGGTGGTGTCGAGGGCGTCCGCCACGGGCCTCAGGCGGGCCGCGAGCAGGGGCAGGACGTCTTCCTCGTTGTACACGGGGATGACGATGCTGAGCTCCGGGGACATGGTCCAAGACTAGGTCCTGCGCCGGTGCCCGGGAGGCGCTGCGGTGCGGGTTGTCCCACCATGGGTGAGGGCCCCTCGAAGTATGAGTTCGAGGGGCCCTCTGCGGTGCTCCCACCACCTCCGGCGAACCGGCTGTGGGTGGATCACCACGTGCGGGTCGCCGTACCGCCGAGGCGGTCGTGCGTCCCACGGTTTGGTGCAGCTCGCGACCGGGAGAACCGGCCAAGACTCTGCTCCGGGGTCGACCGCGCACGCTCCCCGGCGGACCGGGTCGTGCCCACTGCGACGGTGGCTTCCCGACGCTCCGGCGGACCGGGGCAACGGGTCGATGCGATCTGGTCAACGGTCTCGGAGTGCCTTCGCGGCGTCGCCCGCGAACCTGCGGCCCGAGGGCCGGCAGGACCTCGTCCGGGCAAGCCCGGTCGAGGCGGTCCACCGTTATCCGGTTGACCTGCGCCCTGGCCCTCGAGACGGTCCGGGTTGCCCCTTCCCGACCCTCCAACCGGAGCGCGTAAGAGATTTGTAGTCCTCGCTTCTGTTGCCTCGCAAGGGTTTTCGCAAGTCTGTTTCCGTCCACGGGTTGCCCACACGGTTGTCCACACCCACCCCCGCTCAGGAGGGAGGTTGTGCACAGGGGTGTGCACAAGATCGGTGGACAACGGGCGTGAGGCGACCGGGCCCGCGACCGGTAGGCTGGGGTCCATGTCGTCGTCTCTGTCGAACCTGTTCGCCGCCGCCGAGGAGCAGACCCGCGAGCTGCCCATGTCGCCCTACGCCTTCGGTGGCCTCGCGTTCCTGTCCTTCCTGGTGCTGCTCGGGGTCCTGTGGGCTTTCCGCGGCACGGCGCAGTCGCTCGCCGGACAGGTCCAGCACGGCGACCACGGAGCACCCCAGGGCGGCCACCACTGAGCATGCGTCTCGGGGTGATGGGCGGGACGTTCGACCCGATCCACCACGGCCACCTCGTGGCCGCCTCCGAGGTGCAGACCCGGTTCGGGCTCGACGAGGTCGTCTTCGTCCCCACGGGCGAGCCCTGGCAGAAGGACACCCGGGAGGTCAGCCCTGCCGAGCACCGCTACCTCATGACCGTCGTCGCGACGGCCTCCAACCCCCGGTTCACGGTCAGCCGCGTCGACATCGACCGGCCGGGACCGACCTACACGATCGACACCCTGCGCGACCTGAAGCAGCAACGTCCGGACGACGAGCTGTTCTTCATCACCGGTGCCGACGCGCTCGCCCAGATCCTGTCGTGGAAGGACGCGGACGAGCTGTTCGACCTGGCCCACTTCGTCGGGGTCACCCGCCCGGGCTACGTCCTGTCGGAGTCCGGCCTCCCAGCCGCCAGGGTCAGCCTCCAAGAGGTGCCGGCCATGGCCATCAGCTCCACGGACTGCCGCGCTCGCGTGGAACGGTCCGAACCCGTCTGGTACCTCGTACCCGACGGCGTCGTCCAGTACATCAACAAATACCGCCTGTATGCCGTCGGCTCACCTGTCGGCGCAGCGGCACGAACGTAGGAGTGCAGTGCCAGCCACCGAAAGATCCCTCGAGCTCGCCAGGACGGCCGCCCTCGCGGCCGACGACAAGCTCGCCACCACCATCGCCGGCATCGACGTCAGCGAGCAGCTCGCCCTGACCGACGTGTTCGTCATCGTCTCCGCGAGCACCGACCGCCAGGTCGGGGCCATCGTCGACGAGGTCGAGGACAAGCTCCGCGAGCAGGGCGCCAAGCCCATCCGCCGCGAGGGTGAGCGGGACGGCCGTTGGGTCCTGCTCGACTTCGGCGACATCGTCGTGCACGTCCAGCACGACGAGGAGCGTGAGTTCTACGAGCTCGAGCGCCTGTGGAAGGACTGCCCCGAGATCGACCTCGGCGTGCCCAAGCGCCGCGACGCGTGAGCGCTCCGCGGCGCATCCTCCTCGTGCGCCACGGCGAGACCGAGCACAACGCCGGCGGCGTCTGGCAGGGGCAGCTCGACACCCCGCTGTCCGAGGCCGGGCTGGAGCAGGCCAGGGCCGCGGGCCGGGCCATCGCGGCATACCGTCCCGTGCGGGTGGTCGCCTCGGACCTGTCCCGGGCCGCCGTCACCGGCGAGCACGTGGCCCGCGCCGCTGGTGTCGAGGTCACGCTCGACCCGCGGTGGCGCGAGATCCACGTGGGGCAGTGGCAGGGTCTGCACACCACGCAGGTGCGCGCCGGGTACGCCGACCTGCTCGAGGAGATGGACCGGGGCGACGTGCGCCGTGGGGTCGACGGCGAGACGCTGGCCGAGGTCGGTCTGCGCGCTGGAGCGGCGCTGCGCGAGCTCGTCGACGGACTCGGTGAGGGTGAGTGCGCCGTCGTCGCCGCCCACGGCGTCTCGAGCCGGGCGGCCGTGGCAGACCTCCTCGGCCTGGACCAGCACCTCGCCACCCATGCCCTGCGCACGCTGGGCAACTGCCACTGGGCAGAGCTGGTCGAAGGACGCACCGGGTGGCAGCTGGGTGCCTGGAACGCCTCGGCCTGAGCGGGGATCGTCAGCAGGCGGTCGCCGGCCTGCCGCGCGATTTGGTGAAACGGGTGGGTCACTGGGTAAACTTCCGCAGTCGCCTCCGGGGGACACCCACTCGGGGAAGCTCGGGGCTGTGGCGCAGTTGGTAGCGCACTTCCATGGCATGGAAGGGGTCAGGGGTTCGAATCCCCTCAGCTCCACCGAGAAGACGAAGGCCAGGCACCGCGTGCCTGGCCTTCGTCGTGTCCGGGGGCCAGGACGCGGACACCGAGGGCGCCCTCGACCGTTCGGTCAGGCTCGGGTGGCCGGTCGTCCGGTATGGCACCGGAACGCTCAGGTGGACGCCCGCCATCCGGTTCGCTGGTCCCATGACCGCGACCAACTCTCCGGAGCTCTTCATCCTGCTGTTCATGGCCGGCGCCCTCCTCGTCACCTTCCTCGCGGTGGCGGTGCTGATGCGGACGGCTGCGGCCGCCCCCCGGGGTGTCGTCGTGGCCGGCCGGTTCGACTCGCGCGTCCGCCCCTGACCGACAGCCCCAACTGATCACAGTGACCACCGGGCGCCGGCGGCCCCGGCCCCGGGCGACGCCGACTGATCACAGTGACCACCTGGCGCTGGCGGCCCCGGCCCCAGGCGACGCCGACTGATCACAGTGACCACCTGGCGCTGGCGCGTCTCGACGTCCACGTTTGTGCCAGCGCTCACCCGGGTAGGTCGCAGGCATGACCGACCCGACGAGCACCAGCCCGACCGACCGCCTGACCGCGCTCGCGATCACCTGCAGCCTCAAGCCCTCACCGGCGGACTCCAGCACCGACCTGCTGACCCAGCAGCTGCTCGACGCCATGCAGGAGCACGGGGTCGACGGCGAGCTCGTCCGGGCGGTCGACCACGACCTGCGACCCGGTGTCGAGGACGACATGGGCGACGGCGACCAGTGGCCGGCGCTGCGCGCGAAGATGCTCGCGGCCGACATCCTCGTCATCGGCACGCCGATCTGGCTGGGCCAGCACTCCAGCGTCGCCCAGCGGGTCCTCGAGCGCCTCGACGCCGAGCTGTCCGACACCAACGACGCCGGTCAGCCGCGGACCTACGGCAAGGTGGCCGCAGCGGTCGTCGTCGGCAACGAGGACGGCGCGCACCACGTCAGCGGGGTCCTGTTCCAGTGCCTGAACGACGTCGGCTTCACCATCCCCGCCGGGGGCGTGACCTACTGGAACGGCGAGGCCATGCACGGCACCGACTACCAGGACCTCGACCAGACCCCCGAGGCGACGGCCTCCACCACGGCGACCCTCGCGGCCAACACCGCCCACCTCGCGCGCCGGCTGCGCGGGGCTGCATACCCGCCGGCCTGAGCCTGCCGCCGGTCCGCCTGGGTGCGCCCGGCCGGACCGGCCGTGCCAGAGTGGACGGGCCACCTCCCACCTCGACGAAGGAACCCATGTCGGTCAGCACAGCAGATGCAGTCGTCGTCGGCGCAGGACCCAACGGCCTGGTGGCCGCGAACGCGCTCGCCGACGCCGGGTGGGACGTGATCCTCGTGGAGGCCAACGACGAGGTCGGGGGCGCCGTGCGCAGCGCCGAGGTGACCGCTCCCGGCTACACGACCGACCTGTTCAGCGCGTTCTACCCGTTGGCGGCCGCGAGCCCGATCATCAACGACCTGCACCTCGAGGAGCACGGCCTGGTGTGGCGGCGGGCTCCCCACGTGCTCGCCCACGCCCTCGACGACGGCAGCGCGGCGCTGCTGTGCTCCCGGGCGGAGGACACCGCGGCCGGGCTGGAGGCCGAGGCCTCCGGTGACGGTGATGCCTGGATGGAGCTCGTGGAGGGCTGGGACCGCATCCGCGACCCGCTGCTCGACGCGCTGTTCACGCCGTTCCCCCCGGCCTCCTCGGCCCTGCGTATGGTGCGCCGGATGGGCGCCGGCGGCACGCTCGACTTCGCGCGGCTCGCGGTGACCCCGTCCCGGCGCCTGGGCCACGAGCGGTTCCGCGGCGAGGGGGCGGGGCTGCTGCTCACCGGCAACGCCCTGCACAGCGACGTGCCACCGGATGGTGCGGGCAGCGGGCTGTTCGGCTGGCTGCTGTGCATGCTCGGCCAGGACGTCGGCTTCCCCGTGCCCGAGGGCGGCGCCGGTGAGCTGGCAGGAGCCCTGCGCCGGCGGGCAGAGAGCCGCGGCGTACGCGTGCTCACCGGGACCCCGGTCACGTCGGTGACCACGGCGGCGGGGCAGGCGACCGGGGTCCGCCTCGCCGACGGCACCGAGCTGCGGGCCCGCCGTGGTGTGCTCGCCGACGTCCCGGCCCCCACCCTCTACCGCGAGCTCCTGGCCGACCACCCGCTGCCGGCCAAGCTGCACCGCGACCTCGACCGGTTCCAGTGGGACAACGCGACCATCAAGGTCAACTGGGCCCTGGACCGACCCGTGCCGTGGACCGCAGAGAAGGCCCGGGGGGCCGGCACGGTGCACCTGGGTGTCGACAACGACGGGTTCGTGGACTTCGCCGCCGACCTGGCCGTCGGGCGGGTGCCGGAGCGGCCGTTCCTGCTGTTCGGGCAGATGACCACCTCCGACCCGTCCCGGTCACCGGAAGGGACCGAGTCGGCCTGGGCCTACACGCACGTGCCGCACCACGAGTGGGACGAGCAGCAGGTCGACGCCCACGTCCAGCGCATGGAGGACGCCGTCGAGCGCGTCGCGCCGGGCTTCCGGGACAGCCAGGTCGCCCGGCACGTGCAGTCACCGGCCGACCTCCAGGACGAGGACGCCAACCTCGTGGGTGGGGCGATCAACGCCGGGACCGCGGCCCTGCACCAGCAGCTGGTGTTCCGGCCCACCCCCGGCCTGGGGCGGCCCGAGACGCCCGTCCCCGGTCTCTACCTCGCCAGCGCGTCGGCCCACCCCGGGGGAGGGGTGCACGGCGCCTGCGGGTGGAACGCCGCCCGCGCTGCCCTCGGCGCCAACGGGCTCACCGGCGGCGTCCGTCGGGCCCTGACCAGGACGGCGTGGGACCGCCTGCTCAGGACGTGACGCGCTCGCGGTGCCGTCCCTCGGCGAGGTAGGCGAGGCGACGGAGCGCCTCGATGTTGCGCGGGCCGATCGCCAGCTGCCGCAACGGTTTGGGCATGAGGGTGCCCGGTCCCTTGATGGCGTCCTCCGCGATGGCGACCGTGCACGCCTGGTCGCCTCGCGGCGTCACGGTGACGTTCACCTCGGCCTCGCCCATCGGCCACCCTCGGGCCACGAGGGTCAGGCTGGTCGGCTCGCTCGCGCTGACCACGTGGGTGGTGTCGCTGACCACCACCGGCCACAGCCCGAACGAGTGGTGGATGCGAGCCCCTTCGGCCGGCCAGGAACGGTCGACGTCGCGCACGCGCGATGCCCCGACGACCCAGGTGGCGTAGTCCCAGCCGTCGGCGAGGATGTTCCAGACGGCCTGGGCGGGGGCGTCGACCTCACGGGTGACGGTGACGACGCCTTCGTGGACGGAGTGCTGCTTGGTCATCGCTGGAGCTTCTTCCTGGTGGCTCGGGTGATCGTGCTGGTCCGGCTGGAGCGGCTGGCTCTCGTGGCCCGGACGGCCTGGGTGGTGACGGCGACGGTAGCCGTTGCTGCTGCCGCTGCCACCGGCCG
This sequence comes from uncultured Actinomycetota bacterium, assembly GCA_963731235.1. Classification (GTDB taxonomy): domain Bacteria; phylum Actinomycetota; class Actinomycetes; order Actinomycetales; family Dermatophilaceae; genus Pedococcus. The sequence continues at coordinate 40,703 of CAVSUT010000015.1, read as the reverse complement.
CATCCAGTGTCGCCCCCACCGGCCGTGCAGCGCATCACCGGTGGGCTGGGGCGCAAGGACGTTGCCCGGCGAGTTCGCGGTCTCGGACCGGGAGATCCCACCCGCACGCATCAGGGGCGTCACGAGCCGGTCGAAGACGGCAGGCATGAGCCGGAACCCGGTCACGGCCAGGTGGTTCGCCGCCCCCACCGACACCTCTCGGCGTGGGCGCGCCAGTGCCCGCACCACGGCCCGGGCCACCTTCTCGGGAGGGTCGACCGGCGGCGGTGGGCGACCGTGCCGGCGCAGGTAGGTGCCGGCCTGCAGGTAGACCGGGGTGTCGACCCCGCCGGGGGAGACCAGGCTGATGTGGATGCCCGGGGTGCTGCGGGCCTCGATCTGCAACGTGCGGACGAGCCCGTGGACCCCCCACTTGGCGGTGACGTAGGAGCTCATCCACGGCGTGCTGATCTTGCCCAGCAGCGAGCCGATGACCACGAGGCTGCCACCGTCGGCGGAGCCCGCGAAGGCGGACAGCGCGGTGCGGGCGACGTTCGCGGTCCCGCTCAGCGTCGTCCGGAGGGCCCCGTCGAACACCTCGGCGGGGACCTCCTCGAAGCGTCCGTAGGCGAGCACGGCGGCAGAGTGCACGACCCCGTCCACCCGGCCGAACACGTGCTCCGCCTCCCGGAACGCGCGTGCCACGGCGTCGGCGTCGCCGACGTCGGCGAGGGCGACCAGGACGCGAGCACCGCGTGCCTCGCACTCGGCCTGCACCTGCTGCAGGGGGTCGAGCGACCGGGCGACGAGGACGAGGTCCGCCCCCTCGGCCGCGAGGCGGTGGGCGGTCGCCCGACCGATACCGCTGGACGCGCCGGTGATCAGCACGGTCCTGCCGGCGAACGACGTCACGGTTGCAGGACCACCTTGACGCAGCCGTCGTCCTTGGCCTGGAACATCTCGTAGCCACGGGGTGCCTCGGCGAGCGGGAGGATGTGGGTGGCCAGCTCCTCCGTGCCGAGCGGGTCGGAGGAGTCCAGGACCAGCGGCATGATCTCGTCGATCCACCGCTTCACGTGGCACTGGCCCATCCGTACCGTGATCCCGCGGTCGAACATCTCCATCAGCGGCAGCGGGTCGACCTCGCCGCCGTAGACCCCGCTGATCGACACGGTGCCCCCTCGGCGCACCGCCTTGAACGCGGTGAGCAGCGCGTCGAGCCGGTCGATGGCGATCCGGTCGATGAGGGGGCGGGCGAGCGCGTCCGGGAGCAGCCCGACCGCGGCCTGCGCGGTCTTGGCCACCGGGTTGCCGTGGGCCTCCATGCCGACAGCCTCCAGGACACCGTCCGGTCCGCGACCACCGGTCATCTCGATCAGGGCGGCGGCGACGTCGTCGACCTCGCGCAGGTCGAGGGTCTCGATCCCGTGCGCCTTGGCCAGCGCGAGCCGCTCGGGCACCAGGTCCACCCCGATGACGCGTCCTGCACCGAGCTGCTTGCCGATCCGGGTGGCGAGCTGGCCCACCGGGCCCAGACCGATCACGGCCAGCGTCCCACCCTGCGGCACGTCGGCGTACTTCACGCCCTGCCACGCGGTGGGCAGGATGTCCGAGAGGTACAGGAAGCGCTGGTCGCCGGGCCCCTCGGGCACGACGATGGGCCCGAACTGGGCCTGCGGCACGCGCAGGTACTCCGCCTGGCCACCGGGCACCGCGCCATACAGGCTCGTGTAGCCGAACAGCGACGCCCCCTTGCCCTGGTCGCGGACCTGGGTCGTCTCGCACTGGGCGTACAGGCCGCGCTCGCACATCCAGCAGTGGCCGCAGGAGATGTTGAAGGGGATGACCACCCGGTCGCCCGCCTTGATGTGGGTCACCTCCGGGCCGACCTCCTCGACGATGCCCATGGTCTCGTGGCCGAGGATGTCACCGGGCGTGAGGTAGGCGCCGAGGACCTCGTACAGGTGCAGGTCCGAACCGCAGATGGCCGTCGAGGTCACCTTGATGATCGCGTCGGTCGGCGTCTCGAGCTCGGGGTCGCGGACCTCCTCCACCCGTACGTCGCGTTTGCCGTGCCAAGTCAGTGCCTTCACCGGTGCTGTCCTCTCGTGGGTGCGACGACCAGTGCGGTCGCGCGCGTCGCTCTCCTGCCCTGTGCCCCGCGCCGAGCGACCACAAACCCGTGCAGGGACGGGGAAACCGCCCGGCCCGCGCTGTTGGAGCCGGACGGTCCCACCACTTGGCTACCCCGGCGAAGGTGGTCCAAACGGGCGGAGGCGTCCGAGTCAGGTCGTGACCACCCAGCGCCCGGTCGCCGGGTCACGGCTGGCCAGCCCGCGTTCGGCGAAGGCGGTCAGCCAGCCCTCCATGGGAAACCAGCCCCAACGGTCACGAAACACGTTGGCGTTGCGGATGATCGAGGTGAGGTGGCGCACCGGCGGAGTCTGGCTCGGATGGTGTTGGTGGTATGCCGCGGCGCCACCTGCCCAGAGCATGGTCCCGTTCGCGGCGCCGAGCCGCTGCCCGAAGTCGGTGTCCTCGGCGCCGTACCCGACGTAGTCCTCGCTGAAGCCGCCGAGCTGCTGCCAGCTCGCTGCGGTGAGGGCGAAGGACAGCGACCAGAACAACCGCAGGTCGGCACCCACGAGGACCTGCCCGTCGGCAGGGACGGGCCGTGCAGGGTGGGGGTCCGCGAGCTCGGCCAGGCCCTCGATGCGGTAGTCACGCGGGTGGGCGACCGGCGGCAGGTAGGCCACCGTCCCGCAGACGACGACCGGTCCGAACAGTTCGGCGTCCTGCGCAGGTGCGTCGAGCACGGTCGCGTAGCGCGCCAGGGTGCCGGTGGCCGGTATGCAGTCGACGTCCAGGAAGACCAGCCGGTCGGCTCCGGCGTCCATGGCTGCCTGTGCCCCGAGGTTGCGCGCGTGGGCGAGGGGCAGCTCCTCTCCTGCGACGTCGAGGTCGACCGTGACCACGCGCGTGTGCTCCGACCGGTCGTGGGCGTCTTCGTGGGCGACGAGCGCGACCTCCGGGTCGCCCATGGCCACCACGACGTGGAGGTCGGGGGGCGCGGTCTGGCGAGCCAGGCCCCACTGCTGACCGCGCAGGTGCTCGTGGCGCCCGTGCGCGATGGTGATGACCGCCGTCCGTCCGGCCGCGGTCATGGCCCGGCCGGGGTCGCGGTCAAGCGGGTGAGGTGGTCGGCGGCGTGGCGCGCTCCGGAGCCGTCGGACCAGCGCGACCACCCGCCGCCTCCTCGGGCCAGGGCCAGCTCGAGCAGGCCCGGCCAGGCGTCGGCGTCGGGCCAGGACCCCCGTCCCACGGCGATCCGCCAGTCATCGACGCGGCGAGCGGTCGACTCCTGCTCCGCGTGGGGACGGGGCTGGGCCACGATGACTGCCGGCCGGCGGGCGGCCGCGATCTCGGCGACGGCGTTCTGGCCGGCGTGGCTGACCACCACGTCGGCGCGCTGCAGGTCCTCCCACAGGCCACCGCTGCCGTCCGCGGCGGGGGACCGTTCCACCCAGGTCCAGCCGGGGGTGGCGTCCTGGGCGGCCCGCACCTCGGCGCCGGTGGTCGAGCGGCCCCCGGCACCCCAGAGCAGCAGCACCGTACGACCCCTGGACCGGTCGGCGGTGGCGTGGAGGGGCGGCGGCTGGGTCTCGTGGTCGTCGAAGCGCGAGATCCCGCCGACGAACCAGGCCTTGTCCACCCAGTGACCCGGCCAGTTCAGGTCGTGGGCGCCCCGCGGCCACGGCGCCAGCAGGGCATCTGCGGTGTCGTAGGCCAGCTGGTGGGGACGGTCGTCGCGCGAGCCCGGCATGGCCACCACGACGCACGGCACCCCGCACAACCGGGCGAGCATGGTCACCTCGACGGACACGTCGACCACCAGGGCGCGTGGCCGCTGCGCGGCAGCCCACGCCGTGAGCTGGGCTGCCCGGCGTGCCAGCCCGACATGGTGCTGCGGCACCCAGTGCAGCACCCCGCGAGCGGTGACGTCGAGGTCGGCGAGGCCGTCGGGCCGGGGTTCGTCGTCGCGGGCCAGGGAGGTCCAGCCGCCGGTCCACCCGGGTGGGCGCGCAGCCGAGCTGAGGCCCCATACGGGCTCGTCGAGGGCCGCGGCGATGCTCTGCATCCGGGTGAGGTGTCCCGCGCCCTGGTGGTGCGCGTAGTAGCCGATCATGCCGCCACGGACGTGCTCCGGGTATGGGTGAGGTAGGCCTCGAGGTAGGCGTCCACCATGGCGTCGAGGGAGCAGTGCTCCATGGCGTGCGCCCGGCAGGCCTTGCGGCTGAGTCCGGTCACCGCCTCCAGCCGGGCTGCCGCCCCGGCGACGTCGCCGGCCTCGACGAGGATCCCGCACTCGGGCACCACGAACTCGGGCAGCCCACCACGCCGGTATCCCAGGACCGGGGTCCCGCAGGCCATCGACTCGGCGGCGACCAGGCCGTACGGCTCGTCCCACGCGGGGGTGACGAGCGTGGCGGCACTCGACCCGATCAGGGTGCGCAGGCGGGCCACGTCCAGGTGCCCCACGTAGTCGGCGCCCTGCCCGAGCAGGGGCTCGAGGACCTCGCGGAAGTAGCGCGGGTCGCCGACCGGTCCGGCCAGGCGAAGGTGGCGCCCGGTCGCGGCGGCGATGCGCACCGCCTCGTGCGGCGCCTTCTCCGGCACCAGGCGACCCACCCACGCCAGGTCGTCACCGCCGGGACCGGGGGTCCAGACGTCGGTGTCCACGCCGTTGTGGACCACGGCGGCATCGGTGACGTGGCGCCACTGGCGGGCGGTGTGGGCACTGACCGCGACGAACCGGGACCGACGTTGGTCCATCAGGCGGATGGCTGGTTCGAGCCACGGGGTGGGAGGCGTGTGCAGGGTCGTGAGCATCGGTGCCCGGCACGACTGGGCCAGGGCGACGGGCAGGTGGTGCAGGCTGTTGTTGTGGATCAGGTCCACGTCGGACCGGTCAGCCAGCTCGAGCATCACCTGCAGGTAGGCGTGGTGCTCCTGCAGCCACGCCTCGGGGGGCATCGACACATCGGCCCTCGCCGTGTCGCTGAGCTCGAGCGGGAGGACGCTGATCTCCCGGGCATCGAGCCCGGGGTCGCTCCCCGGTCCGGCGAACAGCGTGACCTCGACGCCCCGCGCCCGCAGGCCACGGACCAGCGCCCAGGTGAGCGACTCGAGGCCTCCGGCGAAGGGCTCCCTCAGCGGATGACGGGCCGAGGCCAGGATCACGACGTGCATGCCGGCCCCCGATCGCCCGTGGAGGCGAGAACGCGCTGGGAGTTCTCGCAGCGGACCTCGAGGAGATGGCTGAGGGGGACCGGGACGACGACGGTGCGCAAGACTTCCTCCACACGGGGGAGTCGAGCCCGCAGCAGCAGACCCGACGAGGCAGCTGGCGCACTGTTTGACCGGCTTGGTGGTGACTGCTTCTCAAGGTAACCGCCGCCGCCGACAACGGCGACCTGCAGGCGTCGAGCAGCTCAGGACGGGTTGCGGCCGTAGTTGGCGGCGATCTTCTCGGCGATCGCGGCGAGCTTGGTGTTCGTGCGGCTGGAGGCACTGCGCAGGATGTCGAACGCCTCGTCGGCGGTGACCGAGTGCGCTGCCATGAGCAGACCGATCGCCTTGCCGATCTCGCGGTTGCTCTCCAACCCGCGACGCAGGTTCTCCATGTCGGTGTGTCGCTGGGCGGCCGCGAGGGCCACGGAGGTGAAGGCCGCCAGCACGGTGCCGATGTCCGCGGCGTCCTCGGTCAGGGCGCCGGGGGTGTCGGAGAAGACGTTCAGGGCTGCACGACCGTGTGCCCCGTCCTTCAGCTGGTACCCGACCATGCCGCGAACCGGTGTGCGGTCGAGGGTGAGCTCGGCCAAGGTCGGCCAGGTGGAGTTGGCCCTGATGTCCGCGTCCCGCTGGAAGGAGCTCTCGATGATGCTGTCGAGGCACGGTCCCTCGCCGGCCTCGGTCTCGAGCCGGTCCATCAGGCGGGCGACGTCGTCGCTGGCGGCCAGGGTGTTGAGGGACAGGTCCGCGGACAGGGTCGAGATGGAGACGTGGTCGGCGCCCGGGACGAGGTCCACCGCGAGCCGGCAGATGCTGTCCAGCACGGTCTGGGAGTCGGCACCCGAATAGACCAGCTCTGCGAGGGCGGCGAAGGCCTCGGAGGCCTCGGACGGGATACGCGGTGGCATGGGAGCAGTATCGCCGCCCACGGGCCCGGCGCGCAGCCAGGAGCTCTGCTCTGGTTGCGGGCCGCCCGCACCGATGGTTGTGTAGAGGTCGTAGACACGTGGTCCAACAGCGGCGCCATGTTCCTTCAAACGAACGGGACACCCATGGCCGCTGCCACTGACTTCGACACCCCTGCGACGCCCTCGGCTCCGGACGCCGGCTCGCGGCTCGAGCAGGTCGCTCATCGGCACGAGCTCGCCGACGAGCTCCTGGCCCAGGCCGAGGTCAGCGACCCGGCCACGGCGGACCGTCTGCGCCAGGAGGCCGTCCTGCTCACCCTCGACCTGCCGGAGCGCGTCGCCCGCAGGTACCGGGGACGCGGCATCGACAGCGAGGACCTCGTGCAGGTCGGGCGGGTGGCGCTGGTCAAGGCCGCCCGCGGCTATCGCGTGGGCTGCGGCAACGGGTTCGCGTCCTATGCGTTGCCCACCATCCTCGGCGAGGTCAAGCGCCACTTCCGTGACTGCGGCTGGGCCGTTCGCCCGCCACGTCGGCTGCAGGAGGTACGCGCCCAGATGTCGGGTCAGGAGGACCTGCTCACGCAGAGCCTGCAGCGCTGGCCCAGTGCGGCCGAGCTGGCCGACGCGCTGGAGGTCGAGGTGGACGAGGTCCACAGCGCCCGCCAGTCGGGGGCGGCGTACACCGCGACCTCCCTGGACCTGTCCGCGGACGAGGGCGGGGTCATCGACCTGGTGGCAGCCGAGAGCGCCGACATCGACCGCCTGCTGCGCCTGCGCGTCGTGTGCCAGAAGGTGAACCGGCTCAGCGACCGCGAACGACTGATCGTGCACCTGCGCTTCGTCGAGGAGAAGACCCAGTCGGAGATCGGAGCGGTCCTCGGGGTGAGCCAGATGCAGGTCTCGCGGCTCCTGACGGGGATCATCGCCAAGCTGCGCCACGAGCTCGCGGACGTGGCCGCCGCTGCCTGAGGGAGCCCAGGGGCCCGCTGCGCTAACCTTGGGCCATGGCACGACAGCTCCTCCTTCCCTAGCCGCGTTGGCCCCCCGGATCACCGAGGCCACCGCGGCCAGCCCCTCCTTCGCGGGGGGCTTTGTCGTGGGTGCCCCGTTCCGGAAGTGCCCACCCTGGAGCAGCAGCAGCAGCCGTCCGCCGCGACGCGACACGACACGAGGATGAGATGAGCGAGACGCCCTACCGCTACACCGCCGAGATGGCCCAGCAGATCGAGCTGGCCTGGCAGGACCGCTGGCAGGAGCAGGGCACCTTCCACGCCCCCAACCCGGCTGGTCCCTGGGCCGAGCCCGAGAAGGTCGCCGACCGCGAGAAGCTGCTCGTCCTCGACATGTTCCCCTACCCCAGCGGTGCCGGCCTGCACGTCGGTCACCCCCTGGGCTACATCGCCACGGACGTCTTCGCGCGCTACCACCGCATGACCGGCAAGAACGTCCTGCACTGCCTGGGCTACGACGCGTTCGGCCTCCCCGCGGAGCAGTACGCGGTGCGGACCGGTCAGCACCCGCGCAAGACGACCGAGGAGAACATGGTCGTCATGAAGCGCCAGCTGCGTCGGCTGGGGCTGGGCCACGACGACCGCCGCACCATCACGACGATCGACCCGGGCTACTACCGGTGGACCCAGTGGATCTTCCTGCAGATCTTCAACTCCTGGTACGACCCCGAGGCCGTCCGGCCGGACGGGGGAGTGGGTCGGGCCCGCCCCATCGACGAGCTGGTGCAGGAGTTCGTATCGGGCGTGCGCGCCGTCCCCGGCGGCGCGGACTGGGCGTCGCTCACCCCCGCCGAGCGTTCTGCGGTGCTGGACGACCACCGCCTGGCCTACACCTCGGAGGCGCCGGTGAACTGGGCTCCGGGCCTGGGGACGGTGCTGTCCAACGAGGAGGTCACCAACGACGGACGCTCCGAGCGGGGCAACTACCCCGTCTTCAAGACCAGCCTGCGCCAGTGGATGATGCGGATCACCTCCTACTCCGACCGCCTGGCCGACGACCTCGACCGCGTGGACTGGCCGGAGAAGGTCAAGGCCATGCAGCGCAACTGGATCGGGCGCAGCCAGGGTGCGCGGGTGGCGTTCCCGGTCGTCGGTCACGACGCGTCGATCGAGGTCTTCACCACCCGTCCCGACACCCTGTTCGGCGCGACCTTCATGGTGCTCGCGCCCGAGCACCCGCTCGTCGACGCCCTGGCGCCCGAGGGGGACTGGGCCGAGGGCACCAACCCGGCGTGGACGGCTGGTGAGGCGTCCCCGGCTGCTGCCGTGACGGCATACCGGTTGGCGGCGTCGCGCAAGAGCGACCTGGAGCGACAGACCGAGGGCAAGGACAAGACCGGTGTCTTCACCGGCGCGTTCGCCACGAACCCCGTGACAGGGCAACAGGTTCCGGTCTTCATCGCCGACTACGTCCTGATGGGTTACGGCACCGGCGCGATCATGGCGGTGCCGGGTCAGGACGAGCGCGACTGGGACTTCGCCGCGAAGTACGAGCTGCCGGTGGTCCGCACGGTCCAGCCGTCGGAGGGGCACCCGGAGGACCAGGCGTTCACCGGCGAGGGTGCGGCGATCAACTCCTCCAACGACGAGGTGTCGCTCGACGGCCTCCCGATCGCGCAGGCCAAGTCCACCATCATCGAGTGGCTGTCGGCCAAGGGGTTCGGCGAGGGCACGGTCAACTACAAGCTGCGCGACTGGCTGTTCAGCCGCCAGCGCTACTGGGGCGAGCCGTTCCCGATCGTCTTCGACGAGGACGGGGTCGCCCACGCGGTGCCCGAGTCGATGCTGCCGGTCGAGCTCCCGGACGTCCCGGACTACTCTCCCAAGACCTTTGACCCCGAGGACTCGTCCTCGCAGCCCGAGCCGCCGCTGGGCCGGGTGCAGGAGTGGGTCGACGTCGAGCTGGACCTGGGCGACGGCCGCGGGGTCCAGAAGTACCGCCGCGAGACCAACACCATGCCCAACTGGGCGGGCTCGTGCTGGTACTACCTGCGCTACCTCGACCCCGCCAACGACGCCGCACTGGTGGACCCCGAGAACGAGCGCTACTGGATGGGTCCGCACAGCACGCCGGTGGCCGGCGCGCCCGAGGGTGTCGCGGACCCGGGTGGCGTCGACCTCTACATCGGTGGTGTCGAGCACGCGGTGCTGCACCTGCTCTACGCCCGCTTCTGGCACAAGGTGCTCTACGACCTGGGCCACGTCAGCAGCGACGAGCCGTTCCGCAAGTACTTCTCCCAGGGCTACATCCAGGCCCCTGCGTACCGCGACGACCGCGGCCAGCCGGTCGAGGCGTCCGAGGTGGTCGAGGTGCCCGACCACGAGGGGGGCGAGCCGACCTACACGTGGCAGGGCCAGCCGGTCACCCGCGAGTTCGGCAAGATCGGCAAGTCGCTGCGCAACGTCGTCAGCCCCGACGAGATGTGCGAGCAGTACGGCGCCGACACCCTGCGCGTCTACGAGATGTCGATGGGGCCGCTGGAGCTGAGCAAGCCGTGGGAGACGCGCGCTGTCGTCGGTGCGCAACGGTTCCTGCAACGGCTGTGGCGCAACGTGGTCGACGAGGAGACCGGTGAGGTGCGTGTCGTCGACGCGCCCCTGGACGATGCGACCGCCCGGGCGCTGCACAAGGCCATCGACGCGGTGTCCCGCGACTTCCCGTCGCTGGGCTTCAACACCGCCATCGCGCGGCTCATCGAGCTGAACAACGCGCTGACCAAGCTCGACGCGGTGCCGCGCGAGGCCGCCGAGAAGCTCGTCGTCATGGTGGCTCCGCTGGCGCCGCACATCGCCGAGGAGCTGTGGGCCAAGCTGGGCCATGCCGAGACGGTGACGTTCGAGCCGTTCCCGGTCGCCGACCCGGCGCTGCTGGTCGAGGACACCGTGACCTGCGTCGTGCAGATCAAGGGCAAGGTGCGCGACCGGCTCGAGGTGCCGGCCGACATCGGCGAGGACGACCTGCGCGAGCAGGTGCTGGCGCTGCCGAAGGTCCGGGCCGCGACCGAGGGTGGCATCCGCACCGTCATCGTGCGGGCGCCCAAGCTGGTCAACGTGGTGCCGGTCTGAGCTGGGTCGAGGTGGTCGTGGCGCTGACCGCCCTGGCGTCGGCGGTGCTCGCCGGTGTCCTCTTCGCCTTCTCCGCGTTCGTCATGCGGTCCCTCGGGCGGCTGGCGCCGGCAGAAGGGATCCGGGCCATGCAGCGCCTCAACGAGGATGCTCCGCGCAGCCTGCTCCTGGTGCCGCTGCTGGTCTCGCCGGCGGGGTCGCTGGTGGTCGGCGTCGTCGCCCTCGCCGGGTGGGGTGTCGAGGGCACGTCCCTGGCGGACCACCGCCTGGCCCTCGTGGTCGGCGCGGCCCTCGGCGTCGGCGCCTTCGTGGTGACGGCCGCCGCGAACGTCCCCCGCAACAACGCCCTCGCCACCCTCGACCCGGGCGAGCCGCGCGCCACCGGTGCGTGGGCGGCATACCGGACGTCGTGGACCCGCTGGAACCACGCCCGGGTGCTGGCCGCCCTCGGCTCGGCGGTGCTGCTCGCGACGGCCCTGCACGAGTAGCCTTCGGACGTGTCCGTCGCCATCGTCACCGACTCCACGGCCTACCTGCCGCAGGCGGTCGTCGACGCCCACCACATCCAGGTCGTGCCGCTGCACGTCGTGATCGGCGGCAGCGAGTTCAGCGAGGGCGTGGACGTGACCACCGCCGAGGTCGCGACGGCCCTGCGCGCGTTCCGCCCGGTGTCGACGTCCCGGCCCTCGCCGCAGGCGTTCCTCGGGGCCTACGAGAAGGCGGCTGCTGCGGGAGCGGACGCCGTCGTGTCGGTGCACATCTCGGCCGACATGTCCTCGACCGTCGAGTCCGCGCACCTCGCGGCGAAGCAGTCCCCGGTGCCCGTGCACGTGGTCGACTCGCGTTCGCTCGGCATGGCGATGGGGTATGGCGTCGTGTCGGCCGCCGAGCTCGCCGCCGCTGGCGCCTCGGCGCAGGAGGTTGCAGCACAAGCGCTTTCGCGTGCCACTGCGGCACGGGTCGTGTTCTACGTCGACACGCTCGAGCACCTGCGCCGTGGTGGACGGATCGGGTCGGCGTCGGCGTTCCTCGGGTCTGCGCTGGCGATCAAGCCGATCCTCGAGCTCGTCGACGGGCACATCAGGCCGCTGGAGAAGGTGCGGACGTCGGCCCGCGCGCTGGCCCGGTTGGAGGAGATCGCGGCAGCAGCGGCCGAGGGCGCGGGGCACGGCGTGGACATCGCGGTGCACCACCTCGACTCGGCCGCTCGGGCGGAGGACCTCGCCCAGCGGTTGCGCACCCGCGTGGAGTCCGCCCGCGAGGTGACGGTCGTCGAGCTCGGTGCGGTCGTCGGCGCGCACGTCGGCCCCGGAACGCTCGCCGTGGCCGTCTCGCCGCGACCCGCCCAGCCGGGGGCCTGACCCGTCGTGAACGCGCTCGACACGGTGGGGCACGCGTCCTTCTGGGAGCTGGCCCAGGTGCCACTCGCCGCGGCGGTGGCCTTCGTCCTCGGCGCCGTGAACCCGGCCACGATCCTGGCGCGGGTCCTCGGCAAGGACCTGCGGACCTCGGGCTCCGGCAACCCCGGCGCCACCAACGCCGGCCGGGTCCTCGGCACCCGGTGGGGCATCGTCGTCGGCGTCCTGGACGTGCTCAAGGGGCTGCTGCCCGTCCTGCTCGCCCAGCAGTTCCTCGGCTCCATCACCGCCCTGGTCGTCGGGCTGGCCGTCGTCCTGGGCCACATCTGGTCGCCGTTCCTCAAGGGACAGGGCGGCAAGGGGGTGGCGACGTCGCTGGGGGCGATCCTCGCGGTGGAGCCGTGGTTCGCGCTCGTCATGGTCGTGGTGTTCGTCCTGCTCGTCTGGCGGTTGCGGTGGGTCGCGGGAGCCTCGGTCTCGGCGTGCCTCCTGCTGTTCGTCCTGGGGCTGGTGTCCTGGCTGCGCTGGGTGCCGTTCGGGTCGCGGGACACCGGTGCGTGGTGCATGGTCCTGGCGCTGCTGGTGATCTACCGGCACCGCCGCAACATCGAGCTCTGGGTCTCCGCGCGGCGCGAATCCTCCACGGGCGACTCGTCGACGGGCGACTCGTCCACGGGCGGCTCGTCCACAGCCTGACCTCGGCGCGGTCCTTGTCCACACGGGGTGGCTGACGGGCTGGGTCGCCCGCGTCGGGGTTCCTAGCGTGCCGGTATGCCGTTGCGTCGCCGTCCGCCCGAACCCTCCCCGCGCCTGCGCGCGCTGCTCGCGTCGACCCCGTCGGCTTCGACGCCGGCCTCGGCTTCGTCGTCGGGCTCGTCGACGGCCCCGTCGTCGGGCCGGCAGCCGCGAGAGCTTCGCCCGCAGGTGGGGGACGGGTCGGTGGTCCCGTGGCAACCGGACCGTGACTGGATCGAGGAGGTGGGGGTACCGCAAACCTCCGCTGAACCCGAGCGAAGGGGGCGTCCCGAGCGTCCTGAGCGGCAGGGGCGGCAGGGGCGGCATCGTCGCCCGACTCCTCCGCGGCCTGCGCCATTCACCCTGCCCGAGTCGCTGGTCGGGGCCCGGTTGGGTGGCCCCCGAGCCGCGGTCGTGGGGCTGCTGGTCGTAGCCGTCGTCGCTGCTGGCGGCTTCGGGGTGCGCGTCGCCTGGGCGCGGGCCGCCAGCACCCCCGAGGTCGTCGCGCCCGCCCAGCCCGGGTCGGCAGTGGTGGGCCGGACCCTGGGAGCGACAGGTTTCGCCTCGTCGAGCACTGCCTCCGGCGGCGGCGGCCCACCTGTGGCCGCGCAGCCGGTCGTGACCTCCATCCTCACCGTCCACGTCGTGGGCCAGGTGAAGAAGCCGGGCGTCGTCACGCTCCCGGCCGGGGCGCGGGTGGCTGATGCGGTGGCCAAGGCGGGCGGAGCGCAGAGTGGTGCCGACCTCGCCGCCGTGAACCTTGCGCGACCGCTCGTGGACGGTGAGCAGGTCCGCATCCCCAAACCCGGGGAGCCGTCGCTGCCTGCACCGGCGGGGGCGGGTGGCTCCGACGTCGGGAGCGGTGTCGGACGTGGTTCGGCGAACGGTGGTGTCGGTGGCGGGGTCGCCGGTGGCGGGGCGGCGGGGGCCGACGCCGGCAGCAAGGTCGACCTCAACCGTGCCACCGCCGCCGAGCTCGAGGAGCTGCCCGGCGTCGGGCCGGTCCTGGCCCAACGCATCCTCGACTGGCGCACCCAGCACGGCAGGTTCACCTCCGTCGACGAGCTCGGAGAGGTGAGCGGCATCGGCGAGAAGATCTTCAGCGAGCTCCAGCCGAAGGTGACGGTGTGAGCACGCCGTCAGCGGCGCTCGACCTGCGACTGCTCCTGCCCGCCCTGGTGGCGTGGGCCTTCACCGCCTCGGCCCTGGGGTGGTCGATGTCGACACTGCTCGCGGTCGCCGCTGCCGCTCTGGTGCTGCCGATGGTGCTTCTGGGGCTGGGTTCTGGTCGGTCGGGGCGCGGCATCCGACGCGACGGCCCGAGCTCGACCGCGGCTGCGCTGTCACTGGCGGCAGTGGCTCTGGTCGCCATCTCGACCGCGGGACACCTCGCCGCGCGGTCTGCCGGTCCGTTGACGGCACTGGCCCAGGAGCACGCCGTCGTGGCGGTCGAGGGAGTGGTCGCGACCGAGCCCATCGTTCGCGCCGTGCCAGGACGTGACGCCGTCACGGTCCGCTTCCGGCTGACGGCCAGCCAGGTCACCGTGCACGGATCGCGATCGGTCGTCCACAGTCCCGTCCTGGTCATGGCGGACGAGAGGTGGCAGCACGTCCGGTGGCGCGAAGGACTGCAGGTCCGCGGCAAGCTGGTCCCGGCCGAGGCAGGTGACGATGTCGTCGCGGTGCTCCGGCCGACGGGGAGCCCGGCCTCGACGAGCTCACCGGGGGCGGTCGAGCGAGGTGCCGAGCGACTACGTGCCGGGCTGCGCGAGGCTGCCTCGCCGCTGCCGGCCGATGCCCGGGGCCTGCTGCCTGCCCTGGTGATCGGGGACACCAGTCGCACCCCGCCCGACCTGACCGCGGCGATGCTGGCCACCGGCATGACGCACCTGTCCGCGGTGTCGGGCAGCAACGTCGCGATCGTCCTGGCCTTCGCCCTCGGCGGGGCCGGCCTGCTCGGGGTTCGGCGTCGGTGGCGACCGTACGTCGCTGCGGCTGCCTTGGCGGGGTTCGTCGTCCTCGCACGCCCCGAGCCCAGCGTGATCCGCGCGGCGACCATGGGCGCGATCGGCCTGATCGGGCTGAGCCGGTCACGGCGTGCCGCAGGGATCCCGGTGCTGTCGGCGGCGGTGCTGGTGCTGCTCGTCGTCGACCCGTGGCTGTCCCGGTCCTACGGCTTCGCCCTGTCCACGCTGGCCACCCTCGGGCTGCTGCTGTTCACCCGCTCATGGGGCGAGGCCATCGGTCGGCGCCTGCCCGGCCGGATTCGCTCGTGGGGTCCCGCGATGGCCATTCCTGTTGCCGCGCAGGCAATGTGCGCCCCGGTCGTGGTGCTCCTTCAGGGCAGCGTCTCCGTGGTCGGAGTCCTGGCGAACCTGCTCGCCGCTCCGCTGGTGGCGCCCGCCACCGTCTGCGGGGTGGCGGCGGCGCTGGTCGCACCGCTGTGGCTGTGGGGAGCGACCTCCCTCTGCTGGCTGGGTGCCCTGCCTGCTCTGGGTATCGCCTGGGTCGCCCGCACCTGCGCGACGGTGCCGGGCGGGACGATGCCGTGGCCCGACGGAGCCGTCGGGGCGGTCCTCCTGGCTCTCGTCACGGTCGCCGTGATCACCACGGGGCGCTGGTGGGCGCACACCGCGCGGACCCGGCCGGTGGCCGTGCTGTCGGCCGGCCTCCTGGTCGTGGCCGCCGCCGCGCCGACCTCGACCATGACCTGGCCCGCTGAGGGATGGAGGTTCGTCGCGTGCGACGTCGGACAGGGAGACGGGTTGGTTCTCGCCACGACTCCCGGGCACGCGGTGCTCGTCGATGCCGGACCGGACCCCGCCGCGATCAACCAGTGCCTGCGACGCCTCGACATCGTGGTCCTCGACTCGGTGGTGATCACCCACTTCCACGCCGACCACGTGGACGGTCTGCCCGGAGCCATCGCGCGGTCGCGAGGTGCGCGAGGTCCTGGCCACCCCCGTCCACGACCCAGACCACCAGTGGAAGGAGGTGCAGGCGTGGACGCGGGCCCGCGGCATACCGCTGCGGCCCGTGGTGGCCGGCGACCACCTGGCCTGGCCCGGGGTGACGGCGGACGTGTGGTGGCCGCAGCGACGGCTCTCCAGCGGGTCGGTGCCCAACAACGCCAGCGTCGTCCTCGCCGTACGGGCTGGTCCCGTCGACCTGCTCCTGCTCGGTGACGTCGAGCGCGAGGCCGCCCACGCGGTGCTGCTGGCCCTACGACGTGATCCGGTGATGACCGCGCGGGCGGGGGAGTTCGACGTCCTCAAGGTGGCGCACCACGGCTCCGGGAACGTGGACGAGGAGCTCATGGCTGCCGTGGCCGCCCCGGTGGCGGTGATCAGCGTCGGCAAGGACAACGACTACGGACATCCCTCGCCCAAGGCGCTGGAGGTGTTGCGGCGCAGCGGATCTGCGGTGTTCCGGACCGACCAGCGCGGCGATGTCGCCGTGGTCGCGGACGGCGGGGCGGTGGGGGTGACGTGGCTCAGGCGCTGACGGCGACTGCAGGATCGGCGATCAGTTGCTGGCGAGGACGCGGGGCTTGGCCTTGGCCGCCTCGCACAGGGCGTCGATCGTGGCCCGGACCGCGGGCACCCGCTGCAGGTCCGCGGTGGTCACGACGCTGATGGTACGGCGCGAGGTCGGGATGATCGGCAGCGTCACCACGTCGTGGTGGTTGGCCGTGCGCAGGATGAGGTCGGGGATGAGGGCGACCCCGAGCCCTTCGGCCACGAGGCCGAGGACGGCGACGTAGTCCTCGGTCTCGAAGCCGACGCTCGGCGTGAAGCCTTCGTTGGAACACATCTGGAGCAGGTGGCCGCGACAGCGCGGGCAGCCGGCGATCCAGTTCTCGTTGGCCAGCGCCGACAGCTCGATGACCTCACGGTCGGCCAAGGGATGGGTGCGAGGCAGGGCGAGGCGGACCTCGTCGTCGAGGAGCTTGTGCGTGACGAAGAGGTCCATGTCCTCCTCGCCTCGGCCCACATCGGTGCCTTCGTAGGCGAAGGCCACGGCGAGGTCGCAGTCGCCGGCCTTGAGGGCCGACAGGGACTCAGGAGGCTCGGCCTCGGTGAAGGTGACGTGGATGTCGGGGAAGCGCTGCTTGACCAGGGCGAGCGCGCGGGGGACCAGCGTCGCCGAGCTCGACGGGAACGCCATCAGGCGCACCCGGCCGGCGCGCAGCCCTGCGATCGCGGCGACCTCCTCCTCGGCGGCGTCGAGCGCTGCGAGGACGGCGACGGCGTGACGGGCCAGCACCTGACCGGCCTCGGTGAGGCGGACGTTGCGCCCGACGCGTTCGACGAGGACGGTGCCGAGGCGCTGTTCGAGGCGGCGGACCATCTGCGAGATCGCGGGCTGGGAGTACCCCAGGGACAGGGCCGCCCCGGTGAAGCTTCCCTCGTCGGCGATGGCCTTCATGACCCGCAGGCCGGCAGCGTCAATCATGGTTCGAGCATAACGGGTGGTTATCGAATCCTGTAGTTGATGAGTGAACCGTGATGTCTGGCGCGGGCAGGCGGCGAGGGCCCTGTGGAAAGTGAAGTGGCTCAAATCGCCGAAATCCGTAGAATCCATGCGATCGGCCGCCTCAGCCGCGGCCGTTCCGTGGACGGCAAGGGGGAGTGACGTGCACTCACGACGAGGTGGGTTCGTGATGGCGGTGGTGCTCGGGGGAGCACTCGTCGCCGGTTGCAGTGACGGTGGTTCGTCGCCACCGACCACGTCGTCCCCGTCGTCGAGCACCTCGAGTGCGACGACGAGCGCGACGGCGAGCTCGTCGACCAGTACGACGAGCAGCCCGTCATCGACGGCGACCGTGGCGGTCCCGCCCGCAGCCAGCAAGAAGACCCCCGAAGGCGCCGAAGCCTTCGCCCGGTTCTACTGGGAGGCGGTGGCCGAAGTCCTCGTAACCAACGACTCCTCGACGGTCGAAGTCCCTGTCGGCAACTGAATGCTCGGTCTGCAAGTGCGTTCGGCGAACTAGCCGACAAGCAGATCGCGAACGGCCACACGACCGAAAAGAATCCATTCCAGATCAAGTTGGTTACCTGGACGCACGACCGAAGCAGGGGCGCTCGGTCGTCGAAGTCGCGGGGAACGAGATCCCAGTTCGGACGCTTGACTGCCGATGGCAAGTGTAGTCAGACCTCGAAGGCCGGGGTCATCACGTGGCAGACCACGATGGTGTGGGCCGAGGGCCACTGGGCAGTTGTCGACTTCAAGGGGATCTGATGCGGCATGTCATTCTGCTCATGGCAGTGCTCCTGCTCGTCCCTGTGATCTCGGCAGACGCCGCCGTTGCTGATGGAAGATGGTGCGGCGGCGCGCTCTCGGGAGCCTTGACGAACACAGGGGCTGCCGCCAGCGCGTGCAAGGGAGGCCCGGCTGGCGAGGGCGAGAATGCGGGAGCGCAGTCGGGTGCGGAGCCGGTGTCGTCGGGGGTGAGTCGGTATGTGTCGCGGGTGGTGTTGGCGTGCAAACCGGCGCGGATCTCGGACACGGTGGGTGGTGAGGCGACGAACTGTTCGTATGCCATGACGGCGTGCTCGTTCCGGAACCCGCCGTCGGCGGAGGTCCTGTACTGGGTGCAGACCCGGCTCCGGGCCACCCCGGGTGCGGCGTGGTCCACGGTGGGGACGTTGTGCGGCCTGGATGCTGTTCCGCCTGGGGTGCCGGCGCCTCCGGCGGTTCCGACGTTGGGTCAGATCCAGACGGCGTTCAAACAGCTGCCGTTCTCCAAGCCGCGGGTGGCGATCCAGCCGGCCGGCAATGTCACCTTGGTGAACCTGCCGACCTACTTCCGTGCGACGTGGCCCAACGACAGCGGCCTGCAGCCCGGCGAGGTCAGCAAACCCATCAAGCTGTTGTCGTGGACGGTGGAGTTCAAGATCGCGCCTCGGTCGTATGAGTTCCACTACGGCGACGGCGCGAGCAGCGGCCCGGTCACTGATGCCGGGGGTGTGTACCCGGACGGGAAGATCCGCCACACGTACGCGTCGAGCATGGACGCGGCGAGGGTCACGGTCGACTCGAAGCTGACTGGTCAGTACCGGGTCAACGGTGGAGCGTGGACCGACATCAACGCGGTGGCCGACCTGCAGAACGAGCCGGTCACGACCGTGCAGGTCCGCGAGGCCGAAGCGCGCCTGGTCAGCCGCTGACGTCGGCTGTCTGCGCTGTCTGGTTACATCGACGACACGATGCATCCCGAACCCACGTCCACCAGCCACGCCACCAGCCATGCCACCGACGCGGGCGTCGACCACCTCCACCCCTCACCGGGTCGACGGCACGGGATGGCACTGTGCCTGTCCGGTGGCGGCTACCGCGCGGCACTGTTCCACCTCGGCGCGGTCCGGCGTCTCGACGAGCTCGGCATCCTCGCGCAGCTCGACACGATCAGCGGTGTCTCCGGCGGATCCATCGTCGCGAACCTGTTGGCCGACCCGCGCCTCGAGTTCCCGAAGGACCAGCGGTCGGGCCAGCGCGTGGCCGGGTTCGAGGAACGCGTCGCTGAGCCCCTGGGTCGGCTTGCCGCCCGCAACATCCGCACCCCGGCCCTGCTGAGCAAGCTCAAGCCGCGGAACTGGTTCGCCGACGACGCAGCCGTACGAGCCCTGGCCGACGAGCTGGCCGACGCCGTCGACTGGTGGTCGACCCCGCTGCGCGACAACGCGATCGACGGCCCGGCGATCATCACTGGTGCCACCGAGATCGGCTATGGCGTCGACTGGGTCTTCGAGGACCCCAGCGGCCGCCCGCCGCACGGACGCGTGGGCGACTACCGCCTCGGGTATGCCGCCCCGCCGGCCACCCTGCGCATCGCCGACACCGTCGCCGCCTCCTGCGCCTACCCGCCGTACTTCGCCCCCATGGTGCTCGACGGCGACGCGATGAAGCTGACCGGTGGTCATCCCGGTCTGGAGTCACCCGAGGACCGCCAGCAGATCCGTAACCGCATCCGCCTCACGGACGGTGGCGTCTACGACAACCTCGGCCTCGAGCCGGTCTGGAAGTCACACCGCACCGTCCTGGTCAGCGACGGAGGCGGCGTCTTCCGCGCCCGGACCGAGCTCACCATCCACGGCCGGATGCTGCGGATCCTCGGCATCGCCACCAACGGCGGCCAGTCGGTGCGCAGCCGGTGGCTGCAGGCCGGCTACCACCGCGACGTCCTCGACGGCACCTCGTGGGCGCTCGACACCGCGGCGCCGGGTTGCTACCCGCGCGAGGTCACCGAGCTGATCAACGCCGTGCGCACCGACTTGGACGCCTTCTCGCCGCAGGAGCAGCAGGTCCTCGAACGGCACGGCTACCTGGTCGCCGACGCCCAGGTGAGGAGCCATGCGCCGCAGCTCATCACCCGCGACGTTCCCGCCGAGCCGCCGCATCCCGAGGTGGGCGACCCCGCCGTGGCCGCCAGGGCTTTGCAGGACTCCGCGAAGCGCCGACTGCTCGGGCGAACCTGAGCGACCGCGCAGCCCCCGAGCGTCTCGCCGCGACCCCACGTAACCTGTGGTGGTGACCGAGGCGACCCGTGTGAGCGAGCTGTCCGACCTCGACGCCGTGGTCGATGTGCTCTCCCGTGGCAACGTGCTCACCCTCACCGGTGCCGGGATCTCCACCGAGTCAGGCATTCCCGACTACCGCGGGCCGGACGGCGAGCGCCGCGTGACGCCGATGCAGTTCTCCGAGTTCGTGGCGTCGTCGGAAGCCAGGCAGCGCTACTGGGCGCGCAGCTATGTCGGTTGGCAGCGGTTCAACCTCGCCCGGCCCAACGCCGGTCACGAGGCGGTGGCGCAGCTGCAGGGCACCGGGCACCTGGGACCGGTCATCACCCAGAACGTCGACGGACTCCACCAGGAGGCCGGGACCCGGGAGGTGACCGAGCTGCACGGCGCGCTGGCTCGAGTCGTCTGCCTCACCTGTGGCGACCGTTCGAGCCGGTGGGACCTCGACGAGCGGATGCGGGTCACGAACCCGTCGTTCGAGGTCACGAGCAACGAGATCCGCCCCGACGGCGACATCGCCCTCAACGACCTCGACGTGCTCGGGTTCAAGGTCCCGCTGTGCCTCGTCTGCCACCACGACACCCTCAAACCCGATGTGGTCTTCTTCGGTGAGTCCGTGCCGAAACCGTTGGTGCAGCACTGTTTCGAGCTGACCGAAGCGGCCGACGTCCTCCTCGTCCTGGGTTCGAGCCTGAAGGTGATGAGCGGCTACCGGTTCGTGCGGCGGGCGGCCGCACGCGGCATACCGGTCGTGATCATCACGCGCGGGGCCACGCGCGGTGACGGTGAGGCGACGCTGCAGGTCGATGCACCGCTGGGGCCCACGCTCACCGAGCTGGTCAGCCGACTGGACGCCTAGCCACCAGCACGGCGTCGATCGCGTCGCCGCCCTCGGTGGGCCGGACGACCTCCTCGCAGCGCTCGACCTCCAGCCCGGCCGACGCCGCACGAAGGTCCTCGACGGTGTGCAGCAACGAGGCGTCCGACGGCCCACCGACGCCCTCGGTGAGGTTGCGCAGGGCGTGCCCCACGATGACGAGCGCGCCCCCCGGCGCCAGCCAGCGGCTCGCGCGGGAGAGGACGTCCTCGGGCAGGTGGAGGTAGGCCACGAGGACGAGGTCGAACAGCTGGCCCTCCGGCGGCTGCCAGGAGCGGACGTCGGCGACCACCCAGTCGATCCGTTGGCCCCGCCGGCTCGCCTCGGCCTCGCCCTTGCCGAGCCCCACCGCGGAGAAGTCGACCGCCGTCACGCGCCACCCGAGCGAGGCGAGCCAGACCGCGTGCCTGCCCTCGCCGGCACCGAGGTCGAGGGCCCGGCCGCCGCGTCGGTCCTGTCCCGCACGGTCGGGCTTCCACCCACCGATGATGGCTTCGACCTCGGCGTTCGGGCTCGCGCTCCACACCTGGTGGCTCGCTGCATACCGCTCGTCCCACATGCGCTGCCGATCAGTCATGCCCCTAGCATCGCCGATATGAGCCCAGCCGCCACCGTGGCGACCGTCCGCGACGCCACGACTGCCGACCTGGAGGCCATGGCGGCCATCTACGACGAGCAGGTGCGGACCTCGGTCGCGACGTTCGACACCGAGCCGCGGGGCGCCGCCTACCTCGGCGAGAAGCTCGCGAACGCCGGTGGCAGCGACCTGGTCCTCGTCGCCGTCCGCGGCGAGGACGTCCTCGGGTACGCGTTCTCCGGACCGTTCCGCCCGCGCCCCGCCTACGACGGCACCAAGGAGGTGTCGGTCTACCTCGCCGCGCAGGCGCGCGGACGCGGTCTCGGATCCCTGCTGTATGGCGCGCTGCTCGCACGCCTCGACGCCATTCCTTCCGTGCACACCCAGGTCGCGGTGATCGCCCTGCCCAACGACGCCAGCATCGCGCTGCACCGTCGGCACGGGTTCGAGGAGGTCGGCGTGCTGCGCGAGGTGGGACGGAAGTTCGACCGTTGGGTCGACACGGCGTGGTACCAGCGGGTGCCCCTAGGCCGTCAGGACTAGGGGCAAATGGCCCGAACGACCACTGGCGTGTCGTGGTGCTCTGTTGGCACGCTCGTCTGGTCACGCTGTCCAGCCCGTGCCGGGGCAACCGCCCCACCGGGGCAGCGCGAGGCTGAAGGAGGCCGGTATGGGTGCTACCGGGACGGGACCGTTCGAGAACGACGACGCGCTGGACTTCCTCGACCTGCTCGAGGACGCCGACCCCGGTCAGCGACGGGCCACGGTGGAGCGCGCCCTGGGCCGGGTCGTGGGGTCGCGCGCGTACATCGAGGCGCCGGAGATGGCGGAGGCGATCGCTGCCGCCGTGGTCGTCGCCGCGAGCGACGACTTCGAGAGCGCGATCCGGGAGCCCTACCTCCCGCGCTGGATCGAGGACGAGCCGATCGAGGTCGACGAAGGTCTCGAGGACCTCGCGACCCGGGCGCTGCGCCGAGCCCTGCGCCCCGACGACAACGAGTGGTGGGAGCTGTGGGACGAGGCCCGGGCCACCGACGACATCACCGACCGGCTGAGCCGCTACCTGGAGACGCTCGGCGACTGACCCCGCCCACCGGCCAGCGGGCCGGAGGGCAGGGTCAGCCACCACGCAGCGTCAGGACAAGTGGTGGGGCTCCGGCGACCGCTTGTGGCTCCAGTCGGCGCCGGTGGCGTCCTGGTGCGAGTCTGCGCCGGAACCTGAGGCGCCACCGTCGGCGCCATCCTGGGTGGTCGCACGGGACAGGCTGACCACCACCGACTTGGAGGTGGGGGTGTTGCTGCCGATCGCGGTCGAGTCCAGGGGCACCAGCGGGTTGGTCTCGGGGTAGTAGGCGGCCGCCGAACCCCGCGGGGTGTCGTAGGAGACCACCCGGAAGCCGTGGACGCGCCGGACCACGTCGTCGTCGGTCCACCGCGTGGTGATGTCGACGAGGTCGCCGTCGTCCAGGCCGAACGCGGCGATGTCGTCCGGGTGCAGGAAGATCACCTTGCGGCCGCCCTCGATACCGCGGTAGCGGTCGCTGAGCCCGTAGATCGTGGTGTTGTACTGGTCGTGGCTGCGCAGCGTCTGCAGCAGCACGTGCCCGTCGGGGACCTGGACGACCTCGATCGGTGACGTGGCGAACTCCGCGTGGCCCGACGACGTCTCGAACGTCCGGGTGTCCCGCGGCGGGTGCGGCATGATCATCCCGCCGGGACGCCGGACGTTGACCTCGTAGTCCCCGCACCCCGGCACGACGCGCGCGATGTGCTGGCGGATGACGCGGTAGTCGTCCCGCATCGCCTTCCACTTCAAGCCGTAGCGGTCGCCCAGCGTCGCTTCCGCGATCCGGGTGACGATGTCGACCTCCGACTTCAGGTGCTTGCTGGCCGGCTCGAGCGGACCCCGGGAGGCGTGGACCGAACAGGTCGAGTCCTCGACCGAGATCCACTGCGCGCCACTGGCCTGGATGTCCTTCTCGGTGCGTCCCTTGGTCGGCAGGATCAGGGCGGTCTCCCCGCACACGAGGTGGGACCGGTTGATCTTCGTCGAGACCTGCACGGTCATCCGCGCCTGTCGCAGGGCCTGCATCGCCATCTCGGTGTCGGGCACGGCCTGGATGTAGTTGCCGCCCAGGGCCATGAAGAAGTGCACCTTGCCGTCGCGCATGCCGCGCAGGGAGTCGACCACGTCGAGTCCGTGCTCCCGGGGCGGGTCGAAGCCGAACTCACGCTGCAGCGCGTCCAGGAAGTGGGCCGGCGGGCGCTCCCAGATGCCCATGGTGCGGTCACCCTGGACGTTGGAGTGGCCGCGGACGGGCAGCAGCCCAGCGCCCTCCTTGCCGATGTTGCCCTGGGCCAGGGCGAGGTTGACGACCTCCTTGATGGTCGCGACCCCGTTGCGGTGCTGGGTCAGGCCCATCGCCCAGCAGTAGACCGTCTTGGTGGAGCCGCGCAGCATCTCTGCAGCCTCGGTGATCAGCTCGCGCGAGAGACCGGTGACCTCGACCACCTGGTCCCAGTCGACCGCCTGCACGTGCTCGCGCCACTGCTCGAAGCCCGTGGAGTGCGCCGCGATGAACTCGTGGTCCAGCGCGTCCCACTCCACCAGCAGCGAGCCGATCGCCTGGAAGAGGGCGAGGTCGCCGTTGACCTTGACGGGCAGGTGGAGGTCGGACAGCGCCGTGCCGTGCCCGACGACGCCGCTCGGCTTCTGGGGGTTCTTGAACCGCACCAGCCCGGCCTCGCGCAGCGGGTTGATGCTGATGATCTTCGCGCCGGCTTCCTTGGCGATCTCCAGGGCGGAGAGCATGCGCGGGTGGTTGGTCCCGGGGTTCTGGCCGGCGATGACGATGACCGAGGCGTTGTGGACGTCGTCGAGGGTGACGCTGGCCTTGCCGATGCCGATCGACTCCTGCAGGGCGATGCTGGTCGACTCGTGGCACATGTTCGAGCAGTCGGGGAGGTTGTTGGTCCCGAAGGCGCGGACGAACAGCTGGTAGGCGAATGCCGACTCGTTCGACGCGCGACCGGAGGTGTAGAAGGTCGCTTCGTCGGGGCTACCGAGCGACCGCAGCTCGGCGCCGATGAGCTCGAAGGCCTCGTCCCAGTCGATGGGCTCGTAGTGGGTGCCGCCGGGTCGCTTGACCATCGGGTGGGTGATCCGGCCCTGCTGGCCCAGCCAGTACTCGGAGTGGGCGTCGAGCTCGGCGATGCTGTGCTGGGCGAAGAACTCCGGGGTGGCGCGGTCGCGGGTGGCCTCCTCGGCGACGGCCTTGGCACCGTTCTCGCAGAACTCGGCGGTGTGGCGGTGGCCCGGGTCGGGGTCCGGCCAGGCGCAGCTCATGCAGTCGAAGCCTTCGGCCTGGTTGAGCCGCAGCAGCGTCTGGGCGGTGCGCTTGAGGCCCATGTGGTCCACGGAGCGCTTCATCGAGACCGCCACCGCGGTGATGCCGGCGGCATGGTCCTGCTGACCCTTGACCACCAGGTCGTTCTCGGAGTAGTCGCTCTCGTTGTGCTTGACCATGCGTGATCCTCGTTCTCGCGGTGCGTGGGCCGCTCCGTCAGGGGAGACGTGCGCCTGTCGAGGTAGAAGGTACCCACTGCATACCGAAGCATGCGCGCCGGGCTGCTCCAGAACGGTCTACCGCCCGGATGCCGTCGCGGGGGTCGGTCCGCGACGGCATCCGGGGGAGCTGATGGCCGGGATGAACGTCCCCGGGAGGTACTGCGCCGGGCTGGAGTCAGACTCGGCGCAGGACGGCGGTGACCTTGCCGAGGATCGTGGCGTGGTCGCCGTCGATCGGCTCGAAAGCGGCGTTGTGCGGCATCAGCCAGACCTTGCCGTCCTTGCGCTTGAAGGTCTTGACGGTCGCCTCGTTGTCGAGCATCGCTGCGACGATGTCGCCGTTGTCGGCGGTCGGCTGCTGCCGCACGACGACCCAGTCGCCGTCACAGATCGCGGCGTCGATCATCGACTCGCCCACGACCTGCAGGAGGAAGAGCTGGCCCTCGCCGACGATCTGGCGGGGGAGCGGGAACACGTCCTCGACGCTCTCCTCGGCCAGGATCGGCACCCCCGCGGCGATCCGGCCCAGGACGGGGACGTAGGACGCCTCGGGGCGCCGGTCGTTGACCCCGGTCTCGTCGAAGACCGCCGTCTGGTCCTCGGCGCTCGCGCCACCGCGGTAGCCCCGCATGTCGGCGGTCGAGTCCGGGGACACGACCTCGATGGCGCGCGGCCGGTTGGGGTCGCGGCGCAGGAAGCCCTTGCGCTCGAGCGTGGACAGCTGGTGGGCCACCGAGCTGGGGGAGGTGAGGCCGACGGCCTCACCGATCTCGCGCAGGCTCGGCGGGTAGCCCCGGCGGTCGACCGCGTTGCGGATGACCTCGAGGACCCGTCGCTGGCGCACGGTGAGCCCGTCGCCCCGATCGCGGTCGGGGAGCTCCTTGACGTTGTCCTCGCTCATGCCGGTTCCTCATTTCCGCAGGTCAGGGGGCGTATGCCGCTGAGGCTGGTCGTGTGACGGATGGGACTGTCAGTGGCCTCTGATGTGCTTGAGGCATGGACACAGCGTATGACGTTCGAACGCCAGTTCCAAACATGTGTTCGAGGCGTGTCTTGATGGATTCGAACAGGCGTGCTAGAAATCAGCCAGGAAGAACTTCGTACAACCGTTCGAAGGGCTTCGGCCGACCGACCACCACGGAGGACCAGATGAGTGCAGCAGTTGCTTGGGACATCGCCCCCGCACCCGTGCGGATGCCGGTTCGGCCGGTGCGTCCGCAGCTGGTCTCGGTGGCCACCGGTGACGATGTCGTCATCCGTCCGGCGGCGCCGTTGCGGCTGACCCGCGCGGGTCGTCTGGCCGTCACGCTGACCGTGCTCGTCGCGGCCGTCGTGGTGGCGACCAGCCTCCTGGCCGGTGGCGCGTCGGCCGCCGTGATCGACCACTCGACGACGGTGCAGGCCGGGCAGACGTTGTCCGAGGTCGCCGCTGCGCAGCTGCCCCAGCTGCCGATCGCCGAGGCCGTGGCCCGCATCCAGGTCGCCAACGACCTGGCCAGCTCCAACGTGCACGCCGGTCAGACCCTGCTCATCCCCGCCGCCGGCTGAGGCCGGCCGCAGCCCACCGCCGCTCAGCGCTTGACGGTGATCTTCGCCAGCGCCTTGACGGCCTTGAGGTGGCGGTACTTCAACGCCCCGGTCGTGGTGGCACTGGTGAGCGCCTGGTGGTCGACGAGCACAGGAGTGGTCAGCTCGGCGAGAGGGAAGGACGTCGAGTAGTACGCGATCCCGGCCTTGACGCGGTACTTCACCCCCTTGGTCGTCGTCAACATCGTGGCGTCGGCCGGCACCGCGCGGAGCCGGTTGTAGGCGCCCCCCGCCCCGGCCCGGTCGATGGCGACCTGGTCGACGACGGTGTAGGCCTTGCTGCCCCCGATGTTCGCCCACGCGGAGATGTAGATGGGCGCACCGCCGGCGACCTTGTAGATCTCGCCACGCTGGGCGCCCTTGAGGTACGTGCCGTTCGGGACGGTGGCGGGAAGGGTGGCCAGGGCGCTCGCCGAGATGGCCATCGTGGGCTGGGACCCGCCGAACGCGGCCCAGGTGCTCACATAGACCGGGGTGCGGCCGACGAGCCGGTAGACCTGCCCGTTCTCGCGCACCTTGACGAAGCTGCCCGGCTTCGGTGGCTGGTAGGGCTGGTCCTTGAAGTGCAGGAAGTTGCTGGGCCAGTTCGCGTCGCCGCGCGGGATGGTCATCCGTGAGGAGTAGCCGCTCCATGCCGAGTCCGACACCACGATGTAGGAGCTCGTGACCTCCTCGACGTAGCCCACGTGGCCGTCCCTCGGGGCGTAGTGGCTGCCGTAGTTCCACTGGGCGATCGAGCCCGTCGCTGGCGTGGTGTCGACGCGGATCCCGCGGCTGCGGGCGCTGGTGGCCCAGCTCCCGCCGCTGCCCATGGCGCTCTGCTGCTTCACCCCGTTCTTCATCAGCCGGTAGGCCGCGTAGTTGACGCAGTTGTTGCCCGTCGAGTTCACCGGGTAGCCCCACACGGACTTCCCCGCGTAGCCGGAGAACGAGATGCAGGAGATCGAGCTGGCCTTGCACTCCCTGGAGAGGGTGGCGGCGCCGGCCTGGGACGGGCTTGCCGCGAGAGCGGTGATGGCGAGGAGGGCGACAGAGCCGGCGCGGGCGAGGTAGACGGTCAGACGGGAGCGCAGCATGACTTCCTGGGGGTGGGGGACAGGACGGCGCCAGGAGACGCGCGTTGCCCGAGCGACAGCTGGGGTGGGCCGGACAACCTGATCAGGGTGGTCGGCCGATGTCCGCTTTGTCAGGCAGATCCCTGAAGTCCAACCGTGTAATTCGCCTGCTGGCTACGTGAGCTCGAGCTCCTTGCCCAGGAAGTCCGCCAGCCGTTGCGCCGCCTCGCGGACCGCGGCGCGCCCGCCCTCGTCGACGCTGTCGGCGAGCCGGAGGTCGACCGCGACCGCGTCACCCCTGACCGCGCGCTTCCAGAGCCCGACGTTCGTCTGGTCGAGGACGACCTGCGCCCAGAACGGGTCGGGGTGCTCGGCGTAGGGGTGGTCCGCAGCCGCAGGGAAGCTCACCGACCGGTAGCTCAGCACCACCTCGTCATAGGTGGGTAGGAGGTATGCCGCCGGCGCTGCCGGGCTGCGCCGCGGGAGGGCCGCGGGATCGAACCAGTGCGGGGTCCCGTCGACCTCGACCTGCTCGAGCGTGTCGCCGAGCTCGCCGAGGGCGGTCCTCGTGCCGGCGACGGTGAGCGAGGACCACCGGGTGAAGTCCTTGACGGTGGCCGGGCCGTGTCCGGCGAAGAACCTGCGCACGAGCTCGCGGTGCGCCTCGTCCTGGTCGAGGCTCGGGGCGGGCGGGACGACCTCGTCGACCAGGGCGTAGGAGTGGTGGACGCCCTTGACCGGCCCCGAGCAGACCAGCCCGTGGAGCTCGGCGACCATCAGCAGGTGGCCGAGCTGTTCGCCGGGCCTGATGGCGGAGCCGCGCTCGAGGAAGGCTGCGCCGATTTCCGGCCGGGTGCGGAAGTGCCTGTCCTGCAACAGGTTCGACAGTAGGTCGAGCCCCTCGTCGAGCCGCTTCGGGTCGTCGAGCCCGAGCTGGCGGTGCCGTCCGGCCATCCCCGTCAGCACCCGGGGAGAGGTCAGCGCGAGGATCCAGCGCAGGTCCTCCCTTGCGACGAAGTGCCACGTGGGGCGCAGGATGTGGGTGCGCACGAAGGTGCCGGCGTCGAGCTCGCCGCGCACCGCGGCATACGTGCTCCGACGGGTCCGCAGGCCGAGCGAGAAGAAGGCGTGGTCGCGCTCCTGGCTCTGGACGCAGGTGAGCAGGCGCACCGCGTCGGCCGCGTGGGGCAGCGGCGCCGACGCGAGCCGCTGCGTGGCGAGCCGCCGGGCCAGGACGCGCGCGATCTCCATGGCCGCATCCTCTCGAAAGGCACCGACAACAGGGGGATCATGAAGGGATGGAACAGAGCACGAGCATCGACATCGCCGCCCCGCAGCAGCGGGTGTGGGAGGTCCTGTCGGATGTCGAGCGGTGGCCGGACTGGACCGACACCGTGCGGTGGGTGCGGCGGCTCGACGACGGCCCGCTGCGCACCGGCTCGCAGGCCAAGATCAGCCAGCCCAAGGTGCCGACGGTCGACTACGTCGTCACCGAGCTCGACCCCGGGACGTCGTTCACGTGGGTCAGCGGCGGCGTTGCGGCCCTCACGACCGGGCGCCACGTGCTCGAACCCCTGCCGGGTGGCGGCACGCGGGTCACGCTGACGATCCGGCAGGACGGCTGGCTGGGCTCGCTGGTGGGCCGGTTCTACCGCGGGCTCACCGAGCGCTACCTGGCTGCCGAGGCTGCCGGGCTCAAGATTCGTTCGGAGAGCTCGGCTGCGTGAGGTCGCGGCGCATGACCAGACGAGGCAGCCTGCTGGCGACCGCACCGGTCGTGCCGACCACCTCGAAGCCGGCCTTCTCGAACATGCCGCGGGTCCCGACGAACGCCATCGTCAGGTCCATCCGCCCGACCGGGTCCACCGGGTGTGCCTCGACCGCCGGCGCACCGTGGGCGGCGGCATACGCCACGGCACCCTCGAGCAGCTGGTGGGTGACCCCGCGCTTGCGGTGGCCCGACCGCACCACGACGCAGATGATGCTCCAGACCGGGACGTCGTCCACCGGCTTGATGAGCGTGGAGGCCTCGAGCCGCGGGATCTGCGACCTCGGGCTGATGCTGCACCAGCCGACGGGCGTGCCGTCGAGGTAGGTGACCACGCCCGGCGGGTGCTCGCGCTCGCAGAGGGCGCGCATCGCTCGCTCCCGGCTGCCGCCACCGAGCTCCTCGACCTGCTTGGCCCGCAGGCGGTGCGACAGGCACCAGCAGTGCGTGTCGCGACGGCGGGGGTTGACGACGTCGGCGAAGTCCTCGAACCGGTCGGGCGTGACCGGGTGCGTCTCCCAGCGCCCGGTGTCCGAGGTCGTGCCAGCCATGACGTCACCCAACCACCGACCACCGACAGCGCGGCTGCCGACCGGGCTCAGCGGGCCAGGTAGCCGCCGTCGATCGGGTAGTACGTGCCGGTCGCGAACGAGGCGCCGTCGCTGGCCAGCCAGGCCACCAGCTCGGCGACCTCCTCGGGCTCACCGATCCGCTGCAGCGCGTGCTGGGTGCCGAGGAAGTCCAGCGTCGCCTCGTCGAGGTTCGCGTCGAGCAGGGGAGTGCGGATGAACCCCGGGCCGACCGCGTTGATGCGGATCCGGTCGCCCGCGTGCTCCCAGGCGGCGGCCTGCGTCATCCCGACGACGCCGTGCTTGGCGGCGGTGTACGCGCTCGCCGTGGCGAAGCCCACCGCGCCGAGGATCGAGGCCATGTTGACGATGGAGCCCCCGCGCCCACCGGCTTTCATGGCGCGGATCGCCGCGCGCTGGGTGTAGAAGACGCCGTCGAGGTTGACGCCGATGACCCGGTGCCACGCCTCGTCGGTGTAGTCGCCGCTGGCCAGGGCCTCGCCACCGATGCCGGCGTTGCAGACGGTGATGTCGACGTGGCCGAAGTGGTCGACGACCTGCTCCATGGCGCTCTCGACGGCGGCCGAGTCGCTGACGTCGACGACCGCTCCGTGCGCGCGGCACTCGAACGCCTCGAGCTCCCCGAGCACGACGTCGATCGCGCCCTGGTCGAGGTCCCAGACGGAGATGTCGGCGCCGGACCGCGCGAGCGTGTGGGCGCAGGCCCGGCCGATGCCGGAGGCCCCTCCGGTGATGACGGCGACCCTGCCGCCGAGTCCGTAGTGGTTCATCTGTTCCTGCCTTCGTGGTGGACCTGCGTGGTCCGGTGGCTTGGTGCCGCCAGCGGTGCGTCCCGTGTCCCCCTGGCGGCACCTCCAGCCTCCGCCCGCCCCACCGGGCCCGGGTAGGGTCCAAAGGCCCGGCGCCGCACCGCCGCAGGTCAGGTGGTGGTTCGGAACAGGAGAAGTGATGCTCGAAGCAGGTTTCTGGGGTTTTGTCGGCGGGGTCTCGCTGCTCATCGGGGCGGCAGCCGGCATCTGGCTGCCCACGTCGAAGCGGTTCATCGGCTGGGTCATGGCGATCGGTTCGGGTGTCCTGGTGAGCGCCCTGACGTTCGAGCTCGCGGGTCAGGCCTACGAGAAGGCCGGGGGAGTGGCCACGGTCCTGGGCCTGCTCGGTGGCTCGGTCGTGTTCTTCCTCGGCGACTGGTGGATCGACAGCCGCGGAGGCCACCGGCGCAAGAGCCCGAACGGACCCCAGGCCGGCGCGGCCGGGTCCGCGCTCGCGCTCGGGGCCCTGCTCGACGGCATACCGGAGTCCGCGGCGATCGGGGTGAGCACGATCGGCGGGGGAGGCGTGGGCATCGCGGTGGTCGCCGCGGTGTTCTTGTCCAACATCCCCGAGGGGCTGTCCTCCTCGGCCGGTATGCGGTCCGCTGGCCGCAGCGCGAAGTCGATCATGGCGTTGTGGCTGGGGGTGACCGCGGCGGCGACCGTCGCGGCGGCGCTCGGCCGGGTGCTGCTCGACGGTGCGGACCCCTCGGTGGTGGCGACGATCCAGGCGTTCGCGGCCGGGGCGATCCTGACGATGCTCGCCGACACGATGGTGCCCGAGGCCGTCGAGCACGCCGGACGGCTGGTCGGGCTGCTCACCGTGGTCGGGTTCAGCGCGGCGTTCCTGCTCTCGATGGCCTGAGTCGACTCCGCGCAGGCTGGGGCGACCTCGCCCATCCCTCTGGTGGCCGAGGTGGGGACAGGGTGCGCGCAGTGGCGGGCTGGGGCGCTCGGCACCAGATGTGGGGACGCGGGCGGTCGCCGGACCCCAGATGTGGGCGTCTCCCGAGTCACAGACGTCACACCAGCACCACTTCGGGCGTGTCGGCCAGAACCTGCGCGAGGCCCTGACCTGCACCGATGCACACTGCACTACGGAGTTTGCAGGAGTTTCCGGCGACCGCTTGCGTCCTGGAACTCTGCGAGGCAGACTATCCCTACATCTAGTGGTTACACGGCTGTAGTTCGTCCACATGTAGTGCACAGGGCGAGGTCGGTTCTCCACACGTTGTCCCCAGATCGTCCACAGTTTCGTCCCCAGCCCCCCGCGCGAGGCGGGGGTCGGGAGCGCCACCGGCGCCACGCCATACACCGCAGCACACCCACGCCCAGCACCCGTAGCCCCGAGGGAGGAGCGCCGTCATGCACTGTCCGTTCTGCCGGCACACCGACTCCCGGGTCATGGACTCGCGCACGACCGACGACGGCAGCTCGATCCGCCGGCGTCGCCAGTGCCCCGAGTGCGGGCGCCGCTTCACCACGATCGAGACGGCCAGCCTCACGGTGACCAAGCGCTCCGGCGCGAGCGAGCCGTTCAGCCGGGGCAAGGTCCTCGTCGGGGTCCGCAAGGCCTGCCAGGGCCGTCCGGTCACCGAGGACGACCTGGCCCTGCTCGCCCAGCGCGTCGAGGAGTGCATCCGCCAACAGGGGCAGGCCGAGGTCGAGGCCCACGAGGTGGGCCTGGCGATCCTCGGACCGTTGCGCGAGCTCGACGAGGTCGCCTACCTGCGGTTCGCCAGCGTCTACCAGGCGTTCGACTCGCTCGAGGACTTCGAGACCGCGATCACCCTGCTGCGCGCCGAGCGCGACGCCACGGGCACCGAACCAGCACAGCACCAGCACTGAACCCAGCACTGAACCACCGGCACTGACCCCCACTGTCAGTGCCACCACCGAGAATTGACACCACAGCATCACCAGGGGCTAGGGAGGCCACCAGACATGACTGAAACCGCCGGCGCACGCACAGGTGCCCGCAAGGGATCCAACGGCAAGGGCGCCCCCGGCGTGACCGTCGAGCGGATCTACACCACCCCCGGTGTGCACCCGTACGACGAGGTCACGTGGGAGAAGCGCGACGTCGTCCAGCAGAACTGGAAGACCGGCGCGACGATCTTCGAGCAGCGCGGTGTCGAGTTCCCCGACTTCTGGTCGGTCAACGCCTCCACCATCGTCACCACCAAGTACTTCCGCGGCGCCGTGGGCACCGAGGCTCGTGAGACGGGCCTCAAGCAGCTCATCGACCGCGTCGTCCTGACCTACGTCAAGGCGGGCAAGGAGCACGGCTACTTCTCCAGCGCCGAGGACGCCGAGATCTTCGAGCACGAGCTGACCTACGCCCTGCTGCACCAGGTGTTCAGCTTCAACTCCCCGGTGTGGTTCAACGTGGGCACCAAGAGCCCGCAGCAGGTCTCCGCCTGCTTCATCCTGGCCGTCGACGACTCGATGGACTCGATCCTCAACTGGTACAAGGAAGAGGGCAAGATCTTCCAGGGCGGCTCCGGCGCCGGCCTGAACCTCTCCCGCATCCGCTCCTCCAAGGAGCTGCTGTCCTCCGGCGGCACCGCGTCCGGCCCGGTCTCCTTCATGCGTGGCGCCGACGCGTCCGCAGGCACCATCAAGTCCGGTGGCGCCACGCGTCGTGCGGCCAAGATGGTCGTCCTGGACGTCGACCACCCCGACATCATGGAGTTCGTCGAGACCAAGGCGCGCGAGGAGGACAAGATCCGCGCGCTGCGCGACGCCGGGTTCGACATGGACCTCGGTGGCAAGGACATCACCTCGGTCCAGTACCAGAACGCCAACAACTCGGTCCGCGTCTCGGACGAGTTCATGAAGGCCGTCGAGGCCGGCACCGACTTCGGGCTGCGCTCGCGCACCTCCGGTGAGGTCATCGACACCGTCGACGCGCGTGAGCTGTTCACCAAGCTCGCCGAGGCCGCGTGGGAGTGCGCCGACCCGGGCATCCAGTACGACGACGTCATCAACGACTGGCACACCAACCCCGAGACCGGCCGCATCACCGCGTCCAACCCGTGCTCGGAGTACATGTCGCTGGACAACTCCTCCTGCAACCTGGCCTCGCTGAACCTGCTCAAGTTCCTCAAGGACGACGACACGTTCGACGCGGTCACCTTCCAGAAGGTCGCCGAGCTCGTCATCACGGCGATGGACATCTCGATCTGCTTCGCGGACTTCCCGACCGAGGCCATCGGCGACACCACGCGTGACTACCGCCAGCTCGGTATCGGGTACGCCAACCTCGGCGCGCTGCTCATGGCCACCGGCCACGGGTACGACTCCGAGGGTGGCCGCGCGCTCGCCGCCTCGATCACCTCGCTGCTCACCGGTGCCGCCTACAAGCGCTCCGCCGAGATGGCCGGGGTCGTCGGTGCCTACGCCGGGTACGCCCGCAACTCCGACGCCCACAAGCGCGTCATGCGCAAGCACCAGAGCGCCAACGACGCGATCCGCCCGCTCGACACGATGGACACCGCGATCCACCGTGCGGCCATCAAGGCCTGGGACGACGTCGTCAAGCTCGGCGAGAAGAACGGCTACCGCAACGCGCAGGCCTCGGTGCTCGCGCCGACCGGCACCATCGGCTTCATGATGGACTGCGACACCACCGGTATCGAGCCCGACTTCTCCCTGGTGAAGTTCAAGAAGCTCGTCGGTGGCGGGTCGATGCAGATCGTCAACCTCACCATCCCGCGCGCGCTGAAGAAGCTCGGCTACACCGGCGAGACCATCGAGGCGATCGTCGAGTACATCGCCGACAAGGGTCACGTCATCGACGCACCCGGCCTCAAGACCGAGCACTACGAGATCTTCGACACCGCCATGGGTGCGCGCTCGATCTCGGCCATGGGCCACGTGCGCATGATGGCCGCGGTCCAGCCGTTCCTGTCCGGTGCGATCTCCAAGACGGTCAACCTGCCCGAGGACGCCACGGTCGAGGAGATCGAGGACGTCCACATGCAGGGCTGGAAGCTCGGCCTCAAGGCGATCGCGGTCTACCGCGACAACTGCAAGGTCGGCCAGCCGCTGTCCGATGGTGGTTCCACCGCCAAGGACGCTGCCGCTGACAAGCTGACCGCCGCGGCCGAGGCCAAGGTCGAGCGGGTCGTCGAGTACCGCCCGGTGCGCAAGCGCCTGCCGAAGCGTCGTACCTCCCAGACCACGTCGTTCGCCGTGGGTGGCGCCGAGGGCTACCTCACCGCCGGCACCTACGAGTCCGGCGACCTGGGCGAGATCTTCCTCAAGTTCGGCAAGCAGGGCTCGACCCTGGCCGGCGTGATGGACGCCTTCTCGATCGCGGTGTCGATCGGCCTGCAGTACGGCGTGCCGCTGGAGACCTTCGTGGAGAAGTTCACCAACCTGCGGTTCGAGCCTGCTGGTCTCACCGACGACCCCGACGTGCGGATGGCGCAGTCGATCATGGACTACGTGTTCCGTCGCCTGGCGCTGGACCACATGGACTTCGACACCCGTTCGTTCATGGGCATCCACACCGCCTCCGAGCGCGCTCGCCAGCTCGAGACCGGCTCCTACCAGGCCAACGACACCGACAACGAGTCCGACGAGGAGCTCGAGGACGAGCTGGAGAACTTCAGCCAGTCCGCCCCGGTCTCCAAGCCGGCCGCTGCCGTCTCGACGTCGGCTTCCGCCAAGGCCGAGGCTGCTCCGTCAGCCGCGTCCGAGGTGAAGTCCGGTGCTGGTGCGGCGTCGGCTCGTGAGGTCTCGGGTGAGGTCCACTCGTCCGCAGAGCTGCTGGAGAAGTTCCAGGGCATCTCGGCTGACGCGCCGATGTGCATGACCTGTGGGACGAAGATGCGCCCGGCTGGCTCCTGCTACGTGTGTGAGGGTTGCGGAAGCACCAGCGGCTGCAGCTGATCTCCGCCGCAATACGCAGGGAAGCCGGCTCCGGGTACTCCGGGGCCGGCTTTCGTCCTGTAGATGACATTCAGCGCCTGCACCATCGGAATCATCAAGCGATCAAGCAACGACGCTGGCGATGGTGAAATCGGCGGCTGGCATTGGAGTGCGCAGGCGCCAGGTCATGGCAATCGGACGCTCGCCTCGGTGCTCCACGTAGTCAGCCTCCCCTAGGAACAGGTACGGCGCACCGGATCCGAACTCCGTGACCTTTGTTGGCCGGGTGAACAGCAGGATGTGGTGGCCCAGCGAACGGTGATTCAGGTATCGCTGACCGGTCCTCGAAGCGACCGTGGTCCCCGACTGAGACTCCCAGTGGAACAGGTCGGGGCTGATCGCATAGTCCTGGTACATGGTCGTGGGGGAGTAGTCCGCCTCGGACTTGTGCAGCGTCACGAGGAACGCGTCAGCTTTTGCTTCCTGCGCGAACATCACGCCCTCGCGAAAGCTGTTGGGCTTGCGGCCGTCAACGGCGACGTAGTCAAGGGCAGCAACGACTTCCTCGCGCGTGTACCGCGCGTGGATCCGGAGGGGGCGTAGTCCAAGTTCGCCACCAAGACGTGCGCTCACTCGCTCGGCACGAGCAAGCCCAAGGGCAATGACGGCTCGCAAATCTTCACGCGCAGCGGGTTCGTCGCGCAGCGATGCCAGCCCCGCGGCATACGAGTCGAAGCCCCCACCATCGGGCCACAGCGAGAAGAACAGCATGCGTCCGAACGCCTGGAGGGCAGGATCTGCCTCGTCGTAGTTGGGGGCTGCGTCGCTGAGCAACCGCAGGTAGGCCGCAGCGCGGTCGGGGTCGTCCACGTGAACCAGCGCCCGCACTCGCTTGAGAAGGGTTGCCTCGAGTGGACCGGGGGTAGAAACGGGCAGACCGGCTTCGCGACGGAGCCGCGCCCAGGACCTGTCGGCGCGAACCACGTCCCACAATTCGACGCCCGACTCGGCGAGGAACTTGGGCAGTTCCTCAGTGGGATGCGACTGCAACTCCCGCGTGATGTTCGCCCACCGCTTGATCACTTGGCTGCGGATGTTTTCGAGAACCAGTTCCTGGCTCTGCCGATCGAGCACGATCTGTGTGCCGGCTGGCAAGAAGGGAAAGCCCCGTTGGATGTCGCGCTCGAGTTGGGTCCGCGTGCTGCCCGTCATCGCTCGGAAACGCCTGTCGAATCGAAACTCCTTCCGGTGGTGCCCAACGAAGTCGAGAGCCGTTAGTACGGCCTTGTCCTTTGCACGCCGCAGCCCGCGGCCAAGTTGCTGGAGGAAGACTGTGGCGCTCTCGGTCGGCCGGAGGAAGAGGACCGTATTGATAGCCGGCACGTCGACGCCTTCGTTGAATACGTCAACGGTGAATACGGCTTGGATCAACCCGTTGCGCAGATTGGCGATGGCTCCGTCGCGGTCGTCCATGCTGGTGTCTCCGAGAACCGTGGCCGCCTTGATTCCAGCGTCGTTGAAGACTTTGGTCATGTACTGGGCATGGGCCCGAGAGATACAGAAGCCAAGCGCCTTCATGCTCGATAGATCTGCGATCTTGTCCTGAACCGCCTTGAGGATGATTCTCGCGCGGGCGTCGTTGCCGGTGAAGAGAGTCGACAGCTCGGCCGCGTCGTAGGCGCCAGCTCTCCAGTCCACCGTCGTCATGTCCATGCCGTCGGCGACCGCGAAGTAGTGGAAGGGTGTCAGCAGGTCAGCCTTCAGCGCGTCCCAAAGTCTCAGTTCGGCTGCAGTCCTTCCGTCGAAGAAGCTGCGTACGTCTACACCGTCGCCACGTTCCGGGGTCGCAGTGAGACCGAGGAGCTCGCGCGGGGTGAAGTGGTTCAAGATGCGCTTGTACGTCTGTGCCTCGGCATGGTGGAACTCGTCGACCACCAACACTTGGTACGAGCCGGGCGGTACGTCGTTGACGCCGTATGAGGATAGCGACTGTACCGAGGCAAACACGTGATCCCAGCGCTCCGGACGCGTTCCTGCTACGTACAGTTCGCCGAAGTTGGCGTCGCCAAGAACCTCGCGGTACGTACGCAATGACTGCTGCAGGATCTCGCGGCGGTGAGCGACGAAGAGAAGCCGAGGCAGAGTAGGTGCCGCCTCAGCCAACCGGCGGTAATCCAGCGCAGCAACTACGGTCTTGCCGGTACCGGTCGCCGCGACGACGAGGTTCCGGTGACGGCCATGGACGACGCGCTCTACTTCTAGCTGGTCAAGCATTTCCTGCTGGTACGGGTATGCACGCACCTCTAGCCCGGACAGAGTGAGCGTGACCCGGTCGTGAGCCTTCCGTCCACTCGCCTCTGCAAGGGCATCGTCAAGACGATCCCGGTCGGTGTCGGGGTTGTAGGGCTCGAATGCCGGGTCGTTCCAGTAGGTGTCGAAGGTCGCGCCAAACTTCTGAATCAGTGTGGGTGTCGCCACAGACGAGAAGCGGACGTTCCATTCCACCCCATCGAGCATCGCGGCGCGGGAGAGGTTGCTGGATCCCACGTACGCCGTGTCGAAACCGGTTGTTCGGCGGAAGAGCCACGCCTTGGCGTGTAGCCGCGTTCGTTGGTTGTCGTACTGGATGCGGACCTGAGCGCCGAAGTCGCGAACGAGTCGGTCGATCGCTTGGCGCTCCGTAGCGCCCATGTAAGTCGTGGTGATGACGCGAAGGGGAGCGCCGCGGTCCCTCAGCTCTCGAAGGCGTGACTCGAAGAGCCGTAGTCCGTACCACTTGACGAATGCCATGATGACGTCCACACGGTCCGCGCTGGCCAACTCGGCGTGGATCTCGTGCCCCATGCCTGGCTCACCGTGCGCATTGGTCAACAGGGCGGCGTCTGACAGCGGTGTTGAAGGACGGTCGCGAAAGTTGCGGACGGGGCGCCCAGGAGTGGACGGAGTCGTGACTGACATGAGGTGGCTAGGCGCGGCGGTGGGCAGCGCGAGGTCGTCCGCGCCGAGACCCGCAATAACTCTGTTGGCCAACGCGAGGCGTGCGTCGCCGGTGCGCTCGTCTCGCAGAGCGCGGAGGGTCGCCGTGCGCACGTGACGCGCGAGAATCTCGGGAAGGTCGGCATCGTCGATCCCGCTGCGGTCTATGACGTGTCCGGAGCCAAGGAGTCGGGTCTCCAACTCCTGCGTGATGAGGCTCTCATAGAGTCCTTCCAGCATTCCGTCATCGTTGCCCGTCACGCTCGCCAGCTTGCCAGGTCTATGCGACCTAATTCGCGATTCGGGGTGATTACGTCATACGAGACCAACGCCCCAACGATGGGAGGTGGGCCGCAAGACGAATCAAGCCCCGCCGCACTTACCCCCGGAAGCACAAGCTGATGCCTCTGCGGGTCCACCAAACAGGCGACTTTGTTGCATCTCATGCCAAAGAGCCCAGACGGTCGGCAGCGAAGACTAGCCTTGAGCGGTTTGCGAGCTCGAGAGAACGGGAAGTTCATGTCACGCAATTCTGGACGGTTCACCTTCGACGGTGGAGCCGGAACCTACTTGGGAACGGCCCTTTTGGGCTTCCTCATCACGGTTCTCACGGTGGGGATCTGCTACCCCTTCGCGCTCGTGCTGGTGGAGCGGTGGCGTGCGAAGCACTCGTACATCGATGGGCAGCGATTGGTCTTCACGGGATCGGCTGTCGGCCTCCTCGGCAACTGGATCAAGTGGCTCTTACTGTCGGTCATCACGCTAGGTATCTACCTGTTCTGGGTCGGTCCGCGGATCGCCGCGTGGAAGTGGAAGCACACCGACTTCGAAGCGGTGGACGGCTATGGCGTGCCCGGTCAGACGCAGATCGCCCGGTAGTCCCACAGACTGGAAGCCCCCACTCATTGACCCTTCCCAACCCCCGGAGGATGGTGGATGGGAGGGATGCCAGGGGTGGCACCTATCGAGTTGGGGGAGGACGTCATGGCAGGTTCGCTCAGCCCGTGGCCGCTGGTGCGCAAGGGAGATGGGGGCCATCCGGTCCGCACGCTCCAGGACCTCTTACGCGAGCGGGGCCACACCGTGACCGTCGACGGCGCCTTCGGGCCGCTCACGGAGCAGGCGGTCCGCGCCTTCCAGCAGGCCAAGAACCTCACTGTCGACGGCGTCGTCGGGCCGCAGACCTGGGGAGCGCTCATCGTCACCGTACGGCGAGGTTCCACCGGCGATGCCGTGCGCGGCGTGCAGGAGGAGTTCCAGTTCCGCAACCTGTCCGGCGACCCCAGCAAGGGGCTCGCGGTCGACGGCGACTTCGGCCCGAAGACCGAAGCGACGGTGCGCGGTTTTCAGCAGGCGATCCACGCCGACGTCCCGTCCATGGCCGTGGACGGCATCGTGGGTCCGATGACCTGGCAGGCCCTCGTGAGTGGAATGCTCTCGTTCTAGCCGACCGCCGGCGGACCGCTGGTCGAGTCCTGGTCCACAGCTAGCCGTGGTGATCCCCGGGCGGCGGGGGCAGCGTCACGCCGAACCCGGCGACCGCCAGGCGCAGCAGCACCGGGCCCGGCGCCACCAGGTCGGCGATCCGAGCAGCGCTCAGCACTTCGAGCTCCGCCAGCCGAGCGGCGTACGTCTCCTGGCCGGCAGCCCGGGCACGCTGGAGCTCGATGGTGTTGTGCCAGACCTTCTGTCGCGCTTCGCGCAGGAACCTCTTGGAGGCCGACCGGTTCAACGGCTGGAGCAAACGGTCGACCAGAGTCGGTGGTGACACCTCGCCGAGCTCGGAGTCCTCGGCCGCGACGCGCGCAGACAGCACGGCGTCGATGCGCTCGTGGTCGCGCCGCCGCCGCGCCACGAGCTGGGGGTCGGCGAACTCCGCATCGCTGATCACGGCCAGCAGTGCCTGAGGCAGGTCGTAGTTGATGTGAGCGTTGATGCCCAGCAGCACATGGCGCAGGGCTGGGATCCTAGCCGGTGCATCGAACGCGAGACGCCACGGGCGCGGCACGTCGGGACGGCCCGCGATGTCATGGTCGAGGGCATCGAGGTAGAGGTCGGCGAAGACCACGTCCCAGCGCTCCACCCACCCCGGGTCCTCGAACTCGGCGTCGTCGACGGCCGTGGCGACGGCCACGGTGGTCCGACGGTAC